>NZ_JAHUWR010000029.1:0-278 GCF_019218905.1 Pseudomonas sp. PDM24 | reverse complement strand
TACCCAACCACCTGTGTCGGTTTGGGGTACGGTTCCTGGTTACCTGAAGCTTAGAAGCTTTTCTTGGAAGCATGGCATCAACCACTTCGTGTTCTAAAAGAACACTCGTCATCAGCTCTCGGCCTTAAGATCCCGGATTTACCTAAGATCTCAGCCTACCACCTTAAACTTGGACAACCAACGCCAAGCTGGCCTAGCCTTCTCCGTCCCTCCATCGCAATAACCAGAAGTACAGGAATATTAACCTGTTTTCCATCGACTACGCTTTTCAGCCTCGC
>NZ_JAHUWR010000028.1:0-287 GCF_019218905.1 Pseudomonas sp. PDM24 | reverse complement strand
AATACGGGGCCATAGCTCAGCTGGGAGAGCGCCTGCCTTGCACGCAGGAGGTCAACGGTTCGATCCCGTTTGGCTCCACCACTACTGCTTCTGTTTGTTGAAAGCTTAGAAATGAGCATTCCATCGTGACGATGGTGAATGTTGATTTCTAGTCTTTGGCTAGATCGTTCTTTAAAAATTTGGGTATGTGATAGAAAGATAGACTGATGGCCACTTTCACTGGTGGTGATCAGGCTAAGGTAAAATTTGTGAGTTTAATCGCGAATTTTCGGCGAATGTCGTCTTCA
>NZ_JAHUWR010000027.1:0-370 GCF_019218905.1 Pseudomonas sp. PDM24 | reverse complement strand
TTGAGTCCCCTGAAGGGCCGTCGAAGACTACGACGTTGATAGGTTGGGTGTGTAAGCGCTGTGAGGCGTTGAGCTAACCAATACTAATTGCCCGTGAGGCTTGACCATATAACACCCAAGCAATTTGCTGACCTGAAAAGGCACCAGATTGCGGTGTGTGAAGACGAAACGAACCGAAAGTTCGAGATACTCACAAAACACCAAACTATCGCATACCCATTCGCTGGAGCGTGAACCTGCAAAGGCCCACGACCTGGCTACCGAATTTCTTGACGACCATAGAGCATTGGAACCACCTGATCCCATCCCGAACTCAGCAGTGAAACGATGCATCGCCGATGGTAGTGTGGGGTTTCCCCATGTGAGAGTA
>NZ_JAHUWR010000026.1:0-382 GCF_019218905.1 Pseudomonas sp. PDM24 | reverse complement strand
CCTCGGTGGACTGGACACTGGGCGCCAACCTGGAAAACCTGGTGTTGACCGGCAACGCGATCAACGGCTCCGGCAACGCGCTGAACAACAGCCTGACCGGCAACGCCGAAGCCAACACCCTGGACGGTGGCCTCGGCGCCGACACCCTGATCGGTGGCGATGGCGTCGACACTTATTACGTCGACAACGTCGGCGATGCGCTGATCGAAACCGATGCTTCGCTGACCGCGCTCGACCGGGTATTCTCGTCCATCAACTACACCCTCGGCGGCAACATCGAGAACCTGATCCTCACCGGCAATGCCAACCTCAACGGCACCGGCAGCGCGGTCAACAACCGCATGACCGGTAACGATGGCGTCAACATCCTCGACGGTGGCCT
>NZ_JAHUWR010000025.1:0-432 GCF_019218905.1 Pseudomonas sp. PDM24 | reverse complement strand
AAGGAAAAGAGGAGGAGAAAAAAAAATAAAAAGGAAGAGAAGGAGGGAAATAAAGAAAAAGAAAGGAAAGGGAGGACTGGTAAAAATCGAAGAGAAAGAAGAGGGGAAAGAGAAAAGGGGAGGAGAGAAGAGAGAAAAAGGAAAAAAAGGAAGGAGGGAGGGAAAGGAGGGGAGAGAGAAAAGAAAGAAGAGAGAGAAAAGAGGAGGAAGAAAAAAGAAAGGAAGGGGAAAAGGAAGGGGAAAAAGGAGAAGAAGAGAAAAAAGAAGAAGAAAAGAAAGGGAGGAGAGAAGAGGGGGAAGAAGGGAGAGAAGAGGAGAGAAAAAGAGGGGGAAAGGAGGAAAAAGAGGGGAGAAGGGAAAGAAGAGAAGAGGAGGGAAAAAGGAGAGGGGGAAGAAAAGGGAGAAGAGGGAGAGAAGGAGGAGGAGCGGGGG
>NZ_JAHUWR010000024.1:0-477 GCF_019218905.1 Pseudomonas sp. PDM24 | reverse complement strand
AGGAGGGGGAAGGGAGGAGGGGAAAGAAGGGAGGGAGAGGGGGGGAAAGGAAGGGAAGAGGAGGAGGAAGAAAAGAGAGGAAAAAGAGAGAGGGGGAAGAGGGAAGGAGGAAAGGGGAAGAGGGAAAGGACGGAAGGAGAAAGGGAAAAAGGGGAGAAGGGGGAAAGAGAAGGAAAGAAAAGAGGGAGGAGGAAGAAGGAGAGAAGAGGGAAGGGGAAAAGAAAGGGGGAGAGAAAGGAGGAAAAGGGGGAGAAAAGAAGGAAAGAAGGGAAGAAGGGGGAGAAAAGGAAGAGAAGAAAAAAGGAAGGAGGGAAAAAGGAGGAGAGGAAAGGAAGGGAAAAGGGGGAAGAGGAGAGGGAAGAGGAGAGGAAAGAAGGAGGGGAAGGAGGAAGAAAAGGGGGAAGAAAAAGAGAAGAAGGGAGAGAAAGGAAGAGAGAAGGAGAAAAAGAGGGGGAAAAAGAAGAAGAAGGACAAGAA
>NZ_JAHUWR010000023.1:0-483 GCF_019218905.1 Pseudomonas sp. PDM24 | reverse complement strand
GTAAGGGGAGGGGGGGGGGGGGGGGGGGGGAAGGAGAAGGAGAAAAAAGAGAGAGAAAAAAGAGAGGGAGGAGGAAGAGGAAGAGGGGGAGAAGAGAAAGGGGAGAGAGAGAGGGGAGGGAAAGAAGAGAAGGGGGGGAAAAGGAAAGAAAGGAGGGAGGGAGGAGAGGGGGGGAAGAGGGGGGGGAGAGGGAGGGAGAGGGGGGAGGAAGGGGAGGAAGAGGGAGAGGGAAAGAAGAGAGAAGAAGGGAGGGGGGGGAGGGGAGAAAGGGAGGGAAAGGGAGGAGAGAGGAGGGAAAGAGAAGAGGAAGAAGGGAAAGAAAAAAGAAGGAGGGAAGAAGAAGGGGGGGGAAAAAAAAAGAAGAAAAAAAAGGAGGGAAGGGGGAGGAGGGAAGAAAGGGAGGAGGAGGAGGAAAGGAGGAAGGAAGAAGAGGGGAAGGGGAGGAGAAGGGGGGAAGGGAGGAAGGGGGAGGAGGAGAAAAAA
>NZ_JAHUWR010000022.1:0-533 GCF_019218905.1 Pseudomonas sp. PDM24 | reverse complement strand
TGAAGACGACATTCGCCGAAAATTCGCGATTAAACTCACAAATTTTACCTTAGCCTGATCACCACCAGTGAAAGTGGCCATCAGTCTATCTTTCTATCACATACCCAAATTTTTAAAGAACGATCTAGCCAAAGACTAGAAATCAACATTCACCATCGTCACGATGGAATGCTCATTTCTAAGCTTTCAACAAACAGAAGCAGTAGTGGTGGAGCCAAACGGGATCGAACCGTTGACCTCCTGCGTGCAAGGCAGGCGCTCTCCCAGCTGAGCTATGGCCCCGTATTTCTACAGGCGTTTCCCACACAAAATTGGTGGGTCTGGGCAGATTCGAACTGCCGACCTCACCCTTATCAGGGGTGCGCTCTAACCAACTGAGCTACAGACCCAATTTCGGGCTGCTTCTTATCGTCTTCTTCAATGAATCAAGCAATTCGTGTGGGAACTTATGGAGCAGCTGATGTCGTCGATTAAGGAGGTGATCCAGCCGCAGGTTCCCCTACGGCTACCTTGTTACGACTTCACCCCAGTCA
>NZ_JAHUWR010000021.1:0-542 GCF_019218905.1 Pseudomonas sp. PDM24 | reverse complement strand
TGACTGGGGTGAAGTCGTAACAAGGTAGCCGTAGGGGAACCTGCGGCTGGATCACCTCCTTAATCGACGACATCAGCTGCTCCATAAGTTCCCACACGAATTGCTTGATTCATTGAAGAAGACGATAGAAGCAGCTTTAAGCTCCAAGCTGATAGCTCAACGCTAACAGTTACAAGCTCGAAATTGGGTCTGTAGCTCAGTTGGTTAGAGCGCACCCCTGATAAGGGTGAGGTCGGCAGTTCGAATCTGCCCAGACCCACCAATTTTGTTATGGGGCCATAGCTCAGCTGGGAGAGCGCCTGCCTTGCACGCAGGAGGTCAGCGGTTCGATCCCGCTTGGCTCCACCATAAACTGCTTCGACACGTTTGAGAGTTTAGAAATGAATATTCCGTTGTGAATATTGATTTCTAGTCTTTTGATTAGATCGTTCTTTAAAAATTTGGGTATGTGATAGAAAGATAGACTGATGGCCACTTTCACTGGTGGTGATCAGGCTAAGGTAAAATTTGTGAGTTTAATCGCGAATTTTCGGCGAATGTCG
>NZ_JAHUWR010000020.1:0-594 GCF_019218905.1 Pseudomonas sp. PDM24 | reverse complement strand
ACAATACCGGTGTGGCCGATCTGGCCGGCAACACGGGCAGCGGCACCACCAACTCCGGCAACTACACCCTCGATACGGTGCTGCCGACCGCCACTATCGTTGTTGCCGACAATGCGCTGAGAATCGGTGAAACGTCACTGGTGACCATCACCTTCAACCAGGCCGTGACCGGTTTCACCAACGCCGACCTGACCATCGCCAACGGCACCTTGACCGCGGTGAGCAGCAGCGACGGCGGCATCACCTGGACCGCGACCTTCACGCCGAGCGCGAGCATCACTGACACGACCAACCTGATCACCCTGGACAACACTGGCGTGCAGGCTGCCGGCACCGGTAACGTGGGCAGCGGCACCACCGATTCCAACAACTACGCCATCGATACAGTGCGGCCAACGGCAACGATCGTGGTGACGGACACCGCGCTGAGAATCGGCGAAACCTCGCTGGTGACCATCACTTTCAGTGAAGCGGTCAGCGGCTTCACCAACGCGGACCTGACCATTACCAACGGTACCTTGACCGCGGTGAGCAGCAGCGATGGCGGCATCACCTGGACCGCGACCTTCACGCCGAGCGCGAGCATCAACGACA
>NZ_JAHUWR010000001.1:0-1772571 GCF_019218905.1 Pseudomonas sp. PDM24 | reverse complement strand
GATCGTATCTGCTGTTCGTCATGCTGTTGGCCCTGAATTCCCGATCATCATGCGCGTCAGCCAGTGGAAGCAACAGGACTACGGCGTACGCGTCGCTGAAACACCAGCTGTGATGGAAGACTGGCTGTTGCCATTGGTCGAGGCTGGTGTCGACGTCCTGCACTGCTCACAACGCCGCTTCTGGGAACCTGAGTTCCCCGAGATTGACGGTGAGAACGGCCTGAACTGCGCGGGCTGGGCGAAGAAAGTAACCGGGGCCGCGACCATCAGTGTTGGTTCGGTTGGGCTAGAAAATGATGTTACTAATGCCTTCGCCGGCAAGGGATCAACCCCTGCGAGTTTGGATCGGCTCGTCGAGCGCATGGAGCGCGAAGAGTTTGATCTGATCGCTGTAGGGCGTGTTCTGCTGAGTGACAAGGATTGGGCCGCCAAAGTTGAAAAAGGCGATTACGCGGATCTGAAGGGCTTCAATCCGGCATCTTTAGCCGAATTGGTTTGAGCCTTATTACGGAGTATGGAAAGTGTAATGTTACAAAGGTTTTAGCCTGAAGAAATCAGAGGTCTCGCCTCGGATTTTGCGAGGTCGAGTCGTAATCTGTTGTTGAGTGCGCCCTGACTGTTTCAATGACCGAACATGTTAAGGCCACTCAACACCCGCGCAAACAGGATTGGGTTGCAGTGTGGCCTGGGAGTTTATGCGCAGGCTACACAGCGTCGCTAATTAATGTAGCGCTAGATACTTCATGGCGCGAGTGGGCACCGTGTCATGGCGTCCATATTTGTGCGTCGCGGGGCATCCACCAATTGGAGCTGCAAGGCTGCGGCGAAAAATGCATCGGCGACTAGGCTAGCGGAGCAGGCAAGCCGAGTTGGACTGTATAAAACTCGTGGCTTTCCTCAGCATTCATATTGCTCGTCGAGGCTTGCACGAAGCTCGGGCCCAAACGCTTCGGGTCCTGGTCAGCGGTCTACCAGCAGCTTCGGGATTGACGGAATCAAGGACCGTTCGACCTGCTGCTCAAATGGCTGCACATCAAGTTGATGCTTCCAAAACTGCGACTACACTCGGTCTTGCTGGCCCAGAAGGATCGACGGCAGCCGTGAGTTTTCGTTGGTCCCGTTGAATTATTTATCTTCGAGACAAGGAGCAGTCATGACTTCGCTAGACTCACTTCAGCAAAGGCAAATCAGTCTTACACACGCTTTCGTGGTCAACAATGCGGCGTTGCATTCTCAGTCCTGGAAAAACATGAAGAATCCTACGCCGAGTCAGGTTACGGACAATATCCTTTCGCGTCTGAATGCCTCCAAGGTAGGCGGCGGTTATGGCGTGGTCTGGGGCCCTGCGCTGGTGATGGATGGCGAACACGCGGCGCACATCACCGTAGTGCTGGCCGGCGAGAATGACATCGTCGTGGTGACGAGTGGGACACTCAAGGACTCCTTAAAGGATCAGGTGGACGATCTTGATATTTTTCCAATGGTGCCGTTGCAGAGCGTTATTCCGGGTTACCAGGGATCGGCGAGTATCGCCCAGGGAACGGCGGATGGTGTGAACGCGATACTGACCACAGCCTCGACTATCGGTGCCACGGGCACACTGTGCGATTTTCTTGGGAGGCAGCAAAGTGGGGCGACGATCCGTCTGGTTGGACATAGCCTTGGCGGTGCGCTCATGTCGGTGCTCGCGCTTTATCTGAAAGACAGGTTCCCGGGCTTTAACTTCTTTTGCGAAACCTTTGCTGCGCCCACGGCGGGAGATGGTTTTTTCGCCAGCTATTTCAATAAGCAAATGGCCGGCAATGCGCTACGCATCTACAACACGCTGGATGTTGTTCCGATGGCGTGGTGTGCAACTTCTCTCGATTACTCCCTGACCCTTTATGAGGTCGATCCCAAGGAAAACACGAGGAACATGGTTTGTTCCTGCATAGACAAGGTTGTGAATAACAACCTGAACTATACGCAATGGGGAATGGGCAGCGCGAACATGGAGCTGCGGCTCTGTGGGAAACTTCAATCCGACTGCACAAGCTACGAGTCTCAATCCGGCTATCAGCACGTCTATGAGTACATGACACTGTTGGGCCTGCAGCCCGGCGATATACCGATGCCGCCGTTCGGCAGCTAGTGAGATAGTCTCGTCGTCCAGACGTTCGGGTTGTAGTTAGGGCATTTCTTTGAGAAGCCTTAACTGCAACCCGTTTATCCGTAAACCTATTACTCGCAACGGTGCTTAAGCAGACGCGATGTGGATGGTGAATTCATCCTGCGCTCACTTGGTTTTCGGATTGACCAGTTAAATGCTGGCGCCACGGTCATCGACCGATTTCATCATTCAAAATTTGAACGTGTACCGAAATATCAGTCGATTTTCATTGGCGCTATCGGCGTAGGTGGAACGATTTGTCGAGTTTCGCCATTGTGCCGACACATTCTTGAACGGGCCGCTTTGTATTGTGTAAGTAATATCGGTAACGCGTTCCCATTCCTTGCCATCTTTTCCCTCCGATCGTAGAGACGCTGCTTGGGCTGAGCCCAAAAGGGTGGGATCTACATCTCCACCTTTTGCGTATTTCAAACCCAGGGTAAGTCCAGGTAGCCCTGCCGCTGCGAAGTCGAAATCGTAGCGTGCGATCCAGACGCGTTCTTGGGGGGCTGTGAATGTGCTGACCAACGACTCAGCGAACAGATACGTGTCGGCGCCATTGATCATGGCGAACGATGTATCCCCCCAGGCTTTCTGAAAACCTGCGCCGAAGGTGTGGCCGCTCTGGCGATAAGAAAGCATCGAGCTGAGGGTGCGGTTGTTCACATCACCTATACCTTCATCCCCTGTTTCGCTGGCAGAAAAATATCGGACGTCGGAGATTACTGCTCCGGAGCCAAGTGCTCTTTCAAACTTCAGACCGAAAAAATTCGAGCGGTAGAGATCTTCCAGTTCAGCCACGTGATAGCTGAGTGAGAGTTGTGGCAAGGGTTTGTAATCGAGTGCGAGATAGGTGTAGTGATCGGCCTTTACCGGTTTGTACCCAAAAGCCGTCAGTGACTCAAAGTCCGTTGAGTTTCGCTGTTTCACTGCGTTAATTCGTAACGCGCTGAAGGTTACAGGCTCCAGGTCTTTGGACACCAGCATTCCACCGCGAAACACTTGTGGGAGCAGGCGGCTGTTATTGCTGGACAGCAGTGGGAGTACCGGGTTGAGACCACCAATGCGTATCTCGCTGCGACCAAGGCGAGCCTTGGCGGTTGGAATGAATTTGCTGTACTCGTTATCTACATTGCGCTGTGAATCATAGGCCAATAGGCCCGAGCCGGTTCGGTCCGGGCTGGAGTCCAATTTGACCCCCAGCAGACCGAGCGCATCGACGCCAAACCCAAGCGTGCCCTCAGTGAAGCCGGACTGCACATTCAAGATAAAGCCTTGAGCCCATTCATCGCGTTTGGATTGTTTGGCCCCATCGTTGCGAAAGTCACGGTTGTAGTAGAAGTTACGCAATTCAAGGCTTGTCTGTGTGTCCTTGATAAAGTCCGCGAAGGCGTTTGGAGCCGCGCAAGTGAACAGGATTGTCGAGACCGACGTCATACGTTTTTTTGCCATCTCTAATGCACCATTTGTTGTTGTTTTTGGTGATTGCAACGCGCGCAACTCCCTAAGGGAGCTACGCGCCCGCGCTCCGCATGTTGATAGTCTTTTATAAAGTGAAGTGTGGCCGAGGGAGTGTCAGCCGCTTGAAGCCAGTCGTACGATGGCTTCCCGACTACCCGCTTGTTGGCGAAGAATGAACTTCTGGATTTTTCCAGTGGCCGTTTTAGGAAGCTCCATGAATATCACTCGGCTTGGGCACTTGTAGCGGGCCAAACGTGACTGGCAATACGCGATGAGCTCAGCCTCGGTAGGTTGTTGAGATTCACTTTTCAGCTCGATGAACGCGCAGGGCACTTCACCCCATTTATCGTCCGGCTGTGCCACCACGGCTGCATGAAGTACCGACGTATGACCATGGAGGATGTCTTCGATTTCTACGGAGGATATGTTTTCGCCACCGGAGATGATGACGTCCTTGCAGCGGTCGGTGATCTGCATGTAGCCGTTGGGATGAACCACCGCTACATCGCCGGTATGGAACCAACCGCCTTCGAATGCCTTCTGCGTCGCTGCCTCGTTTTTCAGGTAGCCCATCATCACGGTATTGCCACGCAGCAGCAGTTCACCTGTGGTCTGGCCATCATGGGGTACGGGCGCTAATGTTTCCGAGTCGGCAACCATCAAATCTTCGAACGCCGCAGCACGCGAACCTTGTCGAACACGCATTCTGGCTTTTTCTGGTGCGCTGAGTTCATCCCAGCCGTCCTGCCAAACGCAGCTGATAGGCGTACCTGCCACTTCAGTGATGCCGTACACGTGATCAACCTGGAAACCCATCGACACCACTGCGTCCAGCACTGTCGCAGGTGGTGGAGAGCCAGCTGTCAGTACGCGAACCGAGTGCGAGAGCACTGGTGGTTTCGGCGCATTGGCAATCATGGCCATCACGGTTGGGGCTGCACAAAAATGGTCAGCCTTATGCCTGGAAATGGCATCGAAGACGTTTTCTGCAGATACCTTACGCAAGCAAATATGTGTCCCTGCTGCCGCCGCAATTGCCCAGGTGAAGCACCATCCGTTGGCGTGAAACATTGGCAGCGTCCATAGGTACCGAGGTGCCGGTGGAAGCGACCAATTGGTCATTTGCAGCAGGCTCATCAGGTAAGTGCCTCGGTGACTGACCACCACACCTTTTGGGTCTCCCGTAGTGCCCGAGGTGTAGTTGAGGGCAATAGGCAGCCACTCAGTGGTGGGCCATACCCCCTTGAACTGCGGGTCACCTTCGGCGAGTAGTGCTTCATAGTCTGGGGCATCTGCATCGACACATACCGTGGCTAGATGATCGCGAATCATGATGAGTGCCGGACGGAGTTCGAGCTGCTCCAGTGCCGCAGACGCAACGGCCATGTATTCGCAATCGACCAGCAGCAATTTGCATTCACTGTGACGCAGAATAAATGCAATGCCATCGGCATCCAGGCGATGGTTAATTGTATTGAGGGTGGCACCCGATAACGGAATCCCGAAATGCGCTTCGACCATCGCTGGCGTGTTGGGTGAGAGGATGGACACGGTATCGCCGAGCTGGATGCCTCGGCCTACCAGCGATGATGCAAGTCGGTAACAACGCTCGCGTGTTTGCGCCCAGGTGCGTTGCAATTCTCCGTGGATAATGGCCACCCGCTCAGGATGTACCAGTGCGGCTCGGTCCAGGAATCCAAGTGGGGTGAGCGGGACATGGTTGGCCGGGCTTTGATCGAGTCCACTTGCGTATGCGCCACTAATCATGGGCAGGTCTCCTTATTATTATGGTGAAAAACTGCGAAAGCACTGACTGGCTCCCGCGCCGTTACCAGCGTGTTTTCAATAGCCACGGGATCGGCGTAACCAAGGCTCATGCCGCATACCAGCATTTGCTCGGCCGGGATGTTCAGAGTGTCTGAAATGACATTGTGGTATTTGAGAAATGCAGCCTGCGGACACGTGTGCAAGCCTCGGCCACGTGCAGCCAGCATGACGCTTTGCAGGAACATGCCGTAATCCAGGAGGCTGCCTTGCTCAAGCACTTTGTCCAACGTAAACAGCAGGCCAACCGGGGCATCGAAGAATCGGTAGTTGCGCCCGTGCTGTTGGTGCATGCGTTGCTTTTCACCTTTGGCAATCCCCAGCAGCCCATAGAGATCCCAACCCACCTTACGCCTGCGATCAACATAGGGCGTGACCCACTCGCGTGGGTAGTATTCGTAAGGATCTTGCAGGTCGCTACTGAGCTGCGGATCGTTGTCGATAGCGGCGATTGCCATCGACAGCCGATCTTTGGCGTCACCGGTTACGACGTGAACGCGCCATGGCTGCATGTTCACACCCGAGGCACTGAAGCGAGCGATGTCTAGAATCGCTTCAATTTCTTCATGGGGCACAGCTGTCGGGAGAAAGGCTCTGACGCTGCGGCGTGAGGCGATTGCCCAGTCGACCGTGCGCTTAAGCTCTTGCGCTGACAGTGGCGGTAGTGACAAGCGATTCAAGGTACATATCCTTTAACGTGTTCAAGCCAGATGGTCAGGAACATGAAGACGGCTAGCAGTCTGTCAGCGTGATAAGGCTGGCGCTTTGCTGACCTGGGTGGAGTCCGCATGTGCCTGGTTTACGAACGTGACCGCCAAGGCGCCTATGAGGCCTGCGAGGGCGATCACCATGAAGTTTTGTTCAAGTGGCAAGGCCAATGAAACGAGCCTGCCGATTAGTACCGGCGCGATAATTGCGCCAATTCGGCCAACTCCAGACGCGAAGCCCACGCCTGTCGAACGGATTGGAGTGGGATAGAAATCCCCTGCGTAGGCGTAGGCAATCAGTTGAGTTCCGAGTGTTGAGGCGCCAACAATGAATACGACCACGAACAACAGTTCGGTTGAACGTGTAAAACCCATCACGGTGAGCGCCACTGCTCCCACGAGGTAGAATGTAATCAGCACATACTTGATGTTGAATTTATCGCTGAGCCATCCGCCTCCAATCGCACCGATAATCGCTCCCACGTTGAACACGATGACGAAGTTCAGAGCCGAGCCAAGACTATGACCTGACATTGCCATCAATTTGGTCAACCAGGAATTGAGCGCGTAGACCATGAACAGACCCGTCATGAATGCAGCCCAGATCATGACCGTGCTGAACCCGCGACCCTCGCTGAATAGCCCTTTGATCGGACTGTCGAGCGAAGCTTTTGTCTCGGCAGGATTGCCCGCGAGTACAGCGTCACTACTCAGCGGATAAGCGGGATTGATTCTTTTGACGATGGCGCGCAGTTCCGTTTGGCGGCCTTGTTTGAGCAAGTACGCCATGGACTCTGGCAGGGTCTTCAGAATCAGCGGGATTAACAGGACGGGTAGGCCTGCGACGTAAAAGACGGACTGCCAACCATGACTTTCGATCAGTTGTTTGCCCGTGAGCGCGACCAGAATGCCGCCCACGGAGTAACCCGCAAACACTAAGGTCACCAGCCGGGTACGAAGTTTCGCTGGCGAGAACTCGCCCATCTGTGCGGTGACGATCGGAAGGACGCCACCGATCCCCAGCCCGGCGATGAAACGGGCGATGCTGAAGCTGATCGGGTCGCTGGTAAGCCCCGCAGCCGCTGTGAACAGGCTGAACAACGCTACGCAGATGGCGATCATTTTAGGACGGCCGATACGATCGGCTAAGGTGCCCAGAAAGATAGCGCCCAGCATTGTCCCGAGCAGGGCCGACCCGGCCATGACACCAGCGCTTGTAGCGTCAATTCCCATGTCCTGCATGATGGCGGGCAGTGCAGCGCCGACTACGGCGAGGTCATAACCATCGATGATCAGAATCAGCACGCACCAGAAAAGAATCAGTCGATGAAATCCGTTGAATTTTGATTCGCCCGCGAGCGTGTAGACGTTCACTGATTGCATATCGTGTCTCCTTCAATTTTATTTTTGTTGGTGAAGTGCACTTGCTTAGGTACATCAGGGTTGCTTTCCCCCAAGCGGTTAGCCATTGGGGTACTCACTGACCACCGCAACCTCGATCTGGAATTGTTGACCTCTAGCGACTGGCGTTCGTAGGGAAGCCATTTGCGGTCATTCTAGGTAGGCGATTTGGCGCCGCCCATGCCTGGCCGCACCAACTTATGTGAGCTGTTTGGGCATGTCGCAAGAGCGCCGAGTGAACCCGCTGCGGTGTGAGGACAGGGTGGTGATAGCGAATGCCAGGGACGAGCTCCTGGCTAGCGGCTAATACGCGTGGGAGTAGAGCGAGTTTGCCACTTGGTGGACTTCACTCATCTAAATGATGGCGTCGATAAGCACCTGGATTGACGCCTGTCCATTTCTTGAACGCTCGATGAAAGGCGCTGGTTTCCTGAAAGCCGGTTTCTGCCGCGACTTCCGTAACCGTCATATCTCCACGCGAAAGCAGATCAATGGCCATGTCGCGACGCAGATCGTCCTTGAGATTCTGATAATGGGTGCCCTCTGACTGCAGCCGGCGCTGAAGTGTCGAGTTGGACATGCGCAGCACAAGTGCCAGGTCATCCCGTTCGGGCCATTGGTCTGGGCTCAACCCTCGCAAGTGTCGTCTTATCTGTGCGCTGATACTGTCGTCGTTGCGATACTTCACCAAAAGACTGGCAGGAGATTCTTTTAGAAACCCGCGAAGGGTTGCGGTCGACTGCGCAATTTTCATGTCCAGGAATTTTTTGTCAAAGCTCACAGCGGTCGTTGACGCATCGTATTGAATGTTCTCGCAAAAACGCATTCGGTAGTCGCTTTCATCGTCGGGCTTTGGAGCACTGAAACTGAGCGTCTGCAATGGAATCCGTTGGTTTACAAGCCAGCATGACAGGCCATGTACCAAGATAAACCAGGTGCCGTAAGCAAATAGTCGTCGCAATATCCCCTGATCCTGCAGGACGATAAACGCTTGGTCTTCCTTGACGTATAGCTCGCCATGAATGTCATCGAGTACCAACCGCAAGAACGAGAGCATCCGAGGTAAAGCCTGTCCCAAGGTTGAGCAATCGAGTAGCGCGTGACACATCAGCTTGAAGCTGCCTCGGCGCATTGGATGACTATCAATGCCGAAAAACTCGTCATCCAGCAGGTCTGCCAGTTCCACCCACAGACGAGCAAAAGAAACAGCTGAAACTCTAGCTCTTGGGGCATCAAGCAATTGAGGGTCTATGTCCGCATTTGCTAGCGCAAGGGCCAGATCCATGCCTCGTTGCTTAGCGCTATGAAGAGCTTCATGCACCAGTGAGATTGACGTTGTTCCTTTGTCCAGGATGTTCGCCATAAGTTCTCCGTGGATGTGTGACCGTTACTCACTGTATTGCTTGCGCAGTTATCTCGCCAGCGAGACGATTTTTTGGCCCAAACGCTCATGCAAGCTGATGGCTTTGACCATTGCTCGTCACGCATCAGAAGGCGTCAACTACTCGCTGGTGACTTTAAAATCAGAGGCAATGGGGTCGATGTAAGCCGTCTGCAGGTCCCGCTCCGGGATCTCCCAAATGATTTGCCTGGGCGGCGTTTCTTTGAAGGCCGGGTTGTTGAGGTAGCTGTTTGCAGCGCCAGAGAACGCTCCGCCGTCTTTGGCGAAGTTACCCACGGGGGCGCCCAGTGCCTGCTGCAGGAACCCTGCGAAGTTGGAGTTGCGTGAGAACGAAGTGCCGATGAGCGCGCTGTTGGGGAGGTCGGCATCGCCAAAGAGGTCTGCCTCAGTATCAGGGCTGTCGGCTGACGCAGCGGGACGTTCGTGGGTGTTGGTTTGGGCGACCATTTCGGGTGCGGGTTGCCAGTTGAGCGGCAGCCAGTCGATGCCCGCCAGATGGACCAGATCGCCAGGTCGTACCGCGAGCGGGGCATGACTTTCGTTGAACGACCTGCGTGGCGTTGCGCTGATGCCCAGGGTCTTCAGGCGCTGGGTGATGGCATCGGCCGCCGCCTTCGCACCGGATTCGCTCCAGTGCGTATCGGTGCGCAACCAGGCACTGGCCCCCAGTGGTGTCAGCGCACCGGTGAGGTCCAGATTCGATACGCCAGCCCCGTCTAATTTCGAGGCCCAGGTCTGGATGCGCCCTTCGAGAACGGCTGGACGGTGCAGTGCGCAACGCTGCCCGGAAGCGATGCGGCTCTTGTCTGGAACGATGACCACCAGCAGGCTGATGTCACGTTGGGAGAGCTGCTGCTTCAGATCAATCACCGCCTGGACTTTGGCATCGGCATTGCGCTGCGCTTGATCATTGACCTTGAGCTCATCGGCCAAAAACAACCAGTCAGGACAACCCGAGCGAACCCTCGGCCCGGTGTCCCCGAGGAGCAGCCAACTGGCACCGCGCTCCAGCTCGGCGAAGGTCGTGGGGAGTTGAGCGTTCGACAGTTCCTTGGCGATCCGATGAGTGATATCGCCGTCAAGAATCTGCGGGGGCAGCACTTTATCGGGTAGCGAGATTTGCCCTGAGACAATCAGACGGCCAGAGGACAGCAGTCCGACGAACAGGAATATCAGCAGCGCCACGCCTGCCAACCGACTGCTGCGTGTCGCCAGATCATCTGGCGGAGTGGGGGGCGGGGTGTGCTTTAGGTTCGTCATCAGAATTGGAAGTACAGGAAGGGTACGGTTTCGCGACTGGCGATCAGTGCGAACGACAGCATTAAACCGGCGATGGGCCAAAGAGCGGCGGTGTAAAACGCAATGCCGCCCAGTTGTTTCTCACAGTAAGGGCGCAGCAGCGGTGCGACGATTCCGAACACACCCAGCAAGCCCGCAAGGCCGTGTACCGGGCGCAGGGTCGCGGACAGTTCATCACCGAGGGCGATGCCCTGCAGGCCGAACTGCCCGGCATACAGGCGTAGCGCGCTGTGAAAGTCGGGGGCGCGGAACAGTGTCCAGGCCAGGCAAACGAACAGCAGTGTCAGCCCATGGGAAAGCACCGGCGGTACCGGGGACAGGGTAGAGCTGTTCCAGGCACGATTCACACACAACGCAATGCCATGGGCGCTGCCCCACAGCAGATAATTCCAGCTATCGCCACCGTGCCAGAGGCCGGCGATGGCCATGATCAGGAACAGGTTGCGATAGGTCTTCCAGGTGCCGTTGCGATTGCCACCCAGCGAAATATACAAATAGTCACGTAACCAACTGGACAACGACAGGTGCCAACGACGCCAGAAGTCCTGGATGCTGTTGGCCAGATACGGACGGTCGAAGTTCTCGGGAAAGTGAAATCCCAGCATCAGTCCTAGCCCAATCGCCATGGCACTGTAGCCGGCGAAGTCGAAGAACAGTTGCAGGGAGTAGGCAAGGCAGCCAACCCAGGCGTCGGAGAAGCTGGGGTTTGGCAAACTGAACGCCACATCGACCACCGGCGACAGGGTGTCGGCCACCAGCACCTTCATGCTCATCCCGACCATGAACCGGCGTGCGCCCAGCGAGAAATTCTGCAGGTTGAAGTGACGCTGATTCAGCTCACGCCGAACCCAGTCATAGCGAATGATGGGGCCGGCGACCGAGTGGCCGAACATCGAGATATAGGTGGCGTAATTGATGAAGCTGCGTTCGACCGGCACGGTGCGGCGGTGTACATCCACCAGATAGGAAATCGCCTGCAATACGATAAACGATAGCCCGGCCGGCATGATGACCCGCTGCCAGTCCTGCGGCATGGCGCCATACCAGGTGACGGCATCGATCAACGTGCCGGCGACGATGTTGGCGTACTTGTACCAGCACAGCACCGCCGTGTTGAGCACGATCAGCATCACGAGTAGCCGCACGCGGCCCGTGCCTTTTTCCCGCGAGGCGTCAATCAGCAAACCGCCGGCCCACGCCGTGATCGTCAGCACCACATGCACTGCGAGGAACCGGGGGCTCAACCAGCCATAAAACAGCCAGCTGCCGATCAGTAGCGTGACGTTGCGCCAGGCGGCTGGGCACACTGCATAAGTGCACAAGAACAGCGGCAGGAACAACGTCAGAAACTCGAGAGAGGCAAAAACCATGGTGGTGGCGCGATCCGATCAGTGGGCCAGGACGTCAGTCGCG
Source organism: Pseudomonas sp. PDM24 (assembly GCF_019218905.1). Taxonomy (NCBI): domain Bacteria; kingdom Pseudomonadati; phylum Pseudomonadota; class Gammaproteobacteria; order Pseudomonadales; family Pseudomonadaceae; genus Pseudomonas; species Pseudomonas sp. PDM24. The sequence continues at coordinate 1,760,915 of NZ_JAHUWR010000001.1, read as the reverse complement.
AGCAACAGGTGCGGACCCTTTGCGCCAGGTAGCAGCACAACGCTGTAGCGCTCGCCGGCCTTGAGCTGGCCCAAGTCAAGCGGGGCACCGACGTTGGTTTTGGCGCAGACCAATTGAACCGACAGGCTGACCGGGTTGATCGCTCGGCGTTGCACGCTGCCGTCGGCCACCTCCTTGAACAGGTCGGCGTTCTTCCCCGCAGCGCGCAAACCAGCCTGGGCGCACGCTGGGTCGGCGCTGATAAACGCCAGCGAGGCTCTCAGGCTATTGAAGTCGTCGGGTTGCTCACGGATGACGACCTGGCGGATACCTTGAGCGTTGTCTGGCAAAGCGATCACGCTGGCGAATTCGCCTGCTGCCACCTGGATGTCCAGCGGCTGGCTTTTGCCGTTGCGTTCCAGGGTGCCCTTGATCGCCTGGTTGGCGGGGACGGGCAGGTAGTCGGACACGGCATTCGAACCCTCGAGTCTTAGGCTGGCCTGTGAGCCTTCGGCCAGCAGCTGCAACGGTTGGTCAGCAGCGTTGATAAAGCGCAGGAAGGCCGAGTCCTGATCCGGGCCTGTCGGGTACAGGGCAATGTCGGCGGCCTGGGCGTGCAGGCTCAGCATCAAGGGCGCGAACAGCGCCCAGCCACATGCGTATCGGCTCATTTGCCGGCTCCTGTGCTGCTGACGGTGTTGGCGGGCAGTTTGGCCAACGCACCGCCAATCGCAGTGCCCCATGCTTGATAACCGGCGACGGTGAAGTGCTGCCCATCGGTGGTGACCCACTGCCCGGGTTTGGAGAGCGTCAGCGAATCGATGTAGGTGCAAGGCGCGACGTTCGCGGCCAAAAACTGAGACATCAACTGGGTGCGGGCATCATTCTTCTGGTACATGCCACCGGCCTTGCCCCAGGCCGGGCCCACCCAGGCGCAACGGGTCCCGGTGGCCGCGATGGCCTTGGCCAGTCCGGTGACGCTTTGCCATGCCCAGGCCTTCGGAAACACTGGCTTGTCATAGGACGCCATGGTGTCGCCGATGACCAGTACCACCAGGTCGGGTTTGTCGGCGGCGATCAGGTCCTGGATCGGTGTGGTGGTTGCCTCGCGCCCTTTGATCACGATCTTGTCGTTGCCTTTGCGCTCGGCGCCGCAGTCGACCTTTTTGCTGATCAGCCAGTCACCGGCGCTGGCACCGCAGGCACCGATGGAATGAACCAGTGCGCCTTGGCGAGTCAGGTTGTCGTGCAGCGGCTCCAGCAAATGGTCCGCGAGGCTCATATGGCTCTCCCCAAGAACAAGGAGGGACAGGCCGGCAAGGGCAGAAGTGGGCATCGAAAGCTCCAGAATGATCAGTTGGAATAAGGCGAGGTATACGGGCTGACCGGCAGGCTCATGGGGCCGCTGATGTCTTCGAACTGGTAGCGCAAAGACAGGGCACCGCTGAGTTGTTGGTAGTCGTGGGCGTTATCCAGGCCCAGATTGGCGCCCAGCAGGAAGTTCGAAGCGACCTTGTATTCAGCCGCCGCGGCGACGCTGTAGCCGATCCCGGTTTTGTTTTGCCCTTCGTAGCGCAGGCCCGAGGCCGCTTGCAGGGCTTTGTCGTTGGGGAAATAGTCGGCGCTGTCCTGCTCGAAATGCTGCACGCCGACCGAGCCTTTGACTTGATACGTCAAGCGCCCGGTGCGTTGTGCCCAGGTCACCGGAATGCCCAGGGCGAAGAACGTCTGCGGGCTGAAATAGCCGCCGTGGCCATAGGTGAAATAGTCCTGATTGTTGGCGTAGCTGATGCCGGTCATGCTCAGGCCGACGGTCAGCTTGCTGTCCGTTGCATTTTTCAGGTACCAGTAGACACCGCTGCCCAGTTCACTGCGGTTGTTGGACTCAACATGGTTACCCAACAGCTGGTGCCAGGAGGCGTAGCCATAGGCGCCGACTTCGTTGTCGTCAAAGCTCAACTGGCCACGCCCGCCGTTGGCGGTCACGCCGCCCCAGGACTGCCCGCTGCGTTTGTCCGTGGTGCCGGCAAACGAGGTGACGCTGTCAGTTACCGGACGCCGGGAAACGCTCACGCCGTAACGGACATTAGAGGAGTCGCTCACGGGGCGATCAATGCTGATGCCGCCAGTGGCGGTGGTGTATTTGAAGCCGAGCGGGGTGGTGCCCAGATCAGCTTTGAGCCCATCCGCAGGCCGTTGAATAGCGACGGAAAGGCCGACACCCTCGGCTTTTTGCGAGCCGACGCCGTCGCTCTGCGCACCGCTACCAAAGCGCGACAGTGCATCGCCGCTGACACTGCCAGCGTTCAGCGAGACGGGCGTCACGCGCAGGGCGACGCGGCTTTCATCCAGCGGGATATTAATTTCCAACGGTGTTTCAATATCGGTCAGTTTGCTCAACCCCGACTCACTGTTGTTGCTGCGAATGCTCACGCCCTGGGTGACGTAGGCACTGCGCTCCTGAAGGATTTTATTCAGCGCCAGTTGCGCGGGGCTGATGTCCTCGCTCACCAGTGCTGCGCGCGGCAGCTGCGACTCGAATCGATTGCTCGCCTGCTGCGGCCTTGGCGGGGCGTCGATGCCAAAAGGGGTGTAAGACTTCACGCTGCCCGGCATCTCCTGGACCGGTGGCGGGATCGCTGCCAGCAAGGTGTCGCGACTGACCTCGCTACGTGGACCCGAAATCCCGGCAAAAGGGTTGGGCGCCACCGTCGAGCCGGCCAGTTGGCCTCCCTGGTTCCTGCGTTTCTCGCTCTGTTCAATGGCCACCGCTTTGCGCAGCAGATCGGTCGCCGTGCCGGTCTGGCCCATGTTCTGGTAGCGGCGGGCGGCCTCTGTCAGTGTTTGAGGGTTGCCGGATTCAGTCTTGAGCAACTGTTGCAGTGCCTGTTCGGCAAAGGCCGTGTCCTGTGCCAACACCGCCGCGTCGGCGGCACCCAACAGCAGTTGTGGGTCGTTTGGCTGACGTTGTAATAGCGGTTTGTAGAGTTCGAGGGCTTTTGCCGTGTCACCATTGGCCGAGTACATCCGCGCCAATGCCGCGACGGCGGCGCTGTCACCGGGACGTTGCGCCAGTGCGGGCGCTAGCGTGTCATAAGCGCTGGCCAGATTGCCTCGTTCACGCAACTGGTCAGCCTGGCGGATGCGATAGAGATAGAGCAGGTCGTCGAAACGCTTGCGAGCCGGCGCGTTCAAGGGCCTGTTCTGAAGGTCGCGCAGAATCTCGTTGACCTGTGCGTCTTCTCCGGTTTTAAGCAGGACCGCCGCGTATTGCAGGATGAAGTCCGCCGAGGGCGCCGTGGTGTTTTGCAACTGGCCGCGCATGAGGGCCAGCGCACGGGTTGGCTCGCCGATGTCGACATACGCCGAGGCCAGGCTCGCCATGCGATCGGGACTGTTGTTGGCCGTCGGCTGAATACGATCGAGCAAGGTCAGGGCTTCCTGGCGCTGGCCGCGCTTGCCCAACTCGATCGCCTGGCGCAGTTGCAGGTTGAGGCTGACATCAGCGGCCAGCGCGTCCATGTCCGGGGTGCGCTGGTCGGGGCGCAAGCGTCCCAACGTTGTCTGGGCGGCTTTCCACTCACCCATCTGCACCGACAGCAAGGCGCTGACGTAAAGCGCATCGGCATTGTCGGGGCGGGCCTGGAGCATGGCGTTGATCAGGTCCCGAGCCTTTTGCGGTTCGCCCATCGCCAGGTTCAGGCGGGCCAGGGCGAAACGTGTCCAGATGTTGTCCGGCTCAACGCGCAGCGCGTCTTGCAAGGCATTGCGCGCAGCGGGCAGGTCGTTGCGTTGTTCGGCGAGGGCGGCCAGTTGCGTCGCGCGCAAGGCTTGCAGGCGTGCGGACTGGCCGATCTTTGCCTGTCCGGTGGCGGGCAGGCTGTTGATCAGTTGCAGGGCTTCATCGTTCTTGCCGCTCTTGAGCAGCATATTGACCAGCCCTTCCTGTGCTTGAGGGTCGTCGCGGCGCTGGTTCAAAATCTGCCGATAGTTGCGCTGAGCGTCATCGAACTGGCCCGCGCTGGCCTGAATATCCGCCAGGGCGAGGCGAGCATCTACCCCGTTTGGATTGAGCCGCAGTGCCTGGTTGACCAAGAGCTGTGCCTGGGCTGTCTGGCCTTTGGCCTGGGCGTCGCGGGCCTGCTGCAATGCTGACCAGTAGCGCACTTCGTTCAGCGCAACTTGCCAGCGGCTGCCGTCGTTTTGTCGCGTGGCCTGACTCAAGAGCTGTTCCGCTTCGGCCAGTCGGTGTTGCTGCTGGCGAATAACCCCAAGGCCACCCAGCGCGTCAGCATCATCGGGCCGGGTTTTCAAGCGTGCTTGAAAAGCCTGTTCGGCGGAGGCCTGATCGCCTTCTTTGAGCGCCTTCAGGCCGCGCGCGACTTCGGCAGGCGGTTGCCATTCCTTGCTGGCCGTCGTTGCCACCTGTTGCTTGCCCTTGTTCATCTGCGCCCGGATTTCCACGTCATCCGGATGCGTCTTGAGGTACGCCTCGAACAACGGCACTTGTGCCGGATTGGGCGGACCGATCCAGGTCAGCGCCAGGCGCCAGCTTTCGTCGGCATCACCGGCAATGTCGGCACGCTGGGTCAGCGCGGCCAGGGCGCGGACGCCCTCGGCACGGCTGTCTTCACGGCGCACCAGATGCTTGGCGTAAAACAGCGCGACGATCGAGTCGTTGGGCATCTCGCGTTGCAGGCGCTGAAATCCGCTGCGTGCCTCAGCCCAGTCAGCCTGATTGAAAGCAAGGTTGTTGTAATACTCACGGCCGATCGTACCTTGAGGTGGACGGCCATCGAACAGCGAGCGAAACACGACGGTCGCCTTGTCACGCTCACCGGCATCGACGAGGCGCCGAGCCTCTTCCAGACGCTGCTGGTTCTGCGGTTGGGCCACGCTGATGTCCTGCGCCAATTGCAGTGCCTGCCGAGGCGGGGGCTGGATGGCCTGCAAGCGGGCGAGGTATTGCTGCGCCTGTTGTGGCTTGCCCTGTTGCACGCCAATCAAGCCCAGGCCATACAGTGCGTCAACCTGGGCCGGGTCCAGCAGCAGGACTTTCAGCCAGACTTCCGCCGCGCGTTGAGGGCTTTTGTGCAACTGCCAGTACTGCCCTTGCTCGACGAGTAATGCCTGTGGTGTCGGACTTTGAGCGTGTGCAGCAGCCGTCCATGCGCTCATGACGGCGATGGCTAGCGTGCGGTGGTGCGCGTGCATGCGGTCTCCCAGGAGAGTTTCAGCGTTCCGTCTTCCCGGAATCGGTAATGTTTATCTGCCCATCCGAGGGCGAACAGGCTGAGCATGAAGTTGTAGTAACGCGGCGGACCGGCTTCGCCATCAGGCCTGGCCAGTGCTTCGTGCAAGGCGAGCTCCACGCGGCGTCGTTGCTGATCGGCCAACCCGGGTTGGCCCTTGGCCTCAAGGTAGGGAATCAGTGCAGCCCAGAATCCGAACGGGCTCTGACCCTGAACAGTGCCGTGGAGAACCTGGACTGTTTCCGGGGGAGAACCCGTTGCGACAGTGCTGCGGGCCATGCCGTCCAGCCGTTTGAGCAGGCGCGCTGCCAGCGGTCCAGAGGTATCACTCATGCCCAGCCAGAGGTACACGCGAATGGCATCGTAGCTGCCCGTGTCGCCGTGGATCGGGTCGCTTGTGAAGGCACCCGATTGCGCTGAAGTGCCTTGATAACCGACCCAATCAGCGACGAAACCGTGGCGGCTTGATTGGGCAATCATCGTCGCGGTGTTGTTGGCAATCGCTTGCCAGGGCCCCGAGGGGGCTTCCTTGGCCAGCCGTCGTAACAGTGGCAGTGGCAGGTAGCTGGGGTTCAAGCGCCAGAGAGCGTCCGGTTGGACGAAACCCTGTGGTCCAGGCAACACCATCGGGCCCAGCCCGGGGAGCTTGACGACCAATTGCGCTTCAATTGTCGCCATCAGGTGCAGGGCGTCCTGGTGATAGTCCGGCCGATGCCACAGGCGTGCGGCTTCGAGTAGGGCGTAGGCGATCCACAGGTCGGCGTCGGCGGCCGAATTGGCGTCTTGCAGGCGCCACTGACCGTCCGTGCCTTGCCCCCATAACCAGCCCGGCAGGCGTGTGGCGGTGTCGGAGCCTGCGAGGTTGGCTGAGGTCCAGCGCCAGAGTTTGTCAAAGCGTGGCTGATCGTTGCCGATCAGTGCGAAGAGCATGCCGTAGGACTGCCCTTCAGAGGTGCTGTGATTGTTCTCCTGGCTCGATTCCAGAACCCGGCCGTCGGCCTGGACGAAGCGCGCTGCATAGGTTTGCCACAGTGGCCAGGCTGGCGACTCACAGGATTTCCCGGCCGCTATCGCAGGCGCCAGCAGGGCAAGCGCAAGCACGGCGCCCCACCTGCGCGTGTTACCGCGCAGGCACTGGCGAAGTGAAACACCTCGGCTGCTCATGGACGACACAGGCATGCGCGGCTCATTGACCAAGACGACGTTTGGCCCGTAAGCGCAGGGCCAGGTAGGCCATCGAAGCAAGCAGCAGGATCCCCAGGAGGGTGAACAGCATGAGCGCCATTACGTTTTGCGAGAGGTACCACTGCAGATAGCGCAATGGGCCCAGGCTCCCGACGTAGTAATCCTGCTCGGCGACCAGCGACTCGACATGCTTGCCCCTGACCACCACCAGACTGCCTTGCAACTCGCGGGCGTTTTCTTCGCTGCTGAGCAGGGCGTTGGTTACGTCAGCCAAGCCGTTGGGCCTTGCGCTGGCGATAAACACCACACTGCGGCCACTCTTGAGCGGCGATTCGAATCCAGTCAGATAAGCACTGCCGTCGTCAGCGGTAAACCTGAAGCTGCTGCGCGCTTCACGCAGATTGGTTTTCGTATCCGGGCTGATCCAGTTGCGCACACGCAAGGGCAGGTCAGACAGTTCAAAGTACTGCGCAGCGTCTTCGCCCTTGGCCGGCAGCAGGCTTTGCCATTGCTCAAGCAGTGGCTGATTGTTGCCCGAGGCGAGCACCAGCAAATCCCGGTCGCTTTGCTCGGCCACCTGGTCGGCGTGGACCACCTTCACGCCGGTGGCCGGATAACCGGTGGAGTCGCCGAAGCGGCCCAGCAGGGTCAGATAGGCGCTCAGATCGGCCGGGCCTGGCTCGTTGGGCAGGATCACCGATGTTTCAGAGAGGTCGGCCATGCGAGTGAATGGGAAGCCACTGTCCTTGAACACCCCAAGGTTGGGCATAGCCATGAAATGTTCGTATTGGCTGAGGTCCAGGGTCGAGTCCGGGTCGATCACACCGCGCATGTTGTCGATGATGATGTCGCGGCATTCGCCCTGTTTGATGTAGTCATACATGAAGCGAAATTGCAGGCGTGATTGCAGCGCTACGGAATTGAGTGGCAACAGCATGCGCGACGTACGGGCCAGACTGTCATCGGTTTTGAGCATCGCCAGCAGGCTGTCGCTGTTGCCGAGTTTCTCGATCGAGGGCAGATCGATCGACTTGATGAAGGTGTCGTTGAAGTTGACCAGCAACGAGGAATTGGTGGAGACCGGTTGCGGCGTATAGCGGTATTTCAGGTCAAGTTGCGCACCGGGCTCACGCCAGTTGAACAGGTCGGGTGGCAAGCGCAGCGCAACCGTCATTTGTCCCGGGTTATAACCCGACACATTGAGCTCTGCGGGCTTGGCCAGTTCACCCAGGCGAACCGGGCGATCGGAGGGCAGCCAGTTAGGCGCGTCGTACGGTCGGCGTGGCTTGAGCGAGTCGATCCGGTCGATCACTACGCTCTGCCCGGAAAAGGCCGAGCCACCGAGGGCCAGCGCTGTCGCGGCGACCTTGAGATCGGCGCCATCGCGCCCGGAGACGATCAACAGTTTGCCCTGAGCATCATTCGGGTTGCTCACGAGTGTCAATGTCGGCCCCGTGGCCTCTTTGATCGGTAAGCCACTCATGGTCGTTGATTCGCTGCCGCTGACAAACACCACGGCGTTGCCTTTGGCCGGCAGGCTGGTGAGGCTGGCGGGGAAGGTTGCGCCGCGGTAGCTGGCCAGGGCGCCGAACCAGGACGACAGGATACCGGCGGCCTCAAGCTCAGGGCCGCCGGGGCGCGTGGCGAACACGAAGGGCAGCTTCAGGGGCGAGGCGTCTCGACGATCGAACAAGGGTAGCGGCAGGGCGGACAGGTCGTTGGGCTGTTTAATCGAGGACACCTGGAGGCTCAGCTGGCTCTCGTTGCCGATCCGGGCCCATAGGCTGGAGTGCAAAGGGTCTTCACATTGCATCGTGTAGTGACCGATGAACTGCAGGCTGAGCCGGTTGAATTCGGTGATGGTCTGCGGCGGAATCTGCACGGTCCGGGTCTGCAATTTACCGGCCTCTTCCTTCGGCAGGGGCAGGCTGGCGGCCACTTGATCGTTGACCAGCACATTGATCTGCGAAAGGTCAGCCAGCAGCGCCGGTGAGTAGCTGTACTGCAGCGTGACCTGCGCCGCCGTGACGACTTCATCGGCGCGCACATCGAAGTTCACACTGTCGGTGGCCTCCACGCCTTTAAGGGTCATCGAATAGCTTTTGCCCAGCTCCTTGAGGGTGCGGGTATAGCTGTTGCCCGGGGCATCGGTCCCGGGCAACGCTGTAACCGGCATCATCGCCGGCTCTGTGGCGTTGATTTGGGCGGCAGCACTCAATGCCCAGCCGCTCCAGCCCACTAGCGAGCAGGTGATCAGCATGAGTGAGCGACGAGGAAGAAAGGTCCGGCGAGTGGAAGGCTTCAAGATCGTTGCGTGTCCGCGGTGGAGTCGATAGGTGATGGAGTGTCCGGGCGTTTGCGCAGCAGCGCCTGGCTGTCCTTTAAGGTTGCTACGAACAAGCGCAGGATGGCGCGCAAGCCAATGCTGCTGACCTCGCGCAACGCCGACATTGGCGCGTCGAGGCGGCCATTACCCCACGTGTTGGCCCAGGTATCGGCCCGTGAAAAGGTCAGTCGCACCAGCTCGCTTTGCTGGCGCAGAGTCAAAGCCTCGAATTGCACGCCCGCCACGTTGTCGTTGCTGAAGACTGTTTTTGCGGGAAAGAGGCTTGAGGGCGGTGTGCGCAGAATGCAGAGCCGCAGCTTCTCATTGACGCTGAGCAGAACCTGCGGTGGCAGTACCAGACCCACGCCGTTTTGTGAGAAGTCCCGGGTTACGCAATCGAACCAGGTGCCGTCTTCGCGATAGATGCGCACGGGCAGATCCGCGGGCACTCTGGGTTCGTTGCGTACCTGAGAGGATTCAGTGGCTACCGCCACGGCGGTGCTGACGATGACGATGTTGTACACGGTCCAGGCCAGGTTGATCAGCAGGGTAGTGGCCTCGGCCGAATCACTTCCGATCAGTTTCACCACGCCGATCGCCAGACCGATCATGTTCAAGGTCAGCAGGACGATGTAAGGCCGCGCGAGCTTCCAGTTGAAATAGTCCTTTTCGAGGGTGCCGCCCTTGTCGGTCACGTTGAATTTGCCCAGCGAAGGGCTGATCAGGGCCAACAGCACTGGTCGCATGATGTACCAGGCCAATACCGACTCATACACTTCGTTCCAGAAGGAATGGCGGAAGCGCCCCTGGATGCTGGAGTTTGTCAGGCTGGAATGGAAAATATGCGGCAGTACATAGACCGTGACCATCAATGCCGAGGCATGGAAAATCTGCGCGTCGAAAAGCAGGTAGGCCAAGGGGGCGGTCAAGAACACCAGGCGGGGCAGGCTGTAGAAAAAGTGCATCATGGCGTTGAGGTAGCAGATGCGCTGCCCCAGGTTCAGTCCTTTGCCAAACAACGGATTGTCGGTCCGAAAAATCTGCGCCATGCCCCGCGCCCAGCGTATGCGTTGGCTGATGTGTCGGGAAAGGCTTTCGGTGGCCAGTCCCGCCGCCTGTGGAACGGCAAGGTAAGCGGTATTGAAACCACGGCGATTGAGCTTGAGTGCCGTGTGCGCATCCTCGGTCACGGTTTCGGTGGCGATGCCGCCAACTTCCAGCAAATGAGTCCGCCGGATGACCGCGCAGGAGCCACAGAAGAAGGCCGCGTTCCACAGGTCGTTGCCGTCCTGCACCAGGCCGTAGAACAGCTCACCTTCATTGGGTACCGAGCGAAAGGTATCGAGGTTTTTTTCGAACGGATCGGGTGAATAGAAAAAGTGCGGCGTTTGCAGCAACGCCAGGTTCGGGTCCTTTAAAAACCAGCCCATGGTGATCTGCAGGAAGGAGCGGGTGGGCACGTGGTCGGCGTCGAATATGGCAATGAACTCGCCATCGGTGACTTTGAGTGCCTCATTGAGGTTGCCGGCCTTGGCATGTTGATTGTTGTCGCGGGTGATGTAGTTGACACCAATCTGCTCACAGAAAACCTTGAATTCCTCCCGGCGTCCGTCATCGAGCATGTGCACCCGCAGTTTGCCCTCGGGCCAGTCAATGGCTTGAGCTGCGAGCACCACCAGTTTGACGATACCCAATGATTCGTTATAGGTAGGAATGAAAACGTCTACCGTCGGCCATTCTGCGGGCGGCTGTTGCAGAAACTGCGGTTTGCGGTGCAACGGCCAGGCGGTCTGTACATAACCGAAGACCAGGACGAGCAAGGCATACAGTTCGGCCAGCACCAGCCCGTAGCCAAATACGGCATCCTGCCAGTTGTCGAAGTTCAGGGTGTCGGACAGGCGCCAGTACATGTAACGCAACGAAGCGATCAGCGAGAGGGTGATCAGGGTCAGGATCGCCAGACGCCCGGCTTGCTTGCGGATGACCAGGCTGGCGGCAAAACAGACGGCGGCAAACGCAGCCTGGGAATACAGATTCAGTGGCGCAGTGAGGATGCCCAGCACCAACAATGCCGCGATCAGCCCGGCTGAGATCTTCAGGCCTTGGCGCCAACGCACGGGCCATCGACTGACGCGATCCTGGAAAGTATCCAGTAGCCCCTGCAACCACCACGTCTTTGCGGGTAGCTGATTCAGCTGTGCGGTCATGGCGTGCCCTGCTGGTTGGTAGCATCCGCGAAAAGCAGGGCACGGACCGCGCCTGACAGCGACAGAATGTCCTGACAGCCAATGCTCTCAGGTGCGTACTGGAAGAGGTCCCGACCATAAGCCAGCGACTCGTTGAACTGGTGATCGAGACGAATCGTCCCGATCAGGTCTGCGCCGAGCCGCCGCACAAACAGCACGCCCATGTCCCTGCTGAACGAGCGCGAGTCATCCCGTTGGTTGAGCACATACCGGTGCCGCTGCGCGCGTCGTCGGGTGGTTTCCAGCCACTGGGTCATGGTGTCCAGTGCCAGGTAGGAAGCCGCGTCGGCGACCGTCATCACCAGCACCAGGTCGGCAGCGTCGAGTGCCTGTTGCGAATAGACGGTCGCACCCGAAGGCGTGTCCAGGATCACGGTATCGTTTTCGCTGAGATTCATTGACGCAAGGTGCTGATTCAACCAGTCAGAATCTTCAAGCATCAATTGCCTGAGCAAGCGGCGATCGTTCATCTCGCCAGTGCCGAAGGGCAGGCACTCACTATCGCGAAAGCCCGGCAGGCGATGAGCGCCCCAGTTTGCGCCTTGCTCTTTGAGCTGGATCAGCCCGGGAACCTGCCTGGTGATACCCAAGTGGCTGGACAGCGCGTTCTGAGGGTCCAGATCAATCGCGATGGTGCGCCCGCCAGGGCGCCGAAGTGTTTTTGCCAGGCCTGCGGCGACGGTGCTTTTACCCACCCCACCGTTCGCCGAAACGATAGCAATGACCTTCGCCTTGGTCCGCTTGCGAGTCGTTTCTGGCAGACCGTCTCGACGAACCTGGTTGAGTTCACGCAACAGGTCGCTCAATCGCTGACGGTCACCCGTACCAGAACTCGCAGGTGGCTCGGTCAGGGGAGGGGATTTGGGCGCGCCAATCAATAAAGAAGGCTGTGGCTCGTCCAGTAAAAACACAGGGGGCGTTGGCGTTGATGTTGGGGGAGGCAAGGCTACCGACGGTTCTGGCTCAGCCAGTACAGGTGTAATCGGGTCGTCTTTGAAATCTTTATAGTTGGGTTGTATTTCCTGGTAACTCTGCGCATTGGCGCCAAAACGTGTAAAGAGTTTCGTAATGTCGTCAACATATTTCATGCGTTGTACCAGGAATGAAATAACTCAGAAACTCAGCATTCCATTAACTTGACAAAGTTGATGTGTCGTCTTGACGTTGGCAGAGTGCCATTAATCTAGGATGCCGGCGTCTGGGTGTCAATGATTGTTATAAAAAGTCAGCGAGGCCTGTTAATGTTAATTTGAGTGTTATTAAGATGTTATGTTATTCGTGGGAAGTGTGGAGTGTTAGAGTGCGTCTAATAATGACGGTTCGGTGGGGTGTAATGTGGTGGTGGGTAATGGGTGTGTTTATCGGAATAAATAATTTACGAGGCGATGGGTGTGAGTGTTGATCGCCTTCGATGATTGATGCTGGGTTATATATTAAGTAAGTTGACTGATGTGTTTGAAGGAATAGTGACGGTTCAAAAAAAGTATTTATTTCGGATAAGGCGACGGAAGTCGCGGATGTCAGACGGCGTAATGTTGCAAAGAAACTTTCCGTCTGGCTACAGCTGAAAATCAGCACGCCTTATCAAGTGCCCCATGTGTTACTGGATCAAGTGCACGCAGCGCGAGAGCTTAAGCTGCGCTTCGAGGCGTAAACGGCCTTGTTGGAGGTGCTGGTGGAGGCACACCCCACGCTCCAATTTTTCGTTCAAATAAATGGTGACTTCACATTTGAAGTGGAGGACCAGCGTCGCACCTACGCAAAATGGAACCCCGACAGCCATACCTCAACTGCATGCGTTGAGATGCATCCACCCACGCCTGCATTGCTCAGCTCAAAACGTCTGTCCCAAGGAAAACTGAAACACCTGTGTATCAGCATTTTCGGGTGTGCGCACCGGGAATGCCACGTTAGCGCTCAATGGCCCCAACGGGCTATACCAAGTAACCCCAACCCCTACCGAACTGGCCATCTGGTCGAGGTCGACCCCGTCGCACCCCTGGGTGGTACTAAGGTGGCATTTGTTGGAGTAGACGCTGCCAACGTCCCAGAACACCGAAGTGCGCACGGATTTGTTGTCTTTGATGAAGGGCATCGGAAACAGGTATTCAACGCCGCCGGTGATGAGGATGTTGCCGCCCAGCGATTCGGTGTCCCGGTCCGAATAATACGCCTGCCCGGCGCTGGCATAGGTGCCAGTGGCCGGAGTGTTGCGTGGGCCGAGGGTGCCGCTTTCGAAGCCGCGCACCGAACCTTCGCCTCCGGCGGTGTAGTTTTCATAGAACGGCAGGCCGTCTGTCGAGCCGTAGCTGTTGCCGTAGCCGAGCTTGGTATGGAACCGCAGCGAGGTGGCGTCGGTGACCGAGAGGAAGGCTTGCCCGGTGTAGTCAAGCTTGTAGAAATTCAGGTCGCTGCCGGGCACTGTCATCATCAGGTTCAGGTTTTGCGAATGGCCGCGGGTGGCCAGTACGCTGCGGTTCAGGGTCGACTCCGACCAACCGAGGTTAGCCTTGAGGTTGTTGAATTCTTTGCCCTCACGTTCGATGAAGTCATAGATCTCATCGGCGCTGTAGGTGCCTGGTTCGATGCTGTCATGTTGCACTGTCACGCCGAAGCTCAGCCGTGAGGTTTCATTGATCGGGTAGCCGACGGTTGTTCCGGCGCCATAGCTATTGATGGAATAGTACGAATAATCTTCATCGTAATATTCGTTGTAGTCAGTGGCGTTGTAGAACAGGTTGTAGCCTAGGCTCACGCCGTCCGGCGTGAAGTAGGGGTCGGTGAAGCCGATGTTGTACTTGCTTTGGTAAGACGAGCGAGTCAGGCCCAGGCTGGCATAGTTGCCGGTGCCGAGAAAGTTGTTTTGGGTGATTGAACCACCGAGGATAAGACCGGAGCTCTGGGAGAAACCGACGCTGGCGGTGATTGAGCCGGACGCCTGCTCTTCAACGCTGTAGTTAACGTCTACCTGGTCATCCAAACCCGCTACCGCTGGGGTTTCGACGTTGACTTCCTTGAAGAAGCCCAGACGCTCCAGACGTGTCTTGGATTGATCGATCAGGTAAGTCGAAGCCCAGCCACCTTCCATCTGACGCATCTCACGGCGCAGTACTTTGTCGTCGGTCTTGGTGTTGCCCCGGAAGTTGATGCGGTTCACGTAGGCACGCTTGCCCGGATCGACAGCGAACGTGATGTCGACGGTGTGGTCGTCATTGTGCGGGGTCGGCATGCCGTTGACGTTGGCGAAGGTATACCCCTCGTTACCCAGGCGACGGGTGATCAGTTCGGACGTGGTGGTCATCAGCTTGCGCGAGAACACCTGGCCTTTCTGAACCAGCAACAGGGACTTGACCTGGTCTTCAGGCACTTTCAGGTCGCCGCTGAGCTTGACGTCACGAACGGTGTACTTCTCGCCTTCGTTGATGTTGACGGTGATATAGACGTGTTTCTTGTCCGGGGTGATGGACACCTGGGTCGAAGCGATATCCATATTGATATAGCCGCGATCCAGATAGTAGGAACGCAGACGCTCCAGGTCACCGGAGAGTTTTTCACGGGCGTACTTGTCATCGTTCTTGAAGAACGACAGCCAGTTGCTGGTCTTGAGGGTGAATTGATCGGTCAATTGCTCTTCGGTGAAGACGGTATTACCCACCACGTTGATGTGCTGGATGGCCGCAACGGTGCCTTCGTCTATCTTGATTTTCAGGCCCACACGGTTACGCGGTTGCGCGATCACCTCGGCATCAACTGACGCCGAATAGCGGCCCTGAGCGACGTATTGACGCTGCAGCTCGTTACGCACACCTTCGAGGGTGGCGCGCTGGAAGATCTCGCCTTCGGCCAGACCGGATTGCTTGAGGCCCTTCATCAGGTCTTCAGTGGAGATCGCCTTGTTGCCTTCGATCTCGATACTGGCGACCGAGGGGCGCTCGACCACCGTGATGATCAGGACATTGCCCTCGTGCCCCAGTTGGATATCCTGAAAGAAACCGGTTTTGAACAGCGCACGGGTGGACTCCACCAAGCGGCGCTCATCCGCGTCATCACCGACGTTCAGCGGCAAAGCACCGAACACACTCCCTGCGGAAACCCGCTGAAGGCCGTTGATGCGAATATCGGAAATTTTGAAGCCTTGAGCATGCACAAGTGTGGCGTTGAGTAGCAGTGCAGCCGAGCAGAGCAGGCGCGAAAAATTCATCAAGATCTTATCCAGAACACATCGACAAGCAGCGTAGGCGGGCGCGGATATCTCACAGCAAGATGAGTCCGCGGAGCGAGCAGGCTGGTGGAGGTGAAGCATAAAAGCTCGGTGCGTTTGGTGCGGTTAACCAAGTGTCAAGTTAGGTAAAGGTTGGCCTGGGACGATGACGGTGTTCAGTGCAAGGGCGATAATGCACGGACACACACTCAAGAGCTCCCCATGATCTCCGTATTGCTAGTCGACGATGACCAGGAACTGACTGGAATGCTCATCCAATACCTGGAGCGTGAAGGCTTTGAGGTGACAGCAGTGCACACGGGCGAGGAGGGTGAGGTCCAAGCGCTGTCTGGCCGCTACAGCATCGTGGTGCTGGACGTGATGCTGCCGCGGCTGTCGGGTATCGAGGTGCTCAGGCGCATTCGGGCTGCAAGCCAGGTGCCGGTAGTGTTGCTCACTGCCCGAGGCGACAACATAGACAAGATCACCGGCCTGGAACTGGGCGCCGATGATTATGTGCCCAAGCCCAGTTCTCCGGGGGAACTGGTGGCACGTTTACGGGCAATCATGCGCAGGGTACAGCCGGTGGATCAGCCAACCACCGAAGTGATCAGGACTGGCCCTCTGGTCTTGTGGCCCGGCAAGCGCCAGGCCCTCTGGCAGGGGCGCGAGCTGGGGGTGACCAGTACCGAGTTCAGCTTGCTCGAAGAGCTGGCCCGTTGTGCCGGGCAGGTGGTGAGCAAGCAGGATCTGTCGCTCAATGCCTTGGGGTGTCCCTTGACTCGCTACGACCGGCGTATCGACGTGCATATCAGCAGCATTCGCCAGAAGCTGGGGCCGCGGCCCGACACCAAAGCCTGGATTCAGAGCGTGCGTGGCCTCGGTTACCTGTTGATCGCCGAATGATGAAGCCCAGCCGGCTGTTCTGGAAGCTGTTCCTGGCGTTTTGGCTGGCCACTAGCCTGACGTTTTTGGTCGGGTTAGGCCTTCTGGTGCTGGGCAGTTCCAGACCCGGAGATCCTCATCTGGAAACGATCCTGGCCAGCGAAGAACAGCTGCTGCGACAGTTTGGTGTCGAGTCGGGTCGTCAGCTACTGACAGTGTGGGGGCATCCCGATGACCAGGCCATTGGCGTGTATAACAGTGCCGGCCAACTGCTGGCGGGGGCGCCGGTTCCGCAACCAGCCTATGAGCAGTCAATCATCAGCAAGGAGGGTGTTGCGCTGTCGCTCAGGTCTACACATTCCCCTGGTAAAAAAGGTGACAGAGGGCCTAGTCACTGGACTCCGTTGATCATCGGCACGGTGATGAGTGCGCTGTTCAGCGGGTATCTGGCGTACTACCTGGCATGGCCGTTGGCCTATCTTCGGCGGGCAATGAGCGACGTGGCCCAGGGGCGCTTCGAAACACGGGTCAAGCCGATGATGGGTGGGCGTCGCGATGAAATCGTCGATCTGGCCGAGGACTGCGACCGAATGGCCAATCAGCTGAAACTGCTGGTGGAGGCTCAGCAACATCTGTTGCACGACATCTCTCACGAACTGCGTTCACCGTTGACACGCATGCAAGCGGCTATCGGGCTGCTGCAGCAAGATCCTGCACGCCTGGAAATGGTGGAGCGCATCGAGCGCGAATCGGTGCGTATGGATACGCTGATCGAGGCGTTGTTGACCCTGGCGCGTATGCAGGGTCGGCCCGAGAGTATCGAGCGCGAGCCAATTGATATCGTCGAGATGCTGTCGGTGATCGTCGAGGACGCTCAATTCGAGGCGCAAATGAAAGGTTGCCGGGTAAGCCTGCAAGCGTGTCCGGCCTTTGTCAGTCGTGTCAGCGGCGAACTGCTGTATCGGTGTTTCGAGAACGTCATTCGAAACGCGGTGCGCTATACCAAGCCGAACACGGCTGTTGTTGTAGTGGCTCAGATCAATCTCGACGCAGACTACCTGACGGTGCAGATTACCGATCGGGGGCCGGGTGTTGAAAGCGAGCGATTGCAGGACATTTTCCACCCGTTCGAGCGCGGCCTGAACGAGGCCAGTGCCGGTTTCGGGCTGGGCCTGGCGATCGCTTCAAGGGCTGTAGAAATACACGGCGGCACGATCATGGCGCGCAATGAGTCGTCCAGTGGGTTAACCGTGGAAATCAGCTTGCCCCATAGGGCGTGATCTTTACACGATATTACATTGGCTTGACGGCTCTGTACGCTCCGCCTCAGTAGACTTCCCGCTCAAACTTACTCAGCGTTTGCTGATGTTTTAGAGTGGAGGTGGTCATGTTTCTGGTTCATAAAAAAGGTTTCGTTCCCGGTAAGAAAATGGTCGACGGACTTGTGCCCTATGACTTCTTTTGCGAAGACAATCCGGCCATTAATCTGTTTGTATTCACTGGTTCCACCGCCCAAGGCAAAGCGGTCGAAGAACAGACACTCTGGGGGTTTACCCGTCTGGAGCGCTTTGAGGCACTGACCGGCACCCTCGTGTCGAACAAGAAGAATGAAGGCTGGTTTCAAACGGTCAATGTACTCACTGGCCCTGCCCAGAATGGTACTCAGGGCGTGAAGTTTCAGCGGGTGCTGAAAATCATCAAGCATTGCGGTGCATCGGGCCGTGTCGCCAGCAAGGTCGACTACGAGATCCAGACAGATGAAGGCGACACCTACTTCACTCACCGCCTTGCTACATCCGACAGTGCGCAAACCATCATCTATGCGGCGGATCAATAATGGCAATCTCGACGACGCTCAGGCGTCGGTGAGCTGAAACCGATAACCTACCCCATACAACGACTCGATCGGATGCTCTCCCGGGCAGGCCTGTTCGAGCTTGCGTCGCAGATTACGGATATGGCTGTCGATCGTGCGGTCGGTGACCACCCGGTGATCGGAGTAGATCCTGTCGAGCAACTGATCCCGAGAAAACACTCGTCCAGGAGAGCGGGCGAGGGTATTGAGCAAGCGCAGTTCCAGAGGCGTCAGGTCCAGTGCCACACCGTCGAGGGAGGCTTGGTACTGTGCTTCGTCAATCTGTAGACGCGGTGCTGCTGAGGTCAAAAGATGCGGGCTGCGTCGCAGGATGGCTTTGACCCTGGCGACCACTTCGCGAGGACTGAAGGGTTTGCAGATGTAGTCGTCGGCGCCCAGGTCCAGCCCGAGCAGGCGATCCACTTCCTCGACGCGGGCGGTGATCATAATGATAGGCACGGCACTGAAGTTGCGCAGTTCCTTGCATACTTGCAGACCGTCACGTCCAGGCAGCATCAGGTCGAGCAGGATCAGCCGCGGCTCGCGGGCACGTACCGCCGGTACCACCTCCAGCCCGTTGTCCAGGCACTGGGTCGCATAGCCTGCGGCGATCAAATAGTCGCGCATCAACGCGGCCAGTTTGGGTTCGTCTTCGACGATGAGAATCGGGTTGTCGTTGACCATTGTTCAGGCGTTCCGTGGCAGGCGCAGGGTCAGCCAAAGGCCACCCAAAGGAGAGTGATCGGCACTGAGGTTGCCGCCATGGGCCTGGGCGATGCTGTGACAAATAGCGAGCCCCAGACCGGCGCCACCACTGGCGCGATTGCGTGAGGCTTCGCCGCGGTAAAAACGTTCAAACAGCCGCGGCAACTGATCCGCGTCGACTCCGGGGCCGGAATCAAGGAAATCGATGCGTACGACGTCGCCATCGCTGGCTGCGCGAATGCGCAGCACACCACCCTCATCGGTATAACGGACGGCGTTTTCCAGCAGATTGCCGAACAGTTGCTGCAAGCGCTTGGGGTCGGCCTCCAACCGCAGCGGCGAGGTCGGTAGCTCCAGCTCCAGGCGTAAATGCCGGGCATTGCAACGTTCCTGGAACATCGCCACGCAACTGTCCAGCAACTCGTTGATATCACATTCGCTCTTGCGGTAAGTCAGTGCGCCCACATCGGCCAGAGACAGTTCGTACAGGTCATCCACCAGTTTGCTGAGCATGCCGACTTCGCCTTGCAGCGATTTCATCGAGGATTGATCGAGGGTGCGCACACCGTCCTCAATGGCTTCCAGTTCACCACGCAACACCGACAGTGGGGTCCGCAGCTCATGGGAAACATCGGCCATGAACTCCCTGCGCATTTTTTCGTTGCGCTCCAGCGTATACGCAAGCTGATTGAAGTCGCGAGCCAGCTGACCGACTTCGTCATTGGAAGACACTGCCACCCGGTTGCTGTATTCCCCTGCGGCCAGTCGGTGCGTGGCAGCGGCCACTCGCTTGACCGGGTCAAGCAGGGTGCGGGCAATCCACCAGGCGATCAGCATTGCTAGCAGCAACGAGATTACGCCCATGCCCAGGCTGGTGCGCAACAGGTACAGGCGAAATCGTTCGCCACCGGCTTCGGTCACGTTCTGAAACGGCGTTACCGCCAGCCAGCCGACGGTTTTACCGGCAACCTCGATAGGGCGCATCAGGGCGTCGTCGGCAATCGCCGAGTAGCCGATGACGAGTTGCTTTTGCTGGTCCAGCAGGGCAATGCGAAATACCGCGCCAGTCAGGTCGGAAGTGGGCGGGTTCGGTCGGTGCGGGTCGGTGAAATCTACGCCCGGCTCCGGCCGCATGAGTTCGAACCAGCGATCCGGCTGGTTGCGCAGGAATTCCCAGCTGCCTTCGTGCTCATAGGCGCCGGCCAGGCGCGGCAGTACCGGGGTCATGCGCAGCAAGGCCTGTTCGTTGAGGTAATCAAGAAAGCCCTTGCCGAAGCTCCAGCCGTTGGCCACCCCCATGCTCAGGATGACAAACAGCACGCTGGCCAGTACCGCAACAAACAGCTTGGTGGAGATACTCAGTTTCATGGGCTCGGGCAGGTCGGTGAATGGCCCGCCCATTTAGGCCCCGGCGCGACGAAGATTCAAGCTCGCGGGGCAATCTTCAATTTTCCTGCACATTTGCCTCGCAGTATGGCGCCTGGCTTCAGCCATCCCGTCTTGCAGAGGCATTTATGTCGACCAAACTTTTCGCCAAATCCTTGGTGACCGCCGCCATTCTACTTTCCTTGATCGTCCTGCTCGTGTTGAGCGGATGCTCCCCCGGCGAATCCGCGCCGGTTATCGAACCGCCCAAGGTTTCAGTGATCACCGTGCAGCCCAAAAGCCAGGCGTTGACCACGGAACTGGCCGGGCGCACTCAAGCGTTCATGGTCGCCGAGATTCGGCCGCAGGTTGGCGGTATCGTTCAGCAGCGGTTGTTTGTCGAAGGTGCCGAGGTCAAGGCCGGGCAGGCGCTGTATCAACTGGACGCGTCCTCTTACAAGGCCGCGTTGGCTGAAGCACAGGCGACCCTGGCCAAGGCTCGCGCCACGTTGAAGTCGGCCCAGGCCACTGCCAGGCGTGACGCACAGTTGGCAAAGATCGATGCCATCAGCCAGCAGGACAACGAGGATGCCCAGGCCAGTCTGCTGACCGCCGAGGCTGAGCTGCAAGTGGCGCAGGCCGGGGTGGATACCGCGCGCATCAACCTGGCCTATACCCGCATTAGCTCGCCCGTCAGCGGACGCATCGAAACCTCGACGGTCACCCCTGGCGCGCTGGTGGTGGCCAATCAGGACAGCGCACTGACCACGGTGCAGCAGTTGGACCCGATCTACGTTGATGTCACCCAATCGACCACCGAGTTGTTGCGCCTCAAGCATGACTTGGCCAGCGGCGCGCTGCAAAGCAACGGCGAGGGCGAGGCGCGGATCAGCCTCAAGCTCGACGACGGCAGCACCTACGCCCATGAAGGTCGCTTGAAGTTCAGTGGGGTCAGTGTCAATGAGGGCACTGGCACGGTGACCTTACGGGCAGAAATCGCCAATCCTGACCGGCTATTGCTGCCGGGTATGTATGTGCGGGCGGTGCTGGAACAGGCTCGGGACGACCAGGCGATATTGATTCCACAACAGGCGGTGAACCGCAGTGCCAGTGGCGTGACCTCGGTGCTGGTGGTGGTCAATGGCAAGGTCGAACAGCGCGTGCTGACCATCGACCGCGCCGTGGGCAATCAGTGGTGGGTCACGGCTGGTCTGAAGGCGGGTGACCAGGTGATTGTCGAGGGCGGGCAGAAAGTCCGAGTCGGTGAATCAGTGGTGGCACAGAACCCCGGTACTCGCAGCCGCACGTTGAAATCGGCGCCTGTTGCCATTGCGCAGGAGGGTTGAGCATGGCGCGTTTCTTTATCGATCGGCCGATTTTTGCCTGGGTCATCGCCATCGTCATCATGCTTGCCGGGGCCTTGTCGATCAGTCAGTTGCCCCTGGAACAGTACCCGGACATCGCGCCGCCGACGGTTCGTATTTCCGCCACCTACACCGGCGCCTCGGCCAAGACCGTGGAAGACTCGGTGACCCAGGTCATCGAACAGCAGATGAAAGGCCTGGATAACCTGACCTACATGTCGGCCTCCAGCAGCTCGGCGGGCAGTGCCAGTATCAACCTGACGTTCACCGCGGGCACGAACCCGGATGTGGCGCAGATGCAGGTGCAGAACAAGCTGCAACAGGCTGAGTCGAGACTGCCGCAGTCGGTACAGAGCGAAGGCCTGACCGTGACCAAGGGCGGGTCGGACTTCCTGATGATTGCCGCCCTGGCTTCTGACAACGAAAGCGTGACCGGCACCCAGATCGGCGATTACATTTCCAGCACCTTGCTGGACCAGATCAGCCGTATTGATGGCGTCGGCGATGTGCAGACTCTCGGTTCGGGCTACGCCATGCGCATCTGGCTGGACCCGGCCCTGCTGGAAAAGTACGCGTTGATGCCCTCGGACATCAGCAGCGCCCTGGAGGCGCAGAACACCGAAGTCTCCGCCGGCCAGCTCGGTGCATTGCCAGCGGTGGCCGGGCAGCAACTGAATGCCACCATCAGTGCCCGCAGCAAACTGCAAACCGCCGAAGAGTTTCGCAATGTCGTGGTCAAGTCCACTAGCGATGGAGCCGTGGTGCTGCTGGGGGATGTGGCGCGAGTCGAGCTGGGCAGTGAAAGCTACGACATCAGTTCAGCCCTCAACGGCAAGCCCGCCGCCGCCATGGGCGTGCAGTTGGCCGCTGGCGCCAATGCGCTTGAAGTCGGCGAAGCGGTGAAGGCCAAACTCAAGGCGTTGGAGCCGTTCTATCCGACGGAAATGCAGCTGAAAAATGTGATTGCCTACGACACCACGCCCTTTGTCAGCCTGTCCATCGAGGAGGTGGTCAAGTCCTTGGGCGAAGCCATCGTCCTGGTGGTGCTGATCATGTTCCTCTTCTTGCAAAACCTGCGGGCCACGCTGATCCCGGCGATCACCGTGCCAGTGGTTCTGCTCGGCACGTTCGGCGTACTGGCGCTGTTCGGCTATTCGATCAACACCCTGACCATGTTCGCCATGGTCCTGGCTATCGGCCTGTTGGTGGACGACGCGATTGTGGTGGTGGAGAACGTCGAACGGGTGATGGGCGAACAGGGGCTGTCGGCCCTGGCCGCCACGCGCCAGTCGATGGATGAAATCACCAGCGCCCTGGTCGGCATTGCCCTGGTCCTCAGCGCCGTGTTCATTCCGATGGCGTTTTTTGGCGGCTCTACGGGGATCATCTACCGGCAGTTTTCGGTGACCATCGTTTCGGCCATGGTGCTCTCGGTGCTGGTGGCCATGACGCTGACGCCGGCGTTATGCGCGACCCTGCTCAAGCCGTCCGATGCCCAGGGCCATGGTGCTCAACGCGGGTTCTTCGGCTGGTTCAACCGCACCTTCGAACGCGGCGCAGAGGCCTATAAAGGATGGGTGGGGGCAATTTTTCAGCGTGGACGTGCAAGTCTGCTGGTGTATGGGTTGGTGGTGCTGGCGATGGCGGCCGGTTATTTCAGCTTGCCGACTTCGTTCCTGCCGGATGAAGACCAGGGCATTCTCATGGCTCAGGTGCAGTTGCCGGTGGGAGCCACGGACAGCCGTACTCAAGCCGTGGTGAAGCAATTCGAAAGCTACATCCTCGAACAACCGGAAGTCGAGGCGCTGATCAGCATCTCTGGCTTGGGCATGAACGGTAACAGCCAGAACGCCGCCCGCGCCTTTATCCGGCTCAAGGACTGGAGCGAGCGGTCGGGGGCAGGGCAGGATTCGGCGTCCATCGCCCAGCGGGCGACCATAACACTGTCGAGCATTGGTGATGCCAATGTGTTCGTGATGCAACCCCCGGCTGTGCGGGGCCTGGGGCAGAGTTCGGGTTTTGATGTGCAACTCAAGGATCTTGGTGGCCTGGGGCATGATGCGCTGGTGGCGGCGCGGGAGAAGTTTATCGACCTGGCCAGCAAAGACCCTCGCCTGCTGGGGGTACGCAGCAATGGCCTGGATGACTCACCGCAGCTCAAGGTCAGCATCGACGATCGCAAGGCCGGGGCCTTGAACCTGAGCACCAGCGACATCAATACCACTTTATCCACGGCGTTGGGCGGCACTTACGTCAATGACTTCCTCAACCAGGGCCGTGTGAAGAAGGTCTACGTTCAGGGCGAGGCTTCGTCGCGGATGCAGGCAGTCGACCTGGAGCATTGGTTCGTGCGCAACAGCAACAATGAGATGGTGCCCTTTTCCTCGTTCGCCAGCAGTTCGTGGAGCTATGGCTCACCGTTGCTGGAACGCTACAACGGCAACGCTTCGCTGGAGGTGGTCGGCGATCCTGCGCCGGGGGGCAGTTCCGGGGTCGCCATGGATGCTGTGGAAGCGATTATCAAGCAATTGCCGGAAGGCATCGGTTATGAGTGGACCGGGCAGTCCTATCAGCTGCGCCTTTCCGGTTCGCAAGCACCCTTGCTTTACGGGATATCAGTGCTGTTCGTGTTCCTCTGCCTGGCCGCGCTTTACGAGAGTTGGTCGGTGCCATTCTCGGTGATGCTGGTGGTCCCGTTGGGTGTGGTTGGTGCGGTGCTGGCCACCCGTTTCAGTGGTTTGAGCAACGACGTGTACTTCCAGGTCGGGCTGTTGACCACCGTGGGGTTGGCGGCCAAGAACGCGATTCTGATCGTCGAATTCGCCAAGCATCTGCAAGAGCAGGGCAACAGCTTGCGGGAGGCGACGCTGATCGCCGTGCGGCAACGCCTGCGGCCCATTCTCATGACGTCCCTGGCGTTCATGTTCGGCGTGCTGCCTCTGGCCTTGAGTTCCGGCGCCGGTTCCGCCGGGCGCCAAGCCATCGGCACTGGCGTGCTGGGCGGGATGTTCACCGCCACGGTGCTGGGGATCTTCTTCGTACCGTTGTTCTTCGTGCAGATTCGCCGTCGCTTTGGCCGCGTTTCCACGGCTTCGACCTCCGTCCAATCCGCCCAGACAGGTGACACATGATCAAGTTTCGCTGGCCACTGCTGGCCGTCCTCGTGCTGCTCGGTGGCTGTATCAATCTGGCGCCGCAGTACGAGCGCCCTGAAGCGCCTGTCTCCGAACAATGGCTGCCGCCCGCCAGCACGCCCAAGGGGGAGGCAGGCGCCGATATCGAGTGGCAGCAGTTCTTCACTGACAGCCGTCTGGCGCGCTTGCAGTCCCTGGCCCTGGTCAACAATCGCGACCTGCGCCTGGCCAGCCTGAACATCGAAAAGGCGCAGGCTCAGTACCGCATCCAGCGAGCCGAGGCCTTGCCTTCGATCGATGCCGGCGTCAGTGGCACTCACAGTCGCACGCCCGGTTCGTTGTCCAGCAGTGGCTCGGCGGCCACCACTCATGACTACAGTGCGCAACTGGGCCTGAGCAGTTATGAAGTGGACGTGTTCGGGCGGGTACAGAACCTTCAGGACGAAGCGCTGGAAGACTATCTCGCGCTGACCGAAACCCGGCGCAGCACGCAGATCAGTCTGGTGGCCGAAGTGGCCACGGCCTGGTTGACCCTGGCGGCGGACAACGAGCGGTTGCACTTGGCCCAGGAGACCTTGCGCAGTCAGCAGGCGACCTACGAATTGACTCAGCGTAGCCACGCATTGGGTGGTTCTTCCGGTCTGTCTGTGGCGCAGGCGCAAACCACTGTGGAGTCGGCTCGAGGCGACGCGGCGGTCTATGAAAGCCAGATTCTCCAGGACCGCAATGCGTTGCGTCTGCTGGTTGGCAGCGATATTCCCGAGGAGCTGTTGCCAGGCGCGAACCTGGAATCGGCTGCGGCGCTGGTTCAAGTGCCGGCGGAGCTTCCGTCCAGCCTGTTGCAACGACGCCCGGATGTGTTGGCTGCCGAACACACGCTCAAGTCGGCCAATATCGACATCGGCGCGGCCCGTGCGGCGTTCTTTCCGAGTATCAGCCTGACGGCCAGTGCGGGGTCTTCAAGCTCGGCCTTGTCCGGACTGTTCAAGTCCGGCAGTGGCGCCTGGACGTTTGCCCCGAGCATCAGCCTGCCGATCTTCGATGCCGGTAGTAACCGCGCGACGCTGGATTCGGCCAAGGTCGAACGCGAAATACAGGTGCAGACCTATCAGCAGACGGTGCAGAGCGCGTTCAAGGAAGTGGCCGATGCCCTGGCGGTACGCAGCACGCTGGATCGCCGCATTACGGCTCAGCAAGCGTTGACTGACGCCAGCCGCAAAAGCTTCGAACTGTCCGACGCCTTATACCGTGGCGGTTCGCAAAGCTATCTCGAAGCCTTGGACGCCCAACGCTCGCTGTACAGCGCACAGCAGGACCTGATCACCCTGCGCCTGACCGAACAGAGCAACCGGGTGACGTTGTACAAGGTGTTGGGCGGCGGCTGGAATTAATGGCAGAAGGTCGAGGGCCAGTCGTTTTGTCCATTTCACCAGTCTGCACCCAATTTGCAAACAGACTTATGCAGCGGTCGATTCCACTCTGATGTCGCTCGCGGTATCACGGAACAGCCGAGGCGACATGCCGAACGCCGATTTGAACTGTCTGCTGAAGTGAGCACTGCTGCCATAGCCCCAGGCAAAGGCAATCTCGGTGAGTGAGCGATGGGCATGTTCCCGGTTGCGCAGATCTTCGGCGCAACGCGACAAACGCCGCTGCCAGATGTATTCGCTGATGCTGCAGCCAAGCTCCTCCTGAAACGCTCGGTGCAAGCTGCGCACCGAGCATTGCTCTGCGTTGGCGATGCGCTCGATGGTCAGGTCGCGGTCGGCCAGGTGGCGCTCGATATAGGCCTTGAGGCGGTTCTGCTTGAAGAAGCGGAAGTCGTGTTCGAGTTGCTTTTCTTCCTGTTTATTCTTCAGAACGTTATCCAGAAGCCCCACGATACTGTCGCCGATCAGCCCTGCCGAGTTATTGTTGAGCAAGGGATATTGGTTGTAAGCATCACTGACGAGATGCATCAGCATTCGGCCCAGCCCATTGCGACCGTTAAGATGAACATCGCCCGCTTGCGTGAGCAGTTCGCTCCTCCCCTGGAAAAGCAGGATGAAATGTTCGCAGCCTTGAGTACTGGTGACGCTGAAAGGCTGGCCGCTGTCGACCAGTAGCATCTCGTCAGGCGCTAACGCGCTGCTGTGTCGACCTTGCTCGAAATGACTGACACCGGCAATCTGCAGTATCAACATGCGCGGGGTGTCGAGCGAGTCGACCGCTTTGCTCAGATGGCGTGAGTATCGATGGGCACTGGCGGTCATTCGACAGAAACGCAGCTGACCCAGGTCTCCATATTCAAGCCGCCCCTGAAAGTTGTTGTTATGCAACGGGTCGATGAATGTAGATTCCAGGCGTTTGATATAGTCCGGAGTGCGGCCCAGGTGATCACTCATGAACTCTTTCCACTTCATCAGTCGGTCGGAGTGAACGATTTGATCGGTGGACACACAGGCTAAATTATTCATTTTTCGCCTCTATTTTTTATTGTTTTTTGTCGATTGGGCAAAGGAGCTTGCCCAATCCTGGCCGAGTCAGTATTGGCAAATAATCAGAAGGGGTAGTTATGGCCTCCGGGCTGCCAGGTGACCCAATGGGCACGGGTGAACTCATCCAGGGCATAGTGACCATTGAAGCGTCCGAGGCCTGAGTTTTTTTCACCACCGAAGGGCGCATTGGGCTGATCATCGACGGTGATGTCGTTGATATGGGTCATGCCCGCCACGATGCCACGGGCAAAGTTCAAGCCGCGGGCCATGTCCCGGGTGAACACCGCGCTGGACAGGCCATACTCGCTGGCGTTAGCCAGTTCCAGGGCATGGGCTTCGTTTTCGGCGATCAGCAGCGGCAGCAAGGGCCCGAAGGTTTCATCGCGCGCCAGTTCCTGATCGGCCCCCACCTCACCGAAGACATGGGCAGGCAGCACCAGCCCGGATGCCGGGCCTCCACAGAGCCGTTTGAGGCCCGCGTTTTCGGCGGCATCGATTTTACGGAGCAGGCCATCGAGCTGGTTCTGATTGACCACGGGTCCAATCACCGTGTCTGCGTTGGCCGGGTCGCCGGTCTTGAGATTGCGCACTCGCTCCACGACCAGCGCCGTGAAGTCTGCATACAGCGAGCGGTCGACGATCACCCGGTTGACGCTCATGCAGATCTGGCCTTGATGCAGGAAGCGCCCAACCACCGCGGCGTGCGCCGCGATTTCAATATCCGCATCATCCAGGACCACCAGCGGAGCGTTGCCGCCCAGCTCCAGCGCAACGCGTTTGATGTGTTTGCCACCGGTTGCGATACGGCCGACATTGCGACCCACATCCGTTGAGCCGGTGAAAGAGATCAGGCTCGGTACCGGGTGTTCGACGAAGGCATCGCCAATCTCCGAACCTGCGCCTACCACGACATTGAGCGATCCATTCGGGAAGCCTGCTTCTTCGAACAGGTGGGCAATCAGCAGGCCCCCGGTCACCGCCGTGTCGCTGGCGGGCTTGAGCACTATGGTATTGCCGAGCGCGAGAGCCGGTACCACCGAACGCATGCTCAGATACAAAGGAAAATTCCACGGACTGATAACACCGACCACACCCAGTGGTTCACGAAAGACAAAGCTCTGTTCGCCAGGCTTGTAGCTGGTCAGAATCCGTCCTTCAACCTGCATCGGCAACGTTGCGCACTCACGAACAAGGCTCAGGGTGAATTGCCATTCCATGCTCGCTTTGATACGTGTACTGCCGGACTCCCGAATCAGCCAGTCGATGATTTCGTCGCGGCGGCTCTGGATGACCTGAGCCAGTTTTTCCAGTTGGGCGCTGCGCTGTGTTGGATGCAGCTGTGCCCATGCCGTTTGCGCACGATGTGCAGCCTGATAGGCATCATCGAGATCGGCAATCGACGCCAGCGGCATCTCCAGCAGTTGTTCGCCATTGAAGGGATTGCGGTCATCCAGGCGTCGTGAGGAGCGACCGGCACGCCAGGTGCCGTCGATGTATTGGTCGCCGTTGATGGAGTAGGGGGTGAAATGTCGAGTCGTCATAGTCTTACCTTTGGAGGCAGGTGGCCGCGTCGATTAAGGAAGTTGATGATGCAAAACCTTGTCTGTAAAAAAGTGCTCAGCTCCTGATCCAGGCGCGTCCCCAGGAGTTGAGCGTGTATTCCCCTTGCGGCCAGACACCGGGTTGGCGGGCGGCATCGGTCATTTCCAGTTCGGCCGAGAACTCCAGGCGGTTGCGATCGGCATCGACCACCATGAAGAACAGATTGTTGCCCGGCCCATGTCGGCCGGGGCCGAAGAAGATGGTGATACGTTCCTTGGCGAAGCGATCACCCCAGTCGCGGATGTCATTCCATTCGTTGGTTTCGTAACAGTGATGATCCCATTCGTTGTTCGAACCGCGGAAAAACGCCAGCGAGTGATGCTCATCATCCGAGCGCAGGAAGCACACCATGAGCTGGCCGGTCTGCTCATCGACGACATTGTCCGAGACGGTAAACCCGACCGTATTGACGTAGAAATCGATCATGGCTTCCAGCTCAGTGGTTTGGAATACCACGTGCTGCAGGCGGCCCGGCATGCCTTGTCGGTCGACACCGGAATCAGTGCGAGATACGCCAAATATCGTTTGCCGGCCCTGAGGGTCACGAATCAGAAAGGCACCCGGTTCGAGCAACGGTGAGTCGATGTCTTCGACAGCACAGTCGTGCTCGATCAGGCGAGCGCGCAGTTCTCCCAGCCGAGCCTGATCGCCCAGGTCATAGGCCGCCGCGAGCAGGCCACTGTGATCGGCGGGCGACACGAGCATGGCGCGTTGTGGGCCACTGAGTATCCAGCTGCCATCGGGTTGCGCCAGGCCGTCCATGTCCAGCATCCGCCGATAGAAATCGATTTGTCGTTGCGGCTCTTTGCTCGCCAGGTGCAGGTAGCACAGGCGCGCAGGGGTGCAGGTCTGTAGGGTTTGCATAAACACCTCCGTGACTTTAAGGGGTCAATGAAAGACTGGCGTGATGCGGGTCTCGGCTTCGGGGTATCGCCGAGGCGACGCCGAACAACGACTGCAACGACTCGGCAGCCTTTGTTTCGCCGGCCTTGTCGAAGATGGCGGCGATATAGCGATCCGGGCGCAGCAGCAAAAACTTGTTTGAATCGCCCAGTATTTCTTTGAGCAACCCCTGGCGGTCATGAAGCACCGTGCAGCCAGGTATCGAAGGCATTGTTTTGACATGCTCGGGAAGGATCAGAATGCGTTTGGCTTCAAGGTGGAACCAGAAGCCATGCTGGAGTTCATCGATGCGTTGGCGGGTGTGGTCGCCGTACTGAATCAAGGCGAAGCCGGCGCCGATCGAGTCATCGAGCAGAGATGCCTGGCCCTGGGCATCGGTGAGCATCGGTTGAGGGAACATGTGCCCGCAGGAGAGTTTTCCGGCTTCACCTTCGGTCAGTACCAGTCCTTTGGTGAATCGGGGTTTAGGCTTGAAGCGCATTTGCAGGAAATAGTCCCGCAACGGTGGCAGCAGGCCGATCAACGCGAATGCACCGCTGATCAAGCGAGCGCGCAAGACGGTTGCCGGCGCCATGACCACGCCGAGGTTCAAGGCCAGTCTGATCAGTGCCCAGGCGTGATCGCGACGCTCGCTTTCGTAAGACAGCAGAGCCGTATCAGCCATTTTGCCCTTCAGCACGCCAATCAGTTTCCAGGCCAGGTTATGGGCATCGCGAACACCGCTGTTCATGCCTTGTCCGGCATAAGGCGGGGTCAGATGGGCGGCATCGCCGGCGAGAAACACACGGTCTACTTGCCACCGCTCGGCAACCCGGGCGTGGAAGGTGTAAACGGTTTTGCGCACGATGGATGCCGGGGTGTTGCCCTTGAAGGGCTGAAGCAACGCTTGCAGGCGAGTGTCGCTGAGCACCTGTTCATCCGTTTCGTGCGGCTTGAGCAGAAACTCGAAGCGGCGGGTACGGTGGGGACCGGGCACTTCTACGACAGGGCGGCGTGCATCGCAGTACACGCGTGTTTGCCAGAATGGATCGTCATCTTGATCGGTGTCGACCACCAGCCAGCGCGAGGAGAAGCTCGAGCCAACCATCTCGATTCCGAGTTGCTTGCGCACCGGGCTACGGCCGCCGTCGCAGGCGACCAGATAGGCAGCGTTGACTTCCATCATCTCGCCATCGGCGTCACGAATCAGCGCGCGCACGCCATGGTGGTCTTGACTGAATTCCAGCAGCTCGTGGCTGAACCGCGCCGTCAGGCTGGCAAAGCGTTCGAGGCCTTTCTTCAGGGTGCCCTCGAACAGTGGCTGGCGAAAGGCATTGCGCTTGGGGAACCCATACAACTTGCCAGTAGGCTCGACTTTGCCGAAGCAGCGGCCACCGGGCCGAGTGAAATAGTGCACGCCGTAGCCAGGCACCACATCACGCAATACGGCTTCATCCAGCCCGACGGCCTGCATGGTGCGCAGGGATTCATCATCGATCGAGACGGCACGAGGTTCGGTCACGGTCCCGGGCTTGCGATCGATGATCAATGTGTTCACACCTGCCTGGCCAAGCAGGTTAGCCAGGGTCAGTCCTGTAGGACCGGCGCCGATGATCAGCACGTCGGTGTTGATACTGTTGAGGGTTGTCATTGTTATTCCCTTACGGATGGCTCAGTCCAATTGCTTGGGACGGTTGGCGAGTGCCACCATGAGCTGCGACAGCTTCTGCGCCAAGGCAAGGATTTGCTGTCCCTGTCCTTCTTCCTGAGCTCTGTCGCGTTCTTGAATCGGGCGAACGCAGCTGATGCTGCCGACGACTTTGCCGTCGCCATCGAATATGGGGGCGGCCAACCCGTAGACGCCCGGGTCGACCTCGCCTGCGCTGGCAACATATCCCTGACGACGTAATTGCTGCAGCGAACGGCGGAACTGTTCCCAGGTCTGGCCAAGGTTGCTGGCGCGCACCTCATCGGGGTTTTCAAGAAATAGCTGACTGTGCTGGCGCGCGTTCATGTTGGCGAGGATTGCCTTGGAGGTCGCGCCCAGGAACAACGGCCTCGGTGAACCGCGTGAATAGCTGACCTCGCTGAACAAATCACCGTGCTGGTGAATACAGACCACTTGGTCTTTGAACAGTCGGCAGATCAGCCAGACTTGCTGCTCGCTCCAGCGTGGGAAGCCCGGCTCCAGCGATTGCGCCGCGCGCACCAGCGGATCGCTCAGCCGCAACTGGCGGTCCCAGGTAATGATCCGGGCACCCAGCGCGTAACGCCCGGCTTCGACCTGGAACAACAAGTTCGCCTCGGCCAGTTCACGCACATAGCGGTAGACGGTAGAGCGGGTAAACCCCAATGCGCAGACCATGTCGTCGACAGCCCAGATCGGACTCTTTTCGGTGAACAGATCGAGTACCCGCAGCATGCGTTCCAGGCTCGATCCTTTGGTGTCGGTATCCTGATCTGGCAGTTGTTGTGATTCAGATAGTCTGTCCATTGCTTAGTGCTCGTCGACGATGCTGTTGCGCAGGATGCCGATTCGTGAAATCTCGATCTCGACTTCATCGCCCGGCTTCATCCATACCGGCGGCTCACGGAAAGCGCCGACGCCACCGGTGGTACCACTGACTATCACGTCGCCGGGAGCCAGTTCGGTGAAGGTGGAGCAGTATTCGATCAGCTTGCGGACATCGAAAATCATGTCGCTGGTGCTGGTGTGCTGCATCACTTCGCCATTCAGGCGGGTGGTCAGCTCCAAGTCCTGCGGATCACCGATCTCGTCGCTGGTAATCAGCCAAGGGCCAAAGCCGCCGGTGTTCGGGAAGTTCTTGCCCGGTATGAACTGAATGGTGTGCTTCTGCCAGTCGCGGACGCTGCCATCGTTGTAGCAGGCGTAACCGGCTACATAGTCCAGCGCGTCGGCCTGTTTGACGTGACGCGCCGGTTTACCGATCACCACCGCCAACTCGCCTTCAAAATCAAGCTTGTGCGAGGCTTTGGGCCGAACGATGGGTTGCAGGTGGGCGGTCTGGCTGTCGGCGAAGCGGGTAAAAATCATCGGGTAGGTCGGCATCTCACGACCGGTTTCACGCACATGAGTGGCGTAGTTGATGCCAATGCACAGCACTTTGCCCGGGTTCGGGATAACGGGCAGAAAGGTCACTTCAGCCAGCGGGATGCGCGGCAGGCTCGCCAGAACGACGCTGGTCAGATCGGCCAGACGGTTGTTGGTAATGGCTTGCTTGAGATCGGTGCCGAAGGTGAGTTTGAGCGATTCCAGGTCAATAACCTGATCGCCGTCGACAACACCGTAAGTGCTACGGCCTTGAACAATAAAGCTCGCGAGTTTCATTGAGTGCTCCTTGATAGAGGATCAGTGCATGCGCACGGGGTGCAAAAAGGCATGGCCGTGGGTAAGCGCGGCGGCTGAGGTTTAATCTAGTTGTGTGATTTAATCCTGTAAAGTGGGAATTTTAATAAATCCCGCAATACAGAAATAGTTCGTTTTTGTGTGTTGTGGACAGCTCTTTGCCGACCCTCAGGAACAGGCAATACGGGACAGTGACGTTAGAAATGTCATGCAGTCGGCGATGCTGTGGGACTCAGAAGGATAGAAGCCGCATTCCGGCTGGGTTCATCACAGACTTCTGGTCATTTCAGCGGACAGTTCATTGCTTCATTTTTTGCTTGGCGCCCAGCAACCGTGCAACGACATGCGCATCCGGAATGGGATTTTGATTCGTGCAATGGGGCCGCTCTCCATGTCGCGAGAATCCAGAACCACGAGCTCACTACGACCTTCTGCGATGAGATTGAGAAGGGCAACGACATAGCCATCTGCTTCCCCCGCATCAGGGGAGCGCGGAATGAAAATGGGCTCCTGGAAGCATCCGCTGTCACCGGGGAACCAGGCGTCGGTGGTTCCTGTTTTCAGGTTCACATGAGCCAGCAGGTTGAAGAATTGAAACGGCATCGGTCCATTCGCAGGGTTGTATGGGCGCTCTGGATCAAAGGCGAGTATGAAGCCGTGTTCGTACTTTCTACCGATGTAGCGGTCATCACACCTTGGAAACTCGCAGGGATAGTCAGTCAATGGCTGCGGTTGAATGTCATCCCGCGTACCGGTCAGGTCGAAGGTCCAGCGCATCAGGCAGGCCGCCAGCGTTTCGGGTGGCGGGACATGACCGTCCGCCTGTGGAAAGAAGTAGAAGATGTTCCCGCCGGTAACCGGCATGTCTACATAAACCTTGCCATTGTCATCGAACGCATTGAGCGTATGGCCTTGGAAGCCGTCCTTCGGGCCCTTAAACCAACGAACATCTTCCGCGCGTCCATTCCGTGGCACCACGGCGAAAAGCTGAGGTAGATGGGGTTGCCATTGAAAATGCGGCCCGCCGTTTCTCATGCGTTCGACGTCCACCGTCAATGGAATCAGCGGGAACACTACGTAGCGTTCGGTCACCGCAAAATCATGAACCATGGCCGCATAAGGTGCCTGGAACCAGATCTCATGCAGTAGTTTCCCGTCCGGCGAGATTTCGAAATAGGCCAGGTCAGGCGTGCCGTCCCCTTTGGCTTCATAGCTGAATGCCAAGAGGTTTCCTGTTGCCGGGTCGAGCTTGGGATGGGCTGTGAATGTCGCTGATTTGACCTGGTCGTCAAAATTCCATTCGCCAAGGGTCTCCAGCGTTTCGAGATCCATTGCCCAGGGCATGGCATCTTCTTTGAGCGCAAGCAGGACGCCATTGTGCGGCACCACGGTTGTGTTCGCAGTCGTGTTGTTCTTCGCCGCGAGCGGGTCATTGGTGTAGACGTTTCGATAGATGCCATTGAGCGAACGACCTTCACGGCGCTGAGCCATCAAACGATCAGTCTTCACGTAGCGGCGTCGCATCGAGACCCTGCCGTCGGCGAAGTAGAAGCCGCTGACCATCCCGTCACCGTTGAAAAAGATATCGTTGCCCAGCAAGGGCGGGTACTGCGGGTCTGGCGCGACCTGATAAAAAGTCCCTCGGATCGAGGCGGGAAGGGCGCCTTCAATCTCGAGGTCGAACACCTCTGCTTCCACGCGGCTGGGCGTATAAAGAGCGCCGGAAAATTCAGGGGTTTGGGGAAATTGGCTGGTCATCAGGACAACCTCTAATGATGGGCATTTTTGTTCATTGATGGGATGGGTCATCAGCAGCCACCATCCTCCTGGGGGATTTCAGGCTGACAGAGGGGATTGCTGGTCCGGAAGGCTTCACGCCTCGACGAAAGCGCGCAACGACCAGACACGAGATAACCAGGGCTATCAAATAGGCTGAGGCAGCCAGCCATCCGACTGCCCGGAAATGTCCCTCACCGACGACTAGTGCTGCACCAAATGGGCCGAGCCCTTGGCCGATAAAAATGGCGGCGTTACCTAGTCCGGCCAATCGGCCGGAAGGGTCCAGTTCGGCCGCCATGGAAAGCAGGTAAGGCAGGCTGAAAAACCACACCATATGGATCAGGCAGGCAGTGGCGACAAAAGCAATGGGACTATTGCCATAGACCATGACCAGCGTCGCCAACAATGCTGTACCGAAGCTTAATAGCTGCGGAAACAGCAAACCCAGGCGCCGTCCGATCAGCCCGGCAAGACCTGCCCCAAGGGCTCCGGCAAGGATGCTGCCCCCCAGAATCCCCCCAATCTGCTGCGGTTCCAGGCCAATGCTTTTGCCGATGCGCTCTTGGTAAACCCACAGAGCGGAATGCCCAAAAAACAGAAGCACAAAAAGCATGATTAACAGGATGGATGTGAGACCAAATGGCTGGACCGAACCGATCGCCAAGCGATGTGTTTCAGGGTACCGCTTGGGCACTCTCAAGCAACCCAGCGCCGCGAGCACGCTGGTGATAGCCAATAGGGAAAACGCGCCATTCACGCCGTATGATTTCAGGATCATAGGCATGGAGGTCACGAGCAGCATGCCCCAGAGGAGGTTGCCGATATTGATGACCGCGAAAGTGGCATCTTTAGATGTGCGCAGGGCTGCTGTGGCGTAGACAACCGCCATAACAGCGCCACCGCTTGCGCCACAGATCATTCTGGAAATGAGTAACGAAGTCTGGCTGTGGAGCTGAGTGCTGGCTAGATTACCTAATGCCAGGATCAGCAAGGCAACCAAGGCGAAGCGGCGCCGGTCGACGTTCACCATCAACATGGCGCAAACGCCGCAAGCGACCGCCATTGCAATAAGTTCTGCTGCGAAAATGGCGCCTATTGCATTAAGAGGCAAGTCGAGTTGGTCGATAAAAGCTCCGCCCAGGATAGGCTGGATCTGTAGCGTTCCTAGAGATATGACCATCATCAGGCAAACAGCGGCCAATGATTTTTTGCTGTCGATGGATTCGAGCGCGTTCATGAAGCATCACCTCGGGTAAAGGGGCCCGCTCCTCATGCATGGGCGGGCGCACACGTCAGTCAGAACTTGTGGGCGTAACGAATCTGGACGGCGTAATCCGTTCGGGCGCGGTTCTCGACGCCGGTCTCTTTATAGGTGTTCAGCCAAAAGCCTTGGCCATCGCTGATTTTCCAGAACAGGCCCGGGCCGACGCCCAAAACCTTTTCCCGAGAGTCGCTCAGCCGACTCCCGTTGACATCGTCATCTGATAGTTGCCTGAAGTAGTACCCGTTGATGCCGACCGATACGTTGGGGACCACTTCATACGAAGCTGTGAAGTTGGCCCACGCCGACTGTCCTGCCTGGGTGTCGCGTACAGGCTGTCCTTCGAAGAATTGCGCTGAACTACTAGCGGGGTCGTTGTTCTTGAAGTTGTACAGGTAGTGCAGCCGCCAGCTCACCTCCCAACGAGGAGCTGGCATCCAGGTCGCTGCCCAGTAAGGGTTCAGAGAGAAGAAGTTGGAGCCTGGGTTCAGGTCTTTATGTTTGTCGTATTTACCGGTTGGAAGGATGGTATCGAAGGCCAGGCGCTGCACAAAGACGGGCCTGCCGTGGGCGTTTACGATTGGATCGAACTGGATCTGAGGCCCCACCACGATATCACCAAGGCCGGTGCCGTTATCCTGGAGCTTGGGGCCGTCGTCACCAAAGTCACCGTCCAGGGATACGATTGGCACCAACAGACTCCAGCCCAGGTGCGCACCGCCTCCGATGGAGTCAGGTGAGTAATAGCTCAACTGATTGATCAGCGTGATGATGTTGATCTTGGGGTTATCGAAGGCGCCATTATCCTTGCCAGCGTTGTCCTTGATGCTGCGTGCGGTGCTGAATTTTAGATAGGTCAGATGTGATAAGCCGGGTGGCCCCGCGAAACCGTCGTAAAAGCTGGTGCCGCCCAGGTTGATACCGCTTGGCTCATTCACCGAAGGTGGTGGACCATCTGCTGCATAGGTGGCAAACGATGCGAAGCTGAGTGCCAGGCATGCTGGCAGAGATTTTGTCAGGCTCATCGGAGTGGCTCTATTCTTGGAATTGTGAGCGGGGTAGCTACCCCTGGCGCTTCGACTTTAATTCTTGGGTGTTTGTGATGCTTGAGCACAACGGCCAGAATTGACTGAGCGCGCCATGATGCAGGAGGGGCGACATGGTTCATCGCTCGGGTCCGTCTGAACGGCAGAGGGGGCGGTGATCATCCTTAGCCCGGACGACGCATCAGTCGTCGGCGAGCTGACGCTAGGGGCATCGATCCGCGCGTCCATCGGCAGTTGGAGCGTAATGCCAGGCGCCTGGCCTCGGAAAACGCCTAAGAAGCGGTCGTTCAGCATTGAAAGTGGCACGCAAAGTTGAACATCGTGTTTCTGGTCGTGCGTCTCGATAGTCCGGTCGGACCCAGAACCTCCGGCCTCAATTGGGCGTGAGTAAATGAGGTGATAGCAGCGAAGGCCGGTGCAAGCTCATCGTGGTCGTGGCTGCCAATACGATAGGGAATGCCGGCGATAGCTTGCAGTGCCGCGAGGATCAGCGCCTGGTAGTGCTGGTGTGCTTGATCGCCGAACTGCATCAGGGAGAGAGTATTCAGGGGAGGGCATCGCTTCGACTCCATTCGAGAGAGTGGGGAACTTAGCCGCAGGAATGGCTGACAACAAAAAGCCCGCGCATGGCGGGCTCTCTGTATGGGGTCAAATCCTTTTGTCCGTTCAATCTGCGCTCCGTAATGTGAGCACTTCGTGAAAAGCATGTCGCTGGAACGAAAAAAACCGGCACTTGGCCGAGCGCTCTGTCGATGGGGCCAAATCCTTTTGGCTGACCGCATTGTGCAGGGTAGGTGTGACGAAGGCATGACAGGGCGGATACGAAAACGCGGGTAAAAGCCCGCATAAGGCGGGCCTTCGGACGGCAGGACTGGCAGCACGAACACGCATCAATCTCCTCGCGATGGCGTTTCCTCCAGCGCAACGACCTCCAGCATCACGCCCGTGCGCGCCACCACCCGGACCTGCTGGCCCAGGTGCAGGGGCGAGCGGCTCTGTACTTGCCATCTTTCGCCCTGCAATTGCACCCAGCCGCTCATCGGCAGACCCGGCAGCAGTCCCGTCACCGTGGCCTGGCTGCCGACCAAGCCCGCATCGCCGCTGACCAAGGCACGGCGTCTGGCCTTGAGCGCCACGCCGACCAGCGTCATCAGCAACAGGGCGCTGATCAGTGCCATGCCGATGATCAGCGTCAATGGAATGCCGAAGCCCGGTACATCGGTGTCCATCAAAATCACTGCGCCCACTACAAAAGCAACCACCCCACCGAAGCCGATTACACCGAAACTCGGTAGAAACGCCTCGGCGATCATGAAGGCGATCCCTAGCAGGATCAGTCCGACCCCGGCGTAATTCACGGGCAACAATTGCAGGGCATACAGCCCCAGCAACAGGCAGATGCCACCGAGCACCCCACCAACACCCGACCCTGGGTTCATGAATTCGAAGATCAAGCCATAGACCCCGAACATGATCAGCAGCAACGCTACGCTGGGGTTAGTGATCACCGCCAGCAGTTGTGTGCGCCAATCAGGCGCATGGTCGATGAGTGCAGCCCCGGCGGTGTTCAGCTTCAACATTTGACCAGAGACATTCAGGCTCTTGCCGTCCAGTTGCTTGAGCAGGTCTGCCACGTCATTGGCCACATAATCGACCACCTTGAGTTTGAGCGCTTCGTGGGCCGACAGGCTGAGCGATTCACGTACCGCTTGTTCGGCCCAGTCGGCATTGCGTCCACGTAGTTGTGCAAGGCCACGGATGTAAGCCGCCGCATCGTTGATCTGTTTTCGAGTCAAGGTATCTTGCGGTTCACGCGCAGAATCCTTGTCGGTGGTGGGTGGGCCTGGCGGTTCGGGCGCGGTCCCGGGCAGGCCGCCGATCTGCACCGGTGTAGCAGCGCCCAGGTTGGTGCCGGGGGTCATCGCGGCAATGTGGCTGGCATACAAAATATAGGTGCCGGCGCTGGCCGCACGTGCGCCACTGGGGGCGACGAAACTTGCCACTGGCAAGGGGCTGGCCAGAATCGCCTTAATAATCAAGCGCATCGAGGTGTCCAGCCCGCCGGGGGTGTCGAGGCTGATGACCACCAACTGCGCGCCCTCGGTCACCGCACGCGCCAAGCCGCGCTCCACGTAGTCGGCACTGGCCGGACCGATAGCATCGTTGACGGTCAGTACTACGACACTGCCTGCCGCCATCGTCGAACCCGTCGGTAACCCGATCAGTATGATTAGCAAGAGCAGGCGGCACCACCAGT
The DNA here is from genome assembly GCF_019218905.1 of Pseudomonas sp. PDM24. Taxonomy (NCBI): domain Bacteria; kingdom Pseudomonadati; phylum Pseudomonadota; class Gammaproteobacteria; order Pseudomonadales; family Pseudomonadaceae; genus Pseudomonas; species Pseudomonas sp. PDM24. Next base: position 1,721,747 of record NZ_JAHUWR010000001.1, on the reverse strand, counting down.
GACTGTTCACGGGACCTCCAGTTGCGGATATGACAGCCTACAACCCTCACTCAAAGCGTAGTTGAGTCAGTCATGGGTGATGCGGGCGCGGAGGTTAGTCCATTGCCTATGGAGATAGGGACGATTCTGAACATTTCGAACGACATGCCCTGTCGTCATTGGTTGGCAGGTCAATCAGAGTGATCAGGTTGCTGGTGAACCGTCAGAATCCCGGGTCATGTCGGTGATCCCGGCCCATTGGCGCATCAGTTTGGCGTTGAGCCGCGTATCAGGCTCGACCGTGTTGTCGGGCCTGAGCTTACGGTTGCCTGACAATATCGACCGAGATCTCCACCGCCGCAATCGTGCCTCTGTTCTCAAGCCAGTGTGTGGTGTTCCTGTCCTCGGGCCAGCCCACGCCAGGCCCATAGTCCGTGGCGACTCCATTTCGATGGTCAGTGATCGTTCCTTGCAGTATGTAGACGGTGCCGGGTCTGTCTTTATGGTTGTGAATCGGTCCGAAGACGCCTCCAGGCTCGATGGTCACCATACGCATTCTAAGTTGGCGCCCTGCCATGCCCTCGATCTCAGGGCCGAGGTCTACCGTTGCAAGTAACTTCACCGCAACACCTTTGGTCTCAGGTGCCTCCTGTTCGTTGCTCATCGTGCTCTCCTCTCTGCCTGACTAGAAGTACACATCCCAAAAGGTGTAATCGGTTGCCTTTGACGTTGGCCAGGTTCGCGGTTGGTTGTTCGCCTTGGCCGAGGAGGTTGCCTGCCGGGCCATGGACGAAGCTTTCCGGGGTGGTGCCACGGACGTTGATCAGGCGGTCGAGCGGATCGTAGTGATAGCTGCGGTTGCCTTTGCGGCTGTCGTCGATACCGGCAAGGTTGCCGTTGGCGTCGTAAGTATAGTGGCGCTGGGGGCTAATACCTTGAAGGCTCAAAGCGATCCCAGCTTGAGCGGGTACTCAATAACCACATAAACCCGATCGATGTCATCGCCGGCCTGAGCGTTATTTGCTCGATGCGTCACATGGGACAGCTGCACGGACAAGTCCTTGGCCGGGCCTGACTGCACGATGTAGCGCAGGTCTATATCGCGTTCCCAATGCCGGCCGCCATCCCCTTGTTGAGGTTGGTAATCGCCAGTGCGCGGGTCGAACGGGTTATAAGCGCCGCCCTTGGGTGCCTGGGTGCCGTCGATGCCACGCCCGGTCACGTAGCGGGCCATGAATTTCAAGCCGGGCAGGCCGAAAGTGCCGAGGTCGAAGTCGTAGCGCACCTGCCAGGAGCGTTCATGGGGGCCGTTGAAATCAGCGTACTTGATCGAGTTGGCCAGGTAGATGGAATCACCACCGACGAAGTCGAAGGGTGTGTCGCCGTTGATTTTTTGATAGGCGAGGGTGAAGGCTTGGGCTCCGGTGGTGTATTTGCCCGACAGGCTGTAGGCGCTGTTATCGATCGCTCCTGCCACGGCCTCGCCATAGTCCTGAGTGTGGTAAAGATTGCCGTCGAGGAAAAAACCGGACTGTTTCAGGTGCAGGTTGGCGTAGTACTGACGCCAGGTGTCGCTCAGTTGCGATGCATAAAAGGCACCGCCCACTGGGCGATCTTCGAACAGGCTGGCCCCGATAAAATCGATGCCGCCCGTACCGGTGCTCACACCGTAGCCGGAAAAGTCGCCCTTGCTGGTGGACGCATCCAGATTCTTGAAAGCAGTGAAGTGACCGGCCACCAGATGCACATCATCGATTTCACGGCTGTCGATCAACAAGCCCGTGGCGTATTCCGGTTGCAAGCGTTTGTCTGCCGTATCGAACACCGGAGTTTCCACAGTCATTTCACCGAACGCCAGGAGGGTGCGAGAGACTCGCAACTTCAGGGCTCCACCACCACTGGAGTAGTTGTCTTCGCTGCGTCCGTCATGATCCAGAGGCAACAATCCCGTTCCGGAATGCCCCTTGCCGCCGTCCAGTTTCAAGCCGAGAAATCCATGGGCGTCGATACCCACTCCAATCATGCCAGGGGTGAACCCGGATTCGAACGAGGTGATGAAACCCTGAGCCCATTCCTGTTTGTAACTCTTGTCTGCCGGCGAGGGCGATCGATAGTCATTGTTGAGGTAAAAGTTTCGGCTGAGCACCTCAAGCGTCGACCCTGCCAGCAAACCTTGTGCGGTGTGTGCGGGCTCAGCGGCTATCGCGGTTCCGGCTGTACTGGTGAGCAACATGCCCAACCATAAGGGCGCCCAAGGTCCGGTCGCGTTGAGATTTTCGGATGCATATATCTGCACTGCACACGGACCTTTATATGCAGGGCGGGAGTGGGAACTCCCGCGGTGAAGTCGGATTATGTCCAGGGGGGATCACTGGATTAGCGGAACATTTTTCGGTCGCTGGTAAGGACCGTATTCGACGGGCACCCAGGCGAAGGCTTTTTCGCGACCGCTGATATGCCCGATACCAGGGAAGGGCAAGTGAGCACCAGCAACCCAGGTACGGTCATGAGCGACCTGTTTGAACAGTTTTTCACGCGTCACGACGGCCTGTTTACCCTGGACATCGAAGCCGATGCTCACTTCTGGATGCTGGAACTGCACGGCGAAGCTGTGGACCAGGTCACCCATGAACATAATGCTCTGGCCGTTGGAGCTGAACGTGTAACCACTGCTGCCGGGTGTATGGCCGGGCAGGCTGACCGCGCTCACGCCGGGCATCAGCGACTGCTCGGGGGTGAAGGTTTTGAACCGGTGGACGGCGACATAGGGGGCCACCGATTTACGGGCGACCTCGAAGAAGCCACGGGCGTCTTTTGGGGCCTTGTCCAGGTTTTCCTGGCTGAGCCAGTAATCGGCCTCCGGTTTCGCTGCATACACGGTGGCGTTGGCGAACACCGGTTCGTCCTTGGTATTGATCAGGCCGCAGACATGATCGACATGCATGTGGGTGAGCAACACGGTATCCACTTGCTCAGGTTGGTAACCGGCAGCGCGGATGTTGTCGGGCAGCCAGCCCGCGGTTCCGCCGAAACAAGCACCGGCACCGGCATCCACCAGCACCAGGTTTTTACCGGTGTTGATCAGGAATGCGTTGAACGCGGTCGGCATGCCGGGGGTAAAAATGAACTTGCGTTCGAGCATGGCGCGAATGTCTTTCTGCGAAAGGCCTTTGAGCAGCGTCGGCCCAAGGTCGCTGTAGCCATCGAACAACGCGGTAACTTCGTATTCACCCACCGCCAGGCGCTGATAGCCGGGGGCCTGGGTTTGCAGTGGCGGCGGTGGCGCCGCCTGGGCTTGATTGCCTGCAAGCGTGAGACCCAGGGCCATCAGTGAGCCCTTGAAGCAGGAGGGGAGGTGCTTAAGAAGACTCATGGCTTGCGTCCTGGTTGCAATGAGAAAGGCGTGAAAAAGCGGCTACGCCTGCGCGCAGCCGCTGTCATTGCTCAATGGCCTTCAGAGGCCTGGAACATGGTTTTGGCGTAGATCAGCCCCAGGCCGTAGGCCCCGCCATTGGCGATCGAAGTCTTGACGGTTTCCTCGTAGGTTTCGCTGCGAGCCCAGTCACGTTGCAGCTCCAGCAGATATTGCAGTGCTGTCATTGGGCGGGCGCCGATTTGGATCATGCGTTGCACGGCCATTTCATGGGCTTCAATGGAGACATCGCCACAGGCATCGGCGATGAAGTACACCTCAAAGCCTTGATCGATAGCTGACAGCGCCGGGCCGACGATGCACACGGAGGTCCACAGACCGGCGAGGACGATTTTCTGTTTTCCGAAGGCGTTGACTTCAACGGCGATGCGTTCGTCTTCCCAGGTGTTCATGCTGGTGCGGTCGATCACTTTGTGGTCCGGAAACACTGACTTGATCTCGTCGAAGATCGGGCCGGAAAAGCTTTTTTCGGCAACGGTGGTGAGGATGGTCGACACTTCGAAGCCCCGGGCGGCCTTGGCTACCAGCGCGGCGTTGTTACGCAGGGTCACAGCATCAATCGACTTGGTCGCGAAGGACATTTGCGACTGATGGTCGATCATGATCAAGGTATGGTCAGTTGGGGTAAGAAGGGTTTTGCCTGGAGCTGCTTTTGCGAGGGCCATGATATTTTTCCTTAAGTATTGGCGAGGGTTATTTGGGTTGCTCGACGACAAGTGCCGTTGAGTTGATGAAAAACTCATCGGGTCTTTCGTGGGGAGATGGTCACGCATTCCACAAGGCCGAGATTGAACAGGTGTGCTGTGGTTTGGGATGTTTGTGCGATAGCGTGCGGTTTCTCGATAAGACAGCGGAACGCTTATCGGGTGACGGCAGCGATGGGCATCACTTGACGACTGCAGGTGAGGGGAAATGATTCACGCCCAGAGATGTGAACCTGTAGCGGCCTGAATGGCGGTGCTGTCGAGTGGTTCCGGCACAGGTGAGGGCGCGAGCACTGGCGGTGTTCATCCTGATGACTCTAGTGCCGGGGTTGAAGCGCCATCTCGACAGCAGTCAGCAACGCGTCGCCGCTGAAGGGTTTGCGTAGACAGTCGTGTAGATCACTTTTCGGATCGCAGGCGGGAAAACGAAAAATGGGATCACACGATCCCAAGCGCGGCGCCAAGCAGCCACTACCGTCGGATACTGCTTGCCCCATGGCCCGTGTTTGCGGTGGACCTTGGCGGTGACTTCACTGGTGCCTAGCCGGTTGGCGATGTGCTTGTTGGACATCCCTGCGACAATCAGCGGCAGTACTTCGCGCTCATGGGGTGTCAACAGGACCGCCCTTTGACGGGCGCTCTGAATGCGTTGCCATTGCTCGAACGCCATCGCTGCACGCTGACGGGGGGGGCGCAGGATGTCCAGCCACTGGTCGTCATTAAACGGTTTGGTCAGGAATTCCACCGCTCCCGCTTTCATGGCTTGCACCGACATTGGGATGGTGCCGAAACCGGTCATGAAAATGACCGGCCACGGAAGCCCGGCAGCGTTAATCGCGTGGAGATAGGGAAGAACCAGTTCGCTCTGAGATACGGATAGCCGTTGCAGGTCAGCCAGTGTCATCGGGATATCCTTGTGTCATGCGTTCATTGTTGCGTGTGGAGCCTGAGTAGTTCATGAGGTAAAGGCCTACTCGACTGAGCGCGCATACAGGCTATCAATGCATCACAGTCTGGCCGAATGCTGCCGCTCACAATCTTTAGTGCATCGATGCGGGCAGCTAGCATCTACTCTGGACTGTCAGACAGTACTTCCTGTGTAACCCTGTGGAGCATCGTAATGTTCAAAAACTGGAGTGGTCAGGTCGCATTGGTCAGTGGAGCTGGCAGCGAACATGGGATTGGTCTCGCCATCGCGCGACGGCTTGGGGACTCGGGCGCAAAGCTGATCATCACCGGCAGCAGTGCCCGTATCCATGATCGCGTCGCGGAACTGATCGCGGCAGGTTATGAGGTGCAAGGACGCGCTGCAGATCTCACTCAGCCGGCTCAGGTCGTCGAACTGGTGACTTGGGCGGAATCGCTATGGGGGCGAATCGATGTACTCGTGAACAACGCCGGTATGGCGATTCAGGGTGAAGCCGAAACGTTTTCTGAAGTGGCCAATATGAGCGTCGATATGTGGAACACTTCGATTGCCCGTAATCTGACCACTGTATTTTTGCTGACCCGCGCAGTGTTGCCGGGGATGCAGAATCGTCGTTACGGACGCATCGTCCATATCAGTTCTACGACCGGCACCCGCGTCAGCAACCCTGGCGAGGCCGCGTATGCGGCGGCGAAAGCGGGGATTGTGGGGATGAACATGAGCTTGGCGCTGGAAGTCGCACCATACGGCATCACCGTGAACTCTGTTGCCCCTGGGTGGATCGCGACGCAGTCCAGCACACCTGAGGAAGTGATCGCAGCGCAGTATGTTCCCGTAGGGCGTGCCGGTAGACCAGAGGAGGTCGCTGCGGCGGTAGCTTTTCTTGCTTCTCCAGAGTCCAGCTACATTACGGGCGAGCTTCTCGTGGTCGACGGGGGCAACTGCCTCTCTGAGAACAAAAGCCCCCGTTGAGGGCAGGGGAGCTTAAGTCTTTGCAGTTTGAGGAAGCGATATTTGAATACCGGCGCCGCCAAGTAAAGAGACGTGAAAGGCTAGTGTCCCCCCTGGGCATTCAATGGCGCGACGACACCTCGAAGAATGTTCCACGTTTTTCTTCGAGAACAAGGAAGGCGCTGACGCGCCTATACGCTTTGAAAATGAAAATTTTCCGCCTTTATCGCCACGAGTAGGCATTACGGTTTCAAAGCTCGCTGCGTTTGAAGGCTTCGAGCTTATCCAAACGCCGATATAGGGGGAACGCCATCATATTGGCTTCGACTGACCACTCCTGGCCGATTCTGTTGAAAAAGTCGATCCCTCAAGACTGCCTGCATACGGACTGCTGAAAACGCCTTTATTGCGCGCAGCTACGCGAAATCTGAGCCCGGAGTCCTGTGCTCAAGGCAAAGATTTCAATCTCAAGCACATACTTTCCAGCCGTGGAAACCATGATCGACTTTTTCAACAGAATCGGCCGATTGCTGCCTGTTGCGAAGGGCAGTAGTCGACCCATAGCGGCCAGTCACATCAGGCTATCGTCGGCTATTAATGAAGGGCGACGGGGCTGGGTGAAGGTCAATCCAAGCTAACTTAAGGTGCGAGGAAAGGTTGCAGTGAATGTCGTTCCGCTCGTTAGAGAAGATGCTACAGCCACTTCGCCGTAGTGCGCCCGTGCGATCTCACGAACAATGAACAGGCCCAGCCCGACACTTCTAAGTTCAGCATTGTCATGACTGCCACGGATCATCGGTTCGAACAGGTCCTGGAGCAACTCCAGCGGTATGGGTGTGCCAAGGTTGTGCACCGTAAGGATGATGGCTTGATCTTCGAAGCGCGAAGAAACCGTGACTCCGCTATCGGCAGCACCGTAGGCTACTGCATTGGCAACCAGGTTGCCGATGAGCTGATACAGCCGATCACTGTCGGCAGTAAAGTCACCTTGCCCATAACGCAGGTGGGTCAACTCATGTCCGGGGAACGCCAGACTCAACTCGTCCAGGCAGTCGGCCACCAGTTCGTGTAGATCGACGGGTTTGGGCAGGACTGCGATTCCTCGCCCGACCTGCGTCAAGGTGAAATCCAGCAGATCGGCCACCAGACGCTGTGCGCGTTCTGCGGAGTGGGTGATGTGGCCAAGGATTTGTGCTTGTTTAGCATCCATTTCCCTGCGGCCCAGCAGCTCCGCTGCCATTTTTATCGCCGACAATGGGTTACGCAGGTCGTGACTGACAATCCCGATAAGCTGCTCGGCGAACAGGGCCCTGTCTTCCGCCGCGGCGTAAGTGAGGCGCAGCTTGTTTTGGGTAATATCCACTACCCGTTGATCCTTGAGGTGTTTTGCCAAATGTCTTTCGGCGAGCATTCGGGCATTGAGCAGTTCGCGCTCGTACCTTTGCCGATCTTCGGCTTTGAACAGCGTCATTTCATGAAATATGCCAGCAGAACTCTCACAACGGATGGCGCTGAGCATCATCGGAATTGAATGTCCGTTGTAGTGAACGAGATCGAATTTCACATCAGCGATCACGCCCTGTATTTGCATAAGGGGCGCCCAGTACGCCTTGTGAAACGTTCTCCCTTCAGGGTTCATCAGGTCTTGGATGTGACGACCGAGCAGCTCTGTCCTGCGGTAGCCAATCCAGCGGCAGAAGGTGAGGTTGACCTGTGCGATCAGGCCATTTTCTGCGGTAAGCAGTAAGCCACAATCAGCTTCGTCGAAGAGAATTTCAGAACCGGGCAGCGAATCGTCATCTGCGGGCATTTGTATTCACTGACCAATGGGGCCGATATCTGAAAAATTATAGACACCACTTGCGCAAGGAGCCTGAAGATTTACAACATTCGCAGCGATTATCAGGCCTTGAAATTCGGGTTTTCACCAGCTGTAAATGACCGCTTCTGGCCGTTTTCTGCCGGTTACGAAGGGCTACAATCGGCCAGAAGCAGTCAATATTGGCTCTGTTAAAGTAGCTCTCTGAACACAACTCACGGACGGCTTCATGGAACGATTCCATCCTCGCGGCATTGATGCAGACGGTTGTATCCTCACCGTGTCCAACGTCGAGGTGCAGCCACAGTTTCAGGCTTTGCTGGCGGACGTTTGCATGACGCTCGCCCAGTCGGAACCTCTGCTGGACGGGATTTATCTTTATGGCAGCGTCGCTAGAGGCGACGCCGTACCGGGAGTTTCCGACCTAGACCTAACCCTTGTTCTGCACAGCCCTCCTACGTCGCAGGATCTCGAAATGCTCGAGTCGAAAAGGCGCACGCTGGAAAGTCGGCATACCGAAGTCATCAAGATCGATTTCGACATCGGTAGTCGTTCTGAAGTATTGGCGGCTGACAATCGATTGAGCTGGGGGTATTGGCTCAAGCATCACTGTCGTTGCTTATGGGGGAATGATCTGACCAAGCGCTTCGACCGGTTCAAGCCGTCGCGTAATATCGCCATTGCCGTGAATGGTGACTTTGAATCCGTACTTACCCGGTATGCCGATCTTATCGATCAGGCGACTACACCGACGCAATCCCTACGCCTGCAACGCGAAGCCTCGCGCAAACTCATCCGGTCAACTCAAGTACTTCGTTCTGAACAGGACCTGATGTGGCCGCAAACACTGGAGGAGCATGTCGAGCTATTTGTTCAGCATTACCCGTGCATGAGAATGCAGATCTCTTTTTTCTTGTCCCAGGCAAGGAACCCATACGCGAAGCCAAAAGAGTTTACGACTCAGGTCCATGATTTTTTGACCTGGATGGCGACAGAAACCGATTGAATCCACAGTCGATTGCAGCCCTTGGTGACAGGCAGAAATCGGCCGATTCTGTTGAAAAAGTCGGTCCTTCCAGACTGCCCGCATACTGACTGCTGAAAAAAGCCTTTTTGCGCGCAGCTACGCGAAATCTGAGCCCGGAATCCTCTACTCAAAGTAAAGATTTCAATCTCGGACGCGTACTTTTCGGATGCGCAAACCATGGCCGACTTTTTCAACACAATCGGCCAAAAGCTGCCTGCTTGAACCGGCTGAAATCGACCCGAAGCAGTCTTCGCTAACGATTGAACTCACAGGCCTGAACAGCCGTTCGGGCAGGTCCGGCGGCATGAGGGTCAGCCCGAAAATATGTACTTGCCTTTGATTTTCCTGGGGGTGACGAAGACGAAGTCTGGAAAGATTTTTCCTCGGACGTACCAAACAAAAGCCAGGATAACGATACTTATAGCTAATGCGATAGTGGTTGTTGCCGGACTCGATGTAAACCCCTCAAGCGATCTTGGGAATTGGAGAAGCGCAAGGAGTATGTACGCGTTGTAGGCGCCGACGCGATGGTTGTAGAAGCCCCATACCAAAAACAAGGGAATCAAGATCATTGAAACACCCATAACCCATTTGGCCGTTGGCCCCATCCTGGCGCCGATATCCAATCCCAGAAAGAATGCAATCAAAGCCTGGACGAGCATTATCGTGATGAGAATATTGACCTTGCGATCGTGCTCGTCACAACGAATTGGATCTGCATACGAAGCTATAAAGTAGGCAAGATGACTGTCTTTTACACCCCGCCCGGAGAGTTGTGAAAACACTTCCGACTTTGCAGTGCCGGCGGTGAGTAGCTCGCGAACTTCTTGCTGAACTTCTTTCTTGCTCAAAGTTGAATGTGAAATGCTTTCTCCTTGCGTCAACTTGACAGATTTCTTAGCAGGAAACACCAGGACAGCTACGGCCCCGATAAAGGCTAGCGTGCCCAAGAAAACGCCGAGGTAAAAACCCCCACCTAGTGAGTAAGTACCTGGCTTCACTCTACCCGGCTTTGCTGGGTCGACAAGAATTTCGATCACTTTTCCTTCCCTGAATGTTGCAACTGATCTTTCAACCGACTCCAGGCTGGTTCTGCAGGGCCGCTGCGATATTTCGAGCGGATAAGTGTATTGCTGTCCGCTCAACTCAAAGGTCACGTTAACCAGAGAGCAATAGGTCATACCCTTACTGCGCATCTCCTCAGAAATGGAGACAGTGGCGACAGTGGCATTCAACTTCTGCCAAGTCTTCGTCTCGTCCACCTCCTTGTACGAGGAAAGAGACACGAGAAGACAGAGCAAGCCAAAGGAAAATAAAACAACGAACAGGGCCGTCCTTAGCAAGAGCAAGAAGGTCTTCATAAGACTCCTTGGCCAACGTGAAATGGAGGTCAGTTGGGATATGACACCTTGGCGGCAAGTCCCCCTGCGCGCGGTGTAATGATGCACTGAGGTTAGTCCGTAGATACTCAAATGCAATGCAACTTCCCGCGCTTCCGCTCCTGGCCGGTTTCTGCCGGTTCCCAGCGACCACCACGCACCGTGACGGTTGCACGGCTCAGACCATCTATCCACCAGGCAATACGCTCGAATAGTCAAAGCGTGGGTGACAACCATTGGCCTTGACCCAACCATGTACGGTATTCACACGCTCCGGCGAACCAAGGCATCGCTGATCTATCGCAGGACGAAGAACCTGAGAGCTGTGCAACTCCTGCTTGGTCATACGAAGCTTGAAAGCACTGTCAGATACCTGGGTATCGAGGTCGATGATGCCCTAGAAATGTCTGAATAGACGGAGGTGTAATTCCTCTGCGATGGTCGCAACTAAACTGTCGCCAATAGCTGCCAGTGAGGTGAACCGGACTGACTAACCGAATTGTAAGCGCTCCATAAACCCCACCTGCACATGAAGCGCCGATTCAAGGATGCTGAGCTCCCATTTCTCGCTCGGATCGACCGATCCGCCGGACGGTCTGTTAGTCGTTACGTGTCTGTTCAAGCCGCTTATCAAGCTCGCTTGGCGGCAAGTTCGGCGTCGAGTGAAGCGTCAGCCAGACGGCCCGCAGAATGTTGATCGCGGCCATGTTCAGGTGTTGTTCGGCGGCGTGCAGGGCCAGTTCGGCTGCCAGGCGCTTGTCGGCAGCACTGAGGTGCGCCGTTTTGTGGGTCATGTCCGCATCGACGTTGGCCAACAGCCCCTGGAGTTCCTGCACCGCCTGATCCGATGCCTGACGCATGTCCGCCAGCAGGCGGCTGGCTTCGGCAGGCGTCATGGCCAAGGCGCGGACGCTGCGAAAAGTCAGGCGGGCGGGCAAGGTGGCCAAACTGAACCCCGTCGAAATTAACTTGCCAATCATGCGAACAACTCCTGTAAACGAGTGTTTCAGCAGCGTATCAGAGTAAATCGCAAAAAAATGTCTGCTCATCGCTTGCCAGAATCAACTCTCCGCCTCTTTTTGGCATCAAGCGTCTGATCGTCGTCAGAACCCTCGAACGATGCGCCCATAGGCACTTTGGAGTCGGATTCAGGCAGCCTCGGCAAAGGTGTTGCACCTAGCCGATGTCCAATTTCTTCAATCGAGCCAGGCCTTGTTTGATATGACCGGCGTTTTCACCCATGGTCTACAGTGGACCACGGACATTTCCCATGGCCGACTTTTTCAACACAATCGACCCAAAGCAGACATCATGTGTCTAGCAAATCTGGAGCAATTCGTTGATGTGAAAATCAAATCCGGCCATGGGCTTTCGGGCGTTCAAACTGACTATTCGCCGGCTCCTTATGCAGCGGCAAACGAGCGGCGGCGATCATGAGCTTGATCCAGTCTGAGCGGCTGAATGGTCATGATCTGAAGGCGCCTGCCGACGCAGCGGGCGAATGAGATTACCGACCTACTGCCGCACAGGTGGATGCCCATCTAACGGTGCAACCTCTGACGGGGCACCGTATCAAGATTTGCCTAGTCGCCAAAATTAACGGCATTACCGTTAATCCGGACATAATAATTATCGAATTCACCGCTTTCGACGAACACAAAGCCATGGCGAGTGTAAAAACGATTTGAAGCGCTTTCCTTGAGAGCACCAACCTTGATGGGACGCCCGATCTCATCAGCCTCTCTGAAAATCTGAGTAAGAACTTCAGAACCGATTCCTGCTCCTTGAGCACTGGGTATCACATACAAGTGGTCAAGCAGAAGCTCGCTCTGATGGTCTTTGATAACGACAAAACCGACCAGATCACCTGATACTTCTATGCGGCGTGTGCTGTTAGCGTCGAACCCACCAAGAAATCGTTCGCGCGCACGATCTGGGTTAAATCGTCCAAGCCGTTCAAGGCTCTCGCGCATGGCCTCAATCCTGATGGCTACCAGATCTTCCAGGTCGTTATTGGAAGCTGCGCATAAAACGACAGCGGAGTTTTGATCAGCGGAGGCTGGCATAACAAGCACCCTAAACATGGCCGGTCAGTCATTATAGAAAACAGAATCCGCATAACACTACTGCTTCGGTTCAATGGAGGCGATGGCTCCATATCAGCTTCAGGGGATGTGTTCGCCGGAGCGCTTACTGCGTATTTAAGGGGCGTGTTCACGCGACTGCCGATGCGGCGGCCGAGCGAGATTATCGAGTAGCTGCCGCGTAGACGGGCGCCCGTTTAACCACGCAAGGTCTGTTGGGCGGACGCTTTCTGTCCAGGGCCAGGCCAGAAGGTTTTAGAAAATGCGTAAGGGGGGCTTGAAACTGGAAGCAGGCTGCAGCTTCCGTTTTCTAGATGCTGACAGTTCAGTTTGAAGAGTTGTTCAGCTGCTGAAGCTCAAGTTGCTTGGCAGCACTGGCTTCGAGGTTTGCACGCTCTTCATCCAGATACCGATAAATGCTTTGGAGGTTGGCGATTTTCTGTTTGATTTCTGCCATCTTCTTTTCAATTAGCTTAGCGCCGTCAGCACAATCGATCAGCTTGTTCCGCTGCGCATCCAGAATCTCGCCTATTTCCCCCAGGGAAAACCCCATGCTTTGCGCGCGCTGGATAAAGTCCAGATCCTGCAGAGTTTGCGTTGTGTAAACGCGATATTTGTTAGTTTGCCGCAGCGGTGAGATCAGGCCGATTTGCTCGTAGTAACGCAGCGTATGGCGGCTGGCGCCGCTGCGGGCCTCGAGTTCGCCGATTTTCATGAAAACACCGCTTGACTATAGAGTTGGGTCGATAGTTTACGCTTGATTTCTCACCTTAAACAAGGAGCAGGGAAATGAGCGTGGAGTGCTTTGTCACGGGGGGTACCGGCTTCATCGGTCAACATTTGGTGGCGTACCTGAGTGCAAAAGGTCACACCATTCGGGTGTTGATGCGTCGCCCAGAGCGACTAGCTGCACTGCGCGAGCAAGTCGATAATTTGGGAGGGTGCGCAACCCGGGTATTTGCCGTAGCTGGCGATCTGGAACGGGACAACCTCGGGCTGAGTCTTGCTGACCGAGAAGTGCTAAGGCACGCCAGAGTCATATTCCACCTAGGCGCCCACTTCGCATGGGGGCTTTCAGTGGAGCATTCTCGTGCGGTGAATGTGGAAGGGGCAAAGCGCGTGGCGCTGTTGGCGGCTGAGCAACAAATCCGGTTAGTGATGATCGGCGGCTACATGCTGAAAAATCATGAACATCTGCAACGCATCGGAATTGATCCTCGTCATCCAGAGTTGACGAATTGGCCTGCCGTCTACCGACAGGTCGGTGGTTACGAGGGAAGCAAGCTGGAGGCGCATTTTGCGACCCTGGAGGTCATGTCCGCCAAGGGCGGGGAGATTACCGTCGTCCACCCTGCGACGGTCTGTGGCCACAGCCGCACGGGGCACATCCTTGACGGTCAGCCGCTGGTGGAGCTGATACGCAACCTTGTGCAGGGAAAGCTGACTGCAGTGCCCGGTACCGCCGAGCACTGGCTGCCACTGGTCACCGTGGATTACCTGGTTGAGCTGGTGGCAGTTTGTGCTTTTGATCCTGCCATGGTGGGCCAGGAACTGCTGGCGCTTGATGACCGAACTCCAAACTTGCGAGAACTCCTGATACAGGTGGCACAACCTTTGGGCTTAAAGTCTCCCAAGCATCACATTTCACTCCGATTGCTGAAGTTGCTACTGAGTATTCCTCCCGTCGCGTGGTTTTTGAATACAAAACCCGAAGCCTTGGACTTTATCCAGACCACTCGTTTTGATACAGCGGCGGTCGAGCAATTTGCCAACAGGCATGGAATAGCCAAACCGGATATACGTCAGTCTTTGCAGCACACTGCAGCGTTCGTCAACTCATATTGCATAGCCAAGGGCCAGGCCCTCTGACTTCTCCCTTGGCGGCGACAAGAAGGCGAATAGCATCCTACTGGGCGATCCAGCTTATGCCACAATAAATACTGGGGTTGGTGGGATCTTCGTATCCTCAAACTTTGCGCCGTCGATATAGGGCGGCATTCTATCGAACGACAATTCAGCGACAGGGATCGTCATCAATGCAATCTACTTTCAGCAAAGGCGTCATATTTGCACTCTCCGCTGCGGCACTGAACGCAACGATCGGTGTACTCAGCAAAATACTCATGAGTAATGGTTTCACCGCTAGCAGTGTCGCTGTCATCAAGACCGTACTGGGTTGCGTTTTGCTCTCGATCTTATTGTTTTTCCTCAAGCGCCCGGCGGCGTCGACCAAATGGACTCAGGCGGCTATCTGCGCATTCCTTGGCATCTTTGTGCTGTTCCATTTCGAAACGTCCGCCTATCGACACTACGCTGCGGCAGGTGTGGTGGTGGTGCTGATGGCCAGTGCCTCAATTTCCTCGATCATTCTGGGGCGCATTTTCCTCAAGGATGCCATCACCGCGAACGCTACCGTTGGTGCCGCACTGGCTATCGCTGGGATCTCGGTGATCTTCGGCGGCGACCTGCAGCAGGGCTTTACCCTGCAAGGTGCTGCGCTCGCCTCCATGGCCGGCTCCGGCTATGGGGCCTTTTCGGTTGCCATGAAGCGTATGGGTGTGTCGGGGGGGCTGCACTTCACCCGACAATTGTTGTTCTTTGGCAGCCTGTACTTGCTGATGCCGGCTGCGGCCGATGGTTTCGCGATGGGCGAGCTGTCGCCGCTGGCGATCGCCGCGCTGCTGGCGCTGGCCACGCTGCCGACAATCCTGGGCTTCTTCTGCACCACCAAGGCCATCGAGTATCTAAAGCCATCCCAAGTGCAAGCGCTGGAGCTGACCGAGCCACTGTTCGCCGCGCTGCTGGCGTTTGTGGCGCTCAACGAAGTACCGCGCGAAAGCCTGTACGCGGGAGCGGCACTGATCATCGTCGGCCTGTGTTTCTCCAATGAATTAATCCGCTTGGGCAGCAAAGCATCCGTTCCTTCGACCGAGTGAGCTATTTTCGGATGTTGGAAACCTTTTCTGATAGCGCTGAAGGACGCACGTGTCAGTAAGACGCGTGCACGGGCTTTCCCTTATGGTTTCAACATGACGTCCCGGCGACCAGCGTCATATTCGTCGAAGATCAGCGCCATCGGCCGGCAGTGCCCAGGGCTGCCATCACCTCGTCCAGTGCCTGCTCGAGGGTGCTGACCGTGCGCTCGATATTGTGCAGCTTTTCGAGTCCGAACAGACCGATGCGGAAGGTCTGGAAGTCGGCCGGCTCGTCGCATTGCAACGGCACTCCGGCGGCGATCTGTAGGCCGTGGTTGGCAATTTCTTACCGCTCTTGATGTCGGCATCATCGGTGTAGCTCACCACTACGCCAGGGGCCTGAAAGCCGGCTGCGGCCACGCTTTTGATGCCTTTGCCGGTCAACATCGCGCGCACCCGATCGCCCAGAGCCTGTTGTTCGTCGCGGACCTTGTCGAAACCGTAGGCTTGCGTCTCTTTCATCACTTCGTTAAACCGCGCGAGGGAATCGCTGGGCATGGTCGCATGGTAGGCATGTCCGCCCTGTTCGTAGGCCTGCATGATCTGAAGCCACTTTCTCAGGTCGCAGGCGAAGCTGCTGCTATGCGTCTGCTCGATGCGCTCGAGGGCCAAAGAACTGAGCATCACCAGGGCGCAGCAAGGGGAGGCGCTCCAGCCTTTCTGCGGTGCGCTGATCAGCAGGTCGACTGCGCATTTCTGCATATCAACCCAAAGCGTGCCTGAGGCGATGCAGTCCAGCACGAACAGGCCACCCACCGCATGCACGGCCTCGCCGACGGCCCGCAGGTACTCGTCGGGCAGGATGATCCCTGATGAGGTTTCAACGTGGGGGGCGAAGACAATCTGCGGCTTCTGCGCGTGAATGGCTGCCAGCACTTCGTCCAGAGGGGGTGGGGCGTAGGCAGCCTGGCGACCCGTGTCGACCGGTCGGGCTTTCAGCACCGTGGTGGCCGCCGGGATGTTGCCCATCTCAAGGATCTGGCTCCAGCGATAGCTGAACCAGCCGTTGCGTATCACCATGCATTGCTGGTCGGTGGCAAACTGTCGCGCCACCGCTTCCATGCCGAATGTGCCGCTGCCCGGGACCACCGCAACAGCCTGGGCGTTGTAGACCTGTTTCAGGGTCCTGGAAATGTTCTTCATCACGCCTTGAAATGACTGCGACATGTGGTTGAGCGAGCGGTCGGTGTAGACCACTGAGTACTCGAGCAGCCCCTCGGGATCGATACTGGGATATAGCTTTGACATGGGGTGACTCCTTTGGCAGAGATCTCAGTGGTATCGACCCTGCCCTAAGCCTTGGCAAATGACAAGATTGCAGTGAGCGCGACAGGTACTCAAAACTGGACTGGAAATCGCACTTCTACGCGAAATCCACATCTGGCTTGTTCTAGATCAATGGCGACTCAGACATCTCCACCAGCAGTTGTCCAAATGCATTGGCCGCGGGCGTCTTTCCCGTGACACTCCATATAAGTCTGAAATCAGCATCCAGCAGCGGTGGCAGGCCATGTTGACCGTCAATCACCACCATACCGGGCTCTAGATCGCCCAGCGGTAGAGCGGTGACGGCAAGCCCCGCCAGTACCGCCGCCCGCAGCCCTTGTTGACTTGGAGAGGTAAAGGCGACCCGCCAATCCACGGTGGAACTCTCCAACGCTTCTATGGCCACCTGGCGGTGCAAGCAGGGCGCTGGTGCAAACGCCAGCGGCAAAGGGGCATCGCCGGTAAAGTCGAAACTATGCGCAGCGGCCCAGACAAACCGGGTTTCGCGCAGCACGGTACCGCCGGCCTGGCTGCCCGGCAATGCCATGACCACGGCCAGATCGAGCCCATCGGCATCGACCTGCGCGCGCAGATCGAGGTAGGTGCCGACGGTTACATCCAGACGGATCCGCCGCTTCTCCGGTGCCTTGCTAGGGTCGGCAGGCATGAACTTCAGCTTCTGGCCATTCATGATTTACCTGCCTCTGTACTTTCAAAATAGCCTGGGCTACGCCAGTGTCGGCACCGGCCTGGCACTGCTGGCCTACACGCTGCCGACGCTGGTTGTCCCCCCGTTAGGCGAACGGCTGGCGCTGCGCTATCGACCTGACGTGGTGATTCCCTCAGGCTTGTTCACCATAGGTCTGGGGTTCCTGCTGATGAAATGGGGCAGCAGTGTCACGCATGCCAGCTGGTTGACAATGCTTCCAGGCTGCCTGATTGCCGGGATCGGACTGGGGCTGACCAATACGCCGGTTACCAATACCACCACCGGATCGGTGCCCAGTGAGCGTGCTGGCATGGCATCGGGCATCGATATCAGCGCTCGTATGATCAGTCTTGCCATCAACATCGCGCTTATGGGATTCATCTTGGTGGAAGGCATCCTGTCTTCCCTGCGCAATCAGTTAAATGGCTCGCCCGATGATGTGCAACTACGGTTGCTGGCGGAGAATATTTCGGCCGGCAACACTGCTGTGTTGGCGCAGACTGGCCAGGGGACTACGATTTCGGTCGATGTCGCCAACGCAGCTTTGGCGCACGGGTTTGGCTGGGTGATGCTGTATGGCGGTATTGCTGCGTGGGTGCTAGTGGCGGCGAGTTGCCTGGTCTTTCGTTCGAGCAAAGCCGTTCGTTCTCAGCTGTGACTGTAATTCGAAGGACCGCTTTTGGCTGATCCTGTTGAAAAAGTGTCTGACTCACTTGGGAAGCGCTGAACAAACATCTGATTCGTAGCTCGTCGACGTGGGCGAGCACTGCTATTTCGGACCGATTTGAGTCTTGGTTTTGCAGGCTGGCAGTATCGCCCCGTGTTGCAGGTGGATTGTTCCGGGGCTTCGCACTAGCGACGATAATAACCGTGATCATCCTTGTAACGGTGCCGCATGGCTCGATCCTGGTGGCGCTCCCAATCACGATGGCGTTCAGCTTCTCGGCGGGCTTGCTCTCTACGCCACTGATCTCTGCGCCAGTCGTCTCGGCGCCAATTGTCCCTACGATCATGCCAACGGCCGTCATGCCAGTATCGGTCGTCATGGGCAAGCAACGGCCCTGGCTGCTTGCCGGCCATACTCGCCAAGGTCGGCCAAGGGTTGCCGGCGGCCTGGACAGGAGCCTGTACGGCTGGGGCTTCAGTTGCGAAAACAGGGGTTGAAGTTTTCATCTGTGTGGCTGATGCCGAGCCCACTGCCGCGAACGCGAACAGGCCGAAGAGCACCATCCGTGGGACATGGAATTTCATGCGCGAAGACAACCTCTGATTGACAATAGGGCGTGTGGCCATCTGGCAGTGGGAAGCCTGCGGGGGGCGTGCTTACCTGGCGAATGTACCTATCCACATAGACCGATAAATAGGGAAAAGTTCTAGGGAACCGTTGCTTAAATAGCCAACGCTCTCAGCGTTCGACCATTTTTGAAGTTTGCTTTCTCGATGCCCGCTTCTGGCCGTTTTCTGCTCTGCGCGAAGTGCAGCAATAGCTCATGCTTAGATGTTGGGATGGTAAAAAATGATGCTGGTTGCGACGGCCGTTGCCGCAGGAACTTCAGGGTATTGGCCAGGTCAATAGCGGCCCGGTATTGGAATTGCCGAGCAGCGCTGTGGTCTGTTTTACGGCAGTGCCGTCCGAATTCACTCGAGTCCGCCCCCTGATGCCAACCAAGAGATTTCTGCCGGGTCTCATTCTGGTGTTCTGCGCCGTCGCGTCGCTTTGTTCGTTTGCTGCCGAGCGAAGAGCGCCTGCGCAAAGCAACAGCGCATCAACGACCCTGATCGAAACCGCCTCGCGGCAGTATGAAAATGGCCAACTGGATCAGGCCGCCGCCACGCTGGAGCGTGCCCTGCATATCCAGCCGAACAATCCCGCGACGCTGCATTACCTCGGTGTGTTGCGTCTTCAGCAGGGGCAGTACCAGCAGGCTGAAACCTTGGCGGTGCGCTCGAACATGCGGGTGGGTCGCAACGTCGAGTTGCGCAACCGCAACTTCCAATTGATCCAGGCGGCGCAGCAGGCCCAGTCTTCGAGTACCCCACCCAATACCAAAGAGAACCTGGTCGCAGTACAGAAGGGGTTGGCAGAGGAGAGCCAAAGGCGCCGCGAAGCGGAAATGGCGGTTGTTGAGCAATCCACTCAGAACACTGGGCGCGACGCTGACAACTTCACTCGCGCAGAGGCAAATCGGGTTTCGGATGCACCGACGGCTGGCAGAGCCGGGCCCGAAGGACAATTGCAAATGGTTAATGTCGAGCCAGAGCCTGCGTACGGTGAGGTTGAGATACCCCGCGGCCATATGCCACCTCCGGGTAAATGCCGAATCTGGTTTCCTGATCGTCCGCCGGGGCATCAGCCTGCACCGGGCAAATGCAAGAAGCTGCGATATCGGGTTCCATCAGGGGCCTACCTGGTGCATGGCTGAGTTTCTGGTGTCCCGGGTCGACTGACTGTTTCGGCTCGTTTTTCAGCTGGTGGAGCGGCTTACTATCAGGATGTCCCCTATGCGGTAGCTGATAAGCGCGTAGTTACAGCTCCAGGTGCTGCTCCGGTCAGTTTCATGGCTAAAATCTTGTGCACCTTGGGTATAAGTGACGAAAACCTCAAAGCCTACTTGGCAATGCACGCTGCCGAGCACTACCAGATGCGATAGTTTATAGAATCAGCAGGAACTCAGATAAGCGGATCGCTGGGATTGATCAGGCCGCTTTGTTGATTGCGGATATTACCGATAGCGCGGTCGACCTTGAACCACTCGAAAGCCTCCGGCGGTTCCCACTGTAATAGCATTATTTGCTCCGCGCGCTTTTCCGATGTAGCTGGATTCAGCCATTCCCGCGCCAGTTCGGGATTGAGCGTCACTGGCTGCCAGTCGTGTATATCCACCACGCCGCCCTTGCTGTCGGCGCTGATGAACACGAAGCCGTCATGCGCCTCCGGTGCATGCTCGGCGGTGGGATACTGGCCTATTGCGGTGCAGAAGATTGGGGCGCGATCCTTGCGCCGGATCAGATAAGGCTGTGGTTTCGCTCCACCTCCGTCCACCCATTCAAACCAGTTGTCGATCGCGATGATCGCCCGATGCGGCCATATCGTTCTGAAGAATGGATTATGGGCAACTCCGTCTACTCGGACCTTGATCGGCGCGGCATGCTCCATTGCCCAGCGTGGCCGCCAGCCCCAGCGCACCATGTCGGCTCGCATAAACTGACCTTCCTGGTGGAAGAGGGCGAGCTGAGCGGATGGCGCGACGTTGTAGAGCTCTAAAGGCTGGTCTCCTGCATAGTTGATCAATGCGTTTGGAATGTTGAGCGCCGCGACAAAGTCATGAATGCCTCGGTACTGGGAAAGACGTCCGCACATAGTTGGAAGCCTCCGGTTGTGTTTTCAGCGTAGTCCAGAACCTGGCGGCTTGATGAGGAAACCTTGTCTCAGTGTCGACCCGAACATCGGTTTGGGGTGTGGCGCGCACTGAGCCATAGGCCGATTCCTATATTGCTGAGTGGCAATGGCCAGCTTCGGTCTCTTTTTTTCGGGTAATGCACCACACGCGATACGCGCAACGCGTGTCGAAATCAGACTCGTAAGTGGCGCACTCGGGCTACTGGCTTCCAGGTCAAGACGCGTAAGGTGGCGCGTCACTTCATGGCCGTGTGCGGCTGTGATGCTTGATTTAGAAACTCCGGAGCGTTGAGGTGCGCCGCGTCCGAGACGCGGCAACAGGGAAAAATGATGATCGCCTGACCCTCAGTCAGTACGCCTAACGTCGATCACCAGAGAACAAAAAAAAACAATGAATAACCTGAACTCCAGAGATTCGAACGGTCAGTTGGCGCAGGGTTTCAAACCGCGTCACGTCACAATGCTTTCTATCGCGGGGATTATCGGCGCAGGTTTGTTTGTTGGCTCGGGACATGCCATCGCTGCGGCGGGGCCGGCGGTATTGCTGGCTTATCTGTTTTCCGGCCTTTTGGTCGTTCTGGTCATGCGCATGCTGGGCGAAATGGCGGTTGCCAACCCGGACACCGGATCTTTCTCTACCTACGCCGACCAGGCAATCGGGCGTTGGGCAGGCTTCACCATCGGCTGGCTCTATTGGTGGTTCTGGGTGCTGGTGATACCCATCGAGGCGCTCGCGGCCGGGCATGTATTGAACCAATGGTTCCCGCAGATCGATACCTGGTTGTTTGCCTTGACGTCGATCATCCTGTTGGTCGTGACTAACCTGTTCAGCGTGTCCAAATACGGCGAGTTCGAATTCTGGTTTGCGATGGCCAAGGTCGTGGCGATCATCGGCTTTATCGGTCTTGGTTTTGCGGTGTTGATGGGTTGGATTCCCGAGCGCGAAGCCAGCGGGTTGAGTCGACTCATGGAGGAACATGGCGGTTTCGCGCCCAACGGTTTGTCTGCGGTTGTCGGGGCATTCATCACCATCATGTTCAGCTTCATCGGTACAGAAGCGGTGACCATTGCCGCTGCCGAATCCAGCAATCCGGCGCAGAACATCGCCAAAGCCACACGCTCGGTGATCTGGCGGATCGGGGTGTTCTACCTGCTGTCCATTTTCGTGGTCATTTCCGTGGTGCCCTGGAATGATCCGTTGCTGGCGTCGGTGGGCTCTTACCAGCGAGCGTTGGAGCTGATGAACATTCCCCACGCCAAGTTAATGGTAGATGTGGTGGTGTTGATTGCCGTGGCCAGCTGCATGAACTCGTCGATCTATATTGCCTCGCGCATGTTGTTTTCGCTGGGCAAACGCGGTGATGCACCGAAGCCGCTGAAGGTGACGTCGTCGGATGGCGTGCCGAGGGCAGCGGTGATCGCCAGCACCGTACTGGGTGCCGGCGTGACCTTGTTCAGCTACTTCATGCCCGCCGGACTGTTTCAGTTTCTGCTCGCCAGCTCCGGCGCCATTGCCTTGCTGGTGTACCTGGTTATCGCAGTGTCGCAACTGCGCATGCGCAAGATTCTGCTTCGGCAGAATGTCACGCTGACCTTCAAAATGTGGTTGTTCCCCTGGCTTACCTGGTTGGTCATCGCCTTCATCTGCGCAGCGTTGGCGGTGATGATGGTGACGCCTGAGCACCGTATGGAAGTTTCTTCGACCATCGGCCTGGCACTGGTGATTTCCTTTATCGGCCTTGTGACCGCGCGTCAGCATGGGCAGCCGCGCAGTGCAGTGTCGGCGGAAAGTGCATAGCAGCCATATCAGCATAAACCTGCTTGCGATCTTTTCAGTGCGCCAGCAGTGGCGGGGCGGTTAACGCCGCCAGCGCCACGGGCCATTGCCGCTCACTGCGAGAAAAACATCGATGGCATACGACACCTCCAAGGCCGTTCCTCTGCAAACCATTGGTTTTTTGCTGCTGGACCAGTTCACGCTGATCTCTTTGGCATCTGCCATTGAGCCTCTGCGAATGGCCAATCAGTTGACCGGACAAGAGCTGTACCGCTGGCACACCTTCAGCTTTGGGGGCGAGCGGGTGTGGGCGAGCGATGGCATGCCGATCACTCCGGATGCGGCGATCAATAACGCACCGATACTGGATACTGTGATCGTCTGCGGTGGCATTGGCATTCAAAGCGCGGTGACCCGTGAGCACATTACCTGGTTGCGAGCCCAGGCGCGGCGCGCGAAGCGGATAGGGGGCGTGTGCACAGGTAGTTGGGCCTTGGCCCAGGCAGGCTTGCTCGATGGCTTCGATTGCAGTGTGCACTGGGAGTTTCTGGCGGCCATGCAGGAAGCATTTCCGCGAGTGAACCTCAGCTCCAGTCTATTCACCCTTGACCGAGACCGCTTCACCAGCTCCGGTGGCACCGCGCCAATGGACATGATGCTGCACTTGATCAGTCGCGATCATGGTCATGAACTGTCAGCAGCCATCTCCGACATGTTCGTCTACGAGCGAATCCGCAACGAACAGGATCATCAACGCGTGCCCCTTAAACACATGCTTGGTACCCACCAACCGAAATTGCAGGAAATCGTCGCCTTGATGGAGGCCAATCTGGAAGAGCCGATCGACCTCGACGAACTGGCGAACTTTGTCAGTTTGTCCCGTCGACAGCTGGAGCGGTTATTCCAGAAATACCTGCATTCCTCCCCATCACGCTACTACCTCAAGCTGCGTCTGATCCGCGCTCGTCAGTTACTCAAGCAAACGCCGATTTCGATAGTAGAGTTGTCGGTGGTGTGTGGCTTTGTGTCCACACCCCATTTTTCAAAGTGCTATCGCGAGTATTTCGGCATTCCACCCAGCGATGAGCGCTTGGCGACGCAAACGCAACCGCAAGTGACATCAAGGCCGGTTGTACAGGCGTTGCCAATGGCAAGGCCGATGAGTTTGCTGGATCAGGCTCGTGATGAATCAACGTTCGCCAGTATCAAAATTCTGAAACCCTGAACGATCCGGTACGCAATAAAGTCAGCATCTGAAACCGAAATAGCGTCGATACTTCCCGAGCGATGAAGTACTGCATTGTGTTCGAGAAAGCAGCCGCCGTTTGAGCTGCCGCTGACGCTGGCTTCTGGATCCAATCAAGGACGGCTCGGCAAACTGCGCTCTCTGCTCTTTCGATAAGTTGCCAGTGAAGGCACAATGCGCATCCTTTTTTTGGCTGGCCTTGCCGGAGGCCTCGAAATGATCAAGACGCCGTACTACCTCATCGACAAACAAAAGCTGCTGGCGAACATGCAGAAGATCGCTTATGTGCGCGAACAGTCCGGGGCCAAGGCCCTGCTGGCACTCAAGTGCTTCGCCACCTGGTCGGTGTTTGACCTGATGCAGCAATACATGGACGGCACTACGTCGTCGTCGCTCTACGAGCTCAAGCTCGGTCGACAGAAGTTCGCTGGCGAGACCCATGCCTACAGCGTGGCCTGGGCCGACGACGAGATCGAGGAGATGCTCGACAACTGCGACAAGATCATCTTCAACTCCATCGGCCAGCTGCAGCGCTACGCCGAGGCTTCAGCCGGCAAGGTGCGCGGTCTGCGGGTCAATCCGCAGGTGAGCAGCTCGGATTACCTGTTGGCCGATCCGGCGCGGCCGTTCAGCCGTCTGGGTGAGTGGGATCCGGTGAAGATCGAGCAAGTCATCGAGCAGATATCGGGCTTCATGTTCCACAACAACTGCGAGAACGCCGACTTCGGCCTGTTCGACCAAATGTTGAGCACCATCGAAGAGCGGTTCGGCCATCTGCTGCACAAGGTCGAATGGGTCAGCCTGGGCGGCGGCATTCACTTCACCGGTGAAGGCTACGCGATCGACGAGTTCTGCGCGCGGCTCAAGGCCTTCTCGCAGAAATACGGTGTGCAGGTCTACCTGGAGCCGGGTGAAGCCGCCATTACTCAGAGCGCCTCGCTGGAAGTCACCGTGCTCGACACTCTCTACAATGGCAAGCACCTGGCCGTCGTGGACAGCTCCATCGAGGCGCATATGCTCGATCTGCTGATCTATCGCCTGAATGCCAAGTTGGCGCCCAGCGAGGGCGAACACACCTACATGGTGTGCGGCAAATCCTGCCTGGCCGGCGACATTTTCGGCGAGTATCAATTTGATCGTCCCTTGGCCATCGGTGATCGGCTGTCGTTCGTCGACGCGGCGGGTTACACCATGGTCAAGAAGAACTGGTTCAACGGCCTGAAAATGCCGTCCATCGTAGTGAAACAACTCGACGGTAGTGTCGAGGTGGTTCGTGAGTTTGGTTTCAACGACTACATGTCCAGCCTTTCGTAAGCTGGCAGAGAAGGAGAGAGAGAAAAATTGAAGAAGAACGTGCTTATCATTGGTGCAGGAGGTGTCGCCAAGGTGGTGGCCCACAAGTGCGCGCAGCACAACGATGAACTCGGTCGTATTGCTATCGCGTCGCGCAACATCTCCAAATGCCAGGCCATCATCGACAGCGTCAAGGCCAAGGGCAGCCTCAAAGAGCCCGCTGACATCAAAGCCTTCTCGCTGAACGCTATGGATGTCGAGGCGACCAAGGCGCTGATCCGCGAAACCGGATCGCAGATCGTCATCAACGTCGGTTCTGCCTTCCTCAACATGTCGGTGCTGCGTGCCTGCATCGATACCGGCGTGGCCTACCTGGACACCGCCATTCACGAAGAACCGGGCAAAATCTGCGAGACGCCGCCCTGGTACGGCAACTACGAGTGGAAGCACCTCGAGGAATGCAAAGAGAAGAACATCACCGCCATCCTCGGTGTGGGCTTCGACCCGGGTGTGGTCAACGCCTATGCAGCGTTGGCGCAACAACAGTATTTCGACCGTATTGATTCGATCGATATTCTCGACGTCAATGCCGGTTCCCATGGCAAGTATTTCGCCACCAATTTCGATCCGGAAATCAACTTCCGCGAATTCACCGGACAAGTGTGGAGCTGGCAGAACAGTCAGTGGACCAGCAACACGATGTTCGAAGTCAAACGCACCGACGACCTGCCAGTCGTAGGGGCGCAGAACCTGTACCTGACCGGCCACGATGAAGTGCACTCCCTGTCCAAGAACCTCGGCGTGCCCAACGTGCGTTTCTGGATGAGCTTTGGCGAGCACTACATCAATGTGTTCACCGTACTCAAGAACCTCGGCCTG
Source organism: Pseudomonas sp. PDM24 (assembly GCF_019218905.1). NCBI lineage: Bacteria > Pseudomonadati > Pseudomonadota > Gammaproteobacteria > Pseudomonadales > Pseudomonadaceae > Pseudomonas > Pseudomonas sp. PDM24. Next base: position 1,695,898 of record NZ_JAHUWR010000001.1, on the reverse strand, counting down.
CTCTCCGAGCAACCGGTCAAAACCGCTGAAGGCCTGGAAGTCGTGCCGCTGAAAGTGGTCAAGGCCGTGCTCCCTGATCCGAGCTCGCTGGCTCCCGGCTACACCGGCAAGACCTGCATTGGCGACCTGGTCAAAGGCACCAAGGATGGCCAGCCGCGCGAAGTGTTCATCTACAACGTCGCCGACCACGAAGAAGCCTTTGCCGAAACCGACAGCCAGGGCATTTCCTATACCGCTGGCGTGCCACCTGTGGCGGCCGCCCTGTTGGTCGCCCGTGGCGAATGGGATGTGCAACGCATGGCCAACGTCGAGGAGCTACCGGCCGAGCCGTTCCTCAAGGCGCTGGATGTGATGGGTCTGCCGACCCGCATCAAGGACGAGAATGGAGACCGTCCCTGGAGCTGAAACGCCTGAGGCGTGCGAAATACAGGTGAATCTTGTATTTCGCTCCAAACACAAAAACGCCGCTCATTGAGCGGCGTTTTTGTTTGTGCGTCATCTGTTGTGCCAATCCCGGTGCGGGATTTTATTGCATGGGGTCTTGCGACCGTGGATACACGTCCTGTTTTTTGATCACACTGGCCAGGCGCGGCTTATCACCTGGCGCCAGTAATCGCTCGATGGCGCCACTCACCATGTTTTCCAGCAGATTATCGCGCTCTTGTTCATCCAGCGAATAGTGCGTCAGCCAACTGGGCGCGCTGTTGAGCAGGGCGGCAATGGCATGACCGGCGGCCAACACGCCCTGTTCACTGAACCGGGGGCGGATGCGCAGTATCAGCAGCAACTTGCGTTCGTACTGCTCGCGCAGCTGCCGGACCCGTTGCTGCTGCTCTTCATTCAGGCAGCCGCTGTCGCGCTCCACCAGACGAAAATGCCAGGGCATTTCCTGATGTAGATTCAGGTGCGCGCGAATCAATTGATTGAGTCTGTCGCGTTTTGCCGGGGCCGTTTGTTCGATGCGCCCCAACGTGGCCAGCAGCTCTTCGTAAAACTCCTCGATCAGGTCGAGCAGCAGGTGCTGCTTGCTGGGGTAATGGTAATACAGCGAGCCCGGGGCGAGCCCCAGGCAGGTCGCGAGCTCACGCATGCCGACTTGACCGAAACCCTTGCTGGCAAAGAGCTCCAGCACCTTGTCCCGGTATTCGGCGAAGCGTGAGCACCGCTCAGGCATAGACATGGAAGCCACGCCCCGTTTTGCGTCCCAGGTAACCGGCGGCGACCATTTCCTTGAGCAGTGGAGCGGGGCGGTATTTGCTGTCGTTGAAGCCGTCATAGAAGGCTTCAAGGATTGCCAGCACGGTGTCCAGGCCGATCAGGTCCGCCAACGCCAGCGGGCCGATCGGCTGGTTGCAGCCCAGGCGCATGCCGGCGTCGATGTCGTCGACGCTGGCCAGGCCTTCTTGAAACACCAGGATCGCTTCATTGATCATCGGCACCAGAATCCGGTTGACCACGAAACCCGGACGGTTGCCGGCGGTGATCGCGGTTTTGCCGAGAGTGGTCGCCATGTCCAGCGCCAGGGCGTGGGTGGCATCGCTGGTTTGCAGGCCACGAATCACTTCGATGAGGCCCATCACCGGCACCGGATTGAAAAAGTGCAGACCGATGAAACGTTCAGGCTGGCTCACACTGGCGGCGAGCTGCGTAATGGACAGCGACGACGTGTTGGAGGCGATCACGCAGTCAGCGCTGACCTGCGCGGCGATTTGTTGCAGCAAGCGCAGTTTCAGGTCGAGATTTTCGGTGGCGGCTTCAATCACCAGCTGCACGTTTTGCAGGCTGTTGTAATCGGTGCTGGTGCGAATCTTGTCGAGGGCAGCGAGCTTTTGCTCAGGCGTCAGCGTGTTTTTGGCGACCTGCCGATCAAGGTTTTTATCGACGGTCGCAATTGCCTTTTGCAAGGCACTCTCGGCAATGTCGATCAATGTCACGTTGAAGCCGGCCAGGGCGCAGACTTGCGCGATGCCATTGCCCATGGTGCCGGCGCCGATGACGCCAATGTTCTGAAGATTCATGCGCATGCCCTTATCAAACCCGCTCGAACAACACGGCGATGCCTTGGCCGCCGCCGATGCACATGGTCGCCAGGGCATAACGGCCTTGGCAGCGATGCAGTTCGTGAATCGCTTTGGTGGCGATGATCGCGCCAGTGGCGCCCACCGGATGGCCCAGCGAGATGCCCGAACCGTTGGGGTTGACCTTCTGTGGATCGAAGCCCAGTTCTTGCGCTACGGCACAGGCTTGGGCAGCGAAGGCTTCGTTGGACTCGATCACATCAAGGTCGGCAACGGTCAGGCCGGCGCGCTTAAGCACCAGGCGGGTGGCGGGAATCGGTCCCAGTCCCATCATCGACGGTTCAACGCCTGCGTGGGCATAACCGACCAGTCGAGCCATAGGCTTGAGGCCTTGTTCCTGAACAGTCTGGCCCGTGGCCATGATCAGTGCGCCGGCACCATCATTGAGGCCGGACGCGTTGCCGGCGGTGACGCTACCGTCTTTTTTGAAGGCGGGTTTCATACGGCTCAATTGCTCGGCGTTGACCTCGGCCCGCACATGCTCATCCGTCGCAAACGTAACCGTCCCTTTGCGGGTTTCAATTTCGATCGGCACGATCTGCCCGGCAAAACGCCCTTCGGCAATCGCCCGGGCAGCACGCTGCTGGCTGAGCAGCGCCAATTCATCCTGGGCCTGACGCGTGATGCCATAGTGCTCGGCGATATTTTCAGCGGTGATACCCATGTGGAAACCGGCAAACGGGTCTTGCAGTACCCCAAGCATGTAGTCGATGGCCTGCATGTCGCCCATGCGTGCGCCCCAGCGCGCCTGTGGCAACAAGTACGCGCCTCGGCTCATGGACTCGACGCCGCCTGCCAGTGCAGCGCCTGCATCCCCCAGCATCAAACTTTGCGCGGCACTGACAATCGCCTGCAAACCCGAACCGCACAGGCGGTTGACGTTGAAGGCGGGCGTCTCTTTCGTCAGGCCGGCATTGATCGCTACGGCTCGGGAGATGTAGGCATCACGTGCCTCGGTCGGGATCACATGTCCCATCACGGCATGACCGATGTGCTCGGGCGCCAGGCCTGAACGTTCGATGGCGGCGCGGCAAACGTCGGTTGCCAACTGAATAGGCGGCACATCCTTGAGTGAACCGCCAAAACTGCCGATGGCAGAACGAACGGCGCTCACTACAAAAATATCGGAATGGTTCATGTTGGCTCTCTGAATAGGTCTTTTTTGTTGGGCACGAGTCTAGAATCAGCAGCGCCACTGGCCTATGCCAAAACTGTTCAAGGGTGATGGCGTTTTTTGCCATATTCAGATGTGACGAGAGAGGCATTCAAATGCGGGAAACGGATTCGGTGGCGGTTTACTTCATGTACCCCATGATCCATGCACTACGTGAAGAACCACAGCGTCTGCGGTCAGTGCTTGAACAAGTGGGAATTGATCCGGCACTGATGGACCAGCCGACGGCACGGGTGCCGGCCACGGCTTTCGCCGCGTTGTGGCTGGTGCAGATTCGTGAGTTGAACGACGAATTTTTCCAGTTGGACTCCCATGGAATGCCGCCGGGCAGTTTTGCCTTGATCTGTCGGGCATTGATTCAGGAGCCGACGCTGGAAAAAGCCATGCGTCAGTGCCTGGCCAATTTCGCCCTGTTCCTGCGTGATTTTCGCGGCACGTTGAGCGTGCGTGGCAAGCGTGCTGTCATCAGCTTGCAGACCCGTGCGCAAAGCAACGAGGTCAGCCGGTTGGGCGAAGAAACGTTTCTGGTGTTGATGATCAGCCTGCTGTGCTGGCTGGGTGGGCGGCGCATTCCGATCGATCGGGCTGACTTTCGTCATCAGCGTTTGTCGCTGCGTGATGATGCCATGCTGTGGGGGCCCAACCTGACCTTTGGCACCGAACGCACCGAAATCGAGTTCGCCAGTCACTACCTGCGCCTGCCGGTGATTCAAGACCTTGCTTCGTTAAAAGTGTTTTTACGCACCGCACCGCAATGGCTGGTTATCCGCTTCCGCAACCAGCATGGGCTGACCTCGCAGGTTCATCAGCGTCTGCGCCACAGCCATTACAGCGAATGGCCGACCTTACAAGCCTTCGCCCTGGAACAGCACCTGAGCCCCAGCACCTTTCGCCGCAAACTAGGACGTGAAGGCTGTTCGTATCAGGAGATCAAGGATGAAGTGCGGCGCGCGGTGGCGTTTGAACGGTTGCGCCAGAGCAAGGCGAGCATCAGCGATATTGCCGAGCAGTTGGGATTTCAGGAGCCGAGCGCGTTCCATCGCGCGTTCAAGAAGTGGACGGGGGAGAGCCCGGGGCGGTATCGGGCGCGGTTTCAGGCATCGGAGGCAACTGATTCATGAATTGCGCTTGCTCGCAATGCGCAGACCCGCGAGCAGTTCCTCCGTGCCATGACGCTGAACACCGGTCCTGTAACGCCTCAACCGCTTACCGCTGCGTTGCCACTTCTGAGGTCCGCCGTTGCGCCATCACAAACAAAGTCAATAAACGCTCGTAACTTTGGCGTCAGGTAGCGGCTCGACGGCCATACCACCTGGATGTTCAGTGTGCGCAGCACTTTGTCGTCCAGTATCGACACCAGCGCTCCGGCCGCCAGTGCCTCGCGTACCGCAAACTCCGGGACGCAGGCGATGCCCAGGCCTTGGCGGGCCATGTGGATCAGCATTTCAAGATTATTGCAGACCATCGTGGCCGGTACTTTCAACTCAGTACCTTCGGCAAGCCCCGACAGTGGCCATTTTTCCAGTTTGCCCGTGGAGGGCAGTTTGTAATGCAGACAGTGGTGCTCCTGCAGTTGCTCGACATTCTGTGGGTAGCCGTGGCTCGCAAAGTAACTGGGGGCGCCGACGAGGTAGAAGCTGAAGCTGTCGAGTTTCCTGGCCATTAACCGGGAGTCGTGCAACTGGCCAGTGCGCACCACGGCGTCAAAACCTTCCTCGACTACATCCACCAGCCGATCGGTGAAGTCCAGTTCCAGCTGGATTTCTGGATAGTGCTGCATGAATCGTGAGAGCTGCATAAACAGAACGTTGCCCAGCAGCGGCAGGCTGATGCGCAGTTTGCCTCGCGGTGTCTCGCTGAAACTGGAGAGTTCCTGCTCGGCGGCTTCCAGTTCGTTGAGCACCCGGCGGCAGCGCTCCAAAAACAACGAGCCTTCACTGGTCAGGTTGATGCTGCGGGTATTGCGATGGAACAGGCGTGCGCCGAGTTTCTCTTCCATGCGCGCGATGCTCTTGCCCACCGCAGAGGCGGAGATCCCCAACAAACGACTGGCTCCAACAAAACTGCGGCTTTCGGCGACCTGCACAAACACCGTGATGCCATTGAGCTTATCCAACACTCACTCCTTTGATTGCGGACAAAAAGGTCCGTGGACCTCGGAATTGTAGCCTCTGTTTCCTGACAACGGCCCCCTCTATCCTCGAGACATCGAGTCATTCTTCCAACTATTCAGGCCCGCCAATGTCAGTCAACGAACCGCTCCGCCCATCACAGTCTCTACGCTCGCGCATCGACGCGGTGCTGGAGCAGACCTTGCACGATCAGCGCCTGGTAGGCGCAGTGGTGCTGGTGGCTCACCGCGGCAAGCTCATTTACCAGCGCGCGGCAGGGTTGGCCGACCGCGAGACGCAGTTACCGATGCGCGAGGATGCCTTGTTTCGGCTGTCTTCGGTATCCAAGCCAATCGTTTCGGTGGCGGCACTGGCGCTGATCGGCCAGGGCAAACTCAACCTGGATGACGACATCAGCCGCTGGCTGCCTTACTTCAAGCCGACCCTGAGCGACGGCCAGCCAGCGACGATCACGGTGCGTCAATTGCTGAGCCATACCGCCGGCTTCACGTATGGTTTTCTGGAAAGCGATCAGGGTGGTCCTTATCGTGACGCCGGTGTGTCCGATGGCATGGAGCGCAGCAACCTGACGCTAGAAGAAAATCTGCGTCGTCTGAGCCACGCGCCCTTGTTGTACAAACCGGGCAGTTCGTGGGGTTATTCGATTGCGACCGATGTCTTGGGCGGCGTGATTGCTGCGGTCACTGGCACCTCGCTGGCCGCCGCAATCGACGCGCTGATCGCCAAGCCACTGGGTTTGCGCGATATCGGTTTCAGCGTGTCCGACGCCAGCCGCCTGAGCCCGGCGTACCTGAACGATCAGCCACAGCCGCGGCGCATGAAAGAGCTGGAAGTGGTGCCGGTTTTCGAAGGCACCGCCGGCATCAAGCTGGAGCCGAGCCGGGCCCTCGACCCACAGGCTTTTAACTCCGGTGGTTCGGGATTGATCGGCAGTGCCGGTGAGTTCCTCCAGTTGCTCGAAACCCTGCGCAAAGGCGGGGCGCCGTTGTTGCCTGAAGCGCTGGTGGAAGAATTGGCCACCAACCAGACCGGCGAGCTCGAACTGGAAAACTGGCCCGGTCGCGGCTTCGGTCTGGGCTTTACCGTGCTCAAGGACCCGGCCGCCGCCCAGACGGCCGAGTCGGTGGGCAGCTGGCGATTGGGCGGTGCCTATGGACACTCCTGGTTTGTCGACCCGGCCGAGCAATTGACGGTCGTTGCCTTCACCAATACCGCCTTCGAAGGCATGTTCGGACAATTTACCGTCGACCTGTGCAACGCCGTTTATGGGGCGAATAACAGTGACCGCAACAAAGTCGTGGTCACGCTGGAGTCAGACTCATGAAAATGCTCCATCCGATCTACTTTCTCGCTCTAGGTCTGTTTGGCGTTTACACCATTGAGTTTGGCGTGGTCGGAATTCTTCCGGTGATCATCGAGCGCTTCGCGATCAGTGCGTCCCAGGCCGGCCTGTTGGTGGGGCTGTTTGCGCTGATCATTGCGGTCTTCGGCCCGGTTATGGTCTTGCTGCTGTCGCGCTTCAATCGCAAGAAGATCCTGACGATTGCATTGTTCATTTTTGCCGGCACCAGCGTGCTATCGGCCTACGCACCCAACTTTGAATCGCTGATGGTGCTGCGGATCATCCCTGCGTTGTTTCACCCCGTGTACTTTTCCCTGGCCTTTGTCGCTGCCGTTTCGCTGTACCCACCGCAGGAGTCGACCCGCGCCGCCGCCAAGGCTTTTGTCGGCACCAGCATGGGCATGGTGTTGGGGGTGCCGTTGACGACGCTGATCGCGGCGCAGTTTTCCTATGAAGCGTCGTTTCTGTTCTGCGCCGTGGTCAACTGCATTGCCGGTCTGGGGATCATTGCCAAGCTGCCGGACGCGCCCGACAAACAGCGGGTTTCCTATAAAGAGCAACTGGCCATTCTGCGCAAGTTCCCGCTCTGGCTGAACATCACCGCCTCGACGCTGATTTTTGCCGCGATGTTTTCCGTCTACAGCTACTCAGCCGAGTATCTGGCCAAGGAAGCGGGCATGAGCGCGCAGATGATCAGCATCCTGCTGGTGGTTTTCGGTATTGGCGGCGTCGCGGGCAATTTGTATGCCGGCAAGCTGATCGGGCGGAACATGGTTCGGACAACCCTCTTGCACCCGATCCTGCTGGCCAGTGCCTATGGGCTGTTGTACCTGTTCGCCGGCCCGTCCCTGATGACCATGCTGGTTATCGCGGTGATCTGGGGCGCGACCCATACCAGCGGGCTGATCGTCACGCAGATATGGCTGACCTCCGAAGCGCCGGAAGCGCCCGAATTCGCCACCGGCATTTATATCTCGTTCATCAACCTTGGGGTGACCATTGGATCAACTACGGGTGGGTGGTTCCTGGCACGCATGGGCTTGCAGGGCACCCTATACAGCGGTTTGTTATTTGCCGCGCTGGCCGTGTTGGTCATCGTGGTTAAAGTCCTGTTTTTCAGTGCCGAGCCGCGCAAGGAAGGCGCGCAGATCGCCGCGGATTGAGTTGAACTCGTCGTGCGGCTCAGGCGAGAACATGCGATTGGCTTTGCATCGCTCGTTCAAGAAAATCGATGAACGCGCGCACCTTTGCATTCAAAGCCGATCGCTCGGTGACGCAGGCATAGATGTGCATCGGCTCAGGCTCCGCGCAAGCTGCGTTGCGACTGCCCGGCTCGAACAACGGTAGAAGGCGGCCGTTGTCGATCAATGGTTGAGCGATAAAGCTCGCCAGACGTGCGATCCCGCCGCTGTTTACAGCAATCTGCGCGATAGTATCGATGTCATCGCAGATGAAGCCCGGGTTGACTTTGGCCTCGAAGCGGCTGCCGTTGAGTACAAAGGTCCAGGGCAGAAAACGACCATCCGTTGGATAGCGAAAGACAAGGCAAGTGTGTTGCTTCAGCTCCTCAGGTGTTGTCGGTATGCCCGCGCGGTCGAGATACGCGGGCGCCGCGCAGAATACGAAAGGAAACGAAGCGATATGCCGGACAATGAGCTGATCGTTCAGTTGCGCTTCGATGCGGATACTGACGTCGACGCCCTCCAGCCGATGATCAACGCTGCGATCCGTATTGATCAGTTCGATGTCGATGCGCGGATAGGCGTCCTTGAACGCGGGCATTAATGGCGCGAGTACATGCCGACCAAATGCCGCGGTGGTGGCGATGCAAAGCGGCCCCTGCGGTTTGGTGGCGACCGTGGCAGCTTGCGAGGCGAGATCGATATCGCCCGGGATGTGGCGCACTTTCTCGAAATAGCGAGTGCCGCTTTCGGTGAGCGCCATTCTTCGGGTTGTACGAGAGAGCAGGCGCACGCCCAAGTGGGCTTCGAGTCGCGTGATGCTCTGGCTGACCGCTGCGGCGCTCATGCCTTGGGCACGGGCCGCCGCCGCGATGCTGCCGTTTTCTACCACACGGATATAGGTATTGATCAAACCAAGAATATCCATCGGGCCCTCATGCTCGATTCGTTGATTTTGCTTAAGAAAGATTCAAGCGCAACGCGTCTACCGGTGCGTTTGGCAGCTTGCTAGGTTAGCCGCTCTTTCGCCACTCAAGATTGACAAGGCTTAAATCGATGTCCGATAGAACAGCTAAAAATACCGTGCGTTTTCGCTTGCCTAAACATGCCACGCCTTACGTCTTTGCTCTTTACATGGCAACGATCATGGCGTTTCTCATGTGTCTCGTCATCACCCTAGCGGAATTCGGAATAGGTGAACATTACATGGAAAATGTGATGAATGCGTACCGGGTGGCAATGCCTTCGGCATTCATCTGCGTGCTCGTCGTGCGCCCATTGGTTGCCCGACTTGTGGCGTGGACCGTGCAGGGCCACTGAGGGAAAGTCACTGCCATAAGGAGGTGGAGCGCAAGTGATCGTATGACTATGGTTGAACCCGGTACCTTGCCGTCATACCGGGAAATTGAAGGTCCATCGGCCAGCGTTTCCCTGGTTCTCTTGATTTAATCCTGATATTGGCCGGTGTCTCCTTGAGACAGACGGCCATTTTTCAGATTGACAGCGGGGTAGGGGTATCGATATAAAAAGCACAGTTGTACGACGACAGACGATTAATCGGCTGCTCAACCCTTAACAATAAAAAAAGTGTCGGCCCCCATCATGAACTCAGCCTGTTTTCCCACCTCCCTAAACGCCCCTTCCAAAGATGCAATCCTGGCTGCCGGCATCTGCGCGCAGCACTCCGATTACATGCGCATCGTTGCACCTGATGATTACTCAAGTTAATCGCAAACACCCAGGAGTCTGAATGGCCTTGGCGCGGCCCCATCGCGTTGTGGCGATGCTCTACGACCCATTGATCTCGCTTAAAACCGAGACTTCATCACCCTAATCCAACAATAAAGTGATGCCATGAATCTGAACGAGCCCATCAATGCTCAGCGAATCGGCCAAGCCGTCGGCAACTATCGCTGGACTATCTGCGCGCTGTTGTTTTTTGCCACTACCGTCAATTACCTCGACCGCCAGGTATTGAGCCTGTTGGCGCCGGATCTATCGACGCAGTTTGGCTGGAGCAATAGCGATTACGCCAACATCGCCTCTGTTTTCCAGTTTGTGTACGCGATTTCCATGCTGTTCGCCGGTCGCGTGGTCGACAAGATCGGCACCAAGACCGCCTATGTGGTAGCGATCTGCATCTGGTCGACCGGCGCGATCATGCACGCCTTTGCGGTACCGATGGGTGAGGGGATAGGTGCCGTGAGCAGTGCGCTCGGCATTGCCATGATTCCGGTTTCGATCGCAGGCTTCATGGTGTCGCGCGCCGTGCTGGCGATAGGCGAAGCGGGCAACTTCCCGATCGCAATCAAGGCCACCGCAGAATACTTTCCGAAGAAAGAGCGTTCCTTCGCCACCGGCATTTTCAATTCCGGTGCCAATGTGGGCGCGATCCTGGCACCGATCTGCGTGCCGCTGATCGCCAGTCTGTGGGGCTGGGAAGCGGCTTTCATCGTGATCGGTATGTTGGGCTTCGTTTGGGTGGGCGTATGGATTGCGCTGTACGAGAAGCCGGAGCAGCAAAAACGCCTCTCGGCGCAGGAACTGGCCTACATCCGCAGCGACCAGGTCGTTCAGGCGGTTACTCGCCCGGTACCGGGTGTTGCCGACAAAAAAGTATCCTGGTTCAAATTGCTGACCTACCGCCAGACGTGGGCTTTTGCTTTCGGTAAATTCATGACCGACGGCGTGTGGTGGTTCTTCCTGTTTTGGCTTCCCACCTATTTGTCGGCGCAATACGGCATGAAAGGCCAGGCCATCGTGATGCCGCTGGCCGTGCTGTACAGCATGACCATGATCGGCAGTATCGGCGGCGGCTGGTTCCCCAGCTATTTCATGTCACGCGGTGACGCGCCGTATGACGGTCGCATGAAAGCCATGCTGGTAATCGCATTCTTTCCGTTGCTGGTGTTACTGGCGCAGCCATTGGGTTACATCAGTTTCTGGGTGCCGGTGCTGCTGATTGGCGTGGGCGCGTCGGCGCACCAGGCATGGTCGTGCAACATTTTCACCACGGTGTCTGACATGTTTCCGCAAAAATCCATCGCTTCGGTGGTCGGTATCGGCGGTTTGGCAGGTGGCTTGGGCGGCGTAGTGATGACCAAGATCGGCGGTTGGGTGATCGATCACTACAAACTGATCGGCGATATTCATACCGGCTACATGATCATGTTTGCCATTTGTGCGTTGGCCTATCTGGTGGCATGGAGCGTCATGAAGGCGCTGGTACCACGCCATAAGGAAATCACCGATCTGTAAACGGCTGGCACCCGTCAGCCAGCGAGGGCTACGCACTGCGACGCATTTTGTCGCAGTGCGTGACTTGACCGCCTTCCTCTGAGCCTCCGCCACCCATGTGGTCGACGAAGTCCGGCCTGTCGGTGCCGACTATCGGATTGCCATAAGCGAAGGAAGGCGCACGACGCGCCTGCCTGGCAATCCGCTATTTGGCCAATAACCTGCACCAGAAACCTCTCTCCAGCCCGTGATAAGGGCGACAGCACGTTATAGAGCATCCTGGCTTCGTCGCCGATCGCTTGCGCCCCTCACTGCCGGGTCGTTGTGGGGGAGGAGGCGATCCGGCCATTTGCTGCACACAGTCGTTCGGCATGATCTAAGCTCCAGAAGATGGTTTTTGCGAGCAGGGGTTTCAATGCGGAGCACACCTGAAAACAGCCTGAAAAATGCGTTGAAAGCCTGTAGAGACAGCTTTATTTCTGTTGGTTTTTTCAGCCTTTTCATCAACGCGCTCATGCTCGTTCCCACCTTCTATATGCTTCAGGTGTATGGGCGAGTGATGACCAGCGGAAGCCTGACAACCCTGGCAATGCTGACGCTGATCATGACCGGGCTGATCATCACGCTCGGCTCCCTGGAATGGATCCGTTCGCGCATCATGGTTCGGGTCAGTACCCGACTGGATGTGTTGCTGAGTCGCCAGGTCTATAAGGCCAGTTTCAAGCGGGCGCTGGACAGCGGTGGTATGGATGCCTCGGCCCAGTCGCTCAACGACCTGACGGGTTTGAGACAGTTTCTCTCCGGTAATGGGTTGTTCGCCTTTTTCGATGCGCCCTGGTTGCCTATCTACATCGCCGTGATGTTCATGTTTCACCCTTGGTTTGGCTGGGTAGCGACGGGCAGTGCGCTGCTGTTGTTAATGCTCGCGTTTATCAATGAGAGGCTGACGGGGCCGACGCTGGCCCAGGCGAACAAGGAACATATCGGCGCGACGCTCTACACCACAAAAAATCTGCGCAACGCTGAAGTCATCGAGTCCATGGGCATGCTTGAAACCCTGATGGACCGTTGGGGGCATCGTCAAAGAAACGTCCTGTTGCTGCAGGCCCAGGCGAGCGACAGAGGTGCCATAATCAGCACGCTTTCCAAGACCTTCCGGATCCTGGTGCAATCACTGATCCTTGGCCTGGGGGCCTACCTGGCCGTGGACCATCAAGTGGGGGCAGGCCTGGTGTTTGCCGGGGCCGTGCTGCTAGGGCGTGCATTGGCCCCCATCGATCTGATCATCGGCAGTTGGAGGGGCTTTATTGCGGCTCGCTCGCAATACGGTCGTCTCAACGACATCCTCGACAAACAACAGGCCCAGCCCGAGCGTATGTCATTGCCTGCGCCTCAGGGTCACGTGCAGGTGGAGAATCTGGTCGTATCGGCACCTGGTTCGAGAACCCCGATCATCAACAACATGAGTTTCAGCGTACCTGCCGGCTGCGTTGTCGGCATCATCGGTCCCAGTGCCGCGGGCAAATCGACCCTGGCCAGGGCATTGATGGGGGTATGGGCACCGCTGCAAGGCGTGGTCCGGCTCGATGGCGCGGACATCAGCGCGTGGGATAAAGATGAACTTGGACCGTATATAGGTTACTTGCCCCAGGACATTGAGCTGTTCGAAGGCAGCATCAGCGAGAACATTGCCCGCTTCGCCGAGGTCGACTCGGTAAAAGTCATTCAGGCTGCCAGGACCGCTGGCGTTCACGAAATGATTTTGCAATTGCCCGATGGCTACGACACGGTCATTGGCAGTGAAGGCCTCACGCTGTCGGGAGGGCAGCGCCAGCGCATCGGACTGGCCCGCGCCCTGTATGGCGACCCGCGACTGATTATTCTCGACGAGCCCAATTCCAATCTTGACGAAGTCGGCGATCGCGCCCTGGTGGCAGCCATCCAGCAGATCAAGCAGAGCGGCGCGACCCTGTTTGTCATTACCCACCGAACCAACATCGTGTCGCAACTGGACCGGCTCATGGTGATGAACGCAGGGGCTATCAGTCTTTATGGACCACGCGAGCAAGTGCTCGCCGAACTCGCGCAGAAACAGCAGGCACAAAAGCACGCCATGTCGGCAGGCGCCACCATGGCTTCGGTCAAAACCAGCAAGGGCGATGCCGATGAACCCTACGATGCCCAGTCGTCAAATTGAAAGCTTCGCCGGCCTGCCGATATCTGATCGTAAAGCACGCCGCCTGGGCATTGGTATTGTAGGGGTGACCTTCGGCCTGTTTGGCACCTGGGCGGCGCTCGCGCCCCTGGACGGTGCCGCTTTCGCGCCGGGGGTGGTCACCGTGCAGACTTACCGCAAAACGGTCCAGCATCCTGAAGGTGGCATCGTCAAAGAGGTACTGGTCCATGACGGTGACATCGTCAAGCGCGGTGATCCGCTGATCATTCTTGATGATGCCCAGTTGCGCTTCGAATACGAGATAAGCCGAGGCCAGTTGGTCGCGACAAGAGCCATGGAGGCAAGACTCAGGGCCGAACGCGACACACTGTCGGCGATCAGCTTTGGGGAGATAGCCGATCCGGACAGTCTGCGCGGAGTGGAGGCGCGTCAGGGCGAGACTCAGGTATTCAACGCCCGGCAGGGCTCGCGGCTGGGTCAGATCTCGGTGTTGCGCGAACGCATTGGCCAGTTGAGTCAACAGATCAAAGGACTGGAATCGATGATTGCTGCCAAGGTTCATCTGGAGAAATCCTACAGCGGTGAAATCGTTGAATTGACCGACCTGCTCAAGCAAGGGTTCGTTGACAAACAACGTCTGCTCGATCAGGAACGCAAGCTGGGGATGCTCAGGTCGGAGGTGGCTGATCACCGTTCCGCTATTAACAAGACCCGTCTACAGATCAACGAAACACAGTTGCAGATTCTGCAAATTGACAAGGATTTCAATACTGAGGTGGTCAAGGAGCTGGCCGAGGTACAGACCCGGATGTACGACCTGCAAGAGAAAACCTCGTCCCTGGAAGACCGGCTCAGTCGTATTGTCATCCGCGCACCCGACGCGGGCATGGTGATTGGCATGACCGTGCACACCATCGGTGGTGTGGTAAGCCCGGCGACGCCGCTGCTGGATATCGTTCCATCGGTTTCCGAGCTGGTCATAGAGGCCCAGGTGGCGCCGGTGGATATTGATCGTATCGGCATCGGCAAGCGGGCCGATATCCGTTTCGGCGCGTTCAAAAGCTCGACCACGCCGGTGATCGAAGGCGAGGTCAGCAGCGTATCGGCTGACCGGCTGGTCAACGAAAAGGCCGGGACGGCCTATTACCTGGCGCGGGTGCGGGTAACCGAGGAGGGCGTGCGCACCTTGGGTGAGCGCAAGCTGTTGCCGGGGATGCCGGCGGACGTATTAATCATCACCGGGCAACGCACGTTGTTGCAGTACTTGATGCAGCCTGCTCGCGATGCCATGGCTCAATCGATGATCGAGGAATGACCATGAGCGCGTCGGCAGTTCTGCTGGGCGGTGTGTTCATGCTTGCGGCGGGTACCGCTCTGGCGCAAACCATTGCGGCCACGCCGACCGGTGTCAGTGCCTCGACATTTTCCACCGACCTCATGCAGTTGTACCGTGAGTCGAGGCTGGAAGATCCGCGGGTATTGGCCTCCTATGCGCAAGCGCAGGCGGGTAAGGAGCATCAGCGCGAGGCTATGGGTGCGCTGTTCCCGCAGGTATCGCTCAACGCCGGGACGAATCGGATTCATCAGGAGAACGACCTGGTGCAGCGCAGTTACGATAGCGAAAATTACAGCCTCGTACTGCGTCAGTACCTCTACAACAAGACCGCGTGGGAGAACTACCAAAAATTCAAAAGCCTGGCCAGGCAATCCGAATCGCAAGCGCTGGATGCCCAGGCCGAGGCCACAGTGGACCTGGCGCAGCGTTACTTCACCGCGTTGGCGGCCGAAGATGAACTGGAGTTGGTGAGGGCGGAGCGTCGAACCACGCAAAAGAGTCTGGACCGAGTCAATGCGTTGTACGAGAAGCAGCTGGCAATGATTACTGATCAGCTCGACCTCAAGGCCCGGGTAGATTTGCTGGCAGCGCAGGAGCTGGATGCCCAGAACCAGGCCAGTATCAGTCGCGAGGCACTGGCGGAGATCGTCGGCCGGCCGGTCAAGGAGAAGCTCAACCGGATTCGCGATGACGTGCAACTGCGGGTTTCAGCGCAGAGCCTGGAATCCTGGGTGCGCGAGGGTATAGCGCTAAACCCGGCGCTCAAGGCCAACGAGAGCGGTGTGGAAGCCGCGGGCGCAGCCTTGCGCAGCGGCAAGGGCGGGCACTATCCGACCCTGAGCCTTACGCTCAGCGCGCAGCAGACCAACGAGGGCTACAACAATACCCTGGCGCCACGCACCGACAGTTATGTCGCCGGCATTGGCGTGCAGGTGCCGCTGTACAGCGGCGGCTCGACCTCGGCGCGGGTCCGTGGGCTCTATCAGGATCAGATTACCGCCGAGCAGGAACTGGAAGCGATCCGGCGCCGGGTGGTCAAGGAGATCACCAGCGCTTACCTGACCGCCAATTCGAGCGGAGAGAAGATCAGTGCGAGCCGAAATGCCCTGGCCTCGGCACAGCTGTCCAGAGTGGCCGCAGAGAAAGCGCTCGATTACGGAATGGTCAATGCCGTCGATGTACTGACCAGCGTACGCAACGAATTCCGGGCGCGTCGTGATCTGCTCAAGACACAGTACGAATTCGTCACGAATGTCCTCACGCTCAATCGTTGGGCGGGAAAGCTGCCTGCCGAAAGTGTCGAAAGCGTTAATGGCTGGTTGAGCTCCGGCAGCTCCAGCAAAAACCTCATATCCCCCTGATCCTGCCGCAACACCCACTGTATCGCCGATAAATTGACGTCAATGTCGCGGTTACGCCTGCGTGCAAACCATTTGTCGGTTAATTGACGATTTCGATCGGGGTCAGACCTTGATCGTAGTCGGCCAATGCAAACCTAAGATATTGATTTTAAAGGGATAAATGAGCGTTTTTGACAGCGGCCGGGCTACCCGCATGAGGCGTGAGTCGACGACTGGCGGATGGGTGTGCTGGCAGAGTGCTGGTCTGGCCTAGACTCAGTTGAACAGATCGAGGGAGCACATCAATCATGCGCAAGCTATTGATGATTATTCCTATTTATGTTGCCTCGATGGCTTTGCCCGGCTTTCGGAAACGCCCGCAACCCCTGCTTGTCGAACCAGTGGAAGGGGCCCAAAAAAATGAAGACCCGGGCAGGCACCGTTAAGGCCTGTCGGCGTTCGCATCTGTCCTTCGATCACGGTGGGCAGGTGAGCGAGCTGCTGATTCAGGAAGGCCAAGGGAGGGAGGTCATTAATTCTTCAAGGGAGTCAGGAAAATATGACGACCCACAAAAAAACAATACGAGTGATGCTGATCGATTGTCGTCCCCTCGTTCTCATGGGTCTTCAAGACTTGATCAATGCCAGGAAGCCTCAGATGGAAGTGAGCGGCCAGGCCACCACCTATACCAATGCGCTGGACCTTGCCGATCAGTTGCGTCCCGATGTCATTTTTTTCAGTTTCTTTCCGGATGCGCTGAACCCGCTGGCGGTCATCACGGGACTCGCCCGTAGCGCCGAAATGAAAGTGCTGGTGCTCAAGGGCCTGTACGAAACCATCCCTATTGCCCAGGCGATAGAAGCGGGCGCACGCGGCATCGTGATGGCAGAAGACTCGACGGAATCGATCATCCGCGCCATCGTCACGGTCCACCATCGCGACATCGGACTGAACAGATCCTGGGCCGTTGGGCTTTCCGGCTATGCCGCAACCGGGCATATACCCTTGAAATGCAATTCGGAGCGGGCGAAACTGGCGCGGCTGACGCTACGCGAGAGGGAACTGATTCGCGCCATCGTGGGGGATCCGTCCGCCAAATACATGTGCATCGCCGGGCGCTTGGGCATCAGCGAGCACACCGTGCACAACCACCTCAGCAACATCTATCAAAAGCTTGATCTCATCAACCGTATCGACTTGCTGATGTACGCGCAGAAGCACGGGCTCACTAACAACGAAGAACCGCCCGAGGCCACTTGGGTGGAATCGGACTGATTGGTGCGCGCCACGGTAAGGCGCACGCCGTCATCGGGCAGGGGACAAACGTGTCCTTGTGCGCCCGGCAAGCCCGGCAATAGCATCTGCCCGACCCAAAACACCCTGAACCAATAGTTTTGATGTGCTGCAGCAGCAGATGCTGTTTGCGGCGTGGATGTGCCTGGCGTCAGCGGCTTCGCACTGAACCCCGTCCAATGAAAACGGCCTGACCCCTTGTGGGAGCCAGGCCGTGGCCCTCAGTGGCGTTTAGACAATGTCAGTGAATGCGATGTCGGTCACACCGACCAACTGGATGATGTTGGTGATACCACTGCCGTCGCCGTCGAATGCCAGGTAGCCGTCGCCTCCAACGACGCCGAAGTAGTAGTCGATCGTGCCGTTCAGCGCGGTATCGGCGGCCGAGATGAATCCGGCCAGGTTGGCAGCGGGTGCCGACACTTCGGTGTAGTTCGATCCAGAACCTGCCGTCGTGAAGTTGAGCGTGTCGACGCCGGAGGCGAAGCCGCCGGAGATCACGGTTGTCGCCGCGGACAGCGCCCCATCGGTATCGGTATCCAGGCCGCTGAAGTCGAAGGTGTCCACACCCGCCCCACCGGTGAAGGTCTTGCCGCCGGCGATGGTCACGTCCAGCGTCTGGGTGCCGGTTGAATCACCGTCCGCATCCGTCACCACCACATCGAAGGTCAGGTGGGCGTTCGGTGTCGACGAGGTCACAAAGCCCATGTCGACGATCTTGACGACGTCGCTGTCCCATGAGCCTGCCTCGCCGGTCTCCAGGGGGTTGCTCTTGCCGCCCTCACCAGCCTCGTCCCCGAATGTCAACGTGGCATTGATGCTTGTTGCCCCGTTGACGCCGACATTGCCGTTGAGGTTGTACCCGGTCCCTGTGACACCCTCGGTCGAAACCAGCACCTGCAAGCCCTCGATCAAGTAGTTGTCGTCGCCAAAGTTGTAGTCATTGCTCTCGATGATCACCGCGCCGTCGTTCTGATCCAGCACGATCCCGTACGCTGCGGGATTCGCAATCGGATGGAAGTTATTGGCAGAAGTCGAGGCGGTTTTCAGGATGATGTCTTGGCTATCGACAATGATCGCCCGGGTGATATGTTGGTCGTCAGAATTGACCAGCTTCAGCACAATCACCAGGTCCTCGCTGCCGATGCCGTCGAACTTGAGGTAAATCCCCTTGCTCGTTTCTGTGGGCAATGCATTGGTGTTCCCGAGTGGATTGGCCGTGAAGAAGTCCAGATCCATCACCTCGCCTTTCTGGAGCGTGTCACCGGCCACGCCTGCTGCAGTCCCGGAAACACTCACCCAGGACGCCGCTGCAGAGAACAGCTCGTTGGGGGTGAAGGCGTTGTCGCCACCCGCTTTGATGTTGTCGGCTCCGGTTCCACCGCCTGCCTCGGCGAATCCAGTGAACTGCACGAAGAAATCGTCGGCCAGTTTGGCCACCGAGACCGGCGGTTGCTGGTTGATCGGCGTTGTGCCGTTGATCGCATAACCGGTAAAGCCCTGCGCGGTTGATGTCCTCAGGATGCTGAAGCTCTCAATCTCGTCAGTCAGGCTCAGCGTGTAAGTGTCGGCCACCTTGTTGAAAGTCAGTGTCCCGGTTGCGTTGGTGAGGGCGCCCTGAGTCGGGTTGTTGGACACATAAGTAAAGGCGATATTGAACACCGCACTCGTGTCACTCTCCGAGAACCAGGTCACCGACTTGTTGGTAATGGCGTTCGTTCCCACCGAGACGCCTGTCAGGCTCACGGACAAGTCGGCGTTCGTCGCGCTGTAGCTCAGCCGCTCGTCCGCGCCGATGTCGTAGGCAAAGACGCCGGTGCCACCGGGGGTCGGATTGCTGGAGTTCGCATAGACCAGGTTCGACTTGGCCGTTACGACCGGCGAGTCATCATCGACCGTGATCACCAGGCCGTTTGCGGCCGCCGTCACCGAGTCGCCGTCGAAGTCCGTGGCGTTGATCGCCGTGCCCAGCGCGATGCCCAGGTCATTCTCGGTGTTGTCGCCGGTCAACCCATCGAGGCTTGCATGGTCGAGCTGATCGACCAGCGTGAAGAGGTAGGCGCCCGACTCCGCATGGACGCTGAACGTGAACACCGTGTTCCCGGCCCCGGCCGAGGCCGTCAGCGTGTGGAGCTTCGTGCCCGCATCATAGGCGACCGCATAGGTCACTGTGACCCCGGCGCTCTTCAGACCCAGCGCCGTCAGGCCATTTGTCGTCAGCGAATAGCTCAGCGCCTCGTCCGCGCCGGACTGGAACAGCGTGCTCACAGTGCCGCTGGCCACCACTACTTGGTTGGCCACGTCGTCTATACCGCCCGCGATGCCATCGCCCCGGCCGGCGTCGGCCGTGCCTTCCACTACGCCGTCTTCGTCCACCGTGCCGGTGAGGGTCGCCAGCGTCGCGATCGGTGTGTCGTCGTCGACCGTGATCACCAGGCCGTTCGCGGCCGCCGTCACCGAGTCGCCGTCGAAGTCCGTGGCGTTGATCGCCGTACCCAGCGCGATGCTCAGGTCGTTCTCGGTGTTGTCGCCGGTCAACCCATCGAGGCTTGCATGGTCGAGCTGATCGACCAGCGTGAAGGTGTAGGCGCCCGTCGCCGCATGGACGCTGAACGTGAACACCGTGTTCCCGGCCCCGGCCGAGGCCGTCAGCGTGTGGGTGTTCGCGACCGCGTCATAGGCGACCGCATAGGTCACTGTTACGCCACCGCTCTTCAGACCCAGCGCTGTCAGGCCATTGGTCGTCAGCGAATAGCTCAGCGCCTCGTCCGCGCCGGACTGGAACAGCGTGCTCACAGTGCCGCTGGCCACCACTACTTGGTTGGCCACGTCGTCTATACCGCCGGCGATGCCATCGCCCGGGCCGTTGTCGGACGCGCCCTCGCGTACGCCGTCTTCGTCCACCGTGCCGGTGAGGGTCGCCACTGTCGCGATCGGTGTGTCGTCGTCGACCGTGATCACCAGGCCGTTCGCGGCCGCCGTCACGGTGTCGCCATCGAAGTCCGTGGCGTTGATCGCCGTGCCCAGCGCGATGCTCAGGTCGTTCTCGGTGTTGTCGCCGGTCAACCCATCGAGGCTTGCATGGTCGAGCTGATCGACCAGCGTGAAGGTGTAGGCGCCCGTCGCTCCATGGACGCTGAACGTGAACACCGTGTTCCCGGCCCCGGCCGAGGCCGTCAGCGTGTGGGTGTTCGCGAGCGCGTCATAGGCGACCGCATAGGTCACTGTTACGCCGCCGCTCTTCAGACCCAGTGCCGTCAGGCCATTGGTCGTCAGCGAATAGCTCAGCGCCTCGTCCGCGCCGGACTGGAACAGCGTGCTCACAGTGCCGCTGGCCACCACTACTTGGTTGGCCACGTCGTCCGTGCCGCCCGCGATGCCATCGCCCGGGCCGGCGTTGGCCGTGCCTTCCACTACGCCGTCTTCGTCCACCGTGCCGGCGAGGGTCGCCACTGTCGCGATTGGCGTGTCGTCGTCGACCGTGATCACCAGGCCGTTCGCGGCCGCCGTCACCGTGTCGCCATCGAAGTCCGTGGCGTTGATCGCCGTGCCTAGCGCGATGCTCAGGTCGTTCTCGGTGTTGTCGCCGGTCAACCCATCAAGGCTTGCATGGTCGAGCTGGTCGACCAGCGTGAAGGTGTAGGCGCCCGTCGCTCCATGGACGCTGAACGTGAACACCGTGTTCCCGGTCCCGGCCGAGGCCGTCAGCGTGTGGAGGTTGGTGCCCGCGTCATAGGCGACCGCATAGGTCACTGTCACGCCGCCGCTCTTCAGACCCAGCGCCGTCAGGCCATTGGTCGTCAGCGAATAGCTCAGCGCCTCGTCCGCGCCGGACTGGAACAGCGTGCTCACAGTGCCGCTGGCCACCACGGGTTCACTGGCCACGTCGTCTGTACCGCCCGCGATGCCATCACCCGGGCCGGCGTTGGCCGTGCCTTCCACTACGCCGTCTTCGTCCACCGTGCCAGTGAGGGTCGCCACTGTCGCGATCGGCGTGTCGTCGTCAACCGTGATCACCAGGCCGTTCGCGGCTGCCGTCACGGTGTCGCCGTCAGCGTCCGTGGCGTTGATCGCCGTGCCCAGCGCGATGCTCAGGTCGTTCTCGGTGTTGTCGCCGGTCAACCCATCAAGGCTTGCATGGTCGAGCTGATCGACCAGCGTGAAGGTGTAGGCGCCCGTCGCCGCATGGACGCTGAACGTGAACACCGTGTTCCCGGCCCCGGCCGAGGCCGTCAGCGTGTGGGTGTTGGTGCCCGCGTCATAGGCGACCGCATAGGTCACTGTCACGCCGCCGCTCTTCAGACCCAGCGCCGTCAGGCCATTGGTCGTCAGCGAATAGCTCAGCGGCTCGTCCGCGCCGGACGCGAACAGCGTGCTCACAGTGCCGCTGGCCACTACGGGTTCACTGGCCACGTCGCCCGTGCCGCCCGCGATGCCATCGCCCGGGCCGGCGTTGGCCGTGCCTTCCACTACGCCGTCTTCGTCCACGGTGCCGGCGAGGGTCGCCAGCGTCGCGGCCGGCCCATCGTCCTCGAAGTTCACCTGGCTACCGATTTCCTGGGGTACGGCCACGATATTGGGTAAATGGAAGCCGCCGATGTCGAAGGGGGAGTTGAGCTTCTGAGCCGCATTGCCGATGTTTTCGATCATCACGCGGTTGTGCAGTTCGCTGGTCGTGTATTCGAGCGAGTAGTTGGATTCAAATCCGGCAATCGTCGCGGTGCGATCGGCGCCCCCATTGCTGAGGGTGAATGTCACGCTGATGTTGCCTACCGTCGTGTTGGTGGTGACACCATCAAGGCCGGCGATGACATCGCCATTGGCATCGCGGACCGTGATGCTGGCGATGTAGCCCAGGTTGTCGTCCGCATCCAGGAGACCCTCAAAATAGCCAGTCGTCTCCTCGAAATCCGTGGTATAGACGCTGATCCTGGCCGTGGACGCCTTGGGTGGTGTCTGCTGTGCGATGACAAAGGTCGCCCCTGTCGCACCAAAGAGTCCTCCGAAGTCAATATTGCCTTCGACATTTGCCTCCGTTGGCGTCAGGTTGGGGACGGTGTAGAGCGCGTTCGGGTCGGTCACGAAGGTGAAAATCATCCCTTCACCGGGATTGACCGCCTGGTTGTTGGTGCCGATGGTCGTGCCGCCGCCACCCTGACTGGTGGAGACGTTGTCACCCACGTCTTTGCCAGCGGCGTCAACCCTATCCGGATCCATGCCGGTGACGACGAGTCCTACGTTCGAGCTGCCAGCTTTGAACATCAGGAAATCATTTTCCCCGGACGGCAAACCGGCGAAATCGAAGGCGGCGTCCTGGCTGGCGGTGGCCCAGAGGTGGTCTGTCATGTCGACCACGTCGTCGGGGTTGGAGGTATTCGGATGCTTGAGCGGCTCCTGCTGCACCATCCAGACCTTGGCGCCTGTTGCTGTCTCTTCCAGATAGGCGGCGAAAACGATAGTGCCGTTCGGATTTGCCACGTCGTCCTCGGGCGCGGCGGTAGCCCCCTCATTGCCCGTGCGGCCGAGGACGATGTTGTTGTTGGTGGAGTCCGTGTACAGGAAGATTCTCGTGCCGTCGAGGGTATAGAGACCGCTCCAGTCCGAACCGGCGTTTGCATTGGTCGGATCGCCGAGCGGTTTGCCCTGGGCATCGGTGAAGGCGAGATCGATGTAGTCATTGGTGATAGTTATCAGGTCGGCACCGGTGTTACCGGCGGCGCCGGAATAACCGCTCAGCGCCGTGTTTGCCGGGACGCCCGAAATCCCCAGCGCGAACAAACGAGACTCGAACGCGAAGGGAAGGTCGCCGGTGTCATCGGTACCATTGATAGCTGCAACGGTGATGTCGTTATCGTTACTGTCTTCCGGGATGCTGGGGGTGGCAGTGGCATTCTGCAAGTTGCCTGACTCATCAACCGTAATGCTGCCGCTCAAAATGATAGCCATGACTCTCTCCTGACTAGTTCCGGTCATTGAGGCTGACCGAGGACCTTTGGTCGCAACTATGGCTAAGCGCCAGGGATTGCGCATCGACCGATACTCCCAAGCAGGCTGGGAGTTTCAGACTACTTGGGAGGGGGAGACGGGATGAGGACACGAAGAAGTGACACTGAATATCCCGTTTGTGAATGAGGACATGCCGCTGGCGCTGAAGGCCGCCCGGACTTTAACCGCCAGCGCGTTGAGCTGAATCTGAGCCAGCTCAGGCGATCGTGTGCGGGGGGCAGCTTTTTTTGACGGAGGTACACGAAGTCCTGCTTGCCGAAGCGCCCGTCCGCCTTGCTATTGGACGTCAGCGGTTTAGGAATATACGTGGTGATGCAGGACTGTTCACAGGCGAGAATTTCTTCGCCACTGAAATAGCCACGCCCTGCGATACACCTTCGCCAGTGACTTCATGTAGGGCTTTTTGAGAGGGGCCAGTGGGCTTTGCGGCTATGCCGCGATCGGGCATATACCCTTGAAATGCAATTTGGCACCAACAACGGACAACCGCCCGAGTCCACTTGGCGTTGGCTCAGGAGCGAAACGCCCCAAATAAAAACGGCCTGACCCCTTGTGGGAACCAGGCCGTGTGCCCGCAGCTGCCTTCAGACAATGTCAGTGCTTGCGATATCAGTCACACCAACCAATTGGATGATGGTGGTGATGCCATTGCCGTCGGCGTCAAATGCCAGGTAGCCGTCGCCTCCAACGACGCCGAAGTAGTAGTCCTTCGTGCCGTCCAGCGCGATATCGGCGGCGGCTGTGAACGTCGCCAGGTTGGTGACCGGTGCCAGCACTTCGGTGTAGTTCGTCACCGAACCCACCGCCGTAAAGTCCAGCTTGTCAGTGCCTGTGACAAAGCCACCATCGATGACAGTCAAGACCATGGAGAGCAGCCCGTCGACGTCGCTGTCGGCGATCACGAACGTGTCCGCTCCCGTTGAGGCCGTCACGCGGTTGTCGCCAACGATCGTTACGTCCAGGGTGTGCGTGGCCGTCGCATCACCGTCGGCATCCGCCAGCACCACATCGAAGGTCAGGTGGGCGTCCGGTGTCGAAGTGGCCACGAAGCCGATGTTGACGATCTTGATGGGTTCGTTATTCCCCTCAGTCGTGGCGCCGCCGAAAGCTATCTGGCCATCGGGTGTTGCGCCCTCGATCCCCGGAGTCGCAGGATTGTCGATGGCCCCATTGAGTTGGTACCCGGTTCCGCTTGTGCCTTGGGTCGATGTCACCACTTGCGCGCCTTGGATCGAGAAGTGTTCTCCAGCGAAGTTGTAGTCATTGCTCTCGAAGACCACGATGCCGTTTTGTGCCTTGGCCACGAAGCCGTAGGTGGGCACACTGTCATTGAGAACGTCGTCATTACCGTTTGAGTTTCCAACAATGAAGGTCCGATTGATGGTTGCCCCGGAAATGTCATCAACCAGCTTCAAGACCACCAGCATGTCTTTGCCGGCGCCAATACCGGCCTGTGTGAACTCGATAAAGATCGCCTTGCTCGTGGCCTTTTCCACGGCAGAATTGGTGAACCCTTCGGGATTACTCTTGAAAAAGTCCAGGTCAATCACTTCGTCCGATTGGAGCGTGTCGCTGGCAGCGCCAATCGAACTCGATGAGACCGTGACATACCGTCGATCATTCGAGAACAAGCCTGTGTTGGTGTCGTAAGCGAAGGTTTGGGCCGTCCCGTTGTTCACGCCAAATCCCTCGAACTGCACGAAGAAGTCGCTGGCCAGCGTCATCACCGAGACCGGCGGATTCGACCCCACGATCGTGGCTGAGTCGAGCGCATAGCCCTTAAGGGGGTTTCCAGGCGTCGAGGTGTTCAGGATGCTGAAGCTCTCAATCTCCTGAGCCAGCTTCAAGGTATAGGTGTCAGCCACCTTGTCAAAGATCAGCGTGCCGGTGGCGTTGGTGGTCGCTCCCTGAGCCGGATTGTTGGACACGTAGGTGAAGCCGACGTTGAACACCGCCTGGTTATCATTCTCCGAGACCCAAGTCACCGATTTGTTGGTGATGGCGTTCGAACCCACCGTGACACCTGTGAGGGCCACGGACAGGAAGTCGGAGTTCGGCGCACTGTAAGGCGTCACATGCTTGTCCGCGCCAATCGAGTAAGCGAAGACGCCCGTTCCCCCGACATCCGTCAAAGACGCCCCGTTGCTGCTGTTCGCGTAGACCAGACTCGACTTGGCCGTCACGACCGGGGTGTCGTCATCGACGTTGATCCCCAGCGTGCCATCGGCGGTATCGCCATCACCATCGGTCACCCGGTAGTTGATGGTGAACGCCTGGTTGTTCTCGTTCAGGCCCGCCACATGAAGGATCGGGTTGTTTTGCACCACCGTGTAGGCGCCCGTTGCCGCGACCATCGTCAGCGTCAGCACCGTGGTGGTGCCTTGTTTGACCAACAGACTGGTGCCATCGGCTACGTAGCTGAAGCCTGAGGGCGCGCCGCTGGTCAGATAGGCCACTGTGCCGGCCCCGTCCTGCCCAAAGTCGTGGCCCAGAGTGCCGCTTGTGTTAGCCGCGTCTGCATCGTCGTCCGTGCCGCCAGGATTGCCACCCGTGAGCGCATCGTCGTCGAGCAGCACCGTGTTGTTGGCTGAAGTCGCAGGCCCGTCATCCTGGAACGTCAGCGCCGAGAACAGATTCGGTGTGACATTGGAATTGACCAGGCGGAAGCCACCAATGTCGAAGGGGGCGTCGAAGTTGGTGTCGGTCGAGCCGATGTTGTCGATCAGCGCCCGAGTGTGTGGACCGTCGGTGTTGTAGGCGATCAGGTCGTCGGCTTCCAGGCCTTTGATCACCACGGTGTTGGTGGAGAACGTGACCGTGATGCCGCTCAGCGTGGTGGGAGTCGTTCCGATAGCGCCCTTGTCAAACACCAGGGTCTCACCCGGAACCGCATTCTTGCCGTGCCCGGTGGGCTGGGTCGTGATGGTGACCTTGTTGACCTCAACCGCCGTGTTGGTGTGCAGGTTGTCGATGAAAGTAATACCTGGATTGAAAGGCGTTGTGTAGGCGCTGATCTCCAGCGTGGATTTATCGCCCGAGGCCGATTGGACAACGGAAAAACTGGCCCCATTGGTGCCGTAGAGCGAGGTGAAGTCGATGTTGGCCTCCACGTCCGCTTCGTTCTGGTCCAGGTTGGGAACCGTGAAGTTGGTGTTGGCCCCCTTCGCGAAGGTGAAGTACAAGCCGGAGCCTTCCACGATTTGCTGGCTGTTGGTGCCCAGGGTGGTGGGGCCGCCGCCCTGGCCGGTGTTGACGGTGTCGCCGGCGGTGATGGCCGGAGCATTAGGGTCGGACTGGTTGACCGGGTTCTTGCCGGTGACGATGATCACCGCGTCGGTCGGGCTGGGGGTTCCATCGCCGTACATCAGGAACAGGTTCTGGCCTGAAGGCGCGCCTGCCAGCGAGAAGTCACTTTGATTGCTGACCGATACATGGAGGTTGTACAGGCTCAAGGCGTCGTCGGGGTTGGTGGTAATCGGGTGCTTGATTTCCTCGTACTGCACCAGCCAGACCTTGGAGCCCACGGCGTTCAGATCGGAGGTCTGGACGGCACCGGAAGCGTCCGTGGGTTGCAGGTACGCGGCGAAGACGACGTCGCCCGACGGGTCTGCCACATACTCACTGCCATTCCAAAAGCCTTTGCGGCCGAAAACGGCGTTGTTCTCATCAATGCCCAGGTCGGCGCCCGTATAGCTATAAAGGAAAATTTTCGTGCCGTCGACGGTCAGCAGAGGGACGCCTGGCGCAGACAGTGCCTCTTCCCCAAGCAGCGGACCACCCGTGGAATTGGTGAAGGCCAGATCGGTGACATCGTCCCCGAAACCGCTGAGCATGGAACTGCCATCAGGGTCGGCGGAAGTGCCGTTACTCACGGCTACGGTGACGTTGACTCCAGAGAGATCCTGCACCACCACGGCATTCAAAAGCGTGTCGAATGCAGTTACGCCGGTGTTGAGGAAGCCCAGACCATCTGCAACGTCGTTGCCTGTGATGTCACTGCCGCCGGCCGTCGCGTTCTGCTTACCCAACGTCTCGTCAATGATCAATGTTCCGGTGATGGTGATAGCCATGATCTACTCCCGAAAAATTCCGGTCATCGAGGCCTGACCGGTGACCTTTGGTTGCAACTATGGATAAACGCCGGGGATTGCACATCGGCCGATGCTCCCAGACGGGTTGGGAGTTTCAGACTACTTGGGAGGGGTAAATGGGATGAGGACGCGAAGAAGTGACGGCGAAAATCCGTTCCTGGCGCAGGGTGCTCAGGTTGATGGTGATGTCGTTCTCGTTGTTTCCTGACGCGTGGACGTGTATGTACGCCGCCGCGTTTAAGCCTTGTGGTGCTCGAGAGCCCACAGCGAATGCGACCCGTGCGGATCTCATATTAGAGCTACAAAAAACAATGCGAGGGTGGTTTGCGCCACCCTCGCATTCTTTTACGCGCGTTTCTCAGACGCTGCCATAAACAATGTCGCTACTCAGAAGATCGACCCCGACCAAGGTGATGGTCGTGACTTGTCCGCCCGTTTCGGCAACCGTCACGATGCTGTCTGCACCGCTGATGTCGATCGATTGGACAACCGCGCTCTGGTCGCCGTTGAGTACCAGTGTGTCTCGCAGGCTTGCGTTCGCATCGAAGCCGGTAACCTGGTACTGGTTCTCATCGACTGACAAATCGATGTTGAAGGCATCACGTTCACCGCCCGTGCCCACCAGCGAGAAGTCGAAGGTGCCGGACAGGTCGTTGGCGAACAGGTTGGCGTCGAACGTACTCGTCGCCGAGTCCCCATCCTTGTCGGTCAGCGTCGCGTTGAACGTCAGCTGGACATCACTGGCCAGGCTCTCGGTCTCGTGGATGAACTGGATCGTCGGGATCTTGATCTCGCCTCGGGCCATCGTGAGCTGAACAGCGTCGATCAGATTCGTGCCATCGCTCTCAATGAGGAAGGATACCTGTCCGCCTGCCTCCGGAGTCAGGGTGTTCACTTCGATGAGATTCGAGAACGTGCCATCCTCGTAGAAGGCCCTGTAGTACAGGTCCTCGGTCGCCGTGTTGTAACCTCCCACGGAGTTGTCGATGAAGACCCTCATGCCCGTCAGCAAGCTCTCCGGATTGACGACGAAACTTTCATCGGCAGCGCCGATTGCCGCCAGGTTGTCTCCCTGGAACAGGTTATTGGCGACGCCGATGCCGGCGGTGCTGACGTTCATGGCCCTCGGGTCGATGTACGAGGGCAGGGGGTTGGTCTGTAGCGTGGCTTCGGTGGGGTCGGGCGCTCCAAGCCCGATACCGGTCAGGATGTCCGAAGTCGACGCAAGCGCCTTCGCGGTAAAGAACACAACCTCCTCAGATGGCGAAGGAATAGTCGGCGGATCCTGCTCTGGAATTAACAATGTGCGCACTGGGTCCGGACCGCCGGCACCGAGCGCGCCGTCGGCAGTGCTGAGCACGATCTCTGAACTGAAGCCTTGCACCAGATCCAGTGCATAGCGGCCATCGGCATAGGCGGTCAGCGTGTAGTCGACGCTGGTGTCCGCCGTTGCGGCGTTGTTGTCGAAATCACCGGTCAACGTCCCTGCAAACTGGTATGCGCCATTGCCGTCGGGTGAGGGCGACTGCTCGGTGAGCGTTGCGGTCCCGGTGGTGGTCGTGTTGTCTGGCCTGACGAGGGTGAACTGGCTATTCACCGAGATATCCAGACCCGCCGCACCCAGCCCGTCGGCGCCCGCCGAATGGTCCCAGAAGCCGAATTGCGGCAGGACGCTACCGGTGCCGATCAGGTTGCCGAATGCAAGTGACGGGCCGTCGTCTTCGAACACCAGGTTCTGCCCGATATTGAGGGTCGCCTGGGCTCTGTCGCCGTCCTTGTCGGTGATGGTCCCTATCAGCGTCACCAGATTGTCCGCCGACAGCGTCGTCGAATCATCAGGATTGGTCGCATCGGGATGCACCACCGCGCGCAGCTGGTCGAGGGTGACGTCACCGTTGGCGGCGACGCTGACCGTGAACACCAGCAGGTTGGTGGTGGCCGTGCGGCCTTCGACCACGGTGCCGTTGAGCGACAGGTTGACCGCTTCGCCGGTGGCCGTGTCGGTCAGCCCGGAAGCACCGGCGGTCATGCCCAACGCATAGGTCAGCGTGCCGGCGCCATCAGCGCCAAACGCCGAGCTGAAGTTGGCGGTAAAGCTCTGGGTGGCGTCGGTTGTCAGCACCGTTTCGTCTACTGTCAGTATTGGCTCCGTGCCGGTGGTGTGGATGCTCGGTCCGTCGTCCTCGAACACCAGGTTCTGGCCGATGTTAAGGGTTGCCTGGGCACTGTCACCGTCCTTGTCGGTGATGGTTGCCGTCAGGGTTACCAGATCGTCCGAGGTCAGGCTCGTCGCATCATCGGGATCGGTGGCATCGGGATGCACCACGGCGCGCAGCTGATCGAGGGTGACGTCACCGTTGGCGGCGACGCTGACCGTGAACACCAGCAGGTTGGTGGTGGCTGTGCGGCCTTCTACTACACCGCCGTTGAGCGACAGGTTCACTGCCTCGCCGGTGGCCGTGTCGGTCAGTCCGGAAGGGCCGGCCGTCATGCCCAACGCATAGGTCAGCGTGCCCGCGCCATCAGCACCAAACGCCGAGCTGAAGTTGGCGGTAAAGCTCTGGGTGGCGTCGGTCGCCAGTACCGTTTCGTCTACCGTCAGTATTGGCTCCGTGCCGGTAGTGTGGATGCTCGGTCCGTCGTCCTCGAACACCAGGTTCTGGCCGATGTTGAGGGTCGCCTGGGCACTGTCACCGTCCTTGTCAGTGATAGTTGCCGTCAGGGTGACCAGATCGTCCGAGGTCAGGCTTGTCGCATCATCGGGATCGGTGGCATCGGGATGCACCACCGCGCGCAGCTGGTCGAGGGTGACGTCACCGTTGGCGGCGACGCTGACCGTGAACACCAGCAGGTTGGTGGTGGCCGTGCGGCCTTCGACTACACCGCCGTTAAGCGACAGGTTCACCGCTTCGCCGGTGGCCGTGTCGGTCAGCCCGGAAGCACCGGCGGTCATGCCCAGCGCATAGGTCAGCGTACCCGCGCCATCAGCGCCAAACGCCGAGCTGAAGTTGGCGGTAAAGCTCTGGGTGGCGTCGGTTGTCAGGACCGTTTCGTCTACCGTCAGCGTCGGTTCGTCGCCGGTGGTGTGGATGCTTGGTCCGTCGTCCTCGAACACCAGGTTCTGGCCGATGTTGAGGGTCGCCTGGGCACTGTCGCCGTCCTTGTCAGTGATGGTTGCCGTCAGCGTGACCAGATCGTCCGAGCTCAGGCTCGTCGCATCATCAGGGTTGGTGGCATCGGGATGCACCACGGCGCGCAGCTGGTCGAGGGTGACGTCACCATTGGCGGCGACGCTGACCGTGAACACCAGCAGGTTGGTGGTGGCCGTGCGGCCTTCGACTACACCGCCGTTGAGCGACAGGTTGACCGCCTCGCCGGTGGCCGTATCGGTCAGCCCGGAAGCACCGGCCGTCATGCCCAACGCATAGGTCAGCGTACCGGCGCCATCAGCGCCAAACGCCGAGCTGAAGTTGGCGGTAAAGCTCTGGGTGGCGTCGGTTGTCAGCACCGTTTCGTCTACCGTCAGCGTCGGTTCGTCGCCGGTGGTGTGGATGCTTGGTCCGTCGTCCTCGAACACCAGGTTCTGGCCGATGTTGAGGGTCGCCTGGGCACTGTCACCGTCCTTGTCAGTGATGGTTGCCGTCAGGGTGACCAGATCGTCCGAGCTCAGGCTCGTTGCATCATCGGGATCGGTGGCATCGGGATGCACCACCGCGCGCAGCTGGTCGAGGGTGACGTCACCGTTGGCGGCGACGCTGACCGTGAACACCAGCAGGTTGGTGGTGGCCGTGCGGCCTTCGACTACACCGCCGTTAAGCGACAGGTTGACTGCCTCGCCGGTGGCCGTATCGGTCAGCCCGGAAGCACCGGCCGTCATGCCCAACGCATAGGTCAGCGTGCCGGCGCCATCAGCACCAAACGCCGAGCTGAAGTTGGCGGTAAAGCTCTGGGTGGCGTCGGTTGTCAGCACCGTTTCGTCTACTGTCAGTATTGGCTCGGTGCCGGTGGTGTGGATGCTCGGTCCATCGTCCTCGAACACCAGATTCTGGCCGATGTTGAGGGTCGCCTGGGCACTGTCGCCGTCCTTGTCGGTGATGGTTGCTGTCAGGGTTACCAGATCGTCCGAGGTCAGGCTCGTCGCGTCATCGGGATCGGTGGTGTCGGGATGCACCACGGCGCGCAGCTGGTCGAGGGTGACGTCACCGTTGGCGGCGACGCTGACCGTGAATACCAGCAGGTTGGTGGTGGCCGTGCGGCCTTCGACTACACCGCCGTTGAGCGACAGGTTCACTGCCTCACCGGTGGCGGTGTCGGTCAGTCCGGAAGGGCCGGCCGTCATGCCCAACGCATAGGTCAGCGTACCGGCGCCATCAGCGCCAAACGCCGAGCTGAAGTTGGCGGTAAAGCTCTGGGTGGCGTCGGTTGTCAGCACCGTTTCGTCTACCGTCAGCGTCGGTTCGTCGCCGGTGGTGCTGATGCTCGGTCCATCGTCCTCGAACACCAGGTTCTGGCCGATGTTGAGGGTTGCCTGGGCACTGTCACCGTCCTTGTCGGTGATGGTTGCCGTCAGGGTCACCAGATCGTCCGAGCTCAGGCTCGTCGCATCATCGGGATCGGTGGCATCGGGATGCACCACGGCGCGCAGCTGGTCGAGGGTGACGTCACCGTTGGCGGCGACGGTGACCGTGAACACCAGCAGGTTGGTGGTGGCCGTGCGGCCTTCGACCACGGTGCCGTTAAGCGACAGGTTCACCGCTTCGCCGGTGGCCGTGTCGGTCAGTCCGGAAGGGCCGGCCGTCATGCCCAACGCATAGGTCAGCGTGCCCGCGCCATCAGCACCAAACGCCGAGCTGAAGTTGGCGGTAAAGCTCTGGGTGGCGTCGGTCGCCAGCACCGTTTCGTCGACCGTCAGTATTGGTTCCGTGCCGGTGGCGCTGACGCTTGGTCCGTCGTCTTCGAAGTTCATCTTGGAGCCGATTTCGGCGATCGTAGTAGAGGTATCGCGCAGCGTGAAGCCACCGATATCAAAATCGGCGTGGTCATTGCCCCTGGCGTCGACGGCCGCCCCGTTCTCGATGAGTACGCGGTTGTGATCCGCCGTTGTGGTGTACTCAATCTGGTAGCCGGCCAGAACGCCGGTGATGGTTGCAACCCCACCAGAAAAGCTGATGTTAATGGCCGGATCATTCACCGAACCGTCTGAATTCTCGATCACCTGCCCGGTGCTGATGTTGGTGACGAGCACATTGGTGATGGCAACCGCCGTATCACCTGTATAGCCGTTGACGAAGTTCACGCCAGGTTCAGCAGCGGTGTTGAATGCGCTGATTTTGACCACCGCACTCTTGCCGCCTTGCAACTGCACGACGTCGAAACTGGCCGACGTCGAATTGAAGACGCCGGTAAAGTCGATGTTGGATTCAACATCTGCTTCGGTCTGACTCAGGTTGGGAACGGTCACATCCTGCCTGGCGCCCGTGACGAACGTAAAGCGGATGCCTTCCTGTTCCACAATCATTTGGTTGTTGGTGCCGATGGTGGTCGGGCCACCACCCTGGCTGGTATTGATCGTGTCGCCAGTGTTTATATTGGCGCCGCTCGATTGGTCTGCGGGGTTCTTGCCGGTGGCGATGATGGTGGTATCGGTGATCCGCACGACACCATCGATCGTTTCAGTTGTCGGGTTCGCTTTCGTGAACATCAAAAAGAGGTTCTGACCGGAGGGCGCACCGGCGAGACTGAATCCCTGGTCCTGAGTAGCTCCGATGAACACCTTATCCAGCAGATTGAGCGAATCATCGGGGTTTGTAGCATCTGGATGCTTGAGCGGTTGGTATTCCACGGTCCAGATCTTGCCGCCGGTGACCGGCGATCCGGTTTCTTCGATGTAGGCCGCGAACACGATGGCGCCATTTGCACCCCCGGCTCGGCCCAGAAGAATGTTGTTGTTCGTATCGGTATAGAGAAGGATGCTGGTGCCATCGAGGGTATCCAGTCCGCTGTCCACGCCATTAAGCGGTGCACCAGCGCTGTCGACGAAGCTGATGTCGCTAATGCTTCCTCCACCCGTGATGGTGAACGCATTGCTGCCCGTGTCGCCCACGGCACCGGTATAGCCACTCAAGGCCGCACCCGTTGCAGTACCGGCACCCAGTGCGGTCAAACGGGTAGAGAAGGAAGCGGGCAGGGATGCCACCAGAATGTCGTTGTCGTCAGCGTCTCCTGCAGGGGTTGGCGTGGCGGTGGCGTTCTGTAACCCGGCCGTCTCGTCCAGCACAACGTCCTCGCCTGTGATTGCAATAGCCATGATTTTTCTCCCGAGCAATTGCGGTCATTGAGGTCTGACCATTGACCTCTACAACTATGACTAAGCGCCGGAAATTGCGCATCGGCCGAAACTCCCAGGCGGGATGGGAGTTTCGGCCTAGTCGTCCTCGTTGGTGGTCTGTCGCAGGGTGCCCAGGTTGATGCGAGCGTGCGGATCGCCTATTGGAAGTGCAAAAAAATGCGAGGGTGGTTTGTGCCACCCTCGCATCCTTTCACGCGCGTTTCTCAGACGCTGCCGTAAACAATGTCGCTACTCAGAAGATCGACCCCGACCAAGGTGATGGTCGTGACTTGTCCGCCCGTTTCGGTGACCGACACAATGCTGTCTGCGCCGGTGTTGTCGATCTGGACAACCGCGTTCTGGTCGCCGTTGAGCACCAGCGTATCTCGCAGGTTTGCGCCCGCATCGAAGCCGGTGACCTGGTACAGGTTCTCGGTGAATGACAAATCGACGTTGAAGGCATCCTGCTCACCGCCCGTGCCCACCAGCGTGTAGTCGAAGGAGCCGGTCAAGTCGTTGGCGAACAGGTTGGCGTCAAACGTACTTGATGCCGAGTCCCCATCTCTGTCCGTCACCGTCGCATTGAACGACAGCTGGATATCGCTGGCCAGACTCGCGGTTTCCTGAATGAACTGGATCACCGGGATCTTGATAGTGCCTCGGCCCATCGTGAGCTGAACAGCGTCGATCAGCGTCGTGCCCTCTTGCTCAATGAGGAAGGACACCTGTCCACCGGGCTCTGGAGTCAGGGTATTCACCTCGATGAGGTTCGAAGTCGTGCCATCCTCATAGTAGATCTTGTAGTACAGGTCCTCGGTCGCGGTGTTGTAACCCGCTACAGAGTTGTCGATGAAGACCTTCATGGCCGTCACCAGGCTCTCCGGATTGACGACGAAACTTTCATCGGCGGCGCTGATTGCCGCCAGGTTGTCTCCCTGGAAAACGTTATTGGCGACGCCGATGCCGGACGTGCTGACGTTCATGGCCCTCGGGTCGATGTACGAGGGCAGGGGGTTGGTCTGTATCTGGGCTTCGGTGGGGTCGGGTGCTCCAAGCCCGATACCGGTCAGGATGTCCGAAGTCGACGCAAGCGCCTTCGCGGAAAAGAACACAACCTCCTCGGATGCCGAAGGAATGGTCGGGTCACTCGTCTGCGGAATTAACAAGGTGCGCACTGGATCCGGGCCGCCGGCACTGAGCGAGCCATCGGCAGTGCTGAGCACGACCGTCGAACTGAAGCCTTGCACCAGATCCAGTACATAGCTGCCATCGGCCAAGGCACTCAGCGTGTAGTCGATGGTGGTATCGTCCGTTCCGGCGTTGTTGTCGAAATCGCCGGTCAACGTCCCGGCGAACTGGTACGCGCCATTGCCGTCCGGTGAGGGCGATAGCTCGTCAAGTGTGGCGGTCCCGGTCGTGGTGGTGTTGTCTGGCCTGACGAGGGTGAACGAGCTATCCACCGAAATATCCAGACCGTTCGCATCCAGCCCGTCGGCGCCGGCCGAATGACTCCAGTACCCGGTTTGTGGCAGGACGCTGCCGGTGCCGATCAGGTTGCCAAAGGCGAGTGCAGGGCCGTCATCTTCGAAAAGCATCTTGGAGCCGATTTCGGCAGTCGAAACTGCGGTTTGGAGAAGCGTGAAACCACCGATATCAAAGTCGGCGTGGGTATTGCCCCTGGCGTCGAGGGCCGCGCCGTTCTCGACGAGCACTCGGTTGTGATCCGACGCTGTGGTGTATTCAATCTGGTAGCCGGCTTTAACGCCGGTGATGGTTGCAACCCCGTCAGTAATGCTGATGACAAGGGCCGGATCAGTCACCAATACGCCTGAATTGAAGACGCGCACATTGGTGATGGCAACCGGCGTATCACCGTCATAGCCGTTGATGAAATCCTCGCCAGGTTCAGCAGCGGTGGTGAATGCGCTGATTGTTACCACGGCACTCTTGCCGCTTTGCAACTGCACGACCTCGAAGCTGGCCATCTTCGCGTTGAAGACGTCGGTAAAGTCGATGTTGGATTCAACATCTGCTTCGGTCGGACTCAGGTTGGGAATGGTCACATCCTGCCTGGCACCGGTGACGAACGAAAAGCGGATGCCATCCTGTTCCGTAATCATCTGACTGTTGGTGCCGAAGGTGGTCGGGTTAGCCGCCTGGCTGGTAATGATCGTGTCGCCAGTGTTGATATTGGCGCCGCTTGACTCGTCTGCGGGGTCTTTACCGGTGGCGATGATGGTGGGATCCGTGATCCGCAAGACACCACCGTCATCGACAACGGTCGGGTTCGCCTTCGTGAACATCAGGAACAGGTTCGCACCGGAAGGCACACCGGCCAGGCTGAATTCCAGGTCCTGACTGGTTCCGACGAATACCTTATCCAGCAGATTGAGTGAATCATCGGGGTTCGTATCATCTGGATGCTTGAGCGGTTGGTACTCCACGGTCCAGATCTTGCCGCCCGAGACCGGCGATCCGGTTTCTTCGATATAGGCGGCGAACACGATCGCGCCATCTGCGGCCCCAGCGCGGCCCAGAAGGATGTTGTTGTTCGTATCCGTATAGAGAAGGATGCTGGTGCCATCGAGGGTAAACAGTCCGCTGTCCGCGCCATCAAGCGGTGCGCCATTGCTGTCGACGAAGCTGATATCGGTAATGCTTGCTCCACCGGTGACGGTGAACGCATCGCTGCCCGTGTCGCCCACGTCACCGGTATAGCCACTCAAGGCCGCACCCGTTGCGGTACCGGCATTCAGTTCGGTCAAACGGGTTGAGAAGTCCGAGGGCAGGGATGCCACCAGAATGTCGTTGTCGTCAGCGTCTCCCGCAGGGCTTGGCGTGGCGGTGGCGTTCTGTAACCCGGCCGTTTCGTCCAGCGTAACGTCCACGCCGGTGATTCCAATAGCCATGGTTTTTCTCCCGAGCAATTGCGGTCATCGAGGCCTGACCGTTGACCTATCGCTACAACTATGACTAAGCACCGGGGATTGCGCATCGGCCGATACTCCCAAGCGGGGTGGGAGTTTCGGACTACTTGAGAGGGGGAGACGGGATGAGTGCGCGAGGGAGCGGGGGCGCATATTCCGTGTGTAAATTGTTCAGGTCGGGGATAAATCCCAACGAATAAGCGAGATAAATCCACGTGTTTAACGATGCGTGTTTAAAGACACTCCGTGTTACTTCCCGAAGGGCTACAAGACCTTGCGCCGTTACCTACGGTTAAGCCAGAATCCGCCGGCTTGTGCGCCGATGGCCCGGGCTCTATCGTTTCCCTGTCGCTGAACAACAGCGATCGGGTTTGGTAGACCCTCAGCATCGACGCATAGCGTCACCTTCGGCGGTCCTTTCTTAGGGCTGCGTTTTATGGTGGCCATGCGCAGGGCTCCTTCGGGAGCGCCGGTTCCGATGCCCGGTCTACCAACCTTCGTATGGCCGCCACCCTCCGTTTGGTAGCGAGATGGTGTTGGCTCCTTTTAAGAAGCATCGGAGTTTCTGCTATGTTCAAAGTTACGCCCAACCCACCGGACACCGATCCGGCATCCCCTTACGAATCCCTCGACTCGAAAAAACTCAACGAAGCCGCCGAGCGCGCCCTCGATTTCTACCTCAACCCGGCAGCGATCATGAACAACACCCCACGCAAACCCAGCACCCTGTATATGGTTGCGCCGGATGCCGACCAAGAAGCCTTGCTGGTTCAAACGTGCGAGAACCTGGCGTCGGCCAGTGTCATGGCCAGCGACATTGCTGCATTGGTGGAGGGCCCCCATCGCAATACCCTGCTGGCGCTTCAGCAGGTCATCATGCTGGGGGAACTGGCGGTGAATCGAATGCTGGATAACTTCGTTCCACCCAAGTAACCACTCAGCCCTTTACCGAGAGGCTTGCCCCTCGGTAAAGGGTTTTGACAGCTCACAACGACGTTCTGACTACCAACGGACAATCAACGGGCTGGGCACCCTCTACCTCAAGGGCCTCTATCAGGTGCCGGGCCGCATTGCGACCAATCTCGTAGTACGGCAATTGCACCGTGGTCAGCGGCGGGATGAACAGTTCGGCGATGCCGATCATGTTGTCATAGCCAAGCACGGCGACATCGGCGGGAATTTTCAGGCCTCGGCCCAACAACAGCTGATAGGCGCAAAAGGCAATCCGGTCGTTGCCACAGATCAGGATGTCGAATTGCGGGCGACCCTCGATGATGTGCCGGTCGAGGATGGCTGCGGTTTCACCATAGGCGTCATGATCGGAAAGGTCGTATTGCAGGAGTGCCTCAGGCGCAAGGCCAAATGCCTGACAGGCACGCTGCAGGCCTTTTTGTCGCAAGCCCCAGGC
Organism: Pseudomonas sp. PDM24; assembly: GCF_019218905.1. Taxonomy (NCBI): domain Bacteria; kingdom Pseudomonadati; phylum Pseudomonadota; class Gammaproteobacteria; order Pseudomonadales; family Pseudomonadaceae; genus Pseudomonas; species Pseudomonas sp. PDM24. The sequence goes on along the minus strand of NZ_JAHUWR010000001.1, from coordinate 1,657,848 downwards.
CAGGCTCTGTTTGGGCAGATTGATGCACAGAGGGCGCCGATAGCCTTGGCTCAACGCGTGATGTACGGCCCGATACTGCCCCGTTTCGTCATCTGGCACATAACTGACCAGGCGACTGTCATCTGCCAGGCAATTGGCGAGCACCAAGGGTTTGCTCTTCAAGCGTTCGGGAATGCATACCTGACGAAACCCCATGGCGCTGAAGATCAACCCGTCAGGACGGTGCGACAGCATCAGGTCAATGTTCTGGTCGGTTGGCGGGTTGCTCAACAGGTTGAGGATGAACACATTCCAGCCCGCCTGCTGCGCGGTCTGTTCGATGGACAGCAGCAACTCGACCGCGAACGGTGTGGTCGCGGTGTCCAGTGCGAACACCCCGATGGTGCGCGACTGGAGGTTGTCGCCGCGCATCTTGCGCGCCGACAGGCTCGGTACGAATTGCAGTTCGTCAATGGCGCGACGCACCCGCTGAAGGGTTTCGGGGCTCAGTTTTTCCGGATTATTGAGCGCTCGAGAAACCGTCATCAGGGACACGCCGGCCAGCTGTGCAACGTCTTTCACTGAAGTCATGCGAGGCGAGGCCGGTCAGGTTGACGCAGGATCATGACACAGCGCCCGGGTTTCTCGCGACTCGAATGACGCCGCTCACAGCCATCCCGAGGCCAGAGGCCACGCCTTGGGAATCGAGACACGGCCGCCACTCCCATTGGCAAACAGCTTCACGCCCAGGCTGTCGGGCCGTGGATAGAACCGACTGCTGAGGCTGAATCGCCCGTTTTCGTCGAACACCTCGATGGACGAGCGATCGAGAAATACGCGCAGTTCCAGTCGCTCTTGTGTCGGGTCAATCGCCACACTGCGCTGACCGGTGACTTGCGCACCCGAGCGGCTGCGGTCAAGCACCAGACGCTGTAGCGACGCATCGTAGTAAAGCAGGGTTTCTTCGTGGTCATCGTCGCTGCAACGCAAGGCGATTCCGAGGTGGCCGTTGGTGCAGCCACGCAAATCCAGATGCACATGGATTTCGAGCATCTCGCCATTCACTTCCGGCACGCACCGGGTTCCCGAACCCTCCCACCAAGGCACGCCCGGCAATGGCGCCTGGCGCAGAGCGGTGAGCTCCCGTGCCGGATACACGCAAAGGCGATCGGCGTGCAGTTCAAGTTCGCGCGGCACACCGAGCATGCCGCACCAGTGATGAGCCTGGCTCGGCATCGGGCTTTCCCACATGTCGAGCCACGCCCATACAAGGCGCCGGCCATCGGCGGCCAGAAGCGTTTGCGCGGCATAGAAATCGTGGCCGTTATCCAGCTCGATAAAAGGCCCGCCGCTGAAGTGCCATTCACTGTCGAGTCGGCCCACTCGATAACCGGTCTGGTACTTGTTGAGCCGTTCGTAACCCTCGGGTTGCATACCCTGAGGGGAGTAGAGCAGCACATCGCGCCCGTTCAGTCGGAACAGGTCCGGGCACTCCCACATATAGCCATCACCCTCGCTGCCGCTGGCCACATAGTCGAGGAACTCCCAGGTGTGCAGATCGGTGGAACGGTACAGCGGCAGCAGCGGTTTATCGCCCAGACGTGCGCCGGCAATCAGGTACCAGAAGTCATCCTCCTGCCATACCTTGGGGTCGCGAAAGTGCATGATCGTGTCTTGCGGCGCGGTTTCAATGACGGCGCCATGCTTGACGAACCGAATGCCGTCGGTGCTGGTGGCCAGGCACTGGACTTGACGGATCGAGCGCTCGTCACCCACGTCCCCCAGCCAGGTGTGCCCCGTGTAGATCAGTGCCAGGGTATCGCCACACACCACCGCGCTGCCGGAAAAACAACCGTCTCGGTCGAAGTCATCGCCGGGCGCCAGTGCAATGGGCAGATGCTGCCAATGGACCAGATCGGCGCTCTTGGCATGCCCCCAATACATCGGGCCCCATTTCGCGTCGAAGGGATGGTGTTGATAGAACACGTGGTATTCGCCACGAAAGTACACCACCCCGTTAGGGTCGTTCATCCAGCCCGCTGGGGGGGCAAGATGATAACCGGGACGGTAATCATCGATGACGCGAGACAGGCCATCACTCAGCGCATATTGCGCAAGCTCAATTGCAGCGGACATTGGAACACTCATGGAATTCAAAGACACAGTCATAGGGCGCTTGCTCGTGCCGAGCGCAGAGGGACGCCAGCCGGCAGCGTTTCAATGGCGTGTGGATGACGGCTCAAGGCCGCGCCGTCGGCGTCGAACAGGTGCAGGTTGTCGATGTCCAGTTGCAGCTCAACCCGATCGCCCGCTTGCCATCCGGCGCTGACCTCGCAACGACAGATCAGTGGCTCGTCCTGACCTGTCTCGAGGTGCACATAGGTTTCGCTGCCCAGGTATTCGACCGCGGTCACCACGACGCCGGCAGTTCCATCAGCCGCCTTGAGCGACACGTGTTCCGGACGAATCCCCAGAGTCAGCTGCGTGCCTGCCGCCAGGTTCGAGCTGTCGAAGGGCAGGGAGGTGATACCCCACACAAGGGTATCGACCAGGCTGGTTTCGCCTGGCGTCTGAAGGCGCGCCGACAGAAAATTCATTCTGGGCGAACCGAGAAAACCGGCGACAAAGCGGCTGGCCGGGCGCTCATAGAGTTCGCGCGGTGAGCCGACCTGTTCTACGCGACCGCCATTGAGCACGACAATTTTGTCGGCCAGGGTCATCGCTTCAACCTGATCGTGGGTGACGTAGATCATGGTCGAGCCGAGCCGATCATGCAGTCGGGCGATTTCGTTGCGCATCTGCACCCGCAAGGACGCATCCAGGTTGGAAAGCGGTTCGTCGAACAACAAAATGTCCGGTTCCCGCGCCATGGCTCTGCCCATGGCCACACGCTGACGCTGCCCTCCGGACAGTTCCTTTGGCTTGCGTTGCAGCAGTTTGTCCAACTGCAGGATTTGCGCAGTTTTCAGCACGCGCTCGCGCAGGCTGGTCTTCTCCGTCTTGGCCAGTTTGAGACCAAAACTGATGTTGTCGTAGACGCTCATGTGCGGGTACAGCGCATAAGACTGAAACACCATGCCGACACCACGCTCGCGCGGTTCCAGGTCGTTGACCCGACGCCCGTCGATCAGCAGGTCGCCGCCGCAGATCGAATCCAGGCCGGCGATCAGTCGTAGCAGGGTCGATTTTCCGCAGCCCGAAGGGCCAACAAACACCACGAATTCACCCGCCGCGATTTCCAGGCTGACGTCGCGAAGAATCCGCATGCCGCCCAATTGCTTGTTTACGTTGTCCAGTTTCAATTTGATCACGATGCTGTTCCTTGTCTTTGTTGGGCATCAACCCTTTAACGCGCCGGCAGTGAGACCGGAAACGATTCCGCGCTGGAAGATCAGCACCAGAATCACCAGTGGGACGGTGACCACCACCGAGGCGGCCATCAACAACCCCCAAGGCAACTCATGGGGGCTGCCGCCGGAAATCAAGGCGATGGCGACCGGCACCGTGCGTTGGGTGTCGGTGAGGGTGAAGGTCAGGGCAAACAGGAACTCGTTCCACGCGGCGATGAAAGCCAATAAGCCAGTGGTGACCAGTGCAGGCCAGAGCAGCGGCAACAGCACGCGGGTCAGCGTGACCCAGGGTGAGGCGCCATCCATGATTGCCGCTTCTTCCAGTTCATGGGGCAGTTGCCCCATGAACGTGGTCAGCACCCAGACGGTGAAGGGCAGGGTGAAAATCGTATAGCTCAGGATCAACGCCCAGGAGGTGTTGTACAGGCCCAGGGCGCGGATCACTTCGAACAGCCCCGACAGCACCGCGACCTGAGGAAACATCGACACGCCAAGGACCATCATCAAGACCGTGCCACGCCCCCGAAACTTCACCCGGCCCAAGGCATAGGCGGCGGTCAGGCTGAGGAACAGCGCCAGGGTCACCACGCACAGCGCAACCACCAGCGAGTTGCCGATCGCCCTCAGGAATGAGGCTTGATTGAGCACCGCCGCGTAATTGGAGAAGTCGGGGTTGTCGATCCAGTAGCTCACCTCGAACAAGGCGCTGGACGGCTTCAGCGACGTCACGATGGCGTAGTAGAAAGGGAAGACCGCATACAGCAGCAACACCCCGATCAGACACCAGAATCCGAGACGCAACAGCGATTTTTTCAGTAGGCGCAGGTTCATGACCGGACCTCCAGTTGACGGCGTCCGAGGTAGAGATAAAGCAGGGCGATGACCGCAACCACCAGAAACAGCAGCGTCGAGGCCGCGCTGCCGTAACCGACGTCCTGGAATTCCACGAGATGCTGGCGGGCATACACCGACATGCTCATGGTGCTTGACGAGTTCGAGGTCAGCACATAGATCACGTCGAACACCCGCAGCGAGTCGAGGATGCGGAAGATCGCCGCCACCAGCAGTGCGGGCATCAGCAGGGGCAGCGTGACACGCCAGAACACCTTCAGCGGATGAATGCCATCGACCCTGGCAGCTTCGTAGCAATCGCTCGGTAACATCTGCAACGCGGCCAGCATCAGCAGCGTGACAAAAGGCACGGTCTTCCAGACGTCGACGATGATCACCGCCCACATCGACAGATCCGCATCGGCCGTCCAGGCCAGAGGAGCGTCAATCAGGCCGAGGCTGAGCATCAGGTGATTGATGATGCCGAACTGGTCGTTAAGCATCCATGACCAGATCTTCGCCGAGACAATGGTCGGAATCGCCCAGGGAATCAGAATCAACGCACGCACCAGAGCACGTCCGGTGAACTTGATGTTCAGCAGCAACGCCACCAGCAGCCCCAGTACGACTTCCAGTCCCACCGACACCACGGTGAAATACAAGGTGTTGCGCACCGCGTTCCACCATTGCGGGTCGACCAGAATGCCCGACCAGCTGGAACCGTTGTGGAACAGATAATTGCCAAAGCCTATGAAGGTTCCGCCACCGGTGTCCGCCAGGTTGGCGTCGGTCAGGCTGAACCAGAATGTGCGCAGTAGCGGCCAGGCGGCCACCAGGGCCAGACACAGCAGCATCGGCGTCAGAAACAGCCAGGCGGCGCGCACTCGGCGACGTTGTACGGGCGTTTCCCTGGTGAGCAGCAGCTCATCACAGGGGACATGGGTAGAAGAGACAGACATGGTGATTTCCTTCCTTGTGGCTTACCAGTTCCGGCGTTTGATGCGCGTGAGTTCGCTTTCCAGTTCCGCCAACGCCTGATCGACAGGCAACTCGCCCGCCAGCACGCCATGCACTCGATCGAAGAACGCATTGGAGACCCGTGGATAGCGATCGGCGGTGATGGAGGCGGGGCGCATGACCCCATCGTTGAGAATGCTGTGCAGCTGAGCGTAATAAGGCATGGCCGCGAGCAGTTCGGGGTCTTGATACAGCGACTCGATAACCGGGTTATAGGCGCCTATCAGGGCACGACGTTTTTGCTCTTGGGCACTGGTCAGGTAGCTCACCAGTTCGGCGGCCAGTTTTGGGTGGGCGCTGTAACGCGATACCGCCAGGCCCCAGCCACCGAGGGTGGATGCATGGCTGCCGGCCTCGCCACCGCGGGGCAGGGGAGCGACCCCGACCTTGTCTTTTACGGCACTGTCCTGACCCTGGACCAGGGCCCAGACATACGGCCAGTTACGCATGAACAGCGCATTGCCCGACTGGAATACGCCCCGGCCTTCTTCCTCGGTGTAATTGAGCACGCCACGCGGGGAGATGTCGCCTACCCAGCTTTTCGCCAGGGTCAACGCCGTTCTTGAAGCCTGACTGTTGACCACGATATCGCCTCGTGAATTGACCAGTCCGCCTTCCGGTTGGCTGCTGATCCACTCCAGCGCATTACACGTCAGGCCCTCGTAGGCGCGCCCCTGAAAAATGTAACCCCAGGCATTGGGGTTCCCGGCGGTGCGTTCAGCCTGTTGAATAGTTCTGGCGGTAGCGGTCATTTCCTCCCAGGTCCGGGGAACCTGCTGGTTGTACTTCTCCAGCAAGTCCTTGCGGTAATACAGCAGGCCCGAGTCGGTGAACCACGGCATCGTCACCAGCCGTCCGTTCACCGTGGCGTTATCCACCTGTGCCTGGAAATAGCCTTGGGTCGCGTTGGCAGGAAGCACCTCGCGCAGATCCAGCAAATGTTTGGCCAACATCCCCGGCCACACCATATCGATTTGAATGATGTCGATGTCGCTGGACTGCGCACTGAGGATCTGTTGGTAGAACGACAATCGCTCGGTGGCCGAGTTAGGCGTGGAAACCACCTCGACGTTGTTGCCGGTCTGTTTCGACCACGCCTGGACAGCCTCTTTGCAGAGTTGTAACTCCGCACCTACCGCCCCACACGAGATCGTCAAATCGGCTGCGCTCGAGAGGGATGGAAGCCCGGCGCAGAGGGTAAGCAGTGCTGCTGGAAGAAGAGATTTGAGGTGTTTCATAAAGCCCTCTTTATTTTTGTTTTTAGAAAAGTTAACGTTAACATCGCCAAATGTAGCAGTGTATTTGCGATGAGGCATCCTTTTTTTGGTGGATTTTGACAATTAACAATTCACGAAAAAAAGGCCGGTCGCAGGACAGAAAAATAAAAACAAAACAGGAAATCCCCCATGCAGAAAGCATCAAGCTGGCTACTCGCAGGCGTACTCGGCACCTCGGCGGCGACCACTCAGGCCGCGACTCTGGAACAACGAATGGCCGCGTTTGAAGCGCGTGCCGCCGCTGCGGAAAAACGCGCCGCCGCAGCCGAGCAGCAAACCCAGGCACTCGCCAGGGAATTGCAGCAGATCAAACTGGCGACTCCCGCCTTGCAGCCGGCGGCGTCCACTGCAGCCGCCACTGCGGCGCCTACTTTGGACACTCGACTGGCAAAACTCGAAGCCCGTCAGCAAAGCATGGAAAAGCAAGACAGTAGCGGACACCTGACTGACGGTTTCAGCTTCAAGGGCTACGCCCGCTCCGGATTGCTGATCAACGATGGGCTGGGTGGTGGTCGTGGCGGCCCTTATACAACGCCTGCCGGTTCAGTCGGTGGTGCCGTCGGGCGACTCGGTAACGAAGACGACACCTACATGCGCATAGATCTCTCGAAAGAAATCTATGCGCAAAACGGTACCCGTTCCAAATTCACGGTGTCCATCGCCGACGGTGTGGAAAGCTCCAACGACTGGACCGCCGACGAGAGCAATCTGAACGTGCGTCAGGTGTTTACCGAGCTCGATCATCTCGCCGCCTTCAAGGGCAATTCAGTGTTCGAGAACTCCACCCTGTGGGCTGGCAAACGATTCGACAGAGACAACTTCGATATCCACTGGCTGGACTCGGACGTGGTCTTTCTGGCCGGCACCGGGGGTGGTATCTACGATGTGCAGATGAACAAGGACTGGCGCTCGAATTATTCCTTGATGGGGCGTAACTATGGGGATTTCAGTGAGGGCGGTGTCAATGCCGATGTGGAAAGCTACATCCTGACCTCCAACCAGTTCTTCGATAATGGTCAGTGGCAGTGGATGTTCAATGGCATTGGCTCAAAGAAAAACGACTTTGCCACTCGCACCAATGAAGCGGGCCTGACGCCTGCGGATTCCGGCTTGCACAGCATGCTGGCCAATCATCAGAAAAACTTTTTCGGCCGCGAAGGCTTCTTTAAAACAGCGCTGCTCTACGGGCAAGGTCTGGGGGCAGAGGTCAAGAACATCGGTTCGGATGGCGAACTGATCGACGACGCCCGGGCTCTGCGTCTGGCGCTTTACGGCGAGACACCCATTGCGCCGGGCTGGCGCATCGGCCCCAGTTTGCTGGCCGAACAAAGCAAGGACAGATACGTCAAGGGTGACGACTACCGCTGGATGACGTTGAACGTGCGGTTGGCCAATGAAATCAACAGCAATTTCGAGATGGCCTACGAGATGAGCTGGCAAACCATGGACCTCGACCCCAAGGGCTACCTGCAACGTAATGCGGTCGACGGTAACTTCTGGAAATTCACGATTGCCCCGACATTCAAACCTGACGTTGGAGACCTGCTCACACGCCCCGAATTGCGAGTATTCGCAAGCCTGATGAACTGGTCTTCGGATCTGGACGGATACAGTTCCACAGACAACTTCGGCAAGTCGGACTTCAACGCCGGCGGTGTATGGCAGTACGGCATACAGATGGAAACCTGGTTCTGATATCTGCTTCCTCTGCGACAGGCCGAACCTGTAGGAGCCAGCGGTGCGGCGATCCGACTTGCCGGCGAAAGCGTCCTTGAGTGCGCCTTCGCCGGCAAGTCGGATCGCCGCACCGCTGGCTCCTACGAAAAGCGGTTTACTTACGTTGAATCACGATGGGCGGCTCGATCAGTTCCAGTTCGAGCGCACCCGAGGCTGGCACGAATCGCGGGCCAGTGCTTTCAGGCGTTGCCCGCAACCTCCAGGTGCGCTGCACCTTCGCCAGTTTGGCGACTCCCGATCCCAGGGACCAGCGCCGGCAGACCTTCTCCAACTTGAGTGGGTAAATGGTCAGTTGGTCGCCTTTGAAGTGCATGCGCAGGAAACATTTATGGTCGGCGATGCACTGCGAGGAAAAAACCGCCTCGCTATGTAGCCCCCAGAAGGTGTTGCCCATCACCATCCAGGCACCGAACAACAGGCCTCCCAAACTGCCGCCGAGCACCAGCGTTTCCGCCAGGAACAACACAACCTGGTGCAGGTTTTCAACCTCCAACTGCAGGTAGTGGATGTTGACACGGCCCATCAGCCACAGCAGTCCGATCGCCAGTCCCAGATGAAGGACCCCGTGAACAGCGCCAATGGCATAGGCGAGCTTTCGGGTGCGCTTGACCCCGGCGGCTGAGAACACGGCGCAACCCAGCACAATGATCACGGCGAACATCACCGACGAAGGACTGTGTGACAAGACCAGGAGCAGATGTCGCCAGACTTCACTGATGTTGGGAATAGACGCTTGGAGGTCAGACAACACGTCCATCAGGCTGCGATTGCCTCGTGCCAGGTGGGGCACCGTGCTGGCGCTTTGTACCATCCAGTCGAACAGCAGGTACAAGATGGCCAGCATGGCGCAGAACGAGAAATTGCGGGTAGGTAGCCGCCATGCCCGATTACGCAGTTGCTCGGAGGTCTTTTTGGCCGGGTAGACCGCCGCCAGTTCGTAGTGCTGACGGGTTCCACCAACGTTGATCGGCTTGGGCGGATCGGGAAGGTGATGGGTGGCATTCAAGAAGGCGCCACCGCCTCCGCAGGTGATGCGCTGCGGCGCCTGGGTGCCCGCTTGTGGCTGGTAGCGCGCGTAGTGGTGTGAGTCTCCGGCCAACACTACCGCGAGGTGGTCACCCAAGAGTTCCTCGATCTCGCGCAGGCTGCGAAAGCGCGGCGTCTGGGTTTCGATCGAGGGCAAGGCCTTGCTGTCCTCCCGTGCCAGCCGTTCGGCCTCATCCACCCAACTCGGCTCGGGTGTGCAGAGGATCACGCGATCGCCTGGCTGCAATTTGGCGTGCATCTGCTGGAAGTATTGCTTCTGCTGGCGGTCGATCATGGATTCAAACTGCAGATCCAGACCCCAGATCCACCAGCCGTTGGGCAACTGCAGCACGTAGTAACCGGTGCGCTGGCGGGTTTCCCAGGCGCCGATGGGCTTCTGCTCGCAAAACAGTTGGGAGAAACCGCGCAGACCGTCATACCAATCGTGGTTGCCGGGCGTCGCCAATATCCACGGCGCACCCGGCTGCCGTACGGGCTGAGCCTGGTCACCAGGGCGCTCCTTGGGTACCGGCGCGGGAAATGCAGCGCGGAAGGGATCAAGGAAACGGGTGCGATACCCGTTGCCGGCCGGTGTGGGATAGACCTGATCGCCGCCGAGCAGCAGCACGTCGCCGCGCGGCAGTGAGAGCTGGTGTTCCGGCAACTCGGCAGAATGGCTGACACACAGCGCCATCGAGTAGGTAGAGTCCCAGCCATCGCCGGTATCGGCCAGATAATCGACCCACACGTCACCGTCGGCAACCACCTGGATAGGCGGGTTAGAGTCCCGGGGGTTGAGCATCGCCAGCACTTCGCGCGGGTCTGCGAAGGCTCCCATCGTGGTGGCGACAGCCGTTTGCAAGCCCGTGCGCATCAGCTGCAACGGGCCTAACCAGTTGACCATCGCCTCCTGGGTGTAAAGCTCGATGCGGCTATTGAGCGTGGGAGATTGGGTGGAACGGGTCATGGCGAGGGGCGAAGTGTGCGGCGTGTGCGCCTCTCCAGCGCGAAACTCAATCGAATGCTCCTTCATCATCCAGCCTCCATTGCTGTAACGAGTTCAGGTACCTCAAAAGGGTGATCTTTTGTCGGTCGATTCAGAATAGGTCAGTTAGGCGATGGTTGCCGATGGATCCTGTCGACCAGGCATGGAAGGCCATCCAGCCTCAGTCGCATAAAAATGGACCCGCCAGAGTAGCGGGTCCGAAAGGAGGGATCAGAGTTTTGGCATCTGCCCGATGCGCCCGAACATTTCGGTCACGATCTGCAGGTCCAGCAGGAACTGGTCGACAGTCTTGAACTCGTTGTCGTTGTGGCCGGTGTACTTGACCTCGGGCCTGGCCAGGCCGAACTGCACGCCATTAGGCAACTCATGGACCGAAGTGGCGCCGGCAGAGGTGCCGAATTTGTGTTCCATGCCGAGGTTTTCGCTGGCCACGGCCAGCAGGGCCTTGACCCATTCACCCTCCGGGTTGCGGTGCATCGGCTCCGCGATCGAGTAGTCAAAGGCCGCCGCAATGTGGGTCTTCTTGCTCCAGACGGCAAGCTTGTCGGCGATTTCGGTCTTGAGCACTTCCGGGGATTTGCCCTTGGGCACCCGCAGGTTGACCGCGAGCTTGAAGGCTTTTTCATCCATCCCGACGTAGGTCAGGGATGCGGTCAGCGGCCCCATGAAGTCATCGGAAAATCCGACCCCCAATTTGCCACCCAGGTAGTCCAGTCCCCAGTTGTCGGCGGCGTAGCGGGCGGCGTCGGTGATGTGGTTGTGCTTGAGCGCGACCTTCCCGTCGAGGCTGTTGATGAAGTCCAGCATTCTTGCCACCGGGTTGACGCCTGACTCGGGCTCGGAGGAATGGGCGGAAACGCCAGTGACCGTCAGTTTGACGTCCATGCCGACGACCTTGGCGCTCACCTCGAAGTTGCCGCCATTGCGCTTGGCATAATCGCTACCTGCCTTCTGCAGGCTGGCGGCCAATTCGGCGGGCTTGGCGGTCACCAGGGTGGCGACCGACGTCGATGGAATCTGGTTGGTTGCCAGGCCGCCCGTCATTGCAGTGATTTCGGCGCCTTTGCCTTCTGCCTTACGCCGGGCAAAGCTGGCCATGACGGTGCCGTAGCCTTTCTCGGCAATCACCACCGGATAGCCGCCATCCAGCGCCAGGTTGTAGTTGGGCGTCGGGTTGTGTTCGAAGTAATAGGGGATGGCGTCGCCGGTGGTTTCTTCGGTGGTGTCTACCAGCAGCTTGAAATTCCTCGCCAGCGGCAGCTTCTCTTCCTTGATGATCTTCATGGCGTAGAGCGCCACCACGATACCGTTCTTGTCATCCTCGGTGCCGCGGCCATACAGGCGGTCGCCGACCAGAGTGACCTTGAACGGATCGAGTCGGGTGCCGTCTTTCAGGACCCAGTTCTCCGGCGTTACGGGCACCACATCGGCATGTGCGTGAATGCCTACGACTTCGTCGCCATCGCCTGCGAGGGAGATTTCATAGACGCGGTTGTCGATGTTGCGAAAATTCAGGTTGAACGCTTGGGCGAGGCCCTTGAGCTTGTCGGCGATCTTGATGAATTCGGGATTGTCGTGCTGAGCAACGCCGTCCACCCGGAAGGTTGGGATTGCCACCAGCTCGCGCAGGGTCTCGGTGGCCGCGTTGCCGTATTTCACCCGTGCATAGAGGCCAAGCAGGCGATGAATCTCGTTCTGTTGTTCCGCGGTAAGCGGTTTGTTGCCCTGAAAGGCACTGATTGCCGGGCCGAGATCGCTGGTATGGGCAAGGTCGCTCTTGGCCAGGCGTCCCAGGAATTGCCTGAAATCGGTTACCGATGTGTCACTGAAGGTCTTGAGGATGGTCGCGCTCTGTTGCGGGGTGATGTTGGCGTGCGCTGACGTGGTGAACGACGAAAGGCTGGCCAGCATCAGGGTTGTCGCGGCCAGGTGCTTGAGTGAGAAATCCATTGTTGGGGGCATTCCTTTGCAGGCAGGTTGTAAGAAATATCTGGTCGATGAGTCAGAAACTTTTCCAAACTAACACCACAAGGGAGTGGTACGGGAGTCCACGGAGGGGGATCTGTCGCACAAAAATGCAAAAGCGACGCAGAAACGAAAAAAAACCGGGAAGTGAGCAAAGCGCTTTTTGTAGGAGCCAGGCTTGCCGGCGAAGGCATCCTTAAGAGTGCTTTCGCCGGCAAGCCTGGCTCCTACGAAAAGCATTGCGGGAAGGTTGCCTAGGTTTTCATGTGTTCAGACGGTTCTACCAACGCAACTCGAAGGCATTTGTCGCGCCCGGCTGGATGCTGCTGCCCAAGCGTGCGCACTCGCGAGAAAGGGTGTCGTGCAGCCATTGACGGTCATCCCCTTCGGCGCGACAGATGCGAAAGCCACGCAGGTGAGTGGGGACCAGATCCAGCGACTGCAGGTGACCGTTCGGGTCCAGCGAGGCAAAGTACAGAAGCCCCAGGTCGCCGCGAAAGTCTGTGTGGCCCTCGATGCCTTCGTAGTCGTTCAGCAGGTCACCGCAGCCATAGAGAATCAGGCGTTCGCGGTATACCTCGATGCCCTTGATGTGGTGTGAGGAATGCCCGTGCACCAGGTCAACTCCGGCTTCGTCGATCAAGGCATGGGCGAACCGGACCTGCTCGCGCGGGATATCGAACCCCCAGTTGCCGCCCCAGTGAATGGAGGCGACCACCAGGTCCCGCGGTTTTTTGCCCTGGAGAATCCGTTCGGCCACAGGGCGCAGGCTGTGCATCGAAAGATCTTCCAGGCGCGCGACACCTGCGCGCCTGTCCGTGGCGGCCCAGTCCGAGGGTATGCCACTGTCTGGTGCGCCGAGGCCAAACACCAGCAAGCGCCGCCCGCCAGGCTGCGGCAGCACGGCGGGCGCTTCGGCAAATTGCCGGTCGTGCCCGGCGCCGGCACTGCACACGCCGTTGCTCGACAAGGTATCCAGCGTATCGGCCAGGCCGGCAGCTCCCCAGTCCAGCACATGGTTGTTGGCCAGCACGCAGCAGTCGATGCCGGCTGCGCTGATGGCCGGGAAATTCTCCGGGCTCATGCGGTAATTGATGCCTTTTGGCGCCGGTCGTCCGCGGCGCGACACCGCTGTTTCCAGATTGATGATGCGTGCGTGTGGCTGGCGACGTTCAAACTCATCCAATGCAGCGCCCCAGACATAGGTGAAATCGACGGGGAGGGGAATCGGGCCATTGAGTCTTTCTGCCAGCCGGACGTAAACGCCGGCATTCTTGACGTAGTCTTCGTAAAGCTGCGGATCGCCAGGATGTGGCAGTACTGCGTCGATGCCACGGGCGGTCATGACATCGCCGGCGAGAGACAGCTTCAGAGTATCGGTAACAGCCGCCATGGCACCCTCCAGCATCAAGAGTAAGCATCTGTTTTAAAACAAATATATTTTTGTGTTGGCCTTCCCAGACGAGGAGAAAGTTGATAAATTGCCGCCCGTTCTTGCAGCGGCCCTTACAGGGCTTGTCGCGCAAGGGCACTCGCTACAGATACAGGGGCGTCGCCAAGCGGTAAGGCAGCAGGTTTTGATCCTGCCATGCGTTGGTTCGAATCCAGCCGCCCCTGCCATTTTCCTGATACTCATCCAAGTATGGCCCAGCCGACAGGCAGTGCGGGAGTCCTGGAGAGTCGTCATACAGAAAACGCCAACGCCGATCCGGCCTGGCGTTTTTTTATGCCTGTAAATCCCTCTAGGTGACGTCTTTGACGTTCAGCCGTCTTGCGAGTGCAGCGAGCGCGGCGCCGTAGCGGCGCGCTCGCCAGTCACTCAGTGGGGCGCGCGAGGGATTGTCTTGAGCAGCTCTTCAGGGCTGATGTGGCCGACGACCTGCTGGACCACGCTGCCCGGTTGCGGCAGGTCAAGGATGTGCCCCTTCATCTTGCCGATCACGTGCATCTCGCAAGGCTTGCAGTCGAACTTCAGCGTCAGCACCTCATCGCCATGCACCAGTTGCATCGGCGCGACCTTGGTGCGCACGCCGGTGACGCCCTTGGCCTGCTTGGGGCAGAGGTTGAAGGAGAAACGCAGGCAGTGCTTGGTGATCATCACCGGCACCTCGCCGGTCTCCTCGTGAGCCTCATAGGCCGCGTCGATCAGCTTGACGCCGTGACGGTGATAGAAGTCGCGGGCTTTCTGGTTGTAGACGTTGGCCAGGAACGACAGGTGCGACTCCGGGTACACCGGTGGCGGCTCGGTCTCGGCCTTGCGACCACCACGAGGGTGGGCTTTGATGCGGGCCGCGGTCAGCGCTTCGATGACTTCGCGGCGCAAGGCCTTGAGCTGCGAGTTGGGAATGAAATACGCCTGCGGTGCATCCAGCTCGATCGCCGTGGCGTGGTACTGAGTAGTGCCCAGTTGGCCGAGCAGGTCGTGCAGTTGCTCCAGCGCCTGCTCCGGCTTGTTGGCCAGACCGAATGGACCGTCCAGGGCGACACTGACGCTGACACCTTCCTCGCTGGTGGCCGTCAGTTCCAGGCGATCCTCACGCAGGCGAGCGATCCAGGCAACACCGATCCGGCGCTCGGCGGAGGTCTTGAGCAGGGCCTGGTGCCAGTTGTGGTCGAGGTTGCGGCTCAGCGGGTGATTCGGTCTCAACTGGTGCAACCCTTTTGGCATCTCATTGGGTTCCACACGATAGCGGTAGCGCTTTTCCCCGTCCTCTTCGAACTCGCCCTTCGGCTCGGCGATGTTGGTACGCCAGCCCACGACTTCACGCTTGACCAGCACATTGAGGCCGTCGCCGTTGGACAGCGGTTCGTGGGTGACCACCAGCAGATCGCGCTTGCCGACTTTCTCCACCACGCCCACTGGCAGGCCGGTGAAGGTCGGTGTGTCGAAGGCGCCAATGTCGATCTTGCGGTCGCTGACGAAGTAGTCGGTGCTGCCACGGTGGAAGGTCTTTTCCGGATCGGGCAGGAAAAAGTGCGCGGTGCGGCCGCTGGACGCGCGGGCCAGGTCCGGGCGGTCTTCGAGGACATCGTCCAGGCGCTGGCGATACCAGGCGGTGATGTTCTTCACATAGCCCATGTCTTTGTAGCGACCCTCGATCTTGAACGAGCGCACGCCGGCTTCCACCAGTGCGCGGATGTTGGCGCTCTGGTTGTTGTCCTTCATCGACAGCAGGTGTTTTTCGTAAGCGATGACACCGCCTTTTTCGTCCTTGAGGGTGTAGGGCAGGCGGCAAGCCTGGGAGCAGTCGCCTCGGTTGGCGCTGCGGCCGGTCTGCGCATGGGAAATATTGCACTGGCCGGAGAACGCCACGCACAGCGCGCCGTGGATGAAGAATTCGATCGCCGCATCGGTTTCGTCGGCGATGGCGCGGATCTCCTGGAGGTTCAGCTCGCGGGCCAGTACCAGTTGGGAGAAGCCGGCCTGGTCGAGGAACTTCGCCCGCGCCAGGGTGCGGATGTCGGTCTGGGTGCTGGCATGCAACTCGATCGGCGGGATGTCCAGTTCCATCACGCCCAGGTCCTGGACGATTAGCGCGTCGACGCCGGCGTCATACAACTGGTGGATCAGCTTGCGGGCCGGCTCCAGCTCGTTGTCGTGCAGGATCGTGTTGATGGTGGTGAACACCCGGGCGTGGTAGCGACGGGCGAATTCCACCAATTGGGCGATATCGCTCACCTCGTTACAGGCGTTGTGGCGGGCACCGAAGCTCGGGCCCCCGATGTACACGGCGTCGGCGCCATGCAGGATGGCCTCGCGGGCGATGGCCACATCGCGGGCGGGGCTGAGCAGTTCCAGGTGATGTTTGGGCAGGGACATATTTTTTTAGTCGGGCTTGTCACGGTCGAGGTGCGCATTGTAGCGGCGAAATGTTTGATCGGCACCCATAGGCCCCTCCGGCGACGAGCGGGGCGGCTGGATGAAGCTGTGGTTAGCCTCTGCCCGGCATGTCGATGTGATGTTGATGCACCCGTCGATACAGCGTTGCCCGTGAGATGCCCAAGGCCTTGGCCGCGGCGATGGGTTTCCAGCGATGACGCACCAGGGCATCGATGAGTGCCTGGCGTTCCGGACTGGCGCAGCGTTCCACGGTGTCAGCTGAAGCCGGATCATCGAGTCGATGGCCGAGCAGTTGCTCAGGCAAGTCACTCAACAGAATCAAGTGGGTCTCGCACACCGCACAGGCGTAACGCAGCACGTGCCGCAGTTCGCGCACATTTCCCGGCCAGCGATAGCCGAGCAGGCATTCCAGCGCGGCGCTTCCCAGTTGCACCGCTATCCCACAGGCCGACGATTCTTCTTCGAGTATCCGGTTGATCAAGGCCAGCCGATCGCTGCGCTCGCGCAACGGCGGTAACTGGAATCGCGCACCTCTGAGGCGAAAGTACAGGTCCTCGCGAAACTCCCCAGAGGTCACCAGCGCTTCCAGATCGCGGTGGCTCGCGCAGACGACCTGAATGTCTATCGCTTTGCTGCGCGACGCTCCGAGGGGCGCCACTTCGCCCTCGGCTAAGACCCGTAACAGGCGGGTTTGCAGGGGCAGGGGCATGTCACCGATTTCATCGAGAAACAGCGTGCCGCCGTGGGCCTGTTCCAGCAGACCTTGCATGCCTTTACTCGATGCACCGGTGAAGGCACCGGCCACATAACCAAACAGCTCACTTTCGATCAGGTTTTCGGGAATCGCTGCGCAGTTCAGCGCGATAAAAGGTCGCTCACGGCGCAGGCTGGCCTGGTGCAGCTGTCGGGCGAAGACTTCCTTGCCAGAACCGGTTTCCCCCTGGATCAGCACTGGTAGATTGCGGTCTTTGACCCGCACCGCAAGGCGCAGGCTTTCTTCCAGTCGCGGGTCGAGTTCGGCGGGTGACAGCTCCCGGCGCGCCGGGGTGCGTTTGACCCGCCGTGGCGCGTTGAGTCGTCCATGCAAGGCGTGGCGGCCCCCCTGGCAGTGAAACAGGCAAAGCGATTCGTCCCTGGCCCGATGCAACAACTGTTGATCGAACACTTGGTCGATGTGTTCCGGCAGTTGACCAAAGCTTTGCAACAGCCACTGCCGCGCCGCAGGGTTCAGCGCCTGCAGTCGCCCGTCATCGTCCCAGGCGAGCAGGTAATCGGGTTGGCTGTCGACGTAGCCCGGGCTGTTGTGAGCCCGCAGCACCCAGTAGCCCTGGGCACTGCTCATGAAAAACGCCTGTTCTATTTCCCGCGCGCTCTGCACCACCATCTGCCGGATCAGGTGTTGCGAACGGCGGTCGTCCGCAGATCGTACCGCCGACACATCAAGCACTCCGAGCAGTTCGCCCCGAGGGTCGAAGACGGGAGCAGCAGAGCAGGTGAGCCCGATAAAAGCGGCGCGGAAGTGATCTCGCTTATGCACCGTGACCGGTGTTCGTGCGGTCAGCACCGCGGCCACGCCACAGGTGCCTTCCTCACCTTCTGACCAGCAGGTGCCCAGGTACAGGCCGGCTTTGCGGCAGTCATTTCGGATAGTGCTTTCCACGCGGTAGTCGATGGTCTGGCCCTGGGCATCGGTAAGCAATACGCAGTAATCGGCATCGCGCACGCGACCATGGAGGCGGGCGACTTCTTCGCTGGCGATGCGCAGGAACAGTTCGGAGCGTTCTTGACACTCCTGCAGCACGTTCTGCGAAAGGATCCGTGGCCCTTGTAATGAGCCGGGGTCCAGATGGTGTTGCTCCATGGAGCGGCGCCAGGAATCCAATATCAAGTCCGGCACAGGCAGTTGCGGCAGATGCGCCGCGTTCTTCAAAACACGGCTGACGCAATCCACGTGCGCCTTCGAGTGGGCGGAAAGCATTTAAGGTCTCCGGTTCGATGTTCTTTTAGTTGTGCGGCCATTAAGCGCCGTTCAGGAACGCTCGACAAGCATCGGTTCACTCATGGCGACGGTGAGACGCAACGTCTCAAGGTCTCACCACAAACCCGTGCTGGCTGACATGGGACGTCTCAATCGAGCCTGATCCCAACCCTCATGGGTTCAAATAGGAGCCGCTCTGGAACAGGCATCCTGGCGCTTTTTTGCAAATCTGGCACCGGCCTTGCTCTAGTCCCTGAAACGTAGCCCCTGCAACCTAGTCCCAGCAACCAGTGCGCTGGCAACCCAATAATAAAAAGAGGTGCCCTATGTCCTCCTGCCGAGGCCTTTTCCCTGTTCTACCTGTGGTGCTGGCATGAGTCGCTTGCCATTGACCGTCGGCATCATTGCCAACCCGGCGTCCGGCCGGGATGTACGGCGCCTGACGGCGAATGCCGGGTTGTTTTCCAGCACCGACAAGGTCTCGGTGATCCAGCGGCTGCTGGCAGCTTTTGGTGCCACCGGTGTCGAGCGGGTGCTGATGCCCACCGACATGACCGGTATCGCCGCTGCAGTGTTGAAGAACAGTCATGGCCGCCAGGCGCGTGACAGCCACTGGCCCACCCTGGAGTTCCTCGACCTTACCTTGCGCCAGAGCGTGGCAGACACTCGCCAGGCTGCGCGCTGGATGGCTGAACGCGGCGTGTCGCTGATCGCCGTACTCGGCGGTGACGGTACCCACAAAGCGGTGGCTGCAGAAGTCGGCGACATTCCACTGCTGACGCTGTCGACAGGGACTAACAATGCCTTCCCGGAACTGCGTGAGGCCACCAGTGCCGGGCTGGCCGGCGGGTTATTCGCCAGCGGGCGGATTCCACCCGAAATCGCTTTGCGCCGCAATAAACGTCTGCTGGTGCGGATTGCGAACCGCGACCTGTGCGAAGTGGCCTTGGTGGACGTGGCGGTGTCCTCGCTGCCGTTTATCGGCGCCCGCGCCATCAGCCGTGGGATCGATCTGGCGGAGGTGTTTGTAACCTTCGCCGAACCTCAGTCCATTGGCATTTCGGCGCTCTGTGGCTTGTGGTTTCCGGTATCGCGCCAAGCCCCCAATGGCGCCTGGATGCGCCTTGATCCGCACTCTTGCGAAGCGTTGCTGGTGCCACTGGCGCCCGGCCTGTTGCAAGGCTGCGGCGTACTCGCCGCCGCCAGCCTTGAACCCGGCGTTGCCCATCGTCTGTGCCTGACCAGCGGCACCCTGGCCCTGGATGGCGAGCGGGAAATCGAATTCAACGCCCCTGACTTACCCACCGTTACCCTCGATGCCGGCGGTCCGCTGAGCATCGACGTCAATGCGGCCTTGGCCTATGCAGCGCGAGAGCGGCTGCTGGCCATCGGCCGTGAACATCCGCAACACCCTCTGAACCTTGCACTTTGAACCTGAGCCTCAAGACACCCTGGAGAATAAAAATGTCGACACAGCTGACCGCTGATCAATTGCTGCATGCCTATCGGGTGATGCGCACCATCCGCGTTTTTGAAGAGCGCTTGCACGTGGAGTTCGCCACCGGCGAGATTCCCGGTTTCGTCCATCTTTATGCCGGTGAAGAGGCCTCGGCCGCCGGTGTCATGGCTCACCTGGGGGATGATGATTGCATCGCCTCCAATCACCGTGGCCACGGTCATTGCATCGCCAAGGGCGTTGATGTGTACGGGATGATGGCCGAGATCTACGGCAAGAAAACCGGGGTTTGTCAGGGCAAGGGCGGCTCCATGCACATTGCCGATTTCGAGAAGGGCATGCTCGGCGCCAACGGCATCGTCGGCGCCGGCGCACCGCTGGTTGTGGGCGCGGCTCTGGCCGCCCGACTCAAAGGTACCGACAGCGTCGCGGTGGTGTTCTTCGGCGACGGCGGCTCCAATGAAGGTGCGGTGTTCGAAGCGATGAACATGGCTTCGGTGTGGAACCTGCCGTGCCTGTTCGTTGCCGAGAATAATGGTTATGCCGAGGCCACGGCCTCCAACTGGTCTGTGGCGTGCGATCACATCGCCGACCGCGCGGCCGGCTTCGGCATGCCCGGGGTCACCGTCGACGGCTTCGATTTTTTCGCTGTTCACGAAGCAGCCAGCGCCGCCGTGGAACGGGCACGAGCGGGTGAAGGACCGTCACTGATCGAGGTCAAGCTCACCCGCTATTACGGTCACTTCGAGGGCGACGCCCAGACCTACCGGGCACCGGACGAGGTCAAGTATTTCCGCGAGCACAACGACTGCCTGATGCAGTTTCGCGAACGCACCACCCGGACCGGTTTGATTAATGCCAGCCAGTTGGACCAGATCGATAGCGAAGTGGACCTGCTGATCGAAAATGCCGTGCGCAAGGCCAAGTCCGACCCCAAGCCGAGTGCGGCCGACCTGCTGACCGACGTCTACGTTTCCTATCCCTGAACGCCCCCTATAACAAGAATCGAGACCTTCATCATGGCGAGAAAAATCAGTTATCAGCAGGCAATCAATGAAGCTCTGGCCCAGGAAATGCGCCGCGATCCCACGGTGTTCATCATGGGGGAAGACGTCGCTGGCGGCGCCGGTGCTCCCGGTGAAAACGACGCCTGGGGCGGGGTGCTGGGCGTGACCAAGGGCCTCTATCACCAATTCCCCGGACGTGTGCTGGACACGCCGCTGTCGGAGTTGGGTTATGTCGGTGCTGCGGTAGGCGCAGCGACCTGCGGCGTACGCCCGGTGTGTGAATTGATGTTTGTCGACTTTGCCGGTTGCTGCCTGGACCAGATCCTCAATCAGGCGGCCAAGTTTCGCTACATGTTCGGTGGCAAGGCCTCCACCCCGTTGGTGATTCGCACCATGGTCGGCGCGGGCCTGCGGGCAGCGGCCCAACACTCGCAAATGCTCACATCGCTGTGGACCCACATCCCCGGGCTGAAAGTCGTCTGCCCGTCGTCCCCTTATGACGCCAAGGGCCTGTTGATCCAGGCTATCCGCGATAACGACCCGGTGATCTTCTGTGAGCACAAACTGCTCTACAGCATGCAGGGTGAGGTACCGGAAGAGCTCTATACCATCCCGTTCGGAGAAGCCAACTTCCTGCGCGATGGCAAGGACGTGACGCTGGTCTCCTATGGGCGCACGGTCAATACGGCGATGGACGCAGCCCGCAGCCTGGCCGCGCGAGGCATTGACTGCGAGGTCATCGACCTGCGCACCACCAGCCCGCTGGACGAAGACAGCATTCTCGAAAGCGTGGAAAAGACCGGGCGCCTGGTGGTGATCGACGAAGCCAACCCGCGCTGTTCCATGGCCACTGACATCTCGGCCCTGGTGGCGCAAAAAGCGTTCGCCTCGCTCAAGGCGCCCATCGAGATGGTGACTGCGCCGCACACACCGGTGCCATTCTCCGACGCCCTGGAAGACCTCTATATCCCTGATGCGGCGAAGATCGAAAACGCCGTGCTCAAGTTGATCGAGTGGAGCAAGCGTTCATGAGCCAGATTCATACCCTGACGATGCCCAAGTGGGGCTTGTCGATGACAGAAGGCCGGGTCGATGTCTGGCTCAAGGAGGAGGGCCAGGCGATCGCCAAGGGCGATGAAGTACTCGATGTGGAAACCGACAAGATTTCCAGCAGCGTCGAGGCGCCGTTTTCCGGTGTGTTGCGTCGGCAGATCGCGCGCCAGGATGAAACCCTTGCGGTCGGTGCGTTGCTCGGCATTGTGGTCGACGGCGAAGCCAGCGAGGCCGAAATCGATGCGGTGATCGAGCAGTTTCAGGCCGCGTTCGTACCGGGTGACGGAGCCGAGGAAGACAGTGGGCCGAAGCCGCAGAAGGTCGAACTGGACGGGCGGCTGATCCGTTACTTCGAGCGCGGCGAAGGCGGGGTGCCGTTGCTGCTGGTGCATGGATTTGGCGGAGATCTGAACAATTGGATGTTCAATCATGAAGCACTGGCTGCCGAGCGCCGGGTGATTGCTCTGGATCTGCCGGGCCATGGCGAATCAACCAAACAGCTGGAGCACGGAAACCTGGATGAACTGAGCGGCGTGGTGCTGGCATTGCTCGATCACCTGGACATTCCCGCAGCGCATCTGGTGGGTCATTCCATGGGCGGTGCGGTATCGCTGAACACCGCGCGTCTGGCTCCACAACGGGTACGTTCCCTGACCTTGATCGGCAGCGCCGGTCTGGGCGCGGAAATCAACGGCGATTACCTGCAAGGTTTTGTCGAGTCGGCCAGCCGCAATGCCCTCAAGCCACAGCTGATGCAACTGTTCTCCGACCCCGAACTGGTCAATCGGCAGATGCTCGAAGACATGCTCAAGTACAAGCGCCTGGAAGGGGTGGACGCGGCCCTGCGCCAGCTGGTTTCGGGATTGTTCAAAGAAGGACGACAACAGTTCGATCTGCGCAGCGTGGTGCAAGAAAGCCGGCAGCCGGTGCTGCTGATCTGGGGCGGTGACGACGCGATCATTCCTGCGGCCCACAGTGCCGGCCTGACAGCCCGGATCGAAATCCTGCCGGGCCAGGCGCACATGGTGCAGATGGAAGCGGCCGAGCAGGTCAACCGGCTGATTCTGGACTTTGTGCAACAACACTGATGCTCCCATGGCGACCTTTTTGCGGGGCGCCCTGGCCAACGACTTCAAGGAGATTCCAACATGAGCCTTTCAATTGATCCGACCCGCCGCATGCGTGCCGCTGTCTGGCATGGCCGTCACGATATCCGTGTCGAAGACGTTCCGCTGCCCGTGTCGCCACCTGCGGGTTGGGTCCAGATTCGCGTGCAATGGTGCGGTATTTGCGGCTCCGACCTGCACGAATACGTGGCCGGGCCAGTGTTCATCCCGGTGGATGCGCCACACCCGCTGACCGGTATCAAGGGGCAGTGCATTCTCGGTCATGAGTTCTGTGGCGAGATCGTCGAAATCGGAGCCGGTGTTGAGGGGTTCAGTGTGGGCGAGCCGGTGGCAGCCGATGCCTGTCAGCACTGTGGCACCTGTTATTACTGCACTCATGGGTTGTACAACATTTGCGAGAACCTGGCCTTCACCGGGCTGATGAACAATGGTGCATTCGCCGAGTTGGTCAACGTGCCGGCCAATCTGCTTTACAAGTTGCCGGCCAACTTTCCCGCTGAGGCCGGGGCGCTGATCGAACCGCTGGCAGTGGGCACGCACGCGGTGAAAAAGGCCGGGAGTGTGCTGGGGAAAAATGTGGTGGTGGTTGGCGCGGGAACCATCGGCCTGTGCACCATCATGTGTGCCAAGGCTGCTGGTGCGGCCCAGGTCATCGCCCTGGAAATGTCGGGAGCGCGCAAGGCCAAGGCTCTGGAGGTTGGGGCGAGCCACGTGCTGGACCCCAATGAATGTGACGCTCTGGCGGAGGTACGGCGGTTGACCGGCGGACTTGGGGCGGATGTCAGCTTCGAATGCATCGGCAACAAACACACGGCCAAGCTCGCTATCGACCTCATCCGCAAGGCCGGTATGTGTGTGTTGGTGGGCATCTTCGAGGAACCCAGCGAGTTCAATTTCTTCGAGTTGGTCTCCACCGAAAAACAGGTGCTGGGTGCGCTTGCCTACAACGGTGAGTTCGCTGATGTGATCGCCTTTATTGCCGACGGCCGGCTGGACATCACACCGCTGGTAACCGGGCGCATTCAACTGGAACAGATCGTCGGGCAGGGCTTCGAGGAATTGGTCAACAACAAGGAACACAACGTGAAAATCATCGTTTCACCCGCTCGAGTCTGAGGCACTGGCAAGCGTGCGATTGACGATGGCCCAGCCTGTATAAAAACACCTGCGCGAACCCTTGCGATGATTTTTTGGGGCTGGACAGCGGCGTGCTGGATGTGGGTTTTCAGTACCTGCTACAGGCATAAAAAAAGGACCTCTGAAAAGAGGTCCTTTTGTTTTTCCATGCTTCAGCGCAACGATTGCTCAGTTCTTCACCGTTTCCTCAAGAGAGAAGCGCCCCAGTGGATTCTGCTGGAAGTTTTCGATGTTCTTGCGCGAAATGTTGATGTAAGGGCTGTAGTAAAGGTCGATCCAGTTGACGTCATTTTTGGCGATCTTCTGCAGGTCGACGTACATCTGTTCACGCTTGGCCGGGGCCGCTTCAATACGGGCAGCCGATACCAGATCCTTGACCTTATCGTTCTTGTAGCGGGTCATGTAGTTCATGTTGGTGTCGTGGCCCAGAACGAACGTGGTCTTCTGGTCCGGGTCGAGGATGTCGTTGGTCCAGTACATCACGGACAGGTCGTAGTCACCGTCGACCAGCATCTGCCAGCTCTGGGTGGGGTCAACTTTTTGCAGGGTGGCGGTCACACCGACAGCCGCCAGTTGCTGTTGAACCAGCACGGCAATCTGCTCATCAGCTTCGTTACCGGCGTTGACCACGTAATTCAGCTTCATGCCCGCTGCGCCGGCATCGCTCAGCATTTTCTTGGCTTTGGTCGGGTCGAATGGACGCTTCAAATTGTCGGCGTAGTGGTAAAGCGAGCCTTTGGGAATGTAGGAGTAAGCCTCCTGGCCATGGCCGAAGGTGACGGTATCGACCAGCGATTTTTTGTTGATGGCCATGTCCAACGCCTGACGTACTTCAGGCTTGGCCAGCAGCCCGTGCTCGTGGTTGATCAGCAGGTGATCTTCCCGAGTGGAAGGGTCGGAGTGGATGGTCAGGTTGGGGTCCTTGCGCAGCGCATCGACTCGCGAAAACGGTACGAAGATCGCGGTGTCCAGCTCACCTGCCTGCACCTTGAGCATCCGGGTATTGTCGTCGGGAATGGAAATCCACTCCACGCCATCCAGGCTGACCTTGTCGGCCTGCCAGAAGTGCGGGTTCTTCTCCAGCTTCACGCGATCTCCGCGCAGCCACTCTTTGACAAAAAATGCCCCTGACACCACAGGCTCCTGAGCATAGGCATCTTCGCCCATGCGGGTCATGGCCTTCTGCGAGAGCACCGACACAGTCGGCGAGGCCAATTGCGAGAGGAACGGTACCGACGGGGTGGTCAGGGTGACGACCAGGGTCTGCGGATCGGCCGCTTTCGCCGTGTCGATCAGTTTGTAGGCATCGCTCCACAGCGACGCCTTGTTATCGCGAGTGCGCAACAGACTGAATGCCGCATCATCGGCCGTGATCGGCGAGCCGTCGGAGAATTTCGCCGCGCGCATCTTGAACGTGTAGGTCAGGCCATCGTCGGAGACTTTCCAGCTTTCAGCCAGGCCGGGTTCCATTTTGCTGCCGGCCTTGTCGACCCGGATCAGCGTGTCGTAGACATTGGAAAACACCCAGGTATCGCGGTTTTGCGCGCTTTTGATCGGGTCGAACGTGGTGCTTTCTTCACGGCAACCGATGGTGAGTACACCCGCCGCCTGGGCAATGCCGCTGGCAAGGGTGCAAGCGGTCAATGTGGCTGCGGCGAGCAATTTCAAATGCCTGGATCTCATGGTCAAACTCCTTCTTGATGAGTACGTGGTTTTTTAAAACAGAGGCTCCTCGAGCACGCAGTCGTAACGGCGAGCGTCGAGTTGACGGGTAGGGGGCGCCACCTGGCTACAAGTGGCACGAACGTAGCGACAGCGTGGGTGAAAGGCGCAACCGGATGGCAACTGCAAAGGGCTGGGCGGTTCACCGGGCAAAGGGTCGGTGGGTAGCGCCCGGGCCGGATCGATTTCTGGAATCGACTGGATCAGCGCGGCGGTATAGGGATGTCGCGGGGAGCGAAATACTTCTTCCACCGGTCCTTCTTCGACGATCTTGCCCAGGTACATCACCGCCACCCGATCACAGAGCCGGCGAACGATGGCCAGATCATGGGCAATGAACACAATCGCCAGGTTCATGCGCTGACGCAGCTCCAGCAGCAGGTTGATGATCTGCCCCTGGATGGACACGTCCAGCGCGGCCACGCATTCATCGGCGACGATCAGGCGCGGCTCCACGGCCAGCGCACGGGCGATCCCGACACGCTGGCATTGGCCGCCGCTCAAGGCGTGCGGTTTGCGGTCGGCCAATTCGGGGCGCAGACCGACCAGGGTCAGCAGTTCATCAACACGGGCGGCAATCAGCGATTCCGGCACCTTGCGTTGTACCCGGAGCACTTCTGCCAGGGTCTGGCCGATGCTCAGGCGTGGATTGAGCGCGGCATAAGGGTCTTGGAAAACCATCGCCGTCTCATGACGCAGCCGCTCGATGTCGACTTTCCCGGCATGGGCCATGTCGATGCCATCGAACAGCACCTGCCCGGCGTAAATCTCGTTAAGGTGCAGGATCGCCCGCCCCAGGCTGCTTTTACCGCTGCCCGACTCGCCGACCAGCCCGAGCGTTTCACCCGCCGAGAGGGTCAGCGAGACGCCGTTGACCGCTGTCAGCCATTGCCGGTTCATGCCCAGCAAACCAGTGCCTGGCGCGGCGAAGCGCACATGCAAATCCTTGACCTTGAGCAGGGTCATGAGCGGTCTCCGGCGGCCAAGGGGTAATGGCATGCGATGCGGTGTCCATGGCTGACCGGCTGCAAACCCGGCATCAGTGTTGTGCATCGGTTGCCGATTTGCTGGCAACGCGGATTGAAGCGGCAACCCTGGGGCAGGGCGTCGAGCAGGGGCGGTTGCCCGGGGATGGTTTTGAGCAATGCGTGACCGTGACTGGTGGCCGGCTGACAGTCGATCAACCCCGCGGTGTAAGGGTGGCGTGGATGGGCCAGCACCTCGTGCTTGTTACCGTGCTCGCACAAGCGTCCGGCGTACATCACCGCAATCGAGTCGCAGGTCTGCGCAACGACCCCCAGGTCATGGGTGATCATGATGATCGACAGGCCACGCTGGTCACGCAGATCGAGCAGCAGGCGCAGGATCTGCGCTTGCACCGTGACGTCGAGGGCGGTGGTCGGTTCGTCGGCGATCAGCACGTTCGGGTTGCAACCCAGTGCCACGGCAATCATCGCTCGCTGGCGCATGCCGCCGGAGAATTCGTGAGGGTAACTGTCGACTCGTCGCTGCGGATCGGGAATGCCCACTTGCCGGAGTACGTCGATGGCCTGGGCGCGGGCTTCGCGCTTGCTGGCGCCTTGGTGCAGACGAATACCTTCGCCAATCTGCTCGCCGATGCGCATTAACGGGTCGAGATGGCTGCTGGGGTTCTGGAAAATCATCCCCAATTGACGTCCACGCATGCGGCGCATGCCGGCCTCGTCCAGGTGCAATAGATTTTCCCCGGCCAACTGCACGGTTGTGCCTTCGACTCGCAGGTTTGGCGACGGCAGCAGCCTCATTAAACCGCGACAGGCCATGGTTTTGCCGGAGCCGCTTTCCCCCACCAGTCCAAGCACTTCACCCTCGGCCAGGTCAAAGGACAAGCGATCCACCAGCGTCACCTCGTGCTCACCCTTACGGGCGATAACGCTGAGCTCTTCGACCTTCAGCACAGGCGTACTCATGAGCGTTCACCCAAGTGTTCGGCAACAGCGTCGGCCAACAGGCTGAAGCCCATGGCCAGGGTGACGATCGCCAATCCCGGAAAGGTGCAGATCCACCAGGCGGAGGTAATGAAACTCTGACCTTCGGCGACCATCGTGCCCCACTCGGCGGTCGGTGGTTGAACCCCGAGGCCGAGGTAACTGACCGCCGCGCCGTTGAGCAATACCAGTACCGCATCGGACATGGAAAACACGATCGAACCGAACATCGCGTTCGGCAGCAGGTGCCTGAACAGAATGCGCCCATGACCGAAGCCGAGGCTTTTGGCGGCCAGGGCAAAATCGCTTTCCTTGAGTATCAGGATCTGTGAGCGGATCAATCGTGCGTAGGACACCCAGCCCACCAGTGCCATGGCGATATAGAAACTCATCAGGCCGGGACCGAGGATCGCCATGATCGCCAGCATCAACACCAGGAACGGGAAGGCCAGGATGATATCGATCAGGCGCATACAGAACGTGTCGAAACGTCCGCCGATGTAGCCGGACAAAGCCCCGACACACGTGCCGATCAGAAACGGGAAAATCACCCCGATGACCGCCAATTGCAAGTCGATGCGGGCCGACCAGATCACTCGGGACAAGACGTCGCGGCCAAAATTGTCGGTGCCGAACGGGTGGGCCAGATGGGGCGCCAGCAAGCGAATATCAGTGTTCTGGGCGATTGGATCGAAGGGCGCGATCCAGGGCGCGAAGATCGCCAGCACCAGCCAACCGAGCAGGATTGCCAGGCCCAATCCCATTGCCAATCGAGGGTTGCGCAAACCCAGGCGCAGGTTCAATCGAGGAACCGTCGTTGCCTGGCTGCTCATCGGATTTTCACCCGTGGATCGATGGCGACTGTCACCACATCGGCGAGAAAGTTTACCGCCACAGTGGCGCAGGCCAGCACCATCGCCACGCCCTGGACCACCATATAGTCACGGGTGAAGATGCCTCGGACCAATAACTGGCCGATCCCGGGGATGGCGAACAGACTTTCGATGACCACCGTGCCGCTGATCAGCCAGCCGATGTTCACCGCCAGCAGGTTGACGGCGGGTACGAGCGAGTTGGGTAGCACATGGCGACGAAACACCACGTTTTCAGACAGACCGCGAGCGCGGGCTGCCGTGACATGGTCGGCTTGCAACTCCATCAGCATGCTTGCCCTCAGGTTACGTATCAATACCGCCGATAACGCCAGGGCAATGGTCAGGCAGGGCAGGGCCATGTGGTGCAGTTTGTCCGGCCAGGAACGGCCATAGCCGGAAACCGGAAACCAGCCCAGTTGTACGCTGAATAGCAGGATCAACATGATCCCCAGCCAAAATGCCGGCATGCCGAGGCCGGCGGTGGTGAACAGGCGGATCAGATTGTCGCCCCAACCGCCCTTGTTACGGGCCGCAACGGTGGCCAGCGGCACCGCGATCAACATGGCCAGCAGCACGCTGCCCAGCACCAGAAATAACGTGGGCTCGATGCGCGTGCTGATCAGCTTCAAGGCGTCGACCTTGTACAGCAATGACTGGCCGAGATCGCCGTTGAACAGGTTTTTCAGGAAGTAGAAGTACTGCATCCACAGCGGCTGATCGAGGCCGAACTGAGCGCGCACCCTGAGCAGCCCCTCCGGCGTACTGCGCGAGCCGAGCAGGGCGCGCGCCGGGTCGCCGGGAATCGAGCGCACCAGCACAAACGTGATGAGACTGATGCCGAACAGCACCGGCAGCAGCTGCAGGGGGCGTGACAGGATGAAACGGTAACGCGACAGATTCATCGACTAACCTCGGTGCCGCTGGAGGAAGTCCAGTAACACCGGAAAGTAGGCGTGGGGTTCTTCGTAGAAGGGCATGTGGCTGCTGTTGGGGAACACATGCAGTGCCGCATCCTTGAGCGCCATTTTCATGCGCATGGCACAGGCCGGCGTCAGTTCGTCGTGCTGGCCGGTGGTAATTAATACCGGCATGGTGAAATCGGCCATTTCCTGGAGACGGTTCCAGTTTTTCAGGTTGCCGACGTAGAGAAACTCATTCGGCCCCTGCATGGTTGTGTAGGGCTCCATGTTCCAGTCGCCCAGAGAGCGCGTGACCGGCGCCGGCCACTCGTCCAGGCGGCAGACGTGGCGATAGTTGAGGAGGGTGATTGCCGCTTGGTATTGCGGGTGATCGAGGGTGCCCATGGCTTCATGGCGCTGCATCATGGCCACGGTTTCGCTGCCAAGAGCACCACGCAGACGCTCCAGTTCCTGAGACAGGTGCGGGATATCGCCTACGGTATTTTCCAGAATCAGGGTCTTGAGTGCATGAGGGTGGTAAATGGCATATTCGATCGCCAGCCAGCCGCCCCAGGAGTGCCCCAGCAAATGCACCCGGCCCAGGTCGAGGGCCTGCCGGACGGTTTCCACCTCAGCGACATAACGGGAAATATCCCACAGGGATGGGTCTTGAGGTCTGTCAGATGCGCCGGTGCCGAGTTGGTCGAAGGCGACCACGCGCAACCCCTTGTCCTTGAGCCAGCCATGGGCGTCACGCAGATAATCGCAGGGAAGCCCCGGGCCTCCATTGAGGCACAGCAGGACCTCATCGCCCTCGCCAAAGCTATAAACCACCAGATTGTGGCCATCGACCTCGACGTTATAGTGCTGGTCCGGCTCGATTTCACGCCACATCGCAATTCTCCCTTTATGATGCTGACCGGTTCGGAGGCTAACTAAATGGCCTACCTTACTGAGTAAGTCTTGCGCCCAAAAGCTAGTATTTCTAATAGGTTTTGTCTGGCAGTCCCTCGCCGAGGCGTGGCATTCTACGTGCTGAATTTCAGGATTGAAATTAATTAGGGAGGGCAATGGATGCAGACGAAGCTATCAGACCTCAATCCCCGTCTGTTGTCGGGCAAGAGCCTGGATGAGCAGATGGACAACGCCTTGCTGTTGGCCCAGGAGCTGGGCTTCGATGCGTTGGTGTACGACTACAGCCCGGTGCCGCTGGACCATGAAGGCAAGTTGATCACGCCTTCGGTGCTCAAACTGCGCAACACGCCAGCCGATTGGCATGCGCGTTGGTGTGCAGAGGGTTACTACCAGATCGACCCTGTCCAGCAGGTAGCACTCAATTGTGTTTCACCCTTTGTCTGGTCTTACAAACCCGGGACTGACACCCTGCTGGAGCCGGTCATCAGTCAGTGCCATGCGCCAGTGGTGAATTATCTGGAAGACGCGCAGATGACCTGTGGTGTGTCGGTCCCGATTCATCTGCCCAGAGGTGGCTTTGCCTCCTTGACCGGGCTGCGTACCAGCAGCAGCAGTGTCCTGTGCGATGCCCGGCGGACCCTCGCCGATTTCAGCCTGATTTCCCATGCCTTGCAGGAAGCGGCCTATCCGTTGCTTGGCAAGGAGGCTCACACGCCTCCCGTTCATCTGACCAAACGTGAACGCGAGTGCCTTAAATGGGCGGCTGAGGGGCTGACCGCCGCCGAGATTGCCAACCAACTGAATCGTTCATTGGCCACCATCAGCCTCCATCTGACCTCGGCCATGCATAAACTCGGGGCCAAGAATCGGGTCCAGGCCGTGGTTCGGGCCACCCACTATCGATTGCTCGATAGCTGAAACAGGGCAAAAACCTATCTATTTCTCTAGTTATTTTGAAGGTCTGATCCCGCTATCGTGTGCCGTACGGTTTTTCAGGGGCGGCACGAAGAAATGGAATCTATCGGAATACGCGAAGGCTTCGCACCTTTTGGTCCTTATCAGACCTGGTATCGCGTCACAGGTCACTTTGACGGCAAGAACACGCCGCTGGTGATTTTGCATGGCGGCCCGGGCTGCACGCATGATTACGTCGATGCCTATAAGGACATCGCCGCGAGTGGGCGGGCGGTGGTGCATTACGATCAATTGGGTAACGGTCGCTCGACCCACCTGCCGGAAAAAGACACCTCGTTCTGGAACGTAGCGCTGTTTCTCGAGGAGCTGGACAACCTGCTGGATCATCTCGGTATCAGCGACAATTACGCACTCCTGGGGCAATCCTGGGGCGGCATGCTCGCCAGCGAACACGCGGTACGGCAACCTGCGGGACTACGGGCCTTGATCCTCGCTAATTCCCCGTCGGACATGCGCGTCTGGGTTCAGGAAGCCAACCGTTTACGTCAACTGCTGCCTGCCGGGGTCCATGAAACTTTGCTTGAGTACGAACGGGCAGGGGATTTTCAAGCGGCCGCCTATCAGGACGCTTCGAGGGTTTTTTACGACAACCATGTGTGTCGCGTCATTCCCTGGCCCGAAGAAGTCGCGCGTACGTTTGCCCAGGTCGATGCCGATCCCACCGTTTACCATGCGATGAGCGGGCCGACGGAGTTTCATGTGATAGGTAGCCTGAAAGACTGGACCATCGTCGACCGTTTGCCGCAGGTCAACGTGCCGACGCTGGTGATCTCAGGGCGCTACGATGAAGCAACACCGACGGTGGTCAGACCCTTTCTGCAGCAGATCCCGAATGTTCGTTGGGCGTTGTTCGAGAACTCCAGCCATATGCCCCATGTCGAGGAGCGGGTCGGCTGCATGGGAACGGTGGTGAGGTTCCTGGATGAGTGCTTGAACGGGGCGATGGCTGGCGATCGCAAGCTTGAAGAGCTCTCACTCTGACCCGTGTCTTTCCTGTTCCGTGGCAAGAAGAATCCACCGTCGCTGACGAGCACACCTCGACCGTTGGATTCCGCTGCCAGGGTCATATCGGTCACGGCCACCCCCAAACTTGTTTCGTTTTCAAGCCGCCGGCATTTGCTGGCGGTGGTAGAGGAACTCGAGGACCGTTGTGCGATAGCGGTGGTACTCGGGGTCGTTGGCCAGCACCAGGCGATTGCGCGGTTTTGCCAGGCCAACGCTAAGGATCTCACCGACGGTGGCCGCCGGCCCGTTGGTCATCATCACGATGCGGTCGGAGAGCAATACGGCCTCATCGACATCATGGGTGACCATCACCACGGTGCTCTGAGTGGCGGCAACGATACGCAGCAGCTCGTCCTGAAGGTGGGCGCGAGTGAGGGCGTCGAGCGCGCCGAAGGGTTCGTCCATCAGCAGTATTTTCGGCTCCATGGCCAGCGCGCGAGCGATGCCGACACGCTGCTTCATGCCCCCGGAAATCTCGCTGGGATACTTGTGCATGGCATGCTCAAGACCGACCATTGCCAGCGCCGCCTCGGTACGCGCCTTCAGCGCGGCCTTGTTTTCGCGTTTGCCGAATACCTTCTCCACAGCCAGGTGCACATTACCGAAGCAAGTCAGCCAGGGCAGCAGGCTGTGGTTTTGAAACACCACTGCGCGCTCAGGGCCGGGACCGTCGATCTCGCGACCGTTGCATATCAAGCCGCCGCCATTGGCTTCAAGCAGACCGGCGATCAGGTTCAGCACCGTGGATTTGCCACAGCCTGAATGGCCGATCAACGAGACGAACTCGCCACGAGCGATGCTCAGGTTGACGTTGCTGAGGGCCTGGAAGCGGCCTTTTTTGGTGTCGAAGTGCTTGCTGACCTGGGTCAGCTCGACGAATTTAGTCATCTCGGTTCTCCTGCATCGGGTAAGCGTCAGGTGCGGGCAACCCAAACACCCGCGCGGGCGTCGGTTCAGTTGGTGTAGTCGAAGCGTTTGGCGATCCACAACAGGCCCTGCTCGAGCAGCAGGCCGACCAGACCGACGATGATGATGGCGATGAGAATGTGCTCGACATTGAGGTTGTTCCATTCGTCCCACACCCAGAAGCCCAGACCGACACCGCCGGTGAGCATTTCTGCGGCGACGATCACCAGCCACGCCACGCCGATGGACAGGCGAATACCGGTCATCAGATGCGGCAGCACCGAAGGAAACAGGATGTGGGTGAACACCTTCCATTCGCTGAGCTTGAGCACCCGCGCGACGTTCAAGTAGTCCTGCGGCACGCTGGCGACCCCTGCGGCGGTGTTGAGAATGATCGGCCAGATCGAGCTGATGAAAATCACCCAGATCGATGCCGGGCCGGCGGCCTTGAACACCAGCAGGCCGATCGGCAACCACGCCAGCGGCGAGACCGGACGTAGCAGGCTGATGATCGGCGCGAACATACCGCCTAGGAAGGCGAAGCGGCCGATGGCGAAGCCCAGCGGAATACCGAGCAGGGCGGCGAGGCCGAAGCCGATGCCGACCCGGCCAAGGGAGGCCAGTACGTTCCAGCCAATGCCCATGTCGTTCGGACCGTTGTCGTAGAAGGGGGCGCTGAACAGCTCCAGGGCTGAATACCAAGTAGCGAGCGGGCCGGGCAGGCCCTCACTGCGTGCGGCTATAAACGCCCAGACGGCGAGAAACAGGGCGATACCCAATGCTGGGGCAATGCCATCCCTGGCGCGTTGACGCAACCCGCTCAGGAAGGGAGAGCGACGCTCTGGCTGGGTACTCGCCGTAGTGGTGGGCGGCGCTGGCAACTTGAGGGGTGCGTTCATGGCGGGTTACTCCGGTCAGGCTTTGATGGTGAAGGAGTTGGCATAGGCGGCCGGATTGGAGCCGTCCCAGACCTTGCCGTCGATCAGGGTGCTACTGCGCAGCGGACTGCCCGGTACAGTCAGGCCAAGCTGGCTGGCGGCTTCGCCGTAGAGTTTTGTCTGGTTGATAGACTTGGCCACACCGGCGTAGTCCACATCCTCCTTGAGCAGGCCCCAGCGACGGAACTGAGTGAGGAACCACATACCGTCCGACAGGTAGGGGTAGTTGACGCTGCCATCCTTGCAGAAGGACATCGCATGCTCGTCCGTCCATTGGTTGCCTGACCCGTCGTCATAGTGGCCGAGGAAGCGTTGTTCGATCACTTCGACGGGCGCATTCACGTAGGCCTTGCCGGCAATCAGTTGGGCGGTGCTTTTTTTGTTCTCTACGCTGGCCTCGATGAACCGGCTGGCGTCGAGCACCGCCATGGTCAACGCCCGGGCGGTGTTGGGGTATTGCTCGACGAAGGCACGGGTGGTGCCAAGGATTTTCTCCGGGTGATCGGGCCAGAGTTTCTGGGTGGTAACGGCGGTGAAGCCGATGTTGTCGGCAATCGCCCGGGCTCCCCAGGGCTCGCCGACACAGAAGCCGTCCATGTTGCCCACGCGCATGTTGGCGACCATCTGTGGGGGTGGCACCACGATGGTCTTCACATCGGTCAGCGGGTTGATGCCGAGGCTGGCGAGCCAGTAATTGAGCCACATGGCATGGGTGCCGGTGGGGAACGTCTGGGCGAAGGTCAGTGGCGTGCCACCTTGCTTGACCTTGGCGGCCAGTTGCTCGCCATTGGTCACGCCCGCTTGCTGCAACTGTTTGGAGAGGGTGATCGCCTGGCCGTTCTGGTTCAATCCCATGAGCATGGCCATATCTCTCTGCGGCCCGCCGATGCCCAGTTGCACGCCATAGATCAGGCCGTAGAGCACATGGGCAGCATCCAGTTCGCCGTTGAGCAGTTTGTCGCGCACGCCGGCCCAGGACGCCTCTTTGCTCGGCGTGATAGTAAGACCGTATTTTTCGCCGAAACCCTGGGTTGCCGCCACCACGACTGACGCGCAGTCGGTGAGGGGAATGAAACCGACCTTCAGTGCAGCTTTCTCCGGCGCGTCGCTGCCGGCAGCCCAGACTGCGCTACGCAGAAAGCCTGGCACGACAACATCGAGGGCGGCGATCCCGGCGACAGTACCTGCCGTCACCAGGGATTGCTTCAGAAAGGTGCGCCGGCCGGGGTGTACCGGATGTTGCGAGTCACGCTCATCAGTCATAACCACATCCTTTTTTTAGGGGCAAAAAAAAACGGCGTGCGCCAGGCTCCCTCGATAGAGGGACCTGACGGACGCCGTTGTCCGGAAAGTGCAGCACGCCGCCATTGGCGTGCCGCATAAGTCTGTTAGTCAGTAGTAGCAAAGGGCTTGCCAAGTTTATGTCCGAGTTTTTTTATGCAAAAAAAATCAATTGGTACAAAGGCTTGAAGTAGTTTTGTGATGTTTTCTAAAAAGATATCGAAGGGGGCGTAGAGCCGGGGGAGAGCGAAGCACTGATCGCTTTTTGGGCAGCTTGGGTGCGAGGTGAACTAAAACAGCTCTCCTGCGCACCGTTGCGAAGTCGAATGGAGGTAAGCCTTAGCCCAGATCCCGGCGGATGGCGTCGAGGCGCTCGTCGAGCAAGGGGGTGAGCAGGGCGTAGCACTGCGCTGGGGAGATGGACACTGTCGTTGTACCGATCAGGCAGCGTTGCAGTCGTTCGAGAGCGTTGTGCAGCGAGCGGGGGGCATGCCTGAGCAAGCGCTCGTGCAGGTACTGCAATTGAACAAGCATTTGCAGTGGGCAATTCTGATGGGCGGCGGCGCGCACCGACAGGCCGCGCAGCCGCCCCAGGTCTTCCAGCTCCCAACAGCGCTCGGCGATGCTCGGGGGCTGCAGATTAAGCGCGCAGCGCCGCAGTTCGAGGTTCTGGATGGCGCCGAGCAAGTCTTGCAGCAACCGGCAATGGCCCTCGAAATCCGCAGGTTCGCGGCGTAATGCGTTCCAGGCCTGGCACTGTGCGCTATACGGCCATTCTTTCCAGCGTTGGTCGAGCGAATGACCCAGTGCCTGGCAACGTTGCTGTGCCTCGCGGGAGGTCTGTCCGCCGAGACCGCGATGCTGCTGCAGACCTTGCAACAGGTCGAGACCCAGCAAAAGCATCTGTCTGAGTCCCGCGTCGTTGTGTGGCAGACGGGTTCGTCGGGATTGCCCACCATCGAGTGCGGCGGCGAATTGTAGGTTCATGGGCGGTTTCCGACGGTGAGCTGGTTGAGATAATGGGTCAGGTCGTGCAGCGCATGGGTCCGCGTACTCTGCTCTTGCACCGTGGCATTGACCTGTTGCAACTGTTCGCTGAGGTCATGATTGGCTTGCTGGTGCTCGCTGAGCGCCTGCTGCATGGCGCCGAGGTGTTGCAGATTGATCTGGCTATGTTGAGCCAGGTCGTCGAGGTTGGCGGCGAGTTGCTCGCTCTGTTGGCTACCGGCTGCCAGCAGGCCGCGGTGTTCCTTGACCTCGCCATCCACTTGGCGCACGGCCATGGCGATCGCCGTCGCGGCTGTGGTGATTTCATGGGTAGCCCGGTCCGTGGCTTGGGCCAGGCTGCGGACCTCATCGGCGACCACGGCGAAACCGCGACCGTGCTCGCCGGCACGGGCCGCTTCGATGGAGGCATTGAGTGCCAACAACTGGGTCTGTTTGGCCAGTGCCTGAATGCTATTGACGGTGCTTTCTACTGCGCTGGTGCGCTGCAGCAATGCTTCCACGGCGTGTGCGGTATTGCCCAGGCTGTGCTGAATGGCGCGCATGCTATCACCCACTGAGCGCGCCTCCAGACAACCGGTTTCGCTCATGGTATGGGCGTTGGCGAAGGCTGCCAGCGCGCCCAGGGCCAAGGCATCAATGCTGTGTAAGGTCTGATCGATTTGCTCGCTGGCGGTGGCGATCATGGCGATTCGTTGGCTCTGTTCCTCACCTTGGTCGCGGGCCTGTTGAGACATTTGCTCCAGCGCATGACTGGCGAACTGTACTTCGCTGCGCAAGCGTTCGTTGTTGCGCAGTTGCATGCTGGCGGCCACCAGTAGCGTCGCTGGGTCGGCATCCCGGGAGCTGCGCAGCAGTTGTGCAAGTTCAGTGTCCCAGAATATCTGTAGATGGCGTTGATGACGCTCACGAAGATGCCACGCGCACCCCAGATAGAGGACGCCAGGTATCAGGGCCAGTGCGCTTGCTGGCTGTTCGGCCAGTGCGAGACCGCAGGCGCCGAGGGCCAGCCCGAGTGGTAACCAGAGGCCGATCCTGCTGCGTTCGAGCAGGGCCATGCCAGGGTCGAACAATGACCGCAGTGCAATGCCAGCAGGGCGTAACTTGCCAACACCGCTGTGTGCAGGCGCGATGGCGTGACCCTGGGGGAGCATTCCTTGAGCAGGCATGAGGATTTCCTTTTATGCCGGGGTGAAAGCAAAAACGGCGCACGCCCACCTGTCGCAATGCGCAGGGGAGCGGACGCCGTTGTCCGTGATTTTTGCGAAGCCATCGTCGTTGATGGCTCAAGCCTGATCAGACCTAAGCAAGTTGTTTGCCAGCCGTGCCATCGACAACTTGTCAGCCTGTCGCTCTTGCAGTGGGAGGGGTTCCATTCGATGGCAATAGGGCTGCGAAGGTAGAAAACGCGATCAACGCACCACTCGCGGGAATTGCCGAGCCGCAGTGCTCTGTTCTGGTTCGCGCAGGGCGTTAAGCATGTTTTCCAGAACGGTCGATCCGGCATCCCTGTGGCTCATGTATTGAGTTCTGCGCAGAGAAGAGATGGACAGGGTATTCAGCCATGATTAATCGCAAGTGCTCGATAGCTTCCAGGTATTTAAGATCGGCCTGCCGTCTTTTCCTCTGATACTGGGTGAACTTTTCCGCGTCCATGTGGGGCTGATCGAGAAGATCAAGGGCGGCGTGGCTCAAGTGATAGGCGTCGCTGAACAGTTGTTTGTTACGTTCAAGCGCCAGATTCAGGCAGGCTATCGCTTGATCGGAAGTCATCGTACCGTTCATTGCTGCGACCTCTTTTATGGGTGTGTCCCAGGATTTGGGGTGATGCCGGGCTCCGTTGAAAAGCGCTTGGGGCCTTTCAAGAAAACCCGGCCGAGTTGCGACTATCTACCGCGACGCCACACCTTGAGGTAGTCCACGCTGAAGGTGGAGGGCAGGTCGGCGTCGTCGACTACCCCGAACCACTGCCACATGGCCTCGCTGTCAAAGAGGATCTGCATGGGGAAGAACCAGTGGGTGTTCTTTACCTCGCGCACCAGTACGCCGTCGACGTACCAGCGCAATGTGTCGGGCTGCCAATCGAAACCGTAGATATGGAATGCGCTGGCCAGCCGCCAAGGGCTGATCCAGCTGCTGCCATCGCTCAAATGCTCGGTGCTTTGCGGCGTGGCCCAAACGTGGGCGTTCATGTTGTACCGACGGTCGAAGGAGGCGTTTTTGGTTTTGCCACCGATTTCGAAGATGTCGATTTCCGTGGCATTGTCGGCAAGCCCCGTCCATGCGAGCCAGAAGGCGCTGGAGCCGGCCGAGTCCATCGGTTTGGCGCGGGCTTCGTAGTAGCCGTAAAAACTGCGCTCAATCGTGCGCACCATAGCCGAGCTATAACCTTCAAAGCCGAGTCGTACGTACTTTTGCGGCAAGGTTTGCTTGCGGAAAACGATGTTCAGATGGCCATCGCTCAGGTAAGCGTTGTCCGGCATGAACAGCGCCGGTTTGCGCCCGAGCGATTCGGTGCCCGTGGCATTGTTGACGTGCCAGCGACTGGGGTTGAGGGTTGCGCCATCAAAGTCGTCGGAGAATCGTGTGTCCACCCTCCATTGGCCGGCATTGCCCTGATCGGACAGCGGCAGTCCGGTGTGGGTCCGTTCCGGTATCGTTCCCAGCGGGCCGACGCGGGTCCAGGAATTGGCAGCCTTGGGAAGGGCGACGGACCACTTGTTCGCCAGGTACTGAAAGACGCGCTGCCGTTCCTCCAGGGAGGCCAGGTGTCGGTCGTACATCAGTATCTCGGCGATGTCGCCGCGCAAATGTTCGACGCTGCCGACTACGTTGCGCCCCACCGCGTACGGGCCGATGGGCACGTCGTTGAGTTCCAGGACGAAGAGGGTCGGATCGTAGGCGGTGCGCTGTTGCACGCTGATCGCGAAGTTCGGTGGCACGTTGTCGTTATCGGCGATTATCGGGCGCGAGCTGAACAGTCGCTGCCAGGTCTCGCCGCCGCTTTGCTCGTTTAGTCTGCGTGACACGATCAATAGGGTAACAGGGCCTTTTGCCGTACGAATGGCCTTGCCAAGGAAGGCTGAAGTACCACTCAAGCGCACCACCGGATGGCCATTCATGGCGTTCTCCGCACGCTGGGGGAGTGCGGCGCCTGCGCCATTGTCTACGGTAACGTCATTGGCTTCGCCGGACTTGTCGTGCCACCGCAGGAGGTGGTTCTGGGCATCGAGGGTCATTGTCGACGCGTCGGCGGCGTCGAGCCACAGCACCAGGCCGTTGGCCAGCGGCGGTGGAGTGCCCCCCGACGCGTTACAAACGATCGATAGCAGGGTCGCCAAAAGAATGAACCTGCTCATATCCATTGCTTCAACGCAGTCGATGCCGCCAATCCGGGTTGGGAGTGGTACCCATGCGGATTACACAATTGCCATCGCCAGGTGTCGATGATCATTTGCATCAGGTCGCGCTGTGCGTACCAGCCTAGATCACGCCCGGCCTTGGAGGGGTCGGCCCAGCATTCGGCGATATCGCCGTCGCGACGCGGTGCGAACCGGAAGGGGATGGTAATACCGGTAATGTTCTCGAAGCTGTGGATGATCTGCAGCACGCTATGGCCAATGCCTGTTCCCAGGTTCCAGACGTGGATGCCGTTTGTGTTCTGCAACGCCCGCAACGCTTTGAGATGGCCATCGGCAACGTCGAGCACATGGACGTAATCGCGCACGCACGTTCCGTCGACAGTGGGGTAGTCGCTGCCGTACACCATGAGTTCGGGCACTTGCCTCATCGCGACCCGTGTCAGGCAAGGCAGCAGGTTGTTGGGTCTGCCATTGGGGTTTTCTCCGATCAGCCCGCTTGCGTGAGCACCAATCGGGTTGAAGTAGCGCAACACCGCAATGCTCCATTGCGGATCGGACAGGCACAGGTCGGTGAGCAACTCTTCGATCAGCAGCTTGGTGCGGCCGTAGGGATTGATCGGTTTGCCGGCGCCCATGTCTTCGATGAGCGGTATCTGTCGGGGGGCGCCATACACGGTGGCCGACGAGCTGAACACCAGTTTGAAGACCTCAGACCGGGCCATCGCATGGCAGAGGTTGAGCGTGCCAACCACGTTGTTGGCGTAATAATCCAGCGGCTTGCGAACGCTTTCCTCGACGGATTTGAGGCCGGCAAAATGCACCACGGCATCGATGTCGTAGCGGCTGAAAATATCGTCGAGCAGCTGACTATCGCGAATATCACCTTCAATGAAATCGACTCGCTTGCGAGTCAGATACTCCAGGCGCGTGAGCGATTCGCGGCAGCTGTTACACAGGTTATCGAGGACCAGCACCTGTCGACCGGCGTCAATCAGGGTCAGGGTGGTATGGGAGCCGATGTATCCGGCCCCGCCGGTAATCAACGTGGTTTTGTGCATGATGAGGCGTTCCTGTCACAAGGAAATTGCACGAGTCAGGAGAATGGGGTCCGGGAAGGGAAAAGGTTGTCGGGTGCGTCCTCTCAGCGGATGGTGAAAACCGATTTGAATTCTTGCGGCCAGCGCGGATGCATCACGCTATACGCCACGGCATAACTCAGCGCGCCAACCACGATGCTGCAGATCAGGTGCAGGTAGCCCTGAACACCCAGGCGGGAAGAAACCATCAGGACGATCGCTGCCATGACGAACGAAGCAATCACGCTGCGATAGTTGGTTTCGAAAAATCGCCGCCAGCCATAGCCGATTGCACTGTTCAAGCCGCGGATTTGCAGTGGCGTGATGATCGCCATCCGGGCCAGCAGGGCGAGGGCGGCGGCCATGCCGCCATAGAGGCTGCCGAAGCCATAGACCAGCGCCAGTGCCAATACGGTGGTTGCCACTTCGGCCTTGATGGTCAGGTGGCTGCAATTGACCGCGACCAGTGCGGTCGTGGCGTACATGGCGGTATTACCGATGGCTGCCGTGCACGCAAGCACTTGCAGCAGCACAATGGCCTCGGTCCATTTGGCGCCGAAGATCAACAGGATCAGGTCGTGCGCCGTGAGTGCGATGCCGATGAACAGGGGCGTCAGCAGGAAACAGCTGACGGCGGTCGAGTCGCTGATGATCGCGCGCAACCGCGATGGATCGGCGCTGCGTCGGGCAAACACCGGCAGCGCATAGCTGATCAGGCCGTGATAGATCGCCGTGCGCGGCAGATCGATGATGCGCATCGCCATGTTGAACATGCCAACCGCGTTGGTGCCGGCCGTCATGCCCAGGATGACGGTGACCCCGCGCTGTAGCGTTTGCGAACTCAGCGCATTGACGGCAACCGGTGCGCCGGCCCTCAACAGTTCGCGCAAGAGCGGGCCGTCAATGTAAAAGGCAATGCGGCGCGGGTCTGCGCGCATCAATACGATAATGGACACGAACTCCATGATCAGTGCCTGAGCAATGACCGCCCAGGCGCCCAATCCCCACAGCGCGACAGCGATGCCGCCCACGCCACCACATACCTTGCCCAGCAGAGTGCGCGAGGCCAGCATCCTGAAGTTGCCGCTACGGCGCATCTGCGCCACATAGACCCGCGCCATCATGGTGAACAGGATTTTTACCGAGGCCACCGCCGTCATCCATTGCAGCATCGGGTCAGGCGTGTACAGCATCGCCGCGCCCGAGATGACGACGATGGACGCCAGGCTGACGAGTACCGACGCCCAGAAGGCTGTGGCGATGTGTTTGTCTTCCAGCCGCTCGAGTCGTACCAGCGGGTCTTCCAGAACCGAGGAATACATCATGCCGATCAACTCGACGATGGCAATGATGACCGTGCCCACCCCCAACTCTGTGGGCGACAGCAGCCTGGCATACGCGACAAAGGTAATCATCGACAGGAAAATCAGGCCGAATTTCTCGGTGAAAATCCAGATCAATTTAACCAGACGATGATTGGCCATGGCGGATACCGGCTCAATGAGCGGTGGTTGACGCAACTGCCTTGCGCAATGACTGGACGCATGCATAGAGCAAGCGCAAGGTCGGTTTGCCGTTCCTGAAGATCAGCGTTTGCCAGGAGTACTCCAGCATTCGCCGGTACACATCGATCACCTGGGCATGCTCGCCTCTGCGGGAAAACAGTTCGAGAAAGTCGGAGTGGGCGCCCAGCGCGAAATCGATCCGTTGCTGCTTGCTCAACTGCGGGCCAAAGTGGGCGAGGAACGCTTCGATGAACCTGATCTTGTACGGGTAGTACCTTGTCGGTTGCGCGGTCATGTTGCCGCTGTTGACCATGCGCTGCATCAGCACCTCTGGCACGGTGTGAACCTCCCAGTGTTCGGCGATCCGGGTCCACATGAAACGGTCTTCGGAGTAACGCAGGCTGGCATTGAAGCCGCCGAGTTGCATGATCACATCACGTCTGGCCATCGCGGAGGACACGCCATTGAGGACGTTGGCGCGAATGAAATCATCGAAATGCCTACCGTTTTTTTGCCGGTTTTCCAGTATTCGCGTACCGTCGCTGTAGTCGTTGTGCACGTAGCAATCTATCAGCGCCACCGGCCGTCCCTGACGACTCAGTTCCTCAAACAGTGCCAGTTGTCGCTCCAGCTTTTGCGGATACCATCTGTCATCGGCATCGAGAAACGCCACATAAGTCTCTTCAGTGTGCTGCAGTCCGTGGTTGCGGGCGCTGGCCTGGCCTTCGTTGGCTTGATGCAACAGCGTCAGGCGAAACGGCGCCGCGAAGTCCTTGACGCGTTGTGGTCCATCATCGGTGGAACCATCGTCGATGACGATGACGTGATCGGGCAGTCGGGTTTGCCCGGCCACGGACGCCAGTGTTTGCTCGATGCTGTCGGCGCCGTTGTACATCGCGATCACGACGCATACTGTGGGGGGGGAAGAGGGGGCTTGGTCTGGCATGGTTACTTCTCCTTTTGTTACGCATTGGCTGAGTCGCGTGGTAATGCCTTGCCAGGCGGACGCTGACCCAGGGTTGGCCGTGACAACTCGGGGTATGTCGCGTGGTGATGCCGCAAGGACAGGGCGAGGACGCAGAACACCAGAAACTCTGCGGAGCGGTAGTTGGGAACGACATACGCCACATAGTTGGTGAGCATGAACGCTCCGATGATGACCATAGCGCTGGCGTGAAACCGCGCCGACTGATCCGCTACCACGGCCCGGTAGTGTTTGATCAACGCCTCGATCAGCATCAGGATCAGCGCTGTCAGCTGGATGACACCGCCGTTGAGCAAGGTCTCCATGTAGCCGCTGTGGGCATTGCCGATGTAACCCCAGCGGTTGATGAATGTCTCGGCGTCCGGGCTGGACCAGAAAGCGCCGAAGCCGTAACCCTTGAGGAATTCGGCGTCGATCAGCGGTGTGAGCAAGTCCCAGATCAGCGTGCGGTCGGTGAGTGATGCATCACGCCCCATCAGTTCCAGCAGCAGGGTGTAATTGCCGTATAGAAACAGGCAGATCAGCAAATAAATGAATGTGGTAACGAGGAATGCTG
Organism: Pseudomonas sp. PDM24; assembly: GCF_019218905.1. Taxonomy (NCBI): domain Bacteria; kingdom Pseudomonadati; phylum Pseudomonadota; class Gammaproteobacteria; order Pseudomonadales; family Pseudomonadaceae; genus Pseudomonas; species Pseudomonas sp. PDM24. The sequence continues at coordinate 1,614,089 of NZ_JAHUWR010000001.1, read as the reverse complement.
TCAGTGAGCGGTTGATGTGCAAGCGAATCAGCGTGAGGAAGTACCAATAGCTCACGGTGCCAGCGATAATCAGTGCGATTGCCGTAGCAGATTGGGCCAGCGCAATCGCGATCAGCGAGAATAATGAGTAGACGATGGCCCAGGGATTGCGCTGACGGATCATTGGTAGCAGTAGCAGAATGGCGATTGCGTTGATCCGGGCAGCGGCATTTTTTTCCGGAAAAATCCCCTTGAACGCACCGTCACGAATGCCGCCATCGATGAAGACGATGTCGGGCCTTACCAGCGCGAATATCAAACCGAACAACGCTACAGCGCCGATGGTGCAGCCGAGCATGAAAGCGATTTTCTCGAGGCTGTAGTTGTAGGCAATGAAACCTGCAAAGAACACCACGCTGATCAGCGCCACAAACCGTTTGAAACTCAACATCGGGTCGTAGGACCAACTGATCGATACGGCCAGGCTAAGCATGAATATCAGCAGGAAGGTGTTGTTCCTGTAAAAGCTTTTGCTGATGAAGACCTTGTTGCGGATGAAGAAGAACAGCGGAACCAGCAGGGTGATCAGGCCGCAGATCTGGTTGACCACGTTGCCTTCGAGGTCTCTTTCGGCGGCGTCCAGATTCGACGTATCAGCCAACCCGAAAAAAAATCCGATGACCTGGGTGTAGAACAGCACGCCGAACAATGTGAAAGCGTCGCGCAGGGTGGTGTACCTGACTTCCAGTTTGTTCATCACGATTGATTCCCTAGCAAGGCATCGAGATAAGTCTTCGCCGCGCACGCACTCACAAAACGGGCAGCGGCATCGATGCGCGCCTGGCGGTGTGCATCACGCGGCAACGTCAGTTCCACGGTGATCGCCTGGGCCAGTGCGTCAGGGGCATCGACCGCCACCAGCGGGGCGATCGCGCCATTGTCGAGAATCTCTTGCGGGCCATAGGGGCAGTGGGTCGATACCACCGGAGTGCCCGTGGACAGGGCCTCGACCAGCGCGTTGGGACTGCCCTCGAAACGCGACGACAGCACAAAGCAATCGGCCGCTGCCACCTCGGCCAATGGATCGCTGGTATAGCCCGGCAGATCGAAGCGGTCGGCCACGCCCAGGGCAATGGCCTGCTCGAGCAACTCGGCTCTGAGCGCGCCTTCGCCGAAAATGATCAATCGAACACTGGGATCAGCTAATCGGGCAAAGGCATCGAGCAATACGTCAAAGCCTTTTTGCTGTGCCAGGCGACCTACGGCGACAATCACCGGGGTGGTTTTTTTCGACAGCCAGCGGTGGTTTGGATGTCCCGGCGCCTTGTCGCGAAAATCGTTGTCGAGTACCGGGTTGTCAGCAATGGTGACATCCTGCGGTCGCGTGATGGTGGTGTCGACCAGGTCCTGAGCAACACCGCGCGAGACGCAGATCACCGGATTGGGGATGAGCCGATACAGCAGCGGTGCCAACAGATAGGCGATACGCACCATCAATGCCGGATTGACGTGTCTGTCACGGGAAAACGCGTTGCGTTCGCTGACATGCAGGCGCGCCAGCGTACCTGACAGCGCAGCCGCGGCGATGGCTACGACATTGACATGGGTAAGGGCGGCCAGTTGTGCGTCAAAGCGATTGTGGCGAAGAAAGCGTGCCAGCGCCGGCACTGCTCTGGAGCTGCGCGCACTGTGCAACTGCACCTGTTTGACCCGAGGGTCGAGGCACGCCGAGTTCACACCCGTGCCGGTGAGCATCAACAAGGTCACGTCATTGCCTGCATCAGTCAGCGCACTGGCGAGGCGCGCCATCATTTTTTCAGCGCCGCCCCCGCTCAAGTCCTGCAGAATAATCAGCAGCCTTTTCATTGATTCCAAACCTGGTAATACGCTTGCGCGGCATGTTGACTGGTGTACTGTCGGACGGCTTCAGCGGCCACTTCCCGGCTTGGCGTCGCCTGGCTTTGCGAGATCAGGCTGCGCAGCATCCCTTCGGCCAGCGCCGGTACATCATTGACCTTGACCAGATCGCCAAGGCGGCCGTTATCAAGCAGTTCCCGGGGCCCGGTTTCACAGTCGCAGGCCAACACAGGGGTGCCCAGCGCCAGGGCTTCGATCAGCACGGTCGGCAAGCCCTCATGAAACGAACTCAGGATCAGCAGTCTTGCCTGTCTGATAAAAGGGTAGGGATTGCTCAGGAAACCGGTGAAATGCACACGGTCCTGGATGCCCAGGCGGCTGGCCTGTGAGGTCAGCGCGGCGAGTTGCGGGCCATCGCCGATGATCACCAGATCCGGCAGCGCAGCACGGCGCAAGGCCAGGGCATAGGCATCGAGCAGCAGGTGGAAACCTTTCGGTTCTATCAGCCGTCCCACTGCCAGCCAGAACTGCGCCGGCAAACCGGTGAACATGGGCGTCTGTGCGGCACTGAGCAGTTGCTCGGTGACCACAGCATTGGGGCAATAACGAATGCGTTCGCGACCCCAGGGCACCAGGTCAGAGAGGGACTGGCGCAAGCCGTTGGAAACCGTCACTACCTGGCCGTTGCCACAGAGGTACAACGCATAGAGCAGGCGCAGGGTGGCGGGGCTGATTTTTTGTTCACCGCAATCCAGTGCTGCATGACGGCTATAGATGACCTTGCAGGGGCTACCCAAGGTGGCAAACCAGGTGCAGAGGTTGGCTTGTTCTTTGGCTGCGATGAGGTGAGTCACTTGTTCGCGACGAATGATCCGGCGCAGCAATACGATGGACTTGAACAGGCCGACAATTCCATTGCCGCCGCCATTGAGCGTGGCCGTTCCTTCATCGTCTGGCGTGTCGCCATTCATGACGAAATAACTGACACGCTGACCATCTTTCAGAAACTGTCTGGCCAGGCGTTGCTGGACACGCTCGAGGCCACCATCGGGCTTGAAGTCCTTGAGGGTGAACAGGATATGCATGGTCGTGGCTCGGTACTGGATGTTCAGGGATAAGTGATATTGATGGTCACTTTTCGCCGGATGATCATCACCAACAGATGAACAAAATTGGTCGGGTAATCGATCAGGTAGCGTTTGATGGTGTGCGGTTCGCGGTACATCCGATAGAACGCGCGCAGATGCAGGCGGTTGATCAGTACAGGGTAATAATCATGCGTCGCCGTGGCTTCTTGGCGAATGAAACCGCCACAGGTGAATGCCACACCGTTGAAGCCGGCACGCAGGGCATCCTGCTCGAACTGTTCCTGAAGCCCGGCGCCCAGGCCTACGATCAGGATGTTCGCTTCACTGCGGCAGATGTCTGCCAGGATGCACGCGGCCTGCGCTGCATCGAAATAGCCATTGTGATGCCCGGCAATAATCAGCGTGGGATAGCGAGCCCTGATCTTATCGAGGAACAGGTCTAGTTCGGCTTGCCGGGCACCGACAAAATAGAGGCGCTTGCCCTGTTTCTCGGCATAACTGAACACAGAGTCGGCGATGGACGTGAAGTCGAAGCTGACCCGGCCAATCGTGCGCCCGGTGATGCGCGACATGAAGGTCGACATCAGCATGCCGTCGCAAAAATAGGCGATGGAAGTCGGGGGGCGGTCGAGCAGACCGCCGACGGACGCAAAATTGATGAAGGAAAATGCCTTGTTGGCGTCCAGCAGAGTGGGTGCGTAATGCCCGATTAATTCCAGGTCGATCATTGGCTGGGCCTCAGGGTCAACCGACCCTATTAATAGATGTCTTTTGAGAACAACGTAAAAGGCGTCTTGACCAGAATCTTGATGTCCAGCCACAGCGACCATTGGTTGATGTAGTTGAGGTCCTGGGCGACGCGCTGCTGCATTTTTTCCAGCGTCTGGGTTTCACCTCGATGCCCGGTGATCTGGGCCAGACCGGTGATGCCCGGCTTGAGGCGATGACGGGCCATGTAGGCGCGAACTTTGCCGGTGTAATAAATGTTGTGCGTGACGGCGTGCGGTCGCGGGCCGACCAGGGCCATTTCGCCGAAGAGCACGTTGAACAGTTGTGGCAATTCATCGATGGAACTACGGCGCAAAAAACGCCCAAGCGGGGTGATGCGCTCATCCTCGCGGGTGGCCTGACGCACTTCGTTGTCGTCGTGCACACGCATCGTCCGAAACTTCCAGACCTTGATCACCTCAGCGTTGCAGCCGTAGCGATTTTGTTTGAACAGCACCGGGCCGGGCGAAGACAGCTTCACGGCGGCCGCCACGATCAGCAGCAAGGGGCTGAGCACGATAATGCCCACGGCGGCCAGGCTACGTTCGAACAGTTCTTTGCAGAGCAGGCTGCCGGGGTGCGAACTGATCAGGCTTTCATTGAGGTAGATGGCGGGCATTCGCTCTATTTCCGAGATCGAATGATTGAGCAGCACCATGCTGCCGAAATCCGGGATCCAGACCACGTCGACATTCACGTCCAGAAGATCGATGTACAGCGCCTCGATGATGGCGGCTTGTGCCATCGGCAAAACGATATAGACGCGGCGTACGTGTAGGCGGGTGATGATTTCGCGAACCTCGTCGATACGCCCCAGCAGCGGCAGAATGCTCGGGGCCGGGCCGGTATGGTCGGCGGTTGCGATAAAACCCAGCAGCGGTACGCGATTGCGCCTGGACAGTTTTCTGGCCAGCGTATGTGCGGTCGGACAGGTCCCGATGATCACCGCGCGGCGCTCGTTGCAGAGCTTGTGTGAATGCAGGCGGGCCAGGTAGTGCAGGGGCAAAAAGCTCGCCGCCTGGATCAGGTAGCCCAATACGGCCCAGACGATGATCACCTGACGGGAGAAAATCACGCTGGTCTGAGTGACGAAGGCAATGCTGATCAGCACGGCCAGCAAGATCATCCAGGCCGCCAGCAACCGTGCGAGCCCTGACAACCATTCATGACGCTTGTGATAAACCTGCATGACGCTGTAGATCGGCACCGAACCGAGCACGGTGAGAATTATCAGCACACGGTATTCACTGGTCAGGCTGCCAACGCGCCAATACACCAGCAACATCAGCAGCAGGTTGACCAGACTGAGCGCGCACAGCCATTGGCCCCAGAAGGTCAGACCTCGGCGGCGCGTCATTTGAGCGGCGTAGAGCGATGTCATCGGCGTAACCTCCGGGCATGGGTTGGACATCGGCGCCAAACATTGCACGCCCTCGTTCCCGCACGCTGGTATAGCTCGACTGGGATGAAGCAGTTTTTAGTAGATGTTTGAAGGGGGCTACGGGTGAGACAGACGCAAGGTGCTACCTGGACAGGTAGTCATAGTTCTGGAACGTATCGGAATGGCTGTAGCCTTGTTTTCGGGCCTTGCTCAGGTCAACCTGGTTAAGCACCACACCGAACACCGGTGCATGGCTCTGCTGCAGGTTCGCAAGGCACTTTTGTACTTCGCTGACAGGCGTGCTTTCGGCCTTGATTACGTAGATCACCGCGTCCGAATGCTTGGCCAGCAACAGTGCATCGCTGACCATTTGTGCTGGGGGGGAATCGATGATGATGCGTTGATACCGCGACTTCAGCGCCTCAAGCATGGGGGCCAGGCGCGTCGAACCCAACAGATCCAGCGGTGGCGGCGACAGTTTTCCGGCCGGCAGCATGTCGAGGTTGCCGACAGAACGGATACAGTCCTCCAGGCGCGCAGTGCCAGCCAGCACGTTGGCCAATCCCGGGCTGTCTGCCGGGAAATCGAAGTTGAGCGAAAGGCTGGGTCTGCGCATATCGGCGTCGATTAACAGGACACGCTCCAGCTTGGCCAGTGAGTAGGCCAGGTTGTTGGCGATGGTGCTTTTGCCTTCTTCGGCCATGGTCGAGGCCACAAGTACCACCTGTGACGGCATGTCGCCGCCGTGCAACATCAACCAGGTACGCAGGTTGCGAATGGTCTCGCAAAAGCGCGGATGGTCGTTGTCGTCGAACAGTCGCGCGAGTTGCCGGCGGCTTTTCCTCATGACGAGCGGCACGACGCTGAGCAGGGGAACGTCAAGCGTACTTTCAATGGCTTCGTCGCTCTTGAAGGTTTTGTTCAGGGTTTCGGACAGCAATGCCAGCGCTACCCCGATCAGCGCAGCCACGACAGCGACAATCGCCAGAATCAGTTTTTTACGCGGCTTGCTGGGTTCCAGAGGAACAATTGCAGGGTCGACGATGCGTGCCTTGGTGGAGTCCATGTCTGAGGTGGCCGCGGTTTCTTTCAAACGGGTGATAAAGGTCTCATACAGCGCGCGACTGCTGTCGACTTCACGCTGGAACTCACGCAGTTGAAACTCCTTGCGCGAAATATCCTGTAGCTGCGCCTTGTTGCTGTTGAAGGATTTGCGCAGTGAGTTTTCATTGGCTTGTGATAGCTGATATTCACGCTCGATACCGGCAACCACCTGCTGAACCTGCAAGCGCAAACTGTCGGTAGCCGTCCGCAACTCGGCACGGGCGCCAGCAAGGGTCGGATGTTTTGGACCATAGCGCCCGGACAGCTCCTCGACCTTGGCTTGGGCCTTGGCCTGTTGCGCCTGGAATTTCTGCACCAAAGGGTTACTCAAGACAGCCGGAACACTGGAAAGCTTGCTCAGGTCACCATTGCTCAGGGCCTGTACCTGGCGGAACTGGCTCTCGGCCTCTGCCAGATTACGACGGGCATCGATCATGCGGTTGCCGGTCATTTCCAGTTCATTGGCGCTAATGGTGGCGACACCACCGACGTCGACCAGGCCTTGTGCTTCCCGGTAACCCTGAAGTTTGTCTTCGGCCCTGCGCAGGTTATTGCGCAACTCGATCAGGCGTGAGTTCATCCAGCTGGTGTTGGTCAGCGAGGACTTCAGGCTGTTATCGAGCTGGCTATCGATGAAGCCTTGAGCAATTGCATTGGCAGTAGCGGCTGCCAAACCAGGGTCGGGCTGCTCCACCTCTATTTTGATCAACTGGCTCTTGCCGACGAACTTGACGGTGGTGTGCCGCATGAGGTTCTGCGTGACTTCATTGAAGATCTCGGCTTCGGAGGGCATCACCTGCACGGGGGTCAAACGGCCCAGTACTGGCAGCCATTGACCAAGCTCAAGCGTTGCCAACCATTTGCGCGGCGCAAACCATGACTGCGCTTGCTGGCGTGGATCAGTCACCGGGTGCGTGGTCAGGTTGAGCTTTCTGACTGCGCGTTCAGCGAGATCGCGCGATTGCAGGAGCGCCAATTGTGTCTGCAAATAATCGACGGTACCGGCACTCGAATCCGTGACTTGCTGGAAGGCCAACAGCGGTGGCGTTTTCTCTTTGATCAGCAACGTGGTGCTGCCGATGTACTGCGAGGGAATGAACGACAGCGTAACCATCGCCAACACACAGCCAAACAGGACCCACCAGCAGATTTTCCAATGGGCGCGCCAGATCACCCTCCAGTATTTGAGCAGGTCAATGGTGTCCTTTTCCTCGCTGTACTGCTGATGTTGCGGCACATGCGGCTGGAGTGGACGTTCGACATAGAGGCTAGGGCTGTTGTCCATGATTAGAAAAAGCCTTGTGCTATGGATATGGTGTCACCGGGGCCGATGGCAGTGCTGCGCGTGATCTTGTCGGTCAGTGGTGGGGAGCCATCACCGCGCACGATGGTCACTCGCTTGATCGAGGCTCGTTCGGTCAGGCCGCCGCCCAGGGCGATGGCTTTCTCCAGCGTCAGTCCGGGTTCGAACGGATAGCTGCCGGGTTTCTGGACCTCTCCATTGATGTAGAACGAGCGGTAGGCGATCAGGTTGAGGCTGACCTTGGGGTCGACCAGATAACCTTGCTTGAGCCCGTCGACGATGAGTTTTTCTACCTGCTGGGGCGTGAGTCCCTTGGCGGCAATGTCACCCAGGAATGGATAGGAAAACATTCCGGCATCGTTGAGGCGGATTTTTTCGAAGCTCAGGTCCCGCTCACCGAACACAGTGATACGCAATACATCGCCGGCTGCCAGTTTGTACTGGGCGCCGGTGTCTGCTGCAAACGTCACGGGCAACAGCCACGGCACGAACAACAAGCCAAGCATTCGCGAGTTCATGGGGAAAACCTCTTCTCTTAGAGACTTACGTTGAAGCTGAGCAAGAAGATGTTGCGTTCAAAACTCTGATTGTCGACATCGGAGTCATCATTGCGGTAGCGATAGCCCAGCTGGATATCCAGCCAGCGGCGCATTGCGTATTCCACGGCGAGGTTGTAGTCACGAAGGTCGTCAGTTCGGTCCTGCCCCTCGTACTCATAACGGCCAAGTCCGACTTCGGCCACTGTGGTGATGCGTTCCGTCCAGCCATGACGCCAGCCGACCAGCGCCGTGGTGGTCTTGACGGCATCAGCACCGTCGTCGCCCTCGGCCATGGCCTGGCGGGCAACAAAGGAGAAGGTCGAATAGGTGCGTGGTTTCCAGCGCAGATCCACTTGCCAGGTCGGGTTGCTGAGGTCATCGACATCGCTGTCGTCGAAGTTCTTGCGCTCATAACCAACACGGACTTTGCCGGTGGTGCGTGCGGTGAAATCCCATTCGGCACCGGCGAGGACCGCATCGGATGTGCTATTGAGGCGGCTGTTGGACTCGTAATCAAAGACGGTATGGTCGTATTCCAGTAATCCACGTGTATTGCTGCCGATGCGGTGGTACCACGTGGTGGTCAGGCCAGTGGTATCGCGCTCTTTGTCGTCGTTGATGCCGCCTGAATTGTCGTAGCGAAGTTGGGCGTAACTGGCGCCCAGATCAATCTGATTGGCAGCGCTCCTGGCGCCGTAGGTATAGAGACCGTTGACGCGGTTACTGCGAATCTTGTCATTGATGCCATCGACAGCGGTCGACGTTGTACGCTCATATTTACGTGCTTCCGCATCAAGTTTCAGTCGATGGCGGTCGGTGAATTCCATGATGCTATTGAGGCGCAAGCGTTGCGCCGTATTCGAGGCATCCGAGTCGTCATGATAAATGTACCGGGTAGGCTGCCATATGAGTCGGGTGGCACTGTTGCGGTCTTCAGCCTTGAGTTCGAAGGTGGGCGCCACTTTTGTCACCATGGAAGACTGCGCCCGCTCCAGTTCGCGGAAGTTATCATCATAACTTTCTGAAAACAGCAGGGTAGGGGTGAAGTCGAACCCATAAATATCAATGGACTGGGGATCAAGACTCCAGGCCGTTCCGGGACACAAATAGATCATGAACAGTGCGAAAGGGCCGCGGGTCTTGAGAGTCATATCATTGCTCCAAGGGGTGAGTTCAATGACTATAGACCGGAAAAACAGTGGGTAAATACGGCTGTGTAATGCCGGCAGCAATCAATAATTCATTGGTCGGGCAGGAGTTTTCAGGTTTAATCGGGGCGGGGTTAAATAGTTAATACTGGCGCTGGCAATAACAGACTCTAATTTGAGTTGCGCAGCTTGTTATAAGATGCAAAAGTTAAAAAAGGCAATGATATATTTATAGATAAGACCGAGATCGCGCAATGTCAGTTAATGGCACGCGGACCTGATGCTCTCTATTCAAAAAGTGAAGAAGGATCATGACTCGTTCATCACCTAACATGCTCAGGAAAATACCTTCCAGTGTCGACAGTGGTCCTCGGGTTATTTGCAGCGTTTCCCCAGGTTTGAACGGTTGAGAGGCCTGCATTACGGGTGGCTTAAAACACCGGGTACGCAGATGCTCGATGACATCGTCCGGGACGATTGCCGGGCCGTGGTTGAAGTCGACGAGGCGGCTGACACCGCGGGTAGAACGCAGGGGCGCCCATTTGTCGTCATGGCTCAGCTGAATGAAAAGATACCCCGGGAAGAGAGGTTCGAGCGATTGATGGGGTTTGCCATGAATCAGGCGCTCGCTAATAATTTGCGGACAAAATATAACGTAGTTTTGTCGCAATAGATTGATTTGTGCCCGTTCATCCTGGCGCGGCTTGCATTGCAAAAGATACCAGTTGGAACCTTGGGTACTCGTCAGCATTCTGGCAAGCTCCGGAATATGGGTTAAGCATGCCTGTTCACGCCTCAGCAATGCCACTGCCCCTCCAATGAACGCTTTAGAGTAGGTGGAATTGCGAAAGTGTTAAGTCACTGGAACAGGTGTGTCAATAATGAAACATGTAATGGGCAAGTAACGATAGAACACCCAAGTCAATAATTTGGCGTGAGCGCCGTGCAGCTAGTTTGCTTTGTTGGACGGCGCTCAAATAGAACTTTTGATCGAAAAGTGTAAAGGTTACTTAACGCTATCAGTGATATCGATGTGTCATCAGATCGTTGCGATGGGCAAAGCTACCGCAGGGTCCGAACTCTCGGTCCTATGAAAAATAAACACTGTCTATCGTGAACTTAATCGCTGGGGGCTGACGTATATCTATTAAAGGAATTACATCTTTTTATACGTCGACCCTGTTAGGTATCGACCACTCCAGACGGCCTGTCAAATGTCACTAGTCAAAAATATAGCCTTCTGTCCAATAATCTATTAAAAGCCCTCAAGCCATTGTTTTAACGGGCCATTTTTTTTGACGCACACAGAGTACTTGCTGAAACCGACCGGCAGACAACACACAAAACCCTCCTAAATCAAAAGCGGGCAGATGGCGGTCAAGGGTATTTACTGAAAATAGATCGCACAATACAATGAGAATCGTTACTACTAACTCATCGAGTGCGACGTCTTGAGCCAGCCCCACCCCTTCGCCCGCCGCAAGATCTTCATGAAACACGCGTTGCCGACGCTCTCCTGCGTTATGTTTGCCAGTCCTCTGTGGGCACAGGCACCCCTCGAACTGCCGACCACGGATATTCAGGCAAGCCGCGTGAGCCAGGACACGAGCTACACCACCTCTCAAGCCAGCACCGCGAGCAAAAGCAATGTGCCGATCAAGGAAGAGGCGCAATCGGTCAATGTGGTCACCCAACAGACCCTGGCTGACTATCAGGTGCGCTCGCTGGACGACGCCATGAAGTTTGTCAGTGGTGTCAGCCAGGGCAATACCTTGGGCAACTCGCGGGACTCCCTGGTCAAGCGCGGTTTTGGCACCAACGACGACGGCTCGATCCTGCGCGATGGCGTGCGTTCCAATATGGGCCACAACTTCAGCGCCACCACGGATCGTGTGGAAGTGCTCAAAGGGCCTGCTTCAATGCTGTACGGCGCGCTGGAGCCCGGCGGATTGATCAACGTGATCAGCAAGAAGCCTGAATACACCCAGAGCACGACGCTCAGCGGCTCGGCCTATAGCGAAGGCGGCGGCACCCTGGCCGTGGACACCACCGGGCCTTTGGGAGACACGGGCCTGGCCTATCGCCTGATTGCCGAACGCGGCCATGAGGATTATTGGCGCAACTATGGTGTGAACGAGAGCACCCTGGTCGCGCCATCGCTGAGCTGGACCGGTGATCGCGCCAGCCTGACCCTGAGCTACGAATACAACGATTATTCCAGCCCCTTCGACCGCGGCACCGTGTTCACCAACGGTCATCCGGCGGACATCGACTACGACAAGCGCCTCGACGAACGCTGGGCGAAAAGCGTCGGTATCCGTGAAGTGGCCACCGCGCGTTTCGAGTATCAGTTGAGTGACGATTGGAAAACCCGCGTCACCTACGGCTGGAACAACGACCGCTACAGCCTCTCGATTGCCCAGCCGAATGCGTTGACCGGCAACAATCTGCGACGTGCTGCCAACGGTGCTCACTACGACGATGAAACCCGTTACGCCAGTTGGGATTTCATCGGCCAGCAGGAGCTGTTCGGCCAACGCCATGACCTGCTGATCGGCGCGGATACTGAAGCGTCCGACCAATTCCGTGGCAAAACCTACCGTAATACCCCGCGGTCAGGCTTCGACATCACCGCGCCAATTTATGGGCGTTTGGCTGAGCCCAGTCTGGTCAGTGCCACGCAAAGTGATCTGAGCAACCAGCTGACCTCAAGCTCCGTGTACTTCAAGGATAACTGGCACCTCGATGACCGCTGGATCCTGGTCCTCGGCGGTCGTCAGCAGCATTACGATCAGTACAGCGATCAGGGCCGAGGCAGCAGCTATACCGTCAACCGCGACGATAATGGCGATGCCTTCGTGCCATTTCTGGGCCTGGTCTACAAAGCCACCGATACCTTGTCGCTGTATGGTAACTACAGCCGTTCGTTCAAGCCCAATACCGAAGTCGACGACGCCGGCCACACCTTCGATCCGGAGGAGGGCCGCAGCTACGAGGTCGGTGCGAAGTACGATCCGCTACCGGGGCTGAACATCAACCTTGCGCTGTTCGACATCGTCAAGAAAAACGTCGTGACGAGCCAGTCGATCGGTGGCGTCAGCCTTTCGGAGGCGGCGGGCAAGGTCGGTTCACAGGGCCTGGAACTGGACATCACCGGGCGTGTGGCCGAGCGCTGGGACCTGATCGGCACCTACGCTTACACCCACACGGAAATCCTCGACGATCCGGATGACGAAGGTCATCGCCTTGCCGATGCGCCCAAGCACACCGCGAGCCTGTACCTCACCCATCACCTGAACATTCCTGCGGAATTCGGGGCCTGGCATACCGGCGCTGGCGCACGTTACATCGGCGAGCGCGCGGCCAACAACGCCAACGATTTCTGGCTGAGCAGCTACACCGTGGCCGATGCCTTCGTGCGTTGGGAAGCGCCGATGTTCGGCTACAAGACTTCGCTGCAATTCAACGTCGACAACCTGTTCGACAAACAGTACTACCCGTCCTCTACCGGCACCCAACTGGCAGTCAATGTCGGCGAGCCGCGTACGGCACGCCTGAGCGCCAGTGTGACGTTCTGATCCTTTTGCATTGAGACGCCCCCGTTTCACTGGTTTTGTACCGGTCGGAACGGGGGGCGCCTCACTCTTTATTCGCCGGGCTCCTGATGTGCCCGGCATCTTCTTAAGGTTGTATGTCGATGCGTCGAACTCTCGTTTCTCTGTGTGTGATCCAAGCCATTTCCCAGACCACCTGGGCTGACCAGGCACCGACTGATCCTGCGTCAATAGAGTTACAAGCGATCGACATCAACGGCACATTCGAAGAGCAGGCCCAGGGCCCGGTTCAAGGGTATCGGGCGACTCGTTCGGCCAGTGCGACGCGCACCGACACTCCGATTCATGAAACCCCCCAATCGATCAGCGTGGTCACCCGGGATGTCGTGGAAGACCTCGGCGCCACCCGCCTGCAAGACGCTCTCGATTACGCCGGTGGCGTGGGTCGTGCGAACAATTTCGGCGGCCAGGGCCTGACCACTTTCACCGTGCGAGGCTTTACCACCGGTGAGTTCTACCGCAACGGTTTCCCGATCAACCGCGGTTATCCGAACATGCCCGACGCCAATACCATCGAGCGTCTGGAGGTCCTGCGCGGGCCAGCCACCACGCTCTACGGCCGTGGCGACCCAGGCGGTACCTTCAACGTGGTGTCCAAACAACCCCTGGCCGAGCGCACCGTCACCCTGGGCAGTCAGCTCAATGATCAGGGCATGCGTCGCGCAACGATGGATGCCACAGGGCCGCTGGACGATGAAGGGCGACTGGCCTATCGGCTGAACGTGATAGGCGAGGGTGGCGACACCTTCCGTGATCACGTCGAAAACGAGCGTTATGGTGTGGCGCCGGTCCTCGGTTGGCAGGTCAACGACACTACCCGTATCACCTTCGAAGGCGATTTCATGCGCAATAACGCGCCGCTCGATCGGGGTGTGACCCGCTATCGCAATCAGATCGGCGTTGCGTCGCGGGATACTTTTTTCGGTGAAAAGGATATCGGCAAGCTGCACAACGACAACAACATGGCGCAACTGCGTTTCGAACATTTCCTGAACGACAACTGGACCTTGGGCGGCGGCACGCAATTTCTCGACGGCAGTCTGCAAGGCAATGCCATCGAAGCCAACGGTGTCGCTGCCGATGGCCGAACGCTGGGACGCAACTTCAATTACCGCAAACTGGAATGGCGTGACCGGGATGTGCAGTTGAACCTGACCGGGCATTTATCCACGGCCGGATTCGATCACACGTTGCTCACGGGCATCGAGTATGAGGATTACGATTACAAGTCGATCATCCGTCGCTCCAGTGGGGCGGTGAGTGCCTACCCCATCGATATTTTCAATCCGGTCTACGGCCAGCCGCGTCCGGCGTTGACTCGCACCACCACCCACGATCAGGAAAGCCTCAAGACCTATGCCGCTTTCGTGCAAGATCAGGTAACGCTGACCGAGCGCTTGAAAGTCTTGGCAGGCGTACGTTTCGAACGCTTCGAACAGGATTACGACAGCTACCTCGTCAACGGCACAAGCTGGACCAACAGCGACAACGCCGTCACCCCGCGCCTGGGGCTGATCTATGATCTGACCCCGACCGTGGCGATCTATGCCGACACGGCGCGGTCCTTCAAGCCCAACAGCGGTGCCAGTCGAACGGGCGGCGGCTTCAAACCTGAAGAAGGCAAATCCTACGAGGTGGGCGTCAAATGGCAGGCCCTTGATCGTCAGCTAAGCGTGGATGCCGCGGTGTATCAGATCGAAAAGCGCAATGTCCTGACGACAGACCCGGTGGACTCGACCTTCAGTGTTGCGGCGGGTGAAGTTCGTAGCCGTGGCTTTGATCTGAACGTGGCCGGCAACCTCACGCCAGAGTGGCGCATGATCGGTGGCTACGCCTACGTGGATGCCGAAGTCACCCAGGATAACGTGCTGAAGTCAGGCACCCGGCTGGTGAACATTCCGCGCAACAGTTTCAGCCTGCTGAACGTCTACGAGTTTCAGGACGGTGGCCTCAAAGGACTGGGCCTGGGACTGGGCGCCAAGTATGTCGACGAGCGCGCCGGCCAGACCGCGGCCAATGCCTTCTCCATGGATAGCTACAAGGTGTTCGACCTGCTCAGCTTTTACAAAGTCAACGAGCACCTGCGGCTTAACCTCGACCTGAAGAATGTGTTCGACAGTCACTACGATGAAGGCGCCTTTGGCAACGTTTACGCTTATCCGGGCGCGCCGAGAACCGTGCAGATGGGAATTTCATACACCTTGTAGAGAGCGCTTCAGGGCGCACTTTTATAAAGCGCCACACGAACAACCTGCGTCAGTCGGAGGCGGCGTCATGAACGTTTGCCTTCAACTTCGAGAAAGGGTGGCCTGATCATCCGCTTTTCCAGCGACGTTGGCTCACCACTGTCTGCATTCGCAGCCCTCGGTCAATGACGATCGATCGGGAATGAACTGTGGCGAGGGGGCTTGCCCCCGTTTGAGCGCGTAGCGCTCACAAAAATCTTTGCTACACCAGAGATTTTCAGGACTGCTTCGCAGCCCAACGGGGGGCAAGCCCCCTCGCCACAGGGCATTACTCAAAACGCCCACCGACTCATTCCTCGATAACAAACGCTCCTGGCAGTTGGATCCCACTGAGCAGTGGTTGCCCATTCCTTCAGCCCGCATGTTAAAAAATGTTATTTTAAAAAAAGACTTCACATAATCTGCTCATTGGAGGATTATCTGCTCAACCTGTATGACAACCTGATAACAAGACAAAAACAGGATGGCTACGATGTTCGACAAGGTCCCGACTCACGTGCTGAGTGACAGCGTCGCTCAGCAGCTGCTGGACAAGATTGACAGCGGTGTGTTCGCCACCGGCAGCAAACTGCCCAGTGAAGCCATGCTCTCGGAAGCCTTCGGTGTCAGTCGCACCGTGGTCCGCGAAGCCATCTCCCGTCTCAAGAACGAAGGCGTGCTGCAGCCTCAACAAGGGCGCGGCATCTTCGTTACCGCCAACGCCAATATCCGCCCGCTGCGTATCGATTACGCCGAAGCCAATCTGCCCGGCAGTGTCTTTCACCTGTTGGCGCTGCGACGTGCCATCGAGGCGGAAATCGCCAGCGAGGCGGCGCTCAATCGCAGCGAGGCCGATCTGGTGCAGATTGACGAGGCGCTGGCACGCATCGACGAAGAGGTGGATGAAGGGCAGGACGGTGTGCGTGCCGACGTGGCTTTTCACCGCGCCATCGCTCAAGCCACGGGCAATCCCTACTTTCTCAAGACACTGGAATTCGTCAGTCAGTACCTGGAGGCCGCCACCCGCATCACCCGTACCAATGAAGCTGGCAGGGCGGATTTCTCCCGTCAGGTGCATGAAGAACACCAGGCGATCGTGGCGGCCATTCGGCTGCGCGATCCGCTCGCCGCCGGGCATGCCGCCCGTGCCCATATCTACAACGCGGCCCGCCGCCTGCGCCTTGCTGGCGTGGAATAGGCCGCTGTTTTCCTCGTAAGCCGGTAACTAAGGAGTACCCCATGAATAACAAGAATGTCGGTGTTGTCGGTCTGGGCGCGATGGGCCTGGGCATTGCCCGCTCACTGTTGCGCAGCGGCTTTAATGTGCATGCCTGCGATGTGCGTGCCGCGGTGACGGAACAGTTTGCCAGCGAGGGTGGCGTGGCGTGTGCTTCACCCGCGCACATGGCAGCTGAGTGCGACGTGATCATTACCGTGGTGGTGAATGCCGAGCAGACCGAAACCGTGTTGTTTGGCGAGGGTGGTGCCGTCGCTGCGTTGCGCCCTGGCAGCCTGGTGATCGGTTGCGCCACCGTCGCGCCGACCTACGCCGTGGACCTGGGCCAGCGCCTGACCGAGCAAGGCTTGCTGTATCTGGATGCCCCGATTTCCGGTGGCGCGGCCAAGGCGGCGGCCGGTGAAATGACCATGATGACGTCTGGCCCGGCCGATGCTTATGCCAAGGCCGACGCGGTCCTCGCAGGCATGGCCGGCAAGGTCTATCGCCTGGGCGACAACCATGGCCTGGGCTCGAAGGTCAAGATCATCAACCAGTTGCTCGCCGGGGTGCACATCGCTGCGTCTGCCGAAGCCATGGCGCTGGGCCTGCGTGAAGGTGTTGATGCCGATGCGCTGTACGAAGTGATCACCCACAGCGCCGGCAATTCCTGGATGTTCGAAAACCGCGTGCCGCACATTCTCAAGGCCGATTACACACCGTTGTCCGCGGTGGATATTTTCGTCAAGGACCTGGGCCTGGTGCTGGATACCGCACGGGCCAGCAAATTCCCGCTGCCGTTGTCGGCCACCGCCCACCAGATGTTCATGCAGGCTTCCAGCGCCGGTTTCGGTCGTGAAGACGACTCGGCGGTGATCAAGATTTTCCCCGGCATCGAGTTGCCGACTGCCAAGACTGAGCCGGTTTGAGGATCGCCCAATGAACACAACCACTGCACGCCCATTGCTGGGTTGCATCGCCGACGATTTCACCGGTGCCACAGACCTTGCCAACATGCTGGTGCGCGGCGGTATGCGCACCGTGCAAAGCATCGGCATTCCGAGCAGTGAAGTGGCTGCCGAGTTCGACGCCGACGCGATTGTCATCGCGCTGAAGTCGCGCACCATTCCCGTCGCCGAAGCGGTCGAACAGTCCCTCGCGGCGCTGGCCTGGCTGCGTGAGCAAGGCTGCGAGCAGATCTTTTTCAAATATTGCTCGACGTTTGATTCCACCGCAGCCGGCAACATCGGCCAGGTCAGCGAAGCGCTGCTGGCGGCGTTGGGTAGCGATTTCACCTTGGCGTGCCCGGCGTTTCCGGAAAATGGCCGGACGATCTTTCGCGGCCACCTGTTTGTGCAGGATCAACTGCTCAACGAGTCGGGCATGCAGCATCACCCGCTGACGCCGATGACCGACGCCAATCTGGTTCGGGTCTTGCAGTCGCAGACCGGTCTGAACGTCGGCTTGTTGCGTTACGACACCATTGCCCAAGGGGCCGAGCAGGTGCGTGAGCGCATCAACGAGCTGCGGGCTCAAGGTGTCGGCATGGCGATTGCCGATGCCTTGTCGGACCGCGATCTGTACACCCTCGGGGCCGCTTGCGCTGATTTGCCGTTGTTGACTGGCGGTTCGGGGCTTGCATTGGGCTTGCCGGAAAATTTCCGTCACGCCGGCAAACTGCGTGACCTCGACGCCTCGAAACTCCCGGCAGTATCAGGCGGTGAAGTGGTGTTGGCCGGCAGCGCTTCGATCGCTACCAATGGGCAAGTGGCCGCCTGGCTCGAAGCCGGTCGGCCAGCACTGCGGATTGATCCGTTGGCCCTGGCTGCCGGGGAACCGGTGGTCGCCCAGGCTTTGGCCTTTGCCCGTGATAACGAACAAACCGTATTGATCTACGCCACCAGCACCCCGGACGAAGTGAAGGCGGTGCAACAGCAACTCGGCGTCGAACGGGCCGGTACCTTGGTGGAGAATGCGTTGGGGGAGATCGCTCAGGGCCTTCGCCAGAGCGGCGTACGACGCTTCGTGATCGCTGGCGGTGAAACCTCGGGCGCCGTGGTTCAGGCGCTGGGTGTGCAACTGCTGCAGATCGGCGCACAAATTGATCCGGGCGTGCCGGCCACCGTCAGTAGCACCGATGAGCCTCTGGCCCTGGCACTCAAATCGGGCAACTTCGGTGGCCGGGATTTCTTCAGCAAAGCCTTGAAGCAATTGGCCGGGGATGTGCAATGAAGGGTGCAATGAACGGTGCAGTGAGTAATGAAAATGCCCTGCGCGAAGAAATCTGCCAGGTTGGTCGCAGCCTTTATGAGCGTGGTTACACGGTCGGCAGCGCCGGCAATATCAGCGCGCGTCTGGATGACGGCTGGTTGATCACACCGACCGATGTCTGCCTCGGCCGCCTCGACCCGGCGACCATCGCCAAGGTCAATCTGGCCGGCGAATGGGTGTCCGGTGACAAGCCGTCAAAGACACTGGCGCTGCATCGCCAGGTCTACGATCGCAACCCGAGCGTCGGTGGCGTGGTGCATACCCATTCCACCCATCTGGTGGCGTTGACGCTGGCCGGTGTCTGGCAGCCGGACAACATCCTGCCGCCGCTGACGCCGTATCAGGTGATGAAAGTCGGGCCTGTCCCGTTGATTGGTTACCAGCGGCCCGGCTCGCCGAAGGTGGCCGAACAGGTCGCGCAATGGGCCAACCGCGTTCGCGGCGTGATGCTCGAGCGGCTGGGGCCGGTAGTTTGGGAAAGTTCAGTGTCCAGGGCCAGCTACGCCCTGGAAGAACTCGAGGAAACCGCGCGGCTGTGGCTGATGAGCAATCCCAAGCCCGAGCCGCTCGATCAGGCAGCACTGGACGAGCTGCGAGTGACCTTTGGCGCGCACTGGTAGAGCCCTGATTTTTTAACACGACAGATCGATAAGGCAGGCCCTGATCGGGAGACGCACAGCGACTCCCCACGCTCCCGGCTTGCCTGAAAAATACAATAACAAGAGGACATCCAGGCATGACTCACCTTCACTGCGACATTTTCAGAACAACCCTTTCGTTCACCCGATGTGGAGGGCTTCTGAAATGAGCCCGTTAATCTTGATGGTTACCGCGGGGCTAGGGATCGCTCTGTTGTTGTTTCTGGTGCTCAAGTACAAGTTTCAGCCCTTCGTGGCCTTGATGCTGGTGAGCATTCTGGTGGCGCTGGTGGCCGGGGTGAAACCGGCCGATCTGGTTGCCACCATCGAAGGCGGCATGGGCAAGACCCTGGGCCATATCGCGATCATCATTGCCCTGGGCGCGATGATCGGGCGGATCATCGAACTTTCCGGCGGTGCCGAGGCGCTGGCCAAAACGTTGATTACCCGATTCGGCAACCGCCGCACGCCACTGGCACTGACGATTGCCGGGTTCATGGTCGGGGTGCCGGTGTTTTTCGAGGTCGGCGTGATCATCCTGATGCCGCTGGCCTATGGCGTCGCTCGCAGTGCGCGTAAGCCGCTGTTGGTGTTCGCGCTGCCGATGTGCGCTGCATTGTTGACCGTCCACGCCTTTCTGCCGCCACATCCGGGTGCGGTGGCCGCTGCCAGCCAATTGGGTGCCGACCTCGGTCGCGTGTTGATGTTCGGTCTGCCGATCACGGCGTTCCTCTGCTATGTCGGCTACCGCGTGGCCGGGCGCATGACCCGTCGGGTGTACCCGATGACCGACGATATTCGTGCCGAGGTCTATGGCCCACATGTCACCAACGAGGATCTGGCTGCCTGGTCCAATGGTAACGACAAGAGCCCTGAACGAGCGGCCGTGGCCGCGTCTCACATGGGTCTGGAAGAAGCCACCAGCAGCATCGTCTCCAAACTGCCATCGGCACCGCCACCGGGTTTTGGCCTGATCGTCAGCCTGATTGTGTTGCCGATCATTCTGATCCTGCTGGGAACGCTGTCCACCTCGTTGCTGCCTGCCGACTCGGTCCTGCGCGGCATCATGACCGTGCTCGGCGCGCCGCTGGTGGCGCTGCTGATCGATACTTTGCTGTGTGCCTGGTTGCTGGGTTCGCGTCGGGGCTGGAGTCGTACTCAGGTGTCTGACGTGATCGGCTCGGCCTTGCCTGGCGTGGCCATGGTGATTCTGATTGCCGGTGCCGGCGGTGTGTTCGGCAAGGTGTTGGTGGATACCGGAATCGGCGCCGTGGTCTCCGATATGCTGCGCACCACCGGTCTGCCGGTACTCGCGCTGGGCTTTCTGCTGACCATGCTGTTGCGTGCGGTTCAGGGGTCGACCACGGTGGCACTGGTGACCACCGCCGGCATTATCAGCCCGCTGATCGCTACCCTCGATCTCACGGCAAACCACATGGCACTGTTGTGCCTGGCCATGGGCGGTGGCGGGTTGGCCATGTCCCACATCAATGACGCCGGTTACTGGATCTTCACCAAATTGTCCGGGCTGAACGTGGCCGACGGCTTGCGCACCTGGACGGTGTTGACCACCTTGCTCGGCACGTTGGGTTTCGGTATTACCTTGTTGATCTGGCCGTTTGTCTAACCAATTGCCGACCTGTAGGAGCACGGCTTGCCGGCGAAAGCGTCCTTGAGATCGCCTTCGCCGGCAAGCCTGGCTCCTACAAAAACATAGATAGGAGCTACCATGCCTCGTTTTGCTGCCAACCTCAGCATGCTCTACCCGGAACATGAGTTTCTGGACCGCTTCGCCGCCGCTGCCGCCGATGGTTTCGAAGCCGTGGAATACCTGTTTCCCTACGACTACAGCGCTCAGGAACTCAAACAGCGCTTGAGCGACAACGGCCTGGTTCAGGCCCTGTTCAACGCACCGCCCGGCGATTGGGCGGCGGGCGAGCGGGGCACGGTGTCGTTGCCCGGGCGGGAGAGTGAATTTCGTAGCGGTTTCGATCGCGCGCTGGAGTACGCCGCGGTGCTGGGCAACTCACGCATCCATGTGATGGCTGGCTTGCTGCCGTCGGAAACAGATCGCCCACGGCATCACGGCGTGTACCTGGAGAACCTGGCTTACGCCACCGCGCAGGCTGCCAAGGCTGGCATCACGGTGCTGCTGGAACCGATCAATACGCGGGACATGCCGGGCTTTTTTCTCAACCGCCAGGATCAGGCCCAGGCCATCTGCAAGGAAGTGGGCGCCACTAACCTGAAGGTTCAGTTCGACTGCTACCACTGCCAGATCGTCGAAGGGGACCTGGCCACTAAACTGCGTCGGGATTTCGACGGCATCGGCCATATCCAGATCGCCGGTGTGCCGGATCGACATGAACCGGACCTGGGCGAAGTCAACTATCCCTACCTGTTCGAGCTGATTGACCAGTTGGGTTATGACGGCTGGGTAGGGTGCGAATACCGGCCGCGTGGTAACACATCAGCCGGCTTGCAATGGCTGCGTGACTGGAAGGCGCGCTAACGCCTTACACGTTGTTATCGCCGGGCAATAGCAGTTCGACACCCTGCTTGCGGATGCTGTCGGCCGCGGCAGGGGTCAGCGCGTCGTCGCTGAGGATGATGTCGAACTGCTCGAGCCCGGCGATCCTGTACATGCTGAACGTGCCGTACTTCGAACTGCTCGCCACCAGTACCACTTGCGAGGCCGATTGCATCGCGACCTGCTTGACCTCCACCTTCAGCGCCGAAGGCGTGGTAAGGCCGCGACGCAAATCCCAGGAACTGGTGGAGATGAACGCGATATCGGTGACGATCTGCCGCAAGGTGGCCACCGCCAGACCGCCCACGCACGATTGATTGGAGTGATCCAGTTGCCCGCCGGTATGAATCACCGTGACATGGGGTGCATCGATCAGCGCCTGGACAATCCCGAAGTCGTTGGTCACCACGGTCATGCCCGACAGCGCCTTGATGTACGGGACGATCTCCAGCGTACTCGTCCCCGCATCCAGATAGATCGTCATGTCTGCATGCAGCATCCGCGCGGCGAGCTTGGCCATCGCCTGCTTCTGCGGCAACTCGACCACCGCCTTGAACTGATGACTGGGCTCGCTATGGAGCTGACTGGCGATTCGCACGCCACCGGTGACCGAGTAAGCACGGCCTTCCTGTTCCAGCAACGCGATATCGCGGCGAATGGTCATGTGCGAACAGTCGAACATTTCCATCAACTGATGAACGCTCAGCACCTGATGCTTGCGCAACTGGCGCAGCATCAATTCACGGCGCTGTTCAGGGATCATCGGTGCGCCGCTTTCGGCGGCGATGTCCTTTTGACTAGGCATTCGGGCTCCAGAATGAAGAAAACCGCAGACAAGGAAAGCGGGGGCAAACATAGTAGCGAATCTACGGTGAAGGGACGAGGTGTTGCGGATCACTGTTCCCACGAGGAAACCCGCCAGCGTTAGTTCATGAATTTCTGAACTAACTATTTGCTGCAGCCTATTCAATCATTTGCCGACATGATCTTAGGATCCTCCCCACGGGACTGACGCCATCAGAGCAGCAGCCCGCAGCAACCCTTTCGACTGCCCAGTAACGCCACCAGCCCAATCCGCTAGTGGCCCGACGCAGCCGGGAGGAATGCATGAAGCTAGAGATTTTCCGCACGTTGTGGGGCTATACCGCCAGCAAGGCACAGGCCCTGGATGAATTGCTCGCCGCCGGCTTCGATGGCATCGAAGCACGCCTGCCGCTGCAGGCCAATGAGCGTGGCGAGTTCGGCGCTTTCCTGCGCAGCAATCGGGTTCCCTATATCTGCACGCTGTTCAGTGCTTACGATGTATTGCCCGACCAGAACGCCACGCCCGCCCAACACTTGGCCGACATTGATCGCAAGCTGGGCTGGGCCTCGGAGCTGACCCCACGTTTCGTCAATCTGCTGGCCGGCAACGACCGCTGGCCGCAAGCATTGCAGGTCGAGTTCTTCGGCCAGGCCATGGAACTGGCCGCCAGGCATGGGGTGTTCTGCAGTTTCGAGACTCACCGCGCCCGTTCCCTATACAGCCCTTGGGTAACCCTGGAACTGATCCGCCAACTGCCGGGACTGCGCTTCACCAGTGACATCAGTCATTGGGTGGTGTGCTGTGAGCGATTGCTGGACGACCCGGCCGACGATCTTTCGACCTTCGTCGAGCGTGTCCATCACCTTCAGGCCCGGGTCGGCTATGACCAGGGCCCGCAAGTCCCCCATCCCGCCGCCCCGGAATATGCCGGTGAACTGGCGTTTCATCAGCGCCACTGGGAGGCCGTCTGGGCCTCTCAGCTTCAGCGCGGCTATTCGCTCAGCACCCTGACGCCGGAGTTCGGTGCCGACGGTTATCTGCATCACTTGCCCTTCACCAATATGCCGGTGGCTGACCTTTGGACCTTGAACCAGTGGATGGCCCGGACCGAGCGCGAACACTTCGACCGTTTCATCCGTGAAGGAACCCGCCATGAGTAACACCTCATCAACCCAGGCCAACTTCAACAGCATCCCGGTGGTGAACATCGCGGGACTCTTCAGTATTGAACTGGAGCACCGCCTTGCAGTGGCCGAGCAACTGGGGCGCGCCGCCAGCGATGTGGGCTTTCTGTACATCACCGGGCATGGCATCGATCCGGCGCTGATCGAGAGGCTGCGCCAGGCGGCCAGCAATTATTTTGCACAGTCGCTGGAAGCCAAGATGCGCCACTACATCGGCACCTCGCAAAGCCATAAGGGGTTCGTGCCCGAAGGTGAGGAGGTGTATTCCAAGGGCAAACCGGACCATAAAGAGGCCTTCGATATCGGCTTCGAAGTGTCAGTGGATGACCCACTGTTCCTCAACTGTACGCCGCTGCTGGGGCCGAACCACTGGCCCGACGTGCCGGGCTTCCAGGGCGCGGTACAAAACTACTATCAGGCGGTGTTTGCCCTTGGCCGCCGGCTGTTTGATGGCTTCGCGTTGGCCCTGGGGCTGAAGGAGGGCTATTTCGATGCGCTGGTGACTCGCCCACCCTCCAAGCTGCGACTGATCCATTACCCCTTCGACGCCGAAGCCGTGGATGCCCCGGGTATCGGCGCGCATACCGACTACGAGTGCTTCACCATCCTGCACGCCGATCAGCCGGGGTTGGAGGTGCTTAACGATCAGGATCAATGGATCGATGCACCGCCAATGCCCGGGGCGTTCGTGGTGAACATCGGCGACATGCTGGAAGTCATGACCGCAGGTGCCTTTGTCGCCACCGCCCACCGGGTGCGCAAGGTCGCTCAGGAGCGCTACAGCTTCCCGCTGTTCTACGCCTGCGACTATCACACGCTGATCAAACCGCTGCCGGCTTTCGCCAAGGATGCCGGGGATTACGAGGCATTGGCGATTGGCGAGCACATGTGGAGCCAAGCGCTGCAGACCTACCAGTACCTGCGCAAACGCGTGGAAAACGGCGAGCTTGAGCTGCCGTCCCGGGCTCGAAAGCCATCGAGCTTCGGCCGCCTGAAAAACACCACCACTCATTCCTAAAAAAACAACCAACGGAGCTTCCCATGATGAAAACCCCCTACACCCTGACCCGACTGAGTCTGCTCGCCGCTGGCCTGTTCTGCGCCAACGCCGCCTTCGCCAGCACCGCGACCCCCGGTGTGTTGAAGGTCGGTATGGAAATCACCTACCCGCCATTCGAGTCCTACGACGCTGACAAGAATGTGGTTGGCTCCGACCCTGAGTTGGCTCATTCCCTGGCCAAGGCGATGGACGTCAAGGCTAACTTCGTAGACACCAAGTTTCCCAATCTGATCAACGGCCTCAACGCCGGGCATTACGACGCGATCATTTCCGGCATGTACATCACTCCCGAACGCCAGCTCCAGGCCCGCACCATTGCCTATGCCAACACCGGCGCCGCGATCATGGTGCCCAAGGGCAGTGAGTTGACCCCGCAGGTTCCCGAGGATTTGTGCGGCCTGAAGATCGGCCTGGAGCAGGGCACCACTTGGGTGGCCAAGTTCAACCAGTTGTCCAGCGACTACTGCGTGCCGAACAACAAAGGCGCCATCACCGTCAACGAGTACCCCTCGGCTCCCGAAGTGACGCAGGCGCTGCTCTCGAAGAACATTCAGGCGCAGGTGGAAATCGCCGGTGCCGCGCATATGATCGCCCAGCGCACCAACGGGCGGGTCGTGGTCAGTTCGCAGAAGCTGGTTTATCCGCAAACCTTGGGCATCTACGTGAAGAAAGACGCCGACGCTACCTATCAGGCGCTGGTCAAAGCCCTGGCCGACAGTAAAGCCAGCGGTGAGTACACCGCCATTCTCAAAAAATATGATCTGGAACCGGTCTCCGAGTAATGGCTGAAACCGCGCCCTCGGTCGAGGGCGCGGCTCGTACGAGGTGTCTATGCAATTCGACTGGTCTTACTTTGTTTCGCTGTTCTCCAAGACTGACTTCTGGGCGGCGAGCCTGACCGTCATCGAACTGAGTGCCCTGGCCTGGTTCCTGGGGATGGTGCTGGGCTTCGTTCTGGCATCAGCCAAATTGTCCAGCTTGCCCTGGTTGCGCATGCCGGCGTCACTCTATATCTGGTTCTTTCGCAGCATTCCGCTGCTGGTGCTGGTGGTCTTCATCTACAACCTGCCGCAGTTGCTACCCGGTGCCGGGCCGATCCTGTCAGTACCGTTCTATTCCGGCTTGTTGGCGCTGGTGGTCACTGAGGCCGCCTACATGGCCGAAATTCATCGTGGCGGACTGATCTCGGTCGCCAAGGGGCAGAAGGAAGCCGGCCGTGCTCTGGGTATCGGCCTGTTCGGCCTGCAACGGTTGATTGTGATTCCCCAGGCGTTTCGCATCTCACTGCCGACCTTGATCAATGAATACATTACGGTGGTCAAACTGACCTCGTTGATCTCGGTGATTTCACTGACCGAGCTGCTGACTGTGGGTCAGCGCCTGTATGCCCAGAACTTCCTGGTGATGGAAACCCTGGCGGCGGTGGGTGTGTATTACGTGCTGATCGTCACTGTGTTCGGCTTCGCCCTGCAACGCCTGGAACGCTACCTGGACCTCAACATGCGGACACCGCAAACCCTCGATAGCGCCTCTACAAAAGTACTGCGTGACAGTCTGGCGCCTGTCGCAACGAGCACGTTCAACCCCCCGGCCAAAGGCGCCGCCCCGGCCCTGCAACTGCAGGGCGTGCACAAACGCTACGGCGATCATCATGTGCTCAAGGGCATCGACCTGAAGGTACAAAGTGGCCAGGTGATTTCTATCATCGGCCCGTCGGGCTCCGGCAAGACCTCACTGATTCGTACGATCAATGGCCTGGAGCACATCGATCAAGGCGAAATCCTGTTGTTCGGGGAAAGCTTCATCAATGCCGGGGACAAACCGGATGGCCGTCGGGTTCGTCAGGGTGTACGGCGCATCGGCATGGTGTTCCAGAACTTCAACCTGTTCCCTCACCGGACACTGCTGGACAACATCAGCCTCGCTCCCCGTTATCATGGCATCGGCCGCGCACTGAGCGAACAACTCGCCTGCCAGTTGCTCGACAAGGTCGGCTTGTTGGCGCACGTCCACAAATATCCGCATCAACTGTCCGGGGGCCAGCAACAGCGCGTGGCTATTGCCCGGGCCATGGCCATGGACCCGGACATCTTGTTGTTCGACGAACCCACCTCGGCGCTGGATCCGGAACTGGTCGGCGAGGTGCTCACGGTCATCAGCAATCTGGCCCAGGAAGGCATGACCCTGCTAATCGTCACCCATGAGATGGACTTTGCCCTGTCGATTTCCGACCGGGTGATCTTCATGGACAACGGCCACATACAGCTGGATGCCTCACCACAGGCGATCCGCGAGGAGCCTGAGGCTCATCGAGTGCGGCGGTTCATGGGGCTGCAGGAGCCAGCGCAGGAGGTATGTCTGTCTTGAATGGGTTTAGCCGCCCCGGCAATACGCAGACTGCGCGGCGCTGGCGGTTCCGTTATTGCGACAAATAGCTCTGTTGTATACGCGCCAGGGTGCCGTCATCGCGAAGCTTTTCAACCGCCTTGCGCAGGTCTTGCACCAGTTGAGCAGAGCAAAGCCTGGAGCAAGCCAGGTAGAGCTCCGCGCTGCTCATGACCGGGCTCATGAACAGTTTGCGTTCAGACATCTTCGGCCAGATGTATCGACTCTCGGGAACACCGTTGAACCAGGCATCAATGCGACCTTTCAAGAGCATCTGCGCGGGGTTGTCGCCAATGGTCAGGGGGTAAATCTGCTCGTCGCTGAAGCCTTGTGCACGCAGGATTTCCTCCTGCGCACTACCGAGGCCGACGCCGATCACCCGGTAGGTTTTTTTCGCTTGCGCGAAGCTGCTCACCGGCCGGTCGAGGCTGAAAAAAGCGCGCTCCATGGGCATGATCGACGCGATCCAGGTGAAGTGATCTTCGCGTTCAGACGTGCGAGACAAGGGGGCTATCAGAAGATCCTGCTTCTCGCTGACGTGTTTTTGTGATCGGGCCCAGGGAAGCACATGGACATGAGCGACATAGCCGGCGTTGGCAAAGGCTGTCAGGACGGCTTCTCCGACCATTCCGTGACCCTTGGTGTCATCGACAAACGTCAGTGGCGGAGCGTCAGGGATATACAGTTCGAGCGGCAAGGGGGCGCCACACGCGTTATAGGCAATCAGCAGCGATCCCGACAGAAAAAATCTGCAAAGTGCTTTTGCGTAGGCATTTAATACCCATGAGCTTGCGCTCATGGTTGATAGTTCAGGCATTGAGCGTAGAAGGGCGCCACAAGTCACCAGTGGATCACAAGGGGGGATGAGTCTACCGGCCGTTGTTTATTATTGGATACGGTATCACCCCGCATTCTACGCAAACTTGAGGTCAGGTCACATCTTCCCCCAGGTGCCGAAGGAGGAAGGCGCTGATCTGGTCCAGTGCCCGGCGGGCTTCTTCGAGTTGATCGCTCATAGTCTGGAAGACATGAATCATTCCCGGCCAGACGTCCAGGTGTACCGCCACTTCGGCGCTGGCCAGGCGGCTGGCGAGCCGGGTTGAATCATCCAGCAGGCATTCCCGGCTGCCCACCTGGATCAGCACTGGCGGTAGACCCTGAAGGTCGCCGTATAGGGGGGAGGCCAGCGGATTCAGTGGCTCGGCGCCCTGTAAATAGGTGTCGGGCATAATGGTCTTGCCAGCAAGCGGGCCGAGCAATGGATCTCGAGCCTTCTGCAAATTCCACGACTCTCCGGTCTGAGCCATGTCCACCCAAGGCGACATCACTACCGCAGCCGCGGGCAGCGGCAAACCAGCGGCCTTGGCGGCCAGCATCAGAGCCATGCACAGACCGCCGCCGGCACTGTCGCCGGCCAGCACCAGATGCTCGGCGTTCACACCGTTTTCGAGGAGTGCACGGTAAACATCCAGAGCGTCCTCTACGGCGGCCGGGAAAGGGTGCTCCGGGGCCAGGCGGTAATCGATGCACAGGGTACGAATCCGGCTGCGGGCTGCCAATTGGCTGGTGAGCGGGCGATAGGCCTGGGCACTGCCGAATGAACTGATTCTGTTTGTTAACGATTTTATGGATCCATTGGCGTGGTTTTAGCCCTCTGACAAGCCAGCCGGATCCGTAGCGGATCATCCCGGATGTCAGCTTCGGAATCGGTCGATTCTGGTGCCGCGTATCAATGCTCTTTGGCTTTCCTGATCCTGATCAAAATAAACAGCAGGACGCAGAGCGCGAGCGGAGTCATGGCCAGCAGGGCGTCTCTCGCGGAAATGTCCGCGCCCATGACGTGCAGCCCCGAGTAGAACAGCTTGAACAGGCTCAACAAATAATAGGTGATGGCGATAATCGACAAGCCTTCGACGGCGCGCTGGATTTTGATTTGAGTATCGGCGCGAGCGTTCAGGCTCCTCAGGATTTCCGAGTTCTGCTCTTCCATTTCGACCTGGACACGGGCCTGCAACAAGTCCCCGAGGTTGGCTACGCTTTCGGCCAGTTGCTCCAGGCGCTGTTCGGTGACGGCGCAGTATCTGACCGTGGGTTTGAAGCGCCTTTCGATGAAGATACCCAGTCGCTGGCAATCACCCACATGACTTTCGCGCAGTTCACCCAGGCGTTCGAAAACCAGCTGTGCATAGGCTTGGGTGGCGCTGAAGCGGTGTCGGGTTTTTGCGCTGCTGCTGACCACTTGCGCCGACAGGTTGGCAATGTCGGTCAGCAACGCTTTCGCATTTCCGGTATCGGGGCCGGCGTTACGTTCCGAAAGGTTGACCAGGGTCTTGTCGAAGACGTTGAGCTGAGTGCTCAAGGCTTTCGCGGTGATGAGTGAAAGCGAAGCCATCATTCGGTAGGTTTCTATTTCCAGCAGGCGGCGGATCATCCGTCCCAGGCGATAGGCATTCAGGCGTTTGTTAATGAAAAGAAAACGGTTGGTGCCATCCTCGCTCAGGCGAAAATCGCTCCAGACCGTCGCATCGCCACCGCCGATGCAAGAGCCGCTGGGATCCTTGAATCCATAAACGGACAGATCGCCGGAAAAAGACGTATCTGTGCGCACCACAATCTGCACAGCGTTGATCACGTGCTGCATGAAAGGCTCGACCCGGTCCATCAAGGCCCTGGGTGGCGGGCTCCAGCATGGCTCGTGACTGGAGGAGGGCACCACCAGCGTCAGCGTCAGGAACTCTGCGTGCCGTTCCCACTTCAAGGCATGGCCCTCCAACTCGGTGATGCCCTGGGCTGCATCCGGGTCGACGGGGCCGGGGCAGCAGTGACTCAGCAAGGTGTCGCACTGCCCGTCATTCGCCAGAAACGCCAGATGAAACACGTGGGCGGGCTCGTCGAAATACAGAGAAGGGCGCGCGTGCAACTCGTTGTGCAGGATCAGTCTTTGCGGGTGCATGCTGTTTGGGCCATGTTGGAGTTGTTTGTTCTTGGGACTGGATGATGAATACCCGAGTCACAAACAAAGCCTGGCGATTGCCCAATGCCCGTCAGCCAAGCGCAGTACATGTGGGAGCGGGCTTGCTCGCGAAGGCGGTGGCACAGTCAGCATTGATGTTGCCTGACACGCCGCTTTCGCGAGCAAGCCCGCTCCCACAGGTTTTAACGCAACGTTGTACAGAACGCCCGAATCGCCTCGCAGGCCTGGTGCAACGAAGCGTCATCCAGCGCATAGGCAATGCGAATGTAGGGGCCAAGACCAAATGCACTGCCATGCACCACTGCCACGTCCGCTTCGTCGAGCAGCGCATGGGCGACATCTTCGTCGGTGTGCAGCACTCGACCGGCGGGCGAGGTTCGGCCGATCAGCCCCGCACAAGAGACGAACGCATAGAACGCACCCGCCGGGCTCACGCATTCCAGTCCCGGCGTGTCGTTCAGTAGCGTCACCATCAAATCGCGACGAGCCTGGAAAGCGGCACGGCTTTCGCGGATGAAGTCTTTCGGCCCCTCCAGCGCGGCGAGTGCGGCTTGCTGCGAAACCGAGCTCGCGCCCGAGGTCTGCTGGCCCTGCAGCTTCTCCATGGCCTCCAGCAACCAGCGCGGCCCGGTGGCAAAACCGATGCGCCAACCGGTCATGGCGTAGGCCTTGGAGACACCGTTCATGGTCAGGGTTCGCGGCGCCAGTCGTGGCTCCACCTGGGCCAGGGTGTAGAACGCTTGATCGTCGAAGATCAGATGTTCATAGATATCATCGGCCAGAATCAGCACGTGGGGGTGGTCCAGCAACACAGCCGCCAGGGCACGAAGTTCCGTCTCGCTGTACACCGCGCCGGTCGGGTTGGACGGCGAATTTAGAATTAACCAACGGGTCTGCGGGGTGATCGCGGCAGCCAGTGCCCTGGGCGTCAGTTTGAAACCCGTACCGGCATCGCACATGACGATCCGCGCTTCACCGCCGCACAGTTGCACCATTTCCGGGTAACTGACCCAGTACGGCGCCGGCACGATGACCTGGTCGCCCTCGTTGAGGGTGGCGGCCAGGGCGTTGTAGATCACCTGTTTGCCACCGTTGCAAACCAGCGTGTCTTGCCAGCTCACGTCCAGACCATTTTCGCGGCGGAACTTGGCCGCCACCGCTTCTCGCAACGAGCGCACACCGGCCACCTGGGTGTAGCGGGTGTGGCCATGCTCGATGGCGTGAATGGCCGCTTCACGCACATGTTTGGGGGTATCGAAATCGGGCTCGCCGGCACACAGCGAAATGATCTTCGCCCCTTGTGCCCGGCGTTCCGCCACTCGATCCATGATCCGATAAGTCGCCGAGGGCTGTGCGCTGGCCAGGCGTTGGTTGAGGCGCTGAATGTCGATGCTCATGCCCGGGTTCTCCAGTCTGTCAGGTTCATCAGTTCCAGGGTCGAGCGGCCTTCGGTCAGTGCCTGCATCATCTGTGTTTCCTTGTTCGCGCGCGCTTCGCCTTCGGCGAGGGTACGTGCCGCATCGGCCTTGGGGATGATGATCACGCCGTCGTCGTCAGCCACCACCAGGTCGCCCTGTGCCACGAAAGCACCATTGAAATTGAACGGTTGTCCCACTGAGGAGGCGCTGGCCTTGACCGTGCCTTTGACCGAGATGCCACGGGCAAATACCGGGAACTGGCGTTTCTTCAACGCAGCGATATCGCGTACGCCGCCATCGATTACCAAACCGACCACGCCCGCCGCTTCGGCCGCGACGGTGAGCACCTCGCCCCAATAACCGGCGATGAAACCGCCCGTGCCCACGACCAGTACGCTGCCACGGGGTACCCGCTCCATCGCCAGATGCAGGGCCAGGTTATCGCCCGGCGAACATTCCAGCGGGTAGGCGGGGGCGGCGATAAAGGCGCCGTCCCAGATCGGGCGGATCGCACTGTCAACCGCGCAGGGCAGATGGGACGCTTCATACAGCGTCGAGGTGCCCAGTACTTTTGCCCGCGCGCGAAAATCCGGGGGGAAGGGGAGCGTGGTCATCAGATTTTCCTCTGCAGATTGTGGTAACCCAATGCAGCACGGGCTTCTTTGAGGGTTTTGCCTTGAGCGATCAGGGCGCGAATGTCGGCTTCGACCGATTCGATCTGGCGGGCACATGCCGCCACTTCAGCGGCACGGGCGCGAGGCACGATTACCACGCCGTTGGCATCGGCGACCACGATGTCACGGGAGCAGACCCGTGCCGTGCCGATGGACACCGGCTGGTTGACCGACTGCACTTGCACGCGGTCTTTGCCAGTACGCATGAAGCGACCTTTGCTGAAAATCGGGTAGCCATCACCCAGCGCCTTGTTCACATCACGGCACACCCCGTCGATGACCGTGGCGGCGATCTGTCGAGTGCCGGCGTACTGGGTCATGATGTCGCCCCAAACGGTGCAGTCGGTACGGCCGCCGTTGTCGATCACCACCACGTCGCCGGGTGCGACGTCTTCGATGAAATCACCCACCGTGCCCGGCGGAACACTGGCCGAGACGTACTGCACGGTGAACGCCGGTCCGACGATGACCTTGCGGTAATTGTCCAGCGGCGCCACGCCGAGGCATTGTCCGGGCAGGCCGAGCTTGTCCAGCGCATCGGAGACGCCAGGAGTGTCGAGGCCTTCAAACAAGGCGACCAGGGTTTGATCTTCAAGATTCATCGGGCGTGCTCCACGCGAATCGCTTCGAACCGGGTGTCGTGCATCACCTCGGCCACCGAGCGGCCGCTGCGCACGGCCTCGACCATGCCGTCTTGGCGGCGGGCGATGCGCTCGCCAAGGTCGATGACCTTTTCGATATGGGTTTGGGGGACGAATACGGTTCCGCAGGTATCGGCAATGACATAGTCATCCTCGCTGACGTCGACGCCGGCCACCTTGATCGTCACCGCGGCATCGATCTGCACCACCCGGTTGCGGGCACTGATCATGGTCACGCCGCGGCCATAAACCGGGTAACCAATCGCTTCGCTGCCGTCGATGTCGCGGCTGAAACCGTCGATCACCGTGCCGCGCACCTGCTTGCCGGCCGCCGCGTTGGCGAGGATGTCGCCCCAGCAGGAGATACCTTCGATGCCGCCGGCGATCACCAGCACACGTTCGTCGCTGTCGATCTGTTCAACCACCGGGGTAATCAGGTGCACGGTCGGTAGGGTGTCGGACTTGGGTGCCAGCAATACGGTACTGGCGCGGCCAACGATCTTCGGGCAGTTCCACAGCGGGCGTAGCCCCACGGTGGCGCCCGGCAGGCCGAGGAAGTCGAGCGCATCGGAGACCGTGTTGGTATCCAGCGCCGCCAAGCGATCCAGCAAACTTTTATTGATCATGGGAAAGCCCCAGTGGTGACGGAGGCGCCCAGTGTCGGCGAGACTATTTGATAGGTATATTACTAATCACAGAAGCGTTACATACGTTAAACCTATGGATTAACCATGATCAATTTCCGCTTGATTCGTCACCTCTGGTTGTTCCTGGCCGTTGCCGAAGAACAGAATTTCGGCCGCGCCGCCAAACGCTTGGGAATGTCCCAGCCACCGTTAAGCGAGCAGATTCAGGTGCTGGAGCAGGCGCTCAAGGTCAAGCTGTTCGACCGCTCGCGGCGGGGAGCGAAACTGACCCCGGTAGGCGCCGCGATCCTGCCGGCGGTGCGCAAGTTCGCCGAGCAACTGGAGCGCCTGGAACTGGCCGTGGAAGAGGCGGTGGCGGGGCAGTCGGGGATGTTGACTGTCGGCGCGATTTCCACGGCGATGTTCGATGTGTTGCCCGGGTTGATCGAGCAGCTGAAGGTCGATTACCCGCACCTCACCGTGTCCGTGCGGGAGATCGACAGCGTCGAAGCCGTGCCTGCGCTGGAAGCCGGGGACATCGACCTGGCCTTCGCCCGTCTGGACGGCGACCTGGGCGCCTCGATCAAGTCACTGCCACTGACCGAGGATCGCCTGGTCGTGGCTTTGCCCAGCGATCACCCATTGGCTTCGCGCAAGCGCATCAGCCTGTCGAGCCTGGCCACCGAGCCCTTGGTGATGTTTTCCCGAAAGGTCAGCCCGGTGTACTTCGACAATCTGATCGCAACCTGCCGCGCCAGTGGATTTTCCCCGCGCGTGCTGCATGAAGTGCGCTCCGTCGCGTCGCAAATCGCTTTCGTCAGTTGTGGACAGGGCATCGCCCTGGTGCCGGCGTCGCTGAAAAAACTGGCCCCCGATAATGTGGTGTTGCGACCACTGAGCCAGCCGCTCAATGTGGTGACGACAGCGGTGGCCTGGAACGCCGATCGGCTCAATCCGCTGGTGGAGGAGGTGGTTGCTCGGCTCACCAAGCGTGTTTGATAGGTTTGACCTATGACGGTATTCCCGAATGAGGAATTTACAGAAGGACCGATCCCCGCGAAATTGACGGCCTGCTGTGGCGAGGGAGCTTGCTCCCGCTTGAGTGCGCACCACTCACAAAAAACAGGCAATGTTTGTCAGATTTCCGGGACCGCTATGCAGCCCGGCGGTCACCCTTTTCGCTCAAGGAATCCATCACGTGTCCAAACCTGAAACCTTCACTCAAGCGCACATCCCTCTGACGGTGGAGGGCGTCCGGCTGAACATCGCCACCCTTCACCGCGACGGTGTCCTGGCGCCGATTGTGTTCCTGCATGGGTTTGGCTCGACCAAGGAAGACTACGCCGACGTCGTGCAGCAGGCCGCCTTCGCCGGTCATCCTTTCGTCGCTTATGACGCACCGGGTTGCGGCGAAAGCCAGTGCGGCGACCTTTCGCGGATTTCCATCCCTTTTCTGCTGAAGACCGCCTTGCAGATGCTGGAGCATTTCGGTATCGAACGCTTTCATCTGGTCGGCCATTCCATGGGCGGACTGACCGCACTGATGCTGGCTCATCAATGCCCGGACCGGGTACTCAGCTTCGTCGACATCGAGGGCAACATCGCCCCGGAGGACTGCTTCCTCAGCCGGCAGATCGTCGATTACCCGACGGACGATCCCGAGGTGTTTTTCGCCGCCTTCATCGAACGCGCCCGACACGCCCCGGCTCATGCCAGTGCGCTTTATTCCGCAAGCTTGCGGCACAAGGTTCGTGCCGGAGCGGTACGCGGGATCTTCGAGTCGATGGTCGATCTTTCCGACAACGCCGACTTGATGAACAAGTTCCTCGGCCTGCCATGCCCGCGCATGTTCATGTACGGCGAGCAGAACGCTTCATTGTCCTATCTGCCGCATATCCAGGCCCAAGGCGTGCGGTTGGCGCCGATCGCGCAGTGCGGGCATTTCCCCATGTATTCCAACCCGATCGCGATGTGGCAGCAGATTGCCGATTTTCAGGCGAACGGCCATCGCGTATGAGTCTGCTATGGGATGCACAGCAGCGTTGTGAACTATTCTTCTCAAGTGGCCCTTTCAAATGCCTCATTCAAGGGAGTTGATATAAATCAACGCTTAAGAGGCTTTAAGGGACGAATCTGGGCCTGATGCTGGATTCTCGAGCCGGCGTCGAGAATCAACCTGTCTGGAGTCTGCCCATGAGCCAATATCAACGGTTATTACTGATCATCAACCCGCTGCTGCGCCATTCTCCTGCGATAAACCATGGCGCTGCCCTGGCCAAGGCCAGCGGGGCGAGCTTGCACATCGCCGGCCTGATTCCCTCGTTGGACATTCTGTCGCTGCTCGAAGAAGGCGACCGCAAAATGGCTCGGGCGACCTACCTGCAGGAGCACCGCGACTGGCTCGATGAACAAGCGGAAAAGATGCGAGGCCGGGGGATTGAGGTGACAACCGACGTTGCATGGGCCGACAACATGCGTCAGGACATTCTTGAGCATGTCACGCAAATGCAACCCGATCTGTTGATCAAGCAAGTGCAGCATGAACCCGTGCTCAAGCGCGCGTTCTTCACGCCGCTGGATTGGCGTTTGTTGCGCCATTGTCCGGTCCCGGTTTATCTGGTGGGGGGTGAATGCCATGCCTTGCCGCAGAAGGTGGTGGCCGCGGTTGACGTGTCAGACACCGAGCCTTCGAACAGTGAACTCAATGACCGGATCATCTTGCAGGCGTCGGGCCTTGCGCTGCAGTGCAATGCCGAGTTGCATCTGCTGTACGCGTGTGACATTT
This sequence comes from Pseudomonas sp. PDM24, assembly GCF_019218905.1. NCBI lineage: Bacteria > Pseudomonadati > Pseudomonadota > Gammaproteobacteria > Pseudomonadales > Pseudomonadaceae > Pseudomonas > Pseudomonas sp. PDM24. The sequence goes on along the minus strand of NZ_JAHUWR010000001.1, from coordinate 1,577,876 downwards.
CGGCGGCTTTTCTGGCGGATCTGGGCGGCGGTCTGACGCTCTCGGAGCTGACCAGGGAGTTGCGCAACGACCTGGAAGCGTCATTTCTCAAGCTGGCCGCCCGATTCGGTGTCCCCCCTGAGTGTCGGCATTTCATTATGGGGCAACCGGTCTCAGTGCTGAGTGAGTTCGCCCACGTGCATCAAGTGGATGTGGTAGTGATGGGCAGAGCTCAATACCGTGGTCTGGAGCGGCTGCTTGGCAGCACCACCGAACATATTCTGTATCAGGTGCCTTGCAGCATTCTGGCGGTCTAGGGGCGGGCGCCCTGATCGGAATGATGGCCGCCGTCAAACGAACGCCCGTTTTTGGGGCTCCCGCCCCAAGGAGGTTTTCAAATGACTAGTCCTTCATTGCAAACCATCTTGCATGACCGGGTGGATGCCGGCCGAGGCCTGGTGGAGCCGTTGCTCAAATACGCTAAAAGAGCCGATGTCATCGTTCTCGCCTTACCCCGTGGCGGCGTTCCGGTGGCCTATGAAGTCGCCACGGCCCTGGAGGTTCGCCTGGACCTGATGCTGGTGCGCAAGTTGGGAGTACCGACCCACCAGGAGTTCGCCATGGGCGCAATTGCCAGTGGCGGCATACAAATCGTCAACGAAGATGCGCTGCGGGCTAACGGTATTGATCAACGCACGCTCGATGCCGTGGTTGCAAAGGAAACGCAGGAGTTGTTGCGTCGCGAGCAGCTATACCGGGCATCACGTGCACCTGTTGCGCTCAAGGATCAAGTGGTGATTCTGATTGATGACGGCCTGGCGACAGGCGCCACGATGATGGCCGCGATACAGGCCGCGCGCCTGCAAGCGCCATCGCGCATCGTCGTTGCCGTGCCGGTGGCACCGGTTGAGACGGCAGAGGCGCTGCGCGATGAAGTGGACGAGCTGATTTGCCCGCTCATCCCCGACTGGATGATCTCGATCGGGCATTGGTACACGGATTTTTCGCAGACATCGGACGAAGAGGTCATCGATCTTCTGCACCGGGCCTGGCAACGAGAGTCCGGTTCGGGCGACTCATTTCAGAACGGTTCCGGTATTTGAGCCGTTGCCTGGCGTGGAGCAAACCACGTCAGGCTTTCAAGTGATCCTGACGTTCACGAATTGCCACGGATCGGATTCATCGGTCTGCTCGGGCATCAGTGAGTGACGTCCGGTAAGCGGCGTCCAGTCGGAATAAATGCCTTCTACCTTGCCAAGGTAAGGCATGCATATCTGCAAAATCTCCCTGAAGGGCAATTCATCCGGTTCGACAATACCGCGTTGCGGATTGCGAATAGCCCAGATCACGCCGGCCAGCACTCCCGCCGTCACTTGCAGGCTGGTGGCGCTGTTATGGGGGCAGAGTGTCCGGGCTTGCTGGATCGATAAGCGCGAGCCATACCAATAACTGTTTCTGGCATGCCCCATCAGCAGCACGCCGAGTTCGTCACTGCCGTCGAGGATTTCGTCATCGAGCAGGCGCTGGCCGCTCTGGGGTTTCCAGTTGCGCTCGGCGAGTTCATGCACCGAGAGCAAGGCATCGTCACAGGGCCGATACGCGTAATGGACGGTCGGCCGGTAAGTCGGCTGCCTTCCCTGGCCAAGGGTCAGGTAGTCGGCAATCGACAGGGCTTCGTTGTGGGTCACGAGCAGCCCATGGGTTGGCCCCGTCGAGGGGGTCCAGGTTCGAACCCGCGTCGAGGCACCGGGACGTTGCAGATAGATCCCGGCCTGGCACCCGAAGGCGTGGTAATAGCCATCCTCGGGCAGCGCTTTCTCATGGCTGCCCCAACCCAATTCCGCCGGCTGGCTGCCTTCACTGATGAAGCCGTCCACGGACCAGGTATTGACGAACTCATCGGCGATTTTGTGTTGCGATGAAAACTGCGAATCGCGTTCGGCAATGTGGATGCAGCGGATATTCAGTCGGCTGGCCAGCTGCGCCCATTCTTCGCGAGTAGTGGGCTGGGGCGTTGTGTCACCCAAATCCTCAGCGAGGTTGACCAGTGCCTGCTTGATCAGGTGGGACACCAGCCCTGGATTGGCCCCGTGGGTCAAGACAGCGGTGGACAGACCTTGCGCACTTTCCCTGCGAAGCTGAAGAGCCGCCTCTCTCAATGCATAGTTGGATCTTTCGGACAGGGACTTGTCGGGGTCGGTGTAACCGCCTTCCCACGGCTCGATACAGGTGTCCAGATACAGCACGCCTTTACGCTGGGCGAACTGAATCAGCGACAGGCTCGAAACCCCCACCGAGAGGTTGAGCAGGAAATCGCCAGCGCTCAAAAGAGGGTCGAGCACCGCCTCGTAATTGTTCTGATCCAGTTGCTCGGCTTGGTGCGCGACGCCAAATTCCTGCGCGAGCAAGCGTCCATCGTCATCGGGGCTGAGGATCAACAGTCGCTGCGGTTCAAGTTCAAGATGGCGCAACAGCAGCGCAAGTACGCCTTTTCCGATACAGCCAGAGCCGATCATCACCAACCTGGCATCAAAGGGCTGAATGACATGCTCAAGATCTGACATCGATAGCCTCCACCGGCTGATCGCGCGCTCGCCGCAAATGACCTGTCGATAACCACGACGCTCTCAAACTAGAGACTGCAAGGCTCAGTTAAAGCTCAAAAAAGTTTCGGACACCGTCAAGGAGATTCTGCTATGCCGATCGATACCAAAAAACAGATGAGAATGAGGCGAACTGCTGGCCCACCGATTTCCGTTTCGTTGTCAAACTTGCTTTCTTTTCAGAAGGTTAGGCATTGGCGATATGCGGACTTTGGTATGGATGGCTGTGACGTTTGCCCTGATGCTCTCGCTTGAGGCTCAGGCAAAGGACCTGAGCAAGAACAGTCGTTTCGTCTGCAGCTGGGGCTCGGACATAGCCGCAGACGCGCAAGCGGCGAAGCTTTCCGGTTTCACGCTTTACGGGGCACGCAAGAAACTGCAATCGCGAAAATTCCCCCGGCCGTGGATGCGCATGACGGCCATGGGGATTACCGAACAAACCTATAACAGTGCCTCACGTCTCAAGCCTGCTGCTATCAAGCAAACGTATTACGAGCAATGCATCCGGCATGAGTTGGCCCGACGCTAAAAGTTGATCGAGGCGCTCAGCCGGGCGGTCAGTGGGGCGCCCTGGAACAGGTAGCCATCGCCCATGTATTCACCGGCGTCGCGCCAGTAGCGTTTGTCGAACAGGTTGTCCACGGTCAGGCGAAAAACGGTGTCGTATCCGTCGATGCGAGTGCTGTAGCGGCTGCCGATGTTGAAGATGGCATAGGCACCAGTCTGCACTTCACCCTGGCGGTTGGCGTACTTGCTGGCGCTGTACTGCACTGCGCCGAGCAGCGCCAGGCCATCGAACCAGGGCAGGGCATAGTCGCCGTAGAGGTTGGCGCGCAGGGTCGGAACGTTGATTGCCTGGTGACCTTCATAAGCTGGCGTGCCGCTATCGGTGACCCGCGCGCGGATCGCCGCGACACTGGCGGCGATCTGCAGGCGCTGGCTGGCCCAGCCATTGGCCGAGAGCTCCAGCCCGGTGTTCTTCTGTTCGCCCTGTTGGGTGAACGTGAACGTACCGTCGTCATTCGGTCGCGAGTACTGGTAGGCCTGGCGAATCTGGAACAGCGCCGCGGCCAGACTGATGCGCTGCCAGTCGTATTTGATCCCTGCCTCGATTTGTCGCGATACGGTGGGCGCGAGGATTTCATAGGCATTGGTGGTAAACCACGCTGCTTCGCCACCCAGGGACAGGCCCTTGCTGTAGCGGGTGTACAGCGACAGGTTTTGCACCGGCTTGTAGATCAGCGCGGCCTGGGGCAGGAACTTATAGCGTTGGGTGTGCCGGGTAGTCTCGCCCTGGCTGTCGAAGGTCTCTTCATCCAGGCGCACTTCGCGCCCGCCCAGCACCGCCTGCCATTGCTCATTGAAGCTGATCCGGTCATTGAAGAACAGGCCGTACTGGCGGCTGTCCAGGCGCCGGTAGGAATCGTTGAGCGGGCCATCGTAAGGGGCAAAATCCGCCGGTTCGCTGTTGATGTTGGCGCTGCCGATCATTTGATTGATGGCATCGCGTTTGTCCACCACGCGGCGGAACGCGCTAGTCCCGACGCTGAGTTCGTGGCCCAGGCCACCGGTTTCGAAGTGGCCGCTGAGGGCCGCCTGCACTTCATCGTTGCGGCGGGTATCGTCGGGGCTGCGGAAATCGTAAATGTCGTAGTCGCCCTCGGGGCTGAAGTAGTTCGGCACCGCCGCGCCGGCGCAACTGGCGGAGCCGTAGCAACCCCAGGCGAACGAGCTGTAGTCATCGATCACGACCCGGCTGCGCGAGGCGCTGAGGTTGCCTTTCCACTGGTCGCTGAAGCGGTATTCGAAATTACCGTTGAGGTTCAGTGCATCGGTGGTGACCGGCTTCGAACCGCTCTGGTGTGCCAGCAGCTTCTTCGGCGAGGCGTGGTGCGGCAGGCTGGAACCGCCGAGCAGTTGATAGCCTGGTGCAGAGCGCTGTTCCTTGGTCTGGTACTCGGCGTCCAGTTGCAGCAGCGCATTGGGGCTGATGTTCCAGTCGAAGGCCAGCGAGGCGAAATCGCGCTGGCCATTGGTGTGTTCGACGTAGGAATGCAGGTCTTCGTGGGCCAGGTTGGCGCGCAGGCCGAACTGTTGCTCGCTGCCGAACCATCCACCGACGTCGGTCGCCAGGTAACCACTGCCGCGATCGTCGGTAGAGACGGTGACCGAACGCACGTCGCCAGGCCGTTTGGTCACGTAGTTGACCAATCCGCCGGGCTCGCTGACACCGCTTTGCAAACCGGAAAGGCCCTTGAGCAACTCCACCTGCTGTTTGTTCTCCAGCCCGACATTCTGCTCGCCAGTGATGGTGCGGCCGTTGATCTTGTAGCTGCTGGCGGAGTTGAGGGAGAAGCCCCGCACGACGAAGTTTTCGTAGTAGCCGACCGGCGCGTAGCTTTCACCCACCGAGGCGTCGTTGCGCAGTACTTCGCTGAGCAGGCGGGCCTGCTGATCCTTGATCATCGCCTCGTTGACCACCGAAATCGAGGCTGGCGTGTCGAGCAATGGCGCCGCCTCGAAACCACCGACCGAAGCGCTGTCGGCCTGATAACCGGAAGTATCTTCGCCGGTGACGGTCACCGCCGGCAGTTCGGTCGCGGTGGCCCAGGCCGAAGGCACGGCGCTGGACAGCAGCAGGCCCAAGCCCAGGTTCAGGGGATTGAGCGCGAACCGCGGGGCGGCCACTCCCTGGCGGGAGGTCCGGTAAAGCCTATTCATGAAAAATCCTCGACGACTGCGGGCCCGGGTTTGGCGAGTCTTAGCCTGCGGCTCACGCTTGAAAGCGGGGCATCATACAAGAGGAGCGATCATGAAATGAAAGTGTCATTGCGACGATCGCCGGGTAACTGCGGGGTTCCTCACAACCCCCAGCCATCCCTCACAGCCTTACGAATGCCCTCCAGCAACATCGCAAACGCCGGGTTGTCGTTGTTCTCACGCCAGATCAAATGCAGTTCACTCTGTACGCCTTCGCCCAGATCGATATCGCGAAACACCACGTTCTTGAACACAACACTGGTGGCGCAGCGAGGTACCAGGGCCAGGCCCATTCCGGCGTTGACCAGGGCCAGGATAGTCAGGGACGAGCCGAGCCACTGCACATATTCCGGGGCGACGCGGGCCGAGCGGAGCATGCCGGTCAGCAGTTCGTTGAACGGCGGGTACGCCGCATGGGAGTACATCAGGAAGGGTTGAGCGTCCAGATCTTTGACGGACACGGTGTTGGCGCTGGCCAGCCGATGGTTGTGGGGGACGGCCAATACGAAAGGTTCACGCACCAGGCATTCGGTGGCATAGCCTGGCTCAAGCAACGGTGCGCGAACGATGCCCAGATCGATACGGCGGGCGCGAAGGGCTTCGTGTTGCTGGTAGGTGTTCATCTCCGACAGATCGATTTTGACTTGAGGCTGTTTGAGCCGCGCTTCTGCGATGACCTTGGGCAGGAACTCGTAAACCGCGCTACCGACGAAGCTGATATTGACCGTACCGATGTCCCCTTCGGCGAAGCGCCGAGCGGTTACGGCGGCTTGCTGAGCGCGCTCCAGCAGGTTCTGTGCCTCAATAAAAAAAGCGCGGCCGGCGGCGGTCAAGGCGACGCTGCGCGTGCTGCGGGTGAACAACTCGACGCCCAGGTGATGTTCCAACAGTTGAATCTGGCGACTCAGAGGTGGTTGGGTCATGTTCAACCGTTCGGCAGCCCGGCGGAAGTTCAGTTCGGTGGCCACGGTGGTGAAACAGCGCAGTTGCGTCAGTTCGAACATTGATCTAATCCAGGTATCAATCGAGTGCCAAGTTAGATTAGACGGGATCAATAGGCGCGTCCATGATCGGTTCTCCCCTAAAAAAACAATGAACGGGAGTCGCCCTTTGAATACCCATAAGAGTCCGCCGGACCCGACCGTCCTCGCCCGAGCAGCGGCCAAGGTCAAGCGTCACGTACTACCGCTGTTCGTGGTGATGTTCATCGTCAACTACATCGACCGGGTCAATATCGGCTTCGTGCGCAGCCACCTGGAAACCGACCTGGGCATTGGCGCCGCGGCCTATGGCTTGGGTGCCGGGCTGTTTTTCATCGGTTACGCGATCTTCGAAGTGCCTTCCAACATGCTGCTGCAACGCTACGGTGCCCGCGCCTGGCTGACGCGCATCATGTTCACCTGGGGCGCGGCGGCGATGGCCATGGCCTTCGTGCGCGGCGAAACCAGCTTTTATGTGCTGCGCTTCATTCTCGGCGCCGCCGAAGCGGGTTTTTTTCCCGGCATCATTTATTACTTCACCCAATGGCTACCGTCGACCGAGCGCGGCAAGGCCATGGCGATCTTCCTCAGCGGTTCAGCCATTGCCTCGGTGATTTCCGGGCCGGTATCCGGCGCGCTGCTGCACGTCAGCGGTCTCAGCCTGCATGGCTGGCAGTGGATGTTCCTGATTGAAGGCTTTGCTTCTATCGTGCTCTGTGGGTTTGTCTGGTTCTGGCTGCAATCCCATCCACGTCAGGCGAATTGGCTGAGCGCTGAAGAAAAGGATGCACTGGTAAGCGCCATTGCCCTGGAACAGCAGGCTCGAGAAGCCGCGCAGGCAGTTAAACCGTCGATGTTCAAATTGCTCGCCGATCGGCAGATCGCCTTGTTCTGCTTTATCTATTTTTCCATCGCCCTGACGATTTATGGCGCCACGTTCTGGCTGCCCAGCATGATCAAGAAGATGGGCAACCTCGGCGACTTCCAGGTCGGCCTGTTCAACTCGATCCCGTGGATCATCTCCATTCTGGCGATGTATGGCTTCGCTGCCATGGCCAGTAAATGGAAATACCAACAGGCCTGGGTGGCCGTGACATTGGTGATTGCCGCGTTCGGCATGTTCATGTCAACCACCGGCGGGCCGATCTTTGCCTTCGTCGCCATCTGTTTTGCGGCCATTGGATTCAAGGCGGCTTCGGCTTTGTTCTGGCCAATTCCCCAGGGCTATCTGGATGCGCGTATCTCTGCGGCAGTGCTGGCTTTGATCAACTCCATCGGCAATCTCGGCGGTTTCGTGGCGCCGACCGCGTTCGGTTTCCTGGAGCAGACCACCGGCTCCATCGAAGGCGGTTTGTACGGCCTGGCGGCGACTTCGCTGGTCGCGGCCGTGGTGATCTTTTTTGCCCGTACTGCACCGCGTGGCGACACGCACAGCTCGCTCACCGGTAAACCGGTCGACGCCGCAGCCGCAAAAAATTCTGTCAGTCATCAAGCCTTGAATACCGAGCCAAAGGGAGCTGCCTCTTGAAAATCAAACGCGTTACCGTCACCCCCATCGCCTTTCGTGATCCGCCGCTGCTCAATGCCAGCGGTATTCACGAACCCTTCGCGCTGCGCTCGATCATCGAGATCGAGAGCGACAATGGCTACATCGGTTTGGGCGAAAGCTACGGCGACGCCCCGGCACTGGCGATTCAACAGCAATTGCAAAGTCAGCTGATCGGTCTCGACCCATTCAACCTCAATCAGTTGCGCGCCATCGTGCAGGCCACCGTGGCGGCGAACAAAACCCAGAGCATCGCCGGTGCGGAACTGGCGCCTGGCTCTCACGCCAGCAAAGCGGTGAGCAACGCGTATTCGGCGTTTGAAGTGGCGTTTCTCGATCTACAGGCGCATTCCCTGAACGTGCCGCTGGTGGACCTGCTGGGCGGGGCGATTCGTGATGAAGTGCCGTTTAGCGCCTATCTGTTCTTCAAGTACGCGCAACACATCGATTCACCGTACAAACCGGATAGCTGGGGCGAGGCGCTGAACGAAGAGCAGATCGTCGCCCAGGCCCGGCGCATGATCGAGGCCTACGGCTTCAAGAGCATCAAACTCAAGGCTGGGGCACTGCCGCCGGAGCACGAAGTGTCGTGCATCAAGGCGTTGAAAAAGGCCTTTCCAGGTTACCCGTTGCGCATCGATCCGAACGGCAACTGGTCGCTGGAAACTTCGATTCGCATGGCAGAGCTGCTGGGTGATGACCTGCAATATTACGAAGACCCGACACCGGGCCTCGACGGCATGGCCGAATTGCACAAACGTACCGGTCTGCCGCTGGCGACCAATATGGTGGTCACGGATTTTGATGAGTTTCGCCGCAGTGTGGCCCTGAACAGCGTGCAGATCGTGCTCGCCGACCATCATTACTGGGGTGGCCTGCGGGACACCCAGGCGTTGGCGAAAATGTGCGACACCTTCGGCCTTGGCGTGTCTATGCACTCCAATTCGCACCTGGGCATCAGCCTGATGGCCATGGCACATGTCGCCGCTTCAGTGCCCAATCTCGATTACGCCTGCGACACTCATTACCCCTGGCAGGAACCGGACGAAGAGGTGATCAAGGGCGGCAAGCTATCCATCGTCGATGGCTGCGTGAAAATCACCCGTGCGCCTGGGTTGGGTCTTGAGCTGGATCACGATCAACTGGGCAAGCTGCATGATCAATACCTGAGCTGCGGCATTCGTCAGCGCGATGACGTGAAACAGATGCAGCGTTACAAGCCGGAGTGGAAGACGATCAAACCGCGTTTTTGATCGCGCATTCCCGAACAAATCGGTGACTGTCCTTCGCGCTTCGTACCGACTGGTATCAGGCGCGAAGGCTATGGACGCGGATCATGCGTTGTCCGGCGCCTGGCAAAACCGCTGTTCGATCGCCTCTGCAAACGGGTAGAACGAAAACCAGGGCCGGGCTTCATCGATCACGCGCTGAAATGATGGTCTCTGTACCAACCTCTCGAAATAGGCGCTCAGGTGGCTGTAGTCATCGGGGAACGGCACAAGCGTCCGGGCATAGAAAAGTGCCGGGGCAGCGGCGCAATCGGCCATGCTGAACCCCGGGCTGGCCACCCAGATTCTGGATGCCATCCGGCGTTCAAGCATGCCGTAGGCCGTTTTCAGCATGGATCGCTCTTTGGTCAAATCACCGTTGGTCGCCTGTAGCCGATCACTGACAATCTGTTGCATCGGCACTTGTACATAATGGTCGAAAAAGCGATCCCATAATCGGACTTCCAGCGCGGTCTCCCAATCGTCTGGAACCAGATTGTGCGTGCCTGGAAATCGTCTATCCAGGTACTCGATGATGATGCTGGACTCCGGCAGATTCAGCTGATGAACAGAGTCAAAAATTATTGGAAACTTTCCGATTGGCCACAATGCCTGAAGTTCTGCGCTGTCGGCAGGGTCACCGAGATCGATGATTCTTCTCTCGAATTCGGTGCCGTTTTCGTAGAGCGCGATGAGTACTTTGTGACAGAACGACGCCAGTGGATGGTAGTAAAGCGTCAGCGACATCTTTCAACTCCTCATTTGACGTGAGGGGGCGAGAGCCCTGGAACTGATGAAGGTGGGGGCAATGAATAATCATAGGCGGATGTTGGCGATGCGTCAGGGCCGCCACTTTCAAGCGTGCGTACTTGCACACGGGAAAATCCCTGCTTTACTGTGAGCCACTGGTCGGTTTGTGACTTATTGGTCATGGCGTTCATCTCAGCGCCCTTGTACCGTTGTCGCTGGTTTGTGCTGTCAGGCTTGCCCGGAGGAAGCCGGACGGTCAATCAAGCTGTGTGTCTGATCCAATTTGTTCAAGGAATAGAATGAAATGACGTTGAAAACTGCGATCGTCCAGATTGGTAAGAAGTACAGGGTTTATACCGAGCATTACCTCAACGCCACCGCCGACAAGACCATTATTCTGGTCAACGGCTCGCTGGCAACGACCGCATCTTTTGCCCAAACGGTGCGCTACCTGCGGCCACGCTTCAATGTAGTCCTCTACGATCAGCCCTACGCCGGTCAATCGAAACAACACAACCAGCATGACCAGCCGATCCGCAAGGAAGACGAAGCCGAAATATTGCTGGAGTTGATCGAGCACTTTCGGGCGCAGCATGTGCTGTCCTTTTCCTGGGGCGGCGCGGCGACTTTGCTGGCGCTGGCCCAGCACCCACAACGAATCGAAAAAGCGGTGATCAGTTCATTCGCGGCGCGAATCAATACGCCGATGCGCGATTATCTGGAGAGTGGCCGGCACTTCCTCCAGGCTTGTGATCGGCGCAATGTCGGGCGCTTGATCAACAGCACGATCGGCAAGCATCTGCCGTCGCTGTTCAAGCGTTTCAACGAACGCCATGTCAGCAGCCTTGACGAACACGAATACCGGCAGATGCATTTTCACGTCAATGAAGTGCTGACTCAGGACACTCATTGCTACGTTTCCTGTGCCGATGCCATCGAAGTTCCGCTGCTGTTTATCAACGGCGAACGGGATGAGTACACCTCGGTGGAAGACGCCCGTCTTTTCGCAACTCATTCCCGTCAGGCTCAGTTTCAGACCATCAAGAACGCCGGGCACTTCCTCGATATGGAACACCCGACGGCCTGGAATGACACCCAGCAGGCCTTGTTGGGCTTTCTGCAGCCGGTCGCCAAAATACCGAGCCAGCCCCGTGACCTGACGTTCAGTAGCAAAGCGTCAGTGATTCCGCCCCTTCAGTCAGCTAACTGGGTGCGGCTTTAACTGGCGCAGCAACTCGATCTGATCCGCCGGGACCAAAGTACGCAAAGCTTTATACAGCGCGCGGGTTTCGAGCAGGTTCCAGACGCGCAGCATGGTTTCCAGGGCGTCCAGTGGCTTGCTGATAAAGTCTTTGGCGCCCAGGGCCAGCGCGCGCAGGCGGGTATCGCGGGTGGCGTCGGCGGTGAGCACGAGGATCGGCAGGTACTCGCCGGTCGGGATGCGCCGGTTGAGTTGTTCCAGTACGGCAAAGCCGTCGAACTCCGGCATGTGCAGGTCGAGAATCACCAGGTCAGGCTCGAAGCTGTTGAACAGGTCCAGGGTTCGCAGCGGCTGGGTACTGCTCAGTACATTGGTCAGCCCTTCGCGGACAAGCAACTGCTCCATCAAGTCGAGGTTGGGCCGCTGGTCGTCGATGATCAGAATGCGCAGGTCGGTGTTCACACGGGCTCCGGTAGATGCTGGTCAAGATGGGCGAGGAATGAAGGGATGTTAATCGGCTTGGTCAGCACCGCCGTCGCTCCCGCTTCCAGCAAGGCCAGATGCGTGAGGTCACTGGCATCGGCGGTGATCATCAGCACGGGAATGGCACGGGTGATGGAAGACTGACGCAAGCGTTGCAGCACATTGAAACCATCCAGATCCGGCAGCGCCACGTCGAGCAATATCAGCTGCGGTGCATGTTGACGGGCCAGGTCCAGACCCATTTGCCCCTGCATGCTTGAGAGCAACTGGATGTGCGGCCGTCGTTGCAGCAGGGTTTCGATCAGGGCCAGGCTTGAGAGATTGTCTTCGATGCACAGGACTTTGCCCTGGTAATCGGGAGCGGTGAGGGCGGCCGTGACCGTTGGGTGACTGATTCGTGCAACCGGTGGCTCGGTAATTGGCTGCAGGCGCACGAAAGGCAATTCCAGGGTGAAACTTGCGCCTTCGCCGGGCTGGCTTTTGACGGTCAGGCTGCCGTTCATCATTTCCAGCAGACTCTTGCTCAAGGCCAGGCCCAAGCCGGTGCCTTCCACGTTCGGATCAGTCTCCAGACGCTCGAACGGCTTGAACAGTTGTTCCAGTCGATCGGCCGCAATGCCCTTGCCGGTATCGCAGACCGACACCGCAATTCGCTGTTGAATAACCCTGACTTCGATGTGCACCTGGCCCTGGGGCCGGTTGTATTTGATCGCGTTGGACAGCAGGTTGAGCAGCACCTGAACCAGACGTTGCCGATCGGCGACGATCCCGCTGTCGGCGGCCAGCATCGGCAAATCGACCAATTGGATGCCGGCGTCGCAAGCCATGGGGGAAACCAGTGTCAGGGCTTCTTGCAGCACTACCGCCAAGGGCACGGCTTCAACGTTCAGTGGCAGACGCCCGGCTTCGATCTTGGCGATGTCCAACACCTCGTTGATCAGGGTCAGCAGGTGTTGTCCGGCCCGCAGGATATGACCAATTTGCGCGCGCTGGCCCTTGGGCGAGTCCATGTCCAGCAGTTGTGCGAAGCCGAGAATGGAGTTGAGCGGGGTACGCAGTTCGTGGCTCATGCGCGACAGGAACTCGCTTTTGGCTCGGCTGGCGCGTTCGGCTTCTTCCCGTGCGGTGCTCAGTGCTATCTCGGCCACGCGGCGATCGGTAATGTCGCGGGTGATCTTGGAGAATCCGCGCAAGGCGCCACTGCTGTCGTATTGCGCGGTAATCACCACGCTGGCCCAGAAGCGGCTGCCATCCTTGCGGCAACGCCAGGCCTCTTCCATGTAATGACCGTCGCGAGTGGCCTCGCGCAGCGCCATGTCGGGATGCTGCGGGCATTCTTGCGACAGATAAAACACCGAAAAATGCTGGCCGACGATTTCTTGTTCGGTGTAGCCCTTGATCCGCTCGGCGCCCGCATTCCAGCTGGTGACGAAGCCCTGTGTGTCGAGGGCGAAAATACCGTAGTCCTTCACCCCGTCGATGATCAGCCGCAGGCGCTCTTCGTTGTCGCGCAACGCCCGCTCACGTTCAGCCAGCAACAACCCGGCTTCGACCAGGCGCGTGCCCAATTGACCAATCTCGTCGTTCTCCGGCGGTTGCGGCAGTAACGGCTGACCGAGTGCCAGTCGTTGTGCGTTGCCCTGGACCTGTTTGACCCGGGCGACGATGCCCTTGGACAGGAACAGCACCGCCACAATGGCGCCAAACAACCCGCAGGCCGCGGCCAGCAGGGTGGAGAACAACAAACGCTGGCGAGTCGAGGCGGCCGCCGCGGTGCGCTCGGCCAGCAACGTATCCTCGAGGGTGCGCATGGCGCTGATGCGTTCGCGCAACTCGTCGAGGATGTGCTTGTTGTTGATCAGGATGGTGGTGATCGACTCGGGTGTGGCGCTGCGATCGTCGAGCAGTTCAACCAGACCCTCGACCTTGGTCTCGATCAACGGGGTGATCGCCTCCAGATGTTTGCGCACCCGCTCATCGCGAACGTTGCCGTCGAGCCGTCGCAGGGCTGATTCGATCAAGGGCTTGGCTTGCCGATAACCCGGCAGGAAATCCTCGCGGCGGGTCAGCAGATAGCCGCGCACGCTAGCGGCGGCCTCGGCGAGCAGGGTGTGTACGGCCTGAATGTCGCCTTGTACCAGCAGCACCCGGCGCACGTCCTCTTCCGCGCGTGCGGTCTGACGCTCGGTGATGTAGATCAGCACCAGCGAGAGCAACAGGATTACCAACGGCAGGGAAATCACCACGAGGGCTTTGCCGCGTAATGGCAGATCGGCCCAGCGTCGAGCATTTGAAACCTTCATGACTGGGTCACCAGCCCCAGGGCCATGCCACGAACGGCCGCCTGGGTTCGGTCGGCGGCGCCGAGTTTACCGATGACCCGTTCCACGTGGGCTTTGGCCGTGCCCGTGGTGATACCGAGTTCTTCGCCGATTTCACGATTGCTGAAGCCGCTGGCTACCAACCCGAGGACCTGGCGTTCGCGGGCGGTCAAGGTTTCGGCAGGCGCGGCGCCACTGGCGTTGCGTTCGGTCATGCGCCGCAGCAGACGGGCGCTGACGGCGCTGTTGAGGGCTTCCTCGCCCGCGGCGACGCGTTGCAGGGCGTCAATCACTTCATTGCGGCTGGCGTCTTTGAGCAGGTAACCCACGGCACCGGCATTCATCGCCGCTTCCAGGTGATCCGGGCTGTCGTCCATGGTGAAGATCACCACTTTCAGGGCCGGCAGGCGCTGCTGAAGAATCCGCGCCGCGCCCAACCCATTGAGCACGGGCATGCGAATGTCGAGGATGACGATGTCGGGTAGCAAGCGCTCACAAACGTCCACCGCTTCCTGGCCATCGCGGGCCTGGCCGACCACTTCGAATTGCGGATGGCCGGCCAGCAGCGCGACGAAACCGGTTCGGGTGACCTCATGATCGTCCGCCAGAACCAGACGTAAAACTTCAGTCATTGAGCTGTTCCATTGAGGTCGGAGGGTACGGTTGCACGCAGTTGCGTCCCGCCATGCAGATGGCTGACGCAAGTGAAATCGCCGCCCAGCAGGCTTGCGCGTTCCTTCATCGCCGCGAGCCCCAAGTGCCGGGCGCCGCAGGTGTCGAGTCGTTGTTCCATGGCAAAACCTTTGCCGTTGTCGTCCAGCCGTAGCGAGGCCAGTCCTTCGAGCAGTTCCAGCGCGAGGACGACATGGCTGGCCTGCGCATGCTTGAGAATGTTGTTAATGCCTTCCTGGGCAATCCGGAACAGGGCGATCTCCACCTGGCTGGGCAAACGTGCTTCGCAACGCATGCTCCAGTTCACTTTGATCCCGGCGTCACGCAGGCGATCCGCTTCTTTGTCGACCGCCTTCAGCAAGCCAAAGTCGTCGAGTACCGTCGGGCGCAGGCCGCTGATCAATTGCCGGCCTTCACCGACACAGTGCTGGGCCAGTGCAAGAATCGTCTGTAAGTCTGCGCCGAGTTCGTCGGGCAGTGGCGGGCAGCGGCCGGCAAAACCTTGCAGGCGCTGATGCAGCCCGGCGAGGGTTTGCGCCAGGCCGTCGTGCAGGTCGTACGCCATGCGTTTGCGTTCGTCTTCCTGTGCCCTGAACAGCCTGTGGACCAGATCGGACATGGTGCGCTCGCGGGCCACCAGTGCATCCAGCAACCGCTGGTTTTCCAGGTGCGCGGCCAGCAGGGTGGCGAGCAATTGCAGGGATTCGAGGTCCTCGGTGTCCGGTGCACTGATGCTGACACTGTTGGCCAGCACCAACGCACCGAAGGCCGCGCCATCGCCGCCGCGCAAAGGTACCCGCAGCACATTGGGCAGAACCGCGCTCGGCTGTTCCTGCCATTGCGGGGAGCACATCGCCGTATCGGCGAGACGCTCGAGGCTGTGTAAACGATCACGGCTACCGTGACTGGCGGTGGTCCTGACCTGCGCATCCACGTCCCATTCCAGCAGTAATGCGTGGTCCATCGCCAGGAAGGCACAGGCCCGTTGCAGCACCCGTTGACGCATGGCTTCGGGGGCCAGTTGCGTCAGCTCCTGGCCGGTATCCACCAGCAGCCGCAGCCGCGCGGCGCGACTTTGCGATTGCCGATACTGGGTGCGAATGGCCAGGGCGCTACCGGGGTCATGATCAGTGTTTTGCATGGGCGGATTCCGGCGGGCACGCCCGTTCGGGCTGGGGCGTCATTAAACCTTGTTGACGGGGCAGGGCGCTATCTGCCGAATGGCATAGGCAAATGACTCCGGTTGGCCGATGGCGGGCGACGTTCCGAGCGGCACAGTGTGGCCATCGACCACCATTGGAATCGCGCAATGAAATTCAAGACCTCAACCATCGCCCTGTTGTTCGCCCTGACCACCCCGTTGGCCCAGGCGTTGGAGGCAGTGCCTTACGTCTACAGCAGCGTGGCCGAACAGCCCGGTAACGTGAAGGATCGTGAAATCGCCGCGCTGTTTGATCAATGGAATAGCGCATTGAAGAGCGGCAATGTTCAGAGCGTGGTCGACCTGTATGCGCCGAACGCCGTGTTGCAGCCGACGGTTTCCAACAAGGTGCGCACCACGCCGGCACAGATCAAGGACTACTTCGATCACTTCATGGCGCTCAAACCGGTGGGCCAGATCAACTTCCGTGAGATCCGTCCATTAGGCGCCAATGTGGCGATGGACAGTGGCGTCTACACCTTTACCTTGACCGAGGCCGATGGCAAGACTCGTCAGGTGCAGGCGCGCTACACCTTCGTCTATGAACAGGTTGGCGGGCAGTGGAAGATTCTCAACCATCACTCTTCGGCGATGCCGCAAGCACAGGTGCTGCACGCCGGGAAGTAACCGCGTTTTCGACGCTTGATGTGGTTAAGACACAATCCCTGTGGGAGCGGGCTTGCTCGCGAAGGCGTCAGCACATCCAACACTGATGTCGCCTGACACACCGCTTTCGCGAGCAAGCCCGCTCCCACAGGTTCCGCGCCTGACTGGCATTACCGACACGGCCCACTTTGAAGTGGGCCGTGTGCGTTGTGTCAGTTCAACGCCAAGTCATCTGCAGGCTGCTGCCCGCGGGCCTGTGCGGCGAGTTGCAACTGGCAGGCGATCAGGGTGTTTTTCAGCAGATAGGCAATGGTCATCGGCCCGACGCCACCCGGCACCGGGGTAATCGCCCGCGCGACGGTGCGGGCGCTGGCATAGTCGACATCGCCCACCAGACGATCGCCGGATTCGCTGGCGATGCGGTTGATGCCGACATCGATGACCACCGCACCGGGCTTGAGCCAACTGGCGTCGATCAACTCAGGCCGACCCACCGCTGCGACCACGATATCCGCCAGCCGGCACAACGCCGGGGCGTCGACGCTACGCGAATGCACCACGCTGACCGAGCAGTTGGCCTGCAACAACAAGGTCGCCATCGGTTTGCCGACAATGTTCGAACGGCCGATGACCACCGCGTGCAAGCCGCTCAAGTCATCACCGCAGGTCTCGTGCAGCAAGCGCATGCAGCCACTGGGCGTGCACGGGGTCAGGACCTCCATGCCTTGCACCAGCCCACCGACGTTTTCCCGATGAAAACCGTCCACGTCCTTGATCGGGTCGATGGCCTGAATCACCGCCTGTTCGTCGATAGCGGCGGGCAAGGGCAGTTGCACCAGGATGCCGGTCACCGAGGCATCGGCGTTGAGTTGCGCAATCAGTTCCAGAACCTGGGTCTGGCTGGCGGTTTCCGGCAGGCGGTATTCAAGGGAGCGGATACCGACTTCCTTGGCGCGCAGCAATTTGTTGCGCACATAAACGTGGCTGGCCGGGTCGTCACCGACCAACAGGACCGCAAGGGCGGGATAGATTTGCTGGCCGGCCAGGGCCAGAACCTCCTCCCGGACCTCGTCGAGAACCTGGGCAGAAATGGCTTTGCCGTCGATATCGCGGGCCAGTGGTGGGGTACTGCTGATCAAATGCGTCACCGTCGTCTTGATTGAAAGGGGTGAAGTGATCATCAAGGCGTCTTCGTGCGCCGATGATCCATCAGAGACATGCAGGCAGGGACGCACAGGCTACCAGTTGAGGGCAGGCCAATACCACCGCAACAGCGGCGATCAGACGGGCCGGGATTGAGCCTCTCAATGCATCTTGCTGTGATCCTGCATGCCGAGCGCCCGAGCCTCGGCGTCAACCTTGATCGTCTCTTTTTCGCCCTTGGCGTTTTCCACGGTCAGGGTCAGGGGAACGTTGTCGCCTTCCTTCACCTGAGTCGTCAGGTCCATCAGCATGATGTGGTAGCCATGGGGATCAAAGCTCACCGGTTTGCCGGCCGGCAGCGCGACGGACTCGACCTGGCTCATGCTCATCACATCGTCTTTCATGCTGGATTGGTGAATTTGCACGGTGTTCGCGACCGGCGACTGCACGCTGAGCAGTTTGCTGTCGCTGTCGGCCTGCAGGGTCATGAAGGCGCCGGTCGAATGCTGGCCGGCCACCGTCGCGCGGACCCAGGCGTCGTTCACCTGGGTTTGGGCGCACACCTGCCAGGCCATGCCGATCAGGAAAAGGCCCAGGGTCAGCTGTTTAATACGTGGTGCGTAGATCGAAGTCATCAGCAGACCTCCATGACGGTGAGCAGGTCTTCTGCACACTCTTGAGCGGTAAGGGACGCGGACAGTCCCAGGCGCAAAGTGCCTCGGGAGTCGAAAACGAAGCTGGTCGCGGTGTGGGAGAGGGTATAGGTCGAGCCGCTGGGGATCTTTTCAAAGAACACACCGAACTCCTTGGCGGTGGCGGCGGTTTCTTCCAGCGAGCCGTACAGCGCCTCGAAACTTGGATCGAAGGCTTTGACGTAGGCGTCGAGCATTTGCGGCGTATCGCGTTCGGGGTCCAGGGTGATGAAGATCACTTGCAGGCGTTCGCCATCGCGGCCCATCAGTTTTTTCGCTTGTGCCGCACGGGCCAGCGTCGTCGGGCAGACCGCCGGACATTGGGTGAAACCGAAAAAAACCATCGGCATCAGGCCACGGTAGCTGCCCAGCATCCGGTACTCGCCCTGCGCGTCCTTGAGTTTGAAGGTACGCCCCATGATCTTGTCGCTGAGGTCCTTGCCGTACTTGAACGACAGCTTGCTGCTGTCATCGCAGCCGGCGAGCAGGCCAAGGCTCAACAGGCTCATGCCTTGCAGGACCGTGCGACGGGTATACAACGTACTCATGGAAAAAAGCATCCTGTGTAGCGACCGGGAATCTACAGTGGCTGATCAATCAGACGAAAAAAAGCGCACGGATGTTAACAAACTGTTGCGCTATGGCGCTCAATCGATGGCCCGCCGGTCATGCGCCAAAAGGTCGCGGCCTCGGGATACCCTACTGGGATCAAACACCGAGAAACCTGTGGCGAGGGAGATTGCTCCCGCTGGGTCGCGCAGCGGCCCCAAAAACAGGATCACTGCACAACCCTGCGTCAGTAACTCACTCACCACAACAGTTCATACCTACTCAGGCGTATTAATGTGATCCAGCACCCGGTTCGCGGTGATCTCCGCCACCATGATGCTGTTTGAAATGCCCAGCAGGGCGTGACGCGACTCACCCTCCAGATGATCCACCAACTGATGGACCATCACATCGACCGAGGCCAGTGTCTCGACCAAAAAAACCGCCAGGGTTTCGGTAGTCGCCTCTGGGGCCACGGCAAACAGCTTGCTGGGTTTACGCGCGGTGGCTTTGATGTCGGCATTCGACGGGAAGTGGAAGTTCAGAGCCCGCTCGGCGGCCTCATTGAGCTTCTTTGAATCGGGTTCGTACGGAGATATCGGATCGATGTCCGGTGGGTTGGGCGTAACTTTGAACATAAGCTGGCTTCTCTGATTGGGTGCCACCCTCTTGCGACTAAACGAGAGGGAGGCAGCTGTACGCAGGTTAGTCGACCGGGGAAGCTAGCAAAGCCGGCGCGCCCGAAGGCGCCCTGCGCACAACCACCATCAAGTGCAGGCATGGGAATGCCTGACTGACAAGAGCTTGTACACCTTACTTATAACCCCGGGCGACTAAACCCGATCACTGATGGGCAGTGACGCGAATCAAGTTACCGAGCAACCCCAAGGCGCACAAGCCGGCGGATTCTGGCGTAAGCGTAGGCAACGGCGCAAGATCTTGTAGCTTTCAGGAAGTAACCTTCAGGGCTTTTAAACACGCGCATTCCGGCAATGTTGCGAATCCCTGTGGGAGCGGGCTTGCTCGCGAAAGCGGCGTGTCAGGCGACATCAATATTGACTGTGCCGCCGTCTTCGCGAGCAAGCCCGCTCCCACAGGGATTCGCGCTTAACTCACTGGCATTGCTCAAGCCCAAATAGAACGTAGCCGTATGCACTTTTAAAGAGCCATGCCTGACAACATGCACCAGTGCGAAGCGGTTTCCTGAGCTATTCCTTCCTACCGCTCCAACGTCCGTCCACCCGCTCGCGGGCTCCTGCAAAGTTGACTAACGCCCGATGAGACCCGCCTGGGCCGGTGTCTTTATCACATTTCCCCATCGTTCAGAGGTCGGTTTTCCAGCACTGAGGAAGTCATACGCCGCAGACTGGCACAAAGGCTGCATTGATACCCTCAGGTCCATCGAAAACAGATGGGCAGCCCACTCGGTCAACGATGATCGAGCGGCCGAGCAGGTCGTGGGCAACATCGGTGGATCCGGCGAAGGCGCCAGGTCGAACACCGCGAAGAACAGGCAAAGACGCCTGAAACCGAGAGGTTTCAGGCGTTTTTTTTTGCTTTTTTTAACCGTGATTGGCTTTGGCTGGGTGCTTACTATGAATTCCAATGTTGCCGCGTTGAACAAACTGCAAACACTGATCGTGATCGGCAATGGCATGGTCGGACATCATTGTGTCGAGCAGCTCATCGAGCGCGGTGCCCTCGACCATTACCGGCTGCATGTCTTCAGCGAAGAGCCAATGCGCGCCTACGACCGGGTGCATCTGTCCGAGTATTTCGGCGGTCGCGATGCCGAGTCGTTGGCCCTGGGCGAAGCCTCTCTGTACCAGACGCCGGGCGTCACTCTGCATTTGGGCGTGCCGGTGCTGGAAATCGATCGAGCGCGACGCCAGGTGATTACCGCACAAGGTTGCGTCGCGTACGACAAATTGGTTCTGGCCACCGGCTCTTATCCTTTCGTACCGCCTATTGAAGGTGCAGAAGGTGACTCGCGCCTGGTCTATCGCACCCTCGAAGACCTCGACGCGATTCGTGCCGCGGCGGCCAATGCCCGGCGCGGCGTAGTAGTCGGCGGTGGCCTGCTTGGCCTGGAAGCCGCCAACGCCCTGAAAAGCCTGGGCCTGGAAGCGCATGTGGTGGAATTTGCCCCACGCCTGATGCCGGTGCAGCTGGACGAGCAGGGTGGCCTGGCGCTGAAGGCGCAAATCGAGCGGCTCGGTGTTGGCGTGCATCTGTCGCGTGGCACGCAGTCGATCAGTGCCGGCGAGGAGTACCGCTACCGGATGAATTTCGCCAATGACGAATTCCTCGAAGCCGACCTGATCGTGTTCTCCGCCGGCATCCGCGCGCAAGACGCGCTGGCCCGCCAATGTGCGCTGGACATCGGTCCCCGTGGCGGCGTGGTGATTGACGATCAGTGCCTGACCAGCGATCCGAATATCTATGCGATTGGCGAGTGTGCCGCCTGGAATGGCAGCCTCTTCGGTCTGGTCGCTCCGGGTTATCAAATGGCCCGTGGCGTCGCGACGCTGCTGTGCAATCAAGTGGCGGAGCCGTTCCAGGGCGCCGACATGTCGACCAAGCTCAAACTGCTCGGCGTGGATGTCGGCTCCATCGGCGATGCTCATGCCCAGACGCCGGGTGCGCGCAGCTATCAGTTCATCGATGAAGCCACGGCCAGCTACCGCCGCCTGGTGGTGGATGCTGACAGCAAACGCGTGCTCGGCGCGGTGCTGGTCGGCGACAACAGCTACTACGACACCTTGCTGCAATACATGCAGAACGGCATTGCCTTGCCGTCGGAACCTGCCAGCCTGATTCTGCCATCGTCCACCGGTGCGCCAACCCTGGGCCCGGGCGCGTTGCCTGAGGCGGCGACGGTGTGCTCGTGCCATAACGTCACCAAGGGCTCGATCTGCTCGGCCATCGACGGTGGCTGCACCGACCTCGGCCTGCTCAAGTCGCAGACCAAGGCTTGCACCGGTTGCGGTGGTTGCGCAGGGCTGCTCAAGCAAGTGTTCGAGCATGAATTGATTGCCCGTGGCGTCAGTGTCGACAAGAGCCTGTGCGAACACTTCGCCTACACCCGTCAGGAGCTTTATGCGCTGGTGCGGGTAGAAGGGGTGATCACCTTCGAAGAACTGCTGGCCAAGCACGGCCGTGGTCACACCGGTTGCGACGTGTGCAAACCGGCGGTGGGCTCGATCCTCGCCTCGTGCTGGAACCAGCCGATCATGGATGCCTCGCTGGTGCCGTTGCAGGACACCAACGACACTTTCATGGCCAACATGCAGAAAAACGGCACCTATTCGGTGGTGCCGCGCATCGCCGGGGGCGAGATCACAGCCGACAAGCTGATTGCGATTGGCGTGGTGGCGAAGAAATACGACCTCTACACGAAAATCACCGGCGGCCAGCGGATCGACCTGTTCGGCGCGCAGTTGCATCAGTTGCCGGACATCTGGTCCGAGTTGATTGAGGCCGGTTTCGAAACCGGGCATGCCTACGGCAAATCGACCCGCACGGTGAAATCTTGCGTGGGCAGCACCTGGTGCCGTTATGGCGTGCAGGACAGCGTGAAAATGGCCCTGACCCTCGAGGATCGCTACAAAGGCCTGCGCTCGCCGCACAAGCTCAAGTTCGCCGTCTCTGGCTGCACCCGTGAATGTGCCGAGGCGCAAAGCAAGGACGTGGGCGTGATCGCCACCGAGAACGGCTGGAACCTCTATGTCGCCGGTAACGGTGGTATGCGTCCGCGTCATGCCGAGCTGTTCGCCACTGACCTCGACGATGAAACCCTGATCCGTTACATCGACCGGTTCCTGATGTTCTACATCCGCACCGCCGATAAATTGCAGCGCACCTCGGTCTGGCGCGAAAGCCTGGAGGGCGGCCTGGATTACCTCAAGGACGTGGTCATCAACGACAGCCTGGGGCTCGGCGCAGAACTCGAATCGCAGATGCAACTGGTGGTCAACCGCTACGAATGCGAATGGGCCAACGCCCTCAAAGACCCGGAAAAACTCAAGCGCTTCCGCACCTTCGTCAACGATAAACGCCCGGACCCGGACATCCATTTTGTTCAGGAACGCGGTCAACGCCGGCCGATCATGGCCGCCGAACTCAACCTTATCCCTGTCACCGAGGAGAATGCCTGATGAGTCAGTCCAATACCCAGCGTGTCGAAGTCCCTGCAACCGCGGCCAATGCTCAGGCGTGGCAGGCGGTGTGCAGCCAGCAGGATCTGGTCAGCAACTCCGGCGTTGTCGTCTGGCTCGACGGCGCGCAGGTGGCGCTGTTCTACCTGCCGCAGGCCGAAGGTCGCACCCTCTACGCCATCGACAACCATGATCCGCAATCCGGCGCGAACGTCATCGGCCGCGGACTGATCGGCAGCCTCAAGGGTGATCTGGTGGTGGCGTCGCCGATCTACAAGCAGCATTTCCGTCTTGAAGACGGCAGTTGCCTGGAATACCCGGAGCAGCGCCTGCGGGTGTGGCCGGTGCGCCTGAACGCCGGCATCGTGGAAGTCGCGGCGGCTTGATCGCTGCCCTGAACCGTATCGGAGAACGTTGATGAAGACAGCCGCACAGTTGCTCAAACTGAAAGTCGTGCAAAACCAGCAGGTGCACAGCATCGCGCCGGATCAGATGGTCCTCGACGCCCTGAAAATGATGGCCGAGAAGAACGTCGGCGCGTTGCCCGTCATTGAAGACGGGCAGGTGGTCGGCGTCATCAGCGAGCGCGACTATGCGCGCAAGGTGGTGCTACAGGGGCGATCTTCAGTCGGCACGCCGGTGCGCGAGATCATGAGCGCGCCGGTGGTGACCGCCGACAGTCAGCAGAGCATCGAGCGCTGCATGGCGGTCATGACCGACAGTCATTTGCGCCATCTGCCGGTGCTGGAGAGTGGCGAACTGATCGGGCTGTTGTCGATTGGCGATCTGGTCAAGGAAGCCATCGTCGAGCAGGCGGATTTGATTCGGCAACTGGAGCACTACATTCGCGGGCATTGAGGGCCGGACGGGAACGAGCAGGCCATGTCTACGGTGCAGTAGACATGGCCTGTTCGGTAGGGGCTTTAATTGGGGTTCGATACTCGTCAGTTCATCCAGTTGCCGCCATCGACGTTATAGGTTTGCGCCACGACATACTCACTCTCGTTTGATGCCAGGAAGATCGCCATGCCGACAAGATCGTCTGCCGTGCCCATACGTCCATAGGGTACTTCCTGACCCGCCAGCCTTTTCTTTTCCCCAAGCGGCCGGTTCTCATATTTGGCGAACAGCGCATCGACGCCATCCCAATGCTCACCGTCCACCACGCCCGGTGCGATGGCATTCACGTTGATGTTATGGGGAATGAGATTGAGACCCGCCGATTGCGTGAGGCTGATCACCGCTGCTTTGGTCGCGCAATACACCGCGACAAGCGCTTCACCGCGTCGACCGGCCTGACTGGCCATATTGATGATTCTGCCGCCATGGCCCTGGCGGATCATCTGTTTGGCCGCGGCCTGCAGGGTGAACAGGGTGCCGGACACGTTGATCGAGAACAGCCGTTCGTAGCTCTCGCGAGAAATTTCCGTAATCGGTGCGAGATCAAACAGGGCCGCGTTGTTGATCAGGATATCGAGCTTGCCTGTGGTGGCGATGACCGCTGCGATAGCGCCGTCGATTGACTGCTGATCGGTCACGTCCATCTCGACCGCATAGGCATTCGGCCCCAGCTCGGCCGCAGTGGCTTGCGCGCGTTCCAGGTTGATGTCTGCGATCGCGACCGTAGCGCCTTCGCGGATATAGGCTTGCGCGAACGTTCTTCCGATGCCTCTGGCAGAACCGGTGATAAGGGCGCTTTTTCCTTCCAGACGTTTCATTTTTCCCATCCATTCATTAGAGCTATAGAGAGATGCCCCCGTTGAGGGCATTAAATGCGGTCGTCAGTCTGCGAAGCCCCCCCTGTAGGAGCGAGGCTTGCCCGCGAAGAACGATGACGCGTAATACCTGAAAAACCGCGGCGCATTCTTCGCGGGCAAGCCTCGCTCCTACAGGTTCCCCCACTGGTTCTGCGTCTTGATCTATCGGTATGTTGCTATTTTGGATAACCAGCGCGCTTCATCTCGCGTTCGGTGGTTTGCTGGGCCGAGGCCAGAGCCTGCTCAACCGGCATCTGCCCGGTGAGCGCCGCAGACAGCAGCTTGCCGACCGACGTGCCGATGGCCTGGAATTCAGGAATGGTCACGTACTGGATACCGACATAAGGCACGGGTTGGACTGACGGGTGTGCAGGGTCGGCGTTCTGCATCATTTTCAGCGTGACACCGGCGAAGGGTGCAGCCTGCAAATAAGCGTCGCTGTAGGTGGACATACGAGTGCCCGGCGGTACGTTGGTGATGCCATCCTTATCGACGACCAGTTGGATGTAGTCCTTGGAGGTCGCCCAGGTCACAAAGGCTTTGGCGGCTTCCTTGTGTTTGGACGTCGCAGGGATGGCCAGCGACCAGGCATAGAGCCAGGACGAGCCCTTGTCGGTGACCTGCGTGGGCGCCGCGACGAAGCCGACCTTATCGGCGACCTTGCTTTGAGTTGTGTCGGTGATGAAGGAGCCGGCGACGCTGGCATCGACCCAGATCGCGCATTTGCCGCTGTTGAACAGGGCCAGTGTCTCGTTGAAGCCGTTGCTCGAAACACCCGGCGGGCCGTACTGCTTGAGGGTGTTGACGTAGAAGTTCGCGGCGGCGGTCCATTCCGGCCCAGTGAGTTGCGGCTGCCACTGCTCGTTGAACCAGCGCGCGCCAAAAGCGTTGGACATGGTGGTCAGCAGCGCCATGTTTTCACCCCAACCAGCCTTGCCGCGCAGGCACATTCCATACTGCTCTTTGTCCGGCTGGTGCAGCTTGCCGGCGAACTCACCGAGCTGCGTCCAGGTCGGGTGCTCGGGCATGCTCAAGCCGGCGTTCTTGAACAAGTCGGTTCGGTAATAGGTGATGGTACTTTCGCCATAAAACGGCAGGGCATAGAGCGTGGCGTTGACTGACAGTCCCTGACGAACCGAGGGGAAAATATCCTCGAGGTCATAGCTGGCGGGCAGATCCTTTATCGGTTCCAGCCAATGCTTGGCGCCCCACAGCGGTGTTTCGTAAGTGCCGATGGTGAGCACGTCGAATTGACCGCCCTGAGTGGCAATGTCAGTGGTCAGGCGCTGACGCAACACGTTCTCTTCAAGCACCACCCAGTTGAGCTTCACGTCCGGATGCTGCTGTTCGAATGTTTTGGACAGCCGCTGCATGCGGATCATGTCGCTGTTGTTCACGGTGGCGATGGTCACCGTTTCGCCAGCCTGGCAGAGCAGGGCAGAGGACAGGCCGGCGGATAGAAAAAACGCGCTTGGGATGATCTTCATCGTGTTCTCCGCTCTGCGCCTTGGGCGGCAGAGGCACTTATTGTTGTTGTAATCCACGATGCGAGTCATAGCCGCAACGGGATGACCACAGGATTACAGCAACCCAAGCAGTGAACAAATGAACGGCATACACCGCACTGATACTTTTTTAACCGGGCAGGACAGTGGAAAAAAAGTATCAGTCACCGCCACACAGGGCGCTAGGCTTGCTGTCTGCTTAGTGTGAATCTGATAACAGCGCCGTGGCGTTTCGAATCTCCTTCGATTCGTCCCGGCTTCGCGGTAGCCTCGATAAAACCAACAAAAATGGAATCGCCAGGGTGATGAACCATCACGTAACCGCAGACAAGCCGCCCGCGCTTGAAGTCATTCTGAACGAGCCCCAGCACAGCTTTCGTTGGTACGAGCATGACTATCCCTTCGACCTTGCGCGTTGGAATCATCATCCAGAATTCGAGATCCACCTGATCCGTGACTGCAGTGGTCGGCTATTGGCGGGTGACTACATCGGCCTGTTCGAGGCCGGCCACGTCGCCCTGATCGGCCCAGGCCTGCCTCACGACTGGATTAGCGACCTGGGCAAAGGGGAGGTGATTGCCGGCCGCGACGTCGTGTTGCAATTCGATGGTCAGATGTTGATGCAACTGCGCGACAAGATCCCTGAACTCAGCGAATTGCAAAGCCCTGTTTCGTCAGGCGGCCCAAGGCATCCAGTTTCATGGCGTGACCCGTAAAAAAGCGGCCCGACTGATGGAGGAAATCGGTCAGTGCCAAGGATTGCAGAGGCTGTGCCTGTTCCTGTCGTTGCTGCAGTTGTTGGCATCGGCCCCCGACACCGAGCGACAGACGCTCGCCAGCCTGCAATATGCGCCGATGCTCGACGCATTGACGGCCCAGCGCATGAGTATTGTCTTCGACTACATCCTCAACGATCTCGCGGATGAGCTGCGGATGTCCGTTATCGCCCAGCGCCTGGACATGAACGAACCGGCCTTCTCCAAATTCTTCAAGCGCGCCACTGGCCATACCTTCGTCGACCTGACTCGTAAACTGCGGGTCCAGCGTGCCTGCCGTTTGCTGGCGCAAAGCAGTTTCAGCGTTGCAGATATCTGCTTTGAAGTAGGTTATGCCAACCTGTCGAATTTCAATCGACACTTCCGCCATGAAATGCAGGAAACTCCCAGTCAGTATCGGCAGCGGTTGCAACGGGTGGTGGCGGTCAGTCATTAAAGGGCACAAGATCAAAAGATCGCAGCCTTCGGCAGCTCCTACGGATGTACGCGACCCATGTAGGAGCCGCCGAAGGCTGCGATCTTTTAAGGCTGACGGGACGGACCTGGAATTATTTTTCTCCAGTTCTTGACATGCCTTTCGAACCAGTCCAGAATTGCGTCCATTCCTGCTTAGGGAACACGAAAACCCCTTAGATTTCAAAGGGTTGGATACTAGATTAGAATCTTGTTTCCAGATACGAGTTTACACGTTTGATGTTGTGCTACTGACATCAGATGTTTGAGGCCGAATAGCAAAATGGTTATGCAGTGGATTGCAAATCCACCTACGCCGGTTCGATTCCGACTTCGGCCTCCACTTTAAACGAGCTCCGTAGATCCATGATCTACGGAGCTTTTTTATTTTCGCAGTCCTGCAAGATTTAGTCTTGAAAAGGATCTTTGCTAACTTGCTTCACCGGGGCGGGATGTATATATTTCCCCCTCTGTTGCACAAGCGTCAGAACTGCCAGATCGTTATTGGTCAGTCTTCAGACCGCTTTACCGCGCTACCGCCCGAATGGCGAAACTGGTAGACGCATGGGACTTAAAATCCCCCGCTCGTAAGGGCGTGCCGGTTCGATTCCGGCTTCGGGCACCATATTTATCAAAGGCCTGCATGAGGTTTCTCATGCAGGCCTTTGTCGTTTCTGCCTCTCAATTTTTGACAGGCCTATCGTTAACACCCATCACTTAAGAAATTCAGCCGCGATGCTCGCTATCTCGCCTGTATCGACCCTGAGTACCTCCAGCTCATAAAGCAGCTATTTCTGCGTCCATTTCCCACCACCGGTTTCGCAATCGATCTTGGCCTGCGGCAGGTTCTCGATGCTGTAGTAATACGTGATGACCTGGGCATTGTCGGGAATGTTCAGTGGTTTGCTGTTCTTGTCTTTGCTGATGGATTGAGGGTTGGCCAGCGCCTCTGCAGTCAAAGTGCCCAGGCAGGTGGCCCGATAGCGATCGCCGCACTGTGCGACTTTTTTCTTGGTGTTGGTCAGCATTTCCTTGCTCTCATTGCTGCAGGACCAGTCAATAGAGTCCACAGGCATGCCTTCGTATTCATAGCAGGAGTGTGTTTCGATCACGGGGACCGAAGGGCTTTGGGATCGGGTTTTGACGTCGCACCCTTGTGCCATCGCCAGCCCGGGGCACAGGCAGACGATCAGAAGCAGAAGAAGTCTGTTCATCGGTATTTTCTCTCATCTAGCGCCCCATGGAGGATCAGGGAGTCAGCTACACAAATGGCTGGCCGGTAAAACCACGCGGTAATCTTTGCAAACCGGGCATTTCGATCAGCCGCTGGGTCCAGGCTGCGCGCCAGTCATTGGCGGTGTGGGTTGCTTTGGCCTTGCGTGCAGCGCGACGGGCAGCGTTGCGTTCGGCTTTGCGTGCTTCTTTGAACGCATCGGTGTTTCGGCAGCTTCGGCATTTCACCCGGGTCAGTATGCTGCTTGACGTCAGGTTGCTGCCTTTGTGTCCGCAGGCCAGGTGCCCGCCGACTTTGAAGTGAGTGACCATGGGGTATCTCCTTCGTGATGTGTAATCGTTCGACAGGCGGGCGAGGGCGTTCGTTCGTTATATAACAGGCAAAAAAAGGCCCGCATGCGGGCGGGCCAGGGGGATTTCTTGAAAGGAGTGGATGCACTGTAGGGGATGAGTTGTGAAGGCCATGTGAAATGGGAAAAGACACAAACAAAAAAATCCCGGCAAATTTGGCCGGGTGGGTGTGTAGCGCATGATGGGCAGGCAGGTATAAGCCTGGTGACGATTGTCACCGTTCAGGTGCCCTGAAGGGGGCTTTGTGCTTGGCTCAAGTACTGGGGTCGACTCATCTGAACCGAGGCAGCGGCGGCTCTACAGGTTTGAGTGAAGACAGCGCGCTGCGAATCTGCGGCGTGTCTTTCTCGATGTCGTTCAGACGATCGCGAATCCTGAGGGCTGTCGGATGCCCCCCTTGATTATCAACCCAGTCGGCGATTTCCTTGCAGGCAGCGGCAAGGCGCGCCTGACGGGAGTCAAGCAGGGTGAGCAGGGTGGTGATGGACTCTTTCTCGGACATGACATACACCTCCGTTCAAAGAAATCGGGTAAAGGGCAACAAAAAGCCCGCGGGGAGCGAGCTTTCTGCCGATGGGTCGCTGATCCTTCAGCACCTCTAAGTATAGACCCGGAAATAAAACAGGTCAGCTTCAGGCTTGCCGGGACTTCGGCGAGCTGACCGCGTTAAGCCGCCGACATTCGCGCGCGGCGTCCTCTTCAAGATCAAAGCCGTCACCGATGAAGCCGCGAGTGCGGGTATCGGTAATGCGATACCAGACGGCAGCATCGGGTGGCGGGTGATCGGGTTCTCCGGCCCGGCGGCCATGAATGATGATCTTGTTGCAGCGTTTCACAACGAAAATGTCTTCCATGGCGTCACCGAAGCTATTCGTATTCAGATCAAGCATAGAAGCCCTTTGCAATCACGCAAAAAAAGGACAGGTCAGTTCGTCGGTTTAGTTCGCCTCGAAGAGGTCTTAGGGTGTTTCAGCCGTCTCGATAAGCTTCTCCAGAAGCACAGCCAACGCGACTTCTTCGGCCCTGAGCCTCTTACGTCTGCTCGATCGCGGCAATTCGGCCAACGCCCCCTGCATAAACCCATCAACGACGGCCGGGTGGATGTAGCACTTGCGGCAAACCGCCGGAGTGTTGCCCAACTGTCGGGCGACGTTCTTGACCATTTCCACCACATGCCGCTTCGCGTCGGCTTCCGATTCCCACTGCAACTCGCGCAGTACCGCCAATGCCAATGCACTGCCGGCCCAAGTGCGGTAGTCCTTGGCGGTGAAATCGGCGCCGGTCAGCGTCTGCAAGTAGGCGTTGACGTCGGAGGAACTGATGGTGTGTCGCTCGCCATTTTTGTCCAGATACTGAAAGAGGTTTTGCCCGGGAATTTCCAGGCAGCGCTTGATGATTCGCGCCAGGCGCCGGTCTTTTATGGTGATCTGGTGCTCGATGCCGCTCTTGCCGCGAAACTGGAACACAATCGCGCTGCCGTTGACCTCGACGTGACGGTTGCGCAGGGTCGTCAGGCCGTAGGAGCGGTTGTCTCGGGCGTACTGCGTGTTGCCGACCCGGATCAGTGTCGCATCGAGCAAGGTAATCACCGTGGCCATGACCTTGTCGCGGCTGAAGCCGGGGGCCGCCAGCAGCGCTTCCAGTTGTTTGCGCAGTTTCGGCAGGGCCAGGCCGAAGTCCCGCAAGCGCGAGTATTTGTCGGCATCGCGCACTTCTCGCCAGCGTGGGTGATAACGGTATTGCTTGCGACCGCGGGCGTCGCGGCCGGTGGCTTGCAGATGGCCGCGCGGGTCGGGGCAAATCCACACATTGGTGTAGGCGGGCGGCACCGCAAGTGCATTGATGCGTTTGATTTCATCCGGATCGGTAATGCGCTGACCCGCCGGGTCGAAGTAGCAAAACTTGCCGCGCAGGAGTTTGCGGGTGATGCCGGGCTGGCTGTCATCGACGTAATGCAGGTCGGGCGGCAGAACATCGGGCAACGCGGTATCTGGCATGGCGGGCAATCCTGGGCGACGAATCATGGGGCGTTAAGCCATTGACCGCGCGCCATCGCCGGGGTGCCGATGGATTCAGGCCAGCACCGCCACCGCTTTGATTTGCGCCCAGAGTTGCTGTCCGGGGTGCAGGCTCAACTGATCCCGGGAATAGCGGGTAATTCGCGCCAGTAGCGGCGTACCGGCCGCGTTCAGGCGGATCAGTACGTGAGCGGCGTTATCGGCACCGATTTCA
Source organism: Pseudomonas sp. PDM24 (assembly GCF_019218905.1). Classification (NCBI taxonomy): domain Bacteria; kingdom Pseudomonadati; phylum Pseudomonadota; class Gammaproteobacteria; order Pseudomonadales; family Pseudomonadaceae; genus Pseudomonas; species Pseudomonas sp. PDM24. Next base: position 1,546,658 of record NZ_JAHUWR010000001.1, on the reverse strand, counting down.
CTGATCACCGTGACCGGCAGACGATTGAGAATGCTGCTTTGTTCGACGCCTTGCAGGCTCAGGCTGACATCCCGCGCCTGGACCTTGCAGCGCAGTGTCTGGCCTTCAGCCATCGGCGAATGGGCGACCCGAATGCTCAGCTCCGTGTTGGGCAGTTGCAAGGTCAACAACTGGTAGTCGGCGTCATAGGCGCTTACATGCCCTTCGATCACCACACCGGCATCGTCGCCCAGCGCCAGCGGCAGATCGAGCCGGGCCAGGGTTTCGCCGATGGCGCCGCTGGCCAAAGCCTTGCCGTTGCTGAGCAGAACGAGGTGGTCGGCGAGCCGCGCGACTTCATCCTGGGAGTGGCTGACGTACAGCACGGGGATGTCTAGCTCATCGTGCAGCCGTTGCAGATACGGCAGGATTTCGTTCTTACGCTGGGTATCGAGCGCCGCCAGAGGCTCATCCATCAGCAATAGTTTCGGGCTGGTGAGCAGGGCACGAGCGATGCCGATCCGCTGGCGCTCACCGCCAGAAAGGTTTTGCGGATCACGGGCCAGCAAATGGCCAATCCCCAGCAACTCAGTGGCATGGGCCATGTCGACCCGGCGCTGTTGGCGGGGAATACGTCTGAGGCCGAACTCCAGATTGGCCCGCACCGATAAATGCGGGAACAGGCTGGCTTCCTGGAAGACATAACCCAAAGCGCGTTTATGCGGCGGTACGAATATCCCTTTGTCGCTGTCTTCCCAGACTTCATCGTTGACCTGAATAAAACCCTGCTCGGCCCGTTCCAGGCCGGCGATGCAGCGCAGGCACGTGGTTTTGCCCGAGCCGGAATGGCCGTAAAGCGCGGTCACTCCGCGGCCGGGCAGTTGCAGGTCCACATCCAGGGAGAAGCCCGAATAATTCAGTTTCAAGCGCGCATGAATCATCGATCAGCTCCAGACCGCTTTGGTTTTACGGCTGGAGTAGAGCGCCAGCAATACTGCAAACGAGAACACCAGCATCGCCCCGGCCAGCCAATGCGCCTGGGTGTACTCCATGGCTTCGACGTGATCGTAGATCTGCACCGAGACCACGCGGGTTTTGTCGGGAATGTTGCCGCCGATCATCAGTACTACACCGAACTCGCCGACGGTATGGGCGAAACCAAGAATGGCCGCGGTGATGAAACCGGGGCGGGCCAGCGGCACAATCACGCTGAAGAACGTGTCCCAGGGGTTGGCGCGCAAGGTTGCAGCCACTTCCAACGGGCGAGTGCCGATGGCGGAAAAAGCATTTTGCAGTGGTTGAACCACGAACGGCATTGAGTACAGCACCGAACCGATCACCAGCCCTGTAAAACTGAAGGTCAAGGTGCCAAGCCCTAACGATTGGGTGAACTGGCCGACCCACCCGTTAGGACCGAGCACCAGCAACAAATAAAAGCCAATCACCGTGGGCGGCAGCACCAGGGGCAGGGCGACGATCGCCCCGATCGGCCCGCGCAGCCAGGAGCGGGTACGCGACAGCCATAACGCAATCGGAGTGCCGATGACCAACAGGATCACGGTCGTCAGGGACGCCAGTTTGAGAGTCAGCCAGATGGCGGAATAATCGGCACTCGATAGCGTCATTTAGAGTTGGTAACCGTAGGATTTGATGACAGCGGCGGCTTTCGGACCTTTGAGGTAGTCAACCAGCGCCTTGGCGGCCGGGTTGTCCTTGCCCTTATTGAGGATTACCGCGTCTTGTTTGATCGGGTCATGCAGATCGGCCGGCACGATCCAGGCCGAACCGCTGGTGACTTTGCCGTCTTTGTAGATCTGCGACAAGGCCACAAAACCGAGTTCGGCATTACCAGTGGATACGAACTGGTAGGCCTGGGTGATGTTCTGGCCTTCAACGATCTTGTCTTTGACCTTGTCGGTCAGCCCCTGTTTGGCCAGCACTTGAGTGGCAGCCAGGCCATACGGGGCAGCTTTCGGGTTGGCGATGGACAGATGCTGATACTGATTGTCGCTCAGCACCTTGCCCTTGGCGTCGACATAACCGTCCTTGGCCGACCACAGCGCCAGAGTGCCGATGGCGTAGGTGAAGCGCGAGCCTTTGACCGTGTCGCCTTCGGTTTCAAGTTTTTTCGGGGTGGTGTCGTCTGCCGAGAGGAACACTTCGAACGGCGCGCCGTTCTTGATCTGGGTGTAAAACTGGCCGGTTGCACCAAAGGAGGTGACCAGTTTGTGCCCGGTGTCTTTCTCGAAATCGGCCGCGATGGCCTGGATTGGCGCGGTGAAGTTGGCAGCGACGGCGACTTGGACTTCATCCGCCTGGGCAGACCCGAAAGTGAACACGGTGAGCAGGCACGCGGGGGCAATACGTGAGGCACGAATGATCATGGAGCGGCTCCGTGGTAGGCGAGTGAAACGCTATATAGCGGAATATATAGCGAATTGCCTGTAAACGGAACTTGCCAGATGCAAAGTGCAGGTTGGCACTGAATGCCGTTGGAACCTGTGGGAGCGGGCTTGCTCGCGAAGACGACGGTACAGTCAACATTGATGTCGCCTGACACACCGCTTTCGCGAGCAAGCCCGCTCCCACAGGGTTCTGTGTCTAGCGGTGAGTTAGTTTCGCCAACGCCTCATCCGCCAACCGCCGGGTCAGCTCTGCCGAAGTCATTTCAACCCCCAACGTAAACGCCTGCCCAGCCCAAAGATTGCTGAAGTCCGCTTCCCCTTTGGCCCGCAACGGCATCAGCGCACCGCCCGCCAATGGGAAGGCCGGCGCTTTGTCACACATAGGCCCCAGTTCTCGCATCACCCGATTGAGAATCCCGCGCGCCGGGCGCCCGGTGAAAATGTTGGTCACCGCCGTCTCGCTTTCCTTGGCCGTGCGCAACGCCTTGTGGTGAGACGCGCTGACCTTGGCCTCCGGCGTGAACAAATAAGCCGTACCCACCTGGACCGCCGAAGCGCCCAGCAGAAAAGCCGCCGCCACGCCCCGTGCATCTCCAATCCCGCCCGCCGCAATCACCGGCACATTCACCGCATCGACGATTTGTGGCACCAGGGCAAAGGTTCCTACCTGGCTGCTCAGGTCATCACTGAGGAACATCCCCCGGTGACCGCCGGCCTCGTAACCCATGGCGATGATCGCGTCGCAACCATGTTGTTCCAGCCAGATGGCCTCTTCGACGGTAGTCGCCGAAGAGAGAATTTTCGCCCCGGTAGCTTTTACCCGATCAAGCAGGGACTTTTCCGGCAGGCCGAAGTGAAAACTCACCACTTCAGGACGAAATTCTTCGATCACTTCGCAGGCCGCATGATCGAACGGTGCGCGATTGGACACTGGCGTCGGCGCGTCGAAGTCGACACCCAATTCCCGGTAATACGGTTCCAGCAGATTCTTCCAGTCCCGGGCGCGTTGCTCATCGGGTGGCGGAGGTTGATGGCAAAAGAAATTGACGTTGAGCGGGCGCCGGGTGTGTTGGCGAATCGTTTTCAGCTCCTCGCGCAACTGCTCGATGCTCAGCATCGCGGCGGGCATCGAGCCCAGGCCGCCAGCGTTGCTCACCGCAATCACCATGGCCGACGTCGTCGCGCCGGCCAAGGGGCCCTGGATGATCGGCAGTTCTATCCCGAGCAGGTCGAGAATGCGGGTGTCTGGCCATTGACTCATGTGCAGTGTTCTCCGACGTCGGTAGAAGCGAATTTGTATCAGTAATGACTGACGCAAGGCCAGTCGAGTTTGAGGATTGGCTTAAAGTCGGCTACGGCGATGTGTTTTCATGTGTTATTTCAACAGCACGACAACTGAGCGATTCCATCGGGAGGCAGTGATGTTCAAAGGCATTTTGATCGACAAGGACGACAACGGTTACCGGGCCACGTTGCAAGAGATCAGTGACGATCAATTGCCTGAAGGCGATGTGACCGTGCGCGTGGCGTACAGCACGCTGAACTTCAAGGATGGCCTGGCGATCACGGGCAGCAGCCCGGTGGTGCGAAAATTCCCGATGGTGCCGGGGATCGATCTGGCGGGCACTGTCGAAGTCAGCGGTCATCCGGACTACAAGGTCGGTGATCAAGTCCTGCTCAATGGCTGGGGTGTGGGTGAAGGGCACTGGGGCGGATTGGCGCAGAAAGCTCGCCTGAATGGCGACTGGCTGATCCCGTTGCCCAAAGCCTTCACCGCCGCGCAAGCAATGGCCATCGGCACGGCCGGTTACACAGCGATGCTGAGCATCCTGGCGCTGGAGCACAACGGCGTGAACCCCGATCAAGGCGAAGTGCTGGTAACGGGCGCCAACGGTGGCGTAGGCAGTTTCGCCATCGCGCTGCTGAGCAAACTCGGCTATCGCGTGGTGGCATCCACCGGTCGTACCTCCGAGCACGACTATCTCAAGCAATTGGGCGCCAGCGAAATCATCGATCGCGCCACGTTGTCGGAGCCGGGCAAACCATTGGCCAAGGAACGTTGGGCGGCGGTGATCGATTCGGTCGGCAGCCACACGCTGGCCAATGCTTGCGCAAGCACTCGGGCCAACGGCACTGTCGCTGCCTGCGGCCTGGCACAAGGCATGGACTTTCCAGCCTCCGTCGCGCCGTTCATTTTGCGTGGGGTGACCCTGGCCGGCATCAACAGCGTGACCCAACCCAAAGCCAGGCGGATACTGGCCTGGAATCGCCTGGGCAAGGATCTGGACTTTGCCTTGCTGCCGCTGATCAGTCACGAAATCGGCTTGAGCGAAGCCATCGACGCGGCCCAGCGCCTGCTTGCCGGCCAGTTGCGCGGTCGGGTGGTGGTCGACGTCAATCGTTGATCGTCTCGGCGCCAATCAAACAGACAAATTGTAGAAACAAGGAATAGCGACAATGGATGTAAAGCTGCGTGAAGTGCTGCCCTTTAGCGTCTCTGGGTTGCAGGTGCGAACGCTTAATGCCGCAGAACAGCAGCCAGATACCGCGCGTATCGGCCCTATGTGGGAACAGTTTTTCGTTGAGGACGTTTTCGACAAGATCGCCCACAAACAGCCGGACTCGTTTATGTACGGCGTCTATTCCAACTACGAATCCGATGCTTCGGGCTACTTCGATGTAACCGCGGGTGCGGCGGTTACCGCGCCCTCCGAGGACTTTGCGCAGATTCAGGTTGAGGGCGGCGATTACCTGGTGTTCAGCGCCAAAGGGCCGATGCCCGACAGCGTCATCCAGACGTGGGGCCTGGTCTGGGCTTACTTCGAGGATAACCCGCAGGTTCGCCGCAAGTTCGCCACGGACTTCGAGGTCTACACCGGTCCGGAGACCGTGGCGGTTTATATCGGCATTCAGGACTCAGCCGCGTTTTCGCGTTCCAGCAACTGACGCTTGCGCTCCACACCCCAGCGATAGCCCGACAGGTTGCCATCGCTGCGCACCACGCGATGGCAAGGGATTGCCACCGCCAGGCTGTTCGCGCCACAGGCCTGGGCCACGGCACGCACGGCTTTCGGTGCGCCGATGCGCTGAGCGATATCGGCATAACTGGCGGTGCTGCCGGCGGGAATCTCCCGCAGCGCTTGCCACACCCGCTCCTGAAACGCCGTGCCGCGTACGTCCAGCGGCAAGTCCAGGCCGAGCGCCGGGGCTTCGATAAAACCCACCACTTTGGCGATCAACTGCTCGAACTCATGATCGGCGCCAATCAGGTTGGCGCGCCGAAACTTGTCCTGCAGGTCACAGACCAATTGATGCGGGTCGTCCCCCAACAGAATCGCGCAGACGCCGCGTTCACTTTGCGCCACCAGAATCGCTCCCAGAGAGCACTGGCCGACGGCAAAACGAATGTCGTTGTTCTGCCCGGCCGCACGGTAATCGCCGGGCTTCATGCCCAGCACTTGATCCGCGGCCTCATAGAATCGGCTGTTGGAGTTGAATCCGGCGTCATACAGCGCGTCGGTGACCGTGCCGCCGTCCGCCAGGCGCTCGCGAACCTTGCGTGAACGATGGGCGGTGGCGTAGCCCTTGGGCGTCAGGCCGGTGATGGCCTTGAACACGCGATGGAAGTGGAAACTGCTCAGACCGGCCGCGTCCGCCAGTTCATTCAGCGCCGGCAACGTCTCGGCGGATTCGATGTGACGGCATGCGGCGGCCACGGTCGTGGCGTGTTGTGCGGCGACATCGCTTTGATCTTTCGCGGCCCGTTTGCTGGGGCGATAACCCGCTGCCTGAGCTTGCTCGGCGGTGTCGAAAAATTCGACATTCTGCGGCTTCGGCAAGCGCGCCAGGCTGCTGGGGCGGCAGTAGATGCCGGTAGTTTTCACCGCATACACAAACTGCCCGTCGGCGCGGGGATCGCGTGCGACCACAGCAGCCCAGCGAGGATCGTTTTCGGTGGCGATATTTTTCGAATGAGTTGTCATGGCTTCATGTCCGTTGACCCGTTTCATGCAGATTAACCAGCCGGCAGAGGTGCCACACTCCGGGTCTTGCGGTCGAATTCAACGGTTTCATCCCGCGGTACGGAAGGTGAAGTTGATCCGTTGTTCGCCCAATTGAGGGTGATAACCCTCCTTGATCGGCAATACGCCGTGATAACGCAAACGGTCGACGCCGCCCCAGACCACAATATCGCCGTGCAACAGCGGCACGCGTTGGCTTTTGGCGCTGCGTTCGAAGCCACCGAACAGGAACGTCGCCGGCAACCCCAAGGACACCGACACAATGGGCGCCGCGTAGGAGCCTTCGTTTTTGTCCTGATGCAACGACATTCTGGCACCGGGAATATAGCGGTTGATCAGGCAGGAATCCGGTACGAAATCCATAAAGCCTGCCTCTCGCGCCGCCGCTTGCGCCAGCTCGAAAAACACCTCAGGCATTTCAGGCCATGGCGCGCCGGTCTGCGGATCGTTACGGGTGTACTTGTAGCCGCTGCGGTCGGTCGTCCAGCCCCAGGTGCCGCAACTGCTCAACGCCACTGACATGGTAAAGCCGCCGGGCGTGACCATCTGCCGAAAAGGGGCTGCTGCCAGAACCGCCTCTAGTGCCGGCAGCAACCGGTCGAGCCAGGGCAGGGCGAAGCCTCTAAGAACTAAGGATTGTTCGCCAATCTGCTCGCGCCTGGACGGCTGCTCGGGTTCTGTATCGGCAAACAGATCAAAAGTGATCGGGCTCATGGGGTCATAACGCATCGTGAAAGATGATTCCAAGGGTATGCCGTTTTCCACTGTGCAGGCGACTCACGCCATGACGCATGGTTACTCGGTAATAGCCGCGAACACCTTTTACCGGACGCTGATTCACGGCAAAAATCAACGCGTCGCCTTTCTTCAGACCGATGACTTGCGGACGCGACTGCATCCTCGGACGTTGTTCAGTCAGCACAAACTCACCGCCGGTAAAGTCTTCTCCCGGTTCTGACAGAAGAATCGCCACTTGCAGCGGAAAGACGTGTTCGCCGTACAGATCCTGATGCAAACAGTTGTAGTCCTGTGGCCCATATTGCAGCAACAAAGGTGTCGGGCGTTCCTGACCAGCAGCATGACAGCGCTGCAAAAATGCTTCGTGGGATTCGGGGAAACGGGTCGGCAGGTCCATCGATTCGTACCAGCGATTGGCGATTGGAACCAGTCGAGGGTAGAGCGCGCTACGCAACCGGGCCACCGGATCCGGCAACGGGTACTTGAAATACTTGTACTCGCCCCGGCCAAAACCGTGGCGAGCCATCACCACTTTGGAGCGAAAGGGCTCGGGCCGGTCGTACAGGGCGCTTATTTCATCGCAGGTCGGATGGCCTAAAAACGACCGGATTAGCGCGCAGCCATCCTGATCGAGTTGCTGCGCAAGCGTGATCCAGTCGAGGGCATCGTGATGAATCGGGTCGGTAAACAAGGTTCTGACTCCTTGACCAGAAGGTCGAGGCGGCCAGTTTAGTGAGCGTGGCGGGAGCGGGCACTCCGGCGCTTGCGGTCGAATTCGAAAGGGGAGCAGACGTCCATGTTGTCGCTCCAGATCGCTTTACAGCGCTTTGCTCACGCTGATCTCGCTGATGACATCTTCAGTCTGGCCATGAATGACGTCGAGTGCGGCCTTGGCTTCTTCTTCCGTGCCGTTCTCCAGCTGGGCGAATTCGAAGCGGCGCTCGCCGTTGAGTTTGTATTTGATGACGTATTTGGTCGTCTGGGCCACGGTCATACCTGCCTGTTTTGGTGTGGGCTCAGCTCAGTTTCGAGCTGGAGCGGCGGATGATCTTGATCGAGTGCGTCAGGGTCGGTTTGCGGGTCACGCTGATCGGCCGGCGATTGACCGTGTCGATGGTGATGTTCCAGAAACCGGTGCTTGGCGCTGTGATGCGGGCCGGGAAGGTGTCGAATGCGCCGCCGTGGTAAGTATGACGGCCGCCATTCTTGAAACTGCGAAAGTTGGCGTCGTTCATCAAGCGGATGTTGCACATTTGGGAGCACTGGATGACGACGATGTCGTCTTCGTTGAGGTGCTCGCGCTGGTGGATAAATTTCATGAGGCGCCTCCAGAAGGGCTTTTTCTACAAAATCAAAACGATAGCATGGGCGATTGGCGCAGTTTATCAGCCCGAACAGGTTATTATCCGGCTCTCGAGGTGCGCTTTGACAATTAAAAACAGTTATACGGAATTCTATGAGCGATAAAAGCAGTGTGCCTCGGAGAAAACCAGCATTTGAGCTGTCGGAAGGTCTTTATCGGAGGTTCTGTATGAAGTGGGGAGTTCTGGTCGGGCCGTTGGCGTTGGCAGTGGGTGGATGTGCGAGTGTCTCGGACATCAATGAGACACTGCCCACCATGAGCGTGATATCTGGCAAGAATCCCCATGAGTACGCCCAATGCCTGGTCGAAAAGCTCGCCGATAGCCGTGGAGCCCTGCAAGTCGAACCGCACAAGGAAGGCGTGCGAGTTATCGTGCCGCAAAAGTTCTCGTCGGGGCCGGCCGCCGTATTTGAAATTGAAGACCGCTCTGGCGGCAGCAGCATCAAGCTGCATGAGCGCATCTCCAATGTGCCATTGCGCCCATGGGATGTACGCAATGCCGCCACCGCATGCATATCCGGCTGATAAACTACCCCCAGTCAGCATCGATGCCGCCAAAGTCGCGCTTTGACGGCATTGTCATTTCTGGAGTTGAGCATGAAGCGAGAGCAGGTGCGGGAGCGCCATGCAGAGGGTCATATCTCTGCCACCCACGTGATTCAGAACCCGGCGAATCCGGGAGAGTGGATCGTGTTTTTCAAGAAAAGCGCCGGGCGCAGTTTTTTCCTGGTGGATGACAACGATGAAGTCGAATCCTTCAGTCGCCTCGACGATTTGATCGAGACCGTGCGCGGGCTCGGGATCAAATTCGCCGAAATTCATATGTAGGGGCAGCGAGAAACCTGTAGGAGCGAGGCTTGCCCGCGAAGAATGCATCGCGGTCTTTCAGGTGCTACGCGTCATCGTCCTTCGCGGGCAAGCCACGCTCCCACAGGATTTGCGTAGCTCAAGTTTCTTAACAGTGGGAGAGCTACTTGCAGACCACCACCACGCTGCGGTTTTTGTAGTTGCCGATGTCCGCGCCCAAGGTCTTGTCGCTTTCCTGGGGTGAAGGTGTGCCGTCGGTACCGACAATCCGATAACCGGTGCCAGCGCAAGAGGCATCGGCTTTTTCGTAGCAGGTGGCCCAGTCGTTGGCTTCCCCGGAGCAGTCGATGCTCAGGCCTTGTTCGCCATTTTTCAGGTAAGTGGTTTCGGACGTGGCACAGCCGCTCAGGGCCAGGACTGCAATCAGTGGCAAAAATTTATTCATGTCGTGGTGGTCGTCAGTGATGGTGGCTAAAAGCTGTGACAGCGGCTGCATCGAAAGGTTATAGCGAATGGCCACTTCGTTGCGAACAATCACAAAAAAGCCCTGCGCAAAGGCAGGGCTGCGTCGTGTCAGGTTCAGCTCAAGGCTTGTCCTTGCCGCGCCGCTTGGGGCCTGCGGGTTGATCTTGCAACACCGATGCCACTTCAATCGCCAACGCTTCCGTAGGGAACGGCCCGGCAATATTTTCGCCGCCGACGCTGTCTACCCACCACTGGCCGTCTTTTGCCTGATTGATCAGGTACCCATTAACACTTTTTGCTGCCGACATCTATCTGCCTCGTTGGCTGGTTCAATCGCACAATGATAGCGCCAAATGCCCTCAACGGGTGCCTATGGTGTAGGGTAGGGCGGATTGTCTTTCGGATGATGGCCGCGCAGATCTGCCAATCTCTGCTATCTATAAGAGGTTGTGCAATGTATCTGCGGAACTATCCATCAGAATATTTCTCTATGATGGCATCGGTTAGCCAGTGCAGGGCATTGTAAGGTGCCCGCCGCCTGATTAGACTGCGCCGAAACTCGAACACACAGCCCTTTCAAGGACTTATATGATCAAGAAATGCTTGTTCCCAGCAGCCGGTTACGGTACTCGCTTCCTGCCAGCGACTAAAGCCATGCCCAAAGAAATGCTGCCGGTGGTAAACAAGCCACTGATCCAGTACGGCGTCGAAGAAGCACTGGACGCCGGGTTGACCGAAATCTCCATCGTCACCGGTCGTGGCAAGCGCGCTCTGGAAGACCACTTCGACATCAGCTACGAGCTGGAAAACCAGATCAAGGGCACTGACAAAGAGAAATACCTGGTCGGTATCCGCAAACTGCTCGACGAGTGCTCGTTCTCCTACACTCGCCAGACCGAAATGAAAGGCTTGGGCCACGCGATTCTGACGGGTCGCCCGCTGATCGGCGACGAACCGTTCGCCGTGGTACTGGCGGATGACTTGTGCGTAAACCTGGAAGGCGACGGCGTACTGACCCAGATGGTCAAGCTGTACAAGCAGTTCCGCTGCTCGATCGTTGCCATTCAGGAAGTCGACCCGCAAGAAACTCACAAGTACGGCGTGATTGCCGGTGAGATGATCCGCGACGACATCTACCGTGTTCACAGCATGGTTGAAAAACCAAAGCCTGAAGATGCGCCGTCGAACCTGGCGATCATCGGCCGTTACATCCTGACCCCGGACATCTTCGACCTGATCGAACAAACCGAGCCAGGCAAGGGCGGCGAAATCCAGATCACCGACGCCCTGATGAAGCAGGCACAAAACGGCTGCGTCATGGCCTACAAGTTCAAAGGCAAGCGTTTCGACTGCGGTGGCGCCGAAGGCTACATCGACGCGACCAACTTCTGCTTCGAGAACTTCTACAAGACTGGCAAGGCTTACTGATAGCGCCTGAGCTGCTTGTACTGAAAAGCCACCTTCGGGTGGCTTTTTCATTTTCCGGCCCCACATAGTTTGCAACGCTTGCCCAAAGGCCGCTCGCAGGTATGCTGGTGGCCTGCCGAGGAGATAGAAATGGCCTACGATTTTGACCTGTATGTGATTGGCGCCGGTTCCGGCGGTGTGCGGGCTGCGCGGTTTGCGGCCGGTTTCGGCGCGAGAGTCGCCGTGGCCGAGAGCCGCTATCTGGGCGGTACGTGTGTGAACGTCGGCTGCGTGCCGAAGAAATTGCTGGTCTACGGTGCGCACTTCGCCGAAGACTTCGAGCAGTCGCAAGGTTTTGGCTGGACCCCGGGTGAGGCGAAGTTCGACTGGGCGACGCTGATCGCCAACAAGGATCGCGAGATCAATCGCCTGAACGGCATCTATCGCAATCTGCTGGTCAACAGCGGTGTGATCTTGCATGAAGGCCACGCAAAAATCGTCGATCCGCATACCGTCGAGTTCGATGGCAAACGCTACACAGCCAAAAACATCCTGATCGCTACCGGTGGCTGGCCGCAGATCCCGGAGATTCCGGGGCACGAGCACGCGATCAGTTCCAACCAGGCGTTCTTCCTTAAAGAGCTGCCCAAGCGCGTTCTGGTGGTCGGTGGTGGTTACATTGCGGTGGAGTTTGCCGGGATTTTCCACGGGCTGGGTGCCGAGACCACGCTGCTGTATCGCGGTGATCTGTTCCTGCGTGGCTTCGATGGTGCGGTGCGCAAGCATTTGCAGGAAGAGCTGACCAAGCGCGGCATGGACCTGCAATTCAATGCCGATATCGAACGCATCGAAAAGCAAGCCGATGGCAGCCTGACAGCCACGCTCAAGGACGGTCGTAAGCTGGAGGCGGATTGCGTGTTCTACGCCACCGGTCGGCGTCCGATGCTCGACAATCTGGGGTTGGAAAACACTGGCGTCAAACTCGACAAGAAAGGTTTTGTCGAGGTCGATGAGCAGTATCAAACCGCAGAGCCATCTATCCTGGCTCTGGGCGATGTGATCGGGAGAGTACAGCTCACGCCGGTCGCGCTCGCGGAAGGCATGGCCGTGGCGCGACGTTTGTTCAAGCCCGAGCAGTATCGCCCGGTGGATTACAAGATGATCCCGACCGCCGTGTTCAGCTTGCCTAACATCGGTACTGTTGGCCTGACCGAAGAAGAGGCGCGGGAGGCCGGGCATGAGGTGGTGATCTTCGAAAGCCGTTTCCGGCCGATGAAGCTGACCCTGACTGAATGCCAGGAGCGGACCTTGATGAAGCTGGTGGTGGACGCCAAGACCGACAAGGTCCTGGGCTGCCACATGGTAGGCCCGGAAGCCGGTGAGATCGTTCAGGGGTTGGCAATTGCCTTGAAGGCCGGCGCGACCAAGCGTGACTTCGACGAAACCATCGGCGTGCATCCGACTGCCGCCGAAGAGTTCGTCACCATGCGTACGCCGGTCGCGAGTTAATCGTCCTTACGCGGCGCTGATGCGTCTGGCCCTGCCGCAACGACAGCGGCCAGTCGCGCGCTTTCATCCAGGCTTGCCTGCAACTTGATCAGTTCAATTTCCAGCGCTTTGTTGATGTGCGACTGCTCGTCGATGTTCTGCTTGAGTGACTGGCTTTCCAGCATGGCAATGCGCAAGCGTTCCTGGAGGAGGGTGCGTTCGCTGTCGATACGGTTGACCTGGTCCAGCAGCTGATCCTGCCGGCTGTTGGTGTGCTTGAGTTGCTCTTGCGACAGGCTCAACTCTCGCAGCGTTCCGCGGTTTTCCGTCAGTAAGCGCTCGTTGTCGCGATGCAGTTGGGTGATTTCATCCTGGCGAACCAGTGCGCTTTGCTGCGCCTGACGCAACTCCATCTGAATCTGCTGAACCTGCCCTTCGTGGCGGCGCTGCTCCTGCTCGCGCTGGTCTTTGACGGCATTGCGGTAGTGTTCCAGCGCCTCACGAGCGTGCAGGTGCTTTTCCTCCAGCGAGCGGATCTGCTCATCCTTGTCTTGCAAGCGTAATTCGAAATCTGCCAGCGCCTGGTTCAATCCGGCGTTGCGGGTTTGTTCGCTTTGCAACATGGAGCGGGTGTCATGCAGTTCTGCTGATTCCTGGGTCAGTGCCAGGCTTTGAATTTCGTATTGCTGGTGCAGTTCGGTATTGGCCTCGCGGGCCTCATGCAGTTGGGTTTCCAGCTCCTTTCGTTGTTGCTCGAACTGTGCGCGTGCCTGGTCGATGGGCTCTTGCGCCTGTTCTTTCAGGCGTTGCGCCAGGCGTGACACCAGGCTTGCAAGCTCATCGTCGATAGGCTCGGAAGGTGCTTGGGCGGGTTCGGTGCCGTCATCGAGTTCCTTCATATAGCGATGGATTGTGGTTTTTGAACCGGTATTGCCCATCTCGATCCGCACCGCGTCAATGCTGGGGTGTTCGCCCCGGGCGAGGATTGCTGAGCGCGCCGCTTGCACCAGTGCCTTGTTTACGCCGCCACGTGCCATGTGTTCTCCTACGATTTGATACTGTGGTACGTACCACTAATATACGCAATGTACCATGATTCTACTGAAGTTAGAATTCTATGATTTATCATACGGGATATACTGGTATTACCCCGTGTGATGCGCTGTAATCCGGGGTTTCACCCGCCAGAGCGGTACGTTTTCGAGAACTGAGCCCATGACTGAACTGGATCGCTACCTGCAAGCCGCCAGGCGCGACAACACCCGTCGCAGCTATCGGGCGGCCATCGAGCACTTCGAAGTCAGTTGGGGCGGGTTCCTGCCAGCGACCAGTGACAGCGTGGCGCGCTATCTCGTGGCGCACGCAGGCGTGCTGTCGATCAATACCTTGAAGTTGCGCTTGTCCGCGCTGGCCCAGTGGCACAACAGTCAGGGGTTCGCCGATCCCACCAAGGCACCCGTGGTGCGCAAGGTGTTCAAGGGCATTCGCGCGCTGCACCCGGCGCAGGAGAAACAGGCCGAGCCGTTGCAGCTTCAGCATCTGGAGCAAGTGGTGGCCTGGCTGGAGCAGGAAGCGCAAACCGCCAAGGCGCAGGGCGATCAACCGGGTTTGCTGCGGGCCAGGCGCGACACGGCGCTGATTCTGCTGGGCTTTTGGCGCGGTTTCCGTAGCGATGAGTTGTGTCGCGTGCAGATTGAGCATGTGCAGGCCAGCGCCGGCTCAGGCATTACCCTCTATTTGCCTCGCAGCAAGAGCGACCGCGAGAACCTCGGTCAGACGTACCAGACGCCAGCCTTGCAGCGTTTGTGTCCGGTGCAGGCCTATATCCAATGGATCACTGACGCCGCGTTGGTCCGCGGGCCGGTATTTCGGGGTATCGACCGTTGGGGCCATTTGAGCGAGGAGGGCTTGCATGCCAACAGCGTGATCCCGTTGTTGCGCCAGGCCCTGGAGCGCGCCGGTATTGCGCCCGAGCACTACACCAGTCACTCCTTGCGTCGTGGGTTTGCTACCTGGGCTCATCAGAGCGGTTGGGATTTGAAGTCGTTGATGAGTTACGTGGGCTGGAAGGATATGAAGTCCGCCATGCGCTATGTTGAATCCAGCCCGTTTATCGGGATGACCCGCATCGCTGAAAAACCATTGGCGCTGTAGATCACGTTTTCTTCTATTAATACTGTCGGCTAATAGCGAAAACCAATCAGCAGTATCAGGTTTGCCAATGAGCCAGCCGGCGATCGACTGGGTAGGATTCACCTCATCAACTTCTTAACCCCTGACGGAGAGTCATCGATGCCTATCATCAACAGCCAAGTTAAACCGTTCAAAGCTGACGCCTTTAAAAATGGCGACTTCGTAAAAGTGTCGGACGCTGACCTGAAAGGCAAGTGGTCTGTCGTGTTCTTCTACCCAGCTGACTTCACCTTCGTCTGCCCGACCGAACTGGAAGACCTGGCTGACAACTACGCCGAGTTCCAGAAGCTGGGCGTCGAAATCTACAGCGTTTCCACCGATACCCACTTTGCCCACGCTGCCTGGCACAACACTTCGCCAGCGATCGGCAAAATCCAGTACACCATGATCGGCGACCCGACTCACGCTATCTCCCGCAACTTCGACGTACTGATCGAAGAAGCTGGTCTGGCTGACCGTGGCACCTTCGTGATCAACCCTGAAGGCCAGGTCAAAATCGTTGAACTGAACGACGGCGGTGTAGGCCGTGATGCTTCCGAGCTGCTGCGCAAAATCAAGGCTGCTCAGTACGTTGCTGCTCACCCGGGCCAGGTTTGCCCAGCCAAGTGGAAAGAAGGCGAGGCCACTCTGGCTCCGTCCCTGGACCTGGTCGGCAAGATCTAAGTCTGTGACGCGCTTCATCAGGGCGGAACTCCGCACCTCCTAAGTAAGCTGCACCGCCCTCAAAAACGCCCGGGCGAGATTCGCTCGGGCGTTTTTTTTCGACACGAATAAAGGAAATCGCCCGTATGTTGGACGCCACTCTTAAAGCCCAGTTGAAATCGTACCTGGAACGGGTCACCCAGCCGATCGAGATCGTTGCCTCCCTCGATGACGGTGCGAAATCCCAGGAAATGCTCGCACTCCTGAAAGACGTTGCCAGTCTTTCTACCCAGATTACGTTGCTCGACAGCGGTGACGATGCACGTAAGCCATCGTTCTCGATCAACCGCCCAGGGGCCGATATCAGCCTGCGTTTTGCCGGTATCCCGATGGGCCACGAATTCACGTCCTTGGTGCTGGCTATGCTGCAAGTCGGCGGCCACCCCTCGAAGGCCAGTATCGAAGTGATCGAACAGATCCGCTCGCTCAAAGGCGAGTTCAACTTCGAGACTTACTTCTCGCTGTCCTGCCAGAACTGCCCGGACGTGGTCCAGGCGTTGAATCTGATGGCTGTGCTGAACCCGAACATCCGCCACGTCGCCATCGATGGCGCGCTGTTTCAGGCTGAAGTCGACGAGCGTCAGATCATGGCCGTGCCAAGCATCTACCTGAATGGCGTCAACTTCGGCCAGGGCCGTATGGGCCTCGAAGAGATCCTTGCCAAGATCGACACCAGCGGTATCGAGCGCCAGGCCGAGAAAATCAGCGCCAAAGAAGCCTTTGATGTACTGGTTGTCGGCGGTGGCCCGGCCGGTGCTTCGGCGGCGATCTACGCTGCTCGTAAAGGCATTCGCACCGGTGTGGCGGCGGAACGTTTTGGTGGTCAGGTGCTCGACACCATGGCCATCGAGAACTTCATCTCGGTGCAGGAAACCGAAGGGCCGAAACTGGCCGTGGCGCTGGAAGAACACGTCAAGCAGTACGACGTGGACATCATGAACCTGCAACGCGCCGACAAGCTTGTGCCGGGCAAAAATGGCGTGCTGCACGAAATCCATTTCGCCAGTGGTGCGTCCTTGAAAGCCAAGACCGTGATTTTGGCGACCGGCGCTCGGTGGCGTGAAATGAACGTTCCCGGTGAGCAGCAATACCGCAACAAGGGCGTGGCGTACTGCCCGCACTGTGACGGTCCGCTGTTCAAAGGCAAGCGTGTGGCGGTGATTGGCGGCGGTAACTCCGGCGTCGAAGCGGCCATCGACCTGGCCGGTATCGTGTCCCACGTGACTCTGCTGGAGTTCGACGTACAACTGCGCGCCGATGCGGTATTGCAGCGCAAGTTGCACAGCCTGCCGAACGTTACTGTTATCACCAGTGCGCAAACCACTGAAGTGACTGGCGATGGTCAAAAGGTCAACGGCCTGCGCTACAAGGATCGTCAGTCGGACGAGTTGCGCACTGTCGAGCTGGAAGGGATCTTCGTGCAGATCGGTCTGTTGCCTAACACCGATTGGCTCAAAGGCACCATCGAGCTGTCGCCGCGCGGCGAGATCATCGTCGATGCCCGTGGTGAAACGTCGATGCCTGGCGTGTTTGCGGCCGGTGACGTGACCACCGTGCCGTACAAGCAGATCGTGATTGCGGTGGGCGAGGGCGCCAAGGCTTCCCTGAGCGCATTCGATCACTTGATCCGCACCTCGGCGCCTGCATAAACGCCGACGCTTAAAACAAAAAACCCCATGAGCGATCATGGGGTTTTGTGTGTCTCATACATTCCCAATTGTGGGAGCGGGCTTGCTCGCGAAGGCGGCCTGTCAGTCAGCATCACTGTTGAATGACACACCGCTTTCGCGAGCAAGCCCGCTCCCACAGGGGATCTGTGGTGGTGCTTACAGCGGTGCAGGCTGAATGATCTCGACCCAGTAACCATCCGGGTCCTTGATGAAGGCCAGGCTCTTCATGCGACCGTCGTTCAGGCGTTTCTGGAAATCGCAGCCTAGCGCTTCGAAGCGCTCGCACGCGGCACGAATGTCCGGTACCGAAATGCAGATATGGCCGAAGCCGCGTGGGTCGGTGTTGCCATTGTGGTAGGCGAAATCCGTGTCGTTCTCGGTGCCGTGGTTATGGGTCAGCTCGAGAATGCCGGGGATCGATTTCATCCACTCGGTGCGAGCCGCGGCATCGGCCGGGATCTGGTTTTTATCGACCAGCGCCAGGAAATACAGACTGAATTCGGCTTCCGGGAAATCGCGTTTTTCCACCAGCGAGAAACCCAGGACGCGGGTGTAGAAATCCAGCGACTGTGTGATGTCCTTGACCCGCAGCATGGTGTGGTTGAAGACGAACTTCTGGGTGGCGGTGTCGGGTTGGGCGGTCACACCGGGAAATGTATTGAGTTCGTGCAGGCTCATGGGGCCCTCCGGAAAATCCAAGAATGGTCACAATGATACGCAAGGGCTCCGGCATCGCCAAACCCAAACCGCAGGCTTGCCTGACAGCCGGGTGAGGCTCAGACTTTACGGCTCAATTCGTGAGTGTTCATTGCAATGACCCGATTCTGTCAATCGATGTTCGTCCTGATCTGTCTGCTTTCAGGTGTTACCCTCGTTTATGCAGAGGCTCCGGTCGTGATTTGGCCAAGCGGATGGACTGTCGAGGCTATTTCGCAAGATGAGACTAAACCGCAGGTATCCCGGCAACGCGCGGTAAAAAACGATCAGGACGGTACGCCGGTGATGGTGATGGAGTTGACCATGACTCAGGTAGAAAGTGGTCATCAGGTGAACCTGGAAGGCGTGCTGCTGGAAATGCGCAAGTCGGTGCAAAAGGACTTTTTTCAGAGTGGGTATCAGAGCGTTTGCACTAAAATTCACCCGACTACCTTAAGCCGGCTATCGGCGCTGGAAACTACCTGCACGATTACGCAGAACGGTCGACATGTGCTGTCTCAAACATTGGTCGCTGCGGTAGACGCCGATAAGGCCTATGTTCTTTCTTATGCGGGGCAGGCAGAGGTTTACAAGGCAAGTCAGGACGACATAGCAGCGGCTCGAAACAGCTTGAAACTTTAGTTTAAGGTTTGCGTATCAGTAGATTTCAGCGGGTTCGGAGTTTTTAGATAGCCAAAGGGATTAAGCATAAAGTTGGACGATATGTAACGAGTTGATCGGCGACTTTCGTTGCATTTAGACGCTGTCTATGAAAAAGCCCTGCAATGCAGGGCTTTTTTATGATCGCGAGTGTTTAGCCTCGCAGCCAGGAATCAACGGTGGCAGCACCGTATTGTTCCTTCCAGGCTTTCAGGCCGCGATGATTGCCGCCCTTGGTTTCAATCAGTTCACCGGTGTGCGGGTTCTGATACACCTTGACCACGCGAGCGCGGCGGGTTTTAGGCGCTGCTGCCTGCTGCAGGCCGGATTTTGCCGGGTTTGGATCGAGGATGGCGATGATGTCGCGCAAGCTCTTGCCGTAGGTTTTCATCAGCCCCTGGAGCTTTTCTTCGAATTCGATTTCTTTCTTGAGCCCGGCATCGTTCTTCAGCGATTCCAACTGCTTGAGCTGTTCTTGAAGGGCCTTTTCAGCTGCACGGAATTCAGCGAGTCTGGACAATATCTTTACTCCAATAGTGTGTTTGGCTGATACCAACCGCAAACAAAGCTATAAGCCAAGAGCCTTGAAGCGACTCGGTGATAATGGCGCACCTGCCAGTTCTGCACAGGCATGAAAAATTGTAGTAGTTAATTGGCCAAGAGTAAATCCTGACTTTTTCTTCATGTAACAAGAGTAGTCTTTTGATTCAATTTGGTGCGCATCTTCATGGTTTCGCCCCTTAGAGCGGTTAGTTAACGATCACTTAATTCTCTAATGAAGTCTGCGCTGGGCATCGGCCGACCAAACAGATAACCCTGCAGGAAGTTCACGCCGTGGGCCGTCAGATAGTCACTCTGTTCTACGGTTTCCACGCCTTCGGCGACAATACCCAGATCGAGTTTGGCCGACAGTTCGATGATGCTGTCCAGAATGTGTCGAGACAGGGCGTCAACGCCAATCATGGCGACAAAGCTCTGATCGATTTTCAGAAAGTCCACATTGAATTGACGCAAATAACCCAGGCTTGAGTGACCCGTTCCGAAGTCATCGATCGCGATCATCACGCCCAACTCGTGAAGCTGTTCGAACAATTGCAGGGTAATGGCTGTCGGCTCGATGAGTTCGCGTTCGGTCAGTTCCAGCACCAGGTTGATGCTGCCCGGGGCGAAAGCGCTGAGGAATTCGCGGCAGTCCTCGACCAGTTCCAGATCCCGGCAGTGACTGGCGGTAATGTTGATGCCAATGTGAAACGGCCTGTCGAACGAGGTCGACAGGGGAGCCAGCAATGCGCAGGTCTGTCGCATCAACGAGCGAGTCATCGGCACGATCAGCCCGGAATGTTCGGCAAACGGGATGAACAGATCAGGGCGTACCAGGCCTTCCTTGGGATGTTTCCAGCGCATCAATACTTCGGCGCCGGACCACTGCTTATTGTCGCCGTGCACCACGGGCTGAAAATACGGAATGAACTCTGCTGCCTCCAGCGCCCGCTGCATTTCACGGCTCGGTGACATCGAGCGTTTCTGCAGCGCATGGCCAATCGAGCCGGACACCACACCGAAAAACATCAACAGACTGAACAGCGGCGGGTACTCACTGCGCATGTAACGCCAGGTTTCTCCTTCGGAAAAACCTGCGGCTACGGTAAAGGCATAACGCGAGGACGCCAGCGTGTTTTGCGCCACGGGCAAGGCGGGCAGGGCATCGTCGTGGACCTTGCCGTCAGCCGACAACCAGTGAGGACCGACTTGCAACAACAATAATGTTTTGCGACCGATCAGGCGCAGCACATTACTCAGGTGATAACCGTCCAGCGTGGTCAATGCGCCCTGGTTTCCTTCGCTCAGCCGATACACCAGCAATGCGGTATTGGGCGTGACCGGGTTGCCGTTCATGAGCCATAGCTTGCCTTGCGTGTAATCGTCGGGATTGATCTTTTCCTGATATTCACCGAACAACGAACTGCAATAGAGGGTGGTGTTCCATACAAGATTGGTTGAGCGCACGAATGGTCGGCGGGTGACTTGTTCACGCAGGGCCAGTTTGACATCGTTGCAATTCTGGCCAGCCAGAGGCAGTAGTTCTTGCGCCGCTAGTGCGGTGTTGTCGAGCATCAACTCGAACTGGCGAACGGCTTCTTCGCCAGTCAGTTCAGCACTTTGCTTGAGCGTACGTTCGGCCTGCAGATAGAGAATGGCGACTCCCAGCAACACCGGAAGCAATCCGCTCAAAACAGTCACAACGATCCGGGTACCACGTTTACGGCGGCTTTTGACGTTCAGTGGCATTCGCAAATCCATCGCGATAAAAGAGGGCTCTCAAAGACTGGCAGGGCGACACGCCTCCTGGAAGAGTTCAGCCATGATAGTTGGCCGACGGCGCTTATGCCGCTCAACGTTCATTCAGGCTTGAGGCCAATTTGATGAAGGCCAGCGTAGCAGGTGATGACTGACGCTGATCGAGCACTGCCAGCCCGACTTGACGGCAGACCGGTGGCGACAGCGGTTTTTTCACGTAGCGGTTGTCGTTGTCGTCAGGCAAAGAGCCTTCGGCGACAACGGTCAGGGCATCGCCTCGGCCTACGGTGTCCAGCGTGCTGAGCAACTGCGAGCAGCGATACCGAATATTCGGCGTCAACCGCGCCGCGTTGAATAAGCGCGATACCAGTTCCGAAGAACCGGCTTCGGTCAGCACAAAAGGGTCGTGGCATAAATCGCTCAAGCTCAAACTGTCGCGACCGGCCAGCGCATGGTCGGCAGGCAGCAGCGCGACCATCTGGTCTTCGATCAGCCCAAAAGTGTCGAAACGCTCCAGGGGCAACACCACGAAGCCGATATCGATACGCCGTTCTTCCAGCCACTGGATCACTTGGCGATCCGGCCCTTCGTCAATGTGAACCTCGATGCCCGGGTGTGCGGCGCGGTAATGCTGCAGGATTTTCGGCAGCAGTTTGATCGATGAAGTCGGGCCGAACGAGCCGATGCGCAGGGTGCCGCGTTTCATACCGCGGGCATCCGCCGCTTCCTGGCGCAACGTGTTGGCCAGCCCGAGCATCGCCCGAGCACGTAGTAACAGCTGCTGGCCGATGTCACTCAGCTCGACCTGGGACTGATGCCGACGCAGCAGTTCTACACCCAGCTCCTGTTCCAGCGACTTGAGCGCGTGGGACACCGCGGATTGGGAAATCTCCAAACGATGGGCCGCCGCCGTGAAGCCGCGCAGTTCGGCCACCAGGGAGAAAATCTCGAGTTGCGTAAGGGTCATGAGTATTTACTCATTTTACGATGATTTGGCATTAGTCGAATGATACGCCATGTGCCCGATATCTGATGGTGGAGACTTATGACTACGTGTGAACAGACCTTGGTGAATTCTTCCGATGTACCGGTTTATCTGAAACTGGCAGCGGTCACCATGATCTGGGGCGGGACGTTCGTCGCCGGGCGATTTCTGGCCGACAGCCTCAGTCCGCTATTGGCCGCGAGCCTGCGGTTCTTGCTGGCGAGCGTGGCGTTGCTGCTGTTTCTGTTGCTGGCGCGGGTGCCTTTGGTGCGCCCCAGCCCTCGGCAATGGCTGCAACTGACGCTGCTGGGTTTTTTCGGGATTTTCTTCTACAACCTGTGCTTCTTTTATGGGCTGCATTACATCAACGCGTCACGGGCGTCGTTGATCGTGGCGTTGAATCCGGCTGTGATCGGCCTGGCGTCGTGGCTATTCTTCAAGGAGCGACTGAGTGGGGCAAAAATGTCCGGTATTGCGATCTGCATTGCCGGCGCCAGCCTGGTGATCGTCAGCCGCAATCCGCAGTTACTGGCCGGTGCTACTGATGCCTGGATCGGCGATCTGTTGATCTTCGGCTGCGTGCTCGGCTGGGGCATTTATTCTCTGTTCTCCAAAGGCCTGAATCAAACGTTGGGGCCGTTGCAGACGGTGACGTACTCGATTTTGCTGGGCACGCTGATGCTCTGGGTGACCAGCGCCGTGCGTGGTGAGCTGAGTGTCACAGCACTGGCTGAACTCGGCACGCAACAATGGTTGAGCCTGCTGTACCTGGGCGTACTGGGTTCGGCATTGGCCTATATTGGTTATTACGACGGTATCCGCAAAATCGGTGCGACGCGTTCGGGTGTGTTCATTGCCTTGAACCCGCTGACTGCCGTCCTGTTTGGCGCATTGTTGCTGGGTGAGCAATTGACACTGGTGATGTGCCTTGGCGGCGGGCTGATCCTGGCGGGGATTTTTCTGTGCAACAAACCGCTTGCGCACGCTACAAAAAGGGGGATTTTATAAGAAGGCGGACAAACTGATTTACGCTGTGTAGAATCGGGTTACGCATATAAGAATAATCGTCTTCTGGCAGCAGAAGCCTCGCCCGCAAGAGCCTTGGGTCGACAATGAAGAGTTTTGGGTTTCAATTGATCTACGGTGACTTCCTCGCCCGCAGCGTGCGGGGCATCTCCTGCGCGCCACCCGCCGGTCTCAGCATTGCTAGCAACTAACGATCCGTTAATTGACAAGAAAATGATGAGGCGCCAACCATGGCAGATTTATACGAAAACCCAATGGGCCTGATGGGCTTTGAGTTCATCGAATTCGCATCGCCGACCCCTAACACCCTGGAGCCGATCTTCCAGATCATGGGCTTCAGCAAGGTCGCGACCCACCGTTCCAAAGACGTGCACCTGTATCGCCAGGGCGCGATCAACCTGATCCTCAACAACGAACCCAACAGCGTGGCGTCGTACTTCGCGGCCGAACATGGCCCGTCGGTGTGCGGCATGGCGTTCCGCGTCAAGGATTCGCAAAAGGCCTACAAGCGTGCCCTGGAACTCGGTGCCCAGCCGATCCATATCGAAACCGGTCCGATGGAGCTGCACCTGCCGGCGATCAAAGGCATTGGCGGCGCGCCGCTGTACCTGATTGACCGTTTCGGCGAAGGCAGTTCGATCTATGACATCGACTTCGTGTTCATCGAAGGCGTTGACCGCAACCCGGTCGGAGCCGGCCTGAAGATCATCGATCACCTGACCCACAACGTGTATCGCGGTCGCATGGCTTACTGGGCCAACTTCTACGAGAAGCTGTTCAACTTCCGTGAAATCCGCTATTTCGACATCAAAGGCGAATACACCGGCCTGACCTCCAAGGCCATGACCGCGCCGGACGGCATGATCCGTATCCCGCTGAACGAAGAGTCCTCCAAGGGCGCCGGGCAGATCGAAGAGTTCCTGATGCAGTTCAACGGGGAGGGCATCCAGCACGTGGCCTTCCTCAGCGATGACCTGATCAAGACCTGGGATCACTTGAAAAGCATTGGCATGCGCTTCATGACACCGCCGCCAGACACCTACTACGAAATGCTCGAAGGCCGTTTGCCGAACCACGGCGAGCCGGTCAACGAATTGCAAGCGCGGGGCATTCTGCTGGATGGTTCGTCCGAATCGGGCGACAAGCGTCTGCTGCTGCAGATCTTCTCGGAAACCCTGATGGGCCCGGTGTTCTTTGAATTCATCCAGCGTAAAGGCGACGATGGCTTCGGCGAAGGCAACTTCAAGGCACTGTTCGAATCCATCGAGCGTGATCAGGTTCGTCGGGGTGTGCTCTCTACCGATTAACCCGGTTCAGGCGTGAAAAAGCCCGGTCAGCAGCAATGCTGGCCGGGCTTTTTTTGGATCATGCAAAACCATTTTTGGATCATGCAAAAACCCTTGTAGGAGCGAGGCTTGCCCGCGAAGGGGACGTTGAGGACGCTAAAAGCTTCGCGGGCAAGCCTCGCTCCTACAATTACATCGGCCGGCGTCGTTGCCGGACCAGATGCTTGAACCCTTCAAACACCAACACCAACACCGCCAACCAGATCGGAATATAGGTCAGCCATTCGCCGGCCTTGATACTTTCCCCCAACAGTAACGCAACGCCGAGCAACAGCACCGGCTCTACATAACTCAACAACCCGAACAGGCTGAACGGCAGCAACCGACTGGCAATGATGTAGACCACCAGCGCCGAAGCACTGATCACCCCGAGTATCGGGATCAACAGCGACAGCCACGGATGTTGATCAAACACGTCAAAACCTTGCTCGCCGCCCTGCACGAACCAGAACGCCACTGGCAGCATCAACGCCATGTCCAGCCAGAGCCCGCCAAGGTTGTCTGTCGCCAGGCGTTTGCGCAGGATGAAATAGATCGGATAGCCGACCACCACCAGCAAGGTCGCCCAGGAAAAACCGCCGACCTGATACAGCTCGTTTAGCACGCCGAGGCTGGCGAAGAACACGGCGATTTTCTGCAGATAGGAAAGGCGCTCGCCATAGACGATTCGCCCGGTCAAGACCATGGACAGCGGCAACAGGAAATACCCCAGCGACACGTCGAGGCTATAACCGTTGAGCGGTGCCCACATGAACAACCAGAGTTGCAGGCCCAGCAGCACTGCGGAGCCAACCAGCCCGACAATCAGCTTCGGCTTGCCAGCCAGCCGCCGAACAATCTCGACCACGCGCTTCCACTCACCGGACACCACCATGAACACCGTCATGCACGGCGCGGTCAGCAGCATCCGCCAACCGAAGATTTCTACGCCGCTCAAGGGGGAGAGCAGCGATGTGTAGTAATACATGACGGCAAACAGCATCGAGGCTGTAACCGATAGAGCGATACCTTTAGACAAACTGTCCTCGCGAGGTTGAACGTGAAACGGGTGCGGAGGATACGTGGTTTTCGAAGCGAATATTGTCCGAACGATCAACACCCATCGAGTGTGGCAGAAGCACAGACAAATGGTGGATGCAAAACCGCCATCGAGGGCAAGCCCGTTCCCACAATTTTCCGGTGTGTACTCAATGCCTGCGGCCCACACAAAACCCTGTGGGAGCGGGCTTGCTCGCGAAAACGGACTGCCAGTCAACATCAATGCTGAATGTGAAGCCGTCTTCGCGAGCAAGCCCGCTCCCACATTTTTGCCGGTGGTGTACACAATATTTCGGTCAACAAGAATCCTGTGGAAGCTAGCCTGCTCGCGTTAAATCTCAAGCCGTACGCGGTTTACGTCCCGGCACAAAATGGCTCACGTCATTGAACCCCGGCGTCGACGCGTGCCCCGGTGTCACCAGCGAATCAATAAACGCCTCGTCCTCAGCCGTGATCTTCACCGCCTGCGCCTTGGTGTACGCATCCCACTGTTCCTCAGTGCGAGGCCCGACGATGGCCGAAGTCACAGCGCCATTGTTCAGTACCCAGGCAATCGCGAACTCGACGATGCCCACGCCACGGCCCTGCGTGTATTCCTGGATCTGTTGGGCAATGCGTAACGACTCCACCCGCCATTCGGTTTCCAGGATGCGTTTGTCCTGACGACCCGCGCGGCTGTTGGCGTCCGGCGTCACGTCGGGCGCGTACTTGCCGCTGAGCACACCGCGCGCCAGCGGGCTGTATGGCACCACACCGAGGCCATAGTTTTGCGCGGCAGTGATCTGCTCGGTTTCCGCCTGACGGTTGACGATGTTGTACAGCGGCTGGCTGATGATCGGTCTATCGACACCGAGTTTGTCAGCCACACGAATCACTTCAGCGATACGCCAGCCACGGTAGTTCGACAGGCCCCAGTAACGGATCTTGCCCTGGCGGATCAAATCGCCAATGGCGGACACCGTGACGTCCAGCGGCGTGTTGTGGTCTTCGCGGTGCAGGTAATAGATGTCCAGATAATCGGTGCCCAACCTCGTCAGGCTGGCGTCGATGCCATTGAACAGGTGCTTGCGGCTCAGGCCGCTGCGGTTCGGCATACCGTCCACCGGTCCGAAGCCGACCTTGGTGGCCAGTACCCATTCCTGCCGCCGACTGGCGATCGCTTCGCCGACGATCTCTTCGGAACGGCCGTTGGTGTACACGTCCGCAGTGTCGATGAAGTTGATGCCCTGGTCCCAGGCCTTGTCGATGATTCGCAGGGAATCTTCGGTGCTGGTCTGCTCGCCGAACATCATGGTGCCCAATGTGAGGGTCGACACCTGTAAACCCGAATGACCCAGCGTGCGATAGCTCATGACGAAATCCTTTTACCGGTCAGAAAGCCCTAATCAAATACCAGAACCGTGACTGGGAGCAATCGGAATTATCAGGCCTGATTGCCCTTTTAAACCCGCAACGTCCGCGTCATGCGCAACGCCAGCAAACTCCCACAAACAATCACACCCGCCAGCAGATACAGCGCCGCATCAGTCGACCCGGTGCTGTCCTTGACCCAACCCACCAGGTACGGGCTAAGAAAACCCGCCATCTGCCCCATGGAGTTGATCAACGCCAACCCACCGGCTGCCGCACCCGCGCTGAGCATAGCGGTCGGCACGGGCCAGAACATCGGCAGGCCGGTGAGGGCGCCCATGGTGGCGATGGTCAGCCCGAGAATGGCGATGGCCGGGTTAGCGGCGAAGTTCACCGCAATCAACAGACCCACCGCGCCCATCAGCATCGGCACCACCAAGTGCCAGCGGCGTTCTTTGCGCAAATCTGCCGAGCGACCGACCATCAACATGAACACCGCCGCCAGCAGATACGGAATCGCACTGAGCCAACCAATCACCAGGTTATCGCTGAAACCGAGGTTCTTGATGATCGACGGCAACCAGAAGTTGATCGCGTAGACGCCGCTCTGGATGCAGAAATAAATCAGGCCAAAGGCCCAGATCGCCGGGTTCTTGAACACCGCCAGCAGGGAATCAGTGGCGGTTTTCGGTTTGCTGGCCAGGTCTTGCGCGTGATCGGCCTCAAGCACCGAACGCTCGTAGGGGGTCAGCCACTTGGCGTTGGCGTAACTGTCGCTGAGCAGGAAGTAGGCGAGGGCGCCGAGGATAACGGTCGGAATGCCTTGCAACAGGAACATCCACTGCCAGCCTGCCAAACCAGCCTGGCCTGCGCCGAAGTGGTTGAGGATCCAGCCGGAAAACGGGCTGCCGAGCAGGCCGGACACCGGGATCGCCGACATGAACAGCGCCATGATGCGGCCACGACGGAATGTCGGGAACCATTGCGAGAGGTAAAGCACCACGCCCGGAAAAAACCCGGCTTCGGCCGCACCGGTAAACAGGCGCAAGGTGTAGAACTCGGTCGGAGTGGTGACGAACAGCAGGCAGGTCGACAGCGTGCCCCAAGTGATCATCATCAGCGCGATCCAGCGTCGCGGGCCGAATTTGGTCAGGGCCAGGTTGCTCGGTACGCCGCACAGCACGTAGCCGATGAAGAAGATCCCGGCACCGAGGCCGTACACGGTTTCGCTGAATTTCAGTGCGTCGAGCATCTGCAGTTTGGCGAACCCGACGTTCACCCGGTCGAGGTAATTGAACAGGTAGCAGATGAAGATGAAGGGGATCAAGCGCAGGGTAATGCGTTTGTAAACGGCGTTTTTGTCGTCAGCGGTGGCCAGGGTAGCTGCGGCGCTCTGTGACATGGCGGGCTCTCTCTTTATTATGATTTTTTGCGACGCAAGGGTAACGTTGATCGCCCAGTGAGTCTCGGCCACCCCTTGGGTGGTTGTCTTTGTGCCTGAGCACAGGGTTTACGACCAAGGCCTGTGCGGGTGAACAACCCGTTCCATCACGTTCTCAAGGAACCGCGCTATGTTCGAACTCGATCACGACCTGGCCCAGGACATCGTCGACCGGGCGATGGCCATCCTGCCGTACAACGTCAATGTCATGGACAGCCAGGGGCTGATACTCGGCAGCGGCGAACCGGAGCGCATCAACACTCGCCACGAAGGCGCGCAATTGGTATTGGCCAACGGGCGCGTGGTGGAGATCGACGCGCAAACAGCGATTCACCTCAAAGGCGTGCAACCGGGCATCAACCTGCCGCTGTTGCTCGATCAGCGTTTGATTGGTGTGCTGGGCATTACCGGCGAACCCGAGCAATTGCGCACCTACGCCGAGCTGGTGCGAATGACCGCCGAGATGCTGGTGGGCCAGCGCAATCAGCAGGCCGAGCAGCAATGGCGGCGCCAGCGTTGCGATGATCTGCTGGCTCTGCTGCTCAGCGAGGCGGGGGATTCGCCGCGGTTGCTGGACGAAGCGCAGCAGCTGGGGCTCAAACCGCAGTTGACGCGGGTGCCGTATCTGTTCGAGTTGGGCCTGGAACACGGCCCGGGCCAAACCGTCGAAGCGCTCAGCGCCTGGCTGATGTCGCGTTATCCGGACAGTTGGTGCGTGAGCTCGGCCAAGTCTTCGTTGCTGTGGTGCCGACCGGCGACGCCTGCGATCGAAAATGATCGGCTGCTGGAGAAGCTCGATGGCCTCGGCTGGAATATTTTGCGCATTGCCGTGGGCGGGCAGGCCGATGGATTGTCGGGATTGCGCCGTTGCTATCGTCGGGTCGGTGATTTGCTGGCCTACGGGCGTGATGTGTTGCCGCATTCGCGCTTGCTGACGCTGAACCGCTATCGGCTACCGGTAATGCTCTGGCGGCACCGCAACGACGATGCGCTGGATGAACTGCTGCGTCCGCTGCGCAAAGTCATCGCCAAGGATGGCAACGGCCAACTGCTGGCGACCCTGCGCAGTTGGTGCGAACACGACGGCCAGAGCCAGGCCTGCGCCGATGCCTTGGGCATCCATCGCAACAGTTTGCGTTACCGCATGGAGCGGATCGCCGAGTTGAGTGGGGTTGATCCGTTGCGGTTGGATGGGATGTTGGCGCTGTATCTGGGTGTTCAGCTTCTGCCGCAAACTAATTAGAGAGGAGGTGATTGTAAGGACGCCTTCGCGGGCAAGCCTCGCTCCTACAAGAGCGCCGCACCCACTGTAGGAGCGAGGCTTGCCCGCGAAGAGGCCATCCCAATCGCTATCAATCCTGGGTTTTGTGGAAATGAACAATAATCCTCATACCTGCTTGTGCAGCGGACCGGCGTTATTGTTGATGGCGGCTGGCAGCATGGACGCATTGAAACTGGAGAATTCGCATGAAAATCGTCATCGCCCCCGATTCGTTCAAGGACAGCCTGAGTGCTCAAGGTGTGGCCGAGGCCATTGCGCTGGGGTTGGCGGAAGTCTGGCCGGATGCACACTTGATCAAGTGCCCGATGGCTGATGGCGGGGAAGGCACGGTCGAATCGATTCTGGCCGCATGCGACGGCGAACTGCGCCGTACCCATGTTCGCGGGCCGCTGGGTGCCACGGTCGATGCCGCGTGGGGCTGGTTGCCACAGAGTCACACCGCGATCATCGAAATGGCCGAGGCCAGTGGCCTGCAACTGGTTGCGCCGAACCTGCGCGATGCCTGCACCAGCAGCACCTACGGCACCGGTGAATTGATCCGCGCCGCGCTGGATGCCGGCGCGCAACGGGTGATCCTGGCGATTGGCGGCAGCGCCACCAACGACGGCGGCGCCGGGGCAATGCAGGCCTTGGGTGTGAAACTGCTGGACGCTCAGGACCAAACCCTGGTGCCGGGTGGCCTGGCCCTGGCGCAATTGGCCCGCCTCGATCTGAGTGAGATAGATCCGCGTCTGGCCAAGGTGCGCTTCGACATCGCCGCTGACGTCAATAACCCGCTGTGCGGCCCTCATGGTGCCTCAGCGATTTTTGGCCCGCAGAAAGGTGCAACACCCGAACAGGTCGAGCAACTGGACCAGGCCCTCGAGCACTTTGCTGAACTCTGCGCACCAGCTTTGGACAAGGACGTGCGCGACGAACCGGGCAGCGGCGCGGCGGGCGGCTTGGGGTTTGCCGCCAAGGCGTTTCTCGGTGCGCAATTTCAGGCTGGGGTGGAAGTGGTCGCCGAATTGGTGGGGCTGGCCGAGGCGGTCAAGGGCGCCGATCTGGTGATCACGGGCGAAGGTCGTTTCGATGCCCAGACGTTGCGCGGCAAAACCCCGTTTGGCGTGGCGCGCATCTCACGCCAGCACGGCGTGCCGGTCATCGTCATCGCCGGCACCTTGGGCGAGGGGTATCAGGCGCTGTACGAGCATGGCATCGATGCGGCCTTTGCCTTGGCCTGCGGACCGATGACATTGGAGCAGGCCTGCGCTGAAGCACCGCGTTTGTTGCGTGATCGCGCCCGTGATATTGCGCGGGTGTGGCGGGTGGCGGCCCGCAAGGCCTGACCAATGCCCGTCAGTTAAACGCAATCCATGTGGGAGCGGGCTTGCTCGCGTAAGCGGTGCGTCAGGCAACATCATTGTTGACTGTACCGCCGCCTTCGCGAGCAAGCCCGCTCCCACAGGTTCTGCATTTAAGCTAACGAGTGTTTCACCACTGAAACACTCCTGCCTCCCTTGAAAAATATTTCTCCAACCCCTGCAACAAACCTCAACCCCGGCCGATACAGCTAACAGGCGCACACAAACCTATTACAACAGTGGCGCCAAACTGAAAGGTGCGCGCGCCATCGCCCGCCCGAACAGTGATCCCCCGCAAGGATGCTCGCCGCCTCAATTACCGAGATCATCCTATGTCACTGCGTAATCTGAAAATCGCGCCTCGAGCTTTCCTGGGTTTCGCCTTCATTGCCTTGCTAGTGATCGTGCTGGGTGTGTTTGCGGTGAACCGCATGTCGATCATTCGCCAGGCCTCTGTCGATATGGAAATGACGCAGTTACCCAGCATCGGGTTTCTGGGTAACGTGACAGAGAACGTTCTGCGGCTGCGGATTCTCTCGTTCCGCGTACTGGTCAACCGTGATCCGGCGGCGTTGCAGGAAGCCCAGACCCGCATCAGCGTGCTCGTCGACAAGGTGCGCAGCGCCCAAGCCAGCTATGCCGCCTTGCCGGCCGGCCCTGAAGAAGCCGCGCTGTACAAAACCTTCGCGACAACCCTCGACAACTACATGCAGGCCCAGAGCCAAATGCTGGACCTGTCGCGGCAGAACAAACTGGAGGAGATGCGTGCCCTGATCAATACCCGGATCAAGGAAGGCACCGATCAGATGGGCGAGCAACTGAACAAACTGGTGGCGCTCAACGCCGCCGATGCCAAAGCCGCGTCGGCCAAGGCGGGTGAGCATTACAGCGAAGCCTTTATCGGCATCGTGACGGTGGCGGTAATGGCTTCGTTGCTGACCGTGCTGCTGGCCTGGCTGTTGACCCGCAGCATCCTCACACCGCTGAACCGTGCGGTGCTCGCGGCCGAAACCATTGCTGGCGGCAACCTGAGCAAGGTCATCGAGGTCGACGGCAACGACGAACCGGCGCGTTTGCTCGGCGCCTTGGCCGCCATGCAGACCAACCTGCGCAAGACCATCGAACAGATCGCCGGCTCCGCGACGCAACTGGGTGCTGCCGCGGAGGAACTCAGTACCGTGACGCAAGAAGCGTCACGGGGCCTGCAACAGCAAAACAACGAAATCGAACAGGCGGCCACCGCCGTCAACGAAATGACCGCCGCCGTGGAAGAAGTGGCGCGCAACGCGGTGTCGACCTCCGAAGCCTCGAACCAGTCGACCCAAGCGGCTCGCGAAGGTCGTGACCGGGTGGTGGAAACCGTCGACGCGATCCAGACCATGACCCACGACGTGCAAAACACCGCGTTGATGATCGAGGGCCTGGCGACTCAGGGCCGGGACATTGGCAAAGTGCTGGACGTGATTCGTGCCATCGCCGAACAGACCAACCTGCTGGCCCTCAACGCCGCGATCGAAGCGGCCCGTGCCGGGGAAGCCGGGCGTGGCTTTGCGGTGGTGGCGGACGAGGTCCGGGCGTTGGCCCATCGCACCGCGCAGTCGACCCAGGAAATCGAGAAGATGGTCGCCGGCATCCAGAACGGCACCGGCGAAGCGGTCTCGTCAATGCAGCAAAGCAATCAGCGCACCCAAAGCACGCTGGAAATGGCTCGTGCGGCGGGTATCGCCCTGGAGCAGATCACCCAATCGATTCAACTGATCAACGAACGCAACCTGGTGATCGCCAGCGCCTCGGAAGAACAGGCTCAGGTGTCCCGTGAAGTCGACCGCAATCTTGTGAACATTCGCGACCTGGCCACTCAGTCTGCCGCCGGTGCCAACCAGACCAGTGCAGCCACCCACGAACTGTCGCGATTGGCGGTTGATTTGAATGCGATGGTGGCGCGTTTCGTGATTTGAGATAGGGTTGAAACTGGAACTCGCGCGTTAGGAGAAGTACATGCGCTATTCAGCCTTGACCCAACGAATCGATGGTGACGGAGCCGCAGCCTGGAAGATTCATGATCGAGCGCTGGAATTGCGCGAGCAGGGCGTCGACGTGTTGCTGCTTTCCATTGGCGACCCGGATTTCGACACGCCGCTGCCGATCATTCACGCCGCCATCGATAGCCTGTTGGCGGGTGACACCCATTACTCGGATGTACGCGGCACCCGCGCGCTGCGCAGTAGCATCGCCAGCCGTCATCAGCGGCGCAGCGGCCAATTGGTGGATGCCGACCATGTGATCGTACTGCCTGGCGCGCAGTGCGCGGTGTATTCGGTTGCCCAATGCCTGCTCGACCCTGGCGATGAAGTGATCGTCGCCGAACCGATGTATGTGACCTATGAAGGCGTGTTCGGTGCCTGCGGAGCCAGCGTGGTGCCGGTGGCGGTGCGTCCGGAAAATGGCTTTCGGGTTGAACCGGCGGATGTCGCGGCGCTGATCACCTCAAAAACCCGCGTCATTTTGCTCAACAGCCCGAATAATCCCTCCGGTGCCAGTCTGTCGTTGAAGAGCTGGCAAGCGTTGGCAGCGTTGTGTGTGCGGCATGACCTTTGGCTGATCAGCGACGAGGTCTACAGCGACCTGTTGTTTGAGGGCGAGCACATCAGCCCGGCCAGTCTGCCGGGCATGGCCGAGCGCACCGCGACGATCAACAGTCTGTCCAAATCCCATGCCATGACCGGCTGGCGGGTGGGCTGGATGATCGGCCCTAAACCGTTGGCTGAACATTTGATGCATCTGTCGCTGTGCATGCTGTTCGGCCTTCCGGATTTCGTCCAGAACGCCGCGCAAGTAGCGCTCGATAAAGACTTGCCGGAAGTGGCACTGATGCGCGAGGAATATCGCCAGCGTCGCGATCTGGTGTGCGCAAGGCTAAGCGGTTGCCCGGGTATCCGGCCGATCAAACCGGATGGCGGGATGTTCGTGATGGTCGATGTGCGCCAGACCGGGCTCGGTGCGCAAGATTTTGCCGAGCGTTTGCTGGAAGGGTACGGCGTGTCGGTGCTGGCGGGCGAAGCCTTCGGGCCGAGCGCGGCGGGGCATATTCGCATTGGCCTGGTGGTGGATCAGGTGAGGCTGGCGGATGCGTGCCAGCGGATTGCATCGTGTGCGGCGCAGTTGCTGCAGGTGCGACGAGCCTGATCGATTTGTGTTGAGTTTGATGGCCTCTTCGCGGGCAAGCCTCGCTCCTACACGGGATTTTGTGGCGTTCACAAAACCCCGCGGGAGCAGGCTTGCCCGCGATGGTTATTGTACTTTTCAGGATTGCCTCTACGGTATCGCATAGACCTTGAACAGCTTTTTGTCCGTGTCGGTAATGCCTTCCAGGTAGGTGCCGTATGCCTGCTCGATCTCGCCCGATCGATACATTTCACTCAGCGCGGTGTCGACCAGCAAACGGAAATCTTCATCGTCTCGATCCACCGCCATTGCAGTCGGCGAGTACTCAAAAACTCGATCCAGCAGGACCAGATTCCCTGCGGAATAGTGATTGGCGAGGAGATTCTTCAGCATCATGCGTTCGGCGAAGAAGGCATCGGCTTTGCCTTCGGCGACCAGTTTGAGGCCCGCTTCAGTGTTCTCGACTGTGACCAGGGTGGCTACCACACCGAGTAATCGCATCTGTTGACGGATCCATGCCTCGGTGACGCCACCTGCGGTGGCGGCATAGGTTTGGTTGGCCAGCCCATGATTGATGGTCGCACGCCAGGTCGGTCCGGTATGGGCTACTTTGCCATTAAGTACATTGAGCAACGCCTCAGGCGCTTCCTGGCGCACCACTGCCGAGAGGCCGGCGGTGTAGATCGGAACCGAGAAGCTCACACGCTTGCGTCGCTCCAATGTGGGGGGCGTCGGCGTACAGAGGATGTCGATCTCGCCCGAGCTCACGGCACTCATCTCGTCGTTGACGGAGACGGGTCGGTAACGTACCTGCATCGCGGGCAAACCCAGTCCGGTCTTGATTTTGTCGGCAACCTTCAGACAAAGCTCGATCGCATAACCGCTGGCTTTGTCACCTTCCTGGACGCTAAAAGGTGCGAAGTCCGGCAGGTAACCAAGGGTGAAGGTATTGCTCGCCTGCACGCGTTCAAGGGTATTGGCACCAGCCAGTACCGGCACCATTGTGAGCAGGCAGACGAACAGCAAGTTAGTGGCTTTGGTCAGTTGTACGTTCATATCCTTGGCGCCCCGCATTCGGATGTCTGTGCTGTCTTGACGATTACAGCTAAGGATTGCCCGCCCTGGTCTGAGCGGTTGGAGACGCATCGACAAAACGCTTGGAGAGGAAGCCATAAAGCAGGTAGCCGAATGTAAGGACAATGAGTCCACCGAAAACGGCATCTTTGCCGCAGGCATAAAGGGCGTACAACGAATAGGCCACGGCGATCAGTAATAGCGTCGTGTTGCGTGTGTAGACCCCCGTACTGACTTTGGCTTTGTACATCATGACCAGCAGGCCGGTGGCGGCTGTCACGTATGGGATCAGGTTGGTCACTGCCGCCAGGCTGACGAGCTTCCCGAACTGGGCGCTGGCATTGGGCGAGATGGTCGACAGTGCCATCAAGGTCTGCAAGACGCCGCAGACGATCATGCCGACAATGGGCGCGTTCTGTGTGCTGACCTTGCTGAACAGTTTCGGAAACATCCCTTGATCAGCGGTCATCTTGGCCGTTTGCGCCAGGGTGAACTGCCAGCCCAGCAGCGAACCGATACAAGCCATCACTGCCAGCGCCATGACAATGTTGCCGACCACGGGGTTGAACATATGTGCATAGACGAGCGCGAAGGGCGCCGAAGAGTTGGCCAGTTCGGCATTGGGGATGATGCCCTGAATGACCGTAGTCGACAGCACATACACCACTGCCGCACCCAGCGTGCCGAACAGGCAGGCCAACGGTACGGTGCGCTTGGGATCTTCCACTGCATCGCAGGCCTGTGCCGCCGACTCCATGCCAAGAAAAGCCCACAGAGTAAGGGGAATAGCCTTACTGATGGCGTCGGAGATCGGCAGGTTGTTCGGATTCCAGGCGGCAATCAGCACATCGGGCTTGAACCAGAACCAACCGATGATGCTCAAGCCTGCCACCGGGATGATCACCCCCCACACGGTAATCGCGCCAATCTTGCCGGTGATACCGGGGCCACCGAAGTTGGCCACGGTGGTCAACCAGAGCAGGCCAACCGTACCGATGAACAGAGGGATGGCGCCACTGCCCAGCCAGGGCACGAACGATGTCATGTAGCCCACCGCGGAGATGGCGACGGCCACGTTGGCGATGCTCAGCGAGAGAAAGTACAGATACGAACAGAGGAAGAAGCCTGATTTGGCGTGCGCTTCTTCAGTGTAGGCAGACAACCCGCCTGAGCGCAGGCAGTAAATGCCGCACTGGGAAAAGCAGTAAGCGATGGCCATCGAACCGACGGCAGTGACGATCCATGACAGCAACGAAACGGCCCCGAGTTGGGCCATGCTCGTCGGCAACATGATGATGCCCGACCCCATCATGTTCACCGTCACCAGAGTGGTGAGCCCCATGAGGCTCATTTTCTTGCTTGAGTCGGCCATCGGAAACTCCTTGATCTGCTCAACACATTGACCATAGCCCTGATTGCCATGCTCAACGTCGGGAAATAGCCCATCGAACAGATTTATCGCCAGTCAGTCTCATCGAAGATGGCTTTTGGGATTCTGAACAGCAAAAAGAAATGGCCGACAGGGTATGACTCCATTGTAGGGGGGACTTTTCTTTAGCTGGCTCTGTCACATGTCCATACAAAACACATATGAGGTTTTACATGTCCAAGCTTGCAGAGTTCCGTGAACTGGAAAAACATCTGGCTAAACAGCTCCAGGTGCTCGAGGCACTGAAAGGTGATGCAGGCCTTCAAAAGGAAATTGATTTCGAAAAGAAGCTGCGTGATTTGCTAGCCAAATACGGCTATAGCCTGAAAGACGTGATCAATCTTCTTGAGCCACAAACGGGTCGTCGCGCATCAGTAACCGCGCCGAAATCCGGCACACGCAAGCCGCGCCAGGTGAAGATCTACAAAAATCCAAACACTGGCGAAGTCGTCGAGACCAAGGGCGGCAACCAGAAGAGACTGAGGGAATGGAAATCCAAATTCGGCTCTGCCACTGTCGAGTCCTGGCTGACCAAGTGAGTTTGATTTGTAGGAGCCCAGCTTGCCGCACCGCTGGCTCCTACATGTCCGATCCATCGTCACTTTCTCCCCCGAAACCACAAGATACGCCTTGGCGTGTCTTGTGGTATTTCAAGCGATGCTCGTCGCGGCAAGAGGCTCCCGCGATGCTGCGCGTGCAGCCAGGAAGGCAAAAACGGCCGCCACGCCCAGCACAGTGGCGCTCAACTCGAAGGTCGCTCGATAGCCGCTCAAGTCAAAGACCAGCCCGCCAACGGTTGCGCCAGACGCAATTGCCAGTTGGATGATCGCCACCATTAAGCCGCCTCCCGCTTCAGCAGCGTCTGGCAACGTTCTCGCCAGCCATGTCCACCATCCCACGGGCGCAGCAGTCGCAACCAGTCCCCAGAGGCCAAGCAAAACAGTCGTGGTAGCCGCCGAGCTACCGAATGAAACAAGCGCCAGTGCAATCACCGCCATCAAGATCGGGATGACGATGAGGGTTCGATGCAGGCCATTTTTCAAGAACGCTTCAATCAGGAAGGTTCCTGCGAGGCCCGCAATACCCAGGATGAGCAACATCAACGACAGCATGGAAACACTGACGTGCGTGACCGTTTCAAGAAACGGGCGCAAATAGGTAAACAGCATGAACTGGCCCATGAAAAACACGCTGACCGCCACCATTCCTAACGCGACCGGCGTGCGTTTCATCAACTTGAAGACGTTGCCAGTGCCTGAACCGCTTTGCGATTTCATCGGTGGAAGGCTTAACGACAGCCATACACAAGCGACTATCGCGACTGGGATGACGCACAAGAATGCACCGCGCCAGCCAATCAGGGCGCCGAGAAAACTGCCCAATGGCGCTGCAATAACCGTCGCCAAAGCGTTGCCGCCGTTGACGATGGCCATTGCGCGAGTGATCTGGTCATCAGGCACCAGGCGCATGGCGGTTGCCGCCGACAATGACCAGAATCCACCTATCGCAACACCGATCAGCGCGCGGCCGGTCATGAACACCCAGTAGTTCGGGGCGAACACGACCACTGTTCCAGAAAGGATCATAAGCAGTGTCAGTGAAAGGAGCAGCGGTTTGCGGTCAACCCGCGCAGCCACCGATGCGATCAGAAGACTGGTGAACAAGGCAAACAGCCCCGAAACGGAGATTCCCTGGCCGGCTTGTCCCTCGGTGACGTGTAGATCTGCGGCAATCGGTGTCAGCAGGCTGACGGGCATGAACTCCGATGCCACCAGCACGAAGGCGGCGAGGGACATGGCGAATACGGCGCCCCATGATTTATGGGGCACAGGGAGGAGGTGATCAGTCATTGGTTGAATCCTGTATTGCGCGAAGCGTCGTAGCCCCAAGGACGAGGCTACGAGAGAAGTGATGCCCGGCCAGGGCACCGATCAGACTACTTCAGGGTGCTTTTGAAGAACGTGGTCAACTTGGCGAATGGAATGAGGTTGACCCGGTCGTAAAGATCCACGTGTCCGGCATCTGGAATAATGAGCAACTCTTTAGGCTCGGCGGCCCGCTTGTAGGCGTCCTCACTGAACTCGCGTGAGTGTGCCTGGGCGCCGGCAATGAACAGCAGCGGGCGAGGGGAGATAGTCTCGATGTCATTGAACGGATAGAAGTTCATGAACTTCACGTTGCTGGTCAGCGTCGGCATGGTGGTTGTCTGCGGCGATGCGCCGGCCGGAGTGACTTCGCCTCGGTGGGTGCGATAAAAATCGTAGAACTCGTCACCCACGGCATTGCCGGTCAGTTTGAGCGGCGTGCCGCCGGTGTAGCGGATTTCGCCACCCTGGAATTCGGCATAGCGCTGCTCGGTGGCGTCGCGAATGATCTGCTGGCGTTGTTCCGCAGTCACTGCGTGTTTGAGACCGTTACGGTTGGCCGCACCCATGTCGTACATGCTGACGGTGGCAATGGCCTTCATACGCGGATCAATCTTGGCCGCACTGATAGCGAAGCTGCCACTGCCGCAGATGCCGAGGACGCCGATTCGCTCAGGATCGACAATTGGGTGAGTGCCGAGAAAGTCCACGGCGGCACTGAAGTCTTCTGCGTAAATATCGGGCGAGACGGCCTGGCGAGGCGTGCCCTCGCTCTCACCCCAGAAGGATAAATCCAGGGACAGGGTGACAAATCCTTGTTCGGCCATTTTGGTGGCGTACAAGTTCGCACTCTGCTCTTTCACCGCCCCCATTGGATGGCCGACGATGATGGCGGCGTTCCTGGATTTGGAGGCGAGGTCTTTCGGGGTGAACAGGTTGCCCGCTACCTTCATACCGTATTGATTCTTGAAGGTAACCTTTTCAACGGTCACTTTCTCGCTTTTGTAGAAGTTGTCCGCGCCGTTTGACATATCGGCTCCCATTGAAGAAAAAGAGGCAACGAGAAGCCCCAGGGCAAGAAAAATTCCTTTCACCGGATAGTCCTTTCGATTGAGTTGTAGTTTGCTGGAGTGCTTTGACCCAGTGCTTAATCAGCCAACATGGCGTTGTCGATCACGAAGCAATACTTGACGTCATGGGAGATTCCTCAATGGGTTTGTCGGATGAACATTCTCCGGTTCTGCCCATACTCCCTGTAGTGCATATCGCTGGATTACTTGCCTGATCCTATGAGTCTCTGTTTTTTTGCAGGACGGTCGTGAACTGGCGAGTTAGAGTTCAGCGAAGAGGTACTAGACGAACATGACGATCAAACACGGCACCGCACCGCAACAGACATCGCCGCAAGAAACGCTTGCGCAGATCATCGGCGCGCAGATCCCGAAACCAGGTGATTACGGAACGCCCATTACGGGCCTCGGCTTCTTCAGGCGCGAACATCCATCGCCGCCCGTCGTCTGCATGGTGGAGCCAAGCATCATCCTCGTCGCCCGGGGTGAGAAACAGCTCTGGGTAGGCGGCGAAGGCTACCCGTA
The DNA here is from genome assembly GCF_019218905.1 of Pseudomonas sp. PDM24. Classification (NCBI taxonomy): domain Bacteria; kingdom Pseudomonadati; phylum Pseudomonadota; class Gammaproteobacteria; order Pseudomonadales; family Pseudomonadaceae; genus Pseudomonas; species Pseudomonas sp. PDM24. The sequence goes on along the minus strand of NZ_JAHUWR010000001.1, from coordinate 1,506,826 downwards.
TGACACGTCGCGATTTCTGATCACCTCATTGGACTTGCCTGCCAATTCGCAAGTGCTGGCGGCAAGCCCGGAACAGCCATGCCTGGGACTCACTTTGAAGCTCGATCTGCGCATGCTGGCTGAGCTGATAGCACAAAGTGACCTACCGCCAACCCGTGATCGATCAGTTGCGAAGGGGGTAGGAATTGGTTCAGTGACCCCTGCAATGCTGGCGTCATTCGAGCGCTTATTAGCACTGCTCGATGAGCCGGAATCCATTCCTGTTCTGGCCCCCTTGATTCAACGCGAGATTCACTACCGTCTCTTGCAGAGTGATCAGGCGAGCCGGCTACGACAAATAACTTCTGTCGATGGCCAAGGTTATCGGATCGCCAAAGCCATCGATTGGCTGAAGTTGAATTACACCTCAGCGCTTCGCGTCGATGAACTTGCAGCCCGAGTGCAGATGAGCACTCCGACCTTTCACCACCACTTCCGTCAACTCACCACAATGAGCCCCTTGCAGTACCAGAAATGGCTGCGACTGAACGAGGCGAGGCGATTGATGCTCAATGAACACCAGGACGTATCCAGTGCGGCTTACAAGGTTGGATATGAAAGCCCGTCCCAGTTCAGCCGCGAATACAGCCGTCTGTTTGGCGTACCTCCCAAGCGGGATATTGCGGTGTTGCGAGGGCAGGGGTAGCTATAGCGTCAAGCTGACGAATTGCGTTTGCTTACGCTTTTTAAACGCTATCGAGATAAAACGACTAAACAACCATTTAGCATAGTTATAATCTATCGAATAGACCTACATAATAGTTTAAGTGTTTTAAGGAGGGCGATCCACATGACCAACAGTGAGCTCAACATTCAAATACCCAACGCTGAAGCAGTCATCGCCGCATTGGCTCTGGAGCCTCACATGGAAGGCGGTTTCTACCGAAGAACCTTTCAATCTGATCACCACGCTATGGTCGAGATCAATGGAGGTCAACGTCACTTGATGACTTCAATTTATTACTTGCTGACCAAGGATTCGCCTATAGGTCATTTTCACATGAATCAATCGGACATCGTTCATTACTACCATTTGGGAAACCCGATTCAGTACAGCCTGATTTTTCCAGACGGCACGTTGAATACTGTGGTGATGGGCAGCGACGTTATCGCCGGGCAGTGTTTGCAGCTGCATGTACCTGGTGGCGTCTGGAAAGCTTCGCAACTGATGAATGGTTTAGCGGAATACGGTTTGATCAGTGAAGCGGTTTCACCAGGGTTTGATTTTGCAGATATGGAGATGGGTAATCGACAGAAGCTCAGAGAGCAGTTTCCCGAGCATTCGGAACTGATTGGGAAGCTGACCCAAGGATGAGGGGCTTGGGTGAAATGAGGGCTTCAAAATCTGCGTGCAACCGGGCTAATCTTGAAACATCATGTTACGTGTAATGTATATTATGTTAAATGATGTGTCAGAGCGGAACTTCTACCAAAGGTTCTTTCAAGCTACCAATCCCCGATCCCTGTTTGAGCCAACTCTATACCCCGGTTCCAGCAATCGACGCTCGAACCGTCTGATCATGTATGACCCAACCCGGGAAGCTTCGGCTCTGAGTTCGATGACAGGCACCCAGATCAAAGCATCAGCCGGCTACCGCTACAGCGACAAATCACTCCTTCGATCCTGCTAATGATCTATAGCTACGGCTATCTCAACCGCATCAAGGCCGGCGCAGCTAACTTCGCCTGGACGCTATAGATCTCAGAAATCACCTGCATCGTTGCGTCTTCGATCGTTCCTTCATTACGGCATAAAACCCAGCCGTGATCTGCAATCGCTTGCTCGAACGCCTTGGTACAAGCGATCTGTTCTTCCAGATTATGGATCACCGTACTGCTCAGCCCACGCCGTCGTGCCGCTGCCCTTGCCCATGAAATTTCAGGGGCGGTGACAACCCCGACATGCAGGTCTGGCACTCGCACGTTTCGATCAATGTTTAACTGTAGAATTTCTGCAAACGGGACTATCCGGCGAAACGCGGCATCAGACGGGTACCAGCGATCGATCAAGATGATGCTGCCTGGTGGCTGTTTAGCCAGCACGTGTTGGGAAATCCAGGTACGGCTATCAGCAAAGCGCTCACAAACCTCCAACTCCAAATCCCGGGAGGGATTTCTGACGAGTTTGTTCACGAGGGCCATTGTTTCACCCCTACAGGGATCGCTTTTACTCTCACAAAGTCGGATCACCTTTTTATTGTCTGCCCTCAGTACTTTCGTAACGGCCTCCAACAGTGTGGTTTTGCCGGCTCCCTTGGGCCCATCTAGAGAAACAAACAGCGGACGATTCATTCTTCACATAACGATTGATATACGGTTTCTTTTGCCCTGTTCGTTCGCTGGAGCCACTTGGCGCGACTATGCGAATCGAGTGGAGGGTCCTTATGAACTGAACACTCTAACCGTCGCTCTCAGCTTTCGACAGGCGAAGCGCCGAAATTGTGGAAGTTTCTGTAAAAATCCGAGTCTCAGAGCGGTGGGAACGATTAAAGTCGCTTATCCAGCCGGCGCATTCTTGTCCCACCCCGTGCATACCCGGGCAAATCACTAAGCCAGTACTTTCCAGCCCAGTTGCTCACGAGCCTCTTGCAGGTCGGATTGCAGATCGTGATCCCACAACCAGTCGAAACGCTCTGCCAGGGTTTTGCCCAGCAGCTGCTCGTTATCGGCTACCGCCGGATCACGCAGTTCATAGAGCTCGCCGGCTTCCCAGGAGGTGCGTTGCACACGACAGGCGCGTGGACGACGGATCGCGTCATAGACCTCAAGCACCGCTTGCGGCCGACTCGCCAGAACCTGTGGGTCTGCCAGCAGTCGGGCCAAAAGCCAGGCATCTTCCAACCCCTGCCCTGCGCCGGCGCCCTGGTGCGGCAACATGGCGTGGGCCGCATCGCCGATCAGACCTACGCGGCCGTGCACGTAGCCCGGCAGCTCTTCGATTTCGTGCAGAGCCCAAAGGGTCGGCGCTGGAATGCACTCGAGCAGCACCCGTGCGGCATCGCCCCAGTCGGCGAAGGCCGCAAGCATTTCTTCCTGGCTGGCATTACGAACCCATGGGGAATCGCTCGGCCAGGAGGGGTCAGGCTGACTGCGATCGGAAATGAACGCCACGACGTTGATCAGCCGGCCTTGTTTAACCGGGAATGTGAGGATGTGTGCGTCGAGCCCCAGATACATCTGCGGGACGTCGACCAAGTGTTCATCTACACCTCGAGTACGGTAGGCAGCGCGCAACTGTTCGCTGTCGATCATCCCGCGGTAAGCACAAGTACCACTGAAGCGCGGCGTAGCCAGGGGCTGTCCGAGGCCTTGAAGAACATGATCACGAATCGAAGACTTGATACCGTCAGCAGCGATCAACAGGTCACAGCGGTGCTCGCTGCCATCGGTGAACAATACGCGGGCCTGTTCGGCATCCTGCTCCACGCTCACCGCGCGCTTGCCGAATTGGGCGATTCCCTCTGGTAACTGGCTGGCCAACGCGTCGAGAAAATCCGCACGATGCACTGAAGACTGCCCTACCCCTTCAGCCAGGCTTGCGCCGAGGTAACCGGCATCCTCGCCGCGGCGCCATTCGAACCAAATATCCTGCCAGGGATCAAGCGTGCGGTCGGCGATCTGCCGGTAGGGTTCGGCAATACCCAGGCCGGCGATAGCACGAACGGCGTTGGCGCCGAAGGAAACACCTGCACCGACCTCGCCAAAGGCGGGGGCCGATTCGAACAACTGCACGCTGAGATGGGAGTGGCGGCACAGATCCAGTGCCAACGCCACCCCGGCGATACCACCGCCGACAATACCGATGTGCAAAGTAGATTGAGAGGTTTGCATAGCAAGGTACCCATGAGGCTGATTGTTATTGGAGTAACTGAATCATCGCCATCTGAGCGCTATTGATAAATACCGTAACTCTCATACTCAACATTACGAATGTGAATATTGTTCGCCGAAAAATGCTGCTTGAGCGCAACGCCCTTCACCTGGAACGGATCCAGGTGAAGGGCATTGCACTCATGGTTCAGCCAGGGTGGATCGTGCCGAACAATACATTCGGCAAATGGGTTTAACGGGATGCGAGAACACCATTCAACTTCGCCACTTGCGTAGCCAATGCGTCCATCAGATCTGGCGACAAGCAGTCATAAGGTTCCAAACCGAGCGCGCGCAGTTTTTCGCGAATCTCCTTCATGTCCTCCGGCGGAGTGCCGGTTTCGATGAGCGACGAAACGAAGGCTGCAAAGCCCGGTGCAGCCCACCCTTTTTGCGGAGAAAGCTCGGTATGCACGAAGTCCAGGCCGTAGAACGCATGGTCTTTATTTTCGATGCGGCCGAACATATGCGCATGGCACTCTTTGCAAGCATGTCGTTGAATAGTGGCGCGCTCGTCAACAATGACCAGCTTCTCAGCGTTCGCGATGACGCTGACTTTATCGCGAGGAACAACCGCTACGACCGCGAATTTCGCACCTGCGGGTTTCCAGCACTTGCTGCAGCCACAGGCATGATTGTGCAGAGTCTGAGCGTCAATCCTGATTTCAACCTTGTCGGTCGGACACAGGCATTGCAGGGTACCGCCAGAGAAATTTGCAGCGCTTGGCGCTATGCCGTTATCCAGTGAAGGATGAAGCTTCAAATTGCTCACGATAAACCTCCAGTATCAGGGAGTATTCGAACTGGATCTGGAGCCTGAGCTCCAGGGCGCGGATCAGTATTTGATAGTGCCTTCATGCATCAGATCGAAGGCCTCATTAATACGTTCAAGTAGTATGGTATGAGTGACGAAGGGAGCCAGATCGATTTCGCGCGTTCTGGATCAGAAAGACCAGAATGGCTATTGCCCCTACCAGCCCCGGTATAGCGAAGATGAGAAAACTCGCCTGCAGCGGTAACGATGAGGCATGCAGTGCGCCGCCCAGCAGAGGACCAATGATGGCACCGGTGCGCCCTACCCCCATCGCCCAACCGAGGCCTGTAGCCCGGATCTGCGGCGGGTAATATTGCACGGTGCAAGCGTTGGCCAGGATCTGTGTGCCAATGGTGCACGCACCGGCAACGGCGATGAGCAAATAGAGCACAGGTAAAGGGGCCTTGAGTGCGAGCAGGCTCAGGGCCAAAGCACCGCAGCTGAAGAAGACGAACAAGACCTTGGCGATGCCTATTCGATCACCCAGCCACCCGCCGGCCACCGCGCCGATAATCGCACCAAGATTCAGCGCCACCAGAAACGCCAGGCTCGAGTTCAAGCCGTAACCAGCGGCGCTCATGAGTTTCGGCAACCAGGAACTCAATGCATAAACCATCAGCAGGCAACAGAAAAACGCCAGCCATAGCATGAAGGTGCTCAACTTGCGCCCCTCTTGGAACAACTGCGCAATCGACGCGTTTGTGCCTTTAGCGACTGTGTGATTCAACTGATCGGTTGCGCTGGGCACATAACTCGGTACGGCCTGCGTCAGTAATATCCGGGCCTTGATCGTCTGACCCGTTCGTAGAAGGAAATCCATCGATTCAGGCAACTGCCGTATCAAAAATGGCAACGCCAACAGTGGGATCAAGGCCACATAGAACACCGCTTGCCATCCCCACTGAGGAATCAACACCATGCCCAAACCCGCAGACAGCATCCCTCCTAGCGAGTAGCCACTGAACATGAGGGCGACCAAGGTGCTGCGGGATTTCCTGGGTGCGTACTCGTTCATCAACGCGACAACGTTCGGCATGACCCCGCCAATCCCCAGACCGGCAACAAACCGGCACAACGCAAAAGCCTCCGGGCTCTGCGCCAAGCCGTTGATCGCGGTGACACCACTGAAAAGAGTTACGCACATCATGATGGTTTTACGTCTGCCTATCCGGTCCGACAATGATCCGAAAAACAGCGCGCCCAACATCATTCCCACCAGCGCACAACTACCCAGCGCTCCCGCCTGTAATGAGCTCAGCCCCCACTCGGCCATCAGTGAGGGCAACACAACCCCATAGATGACCAGGTCATAGCCGTCGAAGATGATGATGAGTGCGCACCAGAACAGTACGCGCGCATGGAAGGCGTTGAAACGTGCCCCGTCAATCAGGGCTGATACATCGATCGTACGCATGGCATCGCTCTTTTTGTCATTGTTATAGAGCCGGAGGTTCAGATGCCTCCGGGAGTTGCGCAGTGCCCAACTCGCTGGCCGACGTGCTTGAGGATTGGGCATTGAAGCGATCATGGCCAAGGCATCAACCGTGATAAATGCAGTGATCCGAATACCTATTATTTCGAACGTGAATAAAGATCGGACACGAGCAAAAGCCAAGCGACCCTTACAATGGACGCGACGGTTTAGCACTTGATAGGCTTGTGATTCTTGCAGCGGCCATTTCAGAGCGGTGCAGACCCAACGACGGGCAACGGTTTATTGCTCTGGTATGAGCCAACCTGCACGAGGCGTTATGGAATTACGTGAGCTGGATCTCAATCTGCTTTTGGTGTTCAACCAACTGCTGATCGACCGCAGGGTTTCGACTGCGGCGGATAATCTTGAGCTGACCCAGCCCGCGGTCAGCAACGCGCTAAAGCGGTTGCGTAGCGCCTTGAACGACGAACTTTTCGTACGCACCTACCAGGGAATGGAGCCCACGCCTTACGCCCGGCAGCTGGCTGAGCCGATTGCGCAAGCCATTCAAACATTGCGCGATGCACTTAGCCGGCAGGACACGTTTGACCCGCTTAATAGCAATCGAAGATTCACCATGGCCATGACGGATATTGGTGAAATCTACTTCATGCCGCGGCTGATGGATGCGCTGGCTGAACGCGCTCCGGGTTGCTCGATCAGTACGCTGCGCAACAACACCGATACCCTGGCCGAAGGGCTGCAGAACGGTGCTATCGACCTGGCCGTCGGGTTACTTCCTCACCTTCAAGCCGGTTTTTTCAAGCAGCGCTTGTTCCACCATCGCTACGTCTGCATGTGCCGCAAAGGCCATCCTGCCACCCGGGAACCGTTGACGCTTGAGCGTTTTTGCAGCTATGACCACGTTCGTGTTGTAGCGGCGAACACAGGACACGGCGAAGTTGATACGTTTCTCGCACGTGCGGGCATCGAGCGAAATATCCGTTTGGAGGTTCCGCATTTCGTCGCGATAGGCCACATACTTCAACGTACGGACTTGCTGGCAACTGTGCCTGAACGATTCGCCACCAGTTGCGAACAACCCTTCGGACTCGCCGTTCTACCGCCGCCCCTGGAGTTGCCGAAAATCGAGATCAATCTGTTCTGGCATACCCGATACAACAAGGATCCGGCCAATCGCTGGTTACGCCAGCTCATGTTTGAGCTGTTCTCCGATTGAATATCAAGGTCGACCCGCAGGAACCGAGTTCCAGGTTTGATTTGATTGAATGAAGAAGCCGCCTTCCTGAAGGCGGTTTTTTTTGCGACGAGCCTAAGCGAACCTGAAAAATCGCCTTCGCGAGCCCGCTCCCACAGGGCATCACTCGCCACCTAAGCAAACGTCAACAGAACGTTACTTTTCCGAAACGCCTCAAAAAACCACGTAACCGTTAATCAGTTAGTCCGGTTTTTTGACGCTCCGCCGATACGCGGTAACAACTTTTGCCCTCCGCTGGGTCATAACACGGTAGCTGTCGATGGAATATTGGCATCTTTCGAGGTTTTCGCCTGATACGGAGATAAGCTCATGATTTTCAATGTACAAAATTTTGGCGCCAAAGGAGATGGCATCACTGACGACACGGCGGCGATTCAAAGTGCAATTGATGCGGCGGCCGCTGCAGGCGGTGGGCAGGTGTATATGCCGACCGGAACTTATATCGTTTCGGGAGGTGAGGAACCCTCCGACGGTTGCCTGATGCTCAAGAGCAACGTCTACCTGTACGGCGACGGCATGGGCGCAACCACCGTCAAGGTGGCTGACGGTTCCGACACCAAGATCACGGGGGTCATCCGCTCCGCCTATGGCGAGGAAACCCACGACTTCGGCGTCAGCAACCTCACCATCGACGGCAACCGTGACAGCACCACGGGCAAGATCGACGGTTGGTTCAACGGTTACATTCCTGGCGAAGTAGGCTACGACTCCAACGTCACCCTCGACAGCGTCGAGATCAAGGATTGCTCCGGGTACGGTTTCGACCCCCACGAGCAGACCGTCAACATGGTCATCAAGAACAGCGTGTCCCACGGCAACGGCCTGGACGGCTTCGTGGCTGACTTCCTCAGCTATAGCACCTTCGAAAACAACATCGCCTACGACAACGACCGCCACGGTTTCAACATCGTCACCAGCACCCACGATTTCACACTCACCAATAACGTCGCCTACGACAACGGCGGCAATGGCATCGTGATCCAGCGCGGCAGCGAGGACATCCCCTCCCCCAGCAACATCACCATCACCGGTGGCGAGGTGTACGGCAACGGCGCCGAAGGGGTGCTGATCAAAATGTCCAGCGAGGTGACGGTCAGCGGCGTCGACATTCACGACAACACTAGCGCCGGGATACGCATCTACGGCAGTAACCACGTCGAGATCATCGACAACACGCTCAACAACAACTCCCTGGGCAGCCCCGTACCGGAGATCATTATCCAGTCCTACAACGACACCCTGGGCGTGTCCGGCAAGTACTTCAACGGCAGCGATAACACCATCCAGGGCAACATCATCATCGGCAGCGACCTGTCGACCTACGGCGTCGCCGAACGCAACGAAGACGGCACTGATCGCAACGCCATCATCGGCAACACCATCAGCCACACCAGCAACGGTGCCACGCTGATCTATGGCGACGGCAGCTACGTCAGCGCCACGGTGCCGATGACCACCGTGCAAGGTACGGCTGGCAACGACACCCTGCTGGGCAGTGCCGCCAGCGAGATTTTCTACGGCGTTGCCGGCAACGACACCATCAATGGCGGTGCCGGTGGCGACATTCTGGTGGGTGGTGCAGGTATCGACAAACTCACCGGCGGTACGGGCGCCGATACGTTCCGTTTCGTCGCTCAGTCCGACAGTTACCGCAACGCAACCACAAGCTTCGATGACACCATCACCGACTTCGATGTCACCCAGGACACGATCGACCTCGCCGGCCTCGGTTTCACCGGTCTTGGCGATGGCCATGGCGGCACCCTGCAGGTCAGCTACAGCGCCAGCAGCGACCGCACCTACATCAAGGACTACGATGCCGACGCCAGCGGCAATCGCTTCGAGTTGATTCTCTCAGGCAACCTCGCCAGCACCCTCACCGCCAGCAATTTCATCTTCAATCGCGTGATCACCGGCACCAGCGGCAGCGATTCGCTGCTGGGTAGCGATTCTGCCGACACCCTCCTCGGCCTGGCGGGCAACGACAACCTCAGTGGCGGTGCGGGCGACGATAAGCTCGACGGCGGCGCCGGCATGGACACCCTCACCGGTGGCGCTGGAGCGGACATCTTTGTGTTCTCCAATCGCCTGGACAGTTACCGCAACTACAACACTGGCGGCGCCAACCTTGGCGACCTGATCACCGACTTCGATACCACCGCCGACAAAATCGACCTCTCGGCCATGGGTTTCACCGGCCTGGGGGATGGCAAGAACAACACCGTGTACGTGGTGCTCAACAGTGCCGGCACCAAGACTTACATCAAGTCCCTGACCGCCGACGCCAATGGCAACCGCTTCGAAGTGGCTTTGGACGGCAACTACCTCAACACGCTGACCAGCGCCAATTTCGTGTTTGCCACTTCGCCAACGGTCAACCATGCTCCGGTGGTGGCAACGGCGTTGCTGGATCAGAACGCGACCGAAAACACCCCGTTCAGCTACGCGGTGCCGGCCACCAGTTTTACCGATCCGGATAACGACAGCCTCAGCTACACCGCGACCCTGGCCGATGGCAGCGCCCTGCCCGCATGGCTGGGCTTCAACGCCACCAACCTGACCTTCACCGGCACGCCAACCAGCACCGCGTCCGGCAGTTACAACGTGCTGGTCAAAGCCACGGACCCGGCCGGTGCATCGGTCAGCGATAGCTTCGCCCTGGTCGTGGCCGATGCCCCCGCCAACACCATCACCGGCACCAACAACGCCGAAACCCTCAACGGCACGGCGGGTGCGGACCTGATCCTCGGCCTCGGAGGAAACGACACAATCAAGGCCGGCACCGGCGCGGACATCGTCGATGGCGGCGCCGGACGCGATTCGCTGTACGGCGGCGACGGTGCCGACACTTTCCGCTATACCAACGTGCTCGACAGCTACCGCGACTACGACACCGGCGGTGTCACGGTCACCGACACGATTTATGACTTCACCATAGGCGTCGACAAGATCGATGTTTCGGGCCCGGGCTTTGTAGGCCTCGGCGATGGCCGCAATGGCACGTTGTACATCACCCTCAACGCGGCCGGCGACAAGACCTACATCAAGTCCGCCGTAGCGGATGCCGATGGCAATCGTTTTGAAATCGCCCTCAACGGCAACTACCTCAACACCCTGACCGCCAGCGACTTCGTGTTCGGCGAGAGCGTCCAGCAGGACATCCTCTACCTGCCCACCCTCGGCCAATCCAATGCGCGCCTGCTGCGCATGACGGAGGACGACAATCAGTCCGGCACCTCGATGCTGGTCAACGATCTGGACCGCTATACCCCCTATGACGTGCGCAGCCAATTCACCGATGCCAATGGCAACGGTATCGACATCGCGGTGGGCGGCAGCACGGTTACAGGCTTGTCGACCCTCAGCGCCGAGGAACTCAAGTTGTGCTGGTGGCTGACCGACACCAACCAACCCGGGGCTGCGCTGTTGCGCGCCGTGACGCTGCTGCGCGACCAGCTCACCGAACTGCAATCGATCGATAACGTCACCATGGGCATCATTTGGGGCCAGGGTGAGGAAGCCGCCCAGGAGATTGCCCGCGCCACGGACAAAGCAGCGGCAGCAGCGGCCTACAAGGCCGCGACCCTGAAGGTGTTTGATTACCTGCATGCCCAGTTCGGCAACTTCAGCGTGTACTTGATGGAAACCGGTCACTACGAACAGGACGCGGCGCGTGCCCGTGGTTATTCGGAGGAGAAAATTGCCTCCATCGTCGAGGGGGTTGGCTATGTCCGCGCCGCCCAGGAAGCCATCGCCGCCGAGCGCGCCGACGTCAAGCTGGCGGTGGACTACACCGACCTGCCCTTGCGCCACGAAGTCGATCCGCTGGCATATCCCGACGATGTCTGGCACCTGCACGAGGAGTCCGCGGAGATCGTTGGCCAGCGCCTGGCCGACTACATTGCCGATGACCTTGGCTTGCAAGGCAATCCCAACGACAACAACAGCGTGCAGGACATTTTCGACAACGCTCAGAACATGATTTCCGGTACCGACCAGGCGGATACCCTGGTGGGCAGTTCGGGCAACGACACACTGGATGGCAAACTGGGCGCCGACACCATGACCGGTGGTGATGGCAACGACGTCTATGTGGTCGATAACGCGTCCGACCGCGCGGTGGAAACCAACACCTCGACCTCGCAGATCGATACGGTGCAGGCCTCGGTCAGCTGGACCCTGGGTGCCAACCTCGAGAACCTGGTGCTCACCGGTGTATCGGCCATCAACGGCACCGGCAATGAGCGGCTCAACTTCATCACCGGCAATGCCGCCAATAACGTGCTTAATGGTGCCGCAGGGGACGACAGCATGAGCGGCGGCGATGGCAACGACACCTACTATGTCGATAACGCCAACGACACCGTGATCGAGATCAACAGCAATGCGGTGCCTGGAGGGATCGACAGTGTGCACAGCAGCTTGGCGGCCTATACCCTCAGCAACAACGTCGAGCATCTGTATATCGATAGCACTGGCGCCGCCAATGGCACGGGCAACGCGCTGGACAACACACTGTTCGCCGGAGCCGGCAACAACGTGCTGGACGGGCGCGATGGCAATGACACGGTGTCCTTTGAACGCGCCTTGTCCGGCGTTACCGTAAACCTCTCGACGTCAGCGCAACAAAACACCGTGAGTTCCGGACTCGACACCTTGAAATTCTTCGAAAACCTGACGGGAAGCGCCTACGCCGACAGTCTGTCGGGCAACAGCGCTGCGAACGTTCTGAACGGTGGTGCGGGCAACGATGCGCTGGTGGGCGGTTCGGGCAACGACCGGCTAATCGGCGGTGCAGGCACCGACAACCTCACCGCTGGCACTGGCGCGGATACCTACGCGTTTGGTGCGCTGTCGGACATGGGCATCGGGGCTTTGCGCGATGTGATCAACGGATTCAAGAGCACAGAGAGCGATCTTCTGGATTTCACCGGCCTGGACGCCAACCCGCTGACCACCGCTGTCGACGCCTTCACCTTCGTCGGCAGCAATGCCTTTGACCCTGCCGACGCCACCGGCCAACTGCGCTTTGCCGACGGCATTCTTTACGGCAGTGTCGATGCCGACGCCATTCCGGAGTTCGAAATCCAACTGGTGGGTGTCCAGGAGCTGCACGCCAGCGATTTCACAGCCTTGGGTTAGGCTCACATCCCCGGGAGCGGGACCTGCCCGCTCCCAAAGGGATTTGCAGTCCGAGACAGATCTATTCCTGCCCCACGGTAACCACCTTCCAACTGTCATCTGGATCAAAGCGCTTCATCGACTGCGCCAACTTGTCACCACCGGGTCCCAAGTCTTTTTCGAACACCTGCCCTTCATGACTGATCATGAAACTCATCACCCCGGTGTCCGCGTATTTCGCCGGCCAGGCGATCAGTGCAAAACCACGGCTCATCTCGTCACCGATGAGGTAGCTGTAGGCGCCGCCCGGTGCCGAAGGACCTTGGCCATCAAGGATGCGAAAGTGATAGCCCTGCCAGTCTTCGCCGGCAATGGTTTTGCCGAACAAAGGCCCCAACGGGCTGATCTGACCGCTATCGTCGTCCTCCCAATAAAGTCCGTCGTGCTTGCCGGCGGTGCTGAAGATTTTTTGCGCGTAGGCGAGCGCGCCGTCACCGTCACGATCCACGGATGCATATTCCATCTGGACGTCGTGATAAGTCAGCACTGATTGCAACGCGGCGAGTTCGTTGCGGCCAATTCGACGTGCACGGACTTCGGCGCTGCCGGCGTCGATGTCGAAGCGCCAACCGTTCGCGGCTTTTATCATGGGGATAGGCAGTGTCCAGTGGTCACTGCCAACCGACAGGACCGCCTTGCTATCGCTGGTTTTTTCAATGGCGTGTTGCTCGCGATACTGCTTCAAAAACGCATCCACATCACTGCGCTGCACGCCTTCGCGCGGGATGAAACTGCGCCATTCATTACCCAGCAACTCTGCCAAGCGTGCCTGATCGGCATGTTCCGTACCCAGCGCTTCGACGAATGCCTGGGCGGCCATTTCCGGGGTTGGAAATGCCTGCTGTGCCGTAACCATGCACGACCACGTCAAGCCGGCAGCGATCGCCATGACATGAAGGCGCAAGCCCATGAGAGCCTTCACTCGAGCATTGTTTTTCAACGACGGCCCCCCCTTTGACGCGCTGGTGGACTGGATGGCCGACTGACCTGATGGCCGGCTGGACGCGAGGCATTGGGGCGCCGGGCGGATGCCTGGCTGGCCTGGCCACGACTGGCTTGTGCGTTGGCTTGGGTCGGCGAGCGCACGCCGGCGAATGCATTGTTGCGCGCACTGCCCGCACTGCCGGTACTGGCAGCCGGCCGTTTTTGCGCCGTCTGGCGCCCTTGCAAATCGCCCTGCCCGCGCTGATTTACCTGAGCGGTCTGTTTCCTGGGAGGCTGACTCTCCCGAGTAGTTCTGGCTGTGCCCTGGCTCCTGTCAGACGCTTTCGGTCTGTCGGTACCGGCTTGCATCCGATTGCCGGGCGCGGTTGCGGACTGGGCTTTGCGCGCCGAATCACGGGCTTCGCGGTTGCTGGTGGCAGGTCGCTCGATACCGTGCTTGTCCATTGAACCTCGGGCTTTTTCACGAGCCTGGGCTCGCTGAGCATCGTCCCCTCGATAGGCTTCACGCTGACGGGCACCGTCCAGTTGTCGACCGTACTGTTCGCGGCTCTTACTGTCACGGTAGGGAACGCCATCGCGATGAACAGCGTTGTGCTGCCATTTGTTCTGATTCCGAGTGATCTGGTTGTTGCGATTGATGTTGTTGTAGCGGTCGACGTCAATGTCGATGTCGTTGTTGCCCCAGTCACATTCACCCCATAACGAGCCGATGATAGCCACACCGGTACCAAAGGCCAGCCCGGCCATCAATGCCGAACCGGGGTAATAGGCCGGCGGCGGTGGATAGTACACGGGAGGCGATGCCGGATAAGGCCAGGTGCCGTAGGTTGTTGTCGGGTTATAACTGGGTACGTAAACCACCTGCGGATCGGAGGGCTGAATGATGATCGTGGAGGTGCTGCTGGCCGGAGCCGAAGCCGGAGCTGCCGGTGCCGGTGCCGGTGCCGCAGCCGCCTGCACCGTCACGTTCTGATATTGATTGCTCTGCAGGTTGCCTGCTGCCTGGGCCTGATGACGCAAGCGTTGCACACCCCCCATGACATCGTCGGGCTGCGCCAGGAAGGCATCACCCAGGCGTTGCACCCAGACGGGATCCTGTCCCAGCGTTACCATGACTTGAGGGAAAGCAACCAGCGCCTGCACGCTCGGATCCCAGGGCTGGTTGGCCACTTGTTTGACCGCATCATCGCCTTTGGCGTCCGGGTGTGCTTTAGACCAGGTGACCGCTTCGGCGATTTCCCCGGGGTACGTGGTGGCCATCAGCACCTGGGCCAGCAGTGGGTCCGGGTAAAGCGCAATAGGAGCCAGCATTTGATCCAGCTGCTCCTGGGTAAACACGGCATCTTTGGCCGCCGCGGTGACGGGCACTGTATCGACAGTGCTTGTGGTCGCGCTCGCATCCAATGGCTGCGCCAGGCAGGAAGATCCGCTCAAAAACAATACAGCTGACACTGCGTAGAACAATGGAATGCGCATTGCACCCCCTCTGTGGTCAGGCAGGCTTGAGCGCCTTGATCGTTCCGCCCTTCCCTGCACCGTCGCGCCCGTCAAAGACGATACAGATCTTCATGCTCTTGGCTTTCTTCAAGCCTTTAACGCCAGTTCAAGGGGTGATCTGATAGCCCCGTTGCTGCATGCAACTGTTGTAGGCGGAAGCAGTAGCCGCCGGTTCTGCCCGGCGATCCTGGCGACGATCCTGACGTTGCCGAGATCCACCTACAACCGCACCTGCCACCGCCGCATCCTTGGCCTGGTTCTGTCGATATTCCTGTTTAACATCGTCGTCTACCTTGTCATAAAGCTCGTCATGCTGACGACCGCGTGCTCCGGCAACCGCCGCACCGGCTACTGCGCCAGTAGCGGCACCACGGGCACGTCCACCTGATTGAGACGTCGTGCTGGTGCTTGTCGCACTCCCGGCCTGAGCCTGGCATGAGCTGATGTCCTGCTGAATCAATTCGGGGGACTGCCCTTTGAGCGGCGTTACGGTCTCGGCTGAAGCGCAAAGGCAAAATACCGAGACAATCGTAGCCAGACAGGGGGGGATGGATTTCTTCATAAAGCCTCCACTGTTATCAGTGTGCTTTGGATATTTGAGTCTAGTTCAGCGTTTGGCGACTAACCCTGGAACAATGTTCTTAGAGTGGAACTTCTAATTCCTTTTGTACGTGTGCACCCCTCGAATTGGTGCGGTAATTTTTAAGCACTGACTTACACTGCGATACACCCAATGCGAACAAATGACTGTTCAACGGATCAATAGATCCCACAGCAATCCGGGTATCAGGTAATGAATCAACCCAACATGAAAGCGCTCACCTGTCTGTTCGCTGCCAGCGTGTGCGCGGCGACGAGCACCTGTGCAAATGCTTCGCCCATCTTCCACACCAGTTTCGACTGCGCGACGGCAAGGGCTTCCGTCGAAAAGCTTATCTGTCGCGATCCACAACTGATGCAAATGGATATCGAACTGACGCGTCTTTATCGCCTGGCGCTCACGGATGATCATTCAGTACCGCGTCCGGACAAAATCATGATCGACCAGCAGTTCTGGATCGACGCTCGCAATCAGTGTGCCTCCGAGCCTGCACCCAAGATATGCACAATCCGAAGTTATGCCGAGCGCGCGCACCAGCTACGCCAAGGCTCGGCCATTGCGAGAACCAAGGATCCGGACAGACTCACCGAAGGCCCCCTGGCGTTTCGTTGTACAGGGTTAAACGCGCTGATTGCCGCCACTTTCTTTAACACCCAGCCTGGTGTCGTGTACCTGAAATGGGCGAACAGCTCGATCACCCTGAGTCAGGTGCAGAATGATTCAGGAACCCAATACACCGGCAAGGATTCCCAAGGGAACTACAGCTTCTGGCAAGACGGCAACGCGGTGCTTTTCCAGAAGCCAGGCTCAGGGGAAATGAGTTGTATGCTCGAGCCTGTCAGCTGAGACCGTCTCTCACGTACTCGGCGATTTATGCCACGGATAGCCTTTGGCACTGAGTTCAAAGGCGTATTTGAACAAGCGCTTCATGTACTCGCCATCGAATTTATGGAGGCGAGAAATGCGGAAATCGGAGCCGATGTACGCCAGATTGAAGTCCGCCCCATCCTGCTGGGCAATTCGGTAAATTCGATCCAGATCGCTGATCCCCTGAGTCTGGATCAATGCGCTGATGGCTCGACCGCCGATGCTCAAGGTTCGGCGCTTCGTTCCGGACCATTGCAGTTCCAGTTTGCCGTTGCGAATCACATAGAAATGCCGTTCACGACGCAAACGCGCCCCGGGCACCTGGTTCAGCGCCATCACGGTGCCGGGTGGGTAAAGGAACACCTGCGTCAGGACACCTCCGTCCACGTGCATTTCCTGAAACGGGTGGCCGTCAACGTCCACATCAATCATGACGGGTGAGACGGCACCGGGAATACTCATCGACGCGACCATGATGTTGCGAAACAGCTCGAGCGCTCCCGGTGCCTGGCTGGAGGCAATAGCGCCCATGTTCCAGGTGACCGGGCGCCCTGAATCAAGGTCGGTGGTACCGATCATCAGGAGCCGTCCCTTGGCGTATTCCGAGGCGATCGCCGCAAGAATCTCGGCAGTGACGTGCTGTGCAATGAGCCGCGACAGTGGTTTGCTGTGCGCCATGCCATCGCTGGTAAGACGGGTCAGCAAATTGCGCGCATGGAAAATGTCTTTTGGACCGACTGCATTGCAGATTCGCACAATGACATCGTCGTACTGGGGCCCCAGGTAGGCAAACGGGGCGACCAGGGCGCCAGCGCTTATACCGGTGACGACTTTGAATACAGGTCGAGTCCCATGCCGGGTCCATCCCGCAATGATGCCCCCGGCGAATGTGCCAGCGTCACCGCCACCCGAAACGGCCAGCAAATTTGCCCTCGGCAGGATGTCATTCGGTAGCCCTGCGCGGGCGAGTGCCTCAGCCTCTCGAAGGTTGGCCTGGCTCACATCCCGAATGAACGGCGTCAGGTCCTGGTCCAGCCAGTAGCGAGCATCTGGAATGCCCGGGATCAGCGCTTTTTCCGTTAACGTTGGCGGCACCGCATCACGGCGTTGCAGGCATGCTTGACGCAACATGTTCAGGGTTGAGGCGCCAGGTCTGAGCGGGAATGGTTTCAACACGCCTCCTCCGGCCCCCGCAACTGACAGAGCCCGTCACGCACACTCGACCCCCCCCATGACCAGTCTCAATGGCGAGTGGCCTGAACATCTTTCATGCTAGCGCAAGCAAAGGCAGCCATGGGGTTGGCGGGACGTCCGGTCTGTCCTGCGGCTGATCCTCCCCCCCATGGACGATCATTAGAAACGCCAGCAATCAGCGCAGCTTCAGCGGATCGACCAGTTCAGCGGCGATGGCCATGCCCACCAGGTCCGGCAAGGTATTGGCCTGCATGCGTTTCATCACCCGCGAACGATACAGATCGACGGTTTTCGCACTGACGCCCAGTTGCTCGGCGATCTCGCGGGTGGTGTAACCCTGGACCAGCGGCAGCAAGACATCGCGCTCCCGTGGGGTCAGTGTCAGCAAGCGCGCCTGCAAGGCTTCGTGCCCCTGATTGCCCGAGCGGTTTGCCGCGCAGTTGCTGAGCGCCTGTTGCACGCTGTCCAGCAGCAATTGTTCGTTGTAGGGCTTCTCGATGAAGTCATGGGCGCCCGCCTTGAAGGCGCGAACCACGATCGGCACATCCGCGTGGCCGCTAACGAAAATGATCGGCAGGTTCAGCTCACGTGCGCGCATTTCTTCCTGCACGTTCAAACCGCCCATGCCGGGCATGCGAACATCGAGCAGCACGCAGGCATCAAGACTGGCATCACAGGCATTGAGAAACTCCACGCCACTGGTAAACGGCAAGGCTTTGAGCCCTACCGATTCCAACAACCAGACGGTTGAATCGAGCATGCCTTGGTCATCGTCGACCACATACACCACGTGCTCCGTCACACCTGCCATTACGTTATTCCTGTTGTTGTTTTGTTGGGCCGGCCAGCGGCAAACGGCAGCACATCAGCAACCCGACAGGTTGGCGTCGGGCCTGTAACTCGCCACCAAAACCTTCGATGATGCTGCGGCTCATGGACAAGCCAAGTCCCAGGCCATCGGCCTTGCTGGTATAGAACGGGGTAAAAATCTGCTCCAGTTCAGGCTCGCTGACGCCTGGCCCCTGGTCTTGCACACTGATTTCCACGGTTGTACCAGCGCCCTGCCCCGCAGCCATCACGATCAGCGAGGGTTGCCCCGGATGTTGTTCGCGGTTGGCATCGATGGCATTTCGCAAGAGATTGAGCAGGACCTGCTCCAGCAGCACTCGGTCGGCATAAATCGGCGGCAGATTATCCGGTAGGCGATCCTCGATTGTCACTTGGCAATTGCTCGCCTCCCAGGCACATAAACGCACGGCCTCGCGGGCGACGTCGGTGAAATTCAAGGCCTGCATCCGGCGTTGCCCCTTGCGCAGAAACGCCCGCAAACGTCTGATCACTTCTGAAGCATGCGTGGCGTGATGGGTAATGCGCTCCAGGCCTTGCGCCACTCGGGCGGCAGCCTGGGGATTGGAATCCAGTGTCTGTAAATAGCGCTGGCTGGCATTGGCGTAATTGACCACCGCCGCCAATGGCTGGTTGATTTCGTGAGCGATGCCCGAGGCCAATTCACCCAAGGTGACCAACCGCGCGGTGTGCGCCAGTTCGTCCTGATGGCGGCGCTGTTGCACTTCACGCAGTTCACGCTCGGTCATGTCCCGCGCCACCAACGAGTAATAGCGCTCGCCGCCGGCCGAACGGTGCGCCAGCAGCACCAGCGATACCGGCACTGAAGTGCCGCCTGCCGGTGGCTGCAATCGCGCATCGGTGCTCCAGACACCGTCGCGCTCGGCACTGCTCCAGCCATCACGCTGCAGGCGTGCCAGGTCGCCGCTGGCGAACAACGTTTTCAGGGCTGGCATCGGTTGTTGTTCGTCGATCCCCAGGATGCGCCGCGCCGCTGGATTGAGGTAAGTGACTTGCCCCTCGGGGTCGATGAACAACACAGGATCGGTGTTGGCCTCGACGACTTCCGCCAGGCGCCGCTTGTTCTCCTCGGCGTGCACCCGGGCGGTAATGTCCCGGGACACGCTGACCACTTCCACCACCGCCCCGGTATAGGTCTCACGAATCGCCCGGCTGGCGGTTTCAAACCACAGGTAATGCCCATCCCGATGGCGAATTCGATACGTCATCGTGTGATAACCGTCCTGCTCCAGGGCATCCCGCGCGCGCTGCACCAGGCTGGCCAGGTCCTGACCATGGAACAAGCCTTGGGCCATTTGCCCGCGCAACTCCTCCGGCCAGTAGCCGAGCAATGTCCAGGACGCCGGCGAGGCATCGAGAAAGCGCCCGTCGGGTGTATGCCTGGAAATCAGGTCGGTGGTGTTTTCAATGATCAGCCGGTACAGCCGTCGTGCCGTGGCCGCTTCACGCTCGGCCAGCACTTGTGCCGTGGCATCGCGACACCGGGCGAGCACACGGTTGTCCTGGGGATCGGGGATAAACGTCCAGATCAGGATCTGCGTTTCGAACTGGGCTTCGACCCCTTCGATGGCGCGTTGCTGGTCCAGGCAGGCGCGTACCAGCACCCGGTGATTCACCGGCAGAAAACCCAGCACATCAGTCAACGGCTTTTCGGCGAGCAGTGCCAACAGCGCGGCATTGAACTCCAGCGGTCGGCCTTGCGCATCGAGCAACAGGCTCGGTTGCGGGTCGTGCCCCAACAGCGGTGAACCGCGCAGCATGCCGTTGACGCTGCTCAGCAACGTCGTCAGCAAGTCCTGCACCCAACCCAGCCAGTCAAGACTCACGCCCTCGCATACTTCCACCAGCAACAAACCCGCCTGCCCCGGTTGCAACGCCAGATCAAACACCTGGCCATGGCTGATAGCGGCCCGGCGCAGTCGGCCGGCCAGCCAACAATCGAGTTGACGTACTTGATCCAGATCCAACCGCCCCGCTTCGGCCAGCCGATCAAACAGCCGCTGATCGCTGGCCAGCGAAGGGTCGCCCAGCCCCGGAGGAAAATGCTGGGCGGCGCCCTCGTGGCTGTAAATCCGCGCATTGGGTTGCCAACTCAGATAAACCGCCCGGCGCACCTCAGGGCAATCCTGCAGCGCACGGCACAACGCATCGGCCCGGGCGGCCAGAGACACACCCTCGCGCTGAAGGCGCAACCAGCTGTGCAATCGAACGGGAGTAAGGGTCATCACAGGTCCGCTTCGTTGGGGAAGCCAAGGATATACCGGCCTTGGCGGTGTCACTGTATTCATTTAGACCTGCAAGAATCAAATATAGTACATATCCTATATGACGTAGGTTGTACTTCCATATCGCTAGCTGAATGTTATATAAAGCAGGCCGGACGTAAAAGGCGACTTCAGCGGCTACGCTGCAAGGTCACCTATAGAGCTAACAATCAGCCACCGAGTACCCGTACATGTCGATCTATGAACAAGGGCTAGGCCCTGCGGCTGTCAACCATATTGCCTTGTCTCCGCTCAGCTTCATCGAGCGCACCGCCAGCGTTTACCCAAACTATCCCGCCGTCATCCATGGCTCGATCCGCCGCACCTGGGCGCAGACCTACACCCGCTGCCGCCGTCTGGCCTCGGCGCTGGCCGGTCGCGGCATCGGCAAGAACGACACGGTGGCGGTGATGTTGCCCAACATTCCCGAGATGCTCGAAGTGCATTTCGGCGTGCCGATGATTGGCGCGGTGCTCAACCCGCTCAACGTGCGTCTGGATGCCGAAGCCATTGCTTTCATGCTGCAGCATGGCGAAGCCAAGGTGCTGATTACCGACCGTGAGTTCCATGATGTGATTCACGCGGCGATCGGCATGCTGGACCACCCGCCATTGGTCATCGACGTTAATGATCTGGAATACGGCGAAGGCCAGGCTGTCAGCGAGCTGGACTATGAAGCGCTGTTGGCCGAAGGCGACCCTGCTTTCGCCTGGCAGTGGCCCGATGATGAATGGCAAGCCATCTCGCTGAATTACACCTCCGGCACCACCGGCAACCCCAAAGGCGTGGTTTACCACCATCGCGGTGCCTACCTGAACTCATTGGGCAACCAGATGACCTGGGCCATGGGTAACCATCCGGTGTACCTCTGGACCTTGCCGATGTTCCATTGCAACGGTTGGTGCTACCCGTGGATCATCACCGCCATGGCCGGTGTGCATGTGTTTCTGCGCCGCGTCGATCCACAGAAAATCCTCACGCTGATCCGCGAGTATCAGGTCACCCATCTGTGCGCTGCGCCGATCGTGCTCAATGCCTTGGTCAACATGCCGGAATCGGCGAAAGCGGCGATCGATCACCCGGTCAACGCCATGGTCGCCGGTGCCGCACCGCCGGCCAAAGTGATCGGCGCCGTGGAAGAAATGGGCATCAAGGTCACTCACGTCTATGGCCTGACCGAAACCTATGGCCCGGTGACGCTCTGCGCCTGGCATGCCGAATGGGATGAGTTGCCGCTGGACGAACGGGCGCAAATCAAATCTCGTCAGGGCGTGCGCTACCCGACGCTCGAAGGCGTGATGGTTGGCGATTCGAAGACGCTGGAGCCGACCCCGCGAGACGGTCAGACCATCGGTGAGATTTTCATGCGTGGCAACACCGTGATGAAGGGCTACCTGAAGAACCCGACCGCCACAGCCGAAGCGTTCGACGGCGGTTGGTTCCACACCGGCGACCTGGCGGTGTGTCATCCGAATGGTTATGTCGAGATCAAGGATCGACTCAAGGACATCATCATTTCCGGCGGTGAGAACATTTCCACCATCGAACTGGAAGGTGTGCTCTATCGCCATCCGGCCGTCATGGAAGCGGCCGTCGTCGCCCGTCCCGATGAGAAGTGGGGCGAAACGCCCTGTGCCTTTATCACATTGAAGGCTGATCACCAGGACGTTCGCGAGGCCGACATCATCAGTTTCTGCCGCGAACACCTGGCCGGTTTCAAAGTCCCGCGCACGGTGATTTTCACCCTGCTGCCGAAGACTTCAACCGGCAAGATCCAGAAGTACGTTTTGCGCGACAGGGCCAAAGCGCTCTAACCCGAACCAACGTTGTACCCGTCAAGCGGCAGGTGCCTTTACCTGCCGTTTCGGGCTCGTGCACGCCGAATTCGGCGCTGCCCTGCCCCTACACACTGATAACAAAAACAATGTGGAGCCACCCATGATCGACATTCATTCAACCGATACCCAACGCTGTGAACGCATTCGGTCCAACCCGAAATTCATTCAATTGGTGAGCAGCCGTTCGCGCCTGGCCTGGTCGCTGAGTGCTGCCGTGCTCGGCACTTACTACGCGTTCATGCTGGTGGTGGCGTTTGCCCCGCAGTGGCTGCATGCACCGCTCGCCGAGCATCGGATGTTGACCCTGGGCATGCCGGTGGGCGCGGCGATCATTATTTTTTCCTGGCTGCTGACCGGTTGGTACGTCTACAGCGCCAACACGCGTTTCGATGCACTGGGTGCCGCCATTCTCGAGGAGAGCAAGTAATGAACCTGCTGCGTAAACTTCTCCTCGCCGCTGCCGGGCTGTTGCCGGCTTCTTTTGTACTGGCTGCGCCCGCGCTGGGTGCGGTGGAAAAACAACCGCTCAACCTGCATGCGATCGGCATGTTCTTCGTCTTCGTACTGGGCACGCTGGCCATCACCTGGTGGGCCGCGCGGCAAACCAGATCCACGTCTGATTTCTACACCGCAGGCGGTGGCATCACCGGGTTCCAGAATGGTCTGGCGATTGCCGGCGACTACATGTCCGCCGCCACGCTGCTGGGGCTGTCCAGCCTGGTGTTCGCCAAGGGCTACGATGGCTTCATCTATACCATCGGCTTCTTTGTTGGCTGGCCGATCATCACCTTCCTGATGGCTGAGCGCTTGCGCAACCTGGGGCGCTACACCTTTGCCGACATCGTGTCCTATCGCCTGGACCAGAACAAAGTGCGGATCTTCGCCGCGTTTGGTTCGTTGACGGTGGTGTGCTGCTACCTGATCGTGCAGATGGTCGGTGCGGGTCAGTTGATCAAGTTGCTGTTTGGCCTCGACTACCCGGTTGCGGTGGTGATCGTCGGCGCGCTGATGCTGGTGTATGTGATTTTCGGCGGCATGATCGCCACCACCTGGGTGCAGATCATCAAGGCTGTGTTGCTGTTGGCTGGCGGCACGACCCTGGCGTTGATGGCCATGTCGCAATTCGGCTTCAGCTACGAAACCCTGGCCAGCAAAGCCGTCGAAGCCCATGCCAGCGGCTGGAACATCATGGGCCCCGGTTCGATGCTCGCCGACCCGATCAACACCGCTTCGATGTCGCTGGGCCTGGTGTTCGGGATTGCCGGCCTGCCGCACATTCTGATGCGTTTCTTCACCGTGCCTAACGCCAAGGAAGCGCGCAAATCGGTGTTCTACGCCACGGGCTTCATCGGTTTCTTCTTCCTTGTTGTCTGCACCCTGGGCTTCGCCGCGATGGTGATCATCGGTACTGACCCGCAGTACTACGTCAATGGCGAAGTCGGCGGCACCTTGATTGGTGGCGGCAACATGGTCGCCATGCACCTGGCCAAAGCGGTCGGTGGCAACCTGTTCTTCGGTTTCCTCTCGGCCGTGGCCTTCGCCACCATCCTTGCGGTGGTTTCCGGGCTGGCCCTGGCCGGTGCTTCGGCGATTTCCCACGACCTCTACGCCACGGTGTTCAAGAAGGGCAAAGCCAGCGAGAAACAGGAAATGCGCGTGACCCGCATGGCCACCGTGGGCCTTGGCATCATCGCGATTCTGCTGGGCATTCTGTTCGAGAAGATGAACGTCGCGTTCCTGGTGGGCCTGACCTTCGGCATCGCCGCGTCGACCAACTTCCCGGTGCTGATCATGGCCATGTACTGGAAAGGCTTGACCACCAAAGGCGCAATCATCGGCGGTTTCGCCGGGCTGATCTGCGCGCTGGTGCTGGTGATCCTCTCACCAGCAGTCTGGGTCACCGTGCTCGGCCATGCGCAGGCGATCTTCCCGTACGACCACCCGGCACTGTTCTCCATGCCGCTGGCGTTCTTCGTGATCGTCGTGGTATCGAAACTCGACCGCAGCGTGCGGGCCGACAAGGAGCGTGACGCTTACGCCGACCAGTTCGTTCGCGCCCAGACCGGCCTCGGTGCCGCCAGCGCTTGCGCTCATTGATTGAAAGGGCACGGCCTGCTCCAGCGGTGCCGTGCCCATCGCACACCCTTTTGAGGTTCACGTTATGCCCGAATTCAACGCCCCGCTGCGCGACATGCGCTTTGTCTTGCATGAAGTGTTCGACGCCCCGGCACTGTGGGCACGCTTGCCGGCCCTGGCCGACAGTGTCGACGCCGCCACCGCTGACGCCATTCTTGAGGAGGCGGCCAAAGTCACCTCGCACCTGATTGCGCCATTGAATCGCAGCGGCGACGAAGAAGGCGCCCAGTGGGTCGATGGCCAGGTGAGCACGCCAATCGGTTTCAAACAGGCTTATGCCACCTACATCGAAGGCGGCTGGGTGGGCCTTTCCGGCAACGCCGATTTTGGCGGCATGGGCATGCCTAAGATGCTCGCCGTGCAGTTCGAAGAAATGCTCTACGGTGCCAACTCCAGCTTCGCCCTGTATTCGGCGTTGAGTTCCGGCGCCTGCCTGGCGCTGGATGCCCACGCCAGCGACACCCTGAAAAACCTCTACCTGCCGCCGATGTACGAAGGCCGCTGGGCCGGTTCCATGTGCCTGACCGAAGCCCACGCCGGCACCGATCTGGGGATTATCCGCACCCGCGCCGAACCCCGGGCCGATGGCAGCTTCAGCATCACCGGCAGCAAGATCTTCATCACCGGTGGCGATCAGGACCTGACCGAAAACATTGTCCATCTGGTGCTGGCCAAACTGCCGGACGCACCTGCAGGGCCCAAAGGCATCTCGCTGTTTGTCGTCCCTAAAGTGCTGGTCAATGCCGACGGTTCACTCGGCGATGCCAACGCTGTGAGTTGCGGCTCCATCGAACACAAGATGGGCATCAAGGCCTCGGCCACCTGCGTGATGAACTTCGACGGCGCCAGCGGCTGGCTGGTCGGCGAAGCCAACAAAGGCCTGGCGGCGATGTTCACCATGATGAACTACGAGCGCTTGTCCATCGGCATTCAGGGCATTGGCTGCGCCGAAGCGTCCTATCAGAGCGCCGTCGCCTATGCACGTGAACGGGTTCAGAGCCGTGCGCCGACCGGTGCCATTGCCCCGGACAAAGTGGCCGATCCGATCATCGTCCACCCCGATGTGCGCCGCATGCTGCTGAGCATGAAAGCCATGACCGAAGGCGGCCGCGCGTTCGCCAGTTATGTCGGCCAGCAACTCGATCTGGCGAAGTTTTCCGATGACGTCCAGGAACGGGACAACGCGCAAACCCTGGTGGCGCTGCTGACGCCGGTGGCCAAGGCGTTCTTCACCGACACCGGCCTGGAAAGCTGCATCAACGGCCAGCAAGTGTTCGGCGGCCATGGCTACATCCGCGAATGGGGCCAGGAACAGTTGGTCCGCGACGTGCGCATTGCGCAGATCTACGAAGGCACCAACGGCATTCAGGCCCTGGACTTGCTTGGACGCAAAGTGCTCGCCGATAAGGGCTCCGCGCTGCGCCAGTTCACCGGTGAGATCCGCCATTTCGCCCTTCAGCCCGACGCGCCCTACTCCGCTCAACTGTTCGATGCCGTGCAGCGTCTGGAAGACCTGAGCGACTGGCTGCAGGACCAGGCCGCGACCAATCGCAACGAAGTCGGCGCCGCGTCGGTGGAGTATTTGCACCTGTTCGGTTACGTCGCCTACGCCTGGCTCTGGGCGCGAATGGCGCAGGTTGCCAAGCAAAAGCTGCCCGAAGACGAAGGGTTTTATGGCGCGAAAATCGCCACCGCCGACTTCTACATTCACCGCTTGCTGCCGCGCATTTTGAGCCTGGAGCAATCCATCCGCGCGGGCAGTGCCTCCCTGTTTGGCCTGAGCGCCGAACAGTTCTAACGATTGAACCGCACGCGGCGCCACGCTCCTCTCTTTTTGGCGTTCGCGTTTTTTATTGATAAGCCCTCGCCCACCTGGCGAGGGCCGCGGGACCTGTCTTTCCATAATAAAAACAAAGGGGCTTCACCATGGACCGCAACACCCGCATCCTCGCTACCCGATTATTGCTGGCCGGCGGCGTCATCAGCCTCTCGGCCCCCGCCGCTGCTGACTTTGTCAAAGACAGCAAGGCCAGCCTGGAGCTGCGCAACTTCTATTTCAATCGAGACTATCGCCAGGACAACGCCGCGCAATCCAAACAAGAGGAATGGGCGCAAGGTTTCCTGCTGCGCTATGAATCGGGATTCACCGACGGTTTGATCGGCGTGGGTGTCGATGCCATTGGCCTGCTCGGCGTCAAGCTCGATTCCAGCCCTGATCGCGCAGGCTCCGGCCTGCTCAAACGTCACCGCGACACGAGCAAAGGTGCACAGGACGAGTACGGCGAACTGGGCCTGACCGCCAAAGTGCGTGCCTCGAAAAGCACGCTGAAACTCGGCACGCTGTTGCCGAAACTGCCGACGGTACTGGCCAACGATTCACGGCTGTTGCCACAAACCTTCAAGGGCGGCCAGTTGACGTCGCTGGAACTCGAAGGCCTGACGGTGGATGCCGGGCGACTGACGCAGGTCAATCAGCGCGACTCCTCGGACTACGAGGACATGGGCATCACCCGCACCGGCGCTAAGGGCATCACCACACGTCATCTCGACAGCGACAGTTTCGATTTCGCCAGCCTGAACTACAAATGGACCAGCAACTTCGCCACCGGCTACAGCTACGGTCACCTCGACAATTTCTACAGCCAGCACCTGGTCAACCTGACCTACGTGTTGCCGGTGACGACGGGGCAGTCGCTGAAGACGGATCTGCGCTTTGCCCGTTCCACGGATGATGGCGGCAGCAATATTGATAACAATGCGATTGGCGCGATGTTCACCTACAGCCTCGGCAGCCATGCGTTGGGCCTGGGTTACCAAGGCATGAGCGGCGACACCGGCTACGCCTACGTCAACGGCACCGATGCGTTCCTGGTGAACTTCGTGCAGATCGGCGACTTCGCCAGCAAGGACGAAAAGTCCTGGCAGGCGCGTTACGACTACAACTTTGCGGCCATTGGCATTCCGGGCCTGACCTTCATGACCCGCTATCTCACCGGTGACAACATCGATCTGGGCGGCAACCGCCCGCAAGGCAAGGAATGGGAACGTGATACCGACATTGGTTATGTGGTGCAGAGCGGGCCGTTGAAGAATGTCGGGGTGAAATGGCGTAACGCGACAGTTCGCTCGACCAACTTTGGCAGCGATCTGGATGAAAACCGCCTGATCGTCAGCTACACCTTGCCGATCTGGTAAGTCAGTTCTGGTTGCACAAGGGGGACTCGCTTGACGGCGCAGTCTCCTTTTTGCTGCTGGATTTGTGCTGTGATGGCGGGCCTCTTCGCGAGCAAGTCGGATCGCCGCACCGCCGCTCCCACACTTGACCGAGTCTCCCATGAGAATGCGGTTAGATGTGGGAGCGGGCTTGCTCGCGAAGGCGGCCTCAAAAACACCAATGATGATTGTAGGTTAAGATGCCTGCAAACCAGGCCCGCCGCGAGACGCCCCGCATGACTGATACCACCCCACGCCTGATCAAGAAGTACCCCAATCGCCGACTGTATGACACCCACACCAGCAGTCATTTGACGCTGGCGGACATACGCCAGTTGGTGGTCGACAAAATTGCTTTTCAGGTGGTCGATGCCAAGAGCGGCGAGGATCTGACGCGCAGCATCTTGCTGCAAGTGATTCTGGAAGCCGAAAGCGGCGGTGAGCCGATCTTCACCAGCGAGATGCTGATGGGGATTATCCAGTTCTACGGCCCTTATCAGGGCGTACTCGGCAGTTACCTGGACAAGAGCATTCAGACCGTAATCGACATCCAGTCCCAGACCGGTGCGCAATCATCCGAGGCCTGGAGCACCTTCATGCATCAGCAAGCGCCGGTGATGCAGGATTTGATGCGTCAGTATGTCGATCAGTCGAAGGCGCTGTACCTGAACACCCAGAACCTGTTCGGCATGTTCGGCGGCAAACCCGGTGCCGATGGCGGAACGAAAAAAAATGGCGATGGGGAATAAACCCATCGCCATTGGTACTGCCGGTCTTACGTGACTTACTTGTTACCGCTGTTAGGCTTGGCGCTAGCTTCCGGGGCAGCTTTGGTGCCCGCGGCAGTCGCTGCCTCGAAACCACTCTGAGCCACATCGGCAGCCTGTTTTACGGCTTTCTGTGCGCTTTCGAACACAGTACCGGCATTCGCCAGGCCCGACTTGAACGCGGCCACAACAGGCTCGGAGCCGGCCGGTGCATTCTTGCTGATCGTTTCAACGAACTCATGCATCTGCTGGGTGCCCGCTTCGACCTGACTCGAGGTCAATTTGGCGATGTCCGACTGAGTACCCACGATCAATGCTTGAACCTGACGATTGAACTCGGCCAGGCGTTCGGTTTGCGCGCTCGGCTGGGTGAAAGACGCCTGCAGCTCGGCGAAGCCTTGTGGATCACGGACGGCCAGCAGCTTGCGAACACCTTCGAAGTGCTCTTCGGTGGAGTCGCGCAGTGCCTTGAACTGCAACTGGCTGAGCTGTTCAACGCTGGCGAACACTTTGCCGCTGATTTGCTGCAAAAGGTCGAGGTTGGCTTTCTGAGCGGTTTGCAGTTTTTCCGAATTGAAAAAAGACATGCTTGAATCTCCTGGTACTGGAAGGCCCTGATGAGCCTGAGGACGCGATAGCGATCCGGCCAGTCATCGCGTTAGCCTTGATATTGCAGTGCACAAAACCATTTAGCAACGCCTATTTTTGTGCAGTGCAAAATAAACGTTGCTAACGCCCTCCTTATTCGCTGTAGACTCCTGCTCATCGAACGGCCCGCCTTGCCCTCTTTAACTAAGGGTTCAGATGCGCAGGTTCCCATGCATAGCAGCAGGAGATCACCATGGGTCAGGAAGTAAATATTGCGCTGCAAGATAAAGCGCGTAGCGACCCCGCCGGCTTGTTCGAACACCTTAATCATCTGCAACGCCTCAATACCCACAACGTCCTCGACGCCGTGCAGAAGCGCCAGGCAAAAACCTTCGCGCCTTTAAGCCTTGGGCAACTCAGACAGCCGACACCGGCTGACTGGCAGGAATACTTCACGGACCTTGGCCAGCGCAGCGTGCTGTTCTGGGACACCTTGCGTCAGCGCGGCGACAACACCCTGGCCCACGAACGCGCCGGGTATCCGCTGCTGCTCAAGTTCAATCATGAAACGCTGGTCGCCGGTGAAGACCTGCCCCGCCCGGTCAACTATTCGTTGTTGCAAATCCTCGGTGGCCCGGGGCAACAGATCGACAGCAAAAAACAGCCCGTGATCATCATTGACCCCCGCGGCGGTCATGGCTCGGGGATCGGCGGTTTCAAACAGGACTCGGTCATCGGCGAAAGCCTGAGAGCCGGCCATCCCACCTACTTCATCGCCTTCAGTCACTCGCCACGCCCAGGGCAAACCCTTGCCGATATCACAGACGCCCAGGCACGGTTCATCGAGGTCGTCAGCACCCGGCATCCGGACAGCGCCAAACCTGTCGTCATTGGTAACTGCCAAGCGGGCTGGGCGTTAATGGGCCTGGCGGCCACTCGGCCAGAGTTGCCGGGGCTGATCATCGTCAACGGTGCGCCGTTGTCGTACTGGGCCGGCGTCAATGGCCACAATCCAATGCGCTACACCGGCGGTTTGCTGGGCGGTGGCTGGATGGCACGCCTGGGAAGCGACCTCGGTAATGACCGCTTCGACGGCACCTGGCTGGTGAGCAATTTCGAAAACCTGGACCCGGCCAACACCTGGTGGGGCAAGTACTACCACCTGTTCAGTGAAGTCGACAGCGAGGCCGCACGCTTTCTGGATTTCGAACGCTGGTGGGGCAGCCCGACCCTGCTCAATAGCGAAGAAATCGAGATGATTGTCGACGACCTGTTCATCGGTAATCAGCTGTCCGGTGGCCTGGGGCGCAAGAGCAGCGGGCTTGACCTCAAATTGATCGAAGTGCCGGTGGTGGTGTTCTGTTCCTATGGCGACAACATCACCTCCCCGCAGCAGGCGCTGGACTGGATCACCGACGTCTATCCCAGCGATCTCGCGTTGCAAAATGCCGGACGCACCATCGTTTACCTGCGACATGCGAGCATCGGTCACCTGGGCATCTTCGTGTCCGGTGACGTGGCGCGGCGTGAGCACCGTGAGTTGCTGGGTGCGGTCGATGCGATCAATGCGCTGCCGTCCGGGCTCTATGAAATGCTGATCGAAGACCTGCCGGAGCACTCGGCGACGCCGTATGCCGTGCGTTTCGACCGCCGGCGTATCGCCGACATCCATGGCGAAGTGAAGCCGCCCCGTGATGACGATCGCGAATTCGCACTGGTGCAGCGCACCTCCTCCATCAACAACAGCGTGTACGACGAATTCATACGCCCATGGTTGCGCCAGCTGATCAACGAACCGAGCGCCGAACTGCTGCGCCGCGCGCACCCTTTCCATCAGCAGCAAGTGGCCTGGAGCAGTTTGAACCCGGCGCTGTGGTGGCTGGCTGGCAGTGCCGCCCAAGTGAGCAAGGATCGTTACCCCGCCAGCCAGAACAACCCGTTGCTGCTCTGGCAAGAACTGTTTTCCAACCAGGTGCAGGACGCCTTGAACGGCTATCGGGACCTGCGTGATGCGGCTCACGAAATGTGTTTCTACGGCGTGTATGGCGTGCTCAATAGCCTCGCTGGCAATGCACCCGGGCGAAATCTGCAGGAACACGCCAAGCAGCACGACCAGGTTTTGATCGAGCGCCTGCAGGATGCCCTGCCCCTTGGCGGTCTGATGGAAGCCTTGATACGGATCCTGTTCCTGCTGGGCCGCGACAGCGACGAACCGGGCAAGGAAAGCGTCGAAAAATTGATCCTGCAACTGCAGGTGCTGCTCCAGGACTACAGTGCCAAGCCGCTTGATTTGCGCGAAACCCTGCGCCTGCAAAAACTGCTGGTTGCCACCCTCCCGCAAGAAAGTCTGCACAGCCTGCCCTTGATGCTGGTTGAAGTCGAAGAGCGCCAACAAGTGCTGGCGGCCGTCGCCAATTTGCTGCCGGAACTGCTGACCAGCGGCGCAAACAACCCATGCTGGTGTGAGCTGCACACGCTACTCGACGTTCCGCTGCCAGGTTTCAACCTGCCCCAACCACCTGGTGCGGCCGACGCCATCGAAGTGAAAGTCCCGGCGATAACGCCAGAGCCGATCAAGCAAGCCATCCCGGTGCTCATCCCTGAGCCGATCAAGCAGAAAATCCCCGCAGTGACCCCAGACCCCATCGCCAAGGTGGCGAGTCCGGTGCGTAAACCTGCCAAGGGCAAGAAAGCGGTAAAAAAACCTCCGATGAAATAACGTTGAACGCTGACGGAAGGCCGTGTCAAACCGGCGCGGCTTCCTCGATTGCCAACGATTCCTCGGCCCGATACTGACCGGGTGTCATGCCAAACCAGCGGCTACAGGCTTTGTTAAAGCTGCTGTGATCATGAAAACCAAGGAGATACGCGACATGCTTCATGTTGAAGTGAGAATGACGCAGGTAGAAGTCGGCCAATTGCCGGCGCACAGCGTTCTGCACGTCCTTGAATTGCGTCCCTTCCTTTTCCAGCGCGCGTTGCAGCGTGCGCTTGCTAACGTGCAATGCCGCCGCGATCGACTCCATATCGCATTGCCCCTGGCCCTGACTCAAGCGCTCGGTAATCAGCGCGCGAATCCTGCCGACGATGCAAAAACCAAACAGCAGATCCAGTTGCGCCTCGGCAAAACTGTCATGCAGCACCGCCAGCGCTTCGTTGGCCATGCTCAACGGACGCAGCAGCTCCTGCCCATCAAACAAAATGCTGTCATAAGCCGCGTCGAAACGAAGGTCGCAGCCAAACAACCGTCGATGCTCGGAGGTGTCTTCAGGTTCGGGATAGGTGAACTCCACACTCAAGGGTTGCGGTGAGTGACCGCCCGCCAGCTTACGGCAGAAGCCCAGCAACGAAGCCAGCGCCGCATCGGTGTATTGGCGAGGTTTGACCGAACCTTTTTGTTGATGATCGAGGCCGGAAAGTCGGTAACCCTGCGGTTCCGATGTAAAGAAAAGGCTGAATCCGGTGCCAATCAACGGACTGAAACGGACCAGGCGCTCAAGGGCTTTTTTCAGATTCAGGCTGGACATCATGGTGTAGCCGACGATCTGAAAGCTACCGGGGTGGAAGCTTCCATAGGCCTCCAGGCCGATGTCCGGATCGCCCGAGGCCTGAGCCGCCAGATCCCATAATCGATAAATTGCCCTTCGCTCGCAAAACGCTCCTGGTTTGTTCGCAAGCTTCATGTCTAGTCCAGCCTCCCGACACAGACTGGCAACATCCAGTCCTTGAGCCGAGAGTGTATTTACCAGCACGCTGGCATAGCCTGAACTCATTCTATACATGGCGTCCTCAATGACCTGTGGAACCGAACATCCTGTCCGGAGCCATAACTGATCTGCGATGAATCAAAGACTAACGGGTTCTTCAGTGGCCAATATTGATCCCAGTATAGGTAACCAGCGTTTTTCGCCACCCGTCATTAACCGGGGCATGGCACCGTTGGACACCAGACAGTCACCTCTCAACACTTCCTCACGCCCGGCCAATACCGAACAATCCCCCCATCTTGCAACGCAAAACAAAGAAAGGAAGGGATTGTATGAAGTCGCTTGGTCGTATTGCGTTGGTCACGGGTGGTATGGGTGGGATTGGCACTGCGATAAGCCAACGCCTGTACAAGGAAGGATTCAAGGTCATCGTCGGCTGCAGCTCGGATTCCGCCCGCAAGAACGAATGGATAGCGACCCAACTGGCGGCGGGTTATCAATTCGAATGTATCTTCGGCGACATCACCGATTGGGAATCGACCCGCAAGGCCTTCGAGATGGCACGAGAGCAATTCGGCCCGATCGATGTGCTAGTCAATAATGCCGGCATCACTCGGGATGCCTCCTTTCGCAAACTCACTCCAGAAGACTGGAACGCGGTGATCGGGACCAACCTCAGCGGCCTGTTCAACACCACCAAACAGGTGATTGAAGGCATGTTGGCCAAGGGTTGGGGTCGGGTCATCAACATTTCGTCGATCAACGGTCAGCGCGGCCAGTTCGGCCAGACCAATTACAGCGCGGCCAAAGCCGGCATCCATGGCTTCACCATGGCACTGGCCCGGGAAGTCTCGGGCAAGGGCGTGACCGTCAATACCGTATCGCCCGGCTACATCCAGACCAGCATGACCGCGGCCATCCGTCCGGACATTCTCGAGACCATGATCGCAGCCACACCCGTGGGGCGCCTTGGCCAACCCGAAGAAATCGCTTCGATCGTCGCCTGGCTGGCGTCCGATGAATCGGCCTACAGCACCGGTGCCGACTTCTCGGTCAACGGCGGCATGAACATGCAGTAAGCCTGTCAGGGCATGGATGCCCTGCTCCCGCTCGACAGAATCCTAATGAGGTCATGCATGAACGAAGTCGTAATCGTTGCCGCTACTCGCACCGCCATTGGCAGTTTTCAAGGTTCACTGTCCGCCATTCCAGCCACCGAGTTGGGTGCGGCGGTGATTCGTCGCCTGCTCGAACAGACCGGGATCGACGCTGCGCAGGTTGATGAAGTCATCCTCGGCCAGGTGCTGACTGCAGGCTCCGGGCAAAACCCGGCACGCCAGACCGCGATCAAGGCCGGCCTGCCCCATACCACCCCCGCCCTGACCCTGAACAAAGTCTGCGGTTCAGGCCTCAAGGCGGTCCAGCTTGCGGTTCAGGCGATCCGTTGCGGCGACGCCGAACTGGTGATTGCCGGCGGTCAGGAAAACATGAGCCTGGCGCCCTATGTTCTGCCCAAGGCGCGCACCGGTCTGCGTCTGGGTCATGCGCAACTGCAAGACAGCGTGATTCAGGATGGTTTGTGGGATGTCTTCAACGACTACCACATGGGCATCACTGCCGAGAATCTGGCGAATCAATACAGCATCAGTCGCGAAGATCAGGACGCCTTCGCCGCGACCTCGCAACAGAAAGCCGCCGCGGCCATCGAGGCGGGTTACTTCAAGGGTGAAATCACCCCGATCCTGATTCCCCAGCGCAAGGGCGAGCCGCTGGTCTTCGACACCGATGAACAACCGCGTCCGGACAGCACGCTCCAGGCACTGGGCAACCTCAAACCCGCGTTCCAGAAAAACGGCAGCGTCACCGCGGGCAACTCGTCGACCCTCAATGACGGCGCCGCCGTGTTGATGCTGGCCAGCGCCGCCAAGGCCCTCGCTCTGGGCTTGCCGGTACTTGCGCGCATCAAGGCCTATGCCAGCGCCGGGGTGGACCCGGCGATCATGGGCATCGGTCCGGTGCCCGCTACCCGTCTGGTCTTGACCAAAGCCGGCTGGAGCCTGGACGACCTGGACCTGATCGAAGCCAACGAAGCGTTCGCCGCGCAGTCACTGGCCGTCGGCAAGGAACTGGGCTGGGACATGAACAAGGTCAATGTCAACGGTGGCGCCATTGCCCTCGGTCATCCGATTGGCGCATCAGGCGCGCGGATTCTGGTGTCGCTGGTACATGAACTGATCCGTCGCGATGGCAAAAAAGGTCTGGCCACCTTGTGCATCGGTGGCGGCCAGGGCGTCAGCCTGGTCATCGAGCGTTAGAAACACAGGCTGGTTGGTGACGCGGCGCCGAAGTCCGGCGCCGCGGTTTTTTTCTGCCCGGTTTATTCATGTGGGCAAGGAGTTCCATGGACAACGCGCATACCTTAAACACGCTCTGGTCGGGCCAGGTTCCGTTCATTGCGTCCTTTGCAGTGCAACAATTAAGGCTCTGGGTCAGCACCAATCCCTGGTTTACCGGGCAGGACTACAACGCCTGGTTCGAGCTGCCACGCGAAACCCTGGACAGCCTCCAATCGGACTATCAGCAACAATGGTGTGAACTCGGCCAGCGTCTGTTGACCGGTCAGCCCTTCAGCTTTGAAGATCGACGTTTCGCCAGTGGCAACTGGAGCCAACCGCTGTTCGGTTCCCTCGCGGCGTTTTATCTGCTCAATGCCGGCTTTCTGCTGAAGCTGCTCGATCAGCTGCCGATCGACGGCAAGAAACCGCGTCAACGCTTGCTCTATCTGGCGGAACAAGCCATCGCCGCCGGCGCGCCGAGCAATTTTCTGGCCAGTAACCCCGATGCGCTGCAACGGGCCGTTGACACCCAAGGAAGCAGCCTGCTCACAGGCCTGATGCACCTGGCCAGCGACCTGCAGGAAGGCAAGATGCGCCAGTGCGACGCCGGCGCGTTCAAAGTGGGCGTCGACCTGGCAAACACCCCCGGCGAAGTGGTCTTCGAGAACGAACTCTTCCAGCTCATCCAGTACTATCCGCAAAGCGAAACCCAGTACCGGCGCCCGGTATTTATCGTTCCTCCGTCAATCAACAAGTACTACATCCTCGACCTGCGTCCCGACAATTCGATGGTTCGCCACCTGTTGCAGCAAGGCCACCCGGTGTTTCTAATGTCGTGGCGCAACTTCGACCAGGAACATGCCGGCACCACCTGGGATGACCTGATTGAAACCGGGATTATCAAAGGCCTGCAGCTGACCCGTGAAATCAGCGGCGAGCAACGGCCCAATTGCGTGGGATTCTGCATTGGGGGCACGTTATTGAGTTCGGCGCTGGCCGTGTTGGCGGCCCGTGGCGACAAAGAGATCGCCAGCGTGAGCCTGCTGACCACCTTCCTCGACTACCTCGATACCGGCCCCATCGACATCTTCGTCGACGAGCAATTGGTGGCTTATCGCGAGCGCACCATCGGCGGCCTCAACGGCCCCATCGGCCTGTTCAAGGGCGAGGACATGGGCAATACATTCTCGCTGCTGCGCCCCAATGACTTGTGGTGGAACTACAACGTCGACAAATACCTCAAGGGGCAAAAATCGATACCCCTTGACCTGCTGTTCTGGAACAACGACAGCACCAACCTGCCCGGGCCGATGTACTGCTGGTACCTGCGCCATACCTATCTGCAAAACGATCTGAAATCCGGCGAACTGGATTGCTGCGGGGTCAAGCTGGACCTGAGCGCCATCGATGCCCCGGCGTACATCCTCGCCACCCATGACGACCACATCGTGCCATGGAAAAGCGCCTACGCCAGCACCCAGCTACTGTCTGGAACCAAGCGTTTCGTGCTCGGCGCCTCAGGGCATATCGCGGGGGTGATCAACCCACCGGCCAAGGAAAAACGCCATTACTGGACCAACAATCGCGTCACCAAGAACCCTGAAACCTGGTTCAAGAATGCCCAGCAGCATCCGGGCAGCTGGTGGAACGACTGGTTCGTCTGGCTGGCCGAACACGCCGGAGAACGCCAGCCTGCAGTGCTGAGCACCGGGAACGCGCAATACCCGGCACTTGAGTCGGCGCCGGGGCGGTATGTGATGCAATGAGAGGAGCCCGTCCGGGTAAATGGGCGAACTCCTCGATCACTGCTATGGAGAACATTACGGCTCAACTATCTACACGCAAAAAAAAGTCCCGTGACCGAATGAGGCACGGGACAAAAAATGGGTTGGTTGCGGCCAACCAAAGGAGCATTTTTAAAAGCGGTTACCGGTTACAGGCATTCCTGCGCGGCACGTTCGAAACTCGAAGGCATGAAGTTCGATGCCAGCAAGTGGCGCTCATATAAAAACACCTTGCCGCCATTCGGGGCCTTGTAGGCTTCGAGAACGTTGTCTGCCGCGACTTTGCTCGGCACCACGATCCGGTAGCTGCGCTGGGTTTGCGAGACCGTAGGGTTCAGTGCGCTGCCCTGCAACTTCGGTATCACGCAGTCGGCGTACTCGGCAGGCGTTTTTTTCGTCTGGAAGGTCAGCGTCGGGTCGTTCGGTGCGGAGGCGCAACCGGCCAACAGTAAGGAGGCGAAAGCCATGACAGGAACAAATAAAGGGCGCATCGGTGAAGTCCTGAAAATAAAAAGTCTGGTTCATTGAGCAGCGTCTTCGATGGGGGCGATTTTCCACCTTTGCCCAACAAACCAGAACTCGCGTTTCTTGATTGTCACTATTACTTGAACCGATAGTTGCGGCCAGATCACTCCTGATGGTTTCAGGAAACTTGGCGGCGTCAGGAATCTGACCTGGATAAAACCAAGCCCCGCCATAAGCGGGGCTTGATGTATTTCACTCGGCATCAGGGTTTACGCCCGCTGCCGGGATTTTGCCCTCCTCCTTTTTTGCCTGCGTCAGATGCTTTCTCTCTGTCTTCGACAAAGTTGCCTGGGCGTCCTCCTCCCTGTCCGCTGCCAGGACGATTGGTATCGCTGGATTGACGGCCCCCTGAGGCCTGTCCACCTTTTTTGCCGGCATCGGAGGTGCGTTGCGGATCGTTCATCATACCGCCGCCCGACTCCCCGCCTTTTCTACCGGCTTCGGAGGCTTTTCCAGGGTCATTGGCAAAATTGCCTGGGTTCTTGTTTCCGGTGTTAGCCATTTCCGTTCTCCTCATTGTTATTCACGAGCCTTCGTCGTCGGCTCGTCTAATTCCGAGGTTTTCTGCGATTGAAAGTTTGAACTGATCTGTCGTTCTTGCGACAAGCGGATTGGGACGATTAGTTCCAGAAAACTCCTGATGCGGCGACTAATGGGTGTGAGTAAAACGAGTATAAAAGAGGGGTCCGCTTATACAAATTGATGAAAGAAAAGCGCGTTGAGGTCTGGCATCATTCAAGCAGTTACGCTGAACTGTCAGCTCTCTCATTTATCCTGTGTGGAGGTACGTCGATGACAGAGCACATCGTCCACTTTCATTGCCAGATTGATCAGGGCACGATGGAACGCTTCAGGGACTGCTGCCTCGACGCCATCGACCAGGGCGCCTCCTCCTTGCTGCTGAATCTTTCCACCAGCGGCGGCAGCACCAACTTCGGCTTCGCCCTCTACACCTTCCTCAAATCCCTGCCGGTGCCGCTGTGCGCGATCAATGCCGGCAACATCGAGTCGATGGGCATCATCATGTACCTGGCCGCCGGCCGACGGATCACCGCGCCCCATTCGCGGTTTCTGATTCACCCAATGAATTGGTACTTCCCCCAAAGCTCGGTCGACCATCAACGCCTGCGCGAATACCTCTTGAGCCTGGATAACGACCTCGCGCGTTATGTGCAAATCTTTGCCCTGGAAACCGCCAACGCGGATACCAAACTGGACATTTTTCATTGCCTTTCAGCGGAAGAGAAGGTCATTGCGGCGCATGAATCCCTGGCCTACGGAATCGCCCACGAAATGCATCAGATGGTGTTTGCCGATAACGTCAAACACTGGAAAATCAGTGGCGGCTGACGCACGTTCGAGACGGCCCCGATACCGATAAGTCAGGTGCCCGCAATGGGGTAAATATCCAGGGGCATTCCGTCACTCAATGTGAGTTTCAAATCCTTGATAGTGCCGGCCACACGATCCTTGAAAACCGGCTCGCCCTCGGGATCAAGTACATCGTAGATAAAGCGATTGCCCTCAAGCCAGCCGATGGCCGTTTGCAGTTCGGGCGTGAGGTAATACTTGCCGTCCAGAAAAAAACCGGCAAACGGTTCTACCCTTTCGCGGTTCTCGATTTCGTAGCGCACACCTGGGGTCATGCCTGTGGATTCATCAATCATGATGCATACCTCGTCATGGTTGTTTCAAGGCGTCGACAAACCGGGCTCGACGGGAGGTCTGTGCCTCAGACCTCCCGTCGAGCCCGGATACCAGTCAAGAAGTTCCCAGCCCACGGGACAGATCGGCCGGGGTTTCGGACGCGGTCTTGCGCATCTCGCCCGTTTCTCCCGCGATTGCCTCGTGGGGCTCTGTGGTTTCCATCACCTTTTCGCGCACCGCCTCATAGCCCTCCCGTGCTTGCTGTTTGACCTTGCTGGTGAGGCTTGCGCTGGTCCTGCCCAGATAACGGCGCTCCGTTGCCGTAGTGGGTAACGCCGCGCCCAGCAACGCACCCACCGCGATACCCATCGCCGCCATCAGCAGGGGTTGCTCCTTGAGCAGATGATTGAACTGGTCGCCCATTTCATGAGTCCTGCGCGCCAGACGATCACTGGTGTCATGGACGGCGTGACTGAGGTGATCGGTCTTCGCATGCAGGCTATCGCTCAGGTGCGCGGCCTTACCCTTGACCGCCTGATAGCTGTCCTTGAGTGAATCAGTGGTGTTGTGCAGACGCTGTCGGGCGCTGTCCAGCCCCTCAGAGAGCCCTTCACCCAAGTCATCGGCCCAGTCGATATCCGGCTCCGGCTCGACGCGATATTCCCTGGTCGTTGGCGGACGGTTCTGGCTCATCATCAACCACATCAGCCCGACCGAGGTCAGCACCGCGGGCACGGGATTGTTGCGCACACTGGTGCCCAGATTGGTCAGGAAAGTCGAGCCGTTGCTTTGCATCATCAGCAGCGCCTGATCAAACATCTGGCCGGGGGTAAACTTGCTTTCTAGCGCGTCGACGATATGCCCGATGTTTTCCCGTTGCGCATCGATTTCACGCTCGATGGTTTCCGGGCTCTTGGCCGCTTCGGTTTCGAATTCTCGCTTCATGACACTTTCCTCCTCAGGGCTTCCTGGTCTTTATTCAGCGCGTCCAGGGTGCGATCAGGCTTGAAGTGGGAAGGCTCGAATTGTTTTTTGCCTGCCTGCAGCATCACGAACCCGATGACCATCACCACGACGCCAACAATCAGCGCAGCCAGCCAGGGCGCCATCACCAGGCTCAAGGCATAGACCACCGCCATCAGCACAATGATGAACCCGGCGAGCAGCACAATGGCGCCGCCGGCTACCCCGGCAATCCCTGCTTTCAACGTCGTCAGGCTGGCCTGCAATTCCACCTTGGCCAACGCCAGCTCCTTGGTGAATAACGCCGGTACTTCCCGAGTCAACTGCCGCAATAAACCAACCACGGAAGCGTCATGATCAGCCGTCGTGACAGACGGTGTGACGGGTGGTGTGGGTTGCAGTTCTGGATCGTTTCTGTTCATCACCGTTCTCCTGTGAAGGGGCTGGACCCCGGCATTGAGGAACTGTCGCCACGATGGTCGGGCGCGCTCGGCGAGGACGGCGTGATGCCAGTGGCCAAGCCGGGAGACAAATCGCCTGCGGATGGCATCGATGTTTCATAAAGTCCTTGCGAGCCATCGCCAGTGAACGTGGGTGTGCTGCTTTGGGCCGCGAACTCACGATCGGTTGTTGTCGGCAGGGTCGTCGTGCCCGCTTTCAGGAACCGCGACAGACCGAACCCCACCGCGATGCTGCCGACAATGAATAACCCCGGATTGTCACGCGCCAGATCAGCGCCATCGTGCAGAAGTTCTTCGGCACTTTTGCTGCGCAGTTTTCCCGCCAGGCTGCTCATGCTCTCGGCCATGTCCGCCAGGTAATCGGACATCCCAAACGTATCGTTCGTCCGGATCTCGGAAACGACTGACTGGGCGCCTCTGGCCAATGCTTCAATCTGGTCCGCTGCGGTATCGCGGTACTGGCCGAACTGCTCATCGGCCTGATGCCGCGCACCGCCTATCGCGTCGGTAACCTCCTCCTTTAAATGCTGAAAGTTTTGTTCGGAGCCTGCGGGATCCCGAGGGGCATCCGGTTGTCCGGTTCTGTTGTCTGGAATAGTCATGTCATCCCTCGCCTTCGTAATGAACACGTCAGGAAGTGGCCGCGGTGTGCCCGCGGTGGTGCTTCATTGCAGATGACGAGGGTGTCTGGCAGGGAGTTCCAAGCAGATGATGAAGTGATAAAAATCGCGCTCGCGGGAGCGGAACCTGTGGGAGCGGGCTTGCTCGCGAAAGCGATGTGTCAGGCGACATCAATGTTGAATGTGACGCCGTCTTCGCGAGCAAGCCCGCTCCCACAGGATTGCGTTTCATTGACTGGGTGGATGCATCTCGCAACAAAAACCTGCTAAGTTGTACGATGACAGACGAGACGCCTATCTCTCCTCTGTCATCTCCATAACAACAAGGAAAATACCAATGAAAAAAACGAAATTGCTTATCGGCTTCTTGTGCCTCTTCAGCGGCTATGTGATGGCAGCCCCCTCCTCGGGCGAGAAGGATGTCGCCGTAGCGGTAGACCATCTGACTCAAGCGATGCTGCACAAGGACATTCCCCAGCTGAATGCGCTCACCGCTGAAAACCTCACCTACGGCCATTCCAGCGGGAAAATCCAGGACAAGAAAGCGTTCATCGCCGACATCGAAACCGGAAAAAGCGCTTTCAAGACACTCGAAATGCAGGGCCAGACCATCACGCTGTCGGGTGATGTGGCGTTGGTCCGGCATCATTTTTCGGCACAAGCCATCAAGGGTGAAGAGATCGTTCCGACGGAAATCGAGAACTTCCAGATCTGGCAGAAACAGAAAGGCAAATGGCTACTGGTCGGACGACAAGCGTTTCGTTTCTGATTTCTGCGCGGCAAGGCAGTCAATAGGCGTTGGCTGCTTTGAAAGATCGCAGCCTCATCGGCCGCCGGCGTAGTGAAGAAAGTATCCACCGATCGAGGCCTGTCTGCCGAACAGATCCTGCCC
The DNA here is from genome assembly GCF_019218905.1 of Pseudomonas sp. PDM24. Classification (NCBI taxonomy): domain Bacteria; kingdom Pseudomonadati; phylum Pseudomonadota; class Gammaproteobacteria; order Pseudomonadales; family Pseudomonadaceae; genus Pseudomonas; species Pseudomonas sp. PDM24. The sequence goes on along the minus strand of NZ_JAHUWR010000001.1, from coordinate 1,464,517 downwards.
CCAGCGTCAGTCAGGCATCGCCGGCGTTTGCGCTGTTGGTGGATGCGCTGCGCTATCGGGGCTGAAGGCTGTTTCCCACAAACACTGCAAACCGTTTGTGGCGAGATGAGGGGTGTCAGGCGATGGCAATGCTGGATGTGTCGGCCTCTTCGCGAGCAAGCCCGCTCCCACACTGGATTTTCTGTGAACACATTATTTGTGCATGCCAGCGATCAAATGTGGGAGCGGGCTTGCTCGCGAAGGCGTCCGCCGCTACACCGCTAAACAGCAGTCTTGAACCCCTCCTCCCGTGCAACGCCGTTTCTACAGGCAGACCGCGTTGGCTGGACTCACGACTGCTGCGCAGCCGAACGCAGCCTTCGGCAGCTGCTACAGATCGCGTTACGGAGTTAGGCAATCATCCGTCAATCATCCTCATGCAATTTGATGCCGCGTTTATGCAGCACGTACGGAACCAGCAACACCAACAGCGTGAGCACCAGAAGCGAGGCCGCGATGGGTTGCGTCACAAATATCATCCAGTCGCCCTGGCTGATTGATAACGCGTTGCGCAGTTGTTTTTCCGCCATCGGGCCCAGCAGCATGCCGACGATCACCGGGGCGACAGGGAAATCGAAACGCCGCATCAACACCCCCGCCCAGCCGATGCCCAGCATCAGAAACAGGTCGAACGTCGAGTGGCGCATGCCGTATACGCCGATGGTCGCGAACACCAGAATGCCGGCGTTCAGGTACGGTCGTGGAATCTGCAAGAGTTTGACCCACAGGCCCACCAACGGCAGGTTCAGCACCAGCAGGATGGTATTGCCGATGTACAGCGAGGCCACCAGCGTCCAGACCAGTTCACCCGAGGTCTGGAACAGCAGCGGCCCCGGTTGCAGGTTGTAGTTCTGGAACGCGGCCAACAAGATCGCCGCCGTGGCGGAGGTCGGGATGCCCAGGGTCAGCAATGGCACCAGAGAACCGGTGGCGCTTGCATTGTTCGCCGCCTCGGGGCCAGCGACACCTTCGATAGCGCCCTCGCCTTTGCTGGCCGCGAACTCTTTCGGGTACTTGCTGAGTTTGCGTTCGGTTGAATACGACAGGAACGTCGGAATTTCCGCGCCACCGGCCGGAATCGACCCGAAGGGAAAACCGATCAAAGTGCCCCGCAGCCACGCGGGAATCGAGCGTTTCCAGTCGGCACGGGTCATCCACAACGAGGTCAGGCGATGTCGGCTGCCCGTTTCTTCCTTTTGGTAGAGCACGCTATACAAGGCCTCACCGACGGCAAACAAGCCGACCGCCACCAGCACCACTTCGATGCCATCGACCAGTTCGGGCACCTCCATGGTGTAGCGGGCAATGCCCGAGGTCGAGTCCAGGCCGATCAAGCCGATGGTCAGCCCGATGCCCAACGAGACGAAGCCGCGCAGCATCGACGCACCGAGCACCGCCGACACCGTGGTGAAGGCCAGCACCAGAATCGCGAAATACTCCGCTGGCCCGAACTTCAGCGCCAACGTCGCAACAAGGGGGGCGAACAGGGTCAGCAAAATTGTTGCGATGGTACCGGCCACGAATGAACCGATAGCGGCCGTCGCCAAGGCCGGGCCTGCCCGCCCGTTACGCGCCATGAGGTTGCCTTCCAGGGCCGTGACCATGGAGGATGATTCCCCTGGTGTGTTGAGCAGAATCGAGGTAGTAGAGCCGCCAAACTGAGCACCGTAATAGATGCCGGCAAACATGATCAGCGCGCCGGTAGGATCGACCTTGGCGGTGATCGGCAGCAGCAAGGCCACCGTCAGCGCCGGTCCGATCCCCGGCAAAACACCGATCGCGGTGCCCAGCAGGCAGCCGATAAAACCCCACATCAGATTGATCGGCGCCAACGCGGCACCGAAGCCGGTTGCCAGACTCGAGAGAATGTCCACCTTGTCGACCTCCTAGGGCCCGGATCAGATCCAGGCGTTGACCAGGGGCGGAAGGGAAACCCCTAGCCCGGCGGTGAAAAGCCAGTAAATCGGCAGCGTCAGGGCGATGCCGATGGCCAGGTCCCGCAGCGGGCTGCGACTGCCAAAACCCCGTGCAGAACAGGCAAACAGCAATGCTGCCGCCAATACGAAGCCGATGTAGGTAATGAGCAAGGCAACGCCCACAAGCCCCGCCGTGACCCAGGTCGCTCCGGCCTTGCCGCCGGGCTGAGCCTGGGTGGTTTCGTGATCGTCGCCAAGGTTGCGAAAACCACCGGTGAGCGCCTGATAGCACATCAACAGACCGACGACGCCCAGAAACGCCGCGACGGCGTAGGGATAGACGTACGCCGCCATGATGACGAAGCCCATCTCGGGAGGAAACCGCGAGGCGCCGAACGCCAATACCGCGCTGATGGCGACGACACCTAAGCCAATCGCCAGTTGGGCCGGCATGACTCTCCAGCGCCCGGCCATCTCAAAGCAGCCCGACCTTGACCAGCATCGCACGCAGGCGCCCGTGCTCTTCTTCGACGAATTTACCGAAATCATCCCCGGTCAGAATGCTCGGTGACCATGCATTGGTTTTTACGTTTTCTTGCCAGACAGTGCTTTTGGTGGCGGTCAGGACGGCTTCGGTCAGTTCTTTGCGCTGTTCAGGCGTCAGGCCCGCTGCGCCGTAAACGCCACGCCAGTTGCCGATCGTCACGTCATAGCCACTTTCTTTGAGAGTCGGTGCATCGATGCCTTCTACACGTGTGGGCGCGCCGATGGCGAGTAAGCGGAATTGTTTGGACTGGACGTATTTGGCAAGCTCGGCGTAGCCGCCGGTGATCACCGTGATGTGGCCCCCCAGCGTCGCGGCGACGACCTCGCCGCCACCGGCGAAGGCCACGTAATTCACCTGGTTGACGGGGACGTCCATTTTGCTCGCCAGTTCGGCGATGCCGATGTGGTCGATCGACCCCTTGGAGCCGCCACCCCATTTGATACTGGCCGGTTTGGCTTTGAAGTCTTTGAGCAAGTCGTCCAGGGTTTTGTACGGGGAGTCGTCACGCACGGCAATCACGTTGTATTCGGTAAACAGCCGGGCGATCGGCGTCACGTCTTTCAAGGTGATTTGCGGTTTGTTCTGCTCGATGGCCGCGACCATGATCGCGCCGACCACGAGCAGGGCATTGGCGTCGCCCTTGGTGCCGTTGGCAAATTGCGCCAAGCCCAGGGTCCCACCGGCGCCGCCCTTGTTCTCGAAGGTAGCGGACTTTGCTGTTTTCGCCTCGACCATGGCTTTGCCCAGGACGCGTGCGGTCTGGTCATAACCACCACCGACTGAACCTGGGGCCATGAACTTGACGGTATCCAGCGCAAAAACCGGTGAGGCGAGCGCGGCGGCGGTGACTAAAACGGCGAGGTTGCTGCTGAATCGACGGGCCAATGCAAACATGAGTCGTCTCCGGATAGCTGTTCTTGTTGTTTTCGATCAGGGAAGAGCCCCTGTTCGTTGAACATGCGTCTGGAATAAGCGTAGGTCATAGTTGTGTTTGTTGGGGCGCTTTCAATGGGGTTCCTAACGCAAGTCAATTATGAATGCAGAACTTGTGGGAGCGGGCTTGCTCGCGAAAGCGGTGTATCAGGTGACATCAATGTTGACTGTGCCGCCGTCTTCGCGAGCAAGCCCGCTCCCACAGGGATTGTTGCGTTGCCGGCCCCCTGTGTTCTACCGCGCAATAAATGGCGGAAGGCAGCCGGAGTCGAACCTGCCCGGGAACGGATGCCGTCCCCAACCGGGTTTGAAGCCCGGCCGCGCCACCGGGCGCGATTGCCTTCCTTGAACTCAGTTTTCTGTTTGTTGGGCCAATGCATTGTCGAGCCGAATGTGGCGTCGGTCGCCAAAGCGTCGGGTCAGGCCGATTCGGTCGAAGTACTCCAGAATCTGAATACTGCGCTTGCGCCCCAGGCCCACAGCATCGCGAAACGCGGTGACCTGTATCACCGGGTCATCGCTGGCCAGTTGCACCAGCATAGCCGCCAATCGGCGCAGCAGCGTCTCGGTATAAAACAAGTCACGAACCACTTGATGCACCAGACCCAGCCGCGCCATCTTGCGCAGCAGCAGGCGCACGGAGGCCTCTTCACGGCCAGCAACTTTGGCCAAGTCACGCACCCATGGCGGATCGAAACCCGCTTGTTCAAACAGCGGCTGTAGCTGTTGCCACAGGGTTTCGTCATCCTCGCTCAAACGCACTTGATGGTCCGGCAAATGCAGCCACGGACCGCTGGCGACGATCGCGCCGCTGGCCAGCAATTCATCGAGCAGACTGATAAAGGTCGGCCGCTCCAGCGCGGTGCCGGCGAAGCGACGCAGGCGATCCCTGTCTGGTCCCATTTGATCCGGTTCCAGTTGATGAAAGCGTGCGAGCTGTTCTAGCAGTGGCGCTTTCAGGGCTTCCCAGCGGGCAGCGCTGAACAGCAACGGCCCCTGCCGCGTATCGATCAAGCGCACGTCATCGGTCAACACCCACGTGTTGCGCGGACAGTTGAACTGGCGTTCCAGGCGTTGCGGATCGAGCCCTGTGTCGCTGTTGGCCAGCAGCGTCGGCAGTGCGTCTTCCAGACTGGTCGTGGTGGCCAGCGCTTGTAGCTGCGCCAATCGCTCGGGGCTGCGGCGGTGTCGGGCCGGGGCGAACGGGTCGAGCACCCGGCCACCGCCGAGGGTGCGTTGGGCGCTTTGATCGCGCAGGATCAAGCGGTCGCCCTTCACCGCCAGCACCGGCGCATTCACCAGCAGTTGTGCGAACATCTGCTCACCCGGTGCCAGGCTGGCGCCCTCCAGCAACGCCACCCGCGCCGTCACGTCCTGAGTACCGAGATGCACGTGTACCGGTTGAAAGTGTTCGAAGCTTCGCGCTTCGCTGGCCAGCAAGGTCATCTCGATATCCAGCCGCTGGGTCGGCGCATGCAGCCATTCGGCCAACAACCAGTGGCCACGGTGAATCTGCTCGAGGGCCAAACGCTCGGCACTCAGGTTCAGTGCGACTCGTTGCCCGGCCGTCGCGCTGTCAGCCGCCTGATTCTGCGCATGCAGGCCTCGCACCCGCACGGGTTTGCCCAGCGGACTCAACATCAGCGTATCGCCCACGGCCACCTGGCCAGACAACGCGGTGCCGGTCACCACGATACCGGCGCCGGCCACGCTGAACGCCCGATCAATCGCCAAGCGAAAACCGCCGCGGGTACTGCGTTGAAGTACCTCATGCTGCGCCTCCAGCAATGCCTGACGCAGTGTCTCGATACCCTCGCCGGTCACACTCGACAGGGCAATTTGCGGCGCGTCGGCATAAGGTCCGGGCGCCAGTAATGCTTCGATCTGCTCACGGACTGCCTGCACACGCGCCGGATCGACACGGTCGCATTTGCTGATGGCGACCAGTGCCCGAGGGATGCCCAGCATTTCGACAATCGCCAGATGTTCGCGGGTCTGCGGCATGACGCCGTCATCGGCCGCCACCACCAACAACACCAGATCAATGCCCTGCGCCCCGGCCAGCATGTTGTGGGTGAAGCGCTCATGACCGGGCACGTCGATAAAACCGGTCAGGGCGGCGCCCGGTTCCAGCGCCGCGTAGATATAGCCGAGGTCGATGGTCATGCCGCGTTCGCGTTCTTCCCGGCGACAGTCGCCGGCCTGGCCGGTCAGTGCCTGGAGCAAGGAGGTTTTACCGTGATCGATGTGCCCCGCCGTGCCGACAATCACCCGTCCCGGCCCTCCTCCTGCAATTGATCGAGTTGAGCCAGCCACGCGGCTTCGTCGTCGAGTTGGCGTAAATCCAGCCACAGCGCGTCATCGTCGATGCGCCCAAGCACAGGAATCGGCAACTGACGAAACGCTGCCTCCAGCCCTAGCAATCGCCGTCCACGCAGACGTTTGGAAACGTTGGGCCGCAGGCACAACGCGGCACTGGGCAGTCGAGCCACCGGCTGGCTGCCGCTGCCGATCATGCCCAGCGCAGGAACCGCGCTGACGCCCCAGCCATCGCCCAACACCTGCGCCAACGACGGTTGCAAGCGTTGGGCCTGGGCGAGGATATCGGCCTGGGGGCGGGTCAGCAGGCGCAGACTCGGCAGGCGCTCGGCCAGCCGATCAGGATCGCGGTACAGCGCCAATACGGCTTCGAGGGCGGCCAGGGTCAGTTTGTCGACCCGCAGTGCGCGCTTGAGCGGGTTCTTTTTGATCTTCGCGATCAGGTCTTTGCGGCCGACAATCAACCCGGCCTGGGGACCGCCGAGCAGTTTGTCGCCGCTGAAGGTGACGATGTCCGCACCATCGAGCAGCGCCTGACGCACCGTCGGTTCGGCGGGCAGGCCCCAGCGAGTCAGGTCCAGCAGGCTGCCACTGCCCAGGTCCTCCAGCAGCGGCAGCCCGTGACGGTGAGCCAGTTCCGCCAATTCAGCCGTCGGCACCCGGGCGGTGAAACCTTCGATGGAATAGTTGCTCGCATGTACTCGCATCACCAGGCCACTGCGCGGGCCAATCGCAGCCTCGTAATCACGGGCATGGGTGCGGTTGGTGGTGCCCACTTCGTGAAGCCGCACCCCGGCCCGGGCCATGATGTCGGGAATGCGGAAGGCGCCGCCGATTTCGATCAGTTCACCACGGGAAATGATGCCTTCCTTGCGCGCGCCCAGACTGTTGAGTGTCAGCAACACGGCGGCGGCGTTGTTGTTGACCACGGTCACCGCTTCGGCACCGGTCAGCTCACGGATCAGGCCCTCGATCAAATCATCCCGGTCGCCACGCTTGCCGCTGTGCAGGTTGAATTCCAGATTGAGCGGATAGCGGGCGGCGAGTTGAACGGCTTCGATAGCCGACTCCGGTAACAACGCGCGACCGAGGTTGGTGTGCAGCACCGTGCCAGTGAGGTTGAACACCCGCCGCACCTGGCTGCGATGCTGGATCGCCAGACGCTCGCCTGCCCTGCCCGCCAATACATCGGGGGCTATTTCAACGGCATTGAGTTCACCCTTGAGCACCGGTTCGCGCAAGTCATCGAGCAGTTGCCGCAAACCGGCCAGCAGCGCATCACGCCCATAACGCTCGGCCAACGCCTGACAGGCGCGATGGCGCAGCAAGCTGTCGATGGAGGGCAGCCGCAAGGTGTGGCTGGCGGAGGTTGCAGACATCAGAGGCTCCCGGAAGCGAATGACCGTCGCGTCTGAGTGTAGCCGCTGGGCTCACTGCTCAAGGTGATGCCGAGCGCCGCCTTCGTCTTTGGTCTTTGGTCGTCGTCTGCGCGGCGGTGATGTCTTTGCGTTTGAGGCTCGCGTTGTGATCGTATCGCCGCTGGCGCTTTTGAAGGGGAATTTGAGGGTGAAGCTGAGTGGGTCGGCCATTGTTGGTGCTCCAGCTGGGTTGCTCTTGAAGAACTCAGAGCATCGCACCTGGCCGTGGTGCTGACTTTTAATCGACCTTAAAAAGACAGCGCTTTGATCAAAGCCCTTTACCGAGGGGCAAGCCTCTCGGTAAAGGGCTGAGTGATTACTTAGGTGGAACGAAATTATCCAGCATTCGATTAACCGCCAGTTCAGCCAGCATGATGACTTGCTGAAGCGCCAGCAGGGTATTGCGGTGGGTGCCCTCTACCAATGCAGCAATGTCACTGGCCATGACACTGGCCGAGGCCAAGTTCTCACACGTTTGAACCAGCAAGGTTTCATGGCCGACATCCGGCGCAACCATGTACATGGTGCTGGGTTTGCGGGGGGTGTTGTTCATGACCGCTGCCGGGTTGAGGTAGAAATTGAGGGCGCGTTCGGCGGCTTCGTGAAATTTTTTTGAATCGTTAGATTCGTACGGGGATGCCGGATCAGAGTCTGGCGGGTTGGGCGTAACTTTGAACATAGATGAAAACTCCTTGTTGCAGATTTTAAGGAGCCATCACCCTCGCTACCAAACGAAGGGTGGCGGCCATACGCGGGTTGGTAGACCGGCTGCAACAGGAAACCCGGCGCTCACAAAGGAGCCCCACGCATGACCACCATAAAAGCAGAGTCCTAAAAAAGAGACGGCATAAGGTGTTGCCATACGGCTGTTACAGGCGGGCTACCAAACCCGATCACTGTTTTTCAGTGACAGGGAAACGATATAGCCCGCCCCACAGCCGCACAAGCCAGCCGATTCTGGCGCACGCGTAGGTAACGACGCAAGGCGTTGTAGCCGTTAGGACGTAACGGCGGGTGTCTTTAAACGCGTACGTTAAACACATGAAAGCGTTCAAAAAATTGAGGAAGAGTCCGACATGTTTTAGGGGTTGGCTGTCGCAAGCGAGAGGTTTAATGTGGTTGCGCCCATCAGGTAGAGAGATGGGACCACGTGATGCTTTGCTGGGTGTACTTCATCTTGACACCCACGACAGTGAGCCACATACCGATTAGACTGCTAAGTATTGATCCCGGAGGTCACTATGAGCGCCGAACTTTCCCCCATCGTTTCAGAGTTTGAAACCGAAGAGCAGGCCGCCAGCTACGACCGTTGGTTCCGTGCCAAAGTGCAGGCGTCGCTCGATGATCCACGCCCGAATGTCCCGCACGATCAGGTAATGGCTGATATGCGATCCCTTCTCGAAGCCAAGCGCAATAAGCGCGATGCTGGTTGAGTGGCGGCCCGAAGCGCGGGCTGAACTGTGGCAAATCATTGATTATATTGGCGACCGCCACCTTGTAGCGGCGAGCGAACTGTACCAAGCCATTGAGGTTGCTACCTCGGCCCTTCCGCAACATCCCTACCTTTATCGATTTGGTCGTGTACCCGGTACGCGGGAAATTGTTGTGCATCCCAATTACTTGGTGGTCTACCGGGTGACGGATCGAATCGAGATCGTGACCGTTTTGCATGCCAGGCAGGAATACCCCTGACTCGACCAGTTATTTGCATCGGATTTGACCAGCACGCTTCGTGGACATAACCGGATTTATCTCGCTTATTGGGTGGGATTTATCTCAAGCCTGAACATCAAGGGGACAGGCTTAGTCGCCGCCGGGGGCCAGCATCAGATTGGGCGACAGGCGCTGGTAGCCTTCCTGCTCCAGGCGCATGTCCAGCATCAGGCTGGACAGGTCCGCCGAAAGCGCTTCGGCTTCGGCATCGTTTTCCAGGTAGATCAATTTCAGGTAGCTGTTGCAGCCGGGGCAGACTTCCGCCCGCAACGGTGCCTGATTGGCAGCGTGACGGTCATCCTCGAAACTGATGTATTGAAGCCCCTTGCTCTGTTCGCAGTACACGCATTTGACCCGCACCGCATGCCATTCGCAGGCGCACAACGAGCACACCAGATAACGCAAACCGTTGTATTTGCCGCGATGACGAATCACCCCGGCCATCGCCGGCGAACCGCAGGCCGGGCATTGGCTGAGGCTGTCGCCGCGCTTGAGTTCAAGGTTGGGTGAACTCAGCAGCCAATGGCTCCAGGCCGCTTGCAGCGCTGCACCGAGGAACGGCACCAGTTCTGCCGGCAGCATTGAATACTGGCCGCTGACCAAGGCAATCGCCCAGGCTTTGAGCAGCCCCGGGTTGGCACTGCGCAACGTCGCCACGGCGTTTTCTACCGCAGCGTTTGGCGGTGGCTGATAACGTTGCAACATGGCTTCGAGATACGGCAACCAAATGTTTTCGCGCACCAGACTGTCGGCGGCAAACGGTGGCAAGCCATGCTCTACGCACACCTGAAGACGTTCGGGATCGGGCATGGCGGCCACGGGCGGATCGTCCATCATGTTCTGCTGAACGTGACACAGTCCGGCAACCAAACGCAGGTAATCCGCCAATGGGTGCCCGTCGGCCAAGCGTTCCAGACGCAGCGCGCGCAAGGTGAACAGGTTGTGCGGTGGCAGGTACAGAAACGGCGGTGAACTCGCCGCCGCTTCTATCTGCCCAGGCTCGAGGATCGTGGCCAAGGGGTCATCCTTTTTTTGTGATCGGTCGCTCAGGCGTTTCGTCTTGGGTCACTTCCCGGTACCAGAGCTCATGGTGTCTTCTCGCCCAGGCGCGGCTGACCCGGCCACGCACCATGGCGTGGACCGAGCCGCGAATCCAGATACCGGCATAGACGTGGACGATGATGCTCAGCACCAGAATGAAGCCCGCCAGTGCATGCAGCAGCATCGCCCAGCGAATACCGGTGATGCCGAAGTACGCGCTGAACCAGGCACGCCAGATCACCAGCCCGCTGAACAACAGCACCAGCATGCAGATCAGCAACACCCAGAACAGCAGCTTCTGCGCCGGGTTGTACTTGCCGATCGGCGGCACGCCCTCCTCTTCGTTACGCATGACAGTCCCGACGCGCCTGAGCCACAACCGGTCGTTGGCGCTGAAGTAATTCGCCCGCCAGAAACTGAACACCAGGCCGAGGAACAGCACAAACATCGCCACGCCCATGTACGGATGCAGAATGCGCGTCCACGAACCACCGCCAAACAAGTTGCTGAGCCAGAACAACCCCGGATGAAACAAGGCCAGCCCCGACAGCGCGGCCGCGAGAAACAGAATCGCCACCAGCCAGTGATTGGTGCGCTGGTTGGCGGTGTAGCGCAGGATCGATTTGTCGTTCATGGCCTGTCCTCCCCGCCGGGTTTCGTCGGATCAAAGGTGTGCACCGATGGATCGAACTCGTGCACCGCCGGGTCGAGGGTGACTGGATGTTCGTCCTCCTCGACCAGTTGTGGCCCGACACGCACGTAATGGAAGAACCCGGCCAGCACCGCCGCGCCCATGGCCAGCAACGCCAGGGGTTTGCTCAGGCCTTTCCACAGGTCCACCAGCGGGCTGATCGCCGGGTGATCCGGCAACCCGGCATACAACCTGGGCGTGTCGGCATGGTGCAGCACATACATGACGTGGGTGCCGCCGACACCTGCGGGGTCATACAAACCGGCGTTTTCGAAACCGCGGCTCTTGAGGTCGACGATACGTTCGGCCGCGTGTTCTTTCATGTCTTCCTTGCTGCCGAAAACGATGGCGCCGGTCGGGCAGGTTTTTACGCAAGCCGGTTCCAGCCCCACCGCCACGCGGTCCGAGCACAGCGTGCATTTATAAGCCTTGTGGTCCTTTTGCGAGATGCGCGGAATGTTGAACGGGCAACCGGTAATGCAATACCCGCAGCCGATGCAATGGTCCTGATCGAAATCGACGATGCCGTTGGCGTGCTTGATGATCGCGCCGGGGCTCGGGCATGCCGCCAGGCAGCCGGGCTCGGCGCAGTGCATGCAGCCGTCCTTGCGAATCAGCCATTCGAGGTTGCCGGCGTCGGTTTCATGCTCGGTGAAGCGCATCAAGGTCCAGGTGTCTGCGCTGAGGTCTTGAGGGTTGTCGTAGGTGCCGAGGTTGTGACCAACGTCGTCGCGCAACTCGTTCCATTCCGAGCAGGCGACCTGGCAGGCCTTGCAGCCAATGCACTTAGTGGTGTCGATCAGCTTGGCCACTTCCTCTTGCGTGCGCACCGAGGGCGGCATGGTGGTGGTGGCCGAACGGGCGATGATGTCTTGGCTGGCCATTTAGACTTTCTCCACGTTGACCAGGAATGACTTGGATTCCGGGGTCTGTGTGTTGCCATCGCCGAGGAACGGCACCAGGGTGTTGGTCAGGTAACCGTGACGGGTGGCGCCGGTGAACCCCCAGTGCAACGGGATACCGATCTGGTGCACCACTTGGTTATTGACCTGCAGCGGACGAATCCGCTTGGTCACCACCGCCACCGCTTCGATATGCCCGCGCTTGGAGCTGACCCGCACCCGGTCACCGGCAGCAATGCCCTTCTCCTTGGCCAGCACCTCGCCGATTTCGACAAACTGCTCGGGTTGGGTCACGGCGTTGATCGGGCAATGCTTGGTCCAGAAGTGGAAGTGTTCGGTCAGCCGGTAGCTGGTCGCCGCATAAGGGAAGTCCTTGGCCTGCCCGAGGGTGTCCCAGACGGAATCGAAGACCCGTCCGGCCGGGTTGCTGGTCGCCTGCTTGTTGTTGGGGTGCATCGGGTTGATGCCAATGGGCGTCTCGAACGGTTCATAGTGTTCCGGGAACGGCCCTTCGTTCATCTTGTCGAGGGCGAAGAAACGCGCGACGCCTTCGGGGTTCATGATGAACGGGTTCATCCCGGCTTCCGGCGGCACATCGGCCTTGTAGTCGGGCACGTCGGTACCGGTCCAGACCTTGCCGTTCCACCACACCAGCCGTTTGTTTGGGTCCCACGGTTTGCCTTGAGGGTCGCAAGAGGCGCGGTTGTAAAGAATCCGGCGATTCGCCGGCCAGGCCCAGGCCCAGCCCAGGTTCTGCTTCATGCCGAAAGGATCGCTGTTGTCACGCCGGGCCATGTTGTTGCCCTGCTCGGTCCAGCTGCCGCAGAAGATCCAGCACCCGGATGCCGTGCTGCCATCGTCCTTGAGCTGGCCGAAACCGGACAGCTGCTGACCGGTCTTGATCACCGCGCCCGAAGCATCGGTGACATCGGATACGGCGTAGCCGTTGAATTCCCGGGCCAGCTCTTCCGGCGTCGGGTCATCCGGCACTTTGTAAGGCCAGTCGAGCTTGAGGATCGGCTCGGCCCAGGCACCGCCGTTGGCCTGGTAACGCTGGCGCAGACGCAAGAACAGCTCGGCCATGATCTTCACGTCCGTGCGCGCCTGCCCCGGGCCATCGGCACCCTTCCAGTGCCATTGCAGCCACCGGCCGCTGTTGACCAGCGAACCGTTTTCTTCGGCGAAACAGGTGGTGGGCAGACGGATGACTTCGGTCTGGATGCTGGCCGTTTCCACATCGTTGTAAGGACCGGCGTTGCGCCAGAACTCCGAAGTTTCGGTGGCCAGTGGGTCCATCACCACCAGCCACTTGAGTTTGGCCAGCGCCTTCATCACCCGGTTCTTGTCCGGCAACGCGGCGATCGGGTTGAAGCCCTGGCACATGTAGCCATTGACCTCGCCCTTGCCCATCATGTCGAACATTTTCAGGATGTCGTAGCCGGGAATGTCCAGTTTCGGCAGCCAGTCGTAGCCCCAGTTGTTCTCGGCGGTGGCATTGGCGCCGTACCAGGCTTTCATCAGGCTGACGTGGAACTTGCCGTAGTTCTGCCAGTAGGACATCTGCCCGGGACGCAGCGGCTTGAGTGCGCGCTTGGCGATGTAGGCGTTGTAATCCTGTTCGGCCTCGGCCGGCAGGGTCAGGTAACCGGGCAGCAAGTTGGACAGCAAGCCCAGGTCGGTCAGGCCCTGGATGTTGGAGTGCCCGCGCAAGGCATTGACGCCCCCGCCCGGCATACCGACGTTGCCCAACAGCAGTTGCACCATGGCCGCGCTGCGGATCATCTGCGAGCCAATCGAGTGTTGGGTCCAGCCCAGGGCATAGAGAATCGTCATCGTTTTGCCCGGTTGCGAGCAGGTGGCGATCTCCTCCCAGATTTTCTGCATGGCATCCGTGGGCATGCCGCAGACCTGACTGGCCAATTCCAGGGTGTAGCGGCTGTAATGCTGCTTCATTAATTGGTAGACGCAGCGTGGGTCCTGCAAGGTCGGGTCGACTTTGGCGAAACCGTCCTCGCCGATTTCGTAGCCCCAGCCAGACTTGTCGGTGTAGATGCGCTTGCTCGCGTCGTAACCGCTGAACAAGCCGTCCTCGAAGCCGTAGTTGGCCTTGACGATGAACGACACGTCCGTATAGGCGCGTACGTATTCGTGCTGGATCTTGTCTTCGGTGAGCAGGTAATTGATCAGCCCGCCCATGAAGGCGATGTCGGTGCCGGTGCGGATTGGCGCGTAATAGTCGGCCACCGAGGCGGTACGGGTGAAACGCGGGTCGACCACAATCAGCCGCGCCTTGTTATGGGCTTTGGCTTCGGTCACCCATTTGAAACCGCAAGGGTGCGCTTCGGCGGCATTGCCACCCATCACCAGAACCAGATTCGCGTTGGCGATATCGGTCCAGTGGTTGGTCATGGCACCACGGCCATACGTCGGGGCAAGACTTGCCACCGTCGGGCCATGTCAGACACGTGCCTGGTTATCGAACCCCAGCATGCCGAGACTGCGAATCACCTTGTGGGTGATGTAACCCGCTTCGTTGGACGATGCCGACGCCGCGAGGAAACCGGTGCTCAGCCAGCGGTTCACCGTTTGCCCCTGAGCGTTCTTCTCGATGAAGTGGGCGTCGCGGTCGGCCTTCATCAGGTCGGCGATGCGATCCAGCGCTTCATCCCAGGAGATTCGCGTCCACTCCGTGGTGCCGGGCTTGCGCACCTGCGGGTACTGGAGACGGCTGGGGCTGTGAATGAAATCGAGCAGGCCTGCGCCTTTGGGGCAGAGGGTGCCGCGATTGACGGGGTGGTCGGCATCGCCTTCGATGTGGATGATGCTCTGGGCGACATTCTTCGCGTTGTCACCCTGGCTGTACATGATCAAGCCGCAACCGACCGAGCAGTACGGGCAGGTGTTGCGGGTTTCATGGGTATGGGCGAGCTTGAAATGACGCACTTGTTCGGCGAAAGCGGGCGTCGGGGCCATGCCCAGCGCGCCGAGGCTTGAGCCCGCAAGGCCGAGACCAGCGACCTTGAAGAACTGACGACGGTTGAGGTCCATCGTGCACTCCTGATCAGGTGGAAACCCGGTGCATTGGCCAGTCAGTCAATTCGCGGCCCCTGTGGGAGCGGGCTTGCTCGCGAAAGCGGTGTGTCAGCCGACATCAATGTTGACTGTGCCGCCCTCTTCGCGAGCAAGCCCGCTCCCACAGGGATTTTGCTTAACTGCCTGGCATCGTGCGTTGGCCGGATTTTTCTGGACGATCACGGTGACGGTAACCTATCTACCGCCACTTAGAACTTTAGACAATGTTGCCGTGCGCCGTCTGAAAACCGACCATCGGCGGCTTGCCGGTCATGCTCTGTTGCGCAATTCGCCAGCGATCAAGGTTGGCGCTTATCATGGCCACCGGATTAACCCCCCTGCCTTTTATGAGACTGAGCATGACTTTCGAATTTGATCAGGTGTTCGACCGCCATGGCACCGGCAGTACCAAATGGAGCCGCTACCCGGCCGACGTGTTGCCGATGTGGGTCGCCGACATGGACTTCGCCGCGCCGCCAGCGATCATTCAGGCGCTGCAAAAACGCCTGGAACACCCGATGCTCGGTTACAGCGTGGCCCAGGATGACTTGCGTGACGCCATCGTCGCCGACCTCTGGAGCAAGTACGCCTGGCGCGTGCAACCTCAGGAGCTGATATTCCTGCCGGGTATCGAGTCGGGGTTCAACATGGCCCTGCATGCGCTGGTTCAGCCGCAGCAGAACGTGGTCGTGCAGACGCCAAACTACCCGCCGCTGCGCCATGCGCCGGGCCACTGGCAGCTGAACAAAGTCGAACTGGATTTCGACGCGTTGGCCGATGGCACCTATGCCACGCCACTCGATACCTTGCGCGAAGCGCTGCAAGGGGGCGGCGCGCTGCTGCTGAGCAACCCGCATAACCCGTTGGGCAAGGTCTTCCCGCGCGAGGAGCTGCAAGCGGTCGCCGACATTTGTCTGGAGCAGGATGCCTGGATCATCTCCGACGAGATCCACTCCGAGTTGTGCTTCGACGGGCGCGTACACATTCCGACCGCCTCGCTCAGCCCGCAGATCGCCAAGCGCACCATCACCCTGATGTCGGCGAGCAAGGCTTACAACATCGCCGGTTTGAAGACTGCGTTCATGATCATTCAGGACGCGGCACTGCGTCATCGGGTCAACAGCGCTCGCTGCGGCATGGTCGACAGCGTCAACCCGCTGGGCCTGGAAGCCACCCGCGTCGCCTACAGCGAAGGCGGCCCGTGGTTGACCGAGCTCATGGCCTACCTGCAAAGCAATCGGGATTATCTGGTGGAGGCGGTTCGTACGCGGTTGCCGGGTGTGACCATGAACATCCCTCAGGGCACTTACCTGGCATGGCTCGACTGCACGGCGCTGGGGCTGGATAACCCGCAGCAGTTTTTCCTTGAACAGGCCAAGGTCGGGCTGAGCGCAGGGCTGGATTTCGGCGATCACGCCCGGCAGTTCGTGCGTCTGAACTTCGGCTGCCCGCGGGCGCTGCTGGAAGAAGGGATCGCGCGGATGGAGCGTAGTTTGCGTAACCGCCAAGCCTGACGCCCCAGGTTGACACCGAAAACCCGATGCCTGTGCTTCGGGTTTTTTATGGGCGATAGGCGCAGCATCGAATCCTGTTCAAGGCGTTATGCGCTCCAAGCAAGCCTTGATGAAGGCTTCCCGCTTCGCATCGTCCGGCAGCTTCATGAAGTTTTTCGGCTCGCAATTCTTCTCGTTCACATCGTATTTGTTTTCGCAGCCGGCGAGACATGCCAACGAGAGTGCCAGTGCAACGAGCGATTGAGTATTCATGAGCAATTCCTCATCGAGTTTCTTGCATCGCATTGAGCCTAACTCATGAGTTGAGTGTATGCAGGAACAGCGAACTTTCCTGTGCGCTAAACCCGTCGGAAGTCCAACCGAACTCAAGACAAAAGACCGGGGTCAACCCCAATGCCATGGTCTTTTGCCTTGAACAGAGGAGATTTTCCGATGACTGACTATCCAAAACCACCCTTCCCGAAACAAAGCCAGCCAGTCCCCGGTGCTCAAACGAAAATGGACCCTTACCCGGATTGTGGCGAGCAGAGCTACAAGGGTTCGGGTCGGCTGGAGGGCAAGATTGCCCTGATCACCGGTGCCGACAGCGGCATCGGCCGTGCGGTGGCGATTGCATTCGCCCGGGAAGGCGCGGATGTGGTGGTTGCCTACTTGAATGAAACTGAAGATGCGCAGGAAACCGCACGTTGGGTCGAGCAGGCCGGTCGTCAATGCCTGCTGCTGCCCGGCGATGTGGCGCAGAAAGCGCACTGCCAGGCGCTGGTGGATAAAACGGTGGAGCGCTTTGGCCGGATCGACATTCTGGTCAACAACGCCGCATTCCAGATGACCCACGAAAACATCGAAGACATCCCGGACGAAGAATGGGTGATGACCTTCGATGTGAACATCACGGCCATGTTCAGGCTCTGTCAGGCCGCGTTAAAACACATGAAGCCCGGCAGTTCGATCATCAACACCAGTTCGGTCAACTCCGACATGCCCAAGCCGACATTGCTGGCCTACGCGACCACAAAGGGCGCGATTGCCAACTTTTCCGCCGGCCTGGCACAGATGCTGGGACCAAAGAACATCCGGGTAAACAGCGTGGCGCCGGGGCCGATCTGGACGCCGTTGATCGTATCGACCATGCCCGAGGAAGACGTGCAAAACTTCGGCTCGCAAACCCCGCTCGGCCGCCCCGGCCAACCAGTGGAGGTCGCGCCGATCTATGTGCTGCTGGCCTCGGATGAAGCCAGCTACATCACCGGGCAACGGTATGGCGTTACCGGCGGCAAACCGATGCTTTGACGCAACTGGCATGGCCTGCGTTCGGCCCTGTAGGAGCCAGGCTTGCCGGCGAAGGCGCTCTTAAGGACGCCTTCGCCGCCAAGCTTGGCTCCTACGAAAAGCGGTTCATTCGCTTGACTGACTGGCATGGGGGCTTACCCAAGAAATCAGCGCTCTTGAGCAATCACCGAAATCTTGCCATTGCGCTCGATGATGGCGAATTTGATCTGCTCAAGGGTTTCAATGCCCTGGCTCGATCGCGCAGCCTCCATGACATCCGCTTCCACCAGTCGTGCATGGCGCAGGCGCTTGTGCAGGATTTTGCCGTTTTCGACAATGATCGTCGGCCCACCATCGATCAGCCGCTGCACCCATTGCGAGCGCTGTTTGAGCAATGAAAGCCCGACATCGATGGCAATCAGCGTAACGATCACCAGCACCGAATTGGTCAGTGAAAAATCATTGCCCAGCAGCGCTTGTTGGGTCGCCTCGCCGATGATCATCAGCAGTACGAAATCAAACGTCGTCAGTTCGGCCAGCGAACGCCGACCGGCAATTTTGAACAGCACCATTAACGCCAGGTACATCACGGCCGCGCGCAATACCGAATCCATAAGTCACCTAAGGGAAAATGAATTGATCCACCTTGACGGGGGCTGCACCGGGCGAGGCGATATGGCTGCGAAACAGGCCCAGCCCCTCGCCACGCAAAGTCAGGTAAAGACTGGCCTGCCCTTGCGCGTCCGTTTGTACCCACAGTTTCATGCCCTGCTCGCCACTGAGTGCACGCACAGGTTCCGGTTGCAGGGTTTCGATTTCGAAGCCCTCCAGCAGTTTACCGGTCAGTTCCAGCTCAACCGTGGCATCCGGCCGGCCGATCACACTGACCTTCATCGGATTGGTCGAGCCATGACGGTGGAACATCTCGTACTCCACCCGTACCTTGCCATCGCTGCCGTGAACGTCTTGGGAGCTGAGCGGGCCACGGGAAAACAAGCCGAGCAACGCCAACACCACCAGCAGCACCATCACGTACCAGCCCCAGCGCTCGAATCGCCAGACCTTGACCTGATAGGCCATGTCTTCGCGCACCGGAAAATCGCGGCTGTCGTATTCGGTGCGGCGGGAATGCTCGTTCATGGGTTTACCCGATCTTGTTCACCGGTCTTGTCACAGGCCAGGGCACGTTTATGAAAAAACGAGATCCGCTTCAAGGCATGTTCGGCGGCCAGTAACTGAACCTTGCCGCGGGACCCGAAAAAGCGATGCTGTTGAGTGAAAACACGCTTTCCTTGCTCAGTCTGATAAGCCCAGGCAAAACAGATGGTGCCGGCCGGAATCCCGTCGATATCTTCCGGCCCCAGGATACCGGTGGTGGCCACGGCGACGTTGGCGGTGCTGTCGAGCAAGGCGCCCAAGGCCATTTCGCGAGCGACTTCGCAACTGGTCAGGTTGAAGGTTTCGATCGTATGGGGGCTGACGTTAAGTAACCGTTGCTTCGCTTCGGAAGAATAGACCACGTAACCGCTCTCGATCAGGTCACCGCTGCCCGGCACTTCGGCCAGCAAGGTCACGATCTTTCCGGCGGTACAGGACTCGGCAGTCGTCAGTCGCAGGTCGTGTTGGCGCAAATATTCGACGACGGTTTGGCTGACGTTCATGACAAAGCATCCAGGCAAGAGGAACTGCTCGGTTGACCTTTGACGCTTGCAAACATTCCCTCGGGCAGACCACCCACGCCCCTGCGATAAAAAATGAACCCCCGGCGACGGATGCACCTCAATACTTTTAGGGGACCCCTATGCCGGGCCGCTCGCTATCTGGAGGTCGACATGTCCGCACCCTTCGTCAGGCTGTTCACTCAGCCCAATTTCGTCTGGACAGATATTCGGAAAGAAGAGGAAGCGAATCCGCGCCATTACCTCGCTCATTTACTGCTGCTTGCCTTAATTCCCGCCGTGTGCCTGTTTATCGGGACCACCTACGTCGGCTGGAGCCTGGCCGAAAACGAGACGGTCAAACTCAGTGCCGCCAGCGCCCTGCAACTCTGTGGGCTGCTGTACCTGAGCATCATCGTCGGCGTGGTGCTGATGGGGCTGTTCATCCGCTGGATGTCGCGCACCTTCGACTCACGCCCCACCGTCAATCAGTGCATCGGTTTTGCCGCCTACACCGTCACTCCGTTCTTCCTTGCAGGTATTGCCGGGCTCTATCCGAGTCGCTGGCTGGCGATCACCGTGCTGGGGGCCGCCTCCCTCTATTCAACGTTTCTGCTGTTCGTCGGTTTGCCGATCTTCATGCACGAGCGCAAGGAGCAAGGTCTGCTGAATGCGGCGAGCGTATGGGGCGTCGGGTTATTGGTGCTGGTGACTATCCTGGTGGAGATGATTCTGCTCTGGTTCAACTACCTGGGACCTGAGTACGTGCGCGTGACTGGCGTTTGATTTTCCTGAGTCCGTCATTCAACGGCGGTCGGCGGTACACCTCCGAGAACCGGGCATGAGCTTCATTGTATGGGTGGCGGTGTTGGGTGCGGTGCTGCTGACCCTGGCACTGACCTCGTCCTATTTGCGCTGGATGCCGGTGACCACGTCGGCGGTGTGCCTGGCGCTGGGCGTGGCGATCGGTCCGGGTGGCCTGGGCCTGCTGAAGCTGGACATCAAGGATGCGGCGATCTGGATGGAGCACCTGACGGAAGTCGCGGTGCTCTTTTCGCTGTTTGTCTGCGGACTCAAATTGCGCCTGCCGCTGAAGGATCTTCGATGGCGGGTGGCGTTCGGCCTGGCGGGACCGGTGATGATCTTGACCATCATTGGCGTCTGCCTGCTACTGCATTACGGTTTTGCCCTGGCGTGGGGGCCGTCGTTGCTGATCGGGGCGATTCTGGCCCCCACCGATCCGGTACTGGCCTCGCTGGTGCAGGTCAACGACGCCAGGGATTACGACTCGGTGCGTTTCGGGCTCTCCGGTGAAGCGGGCCTCAACGACGGCATCGCCTTCCCTTTCGTGATTCTCGGTTTGTTGTTTGTGCAACAGAGCGGCAACAGCGATGCCTGGCTCGGTGAGTGGGCATTGAAAAGTGTGCTGTGGGCCGTGCCGGTCGGTTTGTTGACCGGTTACTGGATGGGCCACGGCATCGGTCGCTTGACCTTGTCGATGCGCATCCGCAATGCCGACAGCACCATTTCTCCCAACGATTACCTGACCCTGGCCCTGATCGCCCTCGCTTATGTCGCGGCCGAAGCGATCCATGGCTATGGCTTTCTGTCGGTATTCGCCGCCGGCCTGGGGTTGCGACAAGCCGAAGTCAAATCCACCGGCGACGCGCGGATTCCCGCCGAGCATCTGGTGCAACCGGTGGTCGGCCACCAGAACGTCGAACCTGAGGCTGCCGTCCACGGCGACGTGGCGAATCTGCCAGAAACCCAAGTCGCGGCGGGGATCATGATGGGCGACATGCTGGCATTCGGTAGCCTGGTGGAACGGGCCATGGAAGTGTTTCTGGTCACCCTGCTGGGCGTGGTGCTGGTGGGCCACTGGGATTGGCGAGCGTTGGTGGTTGCACTGGTGTTGTTCTGTGCCATTCGCCCCTTGTGTGTATGGATCATGCCGTGGGGGCGCTTGCTGGACGGTCGCCAGCGGCTGTTGATCGGCTGGTTCGGGATTCGCGGGATCGGGAGCTTTTATTACCTGTTCTACGCATTGAATCACGACCTCGGTCCGGCGGCAGCGACGCTGTGCACAGACCTGACGTTGTCGGTAGTGGCGCTCAGCATTCTGGCGCATGGCATCAGTACGCAACCGATGCTGGCCCGTTATGAGCGGCGCAATAAACCGGACGCCTGACACCTTCTCAGGCGAGGCAATCGTTCGGTCAACCTGCATTGAACAGCAACGGATATTCATGCAGGTTGCACGACAAACGCCGTTTTAAGCCGACTTCAACCCACTGTTTTTACTAGCTTTTTATTGGATATTGAAATAGGCACGGGAAATGCTCCAACAATGCGAGCGACAACGGCAGGAAGACCGTTTGCGCTTGACCCGTGACTAAACAAGAGGTTCGATCATGAACGCTATTGACCTGTTGAAAGCCGACCATGAACGCGTGAAAGGCATCCTGGCCCAGTTGAGCGAGTCCACCGAGCGTGGGGTTAAAAAGCGCACCGAGTTGCTGGCCAAACTGGAAATGGAAATCAAGATCCATACCCGTCTGGAAGAGGAAGTCTTGTACCCGGCGTATAAAAAAGCCGGGGGCAAGGAACAGGACGTGATGTATTACGAAGCCAAAGAAGAACATCGCACCGTCGATACGCTGGTGCTTCCGGACCTGAAAACCACTGACCCCTCCACTCTCGAATTTGCCGGTCGCGTGAAAGTGGTCAAGGAGCTGCTGGAACATCACATTGAAGAAGAGGAAAAGGAAATGTTTCCTCAGGCCAAAAAACTGCTGGGCAAAACGACACTCGACGAATTGGGTGCAGAAATGGAAAGCCTGAAAGCACGCTACAAAAAAGAGCTGGGCGCGCCCAATCTCGCTGCTTGATAGGGGTGGGTTAAGGCGCATAACCTGTAGGAGCGAGGCTAGCCCGCGAAGAACGATGACGCGTAATACCTGAAAAACCGCGGCGCATTCTTCGCGGGCTAGCCTCGCTCCTACAGAAATTTCGCTTAACTGACAGGCATTACCTGACTCACTTCATCGCCAAGGCAATGACTTCCACCAGATTAAGTTGGGTAAAGGGCTTGGACAGGCGTGGAAGTCTGGCTGCGAAGCCTTCCAGGCGCTCCGCATAACCGGTGGCGAGGATGATCGGCAGGTGTGGCCTTATCACCCGAATAGCCTGTGCCAATTGCGCGCCACTCATCTTGGGCATGACCATGTCCGTAATGACCAGGTCAACGTCGTGCTCGCTGTCGAACAGCTCCAGTGCCTGTGCGCCGGACGCTGCACTGATCACCCGATGACCCAGGTCCTCAAGCAACAGGCTGGTACTGGTCAACACCAGACTGTCGTCGTCCACCACCAACACACACAGACGAGGCACCCGCGACATGGCGGCCTCTTCAATAGCGGGTTCGGTGGTCGAGTCGGCTAGCGCAACGGGTAACCAGAGTTCGGCAGTGGTGCCGACGTCCTTCTGGCTTTTGAGGATGAAGCGTCCCCCCAGTTGTTCAGTAAACCCGTGAACCATCGACAACCCCAGGCCTGTGCCTTTGCCGACACCTTTTGTGGTGAAGAAAGGGTCCATTGCCGACGCCAGGGTAGCGTCATCCATGCCCTCCCCTATATCCGTGACACTCAGGCAGACATAGCGGCCTGGCGTCAGGGCGAGTTTCGCCTGATCGCAGATCTCTTCTGTCTGTGCACTGATGACAAGTTTCCCACCGTCGGGCATGGCATCACGGGCGTTGGTCGCCAGATTAAGCACCGCCAGTTCGAGCTGATTGACGTCGGCCATCACCGGTTCAAGTCCAGGCGCAAAGCGGGTTTCTATGCTCACCGCAGGCCCCAGAGAGCTGCGCAACAGCCCGGTAATCCCCTCTATCAGTACTGGTATCTCAACGGATTCGGTCTTGAGTTCCTGACGCCTGGCAAACGCCAGCATGCGCTGGGTCAGGGAAACGCCGCGCAAGGCGCCTTGGGTGGCATTGTCGAGCAAACGGGTAATTCTCGGGTCGTCCGCCGCACGTTTGCGAACGACCTCCAGATTGCCAAGGATAACGGTCAGCAGATTATTGAAGTCGTGGGCAATCCCCCCGCTGAGTTGACCGATGGCCTGCATCTTTTGCGCCTGAAACAACGCTTCGCGGGTTTTCTCAAGGGCTTGCTGGGCTTGGGTCACCTCGGTGATGTCCCGAGTGATCTTGGCAAACCCCAGCAACGTGCCGGTTTCGCCCCAAATCGGGTCGACCACGACATGCGCGAAAAACTGCGTGCCGTCCTTGCGCACGCGCCAGGCCTTGTTTTCGAATCGCCCCTCGCGTGTAGCGATCTCCAGCGCACGCTGGGGTTCACCGGCTTCGCGGTCTTCAGGGGTGTAAAACATCGAGAAATGCTGGCCGATAACTTCTTCGGGCCGGTAGCCCTTGATTCGCTGAGCCCCCAGATTCCAGTTGGTCACGCGTCCATCCGGGGCGAGCATGTAGATGGCGTAGTCGGTGACGCTCTGCACCAGCAGCCGGAACTGCTGCTCACTTTGCTTGAGGGTTTCTTCGGCCATTTTGCGGTCGGTCAAATCCCGGGTGATCTTGGCAAAACCCAACAACTTGCCCGACGGATCGAGAATGGGATCGATGATGACATGGGACCAGAAATGCGTGCCGTCCTTGCGAACCCGCCAGCCTTCGCCCTCGAAACGCCCTTCGTGAATGGCGGTATCAAGGGCGCGCTGAGGCAAACCGGCCTTGCGGTCCTCTTCGGTATAGAAACGCGAGAAATGCTGGCCGAGAATTTCCGCTTCCTCATACCCTTTGAAACGCTTGGCGCCAGCGTTCCAACTGGTGATGATGCCATCGGGGTCAATCATGTAGATCGCGTAGTCGACCACGGCATCGATCAGCAGACGAAAGCGCATCTCCTCGATGGCATTGATCTTGGTCCGGTCATCGCTCATGGATCCCTGCCCTTATTATTGATCTTCTGGAGTATGCGACAAGCCGCACGTTTGGGAATTCAAAAAACCAATACGTGGGTGGGGACACTACTCAACAGGCTAAAATAGCGCAGATTTTATCGACCACCAGCGCGGCAGCAATTGCTTGACCTTGCTCTCGCCAAACCGGTCATCGATCAGCATCACCACCCCTTGATCCTGCTGAGTGCGGATCACCCGCCCCGCCGCTTGCACGACTTTCTGCACGCCAGGAAACAGGTAGGTGTAGTCATACCCGGCACCGAAAATCGCCGCCATGCGCTGTTTCATCTGTTCGTTGACCGGATTGAGTTGCGCCAGCCCCAAAGTGGCAATGAATGCACCAATCAATCGCGCGCCGGGGAGATCGATGCCTTCGCCGAATGCTCCACCCAGCACCGCAAAGCCGACGCCCTGACCATGGAGGGTGAACTGATCGAGAAACGCCTGACGCGGCCCTTCCCCCATTCCCCGGGACTGCGACCACAGCGTGATGTGCGGATGCCGCTCGGCCAGCAACTGCGCCACTTGCTGCAAATAATCGAAGCTGCTGAAAAACGCCAGGTAATTACCGGGGCGCTGGGTGAACTGTTTGGCGATCAGTTCGACGATGGGTTCAAGGGACGCCTGTCGGTGGACAAAGCGGGTCGAAATCTGGCTGACGATGTGCACTTGCAACTGTTCGGCGCTGAACGGCGACTCCACATCAATCCAGACTGTATTCGCCGGTGTACCCAGCAAGTCGGCGTAGTAATGCCGAGGGCTCAGGGTGGCGGAAAACAGTACAGCGCTACGCGCAGCAGTCAGGCGCGGGCGAATGAAAGCGGCGGGCACCACATTGCGCAGGCACAGTTGCGACAGGTTGCGCTTGCGCTCGAGGTCGCGCTTGCTGATGTCGAACAGGAAATGTTCATCGAACAGTTCAGCCACACGGCCGAATTGCAGCATGTCGAAGTAAAAATTCTGCAACCCGCTGTCCAGGCCCTGAGGGTGATCATTCAGGTAGTCGCCGATGCTCGCGCAGCATAAGGACAGCGCCTGAAGCAGTTTTTCCGGGGCTTTGTCGTAGGCTTGATAGGGACTGAGTTGCTGATCATGCAGGGCATTCCATTCACGATTGACCCGTTGCAAGGATCTCTTCAGTGGCTCAGGCGCGGTTTTTCGCACGCTGTTCAACGTCGCCTGGTCGAGGCTGGCGCTGTACATCTGCCGGCCGCGTTCCACCAGATTGTGGGCTTCGTCCACCAGCACCGCGACTTTCCAGTTATTGGCCTGGGCCAGCCCGAACAGCAGCGCACTGAAGTCGAAATAGTAGTTGTAGTCGGCGACTACCACGTCCGCCCAGCGGGCCATTTCCTGGCTGAGGTAGTAGGGACAAACGTCATGCTGCAGGGCAACCTCGCGCAAGGCGCTCTGGTTCAGCAGACTCAATTGGCTGGCGGCCTGACGCGCGGCCGGCAAACGATCATAAAAACCCTGGGCCAACGGGCAGGACTCGCCATGGCAGGCCTTGTCCGGGTGCTCGCAAGCCTTGTCCCGGGCGATCATCTCGAGGACTCGCAATGGCGGAGCGTCGGCGCTGTCGAGGATGACCTGCGCGGCGTCCAGCGCCAATTTGCGCCCCGGAGTTTTCGCCGTGAGAAAGAACACCTTGTCCAATTGCTGTGGCGCCAAGGCCTTGAGCATCGGGAACAGCGTGCCAACGGTCTTGCCGATGCCGGTCGGTGCCTGGGCCATCAGGCACTGACCGGTGCTGACCGCCTTGAACACCGACTCGGCCAGATGCCGTTGCCCGGGACGAAAATCGGCATGGGGAAATGCCAGCTGTTGCGCCGCCAGATTGCGTCCTTCGCGATGGGCCATTTCCTGTTCGGCCCAATGCAGGAACAATCCGCAGTGGTGTTCGAAGAACAGCTGTAGTTCGGCGGCGCTGAAGGCCTCAACCAGACAGGTTTCCTTTTCGCTGACGATATCGAAGTACACCAGCGCCAGATTGATGCGTTCCAACTGCAGTTTCTGGCACATCAACGCGCCGTAGATCTTCGCCTGCGCCCAGTGCAACTGCCGGTGATTGGCCGGTTGCTTGCTCAGGTCGCCACGGTAGGTTTTAACTTCTTCGAGGCAGTTTTGCACCGGATCGTAGCCGTCCGCCCGGCCCTTCACCGTCAAGGTTCGATACTGGCCCTCCAGCGCGACTTCATTCTGGTAACCCTCGCTACGCCGTGAGGCTACGGTGCGATGCCCAACGATGCCTTCCAGCGCGGTTGGCGACGGGGTAAAGCGCAGATCGAGGTCGCCGACCTTGGCGGTGAATTCACACAGCGCCCGCACCGCAATGCTGTAGCTCACGCGCCCTGCTCCGCCCATTGCACGTAGCACACGGCGATCGGCATCTGGTGCTCGTGACAGAACTCCAGCCAGCGCAATTGATTGTCTTGTAGCCGATCGCCGGGGCCTTTGACTTCGATCATCCGGTAGGTTTTGTCTTGCGGCCAAAACTGGATCAAATCCGGCATGCCGGCGCGGTTGGCCTTGATGTCGAGCAGCAGGCGATTGAACCAGTGCTTGAGGTGTTCGGCGGGCAGACAGGCAAGTGCCTGCTCCAGCAGTTCCTCGCTCAGCGCGCCCCAGAATACGAACGGTGACTGCACGCCCCACTTGGCGCTGTAACGCTCGCGGACGGTTTGCACATAACGCCCGTCATCAAGTTCGGCGAGGCAGGCCTGGAACAGCTCCGCGCGCCGTGCATGAAAGTCTTCGTTGAGCAGGTCCACCGGCCCGCGCTGGAACGGGTGAAAAAACGCCCCCGGCAACGGCGCGAAGATCGCCGGCCAGCACAGCAGCCCGAACAGCGAGTTGATCAGGCTGTTCTCGACGTAATGCACCGGCGCCGAATCGTCCGCCAGGTGCGCCTGAACGTAAGACTCCACCGACAACGCCGGATCGTGCCGGGGCAGTTGCAGGTCCAGACGCTGCATGGCCCGAGGGGCTGGCCGCTTGATCGGCGGCCCGCCCAGTTTGCGCCGCAGTCTGGGCAGCACACGCAATAAATGCTGATGCTCGGCGGCGCTTTCAGGGGCTTGCTCGGCGTGGATGGCCAGATCCATCGCCAGTTGGTATTCAGCACAGCGCTCCAGCACGCGAATCAACCGCAGACGCGCGCCGGGGTAGGCGCATTGGCGGTAGAGGTTCAGGGCGGTGGAAAAATCCGCGACGCGCTCGCAATGCTGGCCGATCTGGAACAGCAGTTTGCCCCGACGTTTTTGCAGCCAGGGATTGTCGAGTTCCAGCCCGTTGATCTGCTCGACAATCGCCGCCACGTCTTCACCGGCCTCGAAACGCTGCTGGCAGCTGTGCAGGAACAGACAGGCGTCGACGTCCTCGCGACTGCGCAAGCCGCGGGACTCGGCACAGAACTCGACTTTTTCGTAGGTAAAGATGCCCAGGTCGGCCAGCACGAACTCCGACCAGTCCTGGTAAAGATTGCCGAAGAACATCAGCCGCAATCGGTCGCACAGGCCCATGACGGTCAGGCTGAACAATCGATCATTCAGTGCCGGACACCATTGGGCAAAACTGTGTGCTTCGGGAAACTGCTCGCTCAGGGCCGGCAGCCAATCAGTCTTTTTGCCTTTGGGCTGATCGATGGCGCCGCCAAGGCACTGGAGAATCTCGGCCTTGAGCAACACCTCGAACAAGTCCTCGATGTGCAATGGCGACTGCTCATCGATCCAGCCCGATGCCAGCAACGGCGCCGCAGCGTTGTCGATGTCGCCGATCTCGACGTAACTCAGTTTGCCGGCCCTGAAATGCACACCCTTGCGCATCACCAGTCTGACCAGCAAGGCTTGGGACTCGCGGGGCAATCGATTGAAGTCGCGGATGAAATCCTGTTCCTCGAGGCTCAATACATCGGCATAACGATATTCAAGCCAATCAAGCACTTGCATGAAGTTGTTCAAGTAATAGAACGGATCATCGAGAGGTTTTACAATCACGGGCAATAGGGCCATGGCAAACGAGTACTGGTTATGCGTACAGATACCAGCTATGCCCCTCCCGGTGCAAACGGAAAAGGATCAGTGGCGACGCTATCCGACAATTTTCGGGTGACCATCGAACTTTCTGCCATTCCATCGCACCAACCGCGTTAGAGGCACAGTGACGATTGACCTCAAGCGAGGCGTTCGCGCTGTTTTTATTGAGTAAGGAGAGGTGTGTATGAATATCAAGACTCTGGGTTTGCCCTTGGCGGTAGCGGCCTTTCTGGCCCTGGCCGGTTGCTCGACGCCAACGGTTGTTACCCTGCAGAACGGCACTCAGTACTTGACCAAGGACATGCCGAATACCAAGACCGAAGACGGCTTCTTTGAGTTTGAAGATATTTCCGGGGCGAAGGTGAAAGTCCGGGCCGATGACGTGGCCACGGTTCGCAAGGAAGACTGACACAGAACCTGTAGGAGCGAGGCTTGCCCGCGAAGAATGCACCGCGGTTTTTCAGGTATTACGCGTCATCGTTCTTCGCGGGCAAGCCTCGCTCCTACAGCGCTTGTGCAATCGCCTTTCCGACCTCCTGGGTCGAGCCCTTCCCGCCCAGATCCGGTGTGATCGGCCCCTCGGCAATCACCCGTTCAATCGCCTGCAGAATCCCGTCGTGCGCGGCGCGATAACGCTCATCGCCATTGCCCAGAAAATCCAGCATCAACGCACCGGACCAGATCATGGCGATCGGGTTGGCGATATTGCGCCCGTAGATGTCCGGGGCCGAGCCATGTACCGGCTCGAACAGCGACGGAAAACGCCGCTCGGGATCGAGGTTGGCCGACGGTGCAATGCCGATGGTGCCGGCGCAGGCAGGTCCCAGGTCGGACAGGATGTCGCCGAACAGGTTCGATGCCACCACCACATCGAACCGGTCCGGTTGCAGCACAAAACGCGCGCACAGGATGTCGATGTGTTGCTTGTCCCAGGTGATGTCCGGGTACTGCGCGGCCATCAACGCCGTGCGTTCGTCCCAATACGGCATGCTGATGGAAATCCCGTTGGACTTGGTCGCCGCCGTCAGGCGCTTGCGCGGTCGAGTTTGGGCCAGGTCGAAGGCGAACTTGAGAATCCGGTCCACGCCACGCCGGGTGAACACCGACTCTTGCAGCACGAATTCATGCTCGGTGCCTTCGAACATCTTGCCGCCGACCGATGAATACTCGCCCTCGGTGTTCTCGCGGATCACCACGAAATCGATGTCGCCCGGTTTGCGCCCGGCCAACGGGCACGGCACACCGGGAAACAAACGCACCGGGCGAATGTTCACGTACTGGTCGAAGTCGCGACGAAACTTCAGCAGCGAGCCCCACAGGGAAATGTGATCCGGCACTTTGTCCGGCCAGCCCACGGCACCGAAGTAGATGGCGTCAAAGCCCTTGAGTTGCTCGAACCAGTCGTCAGGCATCATCTGCCCGTGTTCCAGGTAATAATCGCAGTGGGCCCAGTCGAGCACTTCGATGCTCAAATCGAGTTGCCACTTTTTCGCGGCGTACTCCAGTACCCGCAATCCTTCCGGCAGAACTTCCTTGCCAATACCATCGCCGGCAATTGCGGCGATTCTGAATGGTTTACTCATTAATCATGCCTCGCAAAATGGCTGTTTGCCGGGTTACAGCCCGCCGATATGGAAGGCTTTGACTTCAAGGTATTCGTCCAGGCCGTACTTGCTGCCTTCACGGCCAAGGCCCGACTGCTTGATGCCGCCGAACGGCGCGACTTCCATGGAAATGATCCCGGTGTTGAGGCCGACCATGCCGAACTCCAGCGCCTCGCCGAACCGCCATGAACGGCGCAAGTCCTGGGTGAAATAGTAGGCGCCCAGGCCATAGGGCGTGGCATTGGCTAACGCGAGCGCTTCGGCTTCATCGGTGAAACGCATCAACGGCGCCACCGGCCCGAAGGTTTCTTCGTTAGCCAGCAACATGCCGGCATGGGTGTCGCCGAGGACGGTCGGTTGGACAAACTGACTGTCGCCCTCGGGAATGCCGCCGCAGAGCAAACGCGCGCCCTGGCTCAGGGCATCGTCGATGTGCCGGGCGACCTTGCTCACCGCTGCCGGGTTGATCAGCGGGCCGATGGTCACGTCGGCGTCCAGGCCATTGCCGACCTTGAGCTTGCCCACCTCTTCCACCAATCGCTGGGCGAAGCGCTCGTAGATGCCGTCCTGCACCAGAATGCGGTTGGCGCAGACGCAGGTCTGGCCGGCGTTGCGAAACTTGCTGAGCATGATGCCCGCGACTGCCTGCTCCAGATCGGCGTCGTCGAACACAATGAACGGCGCGTTACCGCCCAGTTCCAGGCTCAAGCGTTTGATGTGTTCAGCGCTCTGGCGCATCAGCAGCCGACCGACAGCGGTGGAACCGGTGAAGGAAATCTTGCGCACCGTCGGGTTGCCGGTCAGTTCTTCGCCGATGCCAGCAGGCATCCCGGTCAACACATTGAACACCCCGGCCGGAATGCCGACGCGCTCGGCGAGTACCGCCAGGGCCAGGGCCGACAGCGGGGTCAGGTCCGAGGGTTTGACGATGATCGGGCAACCGGCGGCCAGGGCCGGCGCACACTTGCGGGTGATCATCGCATTGGGGAAATTCCACGGGGTGATCGCGGCGCACACGCCCACCGGTTGTTTGAGCGTCAGCAGGCGCCGGTCGCCACTGGGGGCCGGCATGGTTTCGCCGTAAACCCGACGGGCCTCTTCGGCGAACCACTTGACGAAGCCAGCGCCATAACGGATTTCGCCCTTGGCTTCATTCAGCGGTTTGCCCTGCTCGCAGGTCATGATCAAGGCGAGGTCGTCGAGGTTGTCGATCATCGCCTGATACCAGCGCTCCAGCAGCGCCGCACGTTCCGCCGCCGGGCGTACGCGCCATGCAGGCCAGGCGCGTTCGGCGGCTTCGATCGCACTTCGGGTTTGCGCACCTTGCATGGCCGGGACTCGGGCGAGCAATTGGCCGGTGGCCGGGTCGATGACGTCCAGGGTCGCGGCGTTATCGGCGCCGATCCACTGCCCGTCCACATAAGCGAGTTCTGCCAGAAGGCTGGGGTCTTTCAAACGATTCTTGAGCATGGTCGAGTCCTGATCCGAGACATTTCCAGTCTAGGGAGATGCCACGGATGAGGATGCTGAAAGCGTCTGATGGGCAGTGTTGGATGCTGAAATTTGCGGTGGGACGGCAGGCTCTACCGAGGGGGTTCATGACCTTTCAGACAAACACAAAACCCTGTGGGAGCGGGCTTGCTCGCGAAGGCGTCCTTCCAGTCAATATAGATGTCGCCTGACACGACGCCTTCGCGAGCAAGCCCGCTCCCACATTTGATCTCCATTTGCTACAAGACCTGATTACAGTTTCAAGGAACCGAGCAGGCCATCCAAAAACCGCTCCCCAGCCTCCATCTGGCTGAACTCGATGAACTCGTCCGGCTTGTGCGCCTGTTCGATCGAACCCGGGCCGCAAACCACCACGGGCACATCCAGACGCTGCTTGAACAACCCGCCCTCTGTGCCAAACGAGACTTTGGCGGTGCCGGTGTCCGGGGCGGCGAAGTTTTTCAGGAAACGCACCGCTTCGACGCTCGGGTGCGTATCGAGGCCCGGATAAACGTTCAGGGTTTCGATCTCGATGTCCGCCACGCTAGACAGCTTTTTCGCCTCGCGCACGATCACTTCGGCACGCTCGCGCATCTGCTCCAGGAACTGCTCCAGATTGTCCGCCGGCAAGTTACGCACCTCGAAATCCAGGGTGCACAGGTTCGGCACAATGTTCAGCGCCTTGCCGCCGACAATCTGCCCGACATGCAGGGTGCTGTAAGGCACGTCGTAATCCGCATCCTGCGCGCCTTGCGCTTGCAGTTGCTGCTGGCTCTGGCGCAGTGCCGCGATGAAGTCGCAGGCGACGTGAATCGCATTGACCGAACGCGGTGCCAGGGAAGAATGGGCTTCCAACCCACGACAATAAGTGCGGTAAGAACCCTTGCCCTTGTGCCCCAGCACGAACTGCATGTTGGTCGGCTCACCGATCAGGCACAAAAACGGACGCACCGGCGCCAGATGCAGCACGTCGAGCAAACGTCGTACACCCACGCAGCCGGTTTCTTCGTCATGGGACAGGGCGATTTGTAGCGGTCGGCTCAAAGAATGGTTGGCGGCATCGAGCATGGCGTCGATCGCCAAAGCAATAAACCCCTTCATGTCGCAACTGCCACGGCCGTAAATCCGGCCGTCCTGCACCGTCGCCTGAAACGCTGGAAAGGTCCAGGCCTGCCCCGCAGCCGGCACCACGTCGGTGTGCCCGGACAGCAAAATTCCCGGCAATTCCTTGGGACCGGTGCTGGCGAACAGGTTGGCCTTTTTGCCTGTCTCGTCCTTGACGATCAGCGACTCGATGCCTTTGCTCAGCAACAGGTCGCGCACGTACTCGATCAGGGCCATGTTCGACTCCGACGACACGGTGTCGAAGGCCATCAGGCGTTTGAGAATATCCAGTACACGGGGTTTCATGAGGCCCTGCTCCTTTGCTCAGTTGTCCGTTGCTCGGCTGAAGGGGCGAACCGGCGGATGGAGAACGGCTCAATCGAGGTACTCGTGCTGCCGGTGCTGATCAGTTCCGCCATCACGTCGCCGACACCGGGGCCGAGCTGAAAGCCGTGGCCGCAGAAGCCGAACGCGTAGTACAAGCCGTCAACGTTGCCGCTCGGCCCCATCACCGGCAGGGAATCGGGCAGGTAGCCTTCGATGCCGCTCCACACGCGAATGATGTTCAGGTTGCCGACACCCGGCAGCAGGCGACGCATCTGCTCCATCTGATTGAGAATGCTGCGCGGCTCGACATAGGCCCGGCGGTTCAGCATGTCCGGTTTGCTCCGGTAACCGCCGCCGATGATGATGTTGCCGCGCGGGATCTGGCGGAAGTAGATCACTTCCTCGGGAATTTTGGTGTACACGCCGATCACCGTCGGCAAGGTGTAGGGCACCGGTTCGGTCACGGCCATTTGCGGGCCGTGGGTGTCCAGCGGCACCGGTTCGCCGAACTGCGCCGAGAGTTTCTGGCCCCAGGCACCGGCCGTGATCAGCAAGCGCTCGGCGCTGAACTGGCGGCGATCGGTGGTGGTCACCGTGAACTCACCGCCGACCTTCTGCACGTCGGCGACTTCGGTCTGTTCTTCGATCCGCGCTCCGAGGCGGCGTGCCGCCCGGGCAAATGCCGGAGCGGCCAGGCGCGGGTTAGCGTGGCCATCGTGGGGCGCATAAGAGCCGCCCTTCACATCCGGCCCGAGGAATGGGAAACGCTCGTGCAGCTCAGCGCCGCGATAGATCTTCAAGTCCAGCTGCGCCGCTTCGGGCGCCGCCGCGTAGGCTTCAAGCTCAGGGATTTCGTCTTCGCGGTAACACACGCGCATGTGCCCGCTGGCGATGAATTCGAGGTCGTCGTCGATCAATTCCGGCAGGCGTTTCCACAACGCCCAGGAACGGTTAGCCAATTCCAGTTGCCCGAGGAATCGTCCCTGGCGCCGAACGTTGCCGAAGTTCACCCCGCTGGCGTACTGACCGATCTGGTCGCGTTCCAGCAGAATCACCGACTGCCCGCGTTGACGCAGGAAAAACGCCGCTGCCGAGCCCATCAGGCCGCCGCCGACAATTACGACATCGGCTTTGTGTAGCGTCATGGCGACACCTCCTCGGTGAGCATCGAAAGGGGTTTGACCGGCGCTTGGCCGCGTTGCCGACCGACCTGTTGCACGCTGACGCCCGCGGCGGCGGCAATCACTTCGGCCCCGGCCTGGGAGCAATAACGGCCCTGGCAACGGCCCATGCCGACCCGACTGAAGGCCTTGGCCCGATTGACTTCACAGGCGCCCTTCTCGCTCACGGTGCGGCGCAACTCGCCGGCGCTGATCATCTCGCAGCGGCAGACGATGGCTGAATCCGGTAGCGCTTTGGCTTGCGCCGCTGGCCAGGGAAACGCCTGGGCCAGGCCGAGGCGAAACTCATCCATCACCGCCAGCGCATGCCGTTGTTCGTCGCGCAATCCGATGTTTACCGGTTGCTGCAGATCCTCCAACAACGCCATCGCCACCAGTCGCCCGGCGTGCTCGGCGGCATCGGCGCCACGAATCTTCGAACCATCACCGGCGGCATACACACCGCTGACCGAGGTCCGGCCCGCTTCATCGACGGCCAGCCACCATTGGCTGGAGGCCTCGTCGAAGCGCATGCGGCAACCGGCCAGGTCGGCCAATTGGGTTTCCGGGCGCAAGTGATAACCCAGGGCCACGGCATCGCAATCGATCGTCAGGGTTTCGCCTTTCGCCGTGCTGATCCGCACACCACTGACCCCGTTGGCGGCATCGCCCAGTACTTGCAGGGGGGTGATCCCCAAGTGCACCGGGATCTTCGCCCGGTACAGCTGCGCGAGCAGTTTCATCCCGGTAAACAGCAACCCCGGCCGCGCCAACAACTTGGGCAAGGCGCCGATGCGCTTGCTGATTGGCGAGGTATCGAGCACCGCCGCAACCGTGGCGCCTGCTTTGACGTATTGGCTGGCAACCAGATACAGCAGCGGCCCGCTGCCCATGAACACCACGCGATGGCCGATGGACACCGCCTGGGATTTCAGTGCGATCTGCGCCCCGCCGAGGCTGTAAGTGCCCGCCAACTGCCAACCTTCAATCGGCATCAAGCGGTCGGTGGCGCCGGTGCACAGGATCAGTTCGTCGTAATCCACTGTCGAATGCTTGCCCTGGCTGACGCAGCACAATTGCCCCGGCGTCAGGTTCCACACAAGGGTGTCTGGGCGGTAGTCGATCTGCTCACGCAAACGGTCGAAGCTCTGATGCAAATCCTTGGCCTTGGCGGCTTCGGTGCCATACAAGGTGACGTAATCCCGGGTAAACCCTTCGGGTTGGCGACGGTAGATCTGCCCGCCATCCCGGCGATTCTCGTCGATCAGGATCGGTTTGAGGCCTGCCGCCAACAGCGTCTCGGCACAGCGAATGCCGGCCGGCCCGGCGCCTACGATAACGACCCGATGAGTGCTCAGCCGTGCAGTGGCCATATCGCCTCCGGTTGTGTGGTGACGATGTCCAGCCCTTCGCGGACTTCATTGGAGCAGGCACGCAGGCGTTCGCCGCTGCGGGTCCAGACCCAGCAATCCTGGCAGGCGCCCATCAGGCAGAATCCGGCGCGACGGCCCGAATCGAATTCCGATTGGCGCAGCGCGTTACCTTGGGTCAGCAACGCGACCATTAGCGTATCGCCCCGCAATGCCTCGATGGGCGAACCGTCCACCGTCAGTTTGACGCTCGGCCGACCCTGCTCGGCCAGCCTCACAAAACGCCCGTTCATGCATAGGCTCCCAGGCTCATGGTGGATAAACCCTGCTGAGTTTTCAGCAACTCGGCACCGTCGTGATGACAAAGAATTTCGCTACCGCCGTCGATGATCCGCCGGTTCGGCGCGGTGCGATTGCACAGGCCGTCGACCCGAACCGGGCAGCGACTGAGGAAGGTGCACAGCTCTGGCACATTGGCCTTGGCGCCGATCGGCGGCAGTGTGCCGCAAGTGGTGCCGCAGTTTTCCAGCCAGCCCTGTCGCAGTTCCGGCACCGAATGGATCAACAGGTCTGTGTAGGGGTGGAACGGTGCCTGGGCGAAAGACTGCCGAGTGCCGGCCTGGACCTTGTGGCCGCTGTACATCACCACAATGTCGTCGCACAGCGCCCGCACCGTGGAGATGTCATGGCTGATGAACAGATACGACACGCCCAGTTGCTGACGCAGGTCGCGCAGCAGTTCGAGAATCGCCGCGCCGACCACGGTATCCAGCGCCGAGGTCACTTCATCGCAAAGGATCAGGTCCGGTTTCGCCGCCAGGGCCCGCGCCAGGTTGACCCGTTGTTTTTGCCCCCCGGAGAGTTCATTCGGACGTCGTTCCGCCATGGCTCGCGGCAGGCGCACTAGGTCCAATAGTTCGCCAATCCGCTCGCGCAGTGCGGCGCCCTTGAGGCCGAAGTACATTTTCAGCGGACGACTCAGAATGGTGCCAACACTGTGCATTGGGTTGAGCGCGGTGTCGGCGTTCTGGAACACCATCTGAATCCGTCGGAATTGCTCGTCAGTACGCTCGGACAAACTGCCGCCCAATGGCTGGCCATCGAACGTCAGGCCGCCCAATGCGGGCGTCAGCAACCCGGCCACCACCCGCGCCAGGGTCGACTTGCCAGAACCCGACTCACCGATCACGCCGATGGCCTGGCCCCGGCGCACAGTCAGGTCGATGTCTTCCAGCACGCGGATTGCCGGCATGCCTTGCATATTCTTGTTGCCATAGCCGGCGGTCAGCCCCTGGATGGTCAGCAGCGGCGTTTCTTCGGCGATGCCGCAAGGCGGGCGAATTGTCGTGTCCGGGCGGGCCGCCAGCAGCAGGCTGCGGGTGTATTCATGGGCCGGGGCTTTGAGCAACGGCGCGGTGGCGCTCTGCTCGAAGATCTGACCGCCGTTGAGCACCACAATCTGATCGGCCATTTGCGCTACGACCGCCAAGTCATGGGACACATAGACCGCCGTCGCGCCACGCTCGCGGACCACGCGCTTGAAGGCGCGCAGCACGTCGATCTGGGTGGTCACGTCGAGGGCAGTGGTTGGCTCGTCGAGCACCACCAGCAATGGATCGCTGATCAGCGCCATGGCCGCCATCACCCGTTGCAACTGCCCGCCGGACACCTGATGCGGATAACGCTGACCGATGTGATCAGGGTCCGGCAGGGCCAGGTCGCGGAACAACTCGATGGCTTTGGCTTCCAGCACGGCCCGGCTGCCCAAACCGTGAATCAAGGCGCCCTCCACCACTTGGTCGATAAGCTTTTTCGCCGGGTTGAACGCGGCGGCGGCACTCTGGGCGATATAGGACACCCGGTTGCCGCGCAGGCCTTGCAGCTCGCTTTCGCTCAACGCCAGCATGTCGTGTTCGCCGACCTGCACCACGCCGCCCGCCAATCGGCAGCCGCGCCGGGCATAGCCGAGCAGCGCCAGGGCAATGGTGGTCTTGCCGGAGCCGGACTCACCGATCAGCGCCAGCACTTCACCTTTGGCCAGGGAGAAACTCACGCCCTTGACGATTTCCACCTCGCCGCGCTCACCATAGGCGACCACGCGCAGGTCTTCGACTCGAATCAAATCACTCATCTCAATGACCTCCCGTACGTCGACTACGCCGTGACGAGAGTCGGTCGATGAACAGATTCACGCCAATGGTCAGGGTGCCGATGGCCAGCGCCGGAATCACAATGGCCGGTGCGCCCTGATTGAGGCCGCCGATGTTCTCGCGTACCAATGAACCAAGGTCGGCATCCGGTGGTTGCACACCCAGGCCAAGGAAGCTCATGCCACTGAGCAACAGCACGATGAAACCGAAACGCAGCCCCAGATCGGTCAGCACCGGGTTGAGCATGTTCGGCAGGATTTCCACGCAAGCGATATATAGCCGGCGTTCGCCGCGGGTACGGGCCACTTGCACGTACTCCAGCGCTTCGATATTCACCGCCATGCTGCGGGCAATGCGGAACGCACCCGGAGTGAAACTCAGCACCGCGGTGCAGACCAGCAACAGCACCGAGGAGCCGAAAGCCGAGACCATGATCAGCGCCAGCATCTTGCTCGGGATGGAAATAAAGGCGTCCATCAAACGGCTGATCACCTCGTCCAGCCATTTCGGCGAGACCACCGACAGCAACGCGCATCCGGTACCCAGTGTGCTGGCCAGCACCGCTGAAACCAGCGCCAGGCCCACGGTGAACCGCGCACCGACGAGAATGCGGCTGAGCATGTCGCGGCCCAGGTAATCGGTGCCCAGCGGGTAGGCGGCACTGAGGCTGTCGAAGACGTTGTCGGAGATCACTTCGCCTACCGGGTGCGGCGCCAGCCAAGGGCCGAAGATGGCCACCAGCAACCAGATCACACACATCGCAGCGCCGACCAGACCGAGCCACGACGGCCCATGGGAGACCTTGCCCAGCGCCAGTTCGGGGCCGGCAGGCGCCGATTTCGCAATGAGATCGTTCATTGGTTTCTCAGCCTCGGATTGGAAAGAATCGCGCACAGGTCGGCAATCAGCACCAACCCCAGGTACGCCGTACAAAACAGCATGGTGCAGGCCTGAACCAGCGCCATGTCGCGGTTGGTCACCGCATCGACCATCAAGCTGGCGATGCCGGGATAGTTGAAGATCGTCTCGACGATCACCACCCCGCCCAGCAGGTAGGACAGGCTCAGGGCGATGGCATTGGCAATCGGCCCGATGGCGTTGGGCAAGGCATGGCGCAGTACGATTCGCATCGGGCTCACGCCTTTGAGCCGGGCCATTTCCACGTAGGCGCTGTCGAGTTGATCGATCACCGCCGCCCGGGTCATGCGCGCCATTTGCGCAACAATCACGCAGCACAGCGTCATCACCGGCAAGGCGTAGGTGCGCAGAAATTGCAGCGGTGAGGTGATGTCGCTGGCATAGGACAACGCCGACAGCCAGCCCAGGTTCACCGCAAAGATCAGCACCGCCAGGGTCGCCACCAGAAACTCCGGCACCGCGACCAGGGCCAGGGTGACAAAGCTGAGGAAGCTGTCGATGCGCCCGCCCCGGCCCATGGCCGAACCGATGCCGAGGATCAGCGCCACCGGCACCGACACCAGCGCCGTGACGGCCGCCAGCATCAGTGTGTTGGGCACCCGCCCGGCCATCAGCTCGCTGACCGGCATGGCATTGGACACCGACTGCCCCATGTCACCACTGAGCAGGTTCATCAACCAATGCAGGTAACGCACCACACCGGGTTGATCCAGCCCCAGCTTCAGGCGCAAGGCCGCCACCTGTTCCGGCGTGGCGAATTGCCCGAGTGCCTGTTGCGCCGCGTCCCCCGGCAGTACCGCCGTAATGGCGAAAACCACCATGGACACGATCAACAAGGTCACGACCGCCGCGCCCAGGCGCCGGCCGATCAACCACAGTGTGTTGCTATTCATCGCCCTACCCTCATGCAATAGCCCCGCTTACACCCGTGTGTGGCCGATCAGGCATCCAGCCAGACCTGCTCGGCGAACATGTAGCCCATGAAACCGCCGAGGGGGTTGCTGCCGTAGCCCTTGATGCGCTGGTCGACGCCGTCGATGTTGCTGATGAACACCGGCACGCCGATGCCGCTGTGTTCATGCACCAGGGTCTGCATGTCGGCGTACATCTTGCTGCGCTTGGCGTCGTCGGTTTCACCGCGGGCGAGCATCAGCAACTGGTCGAACTGCTCGTTCTTCCAGCCCGACTCGTTCCATGGCGCGCTGGACTGGAAGAACTGCGAGAACATCACGTCGGCGTTCGGCCGCGGGTTGATGTTGCCGAAGCTCAGCGGGTGCTTCATCCAGTGGTTGGACCAGTAGCCATCGCTGGGCAGGCGGTTGACGTCGAGCTTGAGCCCGGCCTGCTTCGCCGATTGCTGCAACAGCACGGCGATGTCCACCGAACCGGTCGCGGCGGGCGATGCCACCAGCGGCATGCTGATGCTTTCCATGCCAGCCTTCTTGAGCAGGAATTTGGCTTTTTCCGGGTCGTAGACCCGCTGCGGCAGGTCGGCGTTGTAATAGCGCGAACCAGGGGAAATCGGATGGTCGTTACCGACCACGGCAAAGCCACGGAACACCGCGGATTTGACCTGTTCACGGTCTAGCAGGTACTTCATGGCCTGAGTGAATTCGGCGCTTTTACCCGGCATCTGGTCCTGACGGATGATCAAGTCGGTGTAGTTGCCCGACGGCGCATCGACGACCCGGTGTTTGGCGCTGGCCTTGATCCGCGTGGTCGAGCGCGGGTTGACCTCGTTGATCATGTGCACGTCGCCCGACAGCAGCGCGTTGACCCGTGACGGTTCGTCGGCAATGGCGATGAATTCGATCTCGTCCAGGTACGGCAGGCCCGGTTTCCAGTAGCCGGTGTTACGCGCGGCAATCGAGCGCACGCCCGGTTTGAATTCCTTGACCTTGAATGGGCCCGTGCCGATTCCCTGGTTGAAGTCGGTGGTGCCTTCGGGAACGATCAACAAGTGCGACACCGCGAGGATCGACGGCAGTTCGGCGTTCGGCGCGCTCAGGCGGATCTGCACTTCGTGGGTGCCGGTGGCCTTGATCTCTTCGAACTGCGCCATCAGCGGCATGACCTTGGAACCGGTCAGTGGGTCCTTGTGGCGCGACAGCGAGTACACCACGTCGGCGGCGCTCAGGGTCTTGCCGTTGTGGAAGGTCACATCCTTGCGCAGGGTGATGATCCACAGCGTCGCGTCGGTGTTGTCGATGCGCTCGGCCAGTTCCAGTTGCGGCACCAGGTGGCTGTCGAAACGGGTCAGGCCGTTGTAGAACATGAAGTGGCGCACGTAGTCGGTGGACAGCGCGCCCTTGGCCGGGTCCAGGGTATCGGCGGTGGAGCTGGACATGCCGGCGACGCGAATCCGCCCGCCCGGCTTGCCTTTGCCCGGGGTCGCCGCTTCTTCGGCGAAGAGCTTGCCGGCGGCGCCGAACAGGCTACCGGCGCCAGCTGCGGCGACACCCACCACGCCGAGCATCTGCAAGGCGTTGCGGCGCGACATGCCGCGATTGAGGCCTTCGAACACCCGCAGGCTTTCCTGGCCGGAAATCAGTGTCGAGTCGATTTTGTTGTCAGTCATATCAGTTGTACCTGTCGAAAAAATGAGGCTCGAGTGCTCGCGGTTAACCGGAGCGTCCTGGAAACGCAAACGACGGTGACGCCACAACATCAACTCAATGCAAATAGTCCTGGAAGCGGTAATAAGCGCCCACGAATGGCAAGAACCACGGCTTGCCGAAATGCCCGGGAATCGCCGGCCAGTCGAGTTCGCGCCAGGGGTTGGCCTCGACCTTGCCGGCCATCACCTCGGCCATCACCTGGCCCATGTGCACCGACATCTGTACGCCATGGCCGCTGTAGCCCATGGAGTGATAAACCCCGCCGTGCTGACCGGCCCGAGGCAAGCGGTCGGACGTCATGTCCACCAGTCCGCCCCAGCAGTAATCGATCTTGACGTTGGCCAACTGCGGGAACATCTGCACCATCGCCGCTTGCAGCACCTTGCCGCTCTTGGCGTCGGACACGCTGTCGGACATCGCAAACCGTGCTCGCCCGCCGAACAGCAAGCGGTTGTCGGGGGTCAGGCGAAAGTAGTTACCGATCATGCGGCTGGTGACATAGGCGCGCCGACCGGGCAGCAGCTGATCGATCAGGAACTGTGGCAACACTTCAGTGGCAATCACGAAACTGCCGACCGGCACGATCCGCCGCCGATACCAGCCCAGGCCGCCGTGCTGACAGGCACCGGTCGCCAGCAATACTTGTCCGGCGTGCAGCGAACCCTTAGCGGTGTTGACCCGATAGCCGCCGGCCTGGGCTTTCCAGTCCGTTACTGGCGTGCCTTGATGGATCAACGCGCCATGACGCGCCGCCGCCTCGGCCAGCCCCACACCGAAGCGCCCGACGTGCATCTGCACGCCGTTGCGCTGCAGCAAGCCGCCGTGGAACTGTGCCGAATTCACTTCAGCACGGGTTTGCTCGGCAGACAGCAACTCAACCTCGGCATCGACTTCCCGGCGAATCAGTTCGCAGGTACGCGCCAGGCCTTCGTAGTGCATCGGCTTGGCCGCCAGTTTGAGCTTGCCCTTGCGCTTGAGGTCGCAGGTGATCTGCTCCTGCTCCACCAGCGACACCACGCTCTGCACTGCGCTTTCATAGGCCTGGTAATAAGCGCGGGCCTTGTCGGCACCGAGGCTGGCGCTCAGCCCGGCGTAGTCCTGCGCAACGCCGGTATTGCACTGGCCGCCGTTGCGCCCGGAGGCTTCGCCGATCACCCTTCCGGCTTCCAGCACCACCACACTGGCGCCCTTTAGCGCCAATGCCCGAGCCGCCGCCAGGCCGGTGAAACCACCACCGACGATGGCCACGTCGACCTGCCCGGGCAACGCACCGGGCTGAGCACCGGTAAACGCCGGTGCAGTGTCGAGCCAGTAGGATTCACTGCCCATGTCTAACCCGCCTATGCCAAATGAAGAATGCCGTTACCGTTCGACTCAGAGACCGACCAGCGCCGCCAGCCCACCGATGTCGGTGATCTGCTGGTAGCCGTAGAAGGCATTGGCCGGGACTTCGTGGCCACGGGCGACGAAGGCTTTGTTCTTGATCTTCATGTCGTGGGCCGGCATCAGGTCGTAACGGAAACTCGAAGACACATGCAAGATGTCTTCCGGGCCGCAGTTGAGGTTGTCGAGCATGAACTCGAATGCGGCCAGACGCGGCTTGTAGGCTTGGGCCTGTTCGGCGGTGAAGACTTTGTGAAACGGCGCGCCGAGTTTGTCGACGTTGGACATGATCTGGCTGTCGCTGGCGTTGGAGAAAATCACCAGAGGAATCTTGTCAGCGATTTTCGACAGGCCGGCCGGCACGTCCGGGTGTGGGCCCCAGGTCGGCACGGCGTCGTAATACAGCTGACCTTCGTCACGGTATTCGATGCCCCAACGTTTGCAGACTCGTGCCAGTGCGGTCTTGAGGATTTCGTCATACGGCATCCAGTCCCCCATCACTTGATCCAGACGATAGGCGGAGAAATCCTTGACGAACTGATCCATCTGCTCTGGCACCACGCGATCGGCGAACAGTTCGCGAGTCATCGTGCCCATGTGGAAATTGGTCAGCGTACCGTAGCAGTCGAACGTAATGAATTTGGGGCGAAGAAAGCTCATTGAGTGCGGTCCTGAAGTTCGTTGAGGTCATGGCGCGACAGGCATTCGCTGCGTCTCGGGAGCGGCGATGCAACGCTGCAGCACACGGTCATTACAACACCGTGAAACCAGCAGATGGCGTTAAAAGC
Organism: Pseudomonas sp. PDM24; assembly: GCF_019218905.1. Lineage (NCBI taxonomy): Bacteria > Pseudomonadati > Pseudomonadota > Gammaproteobacteria > Pseudomonadales > Pseudomonadaceae > Pseudomonas > Pseudomonas sp. PDM24. Next base: position 1,421,558 of record NZ_JAHUWR010000001.1, on the reverse strand, counting down.
GACCTCTGCTTGATACAAACCACCGTTTTAGCCACCCCCCTCAGCAGACTTTGCGGCTCGCTCCAGCCTTGGGCAAACCCCGTATTTGTGCGCGTTTATGGACCTTGATGGCCGCGCAAGGCTCAACAGCGCCCGCATTCACGGCAGAACCTGCGCCGGGCGGAACGAAAACGGGCGCGTCCGTCAGGAAGCGCCCGTTTGTCGATGATTCGAAATTTGATAATGCGAAACCTGTGGGAGCGGGCTTGCTCGCGAAGACGGCGGCACAGTCGATATTGATGTCACCTGACCCACCGCTTTCGCGAGCAAGCCCGCTCCCACAGGGATTGCGTATCGCCCTACTGCACGATATCGATCAGCACACTCTTGAAACGCAAATTCGCTTCGAACGCTTCGCGCCCAAGATCCTTGCCGATGCCGGAGCGTTTGTAGCCGCCGGTTGGCAGGATGTAGTCGTTGCTGCGCCCGTAACGATTGACCCACACCGTGCCCGCTTCCAGACGCCGGACCAGCCGCAACGCACGATTGATGTCAGCGGTGTGCACCCCCGCCGCCAGGCCGTAGGTGGCGTGTGCGGCCAGGCTCAATGCCTGCTCTTCATCATCGAACGCCTGCACCGTCAGCACCGGGCCGAAGATCTCTTCGCAAACCGCCGGGTTCTGGTTGTCCAGACCCGCCAGCAAGGTCGGCTGGTAATAAGCCCCACCCAGCCCTTCGAACAACCCGCCGCCGGTCAACACCTCGGCCCCGGCCTGACGCGAACGCTGGACGATGCCGTCAATACGGCTGGCCTGCAACCGGGAAATGATCGGCGACAGCGTGCTCTCGGAAGACCAGGTCGGCCCCGGGCGCAGCTCTTCGAAATACGTCTGCAAGTGCGCAATGAACGGTTCCATGATCGAACGTTCAATCAACAACCGCGAACCGGATACGCACACTTGCCCGGCGTTGCCGGTAATGGCCAGCGCCACGGTGCGCGCGGTTTTCGCGATGTCCGGCACGTCGGCGAACACCAGTTGTGGGCTCTTGCCGCCCAGCTCCAGCGTCACCGGTTTCGGCCCCACCAGCGCGCAGGTGGACATGATGCTCGACCCGGTCGCCGTGGACCCGGTGAAGGTCACCTTGCCCACCCGCGGATGCCGGCACAAAGCGTCGCCGGTGATGCGGCCATCGCCCTGCACCACGTTGAAAATCCCCGCGGGGATACCCGCCTGCACCGCCAGTTCGGCGAAGCGCAGGCTGGAGAACGGCGTCAGCTCCGACGGCTTGAGCACCACGGCATTGCCTGCGGCCAGCGCCGGGGCGACTTTCCAGGAGGCCATGCTCAACGGGAAATTCCACGGCGCGATGGCGGCAATCACGCCGTATGGTTCGGCGATCTGCATGCCCAGCCGATCAGTCTGGGTGGCCGCGACATGGCCGCCGTGTTTGTCCGCCAGTTCGGCAAAAAAACGAATGCCTTCCGCCACATAAGGAATATCCCAGGCGATCACATCTTTATGCGGACGAGTCGAACCCACCGCTTCCAACGGCGCCAGGACGGCGGCATCGGCTTCGATCAGATCGGCCCAACGGCGCATGACTCGCGCCCGTTCCCGAGGTGGACGGCTGGCCCAGTCGCTGCGATTAAACGCCTGCCAGGCATCATTGACCGCCTCATCTACCAGGTCGGCATCGGCGATCGGCAACTGGGCATAGGCCTGGCCGTCCGAAGGCCGGACCACTTCCAGTCCCGGTCGGGCATCGCGGTATTGACCGGCAATAAAGTGAGCGCTGCGCACAGCGATAAGGCGAGGATCGAAGCTATCCATGGAGCACTCCAAAAAGGGACGGCGAGTCGTGAACTCAGGCCTCCATCGTAGAAAAAAAGCCCAAGCATTTGCTGCCGACCTTATGGGGCAATTAAGTAGTAAGTGTGGTCTGTACGCCTTCGACGTGAGGAATCTGCCGAATCTATCCGGCCCCCTTGCCAGGCCTTCACGCAGATGGGATACAGGCACCCTAAACCGGTTGATCGCGCACACTGAAAACGGAGACTCGCCATGTCCGCCTCGCACCCTTCCGCTTATGTCTATCGGCCGATGACTGCCGCCGATCTGCCTTCGGCCCACGCCTTGTCCGTGCAGTTGAAGTGGCCCCATCGCCTGGAAGACTGGGCGATGTTGCAGCGGGTCAGCGAAGGCTTCGTGGTGCTCGATGGCGAGCGATTGATCGGCAGCGCGTTCGCCTGTCCGCAAGGCAAATACGCGACCATCGGCCTGGTGATCGTCAGCGATGACTATCAGGGCAAGGGCATCGGTCGCCGGTTGATGGAGCTTGCGCTTGAGGCTTGCCAGTCATGCACGCCGATGCTCAATGCCACCCTCGCCGGCGCACCGCTTTACGCCAGTCAGGGTTTTGTCGAATTCGGCCGGGTTCAGCAGCATCAAGGCCAGGCGCAAGCACCCGCGCTTGAAGCGCTGGCGGACGGTGAAGAATGTCGCCCGCTGCGCGCGGCTGATCAGGTTCGTCAACTGGAACTGGCCAACGCTGGCAGTGGGCTCGACCGCCAAGCGGTGCTTACGGATCTGTTTGATGTGGTCGAGCATTCGGTGGGCATCGAACGCAACGGTCAGTTGCGAGCCTTCGCCCTGTTGCGCCCCTTCGGCCGCGGTCGTTGTATCGGTCCGGTCATCGCCGAAACCCCCGAGCAGGCCAAACGCATGATCGCCGTGTTGTTGGCTGAGGTGCCGGACGCCTTCGTACGGATCGACATTCCAGCGGACAGTGGCTTGGGCGAATGGCTGGAGCTGGCCGGCCTCAAACAGGTCGACACCGTGGCACAAATGGCACTCGGTACACCGCCGCAAGCGGTCAGCGGCGTTCGCCAATTTGCCCTCGTCACCCAAGCCATTGGTTGACTCCGGCGCGCGATGAAACAAGCGCCATCCAACACCTTCTCCCCCCCATTTGCAGGGAGCGTCACCCGCATGTCTCAACCTACCGTTCTGCTGTTGGCTCGCGCCGACGGCAGCCGTATTTCTACGCCTTTCAAAACAGCACCCTTGAGCTCCATCGATCCGTTCATGGACGGTCGCCAGGTCGCCTACACCGGGCCCGACGGCGTATCGGCGGGCATTGTTCACACCAGCAAAACCCTCGATATCGATGACTTTCCGCACACCGAAGTGATCGTGGTCCACGCCGGGCAAGTCGTGCTGCAATCCCGGGAGCAGACGCTGGAACTGGGGATCGGTGCCAGCGCCGTGATCGGTCGCGGTACGGCGCTCAAGCTTCAGGCACAACCCGATACCTGCTGGGCCTTCTGCGCCGTCACCAGCCCCACCGCCAAACCGACGCCGGGGCTGACCGCACTCGACCCATTGGCAATGCTGTCACCTTCGGCAGCCCCGGAACCGCAAATACTGATCGGTCCTACGCCGCAGTGCCGCTCCCGCAATGCCTTCGAAGACGACGCCACTGATCTGCGCGTCGGTGTCTGGGATTCGACGCCGTACACTCGCCATGGCCGAGCGCACAAACTCAACGAGCTGATGCACCTGCTCGAAGGCAGCGTGACCTTGCAGGCGCCGGATGGAACCCGCGTAACCGTCAACCCCGGCGATACCGTGTTCGTACCGCAAGGCGCGCCATGCGCCTGGAGCAGTGCGCGGTACGTGCGCAAGGTTTATGCCGTCAAATAGCGCTTACTAGTAGCTCTCGTAGGTGCAGAACCTGTGGGAGCGGGCTTGCTCGCGAAGGCGGACTTACATTCAACACGGATACTGAATGTTATGGCCTCTTCGCGAGCAAGCTCGCTCCCACATTGGATCTGTGGCGTTCGCAAAAAACGGGCTCACAGCAAATCCTTTGTGGGAGGCTCATGAGCTCGGCAGCGGCTACAAGGCTGTGCCTCAGAACTTCCCACCCAGCGGATATTCAATCGCCAGACGAATCTGATCGGCATCCAGCTCGGCCTGCGCCGAATTCCCCCGATGGACCGCATGCCGCAGGGTAAACCCAAGGTTTTTCGCCGGTCCCGACTGCACCACGTACTTGGCTTGCAGATCTCGTTCCCAATGTTTGCCGCCCTGCCCGTAACCCAGCCATTTGTAACCACCGCTCGGGTCCATATGACTGCCATCGATGCCGCTGCCGCGCACATACAGTGCGCCAAAGGTCAGGCCGGGAACGCCGTAGCCGGCCATATTCAGATCGTAGCGGGCCTGCCAGGACGCTTCCTCGGGTGCGTTGAAGTCGGACAGCGCCACCGCGTTGCTCAGGTAGATCGCGCCACGGGTCACGTAGTCGTAGGGCGTGTCGCCATCGACCTTTTGGTAACCCAGGCCGAAGCTGTGGGAGCCGACCTTGTAGGTGGAAAGAAAACTCCAGGTGGTGTTGTCGATACGGCCGGACAAGGCTTTGCCGGTGTCTTGGGTTCGATACAGATTGAGGTCGAAGATCAGGTCCTGGCCGGCGGCCAACGGTTGCGTGTACACCGCGCCCAGATAGTGCTGACGCCATGTCTCGTCGTACTCCGCACTGAACAGGCTGGCATTGAGCCCTTTGATCGAGGTGTTACGCACGCCGATCAAATCGAAGCTGTTGCCCTGTTTGCCGTTGGAGTAATTGACCACGAAGCCCTGGTCATGGCTGGTGGCATTACGGTCGGTGCTCTCATTGAAGTGCCCGCCATACAACGTTGTGCCGGGCAGTTCGCGGCTGGTCAGCAGCCAACCGGTGGCGGTCTCGGGCAACAAGCGACTGTCTGATGAACCGAACACCGGGGTTTTCACTCGCTGCTCGCCGTAGCGTAATTCGGTGGAGGAAAAACGCAGCTTGGCCACCGCGCCGCCTCGGCTGAACTCGTCTTTGGGGTGACCTTCGTTGTCGACGCCCAGCAGTCGGGCCTTGCCGGCGCGCCCGCCTCCGCTGTCCAGTTGCCAGCCGGAATACAGGTGCGCGTCCAACCCAAAGCCTACGGTGCCGGTGGTGAAACCCGAGGCCACATCGGCCATCAGACCATAAGCCCATTCCTCCGCCAGATCACTGCGCTGGGCCCTGGGTTTATAGGCATTGCGCGCGCCATTGCTGAGCGAGCCGTGTTCATAATCGCGACGGTCATAGACGCTGCGATTGAGCAGGTTCCATTGGCCGTCCTCTAAAAAACCTTTGGCATTGTTTTGTTCCGAGGCCTGAGCGAGCAGGCTTTGTCCTCCCAAAGCCAAAAGCAGGGCGTGCGTGGTCAATGTCTTCACAGTTTGACTCCTGGAAAATCAGTCGTACGTAGCGGGTCTGCAAGGTGTCCCGCCGAATGGGGGACACCGAAGGGCAATCAGAGGTATTTGAGAATCGCGATGTCGCGACGGCGCTGTTTGAGGTTGGCGAACCAGCGCGTCGGGAAGAACAGCAACACCCCGAGGATCACGCTCCACAGCCAGACCATGGGCAGGTCATCGAAGCCGTAATAGGTGCCCTGATTGGCGCCCCAGATGGCGACGGCTACCAGGTACATGGCCTTGAGTACGTACAGGTGCAGCAAATAGAAGAACATCGGCGCACCGCCGTAGATCGCCAGGGTCGCGGTGGACCAGCGATCCTGGGCCTTCTCGAACAACGCCAGAAGGATCAGCCCCAGGCCGAGGGTCGGCATCAGGAACATCAGCGACGGCGGGTACTTCTTCGCGCTCATGAAGCTCATGAACGTGCGCAGGGAGTCACCGGTCTGCACCCAAGGCTTCTCGCCGTAGACGTTCAGGTAACGAATGAACACGAACGCCACCAGCAGGCCGACACCGACTTTCAGCAACCGGGAAATCCGCTCGGCCGGTTCCATGTCCTTGCCGAACCACGGCCCGATGGCCCAGCCCAGCAGAATCACCCCGATCCACGGCAACACCGGATACGTGGTGCGAGCCCGGGTGAATTCGGTGATGTCGATGAACACCCGCTGATGCAGGATCGACCACGGCACGAAGAACGGCGACTCCGGCCCCACGGTCACGCCATCGAGCAGGTTGTGCCCGGCGACAATCGCCACCCCGAGCACGATCAGCCAACCGCGCTTGAAGTGCAGCAACCCGGCGAGCACGATCATGCAGATGCCGATGCACCAGATCACTTGTAACCACAACGTCTTGGGTGGGAACTCGGCGTTCCAGGCAAAGCACACGAACGTGAGTTCCAGAAATACGAGGAACAGCCCGCGTTTGAGCAGGAACACTGACGTCTCGCTGGCCGTGTGTTTCTGGCTGTAGAGCCAGGCCGACAAGCCGGTGAGGAAAATGAACACCGGGGCGCAGATCTCGCTGAGCATGCGGGTGAAATACAAGTCCGGCGTGACACTCAGCGCATCAATCGGATCGGTGACCTGGCGGTGCAGCAGAAAGGTTTCCCGCACGTGGTCGATGAGCATCAAAAGCATGACGAAGCCGCGCAAGGCATCGATGGCCAGCATCCGGGTATTGGTTTTTGCAGCGCTGGTAGCAAGCGCAGGGAAAACACTTCCCGCCTGCCCTGCCACACCTGTAGATAGGGTCATATCAGTCACTCATGTCGTGGTCAGTGGACTACCGCTGGCTCAGCCCTGTTTCTTCAGCCTGGCAACTTCCGATGCCGGCAGCTGCGACGGCGCCCGCGGCAAGGGTACCTGACCTTCCTTTTGATAGAACGACAGCGTCGAACTGAAGCTCTTCACATCAAAGGGTTCGGCCTGGCCCTGGGCATTGATGCGCTCGCCGGCGGTGTGGTCCTTGTATTCGACGGCCACCACATAGGTGCCCTGCCAAGGCAGCTCGAAACTGACCTTGCCGGTCGCATCGGTGCGTCGGGTAAACACTTCGCCAGAACCGGTTTCCAGCACCACGTCCTGATCAGCCAAGGGCTTGTGCGCATAGAACACCTGGAACTGCGCCTTGCCCGCATCGGCGACACCGGTAGGCACGATATCCAGCGTCAGTTCCGGTGTGCGGGCACGCAAGTCACCGACCCAACGGGTGGCGGGCGTCCAGTAAGCCTTTTGGGTTTTATCGCCTTCATGAAGGTCGAAGATCGGGTAATGCGCGTCCTCGGCCAGCAGCGAGTCATCCGCTTTGGTTTGATGCGCCACGGCAAACGCCTGGCGCTGTAAGGTCAGGTTCAACGGCTGAGACTTGTTGCTGATCGACCAGCCCTTGAGTTGCCGGAACCGGTCCATCCCGCCCGGTGTGACTTCCAGCATGTTCTTGTCATATTCCCCGTAGTACAACGCCAGGGGTTGCCCCGGTGGCTGCTCGTACCAGATTTGATGCGCCTCGCTGCTGCTTGCCAGCAGGAAGACGCCGTAACCCAACAGTGCTTTTTTTGCGTGGCTCATTCGCATTTTTTGCGCTCCGATTGGTGTTGTTCAACGGATCGTTGCAGCCCTGCAACGATCGGCCCCTCTCTCTGAACGCATTACAACGCAGGCTATTTTGCGCTTCGTCCCGAATTCATTGCTCATTACGCAAATGAAGACTGTTTTTGCCGCGTAAACAGCTGTTTATGCGGCCTGCGCCAGTGTGAAGCGTGCAGAGAGGTTCTGCGGCCCCCATGTCCAATCGAGGTGCATTCCCAAAAACTTCATCGACAGACACGAAAAACCTGTGGGAGCGGGCTTGCTCGCGAAGAGGGAGTGTCAGTCGACATGAATGTTGCCTGACACACCGCCTTCGCGAGCAAGCCCGCTCCCACATGGGGGACGGCAGGCTGCCGGGGCATGGAATGGACGATGGATGTGTTCGCGGAGGGAGTTTCAGTGACGCAGTAATTTGCGCAGCGGCACGCCGTCCTTGAGCACGGGTGATTTGATGACGATGTAGCTGAAGTACTTGGAGATGCCGATGTTCTTGTCCAGCAGGCTTTCGATCACTTCCTGATAATGCTGGATGCTGCGGGTCATGAAACGCACCAGGTAATCGTAGCCGCCACTGATCAGGTGACATTCGAGCACTTCATCGACCAAGCGGATATTGGATTCGAACTTGGCGAAGTCTTCGCGCTTGTGGTCGCTCAAGGTGATTTCGGTGAATACCGTGACCGAGTCGGTGATCTTGGCCAGGTTCAGATGGGCCTTGTAGCTGGAAATGTACCCGGCCGACTCAAGCCGTTTGACCCGTTGCAGGCAGGGGCTGGCCGACAGGCCCACGGCATCGGCCAGGCTGACGTTGGTCATGCGCCCATCCTTTTGCAGCTCAACCAAGATGCTGATGTCGATCCGGTCCAGTTTTACTAAACCTTCCATTGCGTACCTCTTGACTGCCGTTTGTAAGACAATCTTCTAGCAAAATCAGCGCCGTAAAGACAGCTGATGCTGAGCCACCAGATCCGCCATGCTGTTGATGCAGTAATCCGCCGCGCACGGCGTCGGGTGTTTGCCCCGGCCGCGACAGATCAGACAGACAGCGCCCGCGCCCTTCTGCCGGGCGGAAGGCCGGGTCACCTGGAGGATGGTTTTGGCATCAAGCTCATTGGCCGCCAGCCAGTCGCGATCCTGCAAGGGATCACTGGCCAGTGAAATGAAATCGTCGGGCATGATTCCCAGACGCTCGCACAGCAGGCCCCGATCCTCGGCATCACGATCGCCATGCACCAACAGGCGATAGAACTTGCGCAGGTACAGCATGGCGCCGGGCGCGTCTTCGAACAACGACCAACCCGCCACCGAGCGGGCAAAGCTCATGCCCTCCTCCCAACTGGCTTTCAGCCCCCAGCGCTCGGCCAACTGACGGTGGGCGAAACACAGCAAGCCGCTGAACCCCAGCTCGCCGAAGCGCGGGTACAGCGCATGCACCACCTCGCTGAATTCGGCCAGTATCTGTGCCTTGTCCGGGTGGCCGCCACGGCTGTCGAGCAGCGGCTGCAACGCCGTCCAGACCCCGGAATCGCGATCCACCAGGACCTCATCGCAATCGATCAACAACGCTCGATAATCAGTCAGCCCCATGGTGTGTAAAGCCTCCGATGATGCATTCCATCAATCCATGCTCCATAAATGCTCACGGGCGATGCCATGTGGCACCGCCCGGAGCAGGCGTGAGCTCAGTTCAAGACTCGTGCCAGCGCCGCGTCGAGAATCTGCAGCGCTTCGTCGACCTGCGCTTCGGTGGTCACCAGCGGCGCGAGGAAGCGCAGCACGTTGCGGTACACGCCGCACTTGATCACCAGCAAGCCACCGGCTCGGGCTTCGTCGATCAACCGTTGATTCAGGTCGGCATCCGGGGTGCGCGCATCATCATCTTTGATCAGCTCGATCGCCAGCATGAAGCCGCTACCGCGCACGTCGCCGATACGCGGGTAACGAGCCTGCAAGCTCAACAAGCCCTGACGCAGACGTTCGCCCAAAGCATCACCACGGGCCAGCAACTGCTCTTGCTCATAAGCCTCGATCACCGCCAGCGCCGCCGCGCATGACAGCGCGTTACCGCCGTAAGTGCCACCGAGGCCGCCGGGTAACGGCGCGTCCATGATCTCGGCTTTGCCGACCACACCGGACAGCGGCAAACCACCGGCCAGGCTTTTGGCGACAGTGACCAGGTCCGGCTGAATGCCGGCGTGCTGAAAGCCGAACCATTTACCGGTGCGACCGAAACCGGTCTGGATTTCATCAAGGATAAGCACAATGCCGTGCTTTTCAGTCAAGGCACGCAGGGCCTGGAGAAATTCCGTCGGTGCCGAGAGGAAACCGCCATCGCCCTGCACCGGCTCGATGATGATCGCCGCGACCCGCTCGGGCGCCACTTGGGTGGCCAACAATTCGTCCAGCGCCTTGAGCGCCATGTCGCCGGTCACGCCGCGATAGGCATTCGGATACGGAGTGTGGAAGACCTCCGGCGCGAACGGCCCGAAGTTCTGCTTATAGGGCTGGCTCATGCCGGTCAGCGTGGTGCCGAGCAAGGTCCGGCCGTGGAACCCGCCGCGAAAGGCGATCACCGCCGAGCGGTTGGTGTGGGCGCGGGCGATCTTCACCGCGTTTTCCACGGCTTCGGCGCCGGAGGTGAAGAACGCCGCTTTATAGGATTCCTGACCGCCGATCATTTCGCACAGGCGCTGAGCCAGGTCGAGATAAGGCTTGTAGGCCACCACCTGGAAACAGGCGTGGGAGACTTTTTGCAGCTGCGCCTGCACCGCCGCGACCACCTTCGGGTGATTGTGGCCGATGTTCAGCACACCGATACCGCCGACAAAGTCCAGGTAGCGCTTGCCGTCCACGTCCCACAATTCTGAACCTTGGGCCCGATCGATCACCAACGGGTGCGCGGTAACCAGGCCACGTGGCACGAATTGATCGCGCTGACGGAGCAAATGAGGGGTTTCGTCGACTTTGCTGTTCATGGCATTTCCCATCGTGAGTCCGGCAACCGGGAAGTGGTTGCGATGGTGTTCAGGTTAAGGCTTGCGCGAAACGAACTACGCCGAACTTGCCCCCTGAGAAATTCGGATCGACTGTTTTCACCCCGCCAAACGGCAGATTCCTTCAACCCGCCGAATCTGCCGGTGGATGGCCGATAGAACCTCACACAACGCGTTAACCCCGGTGCTTTCGACAGATCCTGCGCTGGCGTTGCGCGATGATGGGCAGCACCTTCACCTTTCAGGAAATGCCCATGGCCCTGCTGTATAAAGCTGACCCTGTGCGCGGCGAACAGTGGAAAGCGCTGTTCGCCGAACACGCCCCGGATATCGAATGGCGCGCGTGGCCGGACATCGGCGACCCGAAGGACATTCAGTACCTGGCCGCGTGGCAGGCACCCGACGATCTCGAGGTTGTGCTGCCCAATCTGCAAGTGCTGTTTGCCTTGTCCGCTGGCGTCGATCAACTCGACCTCAATCGCCTGCCAGCGACCTTGCCGGTGGTGCGCCTGCTGGACCCCGGCATCACCCGTGGCATGTGCGAATACGCCAGTTTTGCCGTGCTCAGCCTGCACCGGGACATGTTGCGCTATCGCCAGCAACAAATGGCCCGCTGCTGGCAAGCGCACTTGCTGCAACCGGCCACCAGGCGTCGGGTCGGGGTGATGGGGCTCGGCGCTCAGGCGCAGCAGATTCTGACAACCTTGCAGCCGCTGGGCTTTGCCTTGTCAGGCTGGGCGCGCAGTGCCCATCACATTCAGGGGGTCGATTGCTATGCCGGCAACCAACAGCTGCCAGCGTTCCTCAGCCAGTGCGACATTCTCTTGTGTGTATTGCCGCTGACCGAACAGACCCAGGGCATTCTTGATCGCAGGCTGTTTGAGCAACTGCCCCGAGGCGCGGCGCTGATCAACATGGGCCGTGGCGGGCATTTGGTGGAAGGCGATCTGCTTGAGGCATTGGACAGCGGGCATTTGAGCGGCGCGGTCCTTGATGTGCTGCAGCAGGAACCGGCACCGGTGGATCATCCATTCTGGCACCACCCACAGATTCTGCTGACACCGCACATCGCGGCGATGACCCAGCCAGAAAGTGCCTTTGGTGTGTTGCTGGAGAATATTCGTCGACATCAACGGGGTGAGCCGATGCTCGGTGAGATCGATCGTGCGCAGGGTTATTGATCGCCTAATGCCGGTTAGTTAAGCCACGACGCACTCTTTGTAGCAGCTGTCGAGCCTGCGAGGCTGCGTTCGGCTGCGCAGCAGTCGTCAAGCCGGATTTACGACTGCTGCGCAGCCGAACGCAGCCTCGCAGGCTCGACAGCTGCTACAGCCGAACGCAGCCTTCGGCAGCTGCTACAGATCGCATTACGGCTTAACTAACCGGCATTATGCTCAGGGTCACCCGTTATGCTCAGTGAGTTCCCAGAATATTGTTATCGCAGGAAAAGGACTGCCCTCCTTTCAGCATCAGTCGTTCCTGCATCCTCTGGCAACGCTCCCGTTCCTGCTGCATCGAACGATCAATACTGATATTGCCGGTTTTCTCCGGTTGCTTACCGTCGCCCAGGCGCACTGTCACCCAGGGCTGTTCCGGCTGGATTTGAAAGCGAGTTTTTTCTTCGATGGGTTTGGCAGGTTTGGCGGTTTCGATCGCGGCCGGTTTTGGCAGTTGATCGGAGGTGACCCCGTAACGGGTCAGAATCGAGCTCTGAGGCAGTTCTGCGGCAGCGGTTGCCGATAACAAGGCCAGCGCCAGACCGAAGGTGTACCTCTTGCTGTTACTCACGTTGCAAAATCTCCTGTACTCAATGGCGGCATGCAGCACCGGCGTCATAGGGATAACGCGTGGATGGGCTGATGGTTTAGTGCCAGTTCCTGTTGGTGCAGGTATTGGAGTCCGGGAATGACCAGTGAGTCACTTGGGCAGGCAGGTTTACCGCGTTATCGTTCTTCGCGAGCAAGCCCGCTCCCACATTAGATATTCAGTGAACACCCAATATGGGTACGCCTGCGATCAAATGTGGGAGCGGGCTTGCTCGCGAAGAGGCCCTTACTGGCGCCGCATCACCCTCAGGCGATCACAATCGCGCTACCGGCCAAACTGTCCAGCCCGACACCGACCAGGGTCACCGAATCACTGCCAAACGTCAGCAACGTATCCTGCCCCACCGCCGTGGCATGGGCCCGGTAGTCATCGTTCGGCGCAACGCCCTGAATGCCGAGGAACACCAGTTTGTCGTTGGCTTGATAACCCACCACCCGATCCTGGCCAAACGCGCCGCTGAACAGGAACGTATCGACCCCGCCGCCCGACTCCATCAGGTCATTACCCGCCCCGCCGACAAACACGTCGTTGCCGGTGCTGCCGAGCAAATGGTCGTTGCCATCGAAGCCAAACATCCAGTCGCCGGTTGCGTGCGCATTGAGGGTGTCGGCGCCGGTCGTGCCCTTCACGCTTGAGGCGTACTGGGTCAGGTTGCTGCCGGTCACAAGGCCATTGCCGGTGACGCTGTGGGTCACGTCATCCTTGAACACCCCCCAGAGAAAACCCGGTTCCTTGGTGACGATGCTGCCGATGTCGCGAGTGATGCTGATGCCGCCATTGGCGTCGCGCACGTACAGGTTGCCGGCACCGTCATTGGCGAAGACAAAGTTCTTCACTGACTCCTGCAGGTCCAGCACGTTGCTGCCCTTGCCGCCCAACAGAATGTTGTAGCCACCACTATCGCGGAAGGTGTCGTTACCGTCGCGGCCTTCCAGGTAATCGCTGCCCTTGCCGCCCTGAATCAGATCATTGCCGTCGCTGCCGATGATGAAGGTGCTGCCTTTGTGGGTTTCGGCGTTGCGGTTCAAGTCCTGGACCCAAGTGTTGCTGCGCGCCGGGTCCGAGAGGTTGGCGACGATGATGGTCGAGTCTTTGCTGGTCAGGTCGTAGAACTGCGACTCCAGCACCCGGGTCATGCCGTCGCCGTAACCGGTGGGCAAATGCGAGATCCAGGTAGGAATGTTGAGGATCGAATACGGCAGCACGTTCCACGCCGTCGAGGCGTAGTGGTCGTTGAAGCTGACGATGTTATCGGTCGTCGAATCCTTGGCGGCATCGTGCACGCCTACCGAGGCCAGGTTGAACGACGAGCCATCGAGGGCGCGGAACACCGGGTCGTTTTCATAACCGATGTTCAGCACTTTGTCGCTGCTGCTTTGGGTCGGTGAGGCGTAGGCGATGTAGTTGGAATCCTGGTAAAAACCGGACCACTTATCGCTGCTCAAGTCCGCCAGGCTATTGACCGCCAACCCGCCGAGGCTGTGGCCGCTGACCAGCACGTCCTTGCCCGAAAGCCCATTGGCCTGGGCAAACGCTGCAACGTCACTGAGCAGATTGCCGAAGGCTTCGCCTACGTAGTTTTTCGCGTAATCCTTGGGACCCAGCGCCGCCAGCAGATCGTTGATCACGTCGCCGATGGAGTCGCCGATCTGGATTTCTCGTGGGCCGCTGGTGCCGCGAAAAGCGATGCCGATTTCGGTGAGATGACCCTGGGCGTCGTACTTGCCGAGGATCTCCACTTGGGCGCTGGTGTAACCGTCCTTCTCGCCGAAGAAGGTTCCGCGAGCGTCGGTCTTGCCGTCATAGCCCAATTGCGCGGCGGTGATCGGCGTCCAGCCGGCTTTTTGCACGGCTTCGAGAGCAGCCTTTTCCGAATCGGGGTTCCAGGGAATGCCGGGAATGACGCCCTGGGAATCGGTGCCGCCAATCAGCGCGGTCACCAGGGTTGCCGGCAAGCCCAGGCCGAAGCCGTTTTGCTGGTAACCGGTGGCGAAACCGTTGTCGAGGTTGTGATAGGAATACAGCGTGATCGCCATGGCGTCGCTGAACAACGCCTTGGAGTCTGCTGTGCCGAAGTTTTTGTAGTCATACACACCCATTGGTATTGCCTCTCTCTTTGTTGGAATTGTCAGAGATAGCTCACAACCAGGACGCCTCACTGACGAGGCGCCCCGGAGCATTTAGTGCATGCAGCCTTTACGCGAAGGTAATTCCCGAAGCCGAGAGATTATCCAGACCCACGCCCACCAGCGTTACGGCGTAATCGCCAATCTTGAGCACAGTGTCGTTGCCAGCCTGGGTCGCGTGCTGGGCGTAGTCATAACCCTGCCCCGCGCCCTGGACGCCCATGAACACCAGTTTGTCGCTGCCCTGGTAGCCATTGATCGCGTCGAAGCCGAAGGCGCCGCTGAACAGGAAGGTGTTGTTGCCGCCCCCCGAGGCCTGCATCACGTCATTGCCCGCGCCACCGACGAAGGTCACGTGGCTTTTGTCGCTGCGCAGCAGGTCGTTACCAGCATTGCCGAACAGCCAATCGCCATCCAGCGTCGCCGACAGCGTGTTGCCATTCCCATCCCCATAGCCATCGCCGTTGAGCGAGTGGTTGTAGTGGGTCAGTTCACTGCCATTGAGCAAGCCATTGGCGGTGACGTTGTAGGTCACCTCCTTGCTGCCCCACCACGAACCCGACTCCTTGCTCACCAGCGCGCCAATATCGCGGGTCAGGCTGATGCCGCCGTAGGCGTCGCGCACGTACAGCGTGCCGTCGCCATCGTTGGCAAAGCTGAAGTTCTGCAACGGCTTCTGCAGCTCGAAGGTGTTGCTGCCCTTGCCGCCCAGCAGCAGGTTGTAGCCACCGTCATCGCGGAACCGGTCGTTACCGTCTCGGCCTTCGATGAAGTCATTGCCCGCGCCGCCCTTGAGCCAGTCATTACTGTCGGTGCCGATGATGAAGGTGCTGCCGGTGTGCGGCTCGCCGCTACGGCCCAGGTCCTCGACCCAGATGCTGCCTCGGGACGATTCCGACAGGTTCGACACGATCAGCGTCGAGTCCTTGTCGGTGAGGTCGTAGAAGCGCGAGTCGATCACCCGGTTCAAGCCGTCGGCATAGCCCAACGAACCGTGGGCCGACCAGTTCAACGGATTGAGAATGCTGAATGGCACCAGATTCTGCGCGGTGGAAGCGTACTGGTCATTGAAGTTGACGATGTTGTTGGTCGCCGACGCCTGATGACCGTCGTGCTTGCCCAGCGAGCCACTGCTAAACGTGGTGCCGTCGAGCACTCGAAACACCGGGTCATTCTCATAGCCGATGTTCAGCACGTTATTGCCGGTGGCGCTTTGGGTCGGCGAGGCGAAGGCGATGTAGTTGGCGTCCTTGAAAAAACCGCCCCAATTATTGCCGCTCAACTCCGCCAGGCTGTTGACCCCCAACCCACCGAGGCTATGCCCGCTGACCAATACGTCTTTGGCACTCAAGCCATGGGCAATGGCGAACGCGGCGACGTCTTTGAGCAAAGTGTCGAAGGCGTTTTTCGCGTAGTTCGTCGCGTAATCCACCGGACCGACCGCGGCCAGCAGGTTGTTTTTCATGTCGCCGAAGGTGTCGCTGTACCCCAGGCCACCGGTGCCACGGAAGGCGATACCGATGCCGATCAGTTTGCCTGTCTCGTCGTATTTACCGAGCACTTCGGCTTCGGCGCTGGTGAAGCCGTCCTTCTCGCCATAGAAGGTGCCTTGAGCCCCGACGTTGCCCTGATAGCCCAACGCTGTGGCGCCAATCGGCGCCCAAGCGGTCGCCGGCAGTGGCTGGCCGGTCGGCGTGTACGCGTAGAGCGTCAGCGCGATCGCGTCGGAGTACAGCGCTTTGCCGGCTTCACTGCCGGCATTTTTATAATCAAACAGTCCCATGTGCTTGCTTCCTTTGCTTCAAATCAGAACTGCCAGTCCAGGGTCAGGCCCACGCCGTGGTCTTTTTCCCGGGAGCCGAGCAGCCCGTTGTAATCCAGGCTCAAACGGGTATCGCTGCCCAGCGCCAATCCGGCACGGGCACCGACCACCGCGGCATCGCGGTCCATGGACACGCTTTGCACGCTGAACGCGGTGTTGCCATTGACGAAGGCCAAGTGGTCTTCGGAACGGGTGTTGCTCAGGTTGTGCTGCCAGCCGAGCGTGCCGGACAGTTCCAGCTGTTGCTGGTCGGACAACGCAATGGCTTTGCTCGCCCGCAGGCCAAGGGTCGAAAGCACCACGTCGCGGTTGTTTTCACCGCCCTTGAGTGCGGCGGCGTCACCTTTTTCACTGAAGCTTTCAGTGTTCAAATGCACGTAGGCCAGATTGACGAATGGCTCCAGAGCGATTGGTTGCAGGTCCAGGCGATACGCCGCTTCGGTGAACAGTTGCGCGGAGGTCGCATCGCGTTTGGATTTCTGCTTGCCGCTGACACCGTTAAATTGCAGGTCACGTTTGACGTCGATGCGATGCCAGCTGTAAGCACCGCCGACGCTCAGGCGTAGCGCGTCGATTTCATGGCCCAGGTACGCACCCAAGTGGTAGCTGTCGACCGAGGCCGACGAGTGCGTGCCATCGCCCATGCTCAACGAGCTGTCGCTATAACCGGTGACGAAACCCAGTCGCGTATCTTCAGTGATCAAGCCATCGACACCGGCCAGCAGCCCGCCAATGGAGCTGTTGGAACTGGCGTTGTCATGCCCGCCATCGCTCTTGCCCCAGGCGCCGAGCACTTTGAGCCAGGCGTTGCTGCGGTCATCGGTGGGTGCCCCGGCGTCGAACAAATCGTGCTCACGCAGACGCTCGCCAACCGCATCGCGCAGGTAGCGGCTGTCGTTGATCAGCAGCGTGCCGATTGCCGGATGAATCTCACCGGAGAGTTGCTGGAACGCTTGTTGTGCGACAGCGGCGGTCGGCGACAGCAGCAAGGTTTCGTAGAGCGGATTGCCTGCGCCCAATTGGTCGGCGGCAGCGGCCACGGCGCGTTGGTTCGGGGTTTGGCCCACGCTGGTGAAGGAGGTCGCGTTGCGCACCACCGCCAATTGAATGCCGCCAGCCGAGTAATCGAGGGTGCCGCCGAGGAACAGGTAATCCGGCACCACCGCACCGAAGCGCCCTTCGATCCCACCGGCCGCTTGCAGAATGTTGTACTGATTGCCGAGCAGGGATTTCGCTTCGCTGGTGGTCAGCAATGTCGGGCTGTTTTCCAGGGACAGGCTGACCGTTGCGCCCTCAATGATCGCCTTGCCGCCGGCAATGATCTGGTCGCTGCTGGTGGGCGACAGCTCTACGGCGTAGGTCGAGCCAGGCTCGAAAGTCACGTCGCCCGCCACCTGCAAGGTGCCGATGGAGTTGCCAGGCGCCACGGTACCGCCGCTTTTCGCGGTCAGCGCCGCGATGCTGCCGTTACCGCCGAGGATCCCGCTGTTATTGACGGTGACGGCCGACAGCAGCGAACCGTTGATGGCCAATCGGCCCTGATTGACCAGGGTCGGGCCGGCGTAGGTATTGGCGCCGGTCAGCACCAGTGTGCCGATGCCCTGCTTGGTCAGGCCGCCATGGCCGGAAATGTCGTTGCGCCACACATCGAGCCCGCAATGCACGTCATTGCACACACGCTCGGTGGGTTTGCCGGCGTCGATAATCGCGCCGATACCCGGCAAGTCCGCGACAAACTGGCTGGAGCCGTAGGCGCCTTCGATGCGGAATTCCTCGGGAATGTCCTGCTCGGTCACGAACATCGCCGGGCCATCGATGCCTTTGCGCAGGTTGATCATGCCCCAGCCGTACAGCGAGTCGACGCCGGGTGCGCCGAGGTCGGTTGCGGTGGTGCGCAGCACGCTGGCGACTTGCGCGCCGGTCATGTACGGGAAGCGTTCCATCAATACCGCCACCGAGCCTGCAACGTGCGGCGCCGCCATGGAGGTGCCGTTGTAATTGGCGTAGCCGGTGCTCAGGTCATCGGCATTGGTGCCGCTGATGATCGAGCTGTAGATGCGGCTGCCCGGTGCCGACACGCAGAAGCTCGCGGTATAGCCGCAGCGTGACGAAAACGTACTGATGTTGTAAGGGTCGGGACTGCTGGTGTCCGGATTTCTCTGCAACGCGGCGACGGTCATCCAGTTCGGCGCGATCTCCGGGACGAAATAACCGAGACCGGCGATGGCATCCGGGTTGTTGAGGTTGTAGTCGTTGCCGGCGGCGAAGATCGTCACGATGCCACTGCGGGCCGCCGCGATGGCGCCGTCGTAGGCACCGCCGGGTTTGGTCCCCAGCAAGGTCTGGATCTCGTTGAATTGCAGTTGTGCGTCTTGCACGGTGAAGTGCGGGTACGCCGGATCCCGACCGCCGAGGTCGAAACGATCCGTGATGCCGATGCCCCAGCTGTTGTTGATGATCCGCGCGCCGCTGGCGATCAGGGCATCCCAACCGGCCTTGTATACCGCGCCGTCGTTGCCGCGAATGATCCCGTCTTCCGGGCCCGGGTCACCGTTGTCGGCGCTGATGATTTGCGCACCAAAGGCGACGCCGTGCATCGGGCCGCCGTCGCGACTGCCCGCAGCGATCCCGCCAACGTGAGTGCCGTGGGCACCGAGTTTGCCGTTGGAGCCCACCGAGGGCGAACCGTCATACAAAAAGGCATCCCCGGCTTTGACCGGAATGTACGGGTCGGTGTATTCGCGGATGCCGCTGGTGACCAGCGTGATCACTTTATTGGCCCCGGAAAACTCCGGGTGCAAGGCGTAAACCGGTTGATCGAAAATCCCCAGCTTCACGCCTTTACCGGTGTAACCGGCGGCGTAGGCCTCCTGAGCATTGATCGCCCCCAGCCCCCAATCGGCGTTGAACTCTGTGCTGCGCCAGCTATCGGGATCGCCTGTCCTGCCGTTTTCCACGTAGGGCGCCGCGTGTGCGGTACCCAGGGTGGCCAATGCGCAGAGCAAGGCAAGGTTGTTGTACTTGTTATTCATCGAACTACCGTCCTTAGTTGTTTTGCCAAAATCCTTGTGGCCAGGGGCCTGCGTGCAACTTGTAGGAGCAAGGCTTGCCCGCGAAGGCGGTGTGTCAGTCAACGTCAATGCTGAATGTCACGGCCCTTTCGCGGGCAAGCCTCGCTCCTACAGGGGTTGCGGTGTTACAGCCCCTTACCACGTTAAAACTGCCAATTGAGACTCAGCCCGACGCCGTGGCTCTTCTCGCGGCTGGCCAGTTGGCCGGTGTAATCGAGGTTCAACCGAACATCCCGGCTCAAGGCCAGGCTGGCATGGGCGCCCACCAGCGCCGCATCGCGAACCAGCGGCGAGCTTTCCACCACGAACGGAGTGCCACCGCTGGCAAACGCCAGGTGCTCTTCGGAATCGGTGTGGCTCAGGTTGTGCTGCCAACCGAGGCTGCCGCTCAGGTCCAGTTGTTGCTGGCCGGACAGCGTTACTGTTTTCAGTGCGCGTACGCCCAGGGTGCTGAGTACCGCGTCACGCCGGTCGCCACTGCTTTTGAGCGCGGCGGCGTCACCTTTCTCGGTGAAGCCCTCGGTGTCGAGGTGCACGTAAGCCAGATTGGCGAATGGCTCCAAGGCCAGTGCTTGCAGGTTCAAGCGATAGGCCGCTTCGCCGAACACCTGGGTGGTCCCGGCATCGACCTTGGTTTTCTGTTTGGCACTGACGTCGCCGTATTGCAGGTCACGTTTGACGTCGGCTCGATGCCAGCTGTAGGCGCCGCCGGCACTCAGACGCCAGGCGCCCAGTTCGTGGCCGGCATAGGCGCCCAGGTGATAGCTATCGACTTGTGCTGATGAATGAGTTCCGGAGCCCATGCTGACCGAACTGTCGCTATAACCGGCGACCAGGCCGACACGGGTTTCGTCGTCCACTGCGCCATCGACACCCGCCAGCAAACCGCCAATCGAGGTGGTGTAGTCGGCGGTATCGTGACTGTCATCGGTCTTGCCCCAGGCGCCCAATGCCTTGATCCAGCCGTTGTTTCGGGAACTGTTGGCGTTGTTGAGACGCTCACCCACTGCGTCGCGCAGATAACGGCTGTCATTGATCAACACCGAGCCCAGCGCCGGGTAGATTTCCCCCGACAACTGCTGGAAAGCCTGTTGCGCGGAACTGGCGGTCGGCGACAGCAGCAGGCTTTCGTAGACTGCGTTACCCGCGCCAAGCCCTTCCACTGCGGCGGCGACAGAACGCTGATTCGGCGTTTGCCCGACGCTGGCGAAGGTTGTGGCGTTACGCTCAACGCTCAACTGAATGCCGGTCGCGGCGTAATCGAGGCTGCCGCCGATGAACAGGTAGTTGGGCAGCACCTCGCCGAACTGGCCTTGAATGCCGCCCGCCGCTTGCAGGATGTTGTACTGATGGCCCAGCAGGCTTTGCACTTGTTGGGTGCTGAGCAAGGTCGGGCTGTTTTCCAGGGACAGGCTCACGGTGGCGCCGCTGATCGTGGCCGTTCCGCCGGCAATAATCTGGTCGCTGCGGGTGGGTGACAGTTCGACGGCATAAGTCGAACCCGGTGCAAACGTCACATCGCCGCTGACGTGCAACGTACCGATGGAATTACCGGGCGCCACGGTGCCGCCGGAATGGGCGGTCAAGGCAGCGATTCGTCCGTTACCGCCGAGGGTGCCGCTGTCATTGACGGTCACCGCCGACGTCAGCGAGCCGTTCACCGCCAGCAAACCGCCGTTGACCGTGGTCGGGCCGCGGTAAGTGTTGTCTCCAGTCAGCATCAACCGCCCGGCACCGGACTTGATCAGGCTGCCTTCGTAGATTCGATTGGCAGCGGCGGAATCGCGAGCTGTGCCCACCGCATAATCGGTCTGATCCTGCTGACTGGTGCCAGCCGGGACACCGTTCTCCCAGCCCTTGTCCTTCAACGTCTGTTGCCAGGCGCTGCGTTCGGCGGTGTCTTCGGCCTGACGCTGAATCAGCGCCTTGTCCGAGATGTCATTGCTCCAGACATCGCTTTGCCCTGCCCCCAGATTGGCGTCGAACGACCCGAGCAATTGCCCCGGCCCGCGCATCGCCCGTTCGAGGTTAGCCACACCCCAACCGATGCGCGTACTCGGTGCCTCGGTGATCGAGCCGTCGAGCTGGGTCGCGGTGGTCAGCAATACTTCCAGCGCCTGCTGATTGTTCATGTACGGATAGCGTTCCATCACCAGCGCCAGCGCCCCGGTGGCATGCGGCGCGGCCATGGAAGTACCGGACTTGATCGCGTAACCGCCGCCGGGAATGGTGCTGTCGATCTTCGCGCCCGGGGTGGTGATGCACCAATACTTGGCGATCCCGCACTGGTTGTATTTCTGCTGGTTGCTTTGATCCAGTCCCGACACTGCCAACCAGTGGCCTTCCAGGTCCGGCTGAAAATACGGCAAGGCTGAACGCACGCTGGCATTCGGGTAGCCGCTGTTGCCGGCGCTGAACACGTTGATCACGCCGCGCCGCGAAACGTCGGCGGCGGCGTCGAGCCAGGTGCCTTTGTTCCAGTGCTGGGCGTAGGCAGCGTGCAGATCGTCGAGGGTTCGGTAGCTGACATCCCGCGGTTGGCTGCCCCAGCTGTTGTTGATCGCGCGTACACCGGCATCTGCCAGGGCGTTATAGACTGCGGTGAAGTAGCGCGGGTCCGGGCTGGGGCCGAACAGGAAACTGTCGTTCTTGTTGGTGTTGCCGACGTAGATTTGCGCGTTGTACGCCACGCCGTGCATGCCGGTGCCATCCCGGGAAGCGCCCATGGTGCCGGTGACGTGGGTGCCGTGGGAGTCGTTGTTGGTGTTGAGCGTGCCGTCGACGTTGAATGCTGAGCCGTCGACAT
This sequence comes from Pseudomonas sp. PDM24, assembly GCF_019218905.1. Taxonomy (NCBI): domain Bacteria; kingdom Pseudomonadati; phylum Pseudomonadota; class Gammaproteobacteria; order Pseudomonadales; family Pseudomonadaceae; genus Pseudomonas; species Pseudomonas sp. PDM24. Next base: position 1,399,559 of record NZ_JAHUWR010000001.1, on the reverse strand, counting down.
AGCTGCCGCTGGCCGTCACCGCGTGATAACGGTCTGCGGCAAATTCGGGATGGCTGGAATCGAAACCGGAATCCAATGCGCCGATCTTCACGCCCTTGCCAGTGATGTCGGCGGCATAGGCTTGATCGGCCTGCATGCGCGCCAGGCCCCAATCACGCTGGAACTCTGTCGAACGCCAGCTTGCGGGGTCGCCGGGTTTGCCGGTTTCCAGATAAAGCGCCTGGGCTGGGCCTGGTACTGATGAAATCAGGAGCAATAGCGTGCCGACCGACATCGGCTTGATCTGTACGTCCATGTGCATGACATCTCGCTTTCTTGGCGTTTTTAGAGTTGTAGTCCCCAGTCCAGGGGCGGCGTTGCTCTGTTTCTGTGGCGAGGGAGCTTGCTCCCGTTCGGTTGCGCAGCAACCGCCATTGGGCCTGCTTCGCAGTCCAGCGGGAGCAAGCTCCCTCGCCACAATGTTTTCTATGCGCTACTGAACTTTCGGGCCTTGGCCGAAGGCCTCATCCACCTTCGCCAGGTCCTGGTCGCTCAAGGTTCCGGCGTAGTAGTGCAACTTGGTCCAGGCCATCAAATAGTCGTAGCGCGCCTGGGCCAGATCCCGGCGGGTGGTAAACAGTTGTTGTTCGGCGTTCAGCGCATCGAGGTTGACCCGTTCGCCGCCCAAAATGCTTTGTTTGGTCGAGATCACCAGCGCTTCCGCCGACGTCAACGCCTTCTGATAAGCCCGCAATTTATTAACCCCCGACAGGCAGGCGCTGAACTGGCGGCGCAACTGGATCAAGGTTTCCCGGGTCTTGCCGTCCAGGTCGTACTCGGCCTGTTCCATGGTGCGGCTGGCCTGCCGGGTCGAGGCCGAGACCCCACCACCGGCATACAGCGGCACATTGACTTCAATGCCGATGGTGTTGGTGTCGTAGCGCTGGTTGTAGGTGTTGCTGCTTTCCGATTCGTTCTGGCGCACCGAGGCGTAGGCGCTGACTTTTGGCAAGTGGCCGGCGCGGTTGCGTTCCACTTCGTAGCGCGCCACTTCCACCGCCTGACGCTGGGAGGCCAGGTTCGGGTTATTGGCCACCGCCATCTCGTGCCAGGTGTCGTAATTGGCCGGTTGCAGGGTGAAGGTCTGGAAGTTCTGATCCAGTGGCGTCAGGTCGGCAATATCGATGGCCGGCACGCCAATCAGTGCGCCCAGCTCACGCAAGGACGCATCCTGTTCATCGCGTGCTTCGATTTCCTCGGCGGTCGCCAGTTCATAACGTGACTCGGCTTCGAGGATATCGGTGCGCGTGCCCTCCCCTTGGCGGAACATCTGTTCGTTCTGCTGAAACTGCTGTTCGAAGGCTTTTTTCTTCGCTCGTGCAATGTCGATCTGATCCTGAGCGAACAGCGCCTTGGTGTAATTCTCGAGCACGCGAACCAGCAGTTCCTGGCTCTTGCCGCGAAAGTTTTCGTCAGCGAACAGCGATTGCGCCACGCCTTTGCGGTACGCCGCATAAGCCTCGTAATCGAGCAGCGGCTGTTGCAGGGTCAAGGTCGAGCCGTAACTGCTGTAGTTGCGGTCCTCGGTGAAGTCTGGTCTCCCCTCATTAATTTGAGTGACCTTGGAGGTGTTACGCCCCTTGTTGTAGTTGTAACCGATCCTGGGTAGCAGCCCGGCGCGGCCGATGGCGCGGTTTTCAAGGCCCGCGTCACGCTCCTTGATGGCGCCGAGAAACACCGGATCATTGCGTAACGCTTGCTCATAAATGTCGAACGGCCCCATGGCCATCGCGCTGTTGCACGTCAGCAACGCCAGGGTCGCTGCGAGCAGGGAAAGCTTATTCATACAGCCGAACATCCTTATTCCTCGGTCAACGCGGAGCCTGCCCGGTCGAGCAGCGGTTTGAACAGATAGTTGAGGAGTGAACGTTCACCGGTACGCACGAACATTTCCGCCGGCATGCCGGGTTTGATTACCAGACCATTGAGTTTTTCCATGGCCTGATCACTGACGCTGCTGCGCAACACGTAGTACGGCACACCGGTTTTCTCATCGACCATCTGGTCGGCGGAGATCAAGCTGACTTCGCCGGGAACTCGCGGGGTACGGCTCTGGTTGAACGCGGTGAACAGGATGTCCACCGGCAAGTGCGTGCCGACCTTGTCGATCAGGTTGATCGGCAGGTGCCCTTCCACTTCCAGGCGGGTGCCTTGCGGGACGATCTCCAGCAGCGTGTCGCCCTGACGCACCACCGCGCCTTCGGTGTGAACCCCAAGGTTGACGGCGATGCCGTCGGCGGTGGCGATGATTTCGCTGTGTTGCAAGTCGAAGCCGGCGGAAGTCAGTTGCTCTTCCAGGGTCACGCTTTTGAGTTGCGCGTCGGCCAGTTGGCTGCGGACTTCCTTCTGGTATTCCTCGCTGTGCTGTTGCAGTTTCAGCCGGGACTCAAGGATGCCCTGCTCCACCCGGCCGCTTTCGCCGGTGTTTTCTGCCAGCTGTTGCTGCACTTGCGACAACTGACGCTGGTAATCCATCAAGCGGTTGCGCGGGATGTAGCCGTTGTCCGCCAAGGGCTGAAGATTACTCAGCTGTTGTTGCAGGGAACTGGCCTGGGCCGTCAGGTCGGTGCGCGCACGGCGCATGCCGGCCAGTTGCGCGCTGGCGCCTTCGATGTTCGCGCGCAGGGCCGCTTGCTCACGGGAAAAGGCTTCGCGACGGCTGCTGAACAATTGCCGTTGGCCTTCGAGTACCAAGGCCAGACGCGGGTCAGGATCGTTGCTCAGTACGGCAGGGAAATTCACCTGCTTGAGGTTGTCCCGTTCGCTCTGCCAGCGCGCCAGGCTGGCCCACGCCATGCGGTATTGCGCTTGCAGCGATTGCACGTCGGCCGCGACCTGGGTCTGGTCGAGGCGGAACAGCGGCTGGCCCTGCTTCACCACTTGGCCTTCACGCACCAGAATCTGGCTGACTACGCCGCTGCTCATCGATTGCACGGCTTTGCGCTTGCCCGAGACCACCACGGTCCCCTGCACCGGAATGCCTTGATCGAGCGGCGCGAGACTCGCCCACGTGAAGAAACTGCCGGCACCGACAATCGCCAGAATCCAGCCCATGCGGGCGAAGAAACGCGCGTCGCGCTCAGGGCGTTCGGCGATGTAGTCGTGTTCCATCGTCGCTTCGCTGTCGTTGTTCATGCGTGTGCTGCTCATACACCCGAATTCCTTGTCGTGGGCTGATACTGCCGGCTCATGCTGAGCCCGCCCGGTGCCTGCGCAGTTTTTTCACGTTGTTGTTCCTGAGCGCCGGACAGCGCCTTGAGCACTTCCTGGCTTGGGCCGAAGGCCTGCAAGCGACCTTCATTGAGCACCAGCAACTTGTCGGCCTGGGCCAGGGCCGAAGAGCGATGGGTGACCAGAATCACGCTGGTGCCCCGGGCCTTCATGTGCGCGATGGCGCCGGCCAATGCCGCTTCGCCAACGGTGTCGAGGTTGGAGTTCGGTTCATCCAGCACCACCAGGCTCGGGTGGCCATACAGCGCTCGAGCCAGGGCCACACGTTGTTTCTGGCCGCCGGACAAACCGCTGCCGTCCTCGCCAAGCACGGTGTCGTAGCCTTGCGGCATGCGCAGGATCAGTTCATGAACGCCGGCCTGTTGCGCGGCTTCGACGACTTTTTGCGGATCCGCCTCACGGAATCGAGCGATGTTCTCGGCGATGCTGCCGCTGAACAGTTCGATGTCCTGGGGCAGATAGCCGATGTAAGGGCCGAGGTCGTCGCGGTTCCAGCGATGAATGTCCGCGCCATCGAGCCGCACCGTGCCGCCCAGCGTCGGCCAGACGCCGACCAGCACCCGGGCCAGGGTCGATTTACCCGAACCGGAAGCCCCGAGTACGCCCAGCACTTCCCCGGCGCCCAGGTTGAAATTGACCATGTGCAAGGTCGCTGCCCGTTGCCCCGGTGGGCCGGCGCTGACTTGCTCGAAGGTGATCTGACCTTTCGGCGCCGGCAGCGCCATGGCTTCGTCAACCGGTGGGTAGGCTTGCAGCAAGGCGTCGAGGCGGCGGTAAGCGAGTTTGGCGCCGCTCCACTGTTTCCATACAGCGATCAACTGATCGATGGGGCTCAGCACCCGGCCCATCAGGATGGACCCTGCGATCATCATCCCGGCGGTCATGTCACCCTGAATCACCAGCAAGGCGCCCAGCCCCAGCACCAGGGATTGCAGGCACAGGCGCAGGGTTTTGCTCAGGGAGCTGATGACCGCGCCGGTGTCACTGGCCTGATTCTGCAAGCCGAGAAAACGCGAGTGCACCTCAAACCAGCGCTTGCGCAAGACACCGAGCATGCCCATGGCCTGAATGGTTTCGGCGTTATGCAGGTGACTGGTGGCCAGTTGGCTGGATTTCTGGGAAAACCCCGCGGCTTCGCCCAAGGGCTTTTTGGTCATCGCCTCGTTGAGGCAGGCCAGCCCGATCAGCAGTACCGCGCCTGCGGTGGCCAATACGCCGAGCCAGACGTTGAACAGAAAGATCACAAACAAGTAGACCGGAAACCACGGCGCATCGAAGAAGGCAAACAGCGCCGGACCGGTGACGAATTGGCGAATATGGGTCAGGTCACCCAGGGATTGCCCCGCGTTGCCCTCGCCCTTGAACAGGTTGCGCTCGAAAGCGGCTTGATACACCCGCAGGTTGAAGCGGCGCTCCAGTTGGCTGCCGATACGGATAACAATGAAGCTGCGCACGATCTCCAGCAAACCGATAAAAGCGAAGAACCCGACCACCATCAACGACAACATTGCCAAGGTGGTTTCGTTTTGCGAAGACAGTACCCGGTCATAGACCTGCAGCATATAAATCGACGGGACCAACATCAGCACATTAATCAGTGCGGTAAAACACCCGACGCTGATCAGGATGCTCTTATAGTCGCCCAGTGCCTTGAATAACGGTGCAGTGGCCGGGCTCTTCGCCATCTTCATTGGTTTTTCCTGAGGTATTAATCCTCGCCTTACTTGACGAGGTTCCAATTAACTGTCCGCACATGGGTCGAGACATTCTTTTGCCGGTGATCGCTTACACACTAATAGCAACTCTTTGGGTTCTTCAAAGAATTCCTGTCATTGATCGGCTGCTTATAACGGCAATAACAAGCTTTATATTCAGCGCCTGGTGCCTGTCCGACATTTTTCACTTAATGCGCAGTGCGCTCGAGCGTAATGATCAGACCTGAATTCAAGGTACTTTTATAAAGCCCCTCACGCTGTCGGCTGAAAAACACAATTCTTGAGCCTTCTTTACCGGTCACGGCAATGCCATCCGGTTCCGGGAACCAGCCAATCGCCGACTCGTTCAGCCAGGCGCCGAGGCAGTCGGCACCGTCACCCAGGGTCTGGTTCAAATTGAGCTCGATCATGCAAACATTCGACGGTTTGTCCTGCAGCGCCTGGGACTCGGGCGAGTCTTGCGCGGTGTTCAAGGTAGCCCGCCATTTCCCGGCGAGTTCCGACGGGTCGGCTAATTTCAGACTGTTTGCCATGGCTACCTCTCCAAGAAACATCATCAGCGTCGCCAACAGCCACGCGGTTGCTTTGTAGGTAAAAGCGTTCTGGATCATAGGGCGTTTTACTCTGGGTTGTAGCCTTACTCATAACACTTGCCGTTCAAGGGACAGAGAGCGGCGCGTCAAGCGCCGCCCTCCTTTTTGCCTTGAATCAGGCCACGATGTCCGAGAACGCCGCCTGGCCAACGGTGCTGACCAGGAAGTCAGCCACGCCGTGCCCGGAGAAGTCCACCGACAACAGGCTGTTACCGCCCGAAGTGGTCAACACTGCATCGCCTGCCGCACCGGTGAACGAGTTCACGAAATGCAGGCCCGCGCCGTTAGTGATGCCGGTCAGGTCGATCTTGTCCAGGCCACTGACAAAATCGAGGATCTGGTCGACCGCACCTGGCTTGGAGTCGCTGCTGGCCGCGAACACAAAAGTGTCCGAACCCGAACCGCCCCACAGTTTGTCCGAACCGCCCGCGCCGAAGAGGATGTCGTTGCCGGCACCGCCCTTCAGTTCGTTGGCCACGCTGTTGCCGATCAGCAGGTCGCTACCCGAACCGCCAATCGCGTTTTCGACGGTGACGCCCTTGGCAATGGACACGTTGCCCACCATGCCGCCAACATCGGAGAACGAGGCTTCATTTAGGTTGATCTTCTGGTTTTGGGTAAAACCGGAGAAATCCAGGGTGTCCTTGCCGCCCGCATCCCAGACCGAGAACACGACTTTGTCCGACGACGAAGACGCGCTCAGGAAGTCGCGACCGGCGTTGGAGTTGAAGCCGTAGGTGGTATCACCGGTACGGGTGGTAGTGTTGGCACCGTAGAGTTTCTGAATGGCGGCGATATCGTCCATCAGCGGGCCGGACGCATAGGCTTCCACACCGCCCTTGCTGAAGTTCTGGTCGGTATTGCTCTCGCTCCAGTAACTCATGACGCTGTAACCGCGGGTGTCTTCGCCGTAGGTCGCGTCATTGTAAGTAGGTGCGCCTTCACCAGCGTTGTAGTCGCCAGGGTGAGCGAGGCCCAGGGTGTGACCAATTTCGTGGGTCAGGGTCTGACGGCCGTAGTTGTTCAGGTCCGGCGTCTTGTTGACGTTATAACCACCCCCCGTCAGATACCACGACGTACCGTCATAACCCGCACCGGTGCCAGGCAGGTAGGCGAATGCTGCGGCGCCATCCTGACCACCACTGTAGTTACCGAAGGTCATGTGACCGTCACCGCCGAAGGACTTCTCGGTGAAGGTGACATTGGCCACGTCGGCCCATGATTGCATGGCGAGTGCGGCCTGTGCTTTCTGTTGCGCGCTGAACTGACTGAACCCGGTGATACCGTGCTTGTTCATGGTGCTTGACGAGGCCGAGGTCAGGAACGTGTAGGTGAGTTCGATTTTGCCGCTGCCGTCCTTGTCCTGGTAGGCAGCGCCGTCGCGCAGCAGCTGGGTAGCAGCCTCGTCGACGGAGAAGGAGGGTTTGCCATTGACCGTGAGATTGCCACCCCGATCATACTGATGGCTGAAACTATCGATCTGGTTGTAGGCGGAACTGGGTGCAGCCAGCGCTTGCAATGGCGCAAAGGCCTGTTCGGCAAGATCAATAGCGTTGTCTTTTACTTTCGACATAAACACACTTCCTTGTTTAGCAATGGAACAGTTTTTGTCCGATACGACAATCTCTGGCGAGATCGTCCTATCACTCGCCCAATGAAGGCGTATAAAAACTGACACAATTCGAAATCAAACGTCTACATTTTTTTTGACGTCAAATTGAGTGGTTCCGGCGAACTCCAGTAAACAGTGCGTGCGCTGTCGAAATATAGTTTGTAGTTGAAGATTTTGGCCGGATTGTCCGACAATCTGCTATCTAAATATTAAATATGAGTAAGTTGTTTTTCTGTAGATGAGTTCTCACTTTTTCGGATTTATTAATATAAGTGCCAGTGGATTGCCATCAACTAAATTAAACGATCGGTTAGTTGTAGTTGTGGCCTGCCGTTGCCCCGCTCAGTGCATGAACCCTTCCATGAACTCCGCGACCCGGCTGGCCAGTTTTCGACGCCAGGGCGCGGTAGTCGGGTTGGCCAGGGTCTGGTCTTCGTGGACGAAGCTGCGGATGATCGCGTTGTAGCCCAACCAGCGGCAGGGCTCGGGCTCCCAGGCTTTGAGCGCGTCGAGACCACCCTGAGCAATGACCCACGGCTGGCGGACCAAATCGGTGTCGCGCGGAAGAATCAGGTCGGCCAGCGTCCGCCCGCCGAGGTTGCTGGCACCGACGCCCTCCCCGCCATAACCGCCGGACAAGGCGATGCCGCTGGCCTGATCGCAGAGCATGTGCGGCTTGAAGCGCCGGGACATACCCAGGTTGCCGCCCCAGGCATGGGTAATTCGGACGTTCTTGAGCTGCGGAAAAAGTTCGCTGAACAGGTAGCGACGCAACTCTATTTCGCTGGCGGTCAAGTCGAAGTCATGGCGCAACTTGCCGGCAAATTGATAGCCACCACGGGCGCCAAATACCAAGCGGTTATCCGCCGTGCGCTGGCCATAAGTGACTTGTCGGCTGCTTTCACTAAAGGCCTGACCGTGGCTGAGGCCGATTTCATCCCAGGTCGCCGCAGACAGCGGTTCGGTCGCCACCAGCAAACTCTGCACCGGCAACTGATAACGGTCCAACGGTGGCAATGTGGCCGCATACCCTTCTACCGCCGGCACGATCCAGCGACTGCGAACCTGAGCCTTGGCCGTGCGCAAACTGCCTGACTGCCATTGAATGACCGGGCTGTTCTCATAGATGTTGACCCCCATGCGCCCCACCGTCCGTGCCAGACCTCGGACCAACTTTGCAGGGTGAATGGTTGCGACGTGCGGTGCATAGATACCGCCATAAGGTTTGGCAACTCTGATCTGTTGCGCCAATTGCTCGGGACTGAGCCAGCGATAGTCGCTTTCGGTCAGCCCCTGGCGGTAGAGCGTGTCCAGATAATGACGCAGGCTGGCTTCCTGCTCTGGATAGCGCGCAGCACAGTAAAGCACCCCGCCTTTGCGATAATCGCAGTCGATGCCTTCTCGTTCGATGACGATCTCTACTTCATCGGGGATGCCGTGCAGCAGTTCGAAAGAGGCGCGCCGTTGTTCGGCCGGTAAATCGGCGAGCAAGCGATCTTCGCCCAGCAGGTTGCCCATCAACCAGCCACCGTTTCGGCCCGAAGCACCAAAACCCGCGATGCTTGCTTCGACGATGGCAATGTTCAGCTCCGGCGCCAGGCGTTTGAGGTAATACGCGGTCCAGAGCCCGGTGTAACCGGCACCAATGATGGCCACATCGACGTCCAGATCCTGCTCCAGTGCCGGGCGTGCCAGCAATGGCTCCTCAAGTTGATCCATCCACAAACTGATCGTGCGCCACGCCGACATGCAAGACTCCGCTGCTCAAAACTTCGATGGTGTCGATCCTGGGGCGCGGGTCTGTCCAGATCCCGGTGTTTCCAGCGCAGGTGGTAACGCATCAGTGGCCTGGTTTGCAACGGGCCATCATCGGCGTGCGTAAAAGACTCGACGAGAAAAAACCGAGCTTGCCGAAGTTCTCGCCAGGCTTCAATGGCCCCCGTGGAATGCCCCCGCCAATATTGGCCTTTCGCCACAAAATCGGTGTCTCGTGATCTGCGTCAAAAGAAAATGAACCAATCGCTAAACGGACTGAAAAAATCCACATGACTTTCACATCTGGATGCTACTTTTAAAGACAGTCACCGGTTGAGCCATTGAAGGTTCTTCCCTCCTAACATGAGCTAAAGGAAGCGCTCGATGATTAAGGTGGGCAACACATGAATAAAGGTTCCTTCAGCAAAGTCACTTTTCCAAATGCCTGCCAGCTGATGCGCTGGCATTTTCATCCCATGGGTTTCGAAGCGACCATGGATGCGCCGGGCAGTATGGTTGCGCGGCTGTTCGACCGCGCCAGTGGTGAAACCATGATCGCCATTGCCGGCATTCCTTGCGCAACGGTCATGAATGCGGCGGACGTAGAACGAATCATTGAAGCTGTGGAAGATGAGCTGGAGGCGTTCATTCCTCCGCAGGCGCTCAGGAGTTATGCCTGAACGACCAGCGTTTCACAAAACATGTGGGAGCGGGCTTGCTCGCGAATGCGGTGTGTCAGGCAGTATCAATGTTTACTGACACTCCCTCTTCGCGAGCAAGCCCGCTCCCACATGGATAGTGTTTAACCGACCTTCAACAGCGCCTGAGCCAGATCGGCACGCAGGTCTTCGACATCCTCAACCCCCACCGACAAACGCACCAGCGCATCGCCGATGCCGAGTTGTGCCCGGGTTTCGACGGGGATGCTGGCATGGGTCATGATCGCCGGGTGCTCGATCAGGCTTTCCACCCCGCCCAGGCTCTCGGCCAGGGCGAATATCTGCACACTCTCAAGGAAACGCCTGGCACCCGCCAGGTCGCAGTTCAGATCGAGGGAAATCATGCCGCCGAATCCTCGCATCTGCCGCCGCGCCAGTTCGTGCTGTGGGTGCGATGGCAGGCCCGGATAGTAAACGCGCGCCACCTGCGGCTGACGCTCCAGCCATTGCGCCAGCTCCAGCGCGTTGCTGCAGTGGCGTTCCATGCGCAATGCCAAGGTCTTCACGCCGCGTAATGTGAGAAAAGCGTCGAACGGCCCGGCGATAGCCCCCACCGCGTTCTGCAGAAAACCCAGCCGCTCGGCCAGCTCTGCGTTTTGCCCAACTACGGCGATGCCGCCGATCACGTCGGAGTGACCGTTCAGGTACTTGGTCGTCGAGTGCAGCACGATATCGAAACCCAACTCCAACGGCCGCTGTATCCACGGGCTGGCGAAGGTATTGTCGGCCACACAGATGATGCCTCGCTGACGACAGATACGCGCGACGGCGGCGAGATCCGTGAGGCTCAGTAAAGGATTGCTCGGCGTCTCGACCCAGACCATCCGCGTGTCGTCCTGCAGCGCCGCTTCGAAGGCCGCCAGATCGGTCAGATCGACAAAACTGAAACGATGCCCGGCACTGCGCCGTCGCACCTTGTCGAACAGCCGGAATGTACCGCCGTACAGGTCATTGCCGGAGACGATATGGGCGCCGACGTCGAGCAGTTCGAGCACGTTGGCGATCGCCGCCAGCCCGGAAGCGAAGGCGAAGGCCCGAGTGCCGCCCTCGAGGTCCGCCACGCAACGCTCCAAGGCGAAGCGCGTCGGATTGTGCGAACGCCCGTAATCGAAACCCTTATGCACACCGGGGCTCTGTTGCAGATAGGTGGAGTTGGCGTAGATCGGCGGCATCAGCGCCCCGGTGGAAGGGTCCGGTGTCTGTCCGGCATGGATCACACGGGTGGCGAAGGCACGTGGTTTGGCGGTTTCATCGTGCTGACTCATGCAAGGGATCTCCGCAAGTGATTGAGCATGTCGACGCGAGTAATCAGGCCGTGGAAGCCCGTAGTGTCGGCGATGATCGCCACCAACCCACGATCGAGCACCGCCTCCAGCTCAGCAAGACTGGCGCCGGGAGGCAGGGTTTCGAGCTTGTCGGTCATCGCGCTGGTCACGGTCATGCGAAAGTGCGTAGCGTCTTCGTGCACGCCAAACAGAATGTCGGACTCGTCGATGACCCCGACCAGCCGCTGCCCATCCACCAGCACCGGCAGTTGCGATACATCCGCCAGGCGCATGCGCTGGAACGCCGTGAGCAAGGTGTCGTCCGGCCCCACGCTGACCACCCGGCCATCCTCGAAACGCCGCGCAATCAGATCACGCAAATCGCCGTAGCGCTTGCGCGCAAGCAGCCCTTGGTCGTTCATCCACTGGTCGTTGTAGACCTTCGACAGGTAGCGGGTGCCGGTGTCGCAGACGAAACTGACCACCCGCTTCGGCTCGGTTTGCTCGCGGCAGTAACGCAGTGCCGCAGCGAGCAATGTACCGGTCGAAGAGCCGCCGAGAATGCCTTCGGCGCGCAGCAGTTGGCGGGCATGATCGAAGCTTTCCTCGTCGCTGATCGAATAAGCCTTACGCACGCTGGACAGGTCGGCAATCGACGGAATGAAATCTTCGCCAATGCCCTCCACCGCCCAGGAACCGGGCGTTCCCAGGGTGCCGCTGCGGCTGTATTCGGCCATCACCGAGCCGACCGGATCGGCCAACACCATTTCCAGATTCGGTTGTACGCGCTGAAAGAAACGGGTCAGCCCGGTCAACGTGCCGGCCGAACCGACGCCGACAACGATGGCATCCACATCATGCTGAGTCTGCGCCCAGATCTCCGGAGCGGTACTGCACTCATGGGCCAGCGGGTTGGCCGGGTTGTTGAATTGATCGGCGAAGAAGGCGTCGGGAATGTCCTGCGCCAACCGCGCAGCGACATCCTGGTAATAATCGGGATGGCCCTTGCCGACGTCGGAGCGGGTGATGTGCACTTCGGCGCCCATCGCCTTGAGGTGCAGCACCTTCTCGGTGGACATCTTGTCCGGCACCACCAGCACCACCCGATAACCCTTGGCCCGGCCGACCAGGGCAAGGCCCAGGCCGGTGTTGCCGGCGGTGGCCTCGACGATGGTGCCACCGGGGCGCAGGCGACCATCGCGCTCGGCGGTGTCGATCATCGCCAGGCCGATGCGGTCCTTGATCGAACCGCCGGGGTTCTGTGATTCGAGTTTGAGAAACAGTGTGCATGGGCCGGTATCGAAGCGGCTGATACGCACCAGCGGCGTATTGCCGATCAGTTCGAGCACGGCGGGACGGGAGTCATTCGGCATGTCGTCACCTCGCTGCATGTATCCGCACTGGATGGACAGCGACCTGCGGCGAATCATTGCGCGCCAGTCGCAAGCAAAGCCTCGCTTTGGACCATAGGCCGGGATTGCGCCCCCCGCAACTTTTCGCAGCCAGTCGGTACCTCTTCAGCCATGCCTGCCTTTGTGGCGAGCGAGCTTGCTCGCGCTGGGTCGCGTAGCGGCCCCAAAAATTCGACAAGCGCCCATTTTTTTGTGAGTGCTACGCACTCAAGCGGGAGCAAGCTCCCTCGCCACAGGTTTTCTGCTCAAGACTCTCTGAATGGTCAGGCAGACACTTTTCCCTGACGGTGATCAGCGAAGAACGCCTTACCCTTGCCAATCCGGTCGGAGGCCTTGGGCATATTCGCAGCCGAGGTATCCTGGCCATCGACATACCAGTAGCAATGGCTCACGGCCCGAGTGATGCCCACGTAGGCCAGCCGCAAGATCTCGTCTTTCTGTGCACTGTCGTAAGCTTCGCTGTCGCCGGCCTTGCCGAGTCCGGCCATGCGATAGACCTGGTTCTTGTAGGGTGAACTGGTCAGGTGCTGGCAATCGCCCAGCAGAAATACCGCATCAGCCTGCAGGCCCTTGGCGCTGTGATAGGTCAGTTGTTTGAGCCGTCGAGCGTCGTACGGCAAGCTCGAATCCACATTAACTACAGACTGAATATGCTCTTCAATCAATGACTTATCGCTGCTTTTTCGATAAAGCATCAAGATTGAATCGCCCTTTCTATAGTGCTCGATCAGGCGCTGGGCCAAGCCTTGGTCATCCCGGTCGAGAACATTCACCGGCAGCAGCGCCTTGGGCTCACCGCTGGCCTTGGCCTTCTTGCCGGCAATCGCTGGTGCCGCGCGGACAATATGCTCCGCCGCGTCGATGATGTGCTGATGGCTACGGTAGTTGTCACTGAGCATCACTTTGGTCGTGCTCGGCGACGGGAATTCCTTGTTGAACTCCATGAAGTAAGTCGGCGAACTGCCGCGCCAGCCATAGATGGACTGCCAGTCATCACCGACACAAAGCAATGACGAACGTTGCGCGCCGCGCCCCACATGCATGGCCGGTCCGCGACTGCGGATCTCCGCCAGGCTGGCGCGAATCCACGAAACGATCTGCGGTGATACGTCCTGAAACTCGTCGATCATCAAGTGCGACATGGGCCTGAGCAGCTCATCGCTCAGCAGCTTGAGATTCTCCGGTGAATGTTCACTGAACAAGGCGAACATCCGGTTGTAGGTCATCACCGGCGGCGATTGATCCAGCAGATGATCTTCCAGCGCCCGCCAGAACAGGCTCAAGGCCTCGAAGAAGAACCGGTCCGGGTCATCCTTGGCGAAACTCATCTGGCCCACGGCATTCGGCACATCCAGGCCGAGGTTTTCAATAAACCCGGCCGCCGCAACAAAACAGTCCAGCAACGGCGCGGAGCCGAGCTCGCCCTTGACCTTGTAATCGAAGCCTGGCCCAGCGCTGGCGTCCCCGGCAAGGGATGCCAAAACACGCTTTGAAGATTCATAACTATCTAGCCATATCAAAGGCTTACGGCAGAAAGCTTGAAACAGGGTGCGCTTTACCGCCCATTCTGCGCGCACTGAAAGTTTGGCATTTGGACGGCTGACCTGGGGATTTTCCCGGGGATCGAAACCCAGCACCACCCAGGCGTCCAGCGTCGGAATGTAGCCGTGACAATGAAAGGTCGAACCGTTGATATCGAAGGTCTGACGATTCGGCTCGATGCCCTTGATCGGCCAGGCGCCGGCGCGAAACCATAGGTCTTCGATTGTGTCGCACAGTTCTTCATCGCGCTTGGCGGCGAGTTCAGTCACCGCCATGCGCTTCTGCACGTCCGGGTGATCACGCTCCAGCTCCTTGAGCTGCAAGGCATGACGAGACAAAGGCTTGATCAATTCGCGAAAACGCTCATCGCGGGTGTGCAGGCTGTGATAGCAGGCGTTGAGTTGCTGGCGCTGGGCATCGTTGATGCGCAGGTCGAAGGGGTTGCTGTCGACCTCCTCATCGCCGCCTTGCACGCGGTGACTGAGGTTTTCGAACGCTTGCAGCCGCTCGAAACCCGGCAGGCTGCGAACCATCGGCAGGATGCGCGAATGGAACGTGCGCACCAGATCACGCGCGTCTTTAAGGCTGATTCCCCGGCCCCAGACTGCAAACAGTTCGATCAGCTTATTGATGAAGTCCTTGCGCGATTCGCGGGTGAAGGTCACCACGGTCATCGAGCTTAATTCAAACCCCAGGTAATGGCTGAGCAGCAGAATTCGCAGCACCAGGGTAGTCGATTTGCCCGCCCCCGCCCCGGCGATCACCGAGGTCGACGGAGTGTCGCTGAAAATCATCTTCCATTGGGCAGCGCTCGGCTGGGCATGCGCGGGCAACAGCCGCGCCACGTCGGCCTTCATGCGCTTCTTCAGCTCAGCACTCAATGGCAGCCGCCAATCGTCAAACAGATTGTCATCGACGTTGGGCGGTCGATGCTCGGTTGAGCGTGAGTCGCGAATCAACAGAACCTGCCGACCTTCCTCCAGCCCCTCGAGTTTGCCTTCTTTATAGCCGTACTCCACGCCAGCGCTGTGACCGCTGCGAAAACCGTCAGCTTGGCCGTGCAGCCAGGATGCACGGTGTTGCGCGCGCAGGCGGGTAAGGCCGTGGCCAAAGAACCGGGCGGCCAGGCGCTTGAACAAAGGCATCTCAGCCAAAGGGCGAAGTTCGGGAGGAAGATCGGGGGTGTGTTGCGGCACGCGGACGGACTCCAGGGTGTGAGGCTGTTGAGGGCTATGGTGTCTGCATTTGCCGCTGAGTTCTAGTGAAATGCTTACAGGTCATCGGCTTATGCGATGAAGTGAAGGCTGGATGAGAATGTTTCGAGGTTATTTGATATCAACTAATTCGATTGCATTGAGGCATTTTTTACGCTTTTTATCGATGGGTGCCTGATAGATCATGCTCGCCATCAACCACCGGTTCTCGTCTGTGGCTCAGGCGCTCTGCCCCATGACGAACCTTTTCAGGAGACGATCATGCTTGAACTCAGACCCTTCAACTCGCTGGGTGGCGCGCACCATGGCTGGTTGGATGCCCATCACCACTTTTCGTTCGCCGAGTACTACGACCCCAAACGCATGAACTGGGGCAACCTGCGGGTATGGAACGATGATGTGATTGCCCCCGGAACCGGGTTCCCGCAACACCCACACCGGGACATGGAAATCATCACCTATGTTCGTGAAGGCGCGATTACCCACCAGGACAATCTCGGCAACAAGGGCCGCACCGAAGCGGGCGATGTTCAGGTCATGAGTGCCGGCACCGGAATCGCTCACAGTGAGTACAACCTGGAAGAGACCGAAACCCGGATCTTTCAGATCTGGATCATCCCCAACGAAGCCGGTTCGGCACCGTCGTGGGGTGCCAAGCCATTCCCCAAAGGCGAGCGCGAAGGTTTTGTGACCCTGGCCAGCGGCAAGGCCGGCGACGATCAAAGCCTGCACATTCGCGCCGATGCGCGCTTGGTGGCGGCGAATCTGAAGGCCGGGGAGTCTGCGGAGTATCACCTGGACAGCGGCCGTCGGGCTTATCTGGTTCCAGCCACTGGGGTCATTGAAGTCAATGGTTTGCGTGCACAAGCTCGAGACGGGGTTGCGATTGTCGATGAGCAGGTGTTGCGCGTGATCGCGATTGAGGACAGTGAGATTGTGTTGGTGGATGTGGCTTGACGGGGTAAATGCAGGACGAAAAAAGGGGCGACCGTTGATGGATCGCCCCCTTTTTTTGGCTGAAATCCTGGGTGACTGTCCCGACGCCTTCGCGGGCAAGCCTCGCTCCTACAGGAGTAGTGTCGATCACATGGGCGACTAACTTCTGTAGGAGCGAGGCTTGCCCGCGAAGGGGCCATCACCTATTTCGCAGAAATCGCGCCATCCACCAAGGTCTGAGCTTCCGCCACCAACTGCTTCAGGTGGTCGTCGCTCACAAAACTTTCCGCATAGATCTTGTAGATGTCCTCAGTGCCCGACGGACGTGCCGCGAACCAACCGTTCTCGGTCATGACTTTCAGACCGCCAATGGCCTGGTCGTTGCCCGGTGCATGGCTGAGGATGCTCTGGATCGCTTCGCCCGCCAGTTGAGTGGAGGTGACCTGGTCTGGCGACAATTTGCTCAGCAGCGCTTTCTGTTCAGGGTTGGCCTTGGCATCGACCCGTACCGAGAAGGGTTCGCCCAGTTCATCAGTCAACGCGCGATAGGCCTGACTCGGGTCACGTCCCGTGCGGGCAGTCATTTCAGCCGCCAGCAGCGCCGGAATCAAGCCATCCTTGTCAGTGCACCAGACACTGCCATCCTTGCGCAGGAACGACGCGCCGGCGCTTTCTTCGCCACCAAATCCGAGGGAGCCGTCGAACAGGCCGTCGGCAAACCATTTGAAGCCAACCGGCACTTCGTACAGACGGCGGCCCAGGCGTTTGGCGACGCGATCGATCAAGCCACTGCTGACCACCGTTTTACCCACAGCCGCATCGGCACGCCACTGCGGACGGTTCTGGAACAGGTAATCGATCGACACCGCAAGGTAGTTGTTGGGTGCCAGCAAGCCACCGGACGGGGTCACGATGCCATGGCGGTCGTGATCCGGGTCACAGGCAAAGGCCACGTCGAAACGCTCTTTCAGACCGATCAAACCTTGCATGGCGTGGCTGGACGATGGGTCCATACGAATCTGCCCGTCCCAATCGACGGTCATGAAACGGAATGTCGCATCAACCTGTTTATTCACCACCTCCAGGTCCAGGCGATAGTGCTCGGCAATCGCCGACCAGTAGCGCACCCCTGCTCCGCCCAGCGGATCGACACCCAGACGCAGCTTCGCATCGCGGATGGCGTCGAAGTCGATCACGTTGATCAGGTCAGCGACATAGGTGTTGAGGTAATCGTGACGATGGGTGGTGCTGGCCTTCAGGGCCTGCTCGTAGCTGATGCGTTTGACGCCGGCGAGTTTGGCCGCCAGCAGCTCGTTGGCCTTGGCTTCGATCCACTTGGTGATGTGGGTATCCGCCGGGCCGCCGTTGGTAGGGTTGTACTTGTAGCCACCGCTTTGTGGCGGGTTGTGAGACGGCGTGATGACGATGCCGTCTGCCAGGCCCGAAGTTCGACCACGGTTGTAGCAAAGAATCGCGTGGGAAATAGCCGGCGTCGGCGTGTACTCGTCGCCTTCGGCGATCATCACCGTCACGCCGTTTGCCGCCAGGACTTCCAGGGCGCTGGCACCGGCCGGCGTGGACAGCGCGTGGGTGTCGATCCCGACGAACAATGGACCGTCAATGCCCTGGGCTTCGCGGTACAGGCAGATCGCCTGGCTGATGGCCAGGACGTGCCATTCGTTGAAACTCAGATCGAACGAGCTACCTCGGTGTCCGGACGTGCCAAAGGCGACGCGTTGGGTAGAAATGGCTGCATCGGGCTGGCCGGTGTAATAGGCCGTTACCAGTCGCGGGATGTCGACCAACAGTTCTGCCGGTGCCGGTTTGCCCGCAAAAGGACTGAGTGTCATGCAAAACCTCTGAGAAAGAGTGGTTCGGGAATAGAGCGCAGTTTACTGACAGTTTGCTCCGGGCGCGACGTTATCAATTGTCAGGTACCGAGGAGGGTTTGCGCCTCGGCTCAGTCGATCGATTCCAGGCGCAAGGCATCCGCCAACAGACCCAATGCATCGGCGAGGTCGTGGTGACCACCGAAGGTGTGACTCAGGCGCAAGTGCTGCCCGTGCAGGCCTTGCAAACTGAACAGCTCACCCGGTGCAATCACCACATGCTGCTTGAGCAAACGCTCGAACACTCGACGCACATCGACCTGGCGCAACGAACGAATCCAGATTGTCGCTCCGCCCCGGGGCTCAACGAAGTGCAACGCATCGGGCAGACGCTCTTCCAGCAACCGAGTCATCTGCACCATGCGTTCCTTGAGCAGTCGACGCAACACCAGCAGGTGTTGATCAATGCGTCCGTTGCTGTACAGCCGTGCAATGGCTTTCTGACGAATCAGCGACAAGCGAAACGCGCGCAGCAGAAAGTGCCGTTGCAATTCGGCGCGCAGCTGTCGCGACAGCAGATAGCCGAAGGGCGCCTCCGACCCGATGATTTTCTCGAATGTGGAGAACACGATCAGCCGATCCGGGTCCAGCAGATCACGAAACCGCAGGCCGCTCGGCTCGAATTCGAGCTCGCCGTAACAATCGTTTTCCAGCACCCAACTGCCGTGTCGCTCCAGCAACTGTGCGGTGATTTGCCTGTTGCTGTCAGGCGCCACACTGCCCCGGGGCATATTCAGCCTCGATGAAAGCATCACCAGTCGCACCTGCTCAGTCTCAAGCAGCTGCTTCAACTGCTCAGGATCCAGGCCGCCATGGGCTTGCAGCGGCAGCTCGACCACCTGCACGTCCGCGTCTTGAAACAGGCGCAAAATAGCCCAGTCGCACGGTGATTCGACCACCACCACAGCATCCTTAAGGCCAAGGACAGCGATCAATATTTCCAGTACGCCACGCAGATCGGCGCCGATATAGACATCATCAGCATGCCAGCAACGGGTCGGCGAAGTGGTGTAGCGCGCCGCCAGGGCTGTGCGCAGCTCCAGCTCGCCGCAGGGTTGCGAAGACGGTTGCGGCTGGCGCGGATACTGGCGCAGCAGTTCTCTCTCCAGTAACAGCAACGGGCTATCCAGGGGTTGTAATAACGCCGGTTCATCGGCGCTCAGCACCAGCATGCCGGGACGCCTGGCGTTGACGTAAACCGTTTCGAGCAGGTCCTTGCCGCTACCGGGCATGCCGATTGAGGACACGGGGAGTGCGTAGTAGCCTGATTTGGCCACTGAATAGACGCGCCCTTCCTTTTCCAACAGCGAATAAGCGTACTGAATGGTCGAGATCGACACACTCAGGCGGTGCGCCAACTGCCGCAATGAAGGCAGGCGCACTTGCATGTCACTGCCCGGCTCATTGATCAGGTTAGTCAGGTAACGGTACACCGCCTGGTACGCAAAATCGGTATCTCGTGGTCCTTTCATGGGTAATGGCCGAACAGACTACGAACGTCGTGACGCATCCTTGCCGGATCCGTCGAACCAGTCACTTTCACCGGCCCGTCGACCATTCGCCAGACACAGTCGTTTCACTGCCAGGCTCCACGACTTCAGCTTGCCCACCCACCTCGACGCTTTCCAGGCCGAGAGCCCTGCCCTCATCCCGAACCACCGGCCCCATGCGGTAAAGCGTACTGATCAGACTCACGGGCAACCCGCTGACATCGACCATCCATTGCAGAACCTGCTCGGGAGCCGGGCCGCCCTGCATCGCCCGGTGCAAGTCCGGCAACGCGACGAGCATGCCGGGATGGCACTGACGGAGAAAATGCTCAAGCGCCGCGCCGTTATCGACAAACGGGGCAAACAGTAGACACACCAGTTGAGCCTCGCTCAAACCAAGGCTCTTTTGTGCTTCAGCCGATGCCAATGCGCGCTGATCGGTCATCGTCATCGGGTTGCCGAAGGTTTCCATGGCCTGTTCGCAAAAGCGCTCTGGAACATGTTTGCGGCGCATCATCACCAGCGCCCGCTGCAGGTACTCACCAATGCCTTCCTCGTAGCTGCGACCCTGTACAAAGCACGCTTGCAAGCCACGAAGATGCGCGGATATCGACAAGCTGACGTAGCCGTTATCACTGAGCTGGGCCGACAACTCGTCAGGTTGAAACCCGAGGAAATCGGTGAGCAGTGGCCAGCGCTCTTCCAGGTTGCTGACCAGCATGTCGTGAATATCGATGAAGGTCGTGCGGCGACATGCTTCAAAACGTTCGGCGGGACGCCACGCCGCCTGGGCAGCCTCGGGATAAAACTCGCGGTAGCAATCGCTGCCCAATTCATCGAGTCGCGCGAACAGACACTCGTAGCCCGTTTCGTGACGGTCCGGCGCCTTGAGCCCGGCCTTGGCCGCCGCACGATTCAACCCCTCGAGAAACTGCTTCTGCAGACGGGGCGTATCGCTACTGATCAATGCGTCGACACCCTGGTCCCAACGGGCGATTTGTCCGTAAAACTCGCCGGTCGCCAGATACCCGTCATCCCACAGATCAAGCGGCCCGTCCCAGACTCGGCGGTGCCCGACCATCAGCAGATTGAGCCGATTCGACTCACGACCGGCTTCGGAGATCGGCGCCAGATGATTGAACGGCAGGACTTCGCGATTATCGACCATCAACACTTCGACCCGGGGATCGTCGTAGAGAAACAATGCACTGCAGCTGCGATGGATGTTTTCCAAGGCTGTCGAGGCCGCACCGTTCAAGCGCAAGGTCGCCACTCGCAGCTGAAACGTCGCCGGTGCCCGACCGGCAATACTCAGCTGAGCGGCACGCAGTAGCGCCAGGGTGTAGCAGCTGTCGCGGGACCCGGACTGGATCGACAGCACCTTGTAATCGCCGATACGTTCCAAACCTCCTGCGGACATCACCAGGCGCTGAATCAGCAATTGCAATGCCGTGCGCTCGGCGCGAGAGAAAAAACCCAGCAAGCGCTGCAGCATTTGCTGATAAACATAGTTCATTGCCTGATCATGGGTAGCGGCCATCATTATTTACCTGTGACTCAAAAGTGCGATGCCACGCAAATAACGAGGTGTATTGCGCAACAGGTTGTTTGTCATGAATGGAGTGCCGGCGCTGTTATTCAAATGCTAGCACTTAAGCATTGTGTAATTATTTGAAATGTTTGAACGCTACGGATAACCCAGGGAGATCAATATCGGCGCGACACCCCGCAGAACGGGCGCCTTGGGCTCTCGCGGGTTTTCCTAGGAAATTTCCGACAGCGTCCCACAGACACTTAGCACAAGAAATAAAGAAAGAAGTTGCCCACGAATGTAAGACAACTGAGCGACGCCGCATTATTTGTTGAGCATATATTGCCGGCGCGCATTGAGGAGTTTCAGGCTGATACTCGGCCATGACTCTTTCCTTGAGATGAAAGTAATCATTCAATTATCAGGGCTTACATAATGATTAGAAGATACAGATCGAGAGCAAAAACCAGTTCAGTTGCTGAACCGGCCCACCGACAGATCGATGGCACGTCTCATTTGGGAGTGACTGCCAGCAGAAGAGTCCGTATTCGCACGGACTCTTGGCAGAGGAAGGGCTCAGGCAGGCTCGACCTGAAGGGCGACCCGTTCGCGGCATGGGCATTCGTCCATGTAGCGGTGTGCTTCGACAAACTCGGAAAACGGGAAGACCCGGGTTTTGAGCGGCAGCAGCACGCGGTCTGCGGTCAACTGGTTGATGTCGCGCAGGGCACGCTGCAATGCGGCCTGGTCCTGGAGGATGCCCAGCTCCGGCTTGCCGGTGAAGTTGCCGATGCAGTGCACGAAGAATTGAATGTTCTTCTGGAACGCCGCACAAGCCGGAAATGGTGTCTGGTTACCGCCTTGCAGACCATAAAGCACCAGGCTGCCACGAGGTGCGAGCACATCGCCGAGCAATGACATCTGCGGACCGCCGAGGCCATCGAACACCACATCGACGCCGCGGTTATCGGTAATTTTGTTGATCCGCATCAGCAGATCTTCTTCTTCGGTAACGATGACTTTCTCGGCGCCCAGAGACAGCAGGTATTCACGCTCATCCGCGGTTTTGGTCGCAGCAATCACCCGCACACCAAGGGCTTTGCCCAGTTGCACGAACGACGGCCCGGCGCAGTGGCTGGCGTCGGTCACCAGGGCAAATTGCCCGGGTTTGACTCGCGCCAGGTCGGCGTAGGCAAAATAAGCGATCAATAGCGGCGTGTAGTGAACGCTGGCTTCGATCGGGCTGAGCACGTCCGGGTAGCGGGTCAGCGCCGTGCGTGGCAGAACGATCTGTTCGCCGTAGACCGGATAGTCGTTGGGGCTTTCGGCCGGGAAGCTGGCGACTTTGTCGCCAACGGCCAAGTCATCGACACCTTCGCCGACCATCGTGACCACGCCGGCCATTTCATGACCCAGGCCCGAAGGCAGACGAGCATGGGACGAGGCCAGGTTCTGGCGCCAGAGAATGTCATACCAGCTGATGCCTATCGCTTCGACGCGCACCTGCACTTCGCCCGGCGCAGGCAGGGCTGCCGCATGCTCTTCGCATTTGAGCACCTCGGCTGGACCAAACTTGTGAAAACGGATCGTGCGGGACATCGCAAACCTCGTCAAAGTAACCTCTAATGCCCTGAACTCTATCTGGGCTTTCTACCCAAGACCATCAGTGGCTATTAATAGTCGACATGCCTGTCATTGATTCCGCAGCGACGGCGACATCATCCAATGCCGTGAAAAACCGAAGCAGCCTTTCAGAAAAAACTGAATTACCCTGTGCAGAGTACCAGTCTTTCCCCGTAAGATTCATGCCGGCCATTGTTCTCATATGGCCGCTCACGTCAAGTTTGCTGACTCTGCCAGGACTCCAGATGAATCGTAATGACCTGCGTCGTGTCGACCTGAACCTGTTGATCGTTTTCGAAACACTGATGCACGAACGCAGCGTGACCCGCGCTGCGGAAAAATTGTTCCTCGGCCAGCCGGCCATCAGTGCGGCGCTCTCGCGCCTGCGCGGGCTGTTTGATGACCCGTTGTTCGTGCGTACCGGCCGCAGCATGGAGCCTTCCGCCCGAGCAGTGGAAATCTTCGCCCTGCTCTCTCCAGCCCTGGATTCGATTTCCACCGCGGTCAGTCGTGCGGCGGAATTCGACCCGGCGACCAGCACCGCGGTGTTCCGCATCGGCTTGTCGGATGATGTTGAATTCGCGCTGCTGCCAATGCTGCTCAAACGGCTGCGCGCGGAATCGCCGGGAATCGTGCTGGTGGTGCGTCGGGCCAACTACATCCTGATGCCAAGCCTGCTCGCCTCGGGCGAGATCTCCATTGGTGTCAGCTACACCGCCGACCTGCCGGCCAACGCCAAGCGCAAAGTGCTGCGCCGCAGCATGCCGAAACTGTTACGCGCCGACACGGTACCGGGACCGTTGAGCCTGGATGACTTCTGCGCCCGCCCCCACGCGCTGGTTTCGTTCGCTGGCGACCTGAGCGGCTTTATCGATGAAGAGCTGGAGAAGCTGGGGCGCAAACGGCATGTGGTGCTGGCGGTGCCGCAGTTCAATGGGCTGAGCACACTGATCAGCGGGACTGATATCGTGGCCACTGTCCCGGATTACACCGCTGAAGCGTTGACTGCAGCCGGTGGCGTGCGGGCGGAAGATCCACCGTTGCCGGTGCGCAGTTTTGAGCTGCACATGGCTTGGCGTGGGTCGCAGGATAATGATCCGGGGGAGCGGTGGTTACGGTCGCGGATTCAGATGTTCTTCGGGGACCCCGATAGCTTGTAATGGAGTTCCAGTAGAGTCCATAAAACTGTTTTATAACAAGCGCTTATTGGTAATTACGGTCCACTGCCGCCTGTCTAAATCCAATGGATTCCACGACTCATGGGGGCATAATTGGGGGCAAATTTCGGTTCCTTAAAAAGGATGCCCCCACCGATGCCCCCAGATAATGCGGTTGTTTTCAAACGAAAACTCAGCGATGCCTTGATCCGCTCGCTGACCGAACCCGGCAAACACGCCGATGGCGAAGTCCCTGGCCTCTACTTGGAGGTAAGGGTGTCGAGCAAGGTCGGCAAATCCCCTTCCAAGTTCTGGCGCTTGAAGTATCGGCTGCATGGCAAGGAAAACCGCTTCTCAATCGGCGCCTACCCCGAAATCGGCCTGAAAGAAGCGCGCGACATTGCCCGCGGCGCGCGCCGCGACGTGGCTAACCACATCGCTCCGCTCAAGGCCAAGACCGCCAAAATCGAGGCGCAACTCCTCAACGAGGTGCGCACCTTCGAGTATGTAGCCAAGCAATGGTTGGCATTCAAGTCTGCCGAACTGGTGACTAAATCCATCTCAGGGTTTAGCGGAGCGCTGAACAACCACATCTTGCCTGCCATTGGTAAAAAACCGGTCACCGAGATCAAGCTGGAGCACATCACCACGATCATTACCGAACTGCGCCGCCAGCGCACAATGGCGATGGCCCGGCGCGTGCGCACCATCATCCGTGCCGTCCTGGGGTTTGCTGAAGGGCGCGGCTGGGTTGAACGCAACGTAGCGCTCAGCAACATTGAGGAATTGAAGATCCGCCATGTCGTCACCAGCAACCCGACCATCGAAAGGCCAGCCGACCTAGGCAGGTTTCTTCTGCGTCTGGACGACTGCAACGACGGCAGCGTTGCCTCCGCAATGCGCCTGCTGATTATGTTGCCGGTCCGCCCAGGCGAACTGGTGCAGATGCGCTGGGAAGATGTCGACTTGGTGGGCGCCGATTGGCGTTATGTGGTGAGCAAGACCAAGCATCTGGACAAGAGCAAACACATCGTGCCGTTGCCTGAGCAAGCCTTGGTTCTTTTACGCGAGCTACATAAAACCCGCGTGGTGGATGAAGAAGGCAAAGGCTGGGTGTTCGTCTCGCCGGTCTATCCGGGACGTCCCATAAACCCGACCTCCATGCTCAAGTCCTTTCAGCGTATCTGGCCAGAGTACGACATCACTGCCCACGGCTTTCGCGCGACCTATAGGACCATTGCCCACGAGCACTTGGGCATCGATCCAATTGTGCTCGAACTGTCGTTATCCCACCGGATGCCGGGGGCGCTAGGGGCTGTATACGCGCGCGCCCAACTGCTGGTACAACGTCGGGGAGCGGCTCAACAATGGGCTGACTATTTAGATCAGTTGCGGCAAAACGCTGCGCGAATAACCACAGATTGACGATACAGCGAATACAAATCAGGGGATTGGAGCGGGAAACGAGACTCGCATCTGGCGTCCGACCCATTGAAATCTAAGGGACTTCTTTTCTTGCCAAAGCAGGAAAAGACTCAATTCTGGACTTGTTTTTTGGGTGTATCAAGAGCAAAAACGGAGTGATTCCAAGCTACGCTATTGGGTTCACCCATAGCCAATCGGATGGACGATCATCAAGCTGAGCTGTCGGAACTGCACAACCGCTTCCAGCAGATAACCGCCGATTACGACGCCCTCCCCGCCGGGCAAAAATACGACGGCACTCGACCGCTAAAGAAGGAAACGCAGCTCGCGCTCTGGATCAGCCTGGGCACGCTGTGCCGGATTGGCGAGTTACTGCAGGCCGAATGGAAGAATGTCGATCTGGACCGGCAGACCTGGTTCCTCCCCAGTGAAAACGTCAAAGGCACCCGGGGCAAGAAACAAGTCCGCCCTGTCTTCCTCTCCCCCTTCGCCCTGCATTTCAGGAACTCAAGGCCCTGACGGGAGACTCCCAGTGGTGCTTTCCGAACAAGCAGGATGATGGGCATGGGGACGTAAAGGTGGGGAGGCGCCATTACTTGCATCACGACTATGCCGAAGAGAAGAAGCGTGCCTGGCACCTGTTGGGCGATCGGCTCAGTGCTGTCCTCGACCTACGAGCACACGCCAAACGAGTCGATGTTGTCTTTTCCAGCGTACGCGGCGACAGAGACGCGGACACCCTCATAGGGATGTTGCACGCAGCGCTCCCCGGTATTTAACACCCGCGACAACCCGTGACCTTAAATTCGCGATGAGCCGCCCCTACATCCCTAGACACATTGGAGAGACGGCGGCCAGTGCACTTGCCCCCCCAGGAATGCGGCGCTATTTCACACTGATGGCGCGGCGGTCGCGTCAGCCTGACCGCTTTCGTCCAACGCCGCACGGATGAAGCCTTCAGTCTTTTTGCGCTCGACAAAATCCCTCACATAGGCCGCCGCCACGTCATGACCGCGTGGAACCGCCATGGCTTGTCGGATGGAGGTAAATGCACCGTCAATGACGCGATACTTGCCGTTTTTAGCAGCGACGGCCTCCAGCGGCTGGCGTACACCCGCCGCTGCATCCAGGGCCTGTTCAACATACAAATCCACTGCGCCTGCAGACGTTTCTGCCCGCTCCAGTTGCGCATGTTTCAGTGTGCGCGTCAGGTAGAGGTCATAGGCTGCACCTTTGCCAACCGCCAACCGCAGTCCAGGCTGATCAAGATCCTCGACCGTCTGGAAAGGTGAATCGGCGGCGACCAAGTAAGTCCCCTCAATGATCACGTAGGGCTCGCTGAACGCGATTTGTTGCTCTCGCACCGGCTCGATCGCCAGGAAGGCAATGTTCCATGCGCCCTTCTCCAGCGCCGCGAAGACCTTGCCTGCCGCATCGAAAGTGACCATTTCCAAACGTACGCCCAGTTCTTCAGCCAAGACTTTCGCCAGCGCAACAGACACACCTTGCGGCTGGCCATCCGCGCCCCGTTGGGCCAGGACAGGATTGCCGAAGTTGATGGCGGCTCTCAGGACGCCGTTTGGCGCCAGTTCATCGATTACCGCACGGTCGATAGCATTCATTTTTTGCTCCATGAGTGAGGGCAGTGAAAGTCCTACCAGCTCGGTAAGGTATAGGAAACGATTAGGCGATTTTCATCGGCACCACGGGCGAAGCTGGATCGATAACTTGCATTGCGCCACTTCACTGCAACGTTTTTCAACGCTCCGCTCTGGAAAATGTACTGCACATCGGTGTTGCGCTCCCACTCATGCCCGGCGCCAATGCTAGCCTTCGCATCAGCCTGATCACCACGGACATAACGGCTCATGAACGTCAGGCCCGGCATACCGAGTGCAGAAAAATCGTAGTCATAGCGCAACTGCCAGGAGCGCTCGCCAGGTTCGGCAAAGTCGTTGATCTGGATGTAGTTGGCCAGATACGGGTCCGTACCGTTGATGTAGGGCATCGATGTCGAGCCATTCATCTTTTGTAACCCCAGCCCAAGGGAATGACCAGACAGGCTGTAGGTGAGCATGCCGTTAAGCGCACCACTGTCGATTTCCCCGCCGCGCGCAGCGCCGGCATCATCGCTGAGCATGTAGCGCAGATCGCTTTTGAGCTTACCCGGGCCAAGACTCAACGTGTGGATCAGGCCAAAGAAATGCTGGTGATAGACATCTTCAAGTTCAGCGTACTGATAGGTGACCGTCAGGTCTTTACCGAATGCATACTCAGCACCGCCCATCAGGTAGTGATCACTTTCGACCGTTCCTGAAAAACGTCGGTTCTTGTTGTTCAACGTCAGTGTATTGGCATCCGTCGAATCACGATCCGTCATGCGATTGAAGCGCGCACCACTGACGCTAAGCCCATCGAACTCCTTCACCGTTATCAAGCCCCCCTCAAATGTCTGAGGAAGGATGCGTCCGGTATTGGCCTGCAAGGTAGGCAGCTTTGGAATGAAGGTGCCGTACTTGAATTCCGACTTGGAAACTTTCATTTTCGCGGTGAGCCCGAGCCGGCTGAACTCGTCTGCGGCGCGGCCATCGGATTGGGTGGGCAACAGGCCGGAACCACTTCGGTCGGGACTGGAGTCGAGCTTGAGGCCCAGCATGCCCAGCGCGTCCAAGCCAAACCCTACAACGCCTGGCGTATAGCCGGAGCGCACATCGAGGACAAAGCCCTGGGCCCACTCCTCGCGTTTTGATTGCCCTGTTCCATCGCGGAAGTCGCGATTGAAGTAATAGTTGCTCATTTGCAGGTTGGCTTTACTGTCCTGGACAAAACCTTCCGCCCGGGCCATGCCCACAAGTAGGCAAGGGGAAACAGCCAGCCAAGTGCCGATTACTTTTTTATTTTTATACATGCCACGCTCCAACACAGCGTCGTGAAAATGCCCTGCCGCCTTACAAGCGACATGACGAAATGAATTGAGGAACCGGAAAAAGAGCGGCGAGGGATCGCTTGCACCGCGTTAACCTCGAGCGGGACATTCTCGATCCACATCGCCTCTGCCCTTGCCACTCGACATTGACTGGCAACACCGTTTGCGGCGCCGCCAGTTCGATCAACTGCTAGCGTGCTTCATGGCTGAAAGCGGAAGCGACTTGCGCGGCTCCATTGTTGGACACCCGCATGAACACGGTCATCAGAAACCCCAGGAGCAACAATGCACTCAGGAACAGCAGGCCATTGGCGGCACTTTGACTGTTGCCCTTTATCACGCCGATCAATGACGGTCCGACAAAGCCGCCAAGGTTGCCGATGGAGTTGATCACGGCAATGGATACCGCAGCGGTTGTCCGATCAAGGAACAACGTTGGCAAGGCCCAGAACGGTGATTTGAAGCTGTAGAGCCCGGACAGTGCGACGCAAATCATCGCCATCGCTACAAATGCATTACCGACCAACCCAGCGCCAACCAGGCCCAACGCGGCGATCAGCAACGGGATTGCAGAGTGCAGCTTGCGCTCGTTGCGTTTGTCGGAACTTCGCGACCAGATGATCATGGCTGCCGTGGCGACGATATAAGGCAACATTGCGATCAACCCGATCTGCGTGTGGGTCAGCGACTCGGAGAAGCTCTTGATGATCTGCGGCATCCAGTAGCCAACGCCAAGACTGCCGCACTGGTACACAAAGTAGATGAACGAAAGGTACAGAACCTTCGGGTTGGTCATCGTCTTGTAGACGCTCAGACTCTTCACGTTTTTACGACTTTGGCGGTCCCGCTCCAACTCGGCGATCAACCACGCCTTCTCTTCGGGCTTGAGCCATTTTGCCTGCTCGGGCTTATCGGTTAGGAAGAAGTAGCAGGCAATGCCGAGAAACACAGCGGGAACGCCTTCGAGAAATAACATCCAGCGCCAGCCGCTCCAATTGAGCCAACTAATGTTATCCATGATCCAGGTGCTCATTGGCGCACCAATGATGTAGCTCACCGGAATCGCCGCAGTGAAGAGTGCCACGGTAGTTGCCAGCTCCTTGGAGCGAAACCAGAAAGTCAGGTAGACGATGATTCCAGGAAAGAAACCAGCCTCTGCTACCCCGAGGAAAAACCGCAGGACGTAAAGCTGGCTGGCGGTCTGGGCAAAAGCGGTCATTGCCGCAATGATGCCCCAGGTCACGAGAATCCGTGCAATCCATACTCGAGCGCCAAATTTGTTAAGCATCACGTTGCTTGGCACTTCAAACAGGAAATAGCCAATGAAGAAAATCCCCGAGATGAAGCCGAAGGCTTCGCTCGACAGGGCAAGTTCCTTGTTCATTTGCAGAGCGGCGTAGCCGATGTTGGCACGGTCGAGATAGGAAACGATGTACAGCAGAAAAACAAAAGGGATAATCCGCAGGGTGACCTTGCGAACAATCGCGGCTTCTTCAGGCTTATTATTGTTCATGACAACCTCACTAGAAGCAGGCAGCAGCCTGACTCTGTCATTGCATTATTGTAAATCCGGAAGTTTTTCAGGCCGAAAAAACCATGCACACAGGGCTGCCGGTCGAGACCGAGAACCCCGTTTTTCCAAGCCCGCCTTTGTCCGGGTCCACCGCCATCGAAATGATGGTGTCGCTGTCTTCGTTCAACGCAAAAAGGAAGCGCCCATTGGGGGTCAACGTGAAGAAACGAGGAGTCTTACCGTCGGTAGGCATGAACTCCACCGAACTCAACAGCCCTGTCGCCGGGTCGATGGCGAACACCGCCACACTGTCGTAACCGCGGTTGGAGGCATATAGGAAGCGGCCGCTACGATCGACTTCGATCTCCGATGCACGACTGTTACCGGTGAAGTTCGCAGGCAGCGATGGCAAGACCTGAATAGGTGCCAACGCCCCTGTCTGAACATCGAAGCGGTAGACGGTCACGCTGGAATCCAGCTCATTGACGACGTAGGCAAACGCAGCATGAGGGTGGAATGCCAGGTGACGTGGCCCCGCCCCCTCGCGGGTGACGACGAAGGGTTGGGCCGCAGGAAGCAACTTGCCGTTTTCAAAACCGAAACTGAACACTCGATCCAGCCCTTTGTCTGGTACCAGCACAAAGTTACCGGTGTGATCGAATGGGTTGAAATGCGGTTTGGAAAACGGCTGCTCGACCCGGTGCGGCCCGATCGGGCCTTCCAACTTGAGCAGTTGATTCAGAGTACCGAGCGCGCCGTCCTCGCTCACGTTCATCACCGCCAGGGAGCCCGTGATGTGGTTCGACACCACCAGGAAGCGCTCAGTTGGATCGAGAGCCAAGTGCACAGGGTTTTTACCTTCGCAACTTTGCTGGTTGATAAAGGCGAGTTTGCCTGTGGCCTTGTCGACGCTAAAAGCACTGACAGCACTCATGTCGCCATGGACGGTATACAGACGGTCACCTGCCTTGTTCAAGGCAAGGAAAGACGGGTTTACCAAGTCCTTGACGACCTGCACAAGCGTCAGGGAGCCCTCTTCCTGGTCCACTTTGTAGACACTGATGCCCTCGCCGCGAGCGTTTCGTTCGCGCGTGGTCCGTGACCCGACATAGGCGTACATAGGCGCGATTCTCCGTGTTCCAGATAACTTTTCATTGGCCAGACTGGCGTGAGCTAAACCACTGGGCAACAACGAGCCCAGAAGAGAAACCCCGGCAAGGGCACTCATTTGTTTGAGTAGGGTGCGGCGTGTTGCACCGGTGATTCGTTGAATTTCAGGCTCAGGCGTACCAGCGCCCTTATCGTCGCTTTGCATGGGGACCGTTCCTTATTATTGTTGGTTGCTACGGTCTGGACCCGTATCGAGCCCAGCGGGGTTGAATCATTTGCGCGTTCGCTGAACCACCTTGCGGATCACGAACGGCAGCACACCGCCGTTGACCAGGTAGCGAATCTCTTGGAGAGAATCGATGCGCACGCCCAGCCCTACCTGTTGCTGCCCGCCGTTGGTCCGATGCATGACCATGGTCACGTGGTTATCGCCAACGCTTAGTTCATCCAGACCGAAGAAATCAAAACGTTCGTCACCCTGTAAATCGAGATCATCCACCGATAGACCAGGCTTGAACTGCAGGGGGATCACGCCCATGCCGATCAGGTTGCTGCGATGAATACGCTCGATGCTCTGCGCAACGACAGCCTTCACTCCCAGCAACGCTTGGGCCTTGGCCGCCCAGTCGCGGCTGGAACCTGCGCCATAGTTGATCCCGGCAAAAACCACCATGGGCGTATGTTGCGCCGCATAGCTTTTGGCGGCCTCATACAGCGGTAGACATTGCGTATGGTCGGCATTCCAGGCCCAGGCCCCGTGGCCTGGCTGGTCGTCGCTCAACAGGCGGTTTTTCACCGCTTTGTTGGTAAACGCACCGCGCAGCATGACTTCGTGATTACTGCGTCGGGTGGAGTACTGATTGAGGTCTTGGGGGTTCTCACCACGCTCCAGCAACCATTGCCCGGCCAAGCTATCGGCGGGGATGGAATAAGCTGGCGAAATATGGTCCGTGGTCACGTTGTCGCCCAACACCATCAGCGTACGCGCACCATTAATGGCCAAGGTGGTTTTTGGCTCGGCAGGAATATCGGCCAGGTACTGTGGGCGGCGCAGATAGGTTGAGTCCGGGTTCCACGGAAACTGCACGCTGCCTTCGGCCGAGAGCGACTGCCAGTGGTGAGTGCCCTCCCAGACCTTGGCAAGGCGCTGCTGGAAAAACTCGGGCTTGACCACCTTGGCGACCTGCTCGGCGATTTCAGCATCGGTTGGCATCAGATCGCGCAGGTAAACAGGGTTGCCATTGTGATCGTTGGCCAGGGCTTGCGATTCGAGATCGATATCGATGGTTCCGGCAATGGCATAAGCCACGCACAGGGCCGGGGATGCCAGGTAACCGGCAGGCACCTTGGGATTGACCCGACCTTCGAAGTTTCGGTTACCGGACAGAACCACGACGCCCTTCAGGCCTTGATCGGCAAATAGCTCAACGTGCTCTTCGAGCGAGCCCGAGTTACCAATGCAGGTCATGCAGCCAAAACCGGCGAGGTCGAAGCCCAGTGCAGAAAAGTCCTTGAGCAGATCCGCTTCTGCCAGGTAATCGGCTACCACGCGCGACCCCGGAGACAGCGAAGTCTTGACCCAGGGCTTGCGATTGGCCCCGAGCTGACGTGCCTTGCGTGCCAGCAATCCGGCCTGAATCATCTGCGATGGATTGGCGGTGTTGGTGCAACTGGTTATCGCCGACATGACGACCGCACCATGAGTGATGGGCTCATTGAAAGTCGGTTCGAAAAATGTCTTTTGCGCAGGTCCGGCAATCAGGTTACTGCCACCCATCACCTCATTTCGGAACGAAGATGCGGCGTTGGTCAATTTCTGACGCTGGTGCGGCTGATGTGGGCCGGCGACGCTGACTTCGATGCTGTTCAGGTCCAACTCAATCAGTTCGTCGAACTGTGGCTCCGCCAGCTCATCGCGTCGCCACAATGGCTGGGCGTTCATGTAGCTGACGACCTTGCGACATAGGGATTCTGAACGACCGCTGAGCTTCAGGTAGGACAGCGTCTCATCATCAAAAGGGAAGAAAACTACAGTGGCGCCGTATTCAGGCGCCATGTTCGACACGGTGCCACGGGTCGCCCAGCTCAGGGCAGAAAGGCCGGGACCGGTGAACTCTACGAACTTGCCGACGACCGAACGCTTGCGCAAGATTTCGGCCACATGCAATGACAGATCGGTAGCGGTGACCCCGGAGCGCAGGGCATTGGTTACACGAATGCCCACCACTTTCGGGAAGCTGATCGGCACCGGCTCACCGACCATGGCGGCCTGTCCCTCGAGCCCGCCGACACCCCAGCCCAAGACCCCAATGGCATTGATCATTGGCGTATGGCTGTCGGTAGCGACCATGTCGTCCGGGTGCAGCAAGCGTTGACCATCTTCAGTTCGGCTTTCCCAAACGACTTGCGCCAACGCTTCCATGTTCATCTGGTGAATGATACCGGTGCCTGGCGGGATCACCCCGAAGTTGTCCAGACTCTTTTGCGCCCACTTGATAAAGCGGTAACGCTCACTGTTGCGACGAAAGTCGATATCCAGATTCTGCTCTACGGCGTCGACCTCAGCATAATGCTCAACGATCACTGAGTGGTCGATGGTCAGTACCGCCGGAATCAGTGGATTCATGGCCTTAGGATCACCACCCAGCTCCGCTACCACATCACGCATCCCGGCGAAATCGGCCAGCGCTGGCAGACAGGTCGTGTCGTGGAACATCAGTCGATTAGGCTGGAATGGCACCTCGCAATCCGGGCCATTTCCGATGGCGCGAGCCAGTACCGATGGCAACGATTCTGGCGAGCAACGGGCAACGTTTTCCAACAGGATACGAATCGAATAAGGAAGCTTGGATGCCTGTACAGGGGACAGCATCTTGTTCAAGTCGATGTAAGCAAACGGCTCGTTATCGATCACCAGATGGTTGATAAAGTCGCAGGCAGTCTCGGTCATGCGCATATCGCTCAGGCTTTTTATAATGGTCACGGGATCGGGGTTAACCGATTGATACCGCTGATGAAGCCGATATTAGGAGCACCCCCCACGATTGAAAATTGATCAATCGCCACACCAGCGTTCTCGAATGGAGAACGCTCAATCAGCTTTACGATGATTCAAATGATCAATGAGGGTTTTCAAGGTGGGCGAAGCGGTGTCGTATTTCTTGAAGACCAGCAACAATGAACGCCGGGCCCATGATTCGTCCAATGTCACGGCCTTGAGTTTGTGGCTACGCAAATATTGGTTGATCACACTGCGCGGTAGCACCGCCAGCCCAAGGCCTGTCGACACCATGCGGCACATGCAATCGAAGCTGCTGATACGAATCCGCAGCTTGAGATTCATCCCCAGCTTTTCGGCCTCGCCTGTCAACAACGTATGCATGGAGCTTTCCAGGTGTGGCCCGACAAACTCGTGCTCCAGCACCTCTTTGAATCGAACCGATTTTCGACTTGCCAGCGGATGTCCGCCAGGAACGACCAGGGTCAGCTCATCACTGCGATACGGCAATGTTTCCAGGCCTTGGGCGGAGGTCTGGACGGCAATGATGCCCAAGTCAGCACGCCCATCCGCAACGGCGCGAATGACGGCCGAACCCACACGCTCCTCGATATCGAACTTTATTTGCGGGTAGAGCGACACGAATCGAGACACATCGTCCGGCAGAAACTGAGACAGCGCCGAGGTGATGGCATGGATGCGTACGTGCCCCTTGACACCCGTGGCATAGTCACCCAGTTCATGATCCAGTTGTTCAATCGTCTGCTTCACCTGGCGGGCGTAAAACAGTAACGATTGCCCTGCAGGTGTGAGATCGACGCCTCGGGCATTGCGGATCAGCAGCGCTGAACCGACCTGTGCTTCAAGCTCGGTAATGCGCTTACTGACGGCTGACACCGCCAGATGCTTGATTCGAGCCGCTCGGGTCAGGTTGCGCTCCTCTGCCACTGAAATGAACAGGTCCAGGCTGGTAATGTCGTATCGCACCCACTCACTCCTGATTGACATCGAGCCCAATGCTTTTCACCGAAAAGCGTTAATCATCTTCATGCAACTTGATGCCACGTGCGTGAAGCAGCGGTGGAATCACCAGCACCAATAGGGTCAGCGCAAGAATCGAAGCGGCGATGGGTTGCGTCACGAACACCATTGCCTCCATGTCTGCCTGGCTCGCGTCCGAAGAGTCTGGATACGCCAATGGCGCCGACTTGAACGCATGGCAATGACTCGCGGGCATCCAGACCTGATTCCTGCGGGAACCTTGATGCGCCTTATGCGCAGCCCCCCATAAAAACAATTGTACTTTACGTCAAGGTGATACAAATGCTCTCATTTCTCGGCTACGGGGATCCCTGGCGGCGCCCACCACGTGAGCGCCCCGAGCCGCCAAGGCCCTAGCGGTCTCAACGCCCAGCCCCGACGATACGCCGGTGACCAGGGCGCGCTTGCCAGACAGATCCATGCCGGCCAGAACCTCATCGGTGGTGGACTGTGATCCAAATGAAGGGGGACAAGATTGATTCCTCAAAAAAATGCTCAATGGGCGTCACGCACGGGGCGAGCGTCATTGCGAAGGGGGATCAAGCACTGTCGCTTCAGTAGCGTTCGCCGACGAGCAACTCGCTCTGGTGCCAGAGCGCAGCTGCGCGCAATGGGTCGAGGGCGTAGGCGCGATAGCCTTCCGACAAGCCATCGTCCTGCGGCGCCTTGAACTCGACCGAGACATGGCAATCCTCGCAGTACCTGCCGCCGATCTCATCGCTGGAGGCCTTGAAAGCCGCCCAGACCGAAGTCGCCGCACCTTGAGGAACCGTTTTCGGTTCGAAGGGCAATAGGCCCTGCTGGGCACGTGTTTCGTTGATGCCTGCCATCCAGCCTTTCAGCATCTCGATATCAACGTTGCGGGTCAGACCAGTGTTGATCACGCCTGGATGGACCGCGACAGCGCGGATGCCCCGATCCTTGTGGCGGCGGTCGAACTCGACAGCAAAAAGCGTATTTGCGGTCTTTGACTGACCATAGGCAGTCGGCCCGTCATAAGTTCGCCGCTCGTAGTTCAGGTCTTCCAGATCAACGTCGCTCATTCGATGCGCGTTGGATGACAGCACGACGACGCGCGAACCCGCGTGCAAAAGCGGAGCGAGTCGGTTGACCAGGACAAAGTGGCCCAGATGATTGGTTCCAATTTGGGTCTCGAAGCCATCGGCCGTATGTCCGTAGTGGGTTGCCATGACACCTGCATTTGCAATGACGACATCGAACGGCTCGGCCTGTAACAACAACTTATCGGTGCAAGCCCTGACGCTGGCGAGTGATCCTAGTTCGAGCTCGATCAGGTCGAAATCGCCGCCCGTGGCTGCGGCCGCGCGGATTGCTCCGGTTGCTGCATATGCTTTGTCTAGATCGCGCACCGTACCCACCACATGAGCCCCGTGAGCAACGAGGGCTCGAGCGGTCTCGAGGCCCAGCCCAGACGAGGTCCCCGTGACAAGAACTCGTTTGCCTTTCAGGTCCAGTCCTGCGAGAACATCGTCGGTGGTGGATGTGGCTCCAAATTTTTCAGTCATATCAAATCACCTGGTTAATTGCCCGATGCAATGCCTCGGGTGAGGGGGAATGGAAACAGACCGTACTGTCAAACGGCAGGCAAGCCGGGATCGACCCCTGTCATGGCGACGGAAACATCCCAAAGCCGCCTGGCGAGCGCCGGATCTTCGGCCAGCGGTGCGCGTTTGGCCTCTCCTGCGACGCCTCTGATCCCTCCGAACCCGGTCGGGCCGTAGTAACCTCCTGGCTTCACGGTACCGGTCGCGGCCAGCAACGCAGGCCATGCTCCCTTGTCTGCACTGTTGAGAAGCAGGCCGACGATCGGCCCGGCCCACTGAGCCGGGCCCATGTGTCGTCCCAGGCTGGTGTTTGCCACACCGGGGTGGACACCAATGGCCGTGACGGGCGAGCGGTTCGCACGCAGGCGGCGGTCCAGCTCGAAGACGAACAGCGCATTCGCGAGCTTGCTGGCGCCATAACGGGCCACCTTGGAGTAGCTGCGCTCGGCATTGAGATCGTCCCAATCGATCTTTGCTTTCAAATGCGCAATGCTGGAAGTAACCACGATGCGCGAGCCCGGCGTCTCGGCCAACTTAGGCAGTAGCAGCGAGGTCAGCGCGAACACGCCCAGATGGTTGACCCCAAACTGCGATTCGAACCCCTGCTTGGTGCGCGTCAGGGGCGGGTACATGATGCCGGCGTTGTTGATGAGCGCATCAATGCGAGGCTCCTGCGACGCTTTTGCGGCGGCCGCCCGTAGGTTCTCGATGTCACCCAGGTCCAATGGCAACCATGTGAGATTGGCGCTGGGCGTGATCTGTTTGATGCGGGCAATGGCCTCCTCCGCCCGCCCCTTTTCGCGGCAACCCAAGAGCACGCGCGCCCCCCGCGCAGCCAGGACTCTGGACAACTCGAACCCCACGCCCGCATTGGCGCCTGTGACGATGAAGCACTTCCCTGACTGGTCAGTAACATCTGCCTCGGTAAAGCCTCTGTGATTTGACATACAAACTCCTAATTTGAGTGATTACATACTCATTTAACAGGCAAAAAAATCAGGCCGCGGAGCCTTTCCAGAACAGGTCGAAGCCCGCCTGCCGAATCGCTTCACGCTCCTTTGGCTTTGCGGCAATGGCGTTCATAGTGATATCTGCCAAATCGAACAGGATCGTGTCGATATAAAAGGCGATTCGTCCAGGGTCAGAATGCCCTGTAAGACACTGTTCCACCATGGCACGAGCTTCGCGGAACATGGCGTGACAGCGCTTGCGACTCGCTGTAGTCACTCGATCCGAGACCTTCAATTGGCGTAGCGCCTTACGCTCAGTGGAATGATTCAGCCCCCACTCGATCAGCCGACTCCAGACCATGAACAGTCGGTCGCGTGCTGACGCATCCACCGGGTATGGCGCCAGCATCGACTCAGCGAGCCCACCCTCTATCTCAATAAACAGCTCATTTAGAAGATCGTCCTTCGACGGAAAGTACGTGAACAACGTCCCTTCAGATACGCCGGCTACCTTGGCGATCTTCGCTGTAGAGGCGCCAGTGCCGAGCTGGGCGATGAGGTCTGAAGCAGCCACGAGCAGGGCCTCACGCTTCGCTTCGCTCAACGGACGAGCCATAGCCTAAAACCTCATATTGAGTGAGTGGACGCTCAATTATTGCATCGAGAATCTTCGTGGTCAACTGGCACAGTTGGGACGTTATCAATCCCCTCAGTCAAGCCACATGGATGGACTGATGCTGGCGCAGGAGTCGCTGGAACCGCTCGGCATAGTCTTCGCCCACAGCAGATGCGCAGGCCCTTATAAGGAAAACCTGCCGCCACGGCCGCATCCGCGATACCCAGCTGGGCCATTGCACGAATACAGTTGGCTTGCACCACGATACCGACATGAAAAACCTTGGTCTCGGGGTTGATCTCGACGATGTCGACCTCGCCCCGGCTTTACGTAGAGCAATGGCGGCGCTGAGTCCACCGATGCCTGCGCCCACGATCAATACTTTTTTGATATCGCTCATCAAGCGTTTCTTTTACGACTATTTCTCGATCGCCGAGCACAGAGGAACCCGGCGTCAACCTGTGTGGAGGGTGGTAAGGGAGCACTTATGAGCGAGATGGGGTTGGGAATACGAGCATGGACTTTCTCCGGATTATTCTTGTTTCCTGCAGCCTGATGCGGGGATGGCTGGGCATGGAGCTACGTTAATCAAGACGCAGACATGCCGGAAATTGTTTGTTCGGATAGGTAGCGTCCATGACATGAATACATTGGTGCGCAGATGGATTCATATTTCAACTTGCGAAACCAATAGGTATAACGGCGATAAATACCTGCGCTCTCAATCATAAAAATACGGAGCAGCCCCATGCGTTTCCATGGTTTGGATTTGAATCTGCTGGGAGTGCTGGATGTGTTGCTCGCAGAAGAGAACATCACCCGCGCTGGCGAGCGCCTTCGCGATACTGCGGAACTGTGTCATTTTGACTTAACAATCGGTGATGGATCTGCTTTATGACTCTGCAACAACTCCACTACTTTCTCGCCGCCATTGAGCACGGTACGTTTTCCAAGGCCGCAGAGAGCCTGCATATTTCACAACCCTCCCTTTCCGAACAGATCCTGCGTCTGGAAGAGCATCTGGGCACGCATGTGTTCATCCGTACCAATCGCCGGCTGGTGCTTACCGAGGCCGGACGGCGTTTGCAGCCGTTTGCGCAAGGCATGGTGACGTCGGCGCGTCAGGGTTATGAAGCGGTGCAGGCGGTGCGGGAACTGTCCGGTGGCGTCGCCAGTTTTGGCACCTTCGGTACGGCGCACCACTATTTTCTCACCGACCTGATCGAGCAGTTCCGCACGCAGCACCCGGACATGCGCATCAAGATCGTGGGCTACAACTCTTCGGAAATTGCCGAACTGGTGAGCCGGGGCGAGATTGAAGCGGGCCTGGTCATGCTGCCGATCAAGCAACAGAACCTTGCCGTGAGCGAGCCGGTGTGGTCGGCCCAGGTGGGGTACATCAGCGCCGACCCTGAGCGACTCAAGGAGCCAAAGACTATCCGCGACCTCGCCGTCGCGCCGCTGATCCTCACCGAGGCGCGCTGGAGCACGGGCGACCCGATTCGCCGGTTACTCGCGCAACTGGCGGCCAAGGGCGGTGAGGTGCTGGACCCGATCATTGAGGTGGAGCATCAGATCACCGGGTTCGAACTCGCCGCACGCGGGCTGGGCGATGTCATTGCCACACGCCCGATCCTGCACCAGTTGGGCTTCAACGACCGCCTCGGCTGGGTGCCCATCACCCCGCCGATCTTCGAGGTGTTTGGCTTCATCCATCGCCACGACACACCGATATCGCCCCCCACGCGAGTGCTGATCAACCTGATGCGCAGCCACCTGAGTCGTATCCAAAACCTGTACGCCCATCTGGAGTCCCTCTAACCATAGGCGATACCTATAGGACACACATGGCTTAGCCCATTCATCCGCCCATTGCATGGACGGATACTCAAGCCACGGACGCCAACAACAGGCGCTTCCAACGTTCGAGGAATGGGGAGTCATAATGTCCAATCACTATTGCATCATTGGCGCCGGGGCCGCTGGCCTTGCCGCCCTGAAGACCATGACCGACGCCGGCTTCCACGTGGACTGTTTCGAGAAGTCCGGGAACATCGGCGGTCACTGGAACACCGACTACGATGCCCTGCATCTGATCACTCCGAAAAGCAGCTCCTGCTTCGACGGCTTCCCCATGCCTGCCGACTATCCGGTTTACCCTAGCCGCGACCAGGTCAAGGCGTACATGAACGACTATGCCGACACCTTCGGCCTGCGCGAGAAAATCTCGTTCAACATCGAAGTGCGCAGTCTCGTTCCGCTGGGTGAAAACGGCGAAGCCGGTTGGCAAATGACGCTCGGCGACGGCACCAGCAAGCATTACGCCGGCGTACTGGTTGCCAACGGTCACCTGTGGGATTGCAAGGTTCCGGAAGTGGGCAAGGGCTTCACCGGGATCTCCATTCATTCCGGCGAATACCGCAATGTGCAGCAGGTGAAAGGCAAAGTCCTGGTCGTCGGCTTCGGCAACTCTGGCTGCGACCTGGCCGTGGATGCGGCGCAGGCCCGCCTGGACACAACCATAGTCATCCGTCGCGGCCAGTTGTTCCAGCCCAAGACTATTTTCGGTGTGCCGCGCGGCGAGCTGCCCTTCCTCGGGCAACTGCCGCCCGAGCAACAGAACATGGTCATGAACATGCTGATCATGGCCAGCGTCGGCACCCACAAGAACTACCCAGGCATGCCCGCACCGGAAACCTACGACCTGGACGCCCAGCCACCGGTGGTCAACACCCTGCTGCTGTACTGGATCCAGCATGGCCGTATCAAGGTCGCCCCGGGCATCGAGCACATCGAAGGCAAAACCGTCACCTTCACCGATGGCAGCCAAGGTGACTACGACACCATCGTCTGGGCCACCGGTTTCAATACGCGCCTGCCGTTCCTCGACGAGAGCCTGCTGCAATGGCGCAACGGCGCACCGTTGCGCACCGCGGCGATGACCTTGCCAACCAACCTGGAAGGTCTGTTTTACATCGGCCTGGGTGCCCCGCGCGGCCCGCAATGGCCAGTGTATTGCGACCAGACCAAACTGGTCATGCGGTTCCTTAAGTTGCGCGCCGCCGGCATGAAAGGCCTGGCCGGAAAATTCGCCAAGCTGCAAATGGCCGAATCTCGCATTGATATCGTCAAGCGTGAATGGCTGAGCAACTACCAGGACACCCAGAGCCAACTGGATGTCATGGAACTTGCACTACTACCCCAACCCCTCCCTGCAATCGCCTGATCGGATGACCACCATGAACAATGCACCTCACTCCAGCGTGATCGTCACCGGCACGTCGTCCGGCATGGGCCAGGCCGTCGCGCAACGTTTCCAGGATGAAGGCTGGCACGTCGTCGCCGTCGACGTGACACCCAGCAAGCAAGCTGCCAGCGCCCTGCTCTCACCGGTCGTAGGCGACATTACCCGCGAAGAAGCACTGACCAGCGCCATCGACGCGGCCCTTGACGGCAAGGCACCCCTGCGGGCAATCGTCAACGCGGCCGGGATCTTCCCCACCTCGTCGCTGGAAAGCTACAGCGAGTCGTTGTACCGGAAAATATTCGATATCAACGTACTGGGCTCATTGAATATCGCTCGCATCGGCAGCCGTCACCTAAAAGCGGCCGGTGGTGGCTCCATCGTATTTTTCGCCTCGGTCGATGCCTTCACCGTCTCCAAAAACCAACTCCTTTACAGCGCCTCAAAAGCCGCAGTGGTGGCAATGACACGCTCCCTGGCCATCGAACTCGCCGACCACAACATCGTGGTGAACGCCCTCGCGCCTGGCTGGGTCGACACTGAAGGGACCCGTGCCGGCGGCCGCATCGAAGCCGCCATCGAGTCCATCCCATTGAAACGCGCGGCGCGCGTTGAAGAAATCGCTGATTGGGTCTGGCAACTGAGTGCCAAACCTTCCTACATCACTGGCGAATCGCTGTGCATCGCCGGGGGTGTATTCATGCGCTGACCCGAGCGCAGGCCCCACGCGTCAGACGTGGGCCTGCTCCTCCTATTGACTGCTGCCTCACTACAATTATTCCAGAGGGCAATATCATGGGCGAATTACACGCTACGGCAATTCCCGAGTTTTCCAGCGACCGTGCACCCGACGAGCAATCGCGCAAGCGCCTGTCAAAAGCTGTCATCGGTGTGACACTTGGCAACATGGTCGAATGGTTCGACTTTGCGCTGTACTCCTCGTTGGCCGGTATCATCGGCAAGACGTTTTTCCACTCTGAAAATCACGCCACACAGCTGATGGCGATCTACGCCACCTTCGCCGCCGGGTTTCTTATCCGTCCGCTAGGCAGCTTGATCTTTGGCCCGATCGGCGACAAATACGGGCGTCGTACCGCGTTGTCGCTCAGCATTTCGCTAATGGCGATCGCGACCTTCACCATCGCCTTGATCCCCGGATATGCCAGCATCGGCATATTCGCGCCCATTCTCTTGGTACTGATGAGACTGCTACAGGGTCTTTCCACCGGCGGCGAATACGGTGGTTCCTGCACCTTCATCGCTGAACACAGCC
This sequence comes from Pseudomonas sp. PDM24, assembly GCF_019218905.1. Lineage (NCBI taxonomy): Bacteria > Pseudomonadati > Pseudomonadota > Gammaproteobacteria > Pseudomonadales > Pseudomonadaceae > Pseudomonas > Pseudomonas sp. PDM24. The sequence continues at coordinate 1,357,175 of NZ_JAHUWR010000001.1, read as the reverse complement.
CGGACAAGCGCCGCGGCTACTTCACCAGTTGGCTGGAGTTCGGCAACATCTCGGGCTTCCTGATCGGTGGTGCGGTGGTCAGCCTGTTTACACTGGGGCTGGGTGAACAAGCCATGAGCGAATGGGGCTGGCGTGTGCCTTTCGCCATCGGTGGTGTGCTCGGCCTGATTGCGCTGTACCTGCGACTGGGCCTGGAAGAAACCCCGGTCTTCAAGGAAATCCAAAAGAACGAAGCCCTGCAAAAGTCGACCTCTGGCGAGAAAACCAACCTATTCAGCTTGATGGTCAGCGAGTGGCCGCAGATGCTCAAGTGCATGGGGCTGGTGACCGTATTCAACGTCACCTACTACATCGTCCTTGGCTACATCCCCGGCTACCTGGAGAACGTGCTTGGCTACAGCAACAGCTTCAGTCTTTCCCTGGGTCTGGCAGCCACCTTGTTCATGCTCGTCCTGATCCCCGTTTCCGGGCATATGGCTGATCGCTTCGGACGCAATCGCATGATCACCTGCGGCTGTGTGCTGCTGATCGTGATGGCGTTCCCCTGCTTCATGCTGCTGCACACCGGGCAGGTCGGCTTCCTGTTCGCAGCTCTGCTGACGCTGACCCTGTCGCAACTATTTTTTGAAGGTGCGATGCCGGCGACCCTGACTTCACTGTTCGGTGCCCGCGTTCGCTACAGCGCCCTGGCCATCAGCTATAACATCGCCGTATCGCTGTTCGGCGGCACCGCCCCGCTGATCAACACCTGGCTGATCTCCACCACCGGCAATCAGATGATTCCCGCCTGGTACCTGATCGCCGGTGCCATGGTCGGCCTCGTATCGATCCTGTTCGTCAAGGACTCCACCGGTAAACCCCTTCCAAAATGAGACACGACATGACCAGCAAAACAACATCACGGCAAAACATTTCTTCGGGCGGCCAGTATGAATCGGTGTTCGGTTACTCCCGCGCCGTGCGCGTGGGTAACCATCTGCACATTTCCGGCACATGCGCATCGCCCGACTACGAACACAGCAATGCCTACGAACAGGCCCAGGCCATTCTCGGCACAGTGAAAAAGGTCCTGGCCGAAGCCGAGATGAGCGTTGAGGACGTGGTACGCACCGTGGTCTACCTGCGCGACATCAACGATGCCGCGATTGTGGCCAAGGCCCACAGCGAAGTGTTCGACGGCATCCGCCCGGCCAGCAGCCTGATCCAGGTGGACTCGATGCTGCGGCCCTGGCAGAAAGTCGAAATCGAAACCTACGCCATCGTCGCCGACTAATCGTTCACGCACCACCACAGAGGCCGCGACCCTGTCGCGGCCTTTTTTTGACCCGCAAAAAGGCTGACCCCATCATGATCAAAGCTGCCGAGTTAGTTGTGAAGTGTCTGGAAAACGAAGGTGTGGAGTACGTGTTCGGTATTCCCGGTGAAGAAAACCTGGACCTGCTGGACTCACTTTCGCGCTCATCAATCAAGCTAGTCCTGACCCGTCATGAGCAACCTGCGGGCTTCATGGCCGCAACTTATGGCCGCCTCACTGGCAAGACCGGTGTGTGCCTGTCGACCCTAGGTCCCGGAGCGACCAACCTGGTAACTGCCAGTGCGTACGCCTATCTGGGTGGCATGCCGATGATGATGATCACCGGCCAGAAACCGATCAAGAAATCCAAGCAGGGTCGTTTCCAGATTCTCGACGTGTGCGCGATGATGGCGCCACTCACCAAGTACACCCACCAACTCGCCTCGGCGGATAACATCCCGTCGCGCATCCGCGAAGCCATTCGCCTGGCCGAAGAAGAGAAACCAGGCTCGGTACACCTGGAGCTTCCAGAGGACATCGCCGCCGAATACACCGAAAGCACGCCGATTGCCCCAAGTCTGAGCCGGCGCCCCGTGGCTGAACACAAGGCGATCAGTGCCGCCGTGGCCAAGCTTGAAGAGGCGCGCAGCCCGGTGCTGGTGACCGGCGCCGGTGCCAACCGCAAAATGACCGCGCGGGTCTTGCGCCAACTGATCGAAAAAACCGGCATCCCGTTCATCACTACGCAAATGGGAAAGGGCGTGGTGGACGAGCGCCATCCGCGCTTCCTCGGCAACGCGGCGCTGTCGGCGGGGGATTTCGTCCATCGTGCGCTGGAGTCAGCCGACCTGATCGTCAATATCGGCCACGACGTGATCGAGAAGCCGCCCTTCTTCATGGTCCGTGGTGGGACCGAAGTGGTGCACATCAGCTTCCGCTCCGCCGAGGTCGACCCGGTATACTTCCCGCAGATTGAAGTGGTGGGCGACATCGCCAACGCTGTCTGGCAAATCAAGGAAAGCATCGAAGTGCAGCCCACCTGGGACTTCGAACGCCTGCTGACTATCCGCGAAGCCAATGAGGCCCATATCGCCGAAGGCAGCGACGACGCGCGTTTCCCGGTGTACCCGCAGCGACTGGTGGCGGACCTGCGCGCAGTGCTGCCATCCGATGGCATCGTCGCGCTGGACAATGGCATCTACAAAATCTGGTTCGCCCGCAACTACAAGGCCTACATGCCCAATACGGTGCTGCTGGACAACGCCCTAGCAACCATGGGCGCTGGCCTGCCTTCAGCCATGGCCGCACGCCTGGTATACCCCGACACGCCAATCGTGGCGGTTTGCGGTGACGGTGGTTTCATGATGAACAGCCAGGAAATCGAAACCGCCGTACGACTGAACATGAACCTGGTCATCATCATCCTACGCGACGACGCCTATGGCATGATCCGCTGGAAGCAGCAACAGATGGGCTTCACTGACTTCGGTCTGGACTACGGCAACCCGGACTTCGTGCGATACGCCCAGAGCTACGGCGCCCATGGCCACCGGGTAGAAAGCGCAGCGAATTTCGCCCCGTTGGTCACCCAGTGCCTGCAAACCCCAGGTGTTCATGTGATTGATTGCCCCGTGGACTACTCGGACAACGAAAAGATTTTGCTGCATGACATCAAAACCCTGAGCGCCAGCGTCTGAAACAAGATCGCAGCCTCGCTTCGCTAGACAGCCCCTACAGAACGTAAGTCCGAGGATTAGCTGTCGAGTGCAACGAGGCTGCGATCTTATTTTTTAATCGCCGATAGGCAAAAGACCCAACGCCTTACGCGCTTGGGCAATGGCCCCTGGTGCAATACCGGCAAACAGGTTTGCACCGCTTTTTACCAACCCGGTGCACTGGGCAATACCCACCATGGCCTCCAGGCATTTAAGCGCCACCGTTGACGAATCCATTACCGGAACGTCCGTGCCCTGCACCTGCCGATAACCGGCACGCCGCAACAGCGGCCCATAATAAGCGCAGCCCACCAGAATGACGTCCGCACCATCGGCGATGCATTGCCGCGCCACGGCTTCCAGCCTCGGAATAAAACGTTCGTCCGGCGAATGCGTAGTCTCCAGCAGTAATTGGGCATCCGAAAATGGCTGGATCGAGCGCACCGGCCGGCGGATGCAACGCTCGGTCAGACCATAGCCGATGATGTCACGCTCGATGGCCACTGCGGTTTTCTCCGACACGGTGATTACCGCAAATCGCTGTCCCATAGCGAGCGACGCCAGCATCGACTGTTCGCCGACCGATGCCACTGGGATATCGAGCATTTCCCTGGCCTCCCACAGTGGATCGTTCCAGCAACCGAGGAGCACTCCGTCATAACCGTCAGACTGGGCCTTGATAGCCGCCTCCACCATGAGTACCGAGTTCAGATGTTCGGCGTACAGCGAACGGGTAAAACCACCGCTGTTGTCGAGGAAGCGAAAATCAAGCTTCGTACCAAGCGCCAGCGTGCCGCAGAGCGTGTCGTGGATAGTGTTCCACAACGGCTCAAGAGCCGAATTGCGGCCCGTGGGATGAATCCAGCAAAGCTTCATGGTGTGGAATTCCTGTCGGACAGAAAGACCAGCGAAATAGGTCGCCGGTTGGAAGGGGCACAATCAGAGCATCGGATACCGAGTGTCGTGGAGCATTGTTGCGCTCTTTACGCGGGGGGATGAACAGGACGTTTCCAGTACGTTATATAGGCAATGCCTATACCTGAAAGTATCGGATTCCTCTGACCATTTTTGGTCGATTGCGGTTGTTGTAGACAGCCATAAAACGGTCAGTTTCTGCCGATGCGACCTTCTGCAATGGGTCGGCAGCAGTAGTCCATAAATACCTGCTTTTGGGCGACTCTGTTGCAAAAGTAGCTCCCCTGTCTGGCCTGCGGCAAAATCTCTGCATTGGCCAGCAGGGAAGCAGGGAAGCAGGGAAGCAGGCAGCATGATGGGACAGTTATCGAGTGGGCAGGAGCGACTGTTTTACTCGTTCAACCTTGAAGATCACATCCCAGCCAATCACCTTCTGCGCAGCATTGATCAATGTCTCGATCTGAGCGACCTGCGCCATTACCTCGCCGATTTTTATAGCCCGATTGGGCGTCCGTCGATTGATCCTGAACTGATGATCCGCATGCTGATCGTCGGCTACGAGCCTTCATAAAAGCGGTAGAAGATCGGCTGAAAATTGCCCCATCAGCAGACCCAGAGATGGCACAACCCTGGATCGATTGGGCTCGCAAGCAGGCTGATCTCCTGGATCCTCTGCAAGAGAATCTGGCATTAATTACCGCTTTGGACGTAGAGCTAGAAAGCTGGTTCAGTGGCTCACACTACGGACAGGTAGAGAAAGGTTGGTGGTCTGAGTAGTGGGCGACGATATAAAACTCAGGAAACACGCCTTTGAATGGGCTCTAATCGTAACGTGTAGACAATTGGTCATCTCCAATTCTCATGCTGCTACGCTGTCCTCACACGGAGGATAACCAATGACTAATTCAGACCTGCTCCCTTCCCTGCTTTTTAAGATCAATCAAAACCAACTCGCCCTCGAAGCTGCCATCATGGAGTTAACACTTTGGGTCGAGCATCGCGGTTCTGCTGAAGTTGCAGAGAACGTCCGTGGTGCGCTAGACACAATCAGCAAAAACGAAGAGTTCATCAAAATGACACTCGCGGTGCTGATGGCGCCGGAGTGACGTCGTCTGGGGATCACATGGCCCGCGCTGCTTAATGCCTACGCGGGTAAAAGTATCCAAAAAATCCCGTTGGGTGACTGCCTAAAAATTGCTTCTGCAACTCGACCGTTGACGGCTTCCTCAGACTGCCTTCATCTATTGACAACAGCAGCAGTCGGCCAATAGCTGACTGTCGAATAATCATCGAAAATGATTCAAATAGATCACCGTCCGGTAGACACGCCTTGACGAATTCATCTTAGGACGACGGCGTGAGCAAGGTGCTCTTGTTGAGGATTGCGGTGGGTGGTCAAGTCCATGCAGTTACGCAGCTGGGATAACGCGAGTGAGACTCGCGACCGATGTTAGGTTGCCCGCCCTTTCCCGCTGAAGCGAGCGATTCACCTCAATCGAACCAATGCAGCCAGAAAATTCCCATCAAAAAACTTTCACCTAACAAATGTTAGATAGGTGTTGACGTGCATCGAATCTCCCGCTAAGGTTTGTATACCTAACGTTAGTTAGGCAGCCCGGCCACCAATCTGTAGGATCGACCATGACTACTAAACTTCAGCTTTTCACTTCGCCTTCGGCCTTTCCGAACCCACAGCGTCTGCGTCTGTTCATGCACGAAAAGGGCATCGCTGACCAATTTGCCGAGACCATCTATGACATGTCCCCTGTAGGCGAACAGCGTGGCTGGCGTCATTTGAATATGAACCCGTGGGGCGAAACTCCCACCCTCCAACTGGCTGACGGTAGCTACATTTCCGAAACGGCTGCCATCGTTCGTTATCTTGACCAAGAGTATCCCGGTCGCAAGATCATGGGAGAGACCGCACTGGAACAGGGTCTGGATAACATGTGGGATAACCGGGTGTGGGTGCACATCCTGTACCGCATCGTTACAGCGTTTCACGTGTTGCACACCGGACTCGGCTTCAAGCTAGAACTGACCAAGAATGAGGCTTGGGGCGAACACTGCCGCAAGGAAGCTTTGGCTCACGCTGCACTGGTCAATCGTCATTTGTCAGACGGCCGCGAATGGCTGCTCGGCGGCGATGCCCCGACCTTCTCGGACATCACCCTGGCAACCGCGATTGCCTTCTCGAAATTCCCGGTCAATGCCACTCCACTGGACGAGCGTTTTGAGTTCCTAGATGCGTACTGGCAGCGCTGGACAAAACGTCCAAGCTTCCAAGCTGCCTACGCTGATCACAACAGCGGCATTCCTGAGCTGGATTCGCCAGCCCAATAACAGCTTCTCAATGGAAACTCCGGCGCGCCGAGATCGCCGCCCCCCTGGCTTTCTCGGTGACCGTAGGGAGCTCGTCACGTCGCTGGTATCGACTGGCGATGCTGCTTGCTGAACCATGATGGCACGGCTTCTGTCTGAGCACCCAAGTCAGATTGAACTCACTGCTCTCACTGACAATCTACCTGTCAAAAGGTAGGTCTTTGCTGTAAATTAGCTTTCCCTATTTAAGAGATCGTCCCAAGACGAAAGGCACCAAGATGAGCGTCAACTCCAAGGAAGCCATTTTGTTGGCGGCCAAGAAAATTGCCCAATCACAGGGCTACAATGGTTTGAATTTCCGCGACCTTGCGCAAGATGTTGGTATCAAAGCGGCGAGTATTTACTACCATTTTCCAAGCAAAGCCGATCTGGGTATTGCCGTTGCCAAACGATATTGGGAGGACGGTGCGCTCGCGCTCGAGACGATCGAATCAGAAAGCCCGTCTCCGATTGACGCTCTGCGTCGCTTTCCTGAAATATTCCGAAGATCGCTTGAGGCCGACAATCGTCTCTGCCTGGGCAGTTTCATGGGCGCTGAAACCGATACTTTGCCCATTGAGATGACAAAAGAAATTCAGACCTTTGCTGATGTCAACATTGCATGGCTAAGCAAGCTTCTATTGGCTGCGAAGGTGTGCGAATCAAGTGAGAGTGAATCTAGAGCACGTGCAATTTTCGCAGCTATTCTCGGTGCCCAGCTCTTTGCTAGAAGTCGCTCGGATATCTCGCTTTTCGATGCCCTGGTCGATTCATACCGCGCGTTCGGACCTCTGCCGACTTAGCAACTGACTGCGACCCGGTTCGGCGAACGGGCGGCTTCGTCGATGCGCGTCCAATGCGAAGCGGCATAGCTGTTGCGAAATTGCACCCCACTTTGACTACCTGATTGCATCGGTACTGACCGCTCGATTGAACTGCACTTGACCAGGCGTTTGCACTCGATCTGCCAAGCATGCTTAGTAACATGATCGATTGAGAGCTGCTCGTTGCTGTCGGTAGCGACAGGCAGAAATCGGCCAAAAGCGGTCTATCATCCGCTCAGATTTACACGGACAACAAGATTTATCCCACGAGCGCCAACGATCAATTTAAAGGTGCATGCCGACACAGTGCTCAACCCGGATAGTCCTCAGAATCGAAGTCGCCGTATTTGAGCCGAAGGGCCGACCAGGCCGCTAAAAGCTGCTGCTGATGTGCAATGTGTTGCCGCTGACCGAAAACTGACCCAGTAAAGGCTGTTCTGCCGACTGAAAACTGACCCAGGTGTTCAACTGCTTCTGCTCACTTTTCGAGCAGGAGAACACAGGGTGATCAGCATGGAAATGTTGGGAAAAATCCGGCGGATGTACTTCCGCGACAAGCTCTCGCTGCATCAGATAGCCACGCGTACCGGGCTGTCGAGAAACACCATCCGAAAATGGGTCAGAGCGCCCGAAGCAACTCAGCCGGCGTACCAGCGCAGCGCAACCTTCAACAAACTCAGCCCATTCCACGAGACGCTGGAACAGGCGCTGAAGGCCGATTCGTTCCGGGCAAAGCACAACCGCAGGAGCGCCAAAGCACTTTTCGAGCAGATCAAGGCCGAGGGTTATGACGGCGGCTACAGCCAGCTCACAGCGTTTGTACGTTCGTGGCGAGGTGAGCAAGGCAAGTCTTTACGCGCTTTTGTACCGCTGACGTTTGCACTCGGAGAGGCCTTCCAGTTTGACTGGAGCGAAGAAGGTCTGCTGATCGGTGGCCTGTTTCGACGCATCCAGGTCTCCCACATGAAGCTGTGCGCCAGTCGCGCATTTTGGTTGGTTGCGTATCCCAGCCAAGGCCACGAGATGTTGTTCGATGCCCATACCCGCTCGTTTGGCGCGTTAGGTGGGGTGCCGCGTCGCGGCATCTACGACAACATGAAAACGGCTGTCGACAAGGTCAACAAAGGCAAAGGTCGCACGGTCAATGCCCGGTTTGCCGTCATGTGTGCCCACTACCTATTCGATCCGGACTTCTGCAACGTGGCCTCTGGCTGGGAAAAAGGCATTGTCGAAAAGAACGTACAGGACAGCCGGCGGCGCATCTGGCTCGATGCTCAAAACTGCATGTTCCACACCTTTGAAGAACTGAATGTCTGGCTCGGCCAACGCTGTCGTGCGCTCTGGAGCGAGCTGGTGCACCCGCAGTACAACGGGCTGACGGTGGCGGACGTCCTGGAGTTGGAACGGGTCGAAATGATGCCAATGCCCACGGCCTTTGATGGCTATGTCGAACGCACCGTGCGGGTCTCCAGCACCTGCCTGATCAGCGTGGCGCGAAATCGCTACTCTGTGCCGTGTGAGCGGGTCGGCCAGTGGGTCAGCAGCCGTCTGTATCCTTCCCGGGTGGTTGTCATCGCCGATGAAACGACGATTGCCAGTCACGAGCGTCTCTTTGATCGAGACCAGGTCAGCTTCGACTGGCAGCACTACATCCCGCTTATCGAGCGCAAGCCGGGAGCGCTGCGCAATGGCGCTCCGTTTGCTGATCTGCCGAAGCCGTTGCAACTGCTAAAACGCGGTCTGAGGCGTCACACCAACGGTGATCGAATCATGACGCAGGTACTGGCGGCTGTTCCCATCGCCGGGCTCGATGCCGTGTTGGTGGCTGTGGAGTTGGTACTTGAATCAGGCAGCTTGAGCGCTGACCACATCCTGAATGTCCTGGCTCGACTGACATCGACAGCAGCCCCTCCGTCCGCCGAAACCAGCCTTCAACTCAAGATAGCGCCTGTCGCCAATACGGCGCGCTACGACCGGCTCCGTACCACCGATGAGGAGACTCGCAATGCGTGATCTTATGGCGGAACTCAAAGAACTGCGTCTGCATGGCATGGCCAGCGCCTGGGAAGAACTGACGTCCCAAGGAGAAGCCTCGACGGCGTCATCGAAATGGCTGCTCGAACATCTGCTTCAACAGGAACATGCAGATCGCGCCGTACGCTCTGTGAATCATCAGATGAACATGGCCAAACTCCCCATGCATCGCGATCTGGCCGGCTTCGACTTCAGCGCTTCCAGCGCAGACGCCCGCTTGGTCAGGGATCTGTCCAACCTGGAGTTCACCGATACCGCGCAGAATGTCGTGTTCATCGGCGGGCCTGGAACAGGCAAAACCCATCTGGCCACCGCCTTGGCCGTGTCCGGGATCACGACGCATAACAAGCGCGTGCGCTTCTACTCCACGGTGGATCTGGTCAATCTGCTGGAGCGCGAGAAGTACGACGGCAAGACGGGCCGCATAGCTCAAGGGCTGTTACGAACAGACCTGGTGATACTCGATGAACTGGGGTATTTGCCCTTCAGCCAGAGCGGTGGTGCCCTGTTATTTCACTTGCTGTCCAAACTGTACGAGCACACCAGCGTGGTGATCACCACCAACCTCAGCTTCTCGGAATGGTCGAGTGTGTTTGGTGACGCCAAGATGACCACGGCGTTGCTGGATCGGCTGACACACCACTGCCACATCGTCGAAACGGGCAATGAGTCCTACCGCCTGCAACACAGCAGCTTGGTCGCCCAGACCAAGATCAAATCACGTGAACGAAAGCGCAAAGACGATGATGATGCCGAGGACGATGCGCCGTTTTGATCTGCACCGAAAATACCCTGCCGCATGTCTCCATGCGGTCGGGCTCGTGCATCTATCACCGGGACACTGCTGCTAAGCTTATCCACAATTGCTGATGCAAAAATCAGCAATCCGCCCTGGGTCAATTTTCAATCGGCAGGGTGGGTCAGTTTTCAATCAGCGCCGACAAACTGAGTTTCGGTGCAGTGCAACGTTGCCAAATTAGCACCTTTAGCACGGGATAGCCTGACACCATGACCTGCCTTGCTCAATCGATACATACGCCTTGATCAGTGCCCAAACTTTACTCCACGTCAGTATCTAATTGTATCGACACGACCAATGCTCGACGATAACGTAGAGGAGATGCATGAAAATCAACAACCAGCACTCGAGGTGCAACGGACACCAATGTTTTTATCCGTTCCACAGGAACTGAGACGTAGACCGAGAGCAGTCGACCATTAGCGCTCATCGAGCCAATACTTGGAGTAATACTCTCATTTTGGATCAAGGTAACACCTTCCACCAATTGAATTTCTATCTCCGGATACTTAAATTCCTCTGGATAAATCACAGTACCTTTGAAAGTGAGGACCGCGAATTCTTGGATAGCGTCATCCCCAGATGATACTTCGCGTCGGGTAGCCATTCGAAATGACCACGAAAAGTCCCAAGAAGCAATCTTCGCCTGGTACCATTTAAGAGAATATGGTGAAAGAGTCTGAGCAAGTCTAGCACTTTTACCTCGACCGTTGTTAGGCTTTACCATATCCACCTCCCTACAGGGCGAGTGTCGAGCCAGACAAGAAAACTGCCACTAAACTCGACAATGAAAGCCTAGACCTATCCAGTAAACTACACAATGCGCATAGTTCCACTTTCTTTACACGAGAGTGGTTATACCTCTGGCCCTCTATAAATACATCCACTTGTACATGTCTCGTGAATACGTACTGCGGATAGTTCTGGAAGCAATGGCTTTAGCTCCTGCCAAACCCAAACGGCTAAAACCTCGCTCGTCGGATTTTCCAATCCGGGAATTTCATTAAGATAATTGTGATCTAAGCGTTCATACAGAGGCGCGAAGATTTCCTTTATCTCGGAAAAATCCCTGACCCAACCCGACGTTCTATCGACAGGGCCATCAATATAAATTGCAATACGAAAGGAGTGACCATGCAGACGCCCACATTTGTGCCCATCTGGAACATTGGGCAGTCGATGAGCGGCCTCAAAAACGAACTCTTTAAAAATCTCCACAGATCCCTCCCGTATCTCACGCGACAAAAAACAAAATAGCTAGACTAAACCTTCCAAGACTCAAGGTCGACGCATAACGTTTCAAACAAAAACTCTACAACTTTGGCTCGCCCCTCACCCAGCGCTGATGCAATGGTGATCACGGAAACCAAAATGGAGTTAACCGTGTGCAAGTCGGTTACATCACTCAGACAATTCAATATTTCCTCGAATTTCCCCAACATAGCAGTTTGGGAAAAATTTAATGCCTGCACCACATGGGTAGATGGCGTCAGGTAGAGAATATTCGCACGCGTCCGCAAACCGTAGGCTTCAGTCAGCATGCCATAGCCTTCCGAAGGGAAAGCTTCGTCCTGCCCTGCAAGCCTCCTCAATGCCTCCTGAAAAGCCATGGATAGATGAAGAATGACTTCTGAGAACTCTTTTACACTGGCGTCACTGGCCAGGGCTGGAGACAGATCCGAGGAAACCAAAGTAGTCATAATGCCTCCTAAATATTAGTAATGAGCACCAGTTAGCTAGGTACGAGTTCCGAACTTCGAACCACCCTGGTCAAATGATCAGTCAAAAGATGAATATCGCCATGTAAATTCTGAACTCCATTCCATGGCCGATTACCTGTTTTAAAGGACCACTCTCCCGAATCGAGCGTCCAAGCTGTATATCCTTGGAGCTTTCTAAGGCCTAACTTGAATACTGGGGCCAGTGGCGCTCCTGTGGCACACAGTTGCTCCATGACGAACCCCATGGAAATAATCCCCGCGCTATGGACCAGACGAGAGCTTTTAGGTGTATGACCATGCCAAGCATTTCCAAACACTTCCTGGACGGCCTGGAAAAACTCACTGATAGCCAAGAAACACCGATCCTCACCTCCTGACAACTCAATCACCTCCCGACAGTAACCGTCGGATAGGGAATTCATTACCAGTTTCTGGAGCGACGTATCACCGATGACCCCTGAGGGGTTGGTATGCTGCTTAATCTGTCCTTGCAAAGAAGATCGATCGTCATAATTCAACATTTCCACGATGCGGGCTGCGCGGGCGCGGGAAGTCATTCTGAATGGAAGGCCGCTGACAGACGGGAGCAGTTCATATACCAGCGATTTCGGTAATGGACTGGTGTTGTTGACGAGAATGAATTGCCGGCGAAGCTCTTCCTGATTTTCACACACTAGAGCAGACACCAGTAGCTGGAACGAACTCCCCTCGAGCCCAGCTAACGCAGATAGGCGCTGCTGACCATCCACAACGAACCCAGGAGGGCCGGATGAAATATCCACCTCAATTTCTGCATAGGCTCCATTTCCTTCCACCACCCGGACTCCACTGGTAAACGCTAACACCACAGCATTGGGCATTACCGCATCGGGACGGGAGAGGTAGTCGCGGATCTCTCGTATGTGCTTGGACACCTGTGGCCGCTGAAAGCCATGAAGGGCGCCACGATCATCACGCTTGACTCGGTCGATGCTAGCGATCGCCAAAATCTGCTCAACGGTAGCCGCAAACGATACCACTTGGTGGGTTGGGCTCTGTAACGCCTTGATTGCGCTGAACTTAAGCAATGAGTCTCTTCCTTCATCAAACGGCCCCCCAGAAAGAGGGGTAGCAGCAGTATTGAGGCTCTTATACCAACCCTTCCGCATAAAAACTAGCCTAAGCGCATTGGCCCATACAGTTATTAAATGGTAAATTGTCAGCCTCGGATAAATGCAACATCCGTCAAAACAGGCCTACAGTTTTCCCATGAGAACCGTCATCATCACCAACTGCACCAATCGAAAACGTCTCGACGGCCTGCCGCCGGTGGTGCTGAACGACGAGTGTTATTCATCGATTGCAGCCATGGCAAAGGCGTGGAAGGGGCAAATAGACGAACGTCCCACCACTCTGATGGCATCTTCACTTTACGTGGGCAGAAGCGTTTCTGACGCGAGGCGCGTAGCAACGAAGTTGAACGCGAAGCTAATGTTTGCGTCGACCGGCTTAGGGTTGATTGAAGGCGATCAGAGATGTCCACCCTACAACCTGACGGTGGCTCAGGATCCGAATTCTATCATCCCACGTCTCGAAAAATTGGGTGTGCGCGCATCAGATTGGTGGGAAGCCGTGAATGTCACCCAATCAAAGGGAAGCGCCCTAGCGGACCTCGTCAGCCAACCCGACATCGACTTGGTGCTCATTGCTCTCTCTTCAAACTATGTCCAGTTGATAGGCGAAGACCTTGGAAAAATCAGGGACACGCAGATCGACAAGCTCAGAATTTTCACTTCGCGCCCAGGCATCGAGATGCTTCCCAGCCATTTACGACCCATCGCGATGCCATATGACGAACGCCTTGAAACCTCAACACTACCAGGCACTCGCAACGATTTCCCTCAGAGAGCCCTGCGTCATTTCATTGAGATTCTTGAACTGTCGAGTGCTCCTGCTGAGATCGCTCGAAAGAGCGTCAGCGCGGCGATGGATCTTTTATCCCTAGCAAAAACGACCATCCGGCGGCGCGCATCGGACAGTGAAATTGCCTACATGCTTGAGTGTGTGTGGGCTGACTACCAAGGCAGTTCGACCCGATTGTTACGCTACTTAAGGGACGAGGCCCTGGTGTCGTGCGAGCAATCGCGCTTTCGGAGGATCTGGCAGGACATCAAAGGTCAAGACAGCATAGAGAGCAAAGCATGACGAGCGAAGATGCGATTGTGGTGCGTGCACTACGCACCACGCAAGGCGACAACCTTGATGTGTATGCATTATTCATCAGGGGATCTGACCTGGTCCGAATTGCCGACATCAGCCGCCTGTCGCGCGAAGACAGCAGTCCCCTCAAGGGTTTTCAGCGCCCCGAGATTAAGAGTCATGTCAAAGGGATCACTGAGTACCTCAATCAGGGAAATGTACTTTTTCCCAATGCAATTATCTTAGCGCTGTCTCCTGACCTGCGTTTTGTTGCAGCACGCGGAAGTAAGCCGACAGGCGATGCGGGGCTTTCGCAAGCGGGTACGCTGACGATCCCTATCAGGGAGGAAGGAATGAGGTCTGCCTGGATCGTGGACGGGCAACAGCGCTCATTGGCGTTGGCGAAAGCGGCCAATTCGGATCTTCCTGTGCCAGTGATCGGTTTTGTATCCGACAGCCTGACCACCCAGCGCGAGCAATTTATTTTGGTCAACAAGGCCAAACCCTTGCCCACTCGACTGATCAACGAACTACTGCCGGAGACAGGCAGCATCCTTTTGCCCCGCGAACTGAGTGCTCGCAAGGCACCAGCTGAGTTGTGCGGGCTTCTTAGCCGCGATCCCAACTCCCCATTCCACAAACTCATAAAGCGGTCGTCCGAGCAAAATAGCAAAGCGGTGATCACTGACACCGCTGTAATAACGATGATCCGCAATAGCATCAGTAATCCGTTGGGGGCGTTGGCTCCCTACACCTCCAGCATCGACGGTGCGGCGAACGTTGAGTCCATGTACCACCTACTGACGACCTTTTGGCGAGCGGTGCGTGATACGTTTCCAGAGGCGTGGGGACTTGAATCGAAGAACAGTCGACTTATGCACTCAGCGGGAATCATCGCCATGGGCGTGCTCATGGATCGGATCTACGCCAAGATCGGTGGTCAGCGCGAAACCTACGAAGCCGTGTTACAAGAACTGGCCAGAGTAGCCCCTTACTGCGCATGGACATCAGGTCAGTGGCCGATGATTAATGTCCAGTGGAATGAAATCCAAAGCACCCCTCAAGATATCAAGGCGCTGCAAGAAACCTTGATCCGCCTCTATATGACCAGCGCTCACCAATGAAATTTTTATACGCCGACACCCAAGACTACGTAGACCCGGATTACGATTTCATCAACGATCGAAATGCGCCGGGCCGGAAGAGATACTGGGATGACCAGTATGCGCACGAAATGATGACCCCCGTCCCTTATGATGGGCTCTTGGTCTCGATGAGCGCAGTGCGACCTGCAAATGGCGTCGCTAATTCAAAGGTTCGGTACTCGACTTCCGAGCAGCAGCGCTTCTTGAGAGAAGGCGCACGCAAATTTCTACGACTCGATGGCATTCAGTTCAAAGATACTATGGTCCTAGGGGACTGCGGGGCTTTTGCCTATGTAGAACACCCTACCCCTGCGTATAGCCCAAGCGAAGTAGTAGAGTTCTACTCGGATGCGGGATTCACCCATGGCTGCTCGCCAGACCACATCATATTCAACTGTGACTCCAGCAATCCGCCAGCGCTGAGCCAGTCGGAGGATGTGCTGTTTCGGTATGAAATCACGCTCAAAAATGCGCAAGAGTTTCTGCGTTTAGTGAAGGAGGCGGAGTGGCCCTTCGAACCCCTGGGCGCGGTGCAGGGTTGGTCTCCTCAAAGCATGGCGAACGCGGCAAAACAACTCGAAGACATGGGTTATCGCTACTTGGCGATCGGAGGTCTAGTACCTTTGAAAGTCGATCAAATCCATGAGGTTCTGAAAGAGCTTCGAGCGGTCCTTAAGCCCGAGACAAATATTCATCTGCTGGGTTTTGCTAAAGCTGAGAACATCCATGAATTCACCGGATATGGCATTACCAGTTTTGACTCAACCTCCCCCCTTATACGCGCATTTAAAGATGCGAAGTGTAATTACTACATGGGTACCAATACAAGCAAACTGGATTACTACACAGCTATTCGCATTCCGCAGGCGATTGAAAATCCACGCCTGATGCAAGGAATAAAAAAAGGCACTCTGAGCGCAGAAGAGTTACAAATCAAAGAAAAAGCAGCGTTGCTAGCAATCCGCGACTACGATAAAAACCTGCTCGACTTTGATTCAACTTTAGCCGTGCTAGTAGACTATCTCCGACTGACTCTTTCCGGCTCAATATCGTCATCATTAGAAATGGAAAAAGAAATCGCCAAGCACGTCCGACTAATCTCACCCACGTTGAGAGATAAACCGTGGCAAAAATGCCAATGTTCGATTTGTCAGTCAGCGGGTATCGAAACTATTATCTTTCGAGCCAGCAATCGAAACAAAAGACGCGGATTTCATAACTTAGGCGTGTACCACCGCCACCTTCAGAAAACTCTGGAACTTTCGAAACAATGATCTATCGATTTAAGGGTGTGCGCGCCCAACAGGCCTCCGGGCATGATGTATTTTCGTTTGCGGCCACTCCAAATGAAATTTTAGAGTTCTCTGAAATTGAGAGAGTCGGCCGCGATGAAGAAGGTCACCTCAAAGGCTTTCAGCGCCATCAAGTCGCGTCGCACATCAGAGATATTCGTGACTATCTTCAGCGCGACGATGCATTACTTCCTAACGCAATTATCTTGGCCTTTCTGGATGGGGTAACGATTAAAGACCTCGGCGAGGGTATTGTAGAAATCGTTATTGATACTGCCGAATCCAAGCCAGGCTTCGTGGTCGATGGACAACAACGACTCAGTGCCCTTGCCACGATGGAGAAACCTGGATTCCAGGTATTCGTATCGGCATTAATTTGTAAAGATTACAACGAGTTGCGGCAGCAATTTGTGCTCATCAACAATACGCGACCGCTGCCAAAATCGCTGATCTATGAGCTTTTACCGACTGTTGACGGCCTGCCAGAACGGTTCACCAGTCGTAAATTTGCTGCTCGCATTATTGATTTGTTGAATTTTTTGCCTAACTCCTCTCTATTTGGCGAGATCAAGCAACATACGAATCCCAAAGGAGTACTAAGCGACATGGCGATGCAGAAGTTCGTGATGAACTCTGCGAATGATGGCGCAATTCGTAGTTTCATGAAGTTTGATGACTTTGAGGGGCGCAGCATCGAACTCATCAACAACTTCTTCCATGCAGTGCGTGTAGTTTTCAAATCGGAATGGGAAGGACTAGCGCCCAGGAATTCACGTTTGAAGCACGGGGCGGGCCTGGTGTCTTTGAGCTTCGTTATGGAGTTGCTTTACTCCGATCAAGGCACAACCAGCAAGGAAGGCTTTATCAAAGGTCTAAAACTTTTGAAACCTCATACGGCATGGACAAGTGGTGATTGGCACATTTCTGAAACCGACCGCCGCCCCTGGAATGGTATTCAGAACACGCCCACTGATATCGGATTGCTCACTAAGTATCTGACCGAAAAACTCAAGCAAGAACTGAAACGGCGCTAAATCAGACCCAGTTCCGAGGAGAGCAGTATGCACAGCAAAGCCTTAGTTCTTTTTTCAGGCGGACAAGATTCCACCACCTGCCTTGCCTGGGCGCTGGAACGTTACGAGCACGTCGAGACCATTGGCTTTGATTATGGCCAGAGGCATAGAATCGAACTCGAATGTCGGCTGAATATCTTGCAGGAGGTACGTAACAGATTTCCGAACTGGGCCAAGCGACTCGGTGAGGATCACGTGCTTGACCTCAAATTACTCGGCCAGATCAGCGATACGGCGATGACCGCTGAGAAAACCATAGAGTTTGAAAAGAATGGACTTCCCAATACGTTTGTACCCGGTAGGAATCTGCTGTTTTTGACGTTCGCAGCCACGATTGCCTACCGACGGGGCCTCACTGTGTTGGTTGGGGGAATGTGCGAAACCGACTACTCAGGCTACCCAGACTGCCGGGACAACACCCTTAAAGCCACCCAGGTGGCCTTGAGCCTCGGGATGGACGCTCCCGTGATCATTGAAACTCCCTTAATGTGGCTCAATAAAGCTCAGACCTGGCGTTTGGCCGAAGAACTAGGTAATCGCGATTTTGTCAGCCTGATTCAAGAAGAGTCCCACACCTGCTACCTCGGGACTCGACAGCAGAAACATGAATGGGGTTACGGGTGTGGAACGTGCCCAGCTTGCGAACTACGCAAAACTGGGTATGAGCAGTACATTCAAGAACGAGATTGACGATGGTTCAGCGGTGGCGGATCAATGCACTCGCCACCCATTTGAATCAGGTGAGTAAACATGACTTACAGTATCAAAGAAATGTTTTACACCCTTCAGGGGGAAGGTAACCAAGCGGGTCGACCCGCGGTATTCTGCCGATTTTCAGGATGTAACCTCTGGTCGGGACGGGAACAGGACAGGGCTAGCGCGATCTGTACATTCTGTGACACGGACTTCGTGGGAACAGATGGTCAAGGTGGGGATAAATTCAAAAATGCGGAAGCTCTTGCCCATGCCGTTGATTCGTTTTGGCCGATATCTCATCAAGATCATAAATATGTGGTATTGACTGGAGGAGAACCGTTACTTCAAGTCGACGAAGCATTGGTAGACGCTCTGCACAATCTAAACTTCAGTATTGCCGTTGAAACCAATGGCACCGTTGCAGTTCCCTTAGGGATAGATTGGCTCTGTGTAAGCCCCAAATCAAATACCGCACTCAAAATAACTAATGGAGACGAACTTAAGCTTGTTTTTCCACAAACAAACTCAATGCCAAATATGTTTGAACATCTGAATTTCGACCACTTTTACCTTCAACCTATGGACGGACCAAAAATCGCAAAAAACACTGAAACTGCAATCCAATATTGCAAAAGCAACCCAAAATGGAAGCTCAGCTTACAATGCCACAAAATATTAGCTATACCTTAACCTCAACACTACCCCCACAACAAGAACACATTAAAATCCTCTTATGATAGTCTCTCCCTCTGCAAAATATCGACACTGCAGAACACCTGCTTAAACTATATTCCATAAAAATCTCATAACTAAAAAATAGGGAAAAAATCAAAATTCCACCCCCACCACCTATTCAATAAAAAATGGCCCATTGAACGGACACTACCGAACGGCTAAAACAACAACCCAAACAAAATCAAGCATCACTATTATGGACATAAGACATTACATCTCAGCGTCATTTGTTGTAGTAAGCATTGAGATACCACTGGAATGCGTCCATGAATATGAAAGCCGAGAGGAAATTGAGATCAGAAGAGAGCGCATCCTATTCGACGATTATTTTAAGATCTCGCTCAAACAGTCTTTGGAGAACCATCTATTTTTCATGACTTCCAGACACTCCGCACTCTGGATACAAGGTTGCGATCCGTAACACCGAAGCCGCAAACCCTGCCCCATCAGTATCGCACCCTGTCAAGTGATTCAAGCGATAGACTCACGACATAGGTGATGGAATTGCAGCGATCCTTCACCATTGAGGACGTATCCTTTTTTTGATAGATTAGGGGCTGAATATCTTATGACACCTTTAATAACTGTTAATGGCCATTAAGCCCCAGAGTTGTTGCCGACTAAAAGAGACCTTCCGAATGCCTTTTCAAAAATATCTTTCCAGAATGCTTACTACTGTAGGATATTGGGCATTATCAACCGCAAAAAAACTCGCCCCTAACAGTGCTCAGGAAGAATTTAAAAAAAGATTACGACATAAACTATGGTTTGTTGCAGACATACCTCTTTTTATTGACGAACAAGCTGTAGAAAAACTACATGACGCACTGAGTCGCCCAGAGTTCGAGACAACATCAAGAAAGGCAAGCATGTCTTCAGTAAACACGAATGAATATAGCAATGAAATTACAGGGAGCGGTGAAATAGGCCTCGCCCCCTTTATGAAATTATCAACAGCAACAAAACTTGGTCAAAAACGAAGCTCAAGTACAAGCAAAGGCGCTGAATTTAGTCAAGAGAAAAACAATTCCGCCGAAATGCGATTTGAAAAAATAATAAACTTCTACGCAAACAACTATCCCAAGCGAATTTTTTGGGCAAAGACTGACCTTACAGAAGTGTTCGACACCGAAGGACTGGCTCTTTCGTGGACAGATGTATCAAAACTAATAGATACACCCGCGCCACGGCCCCTCATTATATTTGAGGCACCTATTGGATCAAAAATAGTACCAATGGCGGCAGAAACGACTGATGGAAAACTTAAAGAAATCTATAAGGACCTTATAAAAAACACAACAAACGGTAATAAAATCCCTCAATACAGTTCTACACCAGGACAAGCGCAAATATAT
This sequence comes from Pseudomonas sp. PDM24, assembly GCF_019218905.1. Classification (NCBI taxonomy): domain Bacteria; kingdom Pseudomonadati; phylum Pseudomonadota; class Gammaproteobacteria; order Pseudomonadales; family Pseudomonadaceae; genus Pseudomonas; species Pseudomonas sp. PDM24. The sequence continues at coordinate 1,337,038 of NZ_JAHUWR010000001.1, read as the reverse complement.
TGGGGAAGCCTAGAGGAACACTTCGAATCATCAGTCGCGATGAGGGCCGTAGAAAATGCAACAAAAGACGGAGGCCGAATTGACTGGATTGACTATCGTCTTATCTCTCGAACTGGAAATCAAATCATACCAATTCATCTACACCTAACACCCAGAGGAGTATACAACACCGGAACTTTCGCATACCAAACGGTGCGGCGAGGACATAAACATGGAATCAAAATAATTGGCACGCTAAAGCAAGGCGAAGATGTTAACGTATTAGCAATTTATGAGAATTAAACATGACTATTCTCTGGGTAAGCGATGCGGATAACACTCTTTGGGACACTGATAAAATCTATGCTGCGGCACAGTTAAAATTACTATCAGCAATTGAAGAAAATCTTGACATAGAAATAGACCAAGCTAATCGACTCGACTATATAAGAGAGGTCGATCAGCACATTTCAAAACGGCACCACCTAGGACTTAGGTATCCTACAGAGCTATTAATATCGGCCTTAAAAAAAAGAATCACTGGAACTCCTATACAGGCCGCCGTCAAGTACTCTTTAGTTTCGGGACTAGAAAGCAACGATGTGTTTTCTAAAGATGCAACTCAGAAATTTCACAGTGAAGTAAGCATAACCCCACCATTAAGAGACGGGGTAATCGAAGGGCTAGAAGCACTTTACAGCAATGAAGCGATAGTCGTTATTGCCACTGAAGGTTCTATAACAAGAATTAAACGGCACCTGAGTGAGCATAGCATTTCGCACTTTGTGGCGTTGTGCCTCGAAGGCACCAAGTCTATGGCCTTTTATCAGAGAATCGCCAAACTCTATCAAAACAAAGAAGCATGGTCCATTGGTGACCAACTGACGCGTGACGTCGCCCCTGCAATAGAGGCTGGCTTTAAAACCATTTATTTCCCTGGAGGTTTTAATCCCTTCTGGCAAAAGAAACACGCCCCATTGAAAGAGACTATAACAATTACCAATTACCACCTCGGTGTACAGTTTGCTCTCAACCAACAAAAATAAAACTCATAAAGTTCATACTGGCAACGGATATTCTTCATTAACGTTTTGCACCTGCACAGGATTCATATGAGTTAATCCTAGCGATCCCAGAATATAAGCGACCTGTCACATCGTTTAGGGCGATGGTGGCCACCATGTCGGGGCTTAGTGGGACTGTAAAGATTGGCTCACCGTCTCCCTATAGTCTGCCATCCTTAAAAAACCAGAACGGGCGATTATTCTTTTCAACTTAACGAATTATCAGAGCAGTAGTTACAGAACGCATCGATGATACTTGAAGCGCCCCGACCTAACGGATAGATCAAGTCCTGCCGTATACGACTAACCGGATAAAATGCCTGATGTTTCGCGCTACCAGCAACGAATAAAAAGTAACTTGCCTTCTTGGCCAGATGCAACAAAGTTGGGGTAGCAGTGTGATCATGGTTCAGTTCTACGTCTAGCCCCGCAAACATATCTTCCAATACCGCCTTTGCACGACGCGCGGCGCCTTCAGTAAGGCTGTAGATAGCCAGCGTCTTACCTGCCATCGCCGCCGGTCCGAAAGCACTATTATCAGAGTCGACGTCTTGAGTGAGTGCCCGCGGGAAGTTTGCCTCACAATCTTGACCAAGGATCTCTCTTGCAAGGCTCTTAGTTAAATAGCGCTGCGACAACTCGAGTCTAGCCCAGCGGTTCACGGCGAATCCTTGCAGCACCAGCCAGAGTTTTTGCAGCATATGTTGTCCCGGTTGACTCTCCTCCAGCAGCAATTCGATTATTTCAAGCATTCCTGGATAGGCAGTAACCGATCCCCCCTTCTCCCATAGCACCTCCAATGCCTCGCCAAGACGAATACGATCATCAAGTTGACTGGGTCGTGACAAGAAACGCTGCACGACTTGGCCAGCCAATAGCACATCCGAAGGATTGACTAGGTCATCCAGCGCCAACAGTTCCAACCATTCCAACCAGAAGTCTGCCGAACATAGCAATTGGCGGCTATCCAACCAGTCGAGCAGCAACGGCAAACTGTCGCGTAACAATATGCCGGTGCATGTACTACCGTGCAGGCGTTTGCTCAACTCTGTCTCGGAGAAAGACTCAACTGACCAATTCTGACTTTGCTCCTGTAGGTCGCGGATCAACACTTCAGGATCCGCGGATACATCTTCCAGACGTCCCAGCCACCCTTGCCAACCGCGCTCCCTACTACCATCAAACGTTTGGCTTAGATCTTGCCACACGAACTGCAGACGAGGATAAGCTATTAATCTAGACCTCAACTGTTCGGAAACCAATTGCAACGCAAACCAAATCTCTTGTAACTCCTGCATGGACGATGACAATGAGCGCTCAAGCAGCAGGCGAAACTCGTCAAAGTTCTGCGGCTCGGTAATCTCCACTTTGGGGAAAGTTTGCGCCGTTATTAATAATGGTTCATTGTCGATGGAGAGTCCGACCCACTCGCGGAGTTGGTCAAGCCAGTCAGAGTCAACGAAATTCGGAAGCTCAAGGAGTCCCTCCGAGTATCCCAGCACCCCAGCGCCCACCGCCCACCGCATCCAGTCGGAGACAAAGCACTCACGGACCTCGAGCAAAGGTGGAGTTGCAAAAAGCGGACTCAGAGGCCGATACAGGAGACGTAACTGTTCTAAAGAGGCGCAGCCGAAAGCCCCTCTTTCAAGCAAGGAATCGGTGCCAAGATGCCCCAGCGCTCGCAATAGCAAGCTAACCACACTAACGGGAATTCGCCCTCCCAAAAAATCAATTAACCGAGGGTGATCAACAATATCCGTCCAGCGCCTCTCGGCTTCCAAAGCTTGCAACTCAAGAGAAATCAAGTTCCGCTGACTGAAATTGCCCGTAGCCTTAAGTTCCTCAAAAAGACGCGAAGCAGCAGAGCCATCTTTCAACTGGCAAGCGGCGAAGAAGTCACGCAGGATCCGACCAAGAGGGCGCTTAAATGATGTAGCCATCCGAGGTCGCTGGCGATACAACGCCAATACGGTGGCCAGCCCTTGGAATACCCGTTGCCGATAAACAAACTCACTCTGTGTACGCGCCAATAAATCAATTCTAATTAGGCCCGCTGGCGCTTGCTCCAACAAAATTCGCTCGGCTTCATCCTCTGTATCTTTAATCAGCCTGTAATCTGGATAGGTATCCGCAGACCCTAGACTTGCCTGCAAAACCTGCCTCAACTCCTCCAAAGACCGTCGATCCTTCTCGGCACCGTAAAAGTAAAGCTTGCCATTGCGGCTGACCGGCAGCAGCATCGGCCAGCCCCCCTCAACTGCCGATGCTATCAGCGGCTGGAGAAGAACCTGGAACCTAGGTTCATATGGATTGCTTGAAGAAAGCACCCGATCAAGGACTATCTGATTGTCCGCAGCAAAAAAACGCTGAAGCCATCCCGGCGAACTACTCATGCCTGCGCCTCAAAACGGTAATGATGTTCAAACTCCAAAAGTGCGTCGGAGATTAATTGTGCATCCTGGGTTAGGATCACATGCTCATCGTTGCGTTGCGCGCCGCTGAACGTGTAGTTCAACGATCCCTTCAGAAAGCATGTCCGCGTTAAAAATCCCTTGGTGTGTAGATTCTCGCTAAGTAGGTAATAAAATCCTGGTGAAGCACCTAAGCGATTCTCCAGGATCCGAATGAAATTTTGACTGGACGGTTCACTTCGAGTCACGATTCGCAACGTACAACCGCCAATGACTGCTCGCGCTAATAGCTCATTAAAGGAAACCTCCCGAGCCCCCCACTTCGGCTCCAACGAATCCCATTGGCCCGAGCGGTTGTCCAGCAGCGGAAAATCACTCAACCATGGAGATACAAGCCATATATCGTCCGGTTTAATTAGCAATGACGCTAGCATGCTACTCAACACCTCACGAAACTGTCGCCGTCCCAGTGGCCCATGAAGAAAAATCTGTCGTTGCTCACTCATGGCACGTCCTCACTGCAAAGCCTCCGCCAATTCGATACGCAACACTAGCAATCCCCTTTCCCGATGCAATCCACCAATTCGAGGGTAAAGTAACAAGCCCAAGTAATCGATTGGATGTAGCTGAATTTCGGTAATCACGTTTGAAGCTACGCAGTGTTGCTCTCGGGATACCACTAACTCAGCGCACCCTCCTGCACGCAACATTCGATGCAGTTCGTCCAAATAATCATTGGACAACGCTAACCGAGGCGCATGTTCGGCAAATAATTTGGCCCCCAACAACCTTTCTGTAGTTGAATGGCCATTGTGGAACGGGTTGTAGAAACTTAACTCGGATTGGCGAATGGTGTTACCTCTTGGCCAAAGCAGTCCCTGATGGAGGCAGTGCCTCTGGAACAACTCAGATGGACTGGAATTATTGCCTACTGCCCGTCTCGCCAAAGCGTGAGCGGCAATGTTCAGTCCCCATTCAACGCCGCTAAACTCCTCAAGTTCGCGCCACTGCGCAAGCAACATCAGCAGTTTCGCGTCCGTATGGGTGCCGCTACCAGGCCTTAGTACACGGGAGTGCAATACGCTTAGGAAACTGTGACTAAGCACAAAGCCCTGTTGCAATAAGACCGCATGCATATTGGCATTGGCTTGCCGCCGCTGCATGTGATCCATTGCCCCCCGAACGTCTGTCATCGCCCCTTCTATTTCCTTATCATTGGAAGCTTTTTTTAACAGGTCATAAAGATCGAAGTCGATCTGCTCATAATCACCAGGTCGCAAACTTCTGGCTAACGTATTCAGCACACGCAACGGGTCCTCAATATAGTCCTGTGCAAATCGACTAATAACACCGCAGCCCCCCTGTTCAACTTCGCTGAGCCAAACTTCTAGGCAGTCTTCCTGCCAAACCACATCAGCCAGCACTGAGCGCTCATCAACGTCTACGAACAAGGTGCATAGTGTCTGCTGTAGCGCTGCTGCCAAAGTATTTGCCAATAATTCCCTCACCCAACCAGAGATATCCTGCAGTCTCGAGACATCCTGCCAGAGGGCTGCAGCACATATTTCCAGCGCATCTAACAACTCAGAACGACTCAGTAATTCGCGCAGACTAATCTGCAATTCCTGCTCTTTAAGACTGTCCTCCAAATCATCGGGTTGGAACAGACTTTGTGGAATCGTGCGTAGACGCTCCAGTCCGTCATCAGATCTCAGACGCTGCAAGGCAGCGTACATGACTGATGGATCGTTCGTATCCACACCCTGCAACTCCACCGCCAAGGCAGCCAGATAGCATTCGCAGACCCAATTAGCCGCGAAAGGATCTCCGGCGAATTGATTCAATTGCTCAACTCGACGACGAAACAACATTGGACGCAAAGCCCCCAAAATCACTGGGTCGCTTAAGAAATCGGTGATTGTTTCACCTCCTATTCTAAAGCGCAGACGCAGAGCATCTACCCACTGCCGGGCTCCAATGGTTATCGGTTCGCCCTGGCGTTTCCAGACAAAATTCACACGGGTATTGCTACCGCTGCGAAAGCGTAACATCGCATCGGTGCCATCGCTGTAGCGCACTACTTCAAGAGGCGTCATCTGCTGATGCAGGCAAAAGGTGACGTCAATCAGATGTTGCCCCCAACTCCCCGTAGGTGGCTTATATGTTGGTGTCGACCCGGAAACAATGAATTCGAACTGCCAACGCATACGCGCGTTGCTCTTCTCCGTTAGTCCATGTGCTTTCCGTAGGATACAAGTATGTATTTCGCGAGGACGCATTACTGAAGTTTCATATGAAGTGCCCGCAGCAACCAACCCCTCATCTTGCAGATAATCGCCAAACGCTTCAGCAATCTCAAAGTTTACTTGTTGTGTGGTATCTGCCAATGGCTGGAAGCCATGGGGAACTAGCCAGTCAGCCAAATCATGCTTAATGGCGAATCGTTTGGAGATTCGCCCTGGCGCAAACTCGCGCAAGGCCTGATAAAATGGCAAGCCCTCCCATCTCCCCTTGTTATCCACCCCTCGCTGTAGAACTACAAAAAGGTTAGGAATATTCAACTCAGCAAATAGCGCCTCCGGAATAAATTCAGGCATTGGCGAGCGGCCGCGCGACAATCCTTTCCATTGCTCACCATACTCACACCAGCGTGTCATCAGGTTTCGCCTGAGCGTTGGCAAGAAGGCCAGCATCAATGAACGTGGTGAGGCCCAAAGCACCTGCTGCAATACAGCTTCTTCAATACGTAATGCTTCCTTGAGGTAACTGACGAAACGGTCTTGACTGCTACCAGGTTGCAGCACCTGATCTACGACGGACAGCAACGTCTTCAACTGCGCGGAGTACGATTTAGGATGGTTCAGTATGTTCCATACCGAGCCCTGGTTGAGTTGTATAGCTAGCCAGTCGAGCGTCGCCATCGCTCCCTGCATTTTTTGGATATGCCCGTTCTGCAGAGGCAACCTCTGTCCCTTGATTTCAGGGGAAAGCAATTCTTCATAACGCTGAAAGGCAACACGGTCCCGGCCAAACTCGGAGAGCACCACCAGCATCCATGGACGCATACTACGAGAACGTCCTGCACGTCCTTTTCGCTGCAAATAGGAAGCTACATTCCGTGGCGCCTTGTGTTGCAGTACAGCGCCCACCGATGGGTCGTTGAAGCCTACCTCCAGTGAAGCAGTAGCCACTACTAAGTCGGAGCTAGGGTCAACACCAGCGTCCTGGCTGGACGTGCGTCCCACTCGAGCTCGATCACCCCCATCAAGTGGATGGCCAATATCTATTCCTACCTGCCAGTCCTGCCCTAACTGGATGCGCTTGAGGCGCCCCTGATGATCCAAAAAATGGCTTCCTCCCCTAAGGCTTGCAAGCGGAGCGTGATCCGGAATCAGGTTACTTCCATTGGCCTTCCACCCTTCGGCGTCGGCAAGTTGATGATATAACCGGTTATTGACGTCCAGATCATCAGTAAATACAAAGGCTTTGCTGCCCCAGGTACCTGCTGACCGCCCATCACGGTTGTCGAGGATGCGGCGGGTCAGCATGCTAGCCTGAATAGTGGTAGATAGTAGGGCTGTTTGCGAAACCGGATCGCCCCGCAGCAGCATCAGGTATTCAGCGCCTTCGTCGACCATCTCGTCCGCCACCGGCTCAATTAACTCAACATGCCCATCTTTCGCCCCTATCAACTCGGCGAAGAAGGCAGCAGCATCATTCAATGTGGCAGACAGGCCTACGAAGTGCGGCCGGCACTCGCTGCGTTTCATCCATCGCCGCAACAAATAGGCGGTTTGGGCTCCGCTACTTCCTCCATAGGTATGCACCTCATCGAGCAGCACTAAAGTCGGCCCCGCCGAGGCGCCCACCCCAAAAAGGCCGTGGAAGTCGTAGTTCCCAAGATGCTGATTCAGCATTTCAGTAGTAGTGAATAGAATATCCGGCGGCACCTTGGCCTGGGATCTGCGGGTCAGAATGACTTCGTCGCCAGGAACGCAATGGCCACAACGACTGCAATGTAGTTCCTCGCGGTCCTCAACAAGGCTGCTCAGTCGCCATTCCATGTTCCCTGCGCAACCCGAACTGGCACAGCGCAGCAGATCAAACGACAGATTAATTTTGCGTTCCTGGGCTTTTAAACGGGCATGCTTCAAATCCACTAAGGTATCGCCAAAGAAGGCCCCAATACGGATCTTTCGGTTAGCTTGTGATTGAACCAATCCATCTAACTTACGGCACTGGCTCCAAGTTTCCATAAACTGATCTTTGAGCAACTCCCGCCGCGGATATATAGCCAAAATCCGTACCCGCGGTGTCGCGTCTTTCGCTAAATCACCGACCAGAGCGGTCATCGCCGGCAAGTAAAATGCCAGAGTCTTACCACTTCCGGTACCAGCACAGACAATGCTTCCGGTTGTATGAGGAGAACGCTCAAACCACTGCTGCAAGATTCGAGTAGTCGCACGCGACTGGAAACCAGCAAGCTTCACGCTCCCCCCCTCATCTCCCAATAACTCACGGAGGGGGACCTCAAATCGCTTTACCGCCTTATCCCCCATGACTTGTTGCAGTCGTGACAAAAGCAGATGCGAGTATTGGTCACGGCGTGGGTAACTCCGTGCTCGTCGAACAAAACGGAAATCCGATACAAGAGTACGAGCCTGTTCTACCGGCTTGTTCAAGAACCACTGACGCAGACTACGGTATAGGTGTACCGCCTCCCCCATTCGAGTCCGATATCTCTTGGACAACCCTTCAGGGTGCGGTGACTCGATTAGCATCGCGTGATCGCACAGGCCCAGCAATACGTCTAAAGAATTTAGGTTGGGCAGTACATCTTTCAACACAGTCAACACTTCGTCTTCGGTAAAGAAGCCGTTAGTATCTCCCCACGCTAACAAACATGTTTCTAGCTCTTCCAACCGATCAAGGCCGGCATGTAAGCACTTGAGAGATATAGTCATCAAAATAGTTTCCGACTGCGTTCTACTATAAACTGATCGAGCATATTATTATCTAGCAACCAACCAAACGTGTCCTTATCTAACGCTGACAAGGAGACACACCCTGAGGTGCGGCGTTGATTCAACAACATAAAAAACTGTTTGACATTTTCCGGCAAATTTAATGTCATTCGATCTCTTACTTCTTGCATACGAACTACCAAAACCATCAACTCTTCGAGCGGCCAAACCGTCGACGGCACTGTTCTAGCCAAAGCAATAAATTTTTTCTGCAGTTCGACATACTCACTGTAAATCTTTTCTAAACCTGGTATATCACGCTGATTCTCAAGAATCGCCTTCTCAACCACACAACTGTTAAAAAGCTGCTCAGTCCAAGCTTTCCAGCAAGAATCAACTTTTTCAGAAAGTTGTTCAGTTAAGTGCTGCAATGCCTTTTGCGCGTTATCCAAAGCATCGTCCTGGCGAGCAAGATTCTTATTTTTTCGCCAAACCTGGACAAAACTCTTGACGCTAGCTTCCACTTTGGATCGTTGGTCATGAAACGCCTCTGTCAAGTCCATGGACTCAGGGGCATCTGCTGGGAGCACTGCAAGTGCAGTGGTTTGTCGTTGCAACTCTTTAAGACGCTCAGCAAACTTGCTGAAACGCTCATGGATACCTCTGCAGTCGTCAATTGCAACTCTTGACTGACCAGCGGTTTGGTTAAGATGGTACTGTTCGCGTAGTGCATGGATTTGCTGCTCAAGCGTAGTCACGGCCAGCCTCCCGCAAGTCCGACAAGGTCTCGATCAACTCGTCAAGCAGTTCGGTCACAGACTCTTGCGAAAGTTGCAAGACATCGAGGCCGACCAGACGGTTCTCATTCTCCAATCGCGGTAGTACGTGCTGGTAGAAAATGCTCCAGCAGTTCAGCGCCTCAACGACTTCTCGCAACCGCAGTCCATCTAGTTGGTTGACTAACTGCAGTCGCTTGATCGAATCGGCCTCAAGTCGAAGCGCGTGCCCCCCTTTTATAGCCCCCCATACGTCATTACTCTTTAGCCCAACTAGTATCACACACAATTTTTTCGAGTTCGGAAAGTCAACAGGTTGTGGATAGTGAAATCCGTTATCACTCACCCCACGTATGAGTTCGATCATTTCGTCAATCAGGGCATAGAACTGTTCCTGACGGGTGCAACCCTCCAAAACTTCCAGGGCACAAATTGAAGGTTGGAACGCTTGCATGATTTCTTTGTCAAGGCGTGCCAGTTTTTGCTCTTGAAGTCCTTTTAGCGCCTCCCGAAGCGGCTTGAGCGCCAGATCGCCATCAATTCCATGATCATTCACTGAAACCAACTTCAGCCAGGCGTCCCGCCTCTCATCCCACTCACTTAGAGTCTGTTGGCGAAACTGCTCCAACGCCGAAACGACAGACCGCGGTAGAGATTCTCGAATTTGCTCCGCAGGCCTGAGCAACTCATTCAAACGCTGGCGATCGTTACTGCAGTCTCCTAACAACCCCAACCCCTTCGCAAGTTGTATTTGATCTTGCATCAATACAGATAGGTTGGCACGATCTTCGGAGGCAAGCGTTTGTAGAACTCCTGGAACCCAACGCGCAGCGAAATTCTGGCAACGAAGATAGTCATCAAATCCACTCGAGTACTGCCAACCAATATCAGAAGATTTGGCATTGAAATATTCGTAACGCAGCAAAGCTAAGGCCACCCCTTGGAGGAATGCAACTCGCTCTGGCTGCAAAAAATCTTTCTCAGTACAAAACTTCAAGGTCCAACCCGCCACATTACCTATCGCATATGGAAGTTCGATAGGAATCAGCCTTCTCTTGAGAAGTGGTCTTTCTCTTAAGCCATACCACTCATAACGACTATATCGCAAATAAATGCGTTCCAGCCCTGAGCGTAAATCACGAGCAAGATCCTGATCCAGTTTCTGTTTACGCTGAAACCAAAGCGAAACAGCTTCCTGAATTTTTTCGATTCTCTGCTGGTCGACATCTAGAGATGAAGGAGGGTTCCTCTCTCGGTGTACAGTTCCATTATCTTGAGCAATTCTCTTTTCCGCAGACGGCCGCGTAGAAGAGGCCCCCTTCCCCTCCCTTAGTAGTTCGGCTAGCCCCTTCAGCCCAAAAAATTGGGCCACTTGAGAGTCCAAATTAACCTGCAACTCATCAATCGAACGACTGTCGTAGCCCCAGATAGCCGCCAAAGTTTCACAACGTGCTGGATCATCAAGTCGGTAGAGATCCGCCAAGCCGGCGCCAGTCTTGAGTCCTGCAAATTCTGCCGGGGGGAACCGATGTTCTTCACAACTTTGGCGATGGTGGCGCAGCACACGCAACACGATCTGATTCAACACCTGACGGGGATTGAACCTCAACTCATCGTCGGTTTTGCAGTAATGGTCAGCCAACGCAGCGATAGCGTTACGATTGAATGGAAAGAGAGGAACTCCGCAGGGGGCATTGCCAAACGCCTGAAGCTCTTCTGTAGCCCCCTCCTCATCCTGCCAGACCGGCGGCCAAAGAGCAGCGTCCGCACGTGTGTACCAAGAACTCTCTAGTGCCGAACGACCGTGGCGGGCAGCATTGAGGTAACGCCCACAAAAGTTGATGATCCGTTCAAGAGTCTTTTCGTGCTGTAGCCCATTATCGCGAATCAACCATTCATATTGTGCTCGAGTCTTGATTGTATCCTGACGCCGCAGGTATCCCTGGTAACCATCCGTTACAGCTAAAACTGAGCGAAGTGTGCATAGCTCTTGCTCTCCATCCCGCACGGCCTCCTCTAGGAGGCTATCGATCAGGACGTCCTCAATAGCCGAGATTGCTGCCATATCCTCGACCAGTACCACAAGTGTGCGATCCTGAAGTTTGAGAGTACGGCGAATATCCTTGAACAACTCCTGGAACCCACCGCCATTGAAGCTAAACAGATAACGAAATGCTGTTCGAGTAGACTCGCCCAATACCTCGTTCAACACCCGCACTGCACTTGCTCGAGCTTGGGGATTGGTGTTCAACTGCGCCTGCCCAATATACTGACGCGCATTTTGCGAAAGATCATCGAGGTTGAAGCTGAAATCTAAGTCTTCTTCCCTGATCTCATAATCATTCCGGCTCAACTCTTGGTCGGTTGCCCCCTGGGTCAATCGGCTTGCGAATTGGTAAATACAGTGTTTCGGATCAAGCAGACTCGTTTTGAAGTTGGAGTCAGTGATCAACTCCGAAAGCCCTCTCCCAGGTGCGGTATGCACTTGAATATCCTTCCAACGCCTCCCCTCTTCAATCGACAACTGCTGCCGCGCCTCAGGATTCTCGCGGTAGTAGCGAATGACCTCTGCGGATCGTTCATTTAACCTGTGCAACTGTTGCGCCATAAAGGTCAACAATAGATCCGCAACCTCCTCCGTCTTCAGTAAATCGCCGACAGAGCGGATTCGTGCGCGCGCTTGCTCAAAGTCTTCGCCCTCTAACCCATCTAGCAATTTCTCCAGCACCTGGCGCAAGCTGGCATTCTTAGGAATCCTGACGATGTGCCAGCCGTCGGATATTGGCTGGAGCTTCAACTGGGCTTCCAACCAGCGAATCAGATGCGATTTACCGACGCCCGAACGGCCAATCAACGGAATAGGTCGCTCTACTTCCATGAAATGACTGAGCAGCGCTTCTTCAGTACATTCCTGATCCACACCATTTCCGACCCGGACCAGTTGCATTGGCTCATGCACCGCCAGCAGTACATGCTCGGCTAACTCTTCCGCTTCGGTACGAATGCACTGAACGACATTCTCGGGGCTTGGCCAGTAATTGAGCAGACTCATATGGATACCTCAGCGCGGTAATGGATCTCACCTACAAGGCGGAGAACACCATTTGGTAACTGCAGGCGCATACTTGCGCTATCGTCCGAAGCCTTCTCCAGTCGAAGGCGGAAGGCACTCTCCAAACGCACTAGAGCGTGGCTAAGCGCCGCGCTGATCTCATATGGGTCATCCGGCTGCCAACTCTCCATCAGTGGCTCAAGCAATAAGCGATAGCGCCCGCCATCAAGCATCGGTAGATACTCCGCCAACCGCTCGATAAACACGCGGATCGGTAACGGGCTACTATCTACAAAAACTTTCTCTAGATAGGGCTCGATGGCCAGAGTGGGATCGACGATGTAGCCCTTATCAAACGGTTCTAGGAACCCTAGGAACTCCCCATAAGCCAGAAACGTGGAGCGCTCGTTACTTTCATTCATCCCTCTTCCTGACAACCAACTGTTCACTGCCTCAGCGACGTTTGAGACACTCACCGTTCCGCCGCCCATAAAGACATAGCGACGCTGCGCCAGTAGGCAGGTCATAGCTCGGAAGAAGGGCTCACTGCGTGTCCCATCTAAGATTTCCTGCTCGGACTGCGAATTTAGATTGTCTACGAGCAACGCCAAAACCCTATGAGCAATGTTTTGCTCGGTAGCTCCGGTCGGCGCGGAAATCTGTCCCAAACCATCCTGCGGCCAAAGTCCTTCCTCCAGCCAGAAATCCAAATTCCACTCAAAGCGCTTTGCCCCGTTCTCGCTTTTGGGAAGCAAGTCCGGCCGCAAAATTTCTAATAAATCGCTACGTGCAACCGGCTTACCTCTACGTATCAGCACCCGATCAATCAGGTTTAGCAGTATTAGACTGCTGCCCGCATGGGCATTGTTTACCATCGACATACTTATAAATCCTTCACAAACTCGTCCAGAATCCTGCTTTGCGGGTCACACTCCCACCAACTCCGATATCGGTGAAGCGGATCAGCCACTGTCTCGGGCGCAACGATTAATTGTGCCGGATCATCCATACCCACTGACGGCAGGTGGTTTTCGCCAGGCATTAGCAGTACTAACTCAATCCAGTGCCCGGCACTGTCCCCTGGCTCCAAGGCGCACCAGAACGGAAGAGCTTTCAGTTCAGCAGCCTGCTTCAACTCATTCAGCAAGGGACGACTGGCGCGAATCGCCTGCACCTGTCCGCTACGCAGAAGTTCCGTCAACCATCTCCGCCAGTTGTGCAGTAACACTCGCGGTTCGACGCTACGATAGGTTTCTGGCCGATATCGAAGGCGTAGCACTTGCGATGGCGGCATCCACCTCGGCAGCGAAATCGGTGGCAACCCGTTCAGGTGAAATACGGTACTCAGCGTTGGTGTGAAGGCGCCTCGCCCTTGGGCCCGACATCCGGGGCAACCGCCGCAACTGCGCTCAGGAGCAATACTCCCCGGTCGATAGAACTCTTCCAACTGTCGGCATAGCGGCCGCTGTGGATCATTCAACCAATTGCGCAAGCTTGCGAATCCGATTGCTCTTGCCTGCTTTTCTCGACAACGCTGCGGCTCAACATACTGCTGCCATACATCCTCGGACATGTGCGCATCGTTCAAGATTTGTACGCCAATACGATTGAAATACTGTTCAAAATACTGGCTCCGCAGCGTCGTATGCTCTTCTATAGGAGCGCCCTCGAAGAGAGGGGCTTCAGGCGGCGCATAACACAGGCGAATTAACCCGGCGCGCTGCATCAGCAGCAGCGTGCGCATATTCCAATCCTCATTACCTTCGCTGTGACGTTGCAGGTCCCGGTGCAATGCCGTTAGGGAGATAGTGAAGTAGCTATCGCCTTTACGCTGACGGCTCTGGAGTAACATCTTCCAGCGGGCCAGTCCCAGTCCAGTAGAAATAAGTTTCGCCTTCGACAAACGTTCCGCCACCACAACCTGTGCTGGATGAAAAATAAGCCAGGACCAGCAAGCGTTGCCATCACGCCCTCCGCGGCCGGCCTCTTGATAGAAGCGATCCATATTCTCTGGCACTGCCGCATGTAACACTGAACGCACATCGCTCTTGTCCATGCCCACACCGAACGCAGAGGTCGCAACCATAATGTCCAGGGCGTTGCCTTGCCACTGATCAATCAGGAGCTTGCGGGATGATATGTCGGTCTCCCCATGGAACAGCCCGACCCGACTAAACCCCTGTGCAATCAGCGTTTTCCACCAGTTTTCGGCGTCCTCTCGTGTTGTTGTGTAGAGGATGAGCGGACGAGGCAAACGCCATAACATTTCAAGCACAACATTCCGGTGCTCTTGCTCTCCTGAAGTCTTCCGTACATTGAAGTTTGTCTCGGGACGCAAAAAGCTACCGTTGACCTCAATGGCTTGAGAGCCATCAGGAACGAAGGAGTCTTTCAACAACTCTAGGGTTGAGGCGCTGAAAGTAGCCGACATAAGCAGGGTACGAATGGCGCTTGATGAATGCTCTCTGAGGGAGTGGAACAAGGGAGCAAGCAACTGAAACTCTGGACGAAATTCTGCTCCCCAATGATCAACCAGGTGTGCTTCGTCGATCACCATGGCCCCCAGCAGACCATGCTGTGCTAATTGAAATAAAACGGGGCGAAGTGCCGTGATGACCGACTCTGGCGCACAAAACAACAGACGTTGAGTACCGGCTAGCATACGCTCGCGTATCTGCTTACGCTCCTCATCCGCTTGTCCGCCAGTCCAGAAATAACTACCTCCATGATCGGAGCCGGCAGCCTTCAGCACTTCGCCAGCACGCTGGGCCTGCTCGATCGCTAGGCCTACAGTTGGCACAACAACGAGTACTAGTTTCTGCCGATAGGCGAACAGGCTCATCGCCTGAATAGCGAGAGTTTTTCCGCAGCCAGTCGGCAAATTAACTATTACCGTACTATCCGCGGGCGAGGTTAGCAGAGTGCGTACCGCAGCTTGCTGACCGCGTCCGTTATAGCGACTAAACCCCGCATTCTCCAAAACGCCACTGAGCGCCACGTCCATGGGTATTTGCTGCAGGTATCGGCGACGCTGGCGCCTATAAACTGCCAACTCAGGCTCCTCCAGAGTTTGATCCAGTCGCACTTGGCGCGTTAAAGGATCCTGGATCAGTCCAGCACGGGCCAAGTGCTCCGCTGAAACGGAGCCGGTAGGGAGTTGTAGCGCCAAATGGGCGACACAATGTGCCTGGGCGCAGCCAAATACATCCCGGCAAGCTAAAGCGCGATCGGCATGACCGGCCTTTGAGTCTCTGATCACCGCCAGCAGACGTCGGAAGAACGGTTCGACAACGTTCCCATCGTGCGTCTCCCCGGGAGACAGCAAGGCTCTCTGTAATGCATTCCAGTCGGCCTGCTTCATGCCTTCTCCAGCAAATTTTTCGAACACAAAATTTGGGCATGTATCGACATAAGGTGCAACTGCGGTTCAAACGCTAAATTCTGCGCTCCGCGCGCGTTACTCCTGACTTGCTGACGACTCAATTCAGTAATGTTCAGAACCAAGCGTTTCCACTCGCTCGCCGGCAAAAGGAACTCTAGTTCAGGCCAGACGTCATGGCGCAGATTCAGGTCCCGGATAACTCCTTTCGCTGGTTTCTTATAGGGCCACTCAAGGGATCTTAAGGTACTCTCGGATGTTACAAGGCTGCCATCTTCAGTCAGCCAATGGCCATAAATTGCGGGGGCAAGTAACTCATCTCCGATGATCTGCGCCTGCCGTGTGCAGTTCAATCCTGTAGCAGACACCAGCCAGTTGAGACGGAAGAAAACCTTCGGGGCCTGCAAACTGCTGTTGTCCAGAACCCGCAAAAATGCACTTGTTGCTCCCCGGGAATCCCCCATAGTCAAGTTATAGATCGAATCCACGAATGGCTGACCGTATCGGAACGGGTACGCTCCGGCCTGACCTGATACCTGCTGCCTGGAAAAGCTCATGGGCGCGGTATATGGAGGGTTACCGCTGTCTGGATCGATGCCGGTGATACAGCCTTTGATAAAGGTCTGCACATCCACCAAGGTACGCCCGCCGTGAGCGATGGGGTCAAATGCGAAGCCCAGTTTGAAAAGCCCATTCAGACTTCCCACTAGCTTGAAACTTAGGCCACGGGTCATCCAAGTACACATCCGCCCGATCTGCTCTTCGGCGACTTCGTCTGCGTGGGCAATTTGCTCGGCAAACTGGCTGGCGCTTGCGACATCTTCATCCAGCGCCAGTAACTCCTCCTGCACCTTGACCCGGCGACGCTCACGTGCAAGCACCCCATTTTCGCCGCCTAGATACGTGGCACTGACCAGCAATGCCTCATCCCCCGATTGAGCAACGGTTTGCCAAGCCTGCTCAATGTGTTCTTCCAGCACATACTGCAGGCTCGCTACCGTCTGGTTGAACAGTCCCACCGAACCATCCAGTAAATCCAGCCACCTGCGGAACAGCCCATCGTGATCGGAAAGCAGAGCCAGACTTTCCACAGGCCGAACACCAGGCAAGTTTGCACTGTAACGGTTCAAGCGTCCGAGTCGTTGCTCGATCCGACTGAAAGATCTTGGCAAACTGTAATGCACGGCGAGCCTCCGCCCACCGTGTAAATTCAACCCATCTTCTCCTCCCTGATCACAAACTAATACCCGCACGAATCCGCTCGATTGTAAGAACTGTAACTCTCCCTCTGGGATATAGAGCTCTACATCCACAGTCAGAGAATCTTTCAACACCGCAAATACATGTTCAGCGACCCCACAATCGCCGCAGAAGACGACGACTTTACCGCCGGCGTTTTCAGCCAACCAGGCACCCACACTCTCAAACAAGCTGCGATCCTTGCACTCTTGCTCACGCAAGGCCTGCCTGGAAATGTCAGCAAGGAACTCTCTCTCAGTCGCTTGCAGTGTTGACCATCGAGTCGTGCTCGCCTGCGTGGCACGGCGTTCGACTAACAATGGGCTGACCAAGAGATCGTCTACCCATTCTAGGTACTGCTGCGGACTCATCGCCTGGTACTTGTCAGGATCTCTGCTAGCTAGGCTGCGATACTCCTCCAACAACATGTCCAGTGGCGCGACTCGTGGATCCATATGCCAGTAACTCCGCCGCAATCCGGCCAACCCAGGGAACAACTGCGCTAGGTGCCCCATCTCGCGACGATTGCGGAGCATGCGTTGGTGCAAGCGGTAATTCTCACCAATGAATTTTCGCAACGCGATAACTTCTTGCTCGCGTCGTACACCGGTTTCATCGGCAAAAAGATCCACCAATGGCAGCAAACTCTTGATTCGAGCATGCAACCCCAGATCCTCAGGGAACTTGCTTCCCAGGTCCTGCAGAATCTGCTCCAAGGCAGCGTTGGAGTTTCCCGGAGTCAGAGCGCTGTGCAACCCTCCGAGCCATTCTCGCTGCTCCACACGGGTGATAAAGCGTCGTACCCCCATCTCCGAGAGTTCGTACGCCTCAGGGCTCAGGCAATGCAACATCGCCAGAAAATTCCTTTCATTCCCATTCAACGGGGTGCCCGATAGCAATAAAGTCGCTTCGGCTGCTTGGCAGGCTTTCGCCAATACCCGGAACCGAGCGCTTAGAGATGCATCGGTAGACCAGGCCAACGGCGCCAACTGGTGCGCCTCATCTACAACAAGCAGGCTAGGCTGCCCATCGTCGAGCAAGGCCTCTTCCAATTGTTCGTGACTGCAAACCCGAATCAGCTGATGTGGTTTGCTCCTTAGGGATATCACCTCGCCCAAATGAAAGCGCCCCACCAATTCCGCGTGCCACTGGCCAAGCAAGGCAGCGGGTACGGCAATCAACACGTTGGCTGCACGCTTTCTTTCTAGTACGTGCTCCCGAATGATCAGACCGGCCTCAATTGTCTTGCCCAAGCCCACCTCATCCGCCAACAAGTACTTGGGAGAAGGGTCCTGAAGTACCCGCCTGACTACAGCAATCTGGTGTGGCTCCAACTCCACACTGCTGCTCGTAATCGCACCGATAGAACGACATGCTGCGCGCTGCTCAATATAGGCCGCGAAGAAATCATGGCGCAGAGAGCAGAAAAAGGGAGCATCGTTGGCGCGGTCCGCCAGGAAGGCCGAAGGGTCAAGCAGACCTGACGCCCCCAAATTCAGACAATAGATATCGTCAATACTCAGAACGGTCTGGTCATTATCCTCGACGCGAAAAATCACGAGATGCCGACCAAATGGTCGCGCCCCTCCGTACCGACCACGGCGCCAAATTCCTGTAGATGAATCTCGGCAATAGACTATAGCCTCCTCATAGAGTGGGGCCTTTCTCAACTCATCTCGGTTAACTCCGACCCTTCGCGCCTCTGGGTTCAGGGGGGACTCAAAGAAGACAACTTCGCACTCGCCGCTCTCATGATTCAATCGCGACAACTTGCCAATGCCGGGAAACGTGTCGGAATGAACCAACTCCCCGACCATCGATACCTGGCTCATCTCTTCCCTCTACCAGTGCTTCTATCCGTACATTACAAACCGTCCTCCGCTGTCAGTTCGAAAAACTAGCGAAGGGTCTAGGACATATCTTCATATAGCATCTAAAGGCCATTCCTGTGGTGCTACGGCCTATTTTTGGTGCGAAAATGGATACACTATCTGCGTTTTCACCAAGAAGCCACCGACACAGAGGCAAATTGCCACCTCCACTATTGCGATCACCGGTCATCACTACTGATTCCCGACGAGTGCCGAGAGACTGGCGCTCCAGAGAGCGTCATTTTGGAGTCGTTGGTATCGGTGGGTAACCAGCAGCAAATCATCATTAAGTGGCGACCGTCACACGCGTGATGAAATAAAAAATTGTGGGCGTAAATGTGGGGGTATTTTTTAGATATGAAAAAGCCCAATCTTTTCAGATTGGGCTAAGTCATTGAAAAATATAGTCGGGGCGGAGTGATTCGAACACTTGACCCCATACATGGGGTAGCTGGATATCGCCGCAGAAACCCTTCAAGAGCACCATATCACCGGGGAGGACTGGCTACTGGCGATTGAGCGTTATCACCGACCGACTAGAGGCCCTCCTGCCGCACGCTATCGGTACAGCAACTCCCGTCACCTCGCGCGACTGGCTGGGCCGTGCTTACGGACCTTGCGTAGCAACACCCAGGGTGTCTAGCGGCCTTAAGGGCTGCCACCTCGCACGTGTGGCGGTTCATCCCGCCCCCATCCAATCAACCTGATCGCGCCGTTGCGCCCAGAACGGGCGGTCGCAGTAGCGCACCGGCCTGGCGTAGGTTGCAGCGAGATGCTTGTAATAGCGCGCCTGCACATGACGCATCTCCAAAAAGTAGTGCTGGCCGGCGCTGAGATAGCCCTCAAACTCACGGGCAATCGCTGTGGCAGTTCTTTCCGTCGAGGCCAACGCATGGAACAACCCCTGCGACGAAAGCGGATCGAAAGCAAGCACCGAATCGCCCACTGCGTAAAACCCCGGTCCTGGCACACCGTCGGCTATATTTAAGACCGCGCTGCCGGCTGGCCGCACCTGTGTCGAAATATGCGAAACGCTCTCAGGTAACACTGGCGCTAACAGTGGAAGGCGCCTTGCATAAAGGAGCAAAGCCTGCGCACTGCGCAACCCGCGTAGCGCCGGATCGCCCGCATCCAGAGGTAGGCCAGCACCCGCTCCCCCGAGGGCACACGCACGCTGTACCACCACCCGTCCATATCAGCACTGGCTCGTGTGCAACGATCCTGGTCATGTTCTATAGCTGGAAGTAGTGCATGTACGCAGACCAGACGGTCCTGCGCGTGCCTGGGCAGGCCCAGACTTCGACACAAGGCCGCACTGCGACCAGTGGCGTCCACCACTACCCGAGCCCTGTATTGCTGCCCTGCACCCGGTTGCGGCAGAACGCTCACTTGCCGTAGTGCGCCTCGATGAGCGAGAACATCGCTTGCGCATGCTGCTTGATCTGGTCCTGCCCCCAATCGTCTCCCTTGCCCAACACGTGGAACATGTGCGCCAGTTTCAAGGAGTCGTACTTGGGCTTGGCGCGGAATGCCGCTTGCTTCTTGAGTACCGCCAGGTTGCTGTACGAGGAGTTTTCACCCGGACTGAGCAGTACCAGATTGCCGAATCCGTGTAGCAACTCGTCAGGTAATGTCCTGCGGAACTCTTCGTTTTGCGGATGCACATGTTCGACCGAGTTCTTCGACGTAATCCTGTACAGGTGCAGCTTTTCAAGGTCAAGCCAGTTGAAGGTGCTGCGTTCACGCCACAGAATGTATTCCAGTTTCTGGAACCAGTAGTGCTCGAAACTCGTGCCATTGGGCTCCTTGAGATAAGCCACTGTCGTTGTGATGGACACCGGCTCGGCGGTGTCACTGGACAACAGCCGATAGCTCGCTTCCTTCTGGGTCATTTCGGTGAGCGAGAGCTGGTTATCGATCTGTTCGAGCAACGCCAGCACTTGATGCTCCTTCATATCAGGCGAGTCGACCAGCCTGCCCAGGAACGGTGTCAGCCAATACTGAGCACTGCGCTCACCCGTGAGGTAACGCATGCTCTGCAGTTGGCTCAAGTCGGAAGTATCCAGAGTGACCGTGCGCCAATCGGGGCCATTGCCTTTGCTTCGATTGTTGATGGTGCTCAGGCGCAAGGTGCGTTCATCTTCTTCACCCAGGCGCACCCACTTGACGACCCAGCGGTCGAACTGAAATCGCACGTTCCAGAGGCATTCCATGAACTCCTTGGCTTGCGCCGCAGTGGCCGTTTCGATAAAGCCGGAGAAACACTCATTGAGGTTGCTGTCGTTGAGTCGTGAGCCGATATCACGCCTGTTCTGAGTGTGCCGATAAATTCGAAAGGCATGCATCAGCAACAGGCCAAAGCTGACGACTGACTGATAGCGAGCCTCATCCTTCTCGCGCGGCACTTCAACCGCCTCGTCCTTCACTTTCATCGAACGTATTTCGCTGATCGTGCGGCCTTTTGCGTAGCCGTCTGCAGGGCGCTCAAGGGTAAAATGGTCGAAGGAATGATCCGCAAGATCGTTGAACCTCAAAGCCCCCCAATGGGTACCCGCGAAGACATCGCGCAGGTTTTTCTCGAAGTAATTCCCCATATCTTCGCAGGCCTGCCAGATGCCTTCGTAAGTGGCACGGTTCTGCTTGATACGTTTCATCAAGCGAGCCTTGAGGATATCCGTCTGCTCAAGCTGGAGCCCGCTGGTGTTCAGCGTCGCGAACAGCTTGTTCAGGTCCATGCCCGCGGGCATGACATTGTTGACCCAGGTCACGTGGTTGAACAGGTAGTCCCCGACGCGCTCAAGGGCTTGCTCGCCGCCCTTGGCCTGCAACCTCTTGAATCTGTCGCAGGCTACTTTTCGGGCAGCGCTCAAGTGTATGAGGTAGGGATTCGAAACCTCCTTTTCATCCGGCTCAATGTCCGCCGTCAAACCCGCCCAGGCGCTCAACCGAGACTGGACTTCTTCACGAATATTGAAGGTAAGTCTCGGAGCATTGCCCAGGACCACCAGCGACCGCAGCGGCGAAGATGGCATCAACGAACAGAGAGCAAGCGCCAGCACCATCAATGTCGTCATTCGTTGCTGGCCATCGATGAGTTCGTAGACGATGGCAGCATCAGAAGTTGAACCCGGAACCACTTCGCTGGTCAGCACGGTGCCGAAAAAGTAATGCGCTTGTGCGGGTTGATCGTCGGCATCGCGCTCGCTCGCCAGGATGATCTGCTCCAGCAGAGCCTCCACGTCGTCACTGGGCCAGATATACGGGCGTTGATAGCAGGGAATAGTCAGCGATATACCTTGCTGGCACAGCGTAGCGGCAGTCTGTACATAGGACTGGACTTGAGCACTCATCATTTACCTCCTTGGCGGGCAATGTCAGCAAGGCTGATTCGTTTGATGGCGGCACACAGCTCGGCATCATATTCAGCGGCGACACGGATCGGGTTCGGCCACGGCAGGTTCAAGTGAAGCGTGATGGAAACCGACTCTACGAAGCGCTTCTTGATACTGTGTTTATCGAGTCCCGCCCCGGTTGGAGTGTATTTATAGCTACGCAAGTACTCCAATAGCTCATCTTCGCTATGGCTGCTGGCGATCCAGTCCATCAGCGGATTGTCCCTGATGTGCGCTTGAACACCGTCTTCCCGTACGCTGACCTCCCTGATCAGGCGCATCGAAAAGATCACCCGGAACATCCACAGGCTGACTTCGAGCAGCCGGGCGGTGCCGAACTGGCTGGCATACATCAGCAAAGCGCATTCGTATGCCCTGCTCAGGAACACGCTGCCGCACGCATCCTTGGACAAGCGTTTGTAGTAGTAGGCGAACGAGCCTTTAGGTGGTGCTTCACCGACGTCGAGTAACGTCTGGCGAAGGCTATGGAAGTAGGCGACGTAACGTATCGTGTTAACCCCGGCGCCCAGAGGCTGTCGCATGGCGTACCCCGGCTGGACGCTATGCATTTCCTTGCCCCCGGCATCGCGGTGCACCTGTAAGGGCCGATAGGCAGTATCGGCAGTATTGGCGAGCGTTCTCTCGGCGAACTCCGTGACGATCTGCTTGCGTTCGAGCAGCGGGTCACGATCGCTGGCAACATTTCGCCAGCGCAGGCTCTCCCAATGACGGGACTTCATCAGCGTTGCGACCAGCGTCTTGAGATCACCGAGGCGCTCCCAGGTCCGGGCAAAATCATCCTGCGTAGCCGCAAGCACGCTGCGCAAATGATAAGCCTTGATGATGTCTGCGCCGCCCAAACGAACGCCAGAGGTGTTCTGTGTTTCGAAAAAGCGGTAGGCGTCGTCTTCTCGCCGCGTGACGACCAGGGTCACGTTGATGCGCGAGAAGTCTATCCGCGGCAATTTTTGCTGCTCTAGCCACCGGAAATTCTGCTGGATACGCCGATAACTTTCTGGCGAGTTGAACTCCAACGCAGGTGCGCCCTTGTCGCCCTTCTGCAGGCAATAGAGCAGCGCCAGACTGGTGATGCGCTGTTGGCCGTCGATGATATTCAGAATTCCACGCTCACGGCCGTCGCCACCTTGCTGGTGCAGGATGATGCTACCCAGGTAGAAATCGTGACCCGGGGCATCCGTGCTGAAGAAGCCTCGTAAATCATCGAGCAGTCGCGCCAGTTGCTCTTCGCTCCAGCGATATGGGCGTTGATATTCAGGCAAAGTCAATCTACCGAAAATATAGCTGCCGTCGCTGGATGGAACCTTCCTGGCGTTGAACACATTGTCCAGGTTCGTGGAAGCAACGGTTATGCCCTCCACGTCAAGCGACAGATGTGGGGCAAATTGCCGTTCGCTCACGGCTTGGTTCATATGACGATCCTTGTAATGTGTTCGATGGCGGCTAGCCGTAGTCAGTCCTGCCAGCGCCCCTGACATTGTCAAAATGCGTGCAGTAGCCTACCCGCGTGACGAAAGAGACTCTTTTTTCTTCTGCACCTTGGCCAGAGCACGATTGAATGCCGTGGCCCTCGCACCACGCTCTATGATCAAACTGAACAACGCGTTCTTACCGCGTTCCTGCCTGCGCAGAAACTGAGCGTGGCCGAAGAACGTTAGACTTTCCCGCGCCCGGGAGCACGCAACATTCAGGCGTTGTCGGTCCAACAGGAAACGAATTCCTCCCTGTGTTCGAACCGTCGAATACAGCACGATATCCGCCTCGCTTCCCTGGAAGCTATCCACCGTATCGATCTTTACTTCGAACACTTGGTCAATAACAGCCACGGTCTTTTTAAGCGCAGAGAACAGTTTGTTGATCAGGCGTTTTTGAGCGCCGTAAGGGGTAATGATTGCGACGGTCTTGCGTTCAAAACTGTCAGGTGCATCAGCTTGGCGTACAGCCAGTTTTTGTGCGGAAGTTGTCAGAAAGTCAATTATCGCCTCGGCTTCCCCATCATTGAACAAACTGGTGCCTCCGTCGCCCTCGTTTCCTTCCTTGCCATGAGGCACATCCACCCAGCGGAGGCAGTGTTCCCGGTCAAGGAAATGCTCGCGCTCATGCACCTTTCCATTGTGCAGCCCCCTCACGTTATCTCTGGTGTAGAACAGATCAGCCACCAGATCCCCGATTGGTTCGACCATGCGGAACTGCTCCACAAGCCTGCCGGAGCACGCCGTTGGCAGGTTGTCATACAGCTGCTCGAAAAAGCTGGTCTTGAGGAATGTCTCTTCGAGAAACGGCAACGCCGTTTTTGCGTCGGCTTCCAGCAAGGCCCGGCCGATGCTCGGAGGAAGCTGGAAGTGATCGCCGATAATAATTGCCTTACGGCTGCGCATCAGCGGAATCAGCAGTTCGGGAACCGTTGCTCTTCCCCCTTCGTCCACAATGCAGATGTCGAACGCGAGCCGATCCATGCCGTAACGCCGTGATGATAGCCCCACGCAGGTAGCGCCGATCAAACCGTGATCCTGGACAACGAGTTCAGCCAGTTCGTCATCGAACGTTGATCGGCCCTGATCCGAGGGATGGTAGATGCTATCCATCCAGGATTCGATCCAATCGGCTTTTACGGAGTTTTCGAGACTGGCCAGGCTGTAGTCCTGCTGGCGTGCACGCAGATACTCCATCAACACGTTCTCGGTCATGCGCGGCTGTACTTCGACTTGAACCTTGCTTACGTCGTTACCTATGCGCAGGACATTGGAACTGAAGCCTGGAAACTGCTCCAGGAAACGATCCAGGGCGTTATCCACCGCCGTGTTCTGCTGTGAAACTACCAGGACCTTGGAGTCGGGCTTTGCGGAAAACAACTGGTGCAACAATTCGACGATGCAGGTGGTCTTGCCCGTACCAGGTGGCCCCTGGACCAAGTACAAATTGGACTCAATGAGGGCCGCCTCGATAACCTGCTTGGCCGCCTTCGCTTTGCCAGGTTCCTGCCAATTGGGATCCCGCCACTTCAAGCCGTCAGCGACCCGTTCACGCCAGAAGGGATCGGGTTTCGGAGCGTACCGGTCCGGCATCAACAGAATCTGCTGCAGTTCCCGGTTTACCAGGCGTCCCCCCAAGAACCCCTGAAGGGCGACCTTTTGCCTTCCAAGATTTGCCAGTTCACCGCGGTTAGGGAACCGGATTCGGTACTGAGACGGCTGCACGCCGAGGTATCCGCTATTGGGGGCCGGCCGCTTCAGACCTTTATGCTCGACTTGATAACGCTTTGAAGCAACGGCCTCTGGCACCCCATGCAACTCGGCGACCTGCAACCAGCGCTGTTCGCCATTGGCACTCAGGAACAACTGCTCTACGAACAACCGTGGCGTATTACGTGCCTTTTCGATCAGCTTCATTAAGCCGTCGTCCAGACTCAAGTTGCAGGCGCACTCCAGGCTGCGTTCATCCAACTCGGTGACATCACTCAAGCTGAAAACGATATGTCCAGTTTCAGCCAACAGGTAATCAGTGACCGCATTCCACCGTTCAAAAAACTGCCCAGCCCGCTTGCGTGCCAGGCCATCACCAGCGAACAGCGTCTGCTGACGGCAAAACGTCAGAAAAGCTTCGAACTGCAAGGCATCACAGAAGACGCTGTCTTTAAGTTTCACGTCGATCAAGCGCACCGGGCAAGGCAAAGTATCCAGATCAACACTGTCGAAACCGGTGCGTATCAAGCTCGAGATCTCTAGCTGAGCGTGCTTGGCGCTGACCTTGGCCTCGACCTGCCATGCGCCAAGTTGCAGAGAGACGATCAGCACGCCATCGACTTCAACTGTACTCCGTAGCTGCCACGGCACGCCGACGCTTTCACGTTCCAGACCTTGGAGGTCGTGTACGGTAGTGTCCACGTGGATGAACACCGGTGCCGTACTCTGTTCGCCGTGACGAAGTGACTCTGGGTGCTGTGTCACAGTCACCTGGTCCTTGCTCAACAGCAGATCGTAGTAATGAACGTAAACCTCAATACGCTCACCACGGGGGTAAAGCTTACCGGGGAAACTCGACTCGCTGCGCGGCAGGAATGCGACGATACCGGCGTTCGCGGCCTGCTGTTTGTCGACGGAACAGAAGCTTGGAAAACATCGCACGGTGTAACCGTCGCCATGCTGTGGCGATACTCGCGCTTTTTCTATGAAGGCTGTGCACGGCACGTTTTCAAGTATGTGTTCGGCGTGCAAGGCGCCACGAAACACACAGGCTTTGAAGAAGTCCGGCCGTTTTGCGTTGCCTATCATCTGCACCGGCACAGCGTTCTGATCGGGATACTGCATCATCAGCGAGCGCTGTTGCGTGTCGGTCCAAGCGTCAGCTTGTTTCTCCGCACGCAATTCAAGCCTCTGGCGATAGGCGTTGAAGGCATGATCTATTTCCGCGACTGATGCCAAGACCACCTTACCGCTGTAGAACCAGTCGTCAGGCAGCCGGGACTGCGGCTGCGCCATGCTCATCAGGTCACTGAACTGTTGCCGCTGGGCGAGTTTTTCCAAGGTGTGCAAGTACCACTCGCAGTACGCGAAAAAGCCAGCCAGGCGATTTTGCGTGTCTTGCAGGCGACCGCTCAGCAGGCGTAATGCGTTACGCCTGTAGGGGCTGATCGACACATCAGCCAAGTCGTTGGCCAACCGTTGCGCCAGCGCGTCGAACTCTTTGGCGGGGCCCTGGAGCCGGGATCGGAACTTGAAGCAGTACTCTTGATACTCAGCCTTCAACCCAAGCGCGGCCCTTTCATGCGCGCGCGCCTGCTCCCTGGCGTCCGCCTTGCTGGCTGCCTGATAGTCACTGCGCGCCCGGGCGTTACGCCGTTCCAATTCCTCATGCAACTCGCGCTCTTCATCGGTTTCGCGATCCAGGAGCCAGGCGACAGCCGTTGCACCTAGTACGAACAGGCCGGCGGCAACGTATTGATACATAGGACGTCCGTCTCAGGGCTTGGGTGGAATGAGCGCGCGGTAGCTGTGCGTCAGTTGGTCAAGGCTAGTGGGCTCCTCCAGCATCTTATCGAGGACACGCCCCCGCTCCTGGTCGAGGGTCACCATCTGCTCATGCTCCATCTGCAGTTTGGCCATTGCCTGGGTGTGCTCATTGGAATCCTTCTGCCGCAGGCGCTCGGTTTCATGCATCTTTTGCGTAGCGTTCCATGCCACCTGCTGGGTCTTCTCCTCGGCGGCGCGCACGCGCGCCCTGCTGCCTTCAATCGAGGCTTTGCTCGCTGTGGCTTGCTTACCCCAATCGGCAAGCTTGCCGCCCGTGGTAAGAGCGGCTTTGACGATACCCGCGGCGTGGTCGAGCTTTTTCAAGGTGACCTTCTCGCTGTCGCCTGCCTTCTCGTCGGATGCAGTCTTTTGCGGCTTTGCCTTTTTCATAGTGGGCTCCTTACTCGTCTACAAGCGTGAGTGCTGCACTGAGCTGTGCGTCAACCAACTGATAATAGGTGCGCTCCAATTTCAACAAGGGCACGCAACTGGGCGCCAACGCAAACCGCTGCTGGGTCACATAATCACCCAGCCGCTTGATATGCCTGCCCAGTTTCTCCAGGTTCGCAACCCCGATGCTCAGTTTCACGTCACGTTCCTCCAGTTGATTGCGCAACGCGTCCATCTGCGCACTGAACTTCAAGTCTCGCGTCTTGGCCTGTATCCGGAATTGCTTCTCGAGTTCCTTGAGTTCACGGCGTAGTGCTTCACCTTCGGCCTCCAGCGCCTGTGTATTACTTTTAGCCTGGCGATAATCTGCATAAGCGCCCAAGGCATCCAGAAATGCCAGCCCCGCCTCGACGAAAATCAGCGGGCTGGCGGCTGCTTTTCCCGTGCGAGCCATCGTATACAGGGTGCGTGTCACGCCACTGGCTCGCTTGACCCGCTCCGTGGTTTTATCGTCCCAGTCGAACAAGGTCGCGAATACGTTGACAGTGATCATGCTAGTTCCGCCGTTTCTGTCGTCATGAGGTTATGGGACAGGATCAATGCGTCAGGGGTGCACTGCAGATGACGGCTAAATTGCACCTCATCCATGGAACACAAAAGCCGCAGAGTTCTGGTGCTGGCTTGCATGGAGATGCCTGGCGGCACGGTCACCGTGCCAAGCGCTGCTGGGACGGCTGTTTCAGGGCACATGGGTAGTTTGGAATGCCTGGCATCCTCAGCCTCGGCCACTGCGTTTTCCGCGAACCGGGTCAAGGTGCCGGAGCTGACCAACTCAAGCCGCTGAACACACGTAGGCGGCAGGTCTACTGGCCATGGGAAATGCGCAACTCGCTTAAAGGAGTGTGTAAGCTCGATCACCGGTAAGGTCAGCAGTGGCAACGCGTCTGGTTTGCATTGATTGCTGGATGTCTTCAAGCGCAGCAGCAGTTCCCCCGCAGCATACTCGACGGGCACCTGCAACTCAGCTTGCTCACCCTCGTCTTTACCAAGTTCGAACTCCCAGTGTTCGAACTCACTGGCGATCAATTCGCAATCGGCTCCCCAGCAATGTTCGAGGAGTTGTTTCAGCCCGCTCTGCTCAAGCAGCCCCCTCAGGCGGTTGGCATCATCGAAGAGCCGAGGTCGCCCTGCCCGCCCTGTTCGGCGAGGCACATTGACGACAACGGCCGAGAGTGCATCATCTGCTGGCATGGGAGGTGGTAATGTCGCGCAGTCGTCGAACATCACCATGTGCACCGCATGGCGAGAGAGGGTAAAGGCATCCATCCAGATACTGAGGCGCGAGTCCTCAAGCAAGCGCTCCACCTGCACGATGGAAGCGCCTCGCGGTGTCAGCCACAAAAGCAGGCCATCATCGCCCTCTTCTACCTGCAGATAATGGTGAGCCTGCAGGTAGGCCAACTGGTTGAGCAGCACTGCTTCGCTAAACGCCGTGACCTCGATCAACGCGGCGAGCGAAAGCTCCTGTTCGATGGCCCTCAGCAAAAAACGCGATACGCCCCCCATGCTGTCCAGCAAGCGGTGCGAAAGCGTCAGGCTGTACCGATCAAAGGGCAGTAGAAAGGTTACGGGCTTGTCGATTCGAATCAAATTCACAATCCATTGGGTGCAGATCCTTCACAAGCCGGGGGGCTCGACGTAAGCGCATGCCAGGTTATCGTTTGAAGCAGGCGGTTCTTTAGGGCGGTGAACGTTAGGCGTGCCTCAATGACGCGTGGCAGCCTTTATGGGCCATCGGCGGCAGCACGATGGTAGCCCTATGCTATATTGCGCATCGCACGTTTGGCTATGAGTAAGTGCCGACGCCTCAGTGCCGCATTAGGGAAGATGAGTAATGCAACGGTTTGAACGCAGTAAAGTCCCCCTCCAGTTTTCCGCGACAAACAGTGCAGTGCGGCTAGAGAGGAGCGGCTTGAGTTCTTCGCGCTCGGCACGCGCGAGCTCTCTCAGACACAGCAGTACTGAACGCCCCATCAACCTCGATCTGGAGGTACTAACGCACCTCCTCGCCCATCGCCTGCTGCAGTAAACGAATCGGGGCATGCATGTTTTCTCTGGCGTAAGCTACCCAGCCCATCGGTGGCTCGTGTATGCGTGGGATAGTAATCGGCAGACAGGGCACAGCATCCGGTATTCACAGTAACGGCGAAGTAGCTTATCACCAGGATAAGCAGGTTGCTGATCTCGACCGAGAGCGACCTTGCTCGATACAGGATGAGTACCAACTCTCCATATAACGCCAATGTGGAGTTACACTAAAAGCCACCCAGTGCCATATTGGAATTCTGTCAAGTATCCCCTTTCTCGCTCGCTCGTGTACTGCGTGCGAGCGGGGGCAAAACTGGGGGCACCGCTAGTTTATTTCATCCTGAAACCACCGTCTTAGAGCCGTAGTCAAATGTTCTTTGGCGACCCTGAGAGTCTTTGATTCAAGCCGTCGCACACTTAAACGCTGGATGACCGGGCACTCACAACGGCCCGCAAAAGAGCTGCAGGCACTGCTGCTGAGCCAGATGGGTGGCGACCAGCAAGGTACGCCAACCCGCAAGGTCATATGACAGCACCTGCCACACCAGCCACAGCCACAGGTAGCTGAGTTGGAACACCACCCAGGTCAATCCTGGCTATCCAAGGCGGTCAAGCATGGCGATTATCCGTACCGTCCATGATACGACGGGCTTTGGCGACCGTGTCTGCGGCCAGGCGTCCTTGCTCCACCAGTGCCTGCAGAGCCGTCAGGCAGATCGCCTGGCTGTCCACCTCGAAGTAACGCCGCAGGGCGCGCCGGGGGTGTCTGAACAGCCGAAGCCATCCGTGCCCAGCACCTTGAACGGCGCACTGACATAGGGAGCGATGAGTTGCGCATAGGCCCTGACATAGTCCGTCGCCGCCACGACCGGCGCGGACCCGCCCAGGCATTGCTCGACATGTCCCAGTGTCGTCTGCGCACCCGCCAGACGCGCGTGTTGGGCAGACCTGGCATCGCGTTCAAGCTCGCTGAAACTGGTGACACTCCAGACCTGCACCGTCACGCCCCATTGCTCGCGCAGCCGGTTCGCCGCCGCCAGCACTTCATTGAGGATCGCGCCGCTTCCAAGCAGGCGCACCAACGGCGCGTCCGACCCGGCGTCCAGTGTATCGAGCAGGTACATGCCCTTGATCACACACGAACGGGGCCAGGACCAGCACGCCTACCACCATCTGGATCAGCACGATCAGGTGCGCGGGCAGGTCCTTGAGGCGCTTGGTGATCGCCGCCGCCACGGCGTAGAAAAAGGCCGAAGCCAGGGCCAGGCAGACGCCGAGCAAGTAGTCGGCGCCGGTGGCCTGCCCACTGCCCTTGGCGGACACGAACAGCATCAGCCCGGCGAAGGCCAACAGCAGCCAGCCAACCTTGGCGGCGCTGAGGCGTTCAGCGAAAAACAGCACACCCAGACCGACCAGCATGAACGGCTGAACGTGGTAGACCACCGTGGCAATGGCGATAGAGGAATGTTTGTAGGCACTGAACAGCCTTCAGCGCCCGTAGTGCGCCCCGGTAACGATAGTGACGCTGTGCGGTTCATGCCGCTTCCAGCGCACCGATTCTTTCATGCACCTCGCCTACCCGCGCTAGCAATTTGTACATGTTCCTCTCCTTGAGTCGGTTTGCGTATGGGAAATCAATGCCCCTTGAATTCGAGCTCCAGACGCGGCGTACCGGCCTTCAGGGCCTTGATGGCCGAAGCAAGCCCGTTCTTCACGTCTTCTGTCTCGAACAAGGGCATGGCAATGTTGAACATCACATCGTCGGCCGCCTGTATACCGCCGTTGGCCCAGGCTCGCAGCAAGGCTTTGTGAGCTGCGTGGGCGCGTGTGGGGCCATGCACAAACTTCGCGGCGAACGCATGCGCCGTTGCAAACAGTTCGGCATCGGCGACGACGCGGTTGATTACGCCGAAGCGCTCCATCGTCGCGGCGGGGACACGCTCGGAAGTCAGCGCCCATTCCATGGCTCGTACGCGTCCTGCACGTTCGGCGACGCGGTAGATGCCGCCCAACAGGGTCACTAAGGCAAGCGACTGTTCCGGATGGCAGAATGTTGCGCTTTCGGCGGCAAAGATTACATCGGCACGCAACGCCAGTTCGAAACCACCGCCGGCGCACAAGCCTTGCACCACGGCGATGACAGGCAGGGTCAGACGTTCGAAGCGATTGAAGACGTCCATGTAACCCTCGAAGCGTGCACGCAACTGGCGGGGGGTGTCATCGGGCCAGGACATGATGTCGCCGCCAAAGCTGAAGCTCTCGCCTTCGGCGCGCACCAGCACGACGCGTGCGTCACTGCGTTCGATCGCGCTGACTGCCGTAGCCAGTTCGTCAACCATCTGGTCGTCGATGCGGTTTTGCGGCGAGCGATCAAGAATGATCGTTGCTATGCCGTTCTCGATGGTATGGGTGAGATGAGACATGTCGGGCTCCCGAGTTGTCGCAAGTTGAGGTTAGGAGAGGTGTTCCTTGAACCAGTCCAGCGCGGCGGTACTTGATTGATCGAATCTGGTGATGTACGGATCGAAGTGGCCGCCGGGAATCGTCACGAGGCGCTTTGGCTCAACGGCACGCTCGTAGGCGGCCAGCTCAAGATCGGTCAGCGTGATCGTGTCCTGCAGCGCGACGATCATCAGCAGCGGCGTGGGGGACACGCGCGCAATCCACGTGCCCGGTTCGTACATGCGCGCAGCGCGCGTCGAGCGCACCGTGACGCTGTTCTCCCAGGCGCCGTCGGGTACGGGCTGCAGATAGAACTCGATGGCTTCCTTGGTGCGGTACGAAGCAGGGACGGCCGGATCGGCGCTGACGATTGCCTGCCTACGCGGCGGCTCGCCGCGTGCTTGCGCGCGCTCGTCCGCCGTGAAGGCATCCTCGATGGCGGCGACAGCATCGGGCGGAATGCGGCGCAGCCCTTGCTCGAAGCCGCTGATCGTCGGCACCTGCGCGACGACCGCACGCAAGCGGCGTTCGGTTGCGCCAAGCACGAGTGCGTGACCGCCGGAATAGCTCGTGCCCCATAAGCCGATGCGCCTCGCGTCGACGGCGTCCTGGTCTTCGAGGAAGCTGATCGCGCGCCGCCAATCGGCGATCTGACACCATGGTGTCGATATCCTGGCGCGGCGTGCCTTCGCTGGCGCCGAAGTTGCGGTGATCGTGCAGGAGGACGACAAAGCCGTTGGAGGCAAATTTCTCAGCGAATGGCTCCAGGCCGTGTTCCTTCACGCCGGCATAACCATGCGCCATCGTGATGGCAGGATAGGGGGCGGTGCCGCCGGTGGGAATATAGAGCCAGCCGCGCAGCGTGACGCCGCCCTCGGCTTCGAACGCGATATCGGTACGTCGAAACATGGAAGTTCTCCTTGTAGAAAGAGGTCAGGCGGCGCCGTAAACCCTATGCGCAGCGGCAGTTCATGCCTTCCACCCTTTTGCCTCGGTCACTCGATGCCAGGTCAATTGCCTGGTCGCTCAAGCGTGAAGAGCTGCTCCGCGCCGATTTCGAAATAGTCGGCCGGCCCACCTCCGCGCAGGATCGGGCGCGCATGCGCAGTCTGATACACGCCGTCTTTGATCAGTTGCTGGTCAATGTGGATCGCTACTACTTCGCCCAACACCAGCCACGCCGGGAGCGCAACACCGCCTTGCGCCTCAAGCTGCACGATCTGGGTGACCACGCACTCGAACTGCACCGGGCTAGCCGCAACGCGCGATGGCCGTACTTTTGCGGAGGGCAGCGTCTCCAACTTCGCCAACTCGAATTCATCGACGTCCGCTGGCGCCATCGCCGCAGAGGCGTTCATCGCCTCGGCGAGTTCTCGCGTCGCCAGATTCCATACGAACTCGCCAGTCGCACGCGCATTGGCGAGCGAGTCCTTCGCGCCAAGCGAGCAAAAGCCGATAATCGGCGGCTTGTAGCTGAATAGGTTAAAAAAGCTGTAGGGAGCAAGGTTACGTACGCCGTCGTTGGAGACAGTACTGATCCAGCCGATCGGGCGCGGAGCGACGATGGCGTTGAGCGGATCGTGCCGCAGGGAATGTCCCTGCGCCGGTTCGTAGAAATGCCAATCGGTCATAGCTTTACCTCTTTGGGGACGAGCGCAAGGACTGTCGCCTACAGTGCCTCCGGCTCGGTGCGCGTGCGCAACACCATGGTCGAAGTGATGGCTGCATTCATCCCGATACCCGTCCAGAGCATGGTGTCGGATCGGAGCCACATGAGCCCCACGCCTGAGAAACGAACGAGACATTCGTTTCGAGTCAATTCTGCTGCGCCGTTTCTAAAGAACGGGGCGGCTTTCGTATTTCTTACTTGTTTACCCAAGGCATGGAGAGGTCAATGTCAGAGACCAGCTTGCCACCGCCAAAGCTCATGTTCTCCAAGGGAACGGCATACATGATCAGGCTGATATCGTCCTGGCTGACGCCCACCTTTTCTACTGCGTATCGGGTGACCAACTCCGCGAGCTTGCGTTTCTGCTCCACTGTCCTGCTCGTGCCTATCGTCACCGTTACGACCATGCGCTTGTCAGATCTCTTCATGTCAGGAAAAGTCGGATGGATGAAAAGCTCATCGTCCTTGTGCTCACTGATGATGACGAAACGGTCATCCTTGGGCGTATCCATGGCTTCATGAAGAGCGAGATTCAAGGCATCCGCCAGCGCGCGTTTCTCTTCGCTAGAGAATTTTTGAGCTGGAATGTGGGCGTGGAATATTGGCATGAGTGTTTCCTCGGTGGTGTTGTTCAGGTTAAATGAGGCGATGAAGTGCGTTTCGATGTGTGCGCTGCCTCAGCGGCCTCGGCAACCCTAGCTTTCATATCCCGGAGGAACCGAGAAAATCTCCGCCTCCGGTGGCGGCAGGTCAGCAGCGCCGTTTGGGTGGAGTGCCTGTGCCGCGGCCACCGTGTTAAGAGACTCGCGAAGCAACTTGATTTTGCCGCCCTCGGCAACGAGGTATCCCGTGAACAAGTGATGGATGAGACGTCCGGTCGACGCCGCGCGCGTTTCCGCCAGATATTCGGCGTACACCTGATCCTTCGTGTCGATCAGCACCGTGGTATTCTCGGGTTTGAAGCTGAAGCCGGGATAAAGGTTGCCGCCGACAAAATCATAGAGCTCCGCGATGGCTTCGCGCCCCTGATGGCGGGTCGGAATACCGAGCGAATGGAGGAATGGGAGTTCCAGCACGCCGTCCTCGGCGAACAGCTCAGCACATTTCTTGCCGTCGGGGACAACGGCAAGAAGGTCTAACAGCAATGTTTTTGCATCAGTCATGGTAATTGTCCTCAGGAAAAATTGGCGGCCGCCGCCAGGGGCGGCGCAGTAGGATCAGTTCGGAAAGCTGTCGCCAAACATCGGGAGCCCACTTTTCGAACCGTCGCGCGTGGCCTCGTCTTGGATAACATCCCAGTGTTCGGCGAGCTGGCCGTTTTCGATGCGGACTATGTCGACCACGATCCAGTTTGTCGGGGCGCCGAATCCTGAGAAGCGGCCATGAAGTACGACATAATCGCCCGAGGCCACGGCCAGCCCATTTTCGTAGCGAAACTCGGCGGGCGCTGCCTTGACGAGATCAAACAGGCCTTCGCGACCGGGCGCGATATAAGCACTGTGCTGGATATAGTCGGGCGACCAGAAGCGTTCGGCCGCGGCATAGTCGCGCTTGTTGAACAGCGTATCAAACGCTTCCAGCACGAAATTCCTGTTTCTCTCTTCGGTGCTCATTGGTTTTTCCTCTCTTCGTTATCTGTTGGGTTGAGGGAGGGTAGGCGGATTAAATTTCGCCATCTCCCACCGCTGTGTGGTGGGGTATGTTGGTCCGTACAACTGTAATGATCTTCGGTGAAACGCCAGCTCATCGTGCCATGTCGCCGTTACCGCATTTCGGCCATACGCAGCACCGAATTGCCGCTGTTACCCGTGTTGAAAAACCCAGATGTTCGATTCTTTTAGCGCTTGCAAAGTGCAAGTGGTTGAATAATATTTGCGCTACTTGCATAATGCAAGTGGAAATTTAAGGGGAATAGCAGTGCAGCAAACAAGACGATCGGGCTGCCCGATCAACCTGACGCTTGAGCAGATCGGCGACCGCTGGAGCCTGATCGTTATCCGCGATGTTATGTTTGAGAACAGACGCAGTTATGGCGCCCTGCTGGAGCAAAACCAGGAAGGCATCGCCACGAACATCCTCGCAAGTCGACTGAAGCACTTGACCGCGTCTGGCCTGCTGACACGATGTCCGGATCCGAAACATCAGCAGAAAGGAATTTACAGCCTCACGGAAGCGGCAATACAGCTTGTACCTCTGCTCGCACATATGGCTGCCTGGGGCGTTCGGCATACGCATCCGAGCAAGGAAGCGTCTTTGCGCGCGGAGGTGCTGGAAAAGGGCGGCCCTTCACTTTGGAGTGCCTTTATGGATGAGCTACGTTATCTGCATCTCGGTGCACCGCGTCCGGCGCGCTCAGTATTGGGCGAGCTCCGGGCCGACGACGAGCAGGCAATCGCTACTTAGTACCAATCTTTGGCGTCATGACATCCACCATGTGGTGCAAAGTGTTGGCGCTGATGCGATTTTGACCCAGGTTACTGATTTTAGCTGACCCATGTGCAGCCTCTGAAATCCCACGCAAAGTCATGATTGCTGAGTATTCGAATGGGTCAATGATCGCGTTCGATTGTCGAAATGACGGTAGTCACCCCTCGGAAGGCCATAACTCTAAAACACGAAGCTATGCCCTAACTCCCCTTCCATCCAGCTCAAAAATCGCCTGACTCTGGGAAAACTGGAGTGTGCCTTGGGGAACACTAAATGGTGGGCGGCTACCGGAGAGCTCAACGCTTCAGGGGCGACCTCAACCAGCGAACCGCTGGCCAGGTATTTTTGCGCCAGCAGCGTACTTTCGAGAGCGAATCCCAAACCGTGACTCGCTGCTTCCAGGCTCATGTAGGATCGGTCGAAACTCAAAGCGTAGGGTCTTTCGGGGCGCGCCAGGCCATGCTGAGCGAACCACTCAGGCCATCTGAGCAAGGTCGCTTCGGAAAGAATCAGGTCTTCAGCCAGAAGATCAGCTGCGTTGTATACCGCGCAGCGCGCGATCAGCTTGGGCGAGGCCAGCACAGCGAAACTCTCGTTGCGCAAGGTGCGCACTTCATAGCTGGGCCAGTTAGGCCGGCCGTGGCGAATATCGACATCGATTTTGTCCTGGCTGAAATGCAGCGATTCGTAAGAGCAAGACAAATTGATTTGGATGTCCGGGTTGGTCAAGCGAAATGACTCCAACCGGGGCATTAGCCAGAGCAAGCCAAAGCTGGGGGAGGAATGCAGCCGCAGGCAATCCAGACTCACGTCACTCGCTGCCCGCTCGGTAGCGACTTCAAGGCTCTGCAATAAACCGGAAATGTCCTTCAAGTACTGCTCACCCACTGGTGTCAGCGTCACCCCACGCGCTGCCCGCACAAACAACTGTCGACCGATCATGACCTCCAGTTTGGCCAGTTGGTGGCTGATCGCTGACGGCGTGAGGTCCAGCACTTCGGCGGCTCTTGCCAGGTTGCCAAAACGGGCGGTCTGCTCGAAGGCTTGAATTGCTCTCAGCGGTGGCAGATTGGATGAAGGGATATCGTCCTGGCGCATCAGTATTCAGCCTGTTTTTTGGTCTTGAACGGGTAGTGCCATTCAAGCATTTGCGGTCTGCATTGACGAGTGCTGAATTTTATTCATGTAGCAGTGACGTTTGCGTTATTGCTCGGCATGTCGACGGGAGCCACTCTGAGTCATCGATCGCTGAATCGAACCATAAAAACAATCAGAGGTACCCCTCATGCTTCTTCAAGGCAAAGTCGCGATTATTACTGGCGCTGCATCCAAACGTGGTATCGGCCGCGCAACGGCTGTCACCTTCGCCAAACACGGCGCCCGCGTTGTGATCCTGGATCTCGACGAATCCGCCGCCCGCGACGCTGCGGCCACCCTCGGCGAAGGCCATCTGGGCCTGGCTGCCAACGTCGCCGATGAGATGCAAGTCAAAGCAGCCGTCGCCAAGGTTGTCGAGCACTACGGCCGTATCGACATACTCATCAACAATGCCGGCATCACGCAGCCAATCAAGACCCTGGACATACGCCCGGGCGATTACGACAAGGTTCTGGATGTAAGCCTGCGCGGCACGCTGTTGATGTCGCAGGCGGTCATTCCGGTGATGCGCACTCAGGCTTCGGGCAGCATCGTCTGCATGTCATCCGTATCGGCCCAGCGCGGTGGCGGCATTTTCGGCGGCCCACACTACAGCGCAGCGAAAGCCGGTGTGCTCGGACTGGGCAAGGCCATGGCGCGCGAATTTGGCGCGGACAACATTCGCGTCAACTCCATCACGCCAGGTTTGATCCATACCGACATCACCGGCGGCCTGATGCAGGATGATCGCCGCCACGCGATCATCGAAAGCATCCCGCTGGGCCGGCTGGGCGCAGCGCAGGATGTTGCCAATGCGGCACTGTTTCTCGCCAGCGACTTGTCCTCTTACCTCACCGGCATCACGCTGGATGTAAACGGCGGCATGTTGATCCACTGACGACAGGTGTAACCACCCGCTGCCCATTAAGTTCTGGATCGAAGATACGTCGGGCCTCAAGCCCGGCGTTCTATAAAAACAAGAGATCAGACCATCATGATGACCACCATGACGCTCGACGCTGTGTCCACAGTACGCTCAAGCGCGTATCGCAAAACTGCCTGGCGATTGATGCCTTTCCTGATGTTGTGCTACCTGTGCGCTTACCTGGACCGGGTAAATGTCGGGTTTGCAAAGCTTCAGATGATGAATGACCTGTCCCTGAGCGAGACCGTATACGGGCTTGGCGCTGGCGTGTTCTTTCTTGGCTATTTCCTCTGCGAAGTGCCAAGCAACCTCATCCTCCACAAGGTCGGTGCCCGTCGCTGGATCGCGCGCATCATGATCTCGTGGGGCATCATCTCCGCCCTCTTCGCCTTCGTAGAAACGGCCTGGCAGTTCTATACGCTGCGCTTTCTGCTCGGTATCGCCGAAGCGGGTCTCGCGCCGGGCTTGCTGCTCTACCTCACTTACTGGTTCCCCTCCTACCGCCGCGCAAAAATGACCGTGCTGTGGTTCATCGCCATCCCGCTCTCAGGAATGATCGGCGGGCCGCTCTCAGGCTACATCATGACCCAGTTCGCAGGCTTTCATGGCTGGGCGGGCTGGCAGTGGATGTTCGTGATTGAAGCCATTCCGACGGTTATTGTTGGCCTGATGGTGCTGGCTTACCTCAAAGATGGCGTTCACCAGGCGACCTGGTTGACTGATGAAGAAAAAACACTCGTCAGCAAAGAGCTGGCCGAGGACAACAGCCGCAAAGTCACCCACGCATCGGTCGGGGCATTCCTGCGGGACCGCCGCCTGTGGACGCTTGCCTGCATCTACTTTTGCGTGGTCATGGGCCAGTACGCGATCACCTTTTGGCTGCCGACGCTCATCCGTAACGCAGGTGTTGCCGAGCCGATGCACATCGGCTTGCTCACCAGTCTCCCCTACCTGTGCGCCATCGTCGCGATGGTGCTGATGGGGCGTAGCGGCGACAAACACCAGGAGCGCCGCTGGCATCTGGTCGCACCGATGATTGCCGGCGCGCTCGGCCTCACTTTGGCTGCGGTGTTCGGCGGCAACCTGATGCTGTCGGTATTGAGCCTGTGCCTAGCGGCTGCCGGTGTGCTGTCGGCGTCGTCACTGTTCTGGATGCTGCCTACCACGTTGCTTGGTGGTGTCTCCGCCGCTGCCGGGATCGCCGGAATAAACAGCTTTGCCAATCTTGCGGGGTTCTGCTCGCCGTACCTGATTGGATGGATCACCACCACTACCGGTTCGAGCGCCATTGGCATGTACCTGATTACCGGTGTGCTGTGCATCGGTGCTTGTTTGGTGCTGCGCATTCCCGCCGCTTCGGTCAATCGTTGAGTTAACGGAGAATTTCCATGACTGCCACTTTATCTCGCGTGTCATCCACCACGCTGGTGCAGCGCGCCCATAACATTCGCCGCCATGCCTTGCGCATGGGGCAAGTCCAGGGCCAGGGCTATGTCGGCCAGGCGCTGGGCGCGGCAGACTTGCTGGCCGTGTCGTACTTTCATGCCTTGAACTACAAGCCCGAAAACCCCGAGTGGGAACAGCGTGATCGCTTTTACCTCTCCATCGGTCACTACGCGATCGCGCTGTATGCCGCGCTGATCGAGGCTGAAATCATCCCACTGGATGAGCTTGAAACCTACGGTTCGGATGACAGCCGCCTGCCCATGTCCGGTATGGCCGCATACACCCCCGGCATGGAAATCACCGGCGGCTCGCTGGGCCAGGGACTGGGCATCGCGGTGGGCGCCTGCCTGGGTTTGAAGCGCAAACAGTCCAGCTCTTTCGTTTACAACCTGCTATCGGATGGCGAGCTGAATGAGGGCTCCACCTGGGAAGCTGTGATGTCGGCTTCGCACTGGAAACTCGACAACCTGATCGCCATCGTCGACGTGAACAACCAGCAAGCCGACGGGCACTCCAGCGAGGTGCTGGCATTTGAACCCATCGTTGACCGATGGCAAGCCTTTGGCTGGTTCACCCAGCGGGTAGACGGTAACGACCTGGACGCCTTGGTCAAAGCTTTCGACGCGGCCCGCAGCCATCCCGCCGCACAACCGCGCGTCATCATCTGCGATACCAAGATGGGCAAAGGCGTGCCGTTCCTGGAAACCCGCGAAAAGACTCACTTCATCCGCGTGGATGAGCATGAATGGGATGTGGCCCTGAACAACCTCGAAGAAGGCAAAACGCTATGAGCAACGCAACCAACACTACGGCTCAGGCGCCCGCGGCCCTGAAGAAAAAACTGACAACCTCCGCGATGATTGCCTCGATTGCCGCTGAAGGTCAGGCCACCAGATCCGCGCCCTTTGGTCACGCGTTGGCCGCACTCGCGGACCAGCGCCAGGATATCGTGGGTTTATCGGCTGACTTGTCCAAATACACCGACCTGCACATTTTCGCGAAGGCGCACCCGGAGCGTTTCTACCAGATGGGCATGGCTGAGCAGTTGTTGATGAGCGCAGCAGCGGGC
Organism: Pseudomonas sp. PDM24; assembly: GCF_019218905.1. NCBI lineage: Bacteria > Pseudomonadati > Pseudomonadota > Gammaproteobacteria > Pseudomonadales > Pseudomonadaceae > Pseudomonas > Pseudomonas sp. PDM24. The sequence goes on along the minus strand of NZ_JAHUWR010000001.1, from coordinate 1,296,291 downwards.
ATGGCTCGGGAGGGGTTCGTGCCCTTCGCTACCACTTACGCGGTGTTTGCTTCGCGCCGGGCCTATGACTTCATCTGCATGGCGATTGCCGAGGAAAACCTCAACGTCAAAATCGTCTGTGGTCTGCCAGGACTGACCACCGGGTACGGCCCCAGCCACCAGGCAACTGATGATTTGGCAATCTTCCGCGCCATGCCGAACCTGATGATCGTCGACCCGTGCGATGCCCTGGAAATCGAACAGGCAGTGCCCGCCATTGCAGCGCATCAAGGGCCAGTCTACATGCGGTTACTGCGGGGCAACGTACCGCTGGTGCTCGACGAATATGGCTACAAATTCGAGATCGGCAAAGCCAAAACCCTGCGCACGGGCAATGAGGTTTTAATCATTGCCACCGGTTTGATGACAATGCGCGCGTTGGAAGCAGCCAAGGAGCTTCAGGCTGACGGTGTGGATGTCGCGGTGCTACACGTTCCCACAATCAAGCCTTTGGATGAGCAGACCATTTTGGCTGAAGCCAGAAAGCCGGGACGACTGGTAGTGACTGCGGAAAACCACTCCATCATCGGGGGATTGGGCGAAGCGGTGGCGACCGTGCTGTTGCGCAATGGGGTCACGCCGACATTCAGGCAAATAGCGCTGCCGGACGCGTTTCTCGATGCTGGCGCGCTTCCGACGTTGCACGATCGCTACGGCATTTCCACCCAGGCTGTGTGCGCGCAGATTAAAGGTTGGTTATAGGGTTTAAACTTGCAGGGGGCTGAATCAGCCCCCTGCAAGGAGGAAATATCCCTTGAACGCTGTTTTAAACTGCTGCTTGCCGGCAGTTCGTCAGAGCGCCTTTAGCGCACGTTCGACGCTGATAGCAAGCGGCGTGGTTGGCCTCCCGATAAGTTCAGCCAAGGCGCGTTCGTTGGCGTAGAGAGCCCCCTGGGAGGCGCTGACGTCATAGGAAGCCAATGCTGCGGCAAGATCCTTCGGCAAGCCAACACCTTCGAGCGCGGCGGCGTAGTCGGCTTCCGGGAGGTTGCGGTAAGGGATGTGCTTGCCGGTCTGCTTCGAGATTTCCGCCGCCAGATCAGCCAGCGTCCAAGAGGTATCGCCGGCCAGTTCGTAGGTAGTGTTTTCATGGCCGTCAGCAGTCAACACCACTGCGGCGGCTTCGGCCAGATCCTCGCGTGTCGCTGACGAAATCCGGCCTTCGCCTGCACTACCAAACAGCGCGCCATTAGCCAGCGCCACACCAGCGAAACCTGTGTAGTTTTCTGTGTACCAACCATTGCGCAACAGCGTGTAGGAAAGTCCGGACGCCTTGAGGGCAGCCTCGGTTGCGTGGTGTTCGTCGGCAAGTGGCAGCACGGACGAGTCAGCGTGCAACACGCTGGTATAGACAATGCGCTTGATGCCGGCCCTCTTCGCCGCCGCAATGACGTTGGCGTGCTGCGCGGCGCGCTGACCGATTTCGCTGGAGGAGATCAACAGCAAGGTTTCCACTCCGGACAACGCCGCATCCAGCGTCTCGGTCTTGGAATAGTCGAACGCCCTTGCCGCAACGCCCAGCGCTTCTGCCTGTTCCGGCTTGCGCACCAAGGCAAGAATGCTGCTCGTGGCGGTTCGCTGCTTGAGGTTCTCGATGACGATGCGGCCCAGTTGGCCGGTGGCTCCAGTAACGGCAATGCTCATGAGGTCACTCCTTGGTGAACGAAAGGGTTGAAGAAATAGCCATGAGCGACTGTAGGATATAAAGTTACTTTAAGTAAGTACGCACAAAAAGGTAAGTGTATGAGTGCAAGCGTTCCTTCAAGATCATCAGAAAAGCCGTCAGCAGCCCCTTTGTCCGAGCGCTTAAGGCGTGGCGACGTGCTGACTCCACAATGCCCGTCGCGTGAAATCCTGAACCACCTGACTAGCCGCTGGGGGGTATTGGTGCTGATTGCTCTGCTGCCTGGCACGCTGCGATTCAGCCAGCTACGACGTAAGATCGGCGGCGTCAGCGAACGAATGCTGGCGCAGACGCTTCAGTTGTTGGAAAGCGATGGAATGGTCGAGCGTCACGCCTATGACATCGTGCCGCCACACGTGGAATACACGCTGACGCCTATGGGTAGGGAAGCGGCCGTAAGGGTGCGAGAACTGGCCGATTGGGTGGAGACGCACTATGCAGCCGTGCTGCATCAACAAGAGGCTTTAGCCGTGGAGAGAGGCCGGTAGGCCAGCCGGCGCAAACAAGTCACGAACCAGCACAAGAGGCCCATCGCTTGTTGGCGCTGATGCGATTTTGACCCAAGCCGCCGGAAATCATTGACCCATCCGAATACTCAGTAATCGATGACCTTGCGTGGGATTTCAGAGGCTGCACATGGGTCAGCTAAAATCAGTAACCTACTGATCTCTTTCGCGTCAATGCTCTGCTGAACGCCATAGACAAGCCCCTTAGGTCTGGCGTCATTCCAGCCAGGAGACTCCCTTCGATCTCAGTCGGACAGTGATGGCTAAGGGCAGAGCTCAGATGTTCAGCTCTGAATGCAATTCGGACAGCGCGGCAAAAAGTTGCTCATCGTTGCGCTTGTAGTACGTCCATTTTCCAACTTTTGTTGCTGTCACGAAATCCATGTCTTGAAGAACCTTCAGGCAAAGGGATGTTGCAGGTTGCGACATCCCCGCTTTGTCTTGGATCAAGCTTGCGCATACACCGTATACGCTGAAGTCGTAGAGCTGGCTGTAGCTCTTGAAAGACTTGTGCGGGTTTGCCAGCCACGCGAGTACAGCTCGTCGGGTCGGATGAGACAAGACCTTAAGTGCTTCGCTTAGCTCCATAAACCTTGAACCTTGACTCTAATGTGGGGGCTGCCCCCATTTGGGTGACCGCGCACGCTGTCAGGTGCTGTGCGGATAGTCGATGTATCCCCGCTCCCCACCGCCATACAGAGTTGAAGGATCTACGGGGTTAAGGGGTTGGTTTTCTTTGAAACGTAGTGGTAAATCCGGGTTTGCGATGAACGTGCGTCCGAAGCCGAAAAAGTCGCCGTAACCCGTCGAGAGAATACGTTTGGCTTTCTCATGAGTGTAGTTACCGGCATACATGATCGGGCCCGAGAACGTATCACGCAGTGCCTGCCGGAATGAGTCTGGAAGATCAGGGCTATTGTCCCAATCTGCTTCTGCAATTGAAAGGTACCCGATGCGCAGGCCTTCCAGCATTTTGGTCGCTTCGACGTAGGTCTCGTGCGGATCTTTTTCGACCAGCCCCAAATAGACCCGTTCTTCATCCGTCGATTCAAACAATGGCGCGAAGCGTACACCAACGCGCTCGCTTGCGAATACACCAATGACCGCTTCAGTCACTTCACGCAGGAACCGCAGCCGGTTTGTGAGTGATCCCCCGTACTCGTCAGTTCTGCGATTAGTGTGCTCTGAGATGAATTGGTTGATGAGGTATCCGTTCGCGGAATGCAGCTCAACGCCATCGAACCCCGCACGCTTCGCATTTTGAGCCGCTCGGCGATAAAGCTCTACCAGCTCCTTGACCTGGATAGTGGTCAATTCTTGCGGCATGCTCGGATCTGCTAACTGTCCCTCGTTAGGGCCGGTTTCAATGAATACTTTAACGTTGGTCGCGCGGATAGCTGAAGGTGCAATTGGAGGCTGATTATCTGGCTGCAAACTGACGTGGGAAACACGACCAACGTGCCAGAGTTGGCAGAAGATGGTGCCACCCTCGGCATGAACTGCTTCGGTCACCTGGCGCCAACCTTCGACCTGTTCGTCACTGTAAATACCGGGCGTCCAAGCATAGCCTTGGCCGCGTGGCTCGATTTGAGAGCCTTCGGTGACCATGAAGCCCGCTGTAGCGCGTTGGCGGTAGTACGCTGCCATGAGCGAGTTCGGTACGTTACCTGGCTGCGAGCTTCTGGAGCGAGTTAGTGGGGGTAAGACGATACGATTTCGAAGCACCATGCTGCCAAGGTTCATAGCGTCAAAAAGATTGCGAGAGGACATTGTTGAGCCCGTATGGGTAGTTGAGTGTGCAAACACATTAACACATAAGAATGTTCTGATGTGTTGTGGCGACGCGCTCACTCGTGTTTTCCCAATTCCCTTGACTTTTAGCTGTGCATTTTTGCATGTCAATCAGGCGTTTCTGTCAATTCTTATTGTAAAAAAGCCACCCTATACTCGCGATCAAGCTGGTCCACCAGCATCGTTTCCTAGCCAGTAAGCCACTACAAAAACAATATAGGGCTAACAGCATGAGCGCAGGGGTTAACGTCGGCGTATACGCCGAACACAAGCAGTTGTGCCGCTACGCAATAACGGCAACCCTCACTGTGCACCGCTGGCTCGTGCCACTGCTCGTAACGCATTGGTACGACATCGACTTCCCACATCGCCCTCCCATCCCCGGACGTTCATTCGACCGGCAATGAGTCCTGCAACCCGCATTCAGGTGACGCCCCGCACGGGCGTCGCCCGAGTACTCGTCTGCCTCTGAAAAGGCGGAAACAACAACAAAAAACACACTCGGAGCCTCACTATGACGACTGACCATCCGAACCACGCCCATACCTGCGCACAGGTCAGGGCCAATCCCAATTTCAAGCACCTCACCCGCCAGCGCGCGGTGCTGGCCTGGTCATTGAGCGGCGTGGTTCTGGCTATTTATTATAGTTTCATCATGGTGGTGGCTTTTGTCCCTGCCTGGCTGCACCTGCCGCTGTACGACGGCAGCCACCTCAGTCTTGGCATGCCAATCGGCGTGACGATCATCCTGTTTTCCTGGCTACTTACCGCCTGGTACGTGCACAGAGCCAACACCCACTTCGACGTGCTCAGCTCGCAGATCCTCCAGGAGTCCCGCGCATGAAACGCCTGTCCGCCCTTCTCGCCCTCAGCCCTGTGCTGGCCCATGCCGAGCCTATCATCGCGCAGAAGCAACCGCTCAACCTGCACGCCATCGGCATGTTTTTCGTCTTTGTCCTCGCCACCCTGCTGATCACCTGGTGGGCTGCACGACGCACCCGCTCAGCCGCCGATTTCTACAGCGCAGGCGGCGGTATCACGGGATTTCAGAATGGCTTGGCAATCGCTGGGGACTATATGTCGGCAGCAACTCTGCTGGGCCTGTCGAGCATGGTATTCGCCAAGGGTTACGACGGCTTCGTCTACATCATTGGCTTCTTTGTTGGCTGGCCTATCGTCACCTTCCTGATGGCCGAGCGCTTGCGCAACCTGGGGCGCTACACCTTCGCCGACATCGTCTCCTACCGCCTCGATCAATCCCGCGTACGCAGCTTTGCCGCCCTCGGATCGCTGACCGTGGTGTGCTGCTATCTGGTGGTGCAAATGGTCGGCGCCGGTCAACTGATCAAACTGTTGTTCGGTCTCGACTACCGCACGGCGGTGGTGGTAGTCGGCGTGTTGATGTTGGTCTACGTGATCTTCGGCGGCATGCTCGCCACCACATGGGTACAGATCACCAAGGCGGTCCTGCTCCTGGCGGGCGGCACCACCCTGGTGCTTATGGCCCTGAGCCGCTTCGACTTCAGCTTCGAAACGCTGGCCGCCCAGGCTGTGTCGGTGCATGCCAGCGGTGTGCAGATCATGGGGCCGGGCACCTTGCTGGCCGACCCGATCAATGCCGTGTCGCTGTCCCTTGGCCTGGTGTTCGGTATCGCCGGTCTGCCGCACATCCTGATGCGTTTCTTTACGGTGCCCAATGCCAAGGAAGCGCGTAAATCGGTGCTATTTGCCACGATGTTCATCGGCTTCTTTTTCCTGGTGGTCTGCGTCCTGGGTTACACCGCCATCGTCATCGTCGGCACGGACCCACAGTACTACGTCGACGGTAAGCTGGGCGGGACCATGATCGGCGGCAGCAACATGGTAGCCATGCACTTGGCCAAGGCGGTGGGCGGCAACCTGTTTCTCGGTTTCCTCTCCGCCGTGGCTTTCGCCACCATTCTCGCCGTCGTGTCCGGTCTGGCCCTGGCCGGTGCCTCGGCCATCTCCCATGACCTTTATGCTTCGGTATTGAAGAAGGGCCGCGCCGACGAGAAAAAGGAAATGCGCGTGTCGCGCATTGCCACCGTCTGCCTGGGCATCGTTGCGATTTCCCTTGGCATTCTGTTCGAGGGCCAGAACATCGCCTTCCTGGTCGGCCTGACGTTCGGCATCGCCGCCTCGGCGAATTTCCCGGTACTGATCATGTCCATGTACTGGGGCGGCCTGACCACCCGCGGCGCCCTCTATGGCGGCCTGACCGGCCTGATCAGCGCACTGGCCCTGGTGATCTGCTCGCCGTCGGTTTGGGTCGGTGTACTGGGACATGCCCAAGCGCTCTTCCCTTACGACCAACCGGCGCTGTTCTCAATGCCCCTGGCCTTCCTGGTCATAGTGGTCGCTTCCAGGCTTGACCGCAGCGAGCGCGCCGACCGCGAGCGCGCCGCCTATGCCGACCAATTCGTCCGTGCCCAGACCGGCCTTGGAGCTTCCATGGCCAGCAGTCACTGACGCTGCTTTTTCCGGGGCTGATGCCCCTAGCGCGAGTCCGCTCCTTTGCTTCGCGCTTTTTTACGCCCGACCTGCGCCGCTCGGCGCAGGACACCCAAAAAGCGCCCCCTCCCTCGCCAACTCCAAATGGCGCGGGAGCGGCTCGTCGACAACAAAAACAACAAAAGGCATCCAATGAAACCGACCACCCTTACCCTGTTCCTGGCCGGCAGCGGCCTCGCAGCACAAGCTCACGCCGACTTCTTCGCAGACAGCACAGCCAACCTTGAGTTACGCAACTTCTATTTCAATCGCGACTATCGCCAGGACAACGCCGCGCAATCCAAACAAGAGGAATGGGCGCAAGGTTTCCTGCTGCGCTATGAATCGGGATTCACCGACGGTTTGATCGGCGTGGGTTTCGATGCCATCGGCCTGCTCGGCGTCAAGCTCGATTCCAGCCCTGATCGCGCAGGCTCCGGCCTGCTCAAACGTCACCGCGACACCAGCAAAGGTGCACAGGACGAGTACGGCGAACTGGGCCTGACCGCTAAAGTGCGGGCCTCGAAAAGCACGCTGAAACTCGGCACGCTGTTGCCGAAACTGCCGACGGTATTGGCCAACGATTCACGGCTGTTGCCACAAACCTTCAAGGGCGGTCAGTTGACGTCGCTGGAACTCGAAGGCCTGACCGTGGATGCCGGGCGACTGACGCAAGTCAATCAGCGCGACTCCTCGGACTACGAGGACATGGGCATCACCCGCACCGGCGCCAAGGGCATCACCACACGTCATCTCGACAGCGACAGCTTCGATTTCGCCAGCCTGAACTACAAATGGACCAGCAACCTCACCACCGGCTACAGCTACGGTCACCTCGATAACTTCTACAGCCAGCACCTGGTCAACCTGACCTACGTGTTGCCCGTGACGACGGGGCAGTCGCTGAAGACGGATCTGCGCTTTGCCCGTTCCACGGATGATGGCGGCAGCAATATTGATAACAATGCGATTGGCGCGATGTTCACCTATAACCTCGGCAGCCATGCGTTGGGCCTGGGTTACCAAGGCATGAGCGGCGACACCGGCTACGCCTACGTCAACGGCACCGATGCGTTCCTGGTGAACTTCGTGCAGATCGGCGACTTCGCCAGCAAGGACGAAAAGTCCTGGCAGGCGCGTTACGACTACAACTTTGCGGCCATTGGCATTCCGGGCCTGACCTTCATGACCCGCTATCTCACCGGTGACAACATCGATCTGGGCGGCAACCGCCCGCAAGGCAAGGAATGGGAACGTGATACCGACATTGGTTATGTGGTGCAGAGCGGGCCGTTGAAGAATGTCGGGGTGAAATGGCGTAACGCGACAGTTCGCTCGACCAACTTTGGCAGCGATCTGGATGAAAACCGCCTGATCGTCAGCTACACCCTGAAGCTCTGGTAAATACGCACGCGAGCCGAATGCTACTCCCAGCGCCTGGCGGTGTGAGTGGCATTCGCCTTGCGGTTCTGCCGCGTCATGGGCCAAACAGCCCCATGCATTTTTGCACAACACACTGGCTTTTTTAGCCATTCATATTTGTTTTATGCATGCATATACTCGATTCAAATCTGGTCACTAATCAGATCAATCCCGATAAAAATAAACAAGGGAACCCACCGTGAAACCATTCTTGCTGGCCGTCTCCCCATCATCAGGTCTGCGCACCTGTCCCGTACGTCCCGCAGCTCGCAGCGATACCACCTTCGCCGCTTGACTGCTTCGTACTCGCCACCCGCGCCGATCGACACCTTGATTGATGGAGAGAACAATGAATACCAACAGCCAACCCTTCCTTGCCGCTCGCGACTTCCTGCTTTCCCACCGTACCGATTACGCCACCGCGGTGCGTGACTTCCGCTGGCCGCAACTGAGCGAGTTCAATTGGGCGCTGGATTACTTCGATGCCATGGCGCAGGGCAATCACGCCAACGCCTTGTGGATCGTCGAAGAAGACGGCAGCGAACAGCGCTACAGCTTCCAGCAACTGGCCTCGCGCTCCAACCAGGTGGCCAACCACTTGCGTGCCCTTGGCGTGCGCCGTGGCGAACGCATCCTGCTGATGCTCGGCAACGACGTCGCCCTGTGGGAAACCATGCTGGCCGCCTTCAAAATCGGCGCCGTGGTCATTCCCGCCACCGCCCTGTTGACCCCGGATGACCTGCGCGACCGCATCGAGCGCGGCCAGGTTCGCCACCTTGTGGTCGGCGGCGCCCACGTCGACAAGTTCGTCGGCCTGGGTGAAGGCTGCAGCCGCATATGCGTCGGCCCGGGCCCCGCCGACTGGACCTCGCACAGCGCAGCCAGCGAATATTCCGAGCAGTTCGAAGTCGAGGGCCTCACCCTGGCCACTGACCCGATGCTGCTGTACTTCACCTCCGGCACCACCTCCAAACCGAAGATGGTACTGCACAGTCATCAGAGCTACCCGGTCGGCCACCTGTCGACCATGTACTGGATCGGCCTGCAGCCGGGTGACCTGCACTTGAACATCTCATCACCGGGTTGGGCCAAGCATGCGTGGAGCTGCCTCTTCGCACCATGGAACGCCGGCGCCTGCATCTTCATCCACAATGTCGCGCGCTTCAGCGCCACGGCTCTGCTCGGCGCGCTGGAGCGCTACGGCGTCACCAGCCTGTGCGCCCCACCCACCGTCTGGCGCATGCTGATCCAAGAAGACCTGGCCAGTTACAAGGAGCGCTTGAAACTGCGTGAACTGGTGGGCGCCGGTGAACCGCTCAATCCGGAGATTATCGAGCAGATTCTGCATGCCTGGGACTTGCCACTGCGCGACGGCTTCGGCCAGTCGGAAACCACCGCCCTGGTCGGCAATACACCCGGCCAACTGCTCAAACCCGGCTCCATGGGCCGTCCGCTGCCGGGCTACCGAGTGACCATGCTTGACCCCGATGGCATACCCGGCAATGAGGGTGAAGTAGCCCTGCCGCTGGATGTGCGACCACTCGGTCTGATGTTGTGCTACGAGGACAGCCCGGAAAAAACCGCCGAAGTGATGCGCGACGGTTACTACCGCACCGGCGACACCGCGCAGATCGACGAGGACGGCTATGTCACCTTTGTCGGCCGCGCCGACGATGTGTTCAAAGCCTCCGACTACCGCATCAGTCCCTTCGAGCTGGAAAGCGCGCTGATCGAACACCCGGCGGTGATGGAAGTGGCCGTGGTGCCGAGCCCTGATCCGGTGCGCCTGGCAGTGCCCAAGGCCTATCTGATCCTGGCCCATGACGCACCGGGCAGCTACGAACTCGCCGCCGACATCCTCGCCTTCGCCCGCGAGCATTTGGCGCCCTACAAGCGGGTGCGACGTATCGAATTCGTCAGCGAACTGCCCAAGACCATCTCTGGGAAGATTCGCCGGGTGGAATTGCGGCAAATGGAAGTGCAGCGTCGCCAGGGCGACGCACGAGGCCCGCAGGAATACTTCGAAGAAGACTTCCCGCACCTCAAGGGCTGAACCCGGGCCGGTAAGCCGGCCATTCTGAATTCAAACGCGACCGCTCGGCCAATCAGGCCGAGGGGCCTCACTCGACTCAAAGAAAGTAGACAGGACCCGAAAATGACCTCCTCCAGCATTCCTAGCGTCAAGCTTCTCATCAACGGCGAATTCGTCGAATCGCGCAGCACCCAATGGCGCGACGTGATCAACCCGGCTACCCAGGAAGTCCTGGCCCGCGTCCCCTTCGCCACCGCCGAAGAAATGAACGCCGCCGTGGCCAGCGCCAAGGAAGCCTTCAAGACCTGGCGCAAAACGCCGATTGGCGTCCGCTCCCGGATCTTCTTCAAATATCAGCAACTGATCCGCGAAAACATCAAAGAACTGGCAGCACTGCTCACCGCCGAACAGGGCAAAACCCTGCCGGATGCAGAGGGTGATGTGTTCCGCGGGCTAGAGGTCGTTGAGCACGCAACCGCCATCGGCAATCTGCAGATGGGCGAATTGGCCAACAACGTGGCCAACGGCGTCGACACCTACACCCTGATGCAGCCGCTGGGCGTGTGCGCCGGCATCACCCCGTTCAACTTCCCGGCGATGATCCCGTTGTGGATGTTCCCGATGGCCATCGCCACCGGCAACACCTTCATCCTCAAGCCGTCCGAGCAAGATCCGCTGGTGACCATGCGCTTGGTGGAACTGGCGCTGGAGGCCGGTGTACCCAAGGGTGTGCTCAACGTCATCCACGGCGGCGTCGATGCGGTGAACTTGATCTGCGACCACCCGGACATCAAGGCCGTGTCCTTCGTCGGTTCGACCAAGGTCGGCACCCACGTCTATAACCGCGCTACCCAGAATGGCAAGCGTGCGCAGTGCATGATGGGTGCAAAGAACCATGCCATCGTCCTGCCCGATGCCAATAAACAGCAGACCCTGAACAACCTGCTGGGTGCTTCCTTTGGCGCTGCGGGCCAGCGCTGCATGGCTCTGCCAGTGGTGATCCTGGTCGGTGAAGCACAGGCCTGGTTGCCAGACCTGATCGAGCGAACCAAGACCCTCAAGATCAATGGCGGCACCGAGCCGGGCACCGACATCGGCCCGGTGATTTCCTGCGCCGCCCTGGAGCGTGTCAACGGTCTGATCGCCAGTGGCATCGAAGAAGGCGCTAGGCTCGAACTGGATGGGCGCAACCCGAGTGTGCCGGGCTACCAAGACGGCAACTTCGTCGGCCCGACTATCTTCTCCGGCGTTACCGCGCAAATGTCTGTGTACCGCGAAGAAATCTTCGGCCCGGTGCTGTGCGTCATGCACGCCGCCAGCCTGAGCGAGGCGATCGAGATCATCAACGCCAACCCGAACGGCAACGGTACGGCCCTGTTCACCCGCTCCGGCGCTGCCGCCCGTCACTTCCAGGAAGAGATCGACGTCGGCCAGGTGGGCATCAACGTGCCGATCCCGGTGCCGGTCCCGCTGTTTTCCTTCTCTGGTTCGCGCGCCTCCAAGCTGGGCGACTTGGGCCCCTACGGCAAGCAGGTGGTGACCTTCTACACCCAGACCAAGACGGTCACCCAGCGCTGGTTCGACGAAGACGACACCAGCGGTGCGGTAAACACCACCATCACCCTGAAATGACCTTTGCTGGCCGACGCCAAGCGCCGGCCAGTCAGGAGCTGAAAGATGGAATACCAAACTTTACTGGTCGATGTGCAACAGCGCGTGGGCCTGATCACCCTCAACCGGCCACAGGCGCTCAACGCGCTGAACAGCCAATTGATCGCCGAGCTGAACCAGGCCCTTGATCGCCTGGAGGCCGACCCTGAAATCGGCTGCCTGGTCATCACCGGATCGACCAAGGCCTTTGCCGCGGGTGCTGACATCAAAGAGATGGCCGCGCTGGGTTATCCGCAGATTTATCTGGACGATTTCTTTGCCGCCGCCGACCGCATCGGCGCCCGGCGCAAGCCAATGATTGCCGCAGTGGCTGGCTACGCGTTGGGTGGCGGTTGCGAGTTGGCGCTGATGTGCGACTTCATCTATGCCGCCGATAACGCCCGCTTCGGCCTGCCGGAGCTGAACCTGGGTGTGATCCCCGGGATTGGTGGCACCCAGCGCCTGAGCCGCGCCATAGGCAAGTCCAAAGCCATGGAGATGTGCCTGACTGGTCGCCAACTCGGCGCCGAGGAAGCTGAGCGCGCCAATCTGGTGGCCCGTGTTTTCCCCGTCGCAGAGTTGCTGGAACGAACCCTGGAAGTCGCCCGCGGCATTGCCGGCAAGTCGCTGCCAGCAGCCATGATGATCAAGGAATGCGTCAACCGCGCCGAAGAGATCAGCCTCACTGAAGGCGTACGTTTCGAGCGCCGGCTGTTCCATTCGCTGTTTGCCAGCCACGACCAAAAGGAAGGCATGCAAGCCTTCGTCGACAAGCGCGTGCCGAATTTCCTGCACCGCTGAATCCAACTCGCAAAAGGTAGCCATCATGCATATCGGATTTCTCGGCCTCGGCAACATGGGCGGCCCAATGGCCCGCAACCTGCTCAAGGCTGGCCACAGCCTGACCGTTTTCGATCCATTCCCCCAGGCGGTCGCCACCCTGGTGGAGGCCGGTGCCAGCGCCGCCGACTCCCCCGCCGCCGTGGCCAAGGCCAGGGTTGAGGTGATCATCACCATGCTGCCGACCGCCGAGCACGTGAAGCAGGTCTATCGGGGCAAGGATGGCCTGCTGGCCAATATTGGCCAAGGCGTGCTCTTGATCGACAGTTCGACCATCGACCCGCTGAGCACCCGCGAGTTGGCCAAATACGCCCTTGCCCAAGGCAACCCAATGCTCGACGCGCCGGTATCCGGTGGCACCGGCGGTGCGGCGGCAGGCACCCTGACCTTTATGGTCGGTGGCCCGGACAGCGTGTTCGACCAGGCCCTGCCGATCCTCTCGGCCATGGGCAAGAACATCGTGCACTGCGGCGCAGCAGGCAACGGCCAGGTGGCCAAGATCACCAACAACATGCTGCTCGGCATCTCCATGGTCGGCGTCGCTGAAGCCATGGCCCTGGGTGTAGCCCTGGGCATGGACGCCAAGGTACTGGCCGGAGTCATCAATACCTCCACCGGCCGCTGCTGGAGCTCGGAGATCAACAACCCGTTCCCAGGCGTGCTGGAAAACGCTCCAGCCTCGCGTGGTTACAGTGGCGGCTTTGGCAGCAACCTGATGCTCAAGGACCTCGGCCTGGCCACCGAAGCAGCCAGGCATGCGCGTCAACCGGTGGCGCTCGGTGCTGTAGCCCAGCAGCTGTACCAGACGTTCAGCCTGCAAGGTAACGGTGGCCTGGACTTCTCCGCCATCATCAAACTGTTCCGCGGAGAAGCCTGAGCATGAGCGAGCAGCAAGCCCCAGTGCTGGCCAGCGTGCGTAACCGCGTCGGCCACCTGACACTGAATCGGCCAAATGCGTTGAACACCCTGGACCTGCCCACGGTGCGCCTGCTCTGCCGGCACCTGCGGACTTGGGAGCAGGACCCGGAGATTGTCGCCGTGACCCTGCGCGGTGCTGGCGAAAAAGCCTTCTGCGCCGGTGGCGATATCCGCATGCTGTACGACAGTCACAAGGCCGGCGACAACCAGCATGAGTTGTTCCTCGAAGAAGAATACGCCCTGGATGAGTACCTGCACGGCTACACCAAGCCAGTGCTGGCACTGCTCGATGGTTTCGTCCTCGGCGGCGGCATGGGCCTGGCCCAGGCCGCCTCGTTACGGGTGATCACCGAGCGCACGCGGATGGGCATGCCGGAAGTCGGCATCGGTTTTTTCCCTGATGTCGGTGGCAGCTATTTCCTGCCGCGTTTGCCAGGTGAACTAGGCACCTATCTGGGCATCACCGGCTGCCAGGTGCGTGCCGCCGATGCCCTCTATGCGAACCTTGCCGACTACTACCTGCCCAGCGAACGACTGGCCGAACTCGATGCCAGAATCGACCACTTGATCTGGACCGCTGCACCCGCCGAAGACTTGCAGGACCTGCTCTGCGACATGGCCACCGAGCGTCTGGCCGGGTCCGAGCTCAAGGCCTGTCGCCAGGCAATCGACGAATATTTCGCCTTGCCCGATGTCCCGGCCATTCGCGCCGCGCTGCAGGGCGAACATCGCCCTGAGCTGCAAGACTGGGCCGAGCAGACGGTCAAGCTGCTCGACAGCCGCTCGCCGCTGGCGATGGCTGCGACGCTTGAGTTGTTGCGTCGTGGTCGTTACCTGAGCCTGGCTGAGTGCTTCGCTCTGGAGTTGCACCTCGACTACCAGTGGTTCGACAAGGGCGACCTGATGGAGGGTGTGCGCGCCCTGATCATCGACAAGGACAAGCGCCCTTGCTGGAACCCACCCACCTTGGCAGAGCTGGTTCCTGCCCGGGTACAAGCCTTTTTCAACGACTTTGAACGCGCCTCCGGCAAGCCCGTACGCACCGCCTGATCGGCAGGAGACTTTACAATGCACGATATCGAATTGACCGAAGAGCAACGCATGATCCGCGACATGGCGCGCGACTTCGCCCGCAGTGAAGTCGCGCCGCATGCCCAAGCCTGGGAGAAGGCTGGCTGGATCGATGACGCGGTGGTGACGCAGATGGGCGAGCTGGGCCTGCTGGGTATGGTCGTCCCGGACACCTGGGGCGGCAGTTATACCGACTATGTGGCCTACGCTCTGGCCGTGGAAGAAATCTCGGCCGGCGACGGTGCCCTCGGCGCGCTGATGAGCATCCACAACTCAGTGGGCTGCGGCCCGCTACTCAAATACGGCACCCCCGCCCAGCAAGACAGCTGGCTGCCGCTTCTGGTCAGTGGTCAAGCGATCGGCTGTTTCTGTCTGACCGAACCACAGGCCGGCTCCGAGGCGCACAACCTGCGCACCCGTGCCGAACTGCGCGACGGTCAGTGGATTCTCAACGGTGCCAAGCAGTTCGTCAGCAACGGGGAGCGGGCCAGGCTGGCCATTGTCTTCGCCGTCACTGATGCGGAACTGGGCAAGAAAGGGCTGTCGGCCTTCCTGGTCCCCACTGACAACTCCGGATTCGTGGTCGACCGACGCGAACACAAGATGGGGATCAAGGCCTCCGATACCTGCGCGGTGACCTTGAACAACTGCACCATTCCCGAAGCCAACCTGCTGGGTGAACGCGGCAAAGGTCTGGCCATTGCCCTGTCCAACCTCGAGGGCGGTCGCATCGGCATCGCCGCCCAAGCCCTGGGTATCGCTCGCGCCGCCTTCGAGGCTGCACTTGGCTATGCCCGCGAACGCATCCAGTTCGGCAAGCCGATCATCGAGCACCAGAGCGTGTCCAACCTGCTCGCCGACATGCACACCCAACTCAACGCCAGCCGGCTGCTGATACTCCATGCGGCGCGCCTGAAAAGTGCCGCACAACCGTGTCTGTCCGAAGCCTCCCAGGCCAAACTATTCGCCTCGGAAATGGCCGAACGCGTGTGCTCCAGCGCCATTCAGATCCATGGCGGCTACGGCTATCTGGAGGATTACCCGGTGGAGCGTTACTACCGCGACGCGCGTATCACTCAGATCTACGAAGGCTCCAGCGAGGTCCAGCGCCTGGTGATCGCCCGCGAACTGAGTCACTACGCGCTCTGACCCCCTCCAGCCGGACGCGCCTGCCGCGTCCGGACTTCACTGTGTTTCCTCTCGCGGAATGGAGGCCTGATTTCATGACCCACGCCCAGCCCGTCATGTCGCGTTGCGCCAAATCGAATGCCTTGTTGGCGGTGGCCATCGACTCGCGCTACCTGGAAACCCGCCAGAAGGCTCTCGAGTTGTTCGCCAAGTGTGGTTTCAGCCGGGTAAGCATGCGCGACCTGGCCACCTATCTGGGGATCAAGGCTGGCTCCATTTACAACCACATCGAAAGCAAGGAGGCACTGCTGTTCGAACTGATCGAGGAACTCTACGAACAGTTGCTTCATGGCGCCAGCCTGGTGACTCGTCGCAAATCCGCCCCCGCTGTACGACTGCAAGGCCTGCTTGAGGCGCATCTGCTGCTACACGAGCGAATGGGGGCGCATTTCCGTCTGGCGGAATACGACCTCCATTGCCTGAGCAGCGAACAGCATGCCTCGATCCTGAGCCTGCGCCGACGCTACGAGGAGCATCTGGTGGAAACGATAGAGCAACTCACCGGCACACCGGCCAACGCCACCCGACGCGCCACCTTGAGCGGCATCGTTTCCCTGCTGAACCAACTGCCGGCCTGGGTTGCGGAGCCACAGGCAAGCAAGGGAGCGCGCCGCAAATTGTTGCATGACATGGTGATGAGCGCTCTTCAGGGTGCGTTGCGGGCAACTTAGGCCTCTGGCCGAGTGGCTCTTGAAGGTTCATAAAGCACGCCGAGCGTTTTACCGTACGCAGCGTCATTAACGCCCGGGTATTGGACTGCTTGGGCGTTTTACAACGCGTTTTCGCCTGAGCGAGTCAGGGCTCGCAATGCGGCTCGGTTGAGGCAACCGGGGCTTACGCAGTAACAGACTGATTTCATCGCAGCTGACCGCGCAGCTGAAAAAGTGGCCCTGAATTTCATCGCAGCCGTTTTCACGCAGGAAGGTTTGCTGCTCTTCGGTTTCGACACCTTCGGCAATGACCTTCAGGTTCAGTTTGTGCCCCAACGAAATCACTGCGGTGGCGATGGCTTTGTCGTTCTCGTTGTCGGGCAGATCGCGCACGAAAGACTGGTCGATCTTGAGTCTGGCGATCGGGAAACTTTTCAATGCTGCGAGGCTGGAGTAGCCGGTGCCGAAGTCGTCGATCGAGAGACTGATCCCCATTGATTGCAGTTCCTTCATTTTGCTGATGGCTTGCTGAAGGTCTTGCATGATCAGACTTTCGGTCAGCTCCAGCTCAAGGTACATCGGATCCAGTCCGGTTTCTTGCAAGGCATGCATCACCCGGTCGATCAGGTCCCTTTCGATGAACTGGCGTGCTGAAATATTCACCGACATGGTGATCGGCGGCCAGCCCGCATCCTGCCAGGCCTTGTTCTGTCTGCACGCGGTATGAATCACCCAGTCGCCGATGGGCACGATCAACCCGGTCTCTTCGGCCTGCGGAATGAATTTGATTGGAGACACCATGCCGAGCTCGGGGTGCTGCCAGCGGATCAGTGCTTCTACGCCGATAATCTGACCTGACTGCAAATCCACCTGTGGCTGGTACAGCAGCAGGAACTCGTCATGGTTGAGTGCGTTTCGAAGCCCGTCTTGCATGGCGAGCTTGCCCTGATCCTTGTTATTCATCTCGCTCGTATAGAACTGGTAACTGTTGCGCCCCAGCTCCTTGGCCCGGTACATGGCGGCGTCCGCGTTGCTGAGCAACGTCTCGGTATCGCTGCCGTCGGCGGGATAGGTGGCCAACCCCATGCTGCAGGTGACGTGGAGTGTATGTCCGCTGAGCTGAATCGGTTGCAGGATGGCTTCCTGGATTTTGTGCAGGGCGGGAGTAACGCCGTCGAGGTCTGAGGGCTGGTCGAACAGGATGATCACAAACTCGTCGCCACCCAGTCGCACGACGGTGTCGGTGCGGCGTACACATTCCAGCATGCGCTGGGCGACGGTTTTCAGCAGTTCGTCTCCAGCACTGTGCCCAAGGCTGTCATTCACCAGTTTGAATTTGTCCAGATCGAGAAACACCACCGTCACCAGCCGGCTGTAGCGCTGAGCATAAAGTATTGCCTGCTTGAGACGGTCTTCGAGCAGTGTGCGATTCGGCAGCCCGGTCAGTGCGTCATGGTCACCCATATAGCGAATGCGCTTTTCGGTCAGTTGGCGTTCTATCGCAATACCGGCAAGCGGTGTCGCCATGTTGATCAGTCGCGTCTCGGTCGAGCTGGGGCTGCGTACGGTGCTGGAATACAAGGCAAACGTACCCAATACCTTGCGTTCATGGGACAGAATCGGCGTCGACCAGCACGCGCGAAATCCATAGGGCGCGGCGACTGAACGGTACTCCTCCCACAGCGGATCCAGCTCGATATCCGTGACGATGACCGGTTCTCGTCGATACACCGCGGTGCCGCATGAACCGACGTTCGGACCGATCGCAATCCCGTCAATGAGTTGGTTATAGGCTTTCGGCAAACTGGGCGCAGCCCCGTGCAGCAGGTGTTTGCCATCCTCATCCAGTACCAGGATGGACACCATCATCCCCTCCAGTTGGGACTCGACCAAGTGAGCCAGGCTGTCGAGGACTTCTGCAAGCTCGGTGCTCCTGGCGATCAGCTCCAGGACATGACCTTGTCCGGCACGGATGACGGCTTCTTGCTCTAATCGGCTGTTTTGCAAGGCGAGCCGTTCTGTGGCGATGCTCAATTGGACCGTTCTTTTTTCCAGCTGAAGTCGGTCTTTGAGAAATTGATTCACCGCGCGAGCCATGTTGCCGATCTCGTCCTTCCCATGTTCCGCCATCATCAAATGCGTCTTATCAGTGCGCTCCTGACGCAATTGCCGGCTTATTTCATTCAGACGCACGAGCACATGACGACCCATGAAGACCCGGGTCACGAACCAGGCAAACACCAGGCTGGCGCCCAACATGATCAGCACCCATTGCTGGCTACGATTTGAGTCCTCGACCAGGCGCTGCAGGGCTTGGCGATAGTCTTCGGTGTAAGCACTGGATTGCGCACGGGCCACCGCGACCAGAACCCCGGCCTCGTTCTTCAGTTCCTCATTGAAGTGCTGTATGACGTTGTGCTGATTGATGAGCCTCAGGCGCAGGGAGAAGAGATCGGGCATCTCGACATTAGCGTCGGGTAGCTTGCCTGTGGTGCGTGACAGGCGCTCATATCGGATCCGCAGCCGTTGCACGGCATCACTGTCGACAGCCTGCGGCAGATCGAAAAGTAACACCGCCAGTTCCAGGCTGGCCCGGGTCTGGGTCGCCGTTAACCGGGCGGTGTGATCCTCCATGGTTTGCTTGAAGGTGACCTCGGTTTGCAGCAGGCTTTCTCGCAACTGCGCAACGATGTTGGCGGTATTGCGGAACATCTGACTCGACTGATGCATGTCGAGTATCGCCACGCCACTGTTCGCGGCAGTCAGCTGCTGCACCAGTTGATCAAGGGCTTCAAGCTGTTCGACGGTCGCCGCATAGCTTGAACGCAAGGTGTCGGGGGAGCGGGTTGTCAGAAGCTGATCGGTCTGGCGTTCGATCAGCAAGGTACGCTGCAGCATGTCTTGCCCATTTTGCATGCGGACCAGTCGTTCTTCCGTCAACTGGCGGGTGCCGTTGTTTGACGTGCGCAAGGCGTAGACCGCCGTTGCACCACTCGCCAGGATCAGCAGCGCCAGCGTCAGAAACGCCAGTGTGAACTGTGCGCGTAGCGATTGCGGCAATAGCCGGCGTCCGAGCCGGGAAGTAACGTCCAATGTCAGGGATTCCATTGGTGGCGATAGATGTCTCGATAGCCATTGTCAGGGTCGTACTGGAATTTCTTCCCGCCGTCGAAGACGATATTGTCGGCATTGACCAGGTGAATCGGCGCTACGAAGCCGCTCACCGGCTGACCTGCAAACAGCCGGTTCAATTCATCCATCACTTGCCAGCCATGCAGGTTGAGCGGCTCGGCCACGGTAACGGTCTGGTAGGTTTTTGCCTGTATGCGCAAGAAAGCCGAAGCGCTGCCATCACCGGCAGACAACAGACTGATGCCGTCACTGGGTATTGCGGCGCTGGTCAATGAGGCAATCGAGTAGTCGAAATAGATATCGTTGATGGCCAGCGTGTGGGTCCAGCGCTTGCCATAGCGCTGAAGCAGCTCCTTGGTGATCACCGGCATCTTCTCGCCACTTTCGGAGATCGCGACATCGCGCATTTCCAGCAACGTACATTCCCGACAGGCCCGAATGACGTTTTCCATGGCCTTGGCTTTCGCCATGGCGATGCTGTATTTGGAGTCGGTCAGGATGACCACGCCGGCGCGTCCGTTTGACTGTGCCACGGCCGCCATGGCCGTGAGGCGAGCCACTTCGAGCGGGTCGGTCGTGACGTTCATGGCCACCGGCGTGCCGTCAATCGGCCCGGGGCGTGCCCCGGCGTGCCAGCCAACCACCGGCACATCCCTGTTGGCGAAGAGGATCAGCGCCGCATTGTTCTCAAGGGCATCGGAGCCGCACAGAATGAGGCCATCGGGTTTCGCTGCCAGGGCATCGGCGAAGGCCTTTGCGCGCCCGGCCGATGATCCGGCGCCATCGAATATCTTCAGTGTCCAGCCCATCGCCTTGGCTGCCTCGCGAGCGCCCTGCGCGACACCGACAATTCCTCCATTACGCAAATCTTCTGCGACAAGGGCGATGTTCTTGCCCCGCAGGGCGCGCGGGCCGGATTCAGGGCCGCTCCAGCGAACGGCTTCAAGGGTGGCCCTGGAAACGATTTCCTGCGCTTGAATCACCGTAACCGTGGCGTTTTCGACAGCGTATCCGGGAGTTGCCGTGAAAAGACAGCAAACCGTAATTGAAGCGAGTAGCCAAGGCCTGAGTAACCAGAACCTGATCAGACAGGTTCGATCACCGCATGTGATGCCGGGTCTGGAGCTGATGGCGCGTTCATAGTCTGGCATGGCGTCCCTTTTTGCCAAGAGTGCAGCGTTCACTATCCGAAAGGATAGTCGGTTCTGCTGTCATCAGGTCTTTTGTGGGGAAAGTGCGCGAACTTTAGTCCTGAACATTCAGGAAATGGGACAGGGTCCATGGCCTACTTGCGCAACTTACGGCTCCTTGTATGGGGATTTGTGTATGCCGCCGGTCCATGTGTGGAAGCCTGCTCGCGATGGCCACAACGCGCTTAATGCCAATCCTTACACTCCGTGCAACACTGAATTGTCATCATTTCATTTGAAAGCCCGCCAATGGGAGGTGCATGCTAGAGGGCTAGCAATGAACTTATATCATTCCGAATGATAGTTACCTTCGGTTCATTCGATTCGTGCCATACAACCCCGCCAAGCATCATCCGTCCATCTCAATACATTGGCGGATGCATCCATGGAACAGTCACTCAAACATTTGCGCTTCCCCTTGGCCTTGTTGGCCGTGCTGGTGATGAGCGCCTGCGGCAAGACCCCGGACGCTGCCGCCACGATGCCCGCGGCCAAAGTCAGCGTGGCCAAGGTGCTGGAGCAACCGGTCAACGAGTGGGACGAATTCACCGGGCGCCTTGAAGCGCCGGAAACGGTAGAGATTCGTCCACGGGTTTCCGGCCAGATCGATGATGTGGCCTTCACCGAAGGCGCGTTGGTCAAGAAAGGCGACCTGCTGTTCCAGATCGATCCGCGTCCATTCCAGGCTGAGGTCCGCCGCCTCGAAGCCCTGGTTGCCCAGGCTCGCGCCACCGCCACCCGCAGTGAAAACGAATCCCAGCGCGGCGAACGTCTGCGCACCAGCAACGCGATTTCCGCCGAACTTGCCGACTCGCGCACCAGCGCCGCTCAAGAAGCACGCGCCGCCGTCGGCGCGCTCCAGGCGCAACTGGACCTGGCCAAACTGAACCTGAGCTTCACCCGCGTCACTGCGCCTATCAGCGGCCGTGTCAGCCGTGCGGAAATCACCGCCGGCAACCTGGTGACCGCCGATACCACCGCGCTGACCAGCGTGGTGTCCACCGACAAGGTTTACGCCTACTTCGACGCCGACGAGCGTGTCTTCCTTAAATATACCCAGCTCGCCCGCCAGGGCCAACGCGGCGCAACCACGCCGGTTTACCTCGGCCTGTCCAATGAAGACGGCAACCCGCACCAGGGCCAGATGAACTTCGTCGACAACCAGGTCAACCCGAAGACCGGCACCATCCGCGGTCGCGCGGTGTTCGACAACAGCGACGGCACCTACACCCCAGGGCTTTATGCACGCCTGAAACTGGTGGGCAGCGGCACTTACTCCGCGGTGTTGATCAACGACGAAGCGGTCGGTACCGACCTGGGTAAAAAGTTCGTGCTGGTGATGGATGCCGACAACAAAACGGCTTACCGCCCCGTCGAACTGGGTCCGAAGATCGAAGGTCTGCGCATCGTGCGCAGCGGCCTGAACAAAGACGACACCATCATCGTCAAGGGCTTGCAACGGGTTCGCCCTGGATCACCGGTCACCCCTGAAGTGATCCCGATGGCCAGCCAGGAAACCCTCGCGGCGCTGGCTCAACAACGACAAGCGCTGGAAGCCAGCAACCTGCCCCAAGTCGCACCTGCCAAGGTCGCGCCGGGTACGGTTGTGAAAGTGGCTGCTGCCACTCCACGCGGTTAAGGGACCATTACTCCGATGAATTTTTCCCAATTCTTCATTTCACGGCCGATCTTCGCAGCGGTACTGTCGCTGCTGATCCTGATCGCCGGCGCCATCTCGCTGTTCCAGTTGCCGATCAGCGAATACCCGGAAGTCGTGCCGCCGACCGTTGTGGTCCGTGCCAACTTCCCGGGCGCCAACCCTAAAGTCATCGGTGAAACCGTGGCCGCTCCTTTGGAGCAAGCCATCACCGGCGTCGAGAACATGCTGTACATGTCCTCACAGTCCACCGCTGACGGCAAGATCACCCTGACCATCACCTTCGCCCTGGGCACTGACCTGGACAACGCGCAGGTGCAGGTTCAGAACCGCGTGACCCGGACCGAGCCCAAGCTTCCCGAGGAAGTGACGCGTATCGGTATCACCGTCGACAAAGCTTCGCCCGACCTGACCATGGTTGTGCACTTGACCTCGCCGGACAAACGCTACGACATGCTCTACCTGTCCAACTACGCCTTGCTCAACATCAAGGATGAGCTGGCGCGTCTGGGCGGTGTCGGTGATGTGCAGCTGTTCGGGATGGGCGATTACTCGCTGCGGGTGTGGCTCGATCCGAACAAGACTGCTTCGCGCAACCTGACCGCGACCGATGTGGTCACCGCGATTCGTGAACAAAACCGTCAAGTAGCGGCCGGTGCCCTGGGCGCTCCGCCTGCGCCGAATGCCACGGCGTTCCAGTTGTCGGTCAACACCCAAGGTCGTCTGGTTTCCGAGGAAGAGTTCGAGAACATCATTATTCGCTCCGGTGAGAATGGTGAAATCACTCGCCTGAAAGACATCGCTCGCGTCGAACTCGGCTCCAGCCAATACGCCCTGCGTTCCTTGCTGAACAACCAGCCGGCGGTGGCGATCCCGATCTTCCAGCGCCCTGGCTCCAACGCGATCCAGATCTCCAACGACGTCCGGGAGAAAATGGCCGAGCTGAAGAAAAACTTCCCGGAAGGCATGGACTTCAGCATCGTCTATGACCCGACGATCTTCGTGCGCGGCTCCATCGAGGCGGTGGTTCACACACTCTTCGAAGCGCTGATCCTCGTGGTACTCGTAGTGATCCTGTTCCTGCAAACCTGGCGTGCCTCGATCATCCCGTTGGTGGCGGTGCCGGTTTCGCTGATCGGTACGTTTGCCGTGATGCACCTGTTCGGTTTCTCGTTGAACGCCCTGTCGCTGTTCGGGCTGGTACTGGCCATCGGTATCGTGGTCGACGATGCGATTGTGGTGGTGGAAAACGTCGAGCGAAACATCGGGCTCGGATTAACCCCTGTAGAAGCCACCAAGCGTGCGATGCGCGAAGTGACCGGTCCGATCATCGCGACGGCGCTGGTGCTGTGTGCGGTGTTTATCCCGGCCGCGTTCATCTCCGGCTTGACCGGGCAGTTCTACAAGCAATTCGCCCTGACCATTGCGATCTCGACCGTGATATCGGCCTTCAACTCGCTGACCTTGTCGCCAGCGCTGGCCGCCGTATTGCTCAAGAGCCATGACGCGCCGAAAGACCGCTTCTCCAAGGTTCTGGACAAGCTCTTCGGTGGCTGGTTGTTCCGTCCGTTCAACCGCTTCTTTGACAAGGCCAGCCATGGTTATGTCGGCACCGTGGGCCGGGTTATCCGCAGCAGCGGTATCGCCTTGCTGGTGTACGCCGGCCTGATGGTGTTGACGTTCTTCGGTTTCTCCAACACCCCGACCGGTTTCGTACCCGGCCAGGACAAGCAATACCTGGTGGCCTTCGCGCAACTGCCGGATGCCGCGAGCCTGGATCGTACCGAAGACGTGATCAAGCGCATGTCCGACCTGGCCCTGAAACAGCCTGGCGTGGAAAGCGCCGTGGCCTTCCCGGGTCTGTCGATCAACGGTTTCACCAACAGCCCTAACGCCGGCATCGTGTTCGTCACCCTGAAACCGTTCGACGAGCGTAAGGATCCGAGCATGTCCGCCGGTGCGATTGCCGGTGCATTGAACGGCCAGTATGCCGGGATTCAGGAAGCCTACATGGCGATCTTCCCGCCGCCGCCGGTACAAGGCCTGGGCACCATTGGCGGTTTCCGCCTGCAGATCGAAGACCGGGGCAACCTGGGCTATGACGAGCTGTACAAAGAAACCATGAACATCATCACCAAAAGCCACAGCGTGCCGGAACTGGCCGGTCTGTTCACCAGTTACACCGTGAACGTGCCGCAGGTCGATGCCGCCATCGACCGGGAAAAAGCCAAGACCCACGGCGTGGCCGTCAGCGACATCTTCGACACCCTGCAGATCTATCTGGGCTCGCTGTATGCCAACGACTTCAACCGTTTCGGTCGTACCTATCAGGTCAACGTTCAGGCCGAGCAACAGTTCCGCCTCGAATCGGACCAGATCGGTCAGCTGAAAGTGCGTAACAACCGTGGCGAGATGATCCCGTTGGCGACCTTCATCAAGGTCAGCGACACCTCGGGCCCGGACCGCGTGATGCACTACAACGGCTTCATCACCGCTGAAATCAACGGTGCGGCAGCCCCCGGCTACAGCTCCGGCCAGGCCGAGAAAGCCATCGAGAAACTGCTCAAGGACGAATTGCCCAACGGCATGACCTACGAGTGGACCGACCTGACCTACCAGCAGATTCTGTCCGGCAACACAGCGCTGTTCGTGTTCCCGCTCTGCGTACTGCTGGCGTTCCTGGTGCTCGCGGCTCAATACGAAAGCTGGAGCCTGCCACTGGCGGTGATCCTGATCGTACCGATGACCCTGCTGTCGGCCATCACCGGTGTGATTGCCTCGGGCGGTGACAACAACATCTTCACCCAGATCGGCCTGATCGTACTGGTGGGACTTGCCTGTAAGAACGCGATTCTGATCGTCGAGTTTGCCAAGGATAAACAGGAAGAAGGCCTCGGCCCGCTGGCAGCGGTGCTGGAAGCTTGCCGTCTGCGTCTGCGGCCGATCCTGATGACCTCCTTCGCGTTCATCATGGGTGTGGTGCCTCTGGTCTTCTCCAGCGGTGCCGGTGCCGAAATGCGTCATGCCATGGGTGTGGCGGTGTTCTCCGGGATGCTCGGGGTGACCTTCTTCGGTCTGTTGCTGACGCCAGTGTTCTACGTACTGATTCGTAACTTTGTGGAGCGCGGTGAAGCGCGCAAAGCGGCCAAGGCGCTGAAATTGGAAAAGCAACTGGAGGCGCAACAATGAGCCTGAAAGCCTTCCTGCCGAGCCTTCTGGTGCTGGCCCTGAGTGCCTGTGCCGTTGGCCCGGACTACAAAACCCCAACCACGGAGGCGGCCAACATCACGGCCGCCACCGATGGCAGCGCCGGTCAGAAGAACTTCGACCGCGCCCGTTTCGAAGGCATCTGGTGGCAGCAGTTCGACGATCCGACCCTCAACCAGTTGGTGACCCAATCCTTGCAAGGCAACCGTGATTTGCGCGTGGCCTTCGCTCGCTGGAAAGCGGCCCGGGCGATTCGCGATGACGCCAGCAATGACGCCATGCCGACCATCACCAGCCGCGCCAGCAGTGATCTGGCCAAGGGGCAGATTCCCGGCCAGACCACCGACCGGGTCAGCAGTGAACGCTATGACCTGGGCCTGGACATGGCCTGGGAACTGGACTTGTTCGGTCGCATCCAGCGCAACCTGGAATCCAGCGACGCTGAACAGCAGGCCGCCGAAGCCGATCTTTACCAACTGCAAGTCACCATGATTGCCGAACTGGTGGACGCCTATGGCCAACTGCGCGGTGCACAACTGCGAGAAAAGATCGCCCTGGCCAACCTGAACAACCAGCAGGAATCGCGCAAGATCACCGAAAGCCTGCGTGATGCAGGTGTCGGCGATCAGCTGGACGTGGTTCGCGCCGATGCGCGCCTGGCGTCTGTCGAAGCCAGCGTGCCGCAACTGCAGGCCGAACAGGTGCGTCAGCGCAACCGCATCGCCACCCTGCTGGGTGAGCGTCCGGACAAGCTGACCGTCGACTTGAGTCCAAAAGACTTGCCAGCCATCGCCAAGGCCCTGCCCATCGGTGATCCGGGCGAGCTGCTGCAACGGCGTCCGGACATCCGTAGCGCCGAACGCCAACTGGCGGCCGCCACCGCCCGTATCGGCGTGGCCAAGGCTGATTTGTTCCCACGGGTCAGCCTCAGCGGCTTCCTCGGTTTCACCGCCGGGCGCGGGTCGCAGATCGGTTCCTCGGCGGCCAACGCCTGGGCACTGGGCCCAAGCATTACCTGGGCGGCATTCGACCTGGGCAGCGTGCGCGCCCGTTTGCGCGGTGCCGATGCTGAAGCCGAAGGCGCCCTGGCGACCTACGAGCAGCAAGTGCTGCTGGCGCTGGAAGAGTCGGAAAACGCCTTCAGCGATTACGGCAAACGTCAGCAGCGCCTGATCTCGCTGATTCGTCAAAGCGAATCAAGCCGCGCCGCTGCGGATCTGGCCGACATTCGCTACCGCGAAGGCACCGTGGACTTCCTCGTGTTGCTCGATGCCCAGCGTGAGCGCCTCGCAGCCGAAGACACCCAGGCCCAGGCCGAAGTCGATTTGTATCGCGGCATTGTCGCGATCTACAAAGCCCTTGGCGGCGGCTGGCAACCAGAGACGGTCGCCAGCAAGTAACGTTTCAACGAGCTCCTTTGGTTGGCCGCAACCAACCAATTCTTTTGCCCCGCGCCTCATTCGGTCGCGGGGCTTTTTTTTGATTCTTCACAGAACCTGTGGGAGCGGGCTTGCTCGCGAAGAGGCCGGTACATCCGACAGATATTCTGTGGCTGGCATACTGCATTCGCGAGCAAGCCCGCTCCCACATGGATTTGGGGGTGTCAGGATTGGACAGTTCTACGCCCCCAAGGCTCGAATCGCGAAAACCTCACTCCTGGTTTGACTCACAGCCCGGCCTGACCGAAGCTGATGACCTTGCAAAAACCTGCCACCCCGGATTCCTGCATGCCTCAGTCCCGCCGCTACTTGCTCATCAGCGTTTGTGTATTGTTTGCCCTCGCCCTCGCCTGGTTTTTCCTGCGCAGCACGACGCCCGTGGTGCCGGCGGCGATCAAGCATGGCTACAGCGAAGCGCTGGCCCAGGCTCGTGCAGGTCAACCGGGGGCGGCGCGGGTGCTTTATCAGCAATTGGGGCGCCCTGACCTGTCGACCAAGCGTCGTGTCTGGCTGCATGCCGAACTGCCCAACTACCCAAGCCCGCAAGCTTTGAAACTGGCCGATGCAGACCTGCAACACCCCTCGGCGGATGTGCGCATCGCGGCGATCAAAAGCATCAGCGGGCTGGTGCCCGGTGGACAGCGCAGTCTGTTGCTGGGCCCCTTACTCGATGACAGCGACCCCAACGTCCGGTTTGCGGCGGTCAACGCGTTATTGGGTCTGACGCCGGATGAGCTGGGATTGTATTTCGGCCCCTTGGAGCAAGCCATCGACGCCTGGGAACAGGTCCTCAAGCATCGGCCGGAAAGTGCTGAAACCCAATATCAACTGGCGCGCCTGCATTTGCACAATGCCGAGCTGAAAAATGCGCAGCAGGCCTTGGAACGCACGTTGCAACTGGAGCCCGGCAACCTGCCGGCACTGGTGATGCAGATCGAAGTGCTGGATAAACAGGGCCAAAGCGATGCGGCCAGGCAATTGTTGGCCAAGCAATTAAAGGCGCAGCCCGATTCGGCCTACCTGCAACATGCCCTGGGGCTTTGGTTGCTGCATCACGGGCAAAGTGAGTTCGCTCTGCTCGGGTTGTCCAAAGCCGTGGAGCTTGAGCCCGACAACAAGGATTACCGCTACGACCTGGCCACCACGCTGCATGGCGAGCAAGAGCTGGAAGCGGCGCAGAACCAGCTGCAGGAAATCGTCCAGCGCCACCCGGCCGATCGCAAGGCGCGTGTGCTCTTGATCAACTATTGGAAGGAAAGCGGTCAGTTGCAGAACGTGCAGATTCTGTTGGCACAGCTGGAGCAGCTAAACCCCGACGATCCGGCGTTGCAGCAAGGGCTTTAAGATCAAAAGATCGCAGCCTGCGGCAGCTCCTATGGGGGGCCAGCCGTCTTCAGGACAGCATGTCCTGCATGATCTGTTGCAACACATCCAGATCGAACGGCTTGCCCAGGATCGGCGCTTTGCGGGTGATCGGGCTGTCGGTCTCGCGAATTTCCTGCGGGTAACCGCTGATGAAGATGACCTTGAGCTCCGGTCGCAGCTTCACGGCGGGTTCGGCGATCTGCACGCCAGTGATTCCCCCCGGTAAGCGGAAGTCGGTGATCATCATGTCCAGATGCGGTTTGCTCGCCAGAATTTCAAAGGCCTGCTCGCCGTTTTCGGCTTGCAGCACCCGGTACCCCTCACCCGACAAATAAGCAGACAGCACCATCAAGATCGAAGGGTCATCCTCGACGATCAGTACCACATCTTGTGCATCTTCACTCATGGAAAGCCTTTGTTCGGTCAATAGCTGCTGATACGACCGTGCGGTCACTCAGAGGTTGCGTTTATTGGGCTGTTTTCCTGCAGCGGCAGACAAACGCGAAACAAGGCGCCTTCGCCAATCCGGCTCTCGACAGTGATGGAGCCACCGTGGGCGGCGACAATCTGCTCCGAAATAAACAGCCCCAGGCCCAACCCCGCCACAACGGCCTTGGCGGAAACCCGTTCGAACTGCTGAAAAATGCGCTGCTGATCCTCTTCACCGATCCCGATACCGCGATCCTGAATCTCGAGCCACGCTTGCCCGTCCTGATTGTACACGCGTACGTCAATCGGGCTCTTGGCGCCATAACGCAACGCATTGGTCAGCAGGTTGGAAATCACTTGTTCGATACGGAACTCGTCCCAGTGGCCCACCACCGGCTGCTCGGCCGTCAAGGTCATCGACGACTCGGCGGCCTCGACCTGCGGGGCAAAGTTTTGTAGAAGATTGTTCACCAGTTGTACAAGGTCAAACCGACTGGGGCGGATCGACAGCTTGCCGGTGCGGATCCGCGACACATCGAGCATGTCTTCGATCAGGCGGATCAGGCTTTTGATCTGCCGCTCGTCGCGGTCGACCATGGCGTGCATCTTGTCCAGCGTGAATGCTGCAGCGTTATTCCGGGCCAGGTGCATTTTACGCAACTGAGTCTCAAGAATCAGGCCATTGAGCGGCGTACGGACTTCATGAGCCACGATGGACATGAAGTCATCACGCATGCGCACCGCCTGCTCCAGCTCATTCTGGGTGTTCTGCAACTGTTTGAGCAGCGCCTCCTGCTCCCGGCGACTTTGCTCCAGCGCTTCGACCTGATGCTTCATCGCTTTGCTCTGGCGATACAGGTCGACAAAGACATTGACCTTGCTCTTGACCGCATGAACGTCCAGCGGCTTGTGCAAGAAATCTACCGCACCGCTTTCATAGCCCTTGAACGCGTAATTAAGCTCGCGGCCGGCGGCACTGACGAACACAATCGGGATGTTTTTGGTTTTTTCCGTGCCGCGCATCAACTCGGCCAGCTCGAAGCCGTTCATGCCGGGCATCTGCACATCGAGAATGGCCATGGCGAATTCATGCTGCAGCAACAGCGACAAGGCTTCGTCGGCGGACAGGGCTTTGTAGACGATACGGTCTTCACGCCTGATCAATGCATCGAGCGCCAGAAGGTTTTCCGGCAGGTCGTCGACGATCAGTAATTTGGCCAGGACATTACTTAACATACGATTCGTTCCAGCTCGACAAACAGACGGTCAATGCCGCGAAGATCCAGCCGATGAGTATCCAGCACTGCCCTGTTCATGATTTGCGATAGATCCGTTCTGGTTTGACCAATGCTTCAAATTGATTGCCATAGGCCGAGAAATCCACGGTTTCCTTACTACCCAGTGCCAGAAAACCCCGATGACACAGCGATTCGTGAAACAAGCCCAACGCACGACCCTGAAGCTTTTTATTGAAATAAATCAATACATTACGACATGAAATTAATTGAGTTTCCGAGAACACACTGTCGGTGGCCAGGCTGTGATCGGCGAAGGTCACGTTGTCGCACAGGCTCTTGTCGAAAATCGCATAACCATAGGCCGCCGTGTAGTAATCGGCGAACGACCGCTGACCACCCGCCTGCTGGTAGTTGTGAGTGTAGGCCCGGACGTTCTCCAGGGAGAAAATCCCCTGCCGCGCTTTATCCAGCGAGTGCGGGTTGATGTCGGTGGCATAGAGAATGGTGCGATCCAGCAGGCCTTCTTCGCGCAGCAGAATCGCCATCGAATAGACCTCTTCGCCAGTGCTGCAACCGGCGATCCAGACCTTGATCGACGGATAAGTCTTGAGCAGTGGCACCACTTCCTGACGTAGCGCCAGGAAATGCGAAGGGTCGCGGAACATTTCACTGACCGGAATCGTCAGCAATTGCAGCAATTGCATGAACGCGGTCGGATCATGCAGAACCTTCTCTCGCAGCGCCGAGATGGTTTTGCACTCGAACTGACTCAAGGCGTGATTGACCCGGCGTTTGATCGACGCGCTGGAGTAATCGCGAAAATCGTAGCTGTACTTGAGGTAGATCGCCTCGATCAATAAGCGCAATTCGGTTTCGGTGTCGCGCTCCACTAGATTCGTTCCATCTTCGGTAACCACACACGAATCAAAGAGAACAGGCGATCCAGGTCGATAGGCTTGGCCAGATAGTCGTTGGAACCGGCCTGCAAGCAGCGCTCCTGATCGTCCTTCATCGCCTTGGCCGTCACCGCAATGATCGGCAGCTTGCGCCAGCGCGGGTCCTTGCGGATTTCGAGGGTGGCTTCGAAACCATCCATCTCCGGCATCATCACGTCCATCAGCACTAGGTCAATGTCCTCGACTTCATTCAATTTCTCGATCGCCTCACGGCCGTTGCGACCAATGACCACGATTGCGCCTTTTTGCTCCAGCGCGCTGGTGAGGGCGAAGATGTTGCGTACATCGTCGTCCACCAACAGCACTTTACGGCCCTCGAAAACCTTGTCCCGGCTGCGGGCGATCTTGAGCATCGTCTGACGCTCCTGGGACAAGCGGGATTCGACCTTGTGCAGAAAAAGTGTCACTTCGTCCAGCAACCGCTCGGGCGAGCGAGCGCCCTTGATGATGATCGAACGCGAATACTTGCGCAGCTCGGCCTCTTCGTCCCGGGTCAGGTTACGTCCGGTATAGACGATCACTGGCGGGAACGAGCAGATATCCTCGGTCGACATGCGTTTGAGCAAGTCATTGCCGAGCATGTCCGGCAGTTTCAGGTCGATGATCATGCAGTCGAAAATCGTGGTGCGCAGCAGGTCCAGCGCATCCTGCGCCAGGCCGACAGCGGTGATTTCAATGTCCTCGTCGCCGATCAGCCGAGCGATGCTGTCGCGTTGCACATCATCGTCTTCAACCAGCAAGACCCGTTTGACCTTCTGCGTCAGTTTGGCTTCGAGGCGGGCAAATACCTCCTTGAGCTCCTCGCGGGTGGTGGGCTTGACCGCATAACCGATGGCGCCCATGTGCATGGCCGCCTCGACACGGTCTTCGACCGAAATCACATGCACCGGGATGTGCCGGGTTGCGGCATGTTCTTTCAGACGCTGCAATACCGTCAGCCCGGAGTGATCCGGCAGGCGCATGTCCAGCAGAATCGCATCAGGGAGGAACTGCATGGCCAGGTCGTAACCTTCGTCGGCGCCGTGGGCCACCAGGCACTGATAACCCAGTTCATGGGCCAGATCGTAAAGAATGTGCGCAAAGTTGGGCTCATCCTCCACGACCAGGATGCGGCGGGTAGCGAATGGCGCCTTGTTGCGATCATCGTCGAAACGCGGAATGTCGACGTCGGCAATCAATGGCCCAGGCGCAGAAATCACCGCGTTTGTAGGCTCGGCCACTGTCGTTGCATTCATCGCCTCGTCTGGTTCGACGTAGTGCTGCGGCAGCACCAGGGTGAACACACTGCCCTGCCCAGGCGTGCTGGTCACGCTGATGGAGCCGCCCAATAACGTGGCCAGATCACGCGAAATCGACAAACCCAGGCCGGTGCCGCCGTAACGACGATTGATGGTGCCATCGGCCTGACGGAAGGCTTCGAAAATGCTTTCCTGCTGATCCGGCGCGATACCGATGCCCGAATCGCGGATGATAAAGGCAATGCCCTCGCCCGGTTGAGCAGCGACGCTCAGGCTGACAGTGCCTTTCTCGGTGAACTTCACGGCGTTGGACAGCAGGTTCTTGATCACCTGCTCCAGGCGCTGGCGGTCGGTGAACAGCATCAGGGGCGCATCGGCCAGCAATTGCACCTGGAAATCCAGGTTCTTTTGCGCAGCCAACGGCTGGAACATGCCACGCAGGCCTTCCACCAGACGCGCGACACTGGTGTTTTCCGCTCGCACCTCAAGCTTGCCGGCCTCGACCTTGGAAATGTCGAGAATGTCGTTGATCAGGTTGAGCAAATCATTGCCGGCGGAATAGATCGACTCGGCGAACTTGACCTGCTCGGCACTGAGATTTTCCTGCGGGTTTTCCGCCAGCAGCCTGGCCAGAATCAACGAACTGTTCAGCGGCGTGCGAAGTTCGTGGGACATGTTGGCGAGGAATTCGGATTTGTACTTGCTGGAGCGCTGCAACTCTTCGGCGCGCGCTTCGAGCTCAACCTGGGCCAGATTCAGCTCGGTGTTTTTCTGGTCCATGGCATCGCGTTGCGCGGCCAGGATCTGCCCCTGCTCGGCGAGTTGTTCGTTGGTCTGCTCCAGCGCTACCTGCTGGGTTTCCAGGTGCCCCTGGGATTCCTTGAGAATCCGCGACTGCTCTTCCAGCTCCTCGTTGGCGCTCTTGAGTTCTTCTTGCTGAACCTGCAGCTCTTCGTTGAGTTGCTGGGCTTCGGCCAGCACCTCCTGCAAACGTTGACGATAGCGAGCGGCCTCGATCGAGGTGCCGATGTTGCCGGCAATCAATTCGAGCAGTTCAACATCACGATCCGTCAGCGTGCGCAGGAACCCCAGTTCGATCACACCGTTGACCCGATCGTCATCGCTGGTCGGCACCACCAATACGCTATGCGGTAAACCTTCGCCCAGGCCGGAACTGACTTTGAAGTAGTCGCCTGGTACGTCATCCAGACGAATCAAACGCGCCTGTTGCGCCACTTGGCCGACAATCCCTTCGCCACTGTAGATCTGCTGTTCAAGCGCTTCCTGCTCCCGGGAGAAACCGTAAGACGCGATACGCTTCAGGCCACCATGATCCTCACGGACATAGATCGCCGCGACCGCCGTGCCTAAATATTGCGCACAGAACTGCAAAATGTTGCGCCCCAATACATTGAGCGATAGCTGCCCCAGGACTTGCTCGGCCAGTTCGGTCTGGCCGTTACGTAACCAGGCTTGCTGTTCCAGGCGCCGGGCACTGGCCTGTTGTCCGGCGAGATTGGTGCTGTAACTTTGCGACAGTTTGAGCAAGTCCCGACGACCAATGTAGGCCAGCAACCCGCTGATAGCGGCCACGAACAGCAGATAAAGGGCGATGCTCCAGATCGTGGTTTGGCGCACTTCCTCGTTGCGTGTACCACGCAACTGCTGCTCCAGGTCGATAACGTCTTCGAATTGCTTGCGGATCTCATCGGTCAGCCGCTTGCCACGCCCGGCCTTGACGGCGCCACGGTAGTCACCGCTGGCGCGCTGCAAATCGATCATCGCTTGCGCGTAATTGGCCCATTCTGTCTGCAAGGCCTGGAGCCGGCGCAGACGATCAGTCTGGACCGGATTGTCGGCAGTCAATTCGAGCAAGGTATTGAGCGCGACGGCGATTCTCGGCTTGGCCGTCTCGTAGGGATCGAGGAAATGTTCGTCGCCACTGAGCAGGAACCCACGCATGCCGGTTTCCAGATCGACGGTCAGCTTTATCGCCTCATTGGCATTATTGATCACCCGGTCGGTGTGCTGGACCCACTGAATCACCGACAGCAGGTAGGTGATCAGCGAAACGAAGAAAACCGCACTGATGACGCCCACACCCAATGGCAGGCTGACGTTGCGGCTCAGGAGTTTACGGAATCGTTGCTCATCAACCGAGGACGCAGAGGTCATGGGGAAGCCTTGTCGTACTGTTGAAAAGCATCGAGTCTGCCCCAAAACGTCCGGGCTCATCCATTTTTCTGACATGTTTTGCGGCAAAAACCTGCATTTAGCTGCTCTGGGACAAAGGAGCGGTTATTCTCTGCGGCTCTTGTGCGGCTATTGTTTTTGTAGCGCGTCGGGCACCTGTCGTGATTCATCACTCAATCACGCAAGAACCCGGCGGTTTCGATTGTCCGGCAACCGCGAATTCAACCTTTGAGAGCCCCACTATGTCCGCAGACACCTCCACCATTCTAGTCGTCGAAGACGATGCCATCGTACGCACGCTGATCGTCGATGTGCTGGAGGAGCTCGAATACAAGGTGCTTGCGGCGGATGGCTGTGAAGCGGCGCTGGAGTTCATCAATGATGAAGACCAGGACATCGACTTGATGATGACGGATGTAGGGTTGCCGGTCATGGACGGTCGGGAATTGGCGAAGCAGGCGCGCATGCTGCGTCCCGAATTGCCGATTCTGTTCGCCAGCGGCTATGCCGAAAGCATCGAGGTGCCTGACGGCATGCATATCATTGGCAAGCCGTTTTCCATTGATCAGTTGCGGGACAAGGTCAAGGACATCCTCAAGGCCTGATTTTTCCCCCCCGATTTTCTGCGTTCTCTACCCGCGTCAAGGAATACCCGTCAATGAGTCAACCCCGCGCAACCAAAGTCCTGGTGATTGGTTACGTCTGGCCCGAGCCCCGCTCTTCTGCGG
Organism: Pseudomonas sp. PDM24; assembly: GCF_019218905.1. Classification (NCBI taxonomy): domain Bacteria; kingdom Pseudomonadati; phylum Pseudomonadota; class Gammaproteobacteria; order Pseudomonadales; family Pseudomonadaceae; genus Pseudomonas; species Pseudomonas sp. PDM24. Next base: position 1,261,217 of record NZ_JAHUWR010000001.1, on the reverse strand, counting down.
CCAGTGGGCATGTGATGCAAATTCTCGATATGTTCCTGCAGCAAGGCTGGGACATCACCTTCAGCAGCCCGGCCGGCACCGGTGAGCACCGTGCGGACCTGACCGCGTTGGGCATCCGCGAAGTGCCGATCGAGTTGAATAACAGCAGTTTCGACACCTTTGTCAGTGAACTGGCACCGGATATCGTGTTGTTCGACCAGTTCATGATGGAAGAACAGTTCGGCTGGCGAGTAGAGAAACACTGCCCCGACGCCTTGCGCGTGCTGGAGACCTCCGACCTGCAAAGCCTGCGACATGCCCGGCATCAGCGACTCAAGGAGCGCTTGAAGGCCAGTGATGACGCCAATGATTTCAGCGAGTTATTCGCCCCTGCATTGCGCGAAGAGTTCGAGCTCATGGCCGGTACCGATCTGGCAAAACGGGAGATCGCCGCGCTGTATCGCTGCGACTTGAACCTGATGATCTCCGAAGTGGAGATTGAATTGCTGGTCGAGCAGTTCGGCTTACCACAACAACTGCTGCACTGGTGCCCGTTGATGGTCGAACCGCTGACCACCGCATCGTCAGCCTTTGAAGACCGTGCGCATTTCCTCAGTATCGGTAACTTCCGCCACGCGCCCAACTGGGACGCCGTGCTCTGGATGAAAACCACGATCTGGCCGCTGATCCGTGCACAGCTCCCAGAGGCGCAACTGCATATCTATGGCGCCTATACGCCGCCCAAAGCCACCGCCCTGCACAATGCGGCCCAAGGGTTTCATGTGATGAACTGGGCAGAAGATGCTTTGCAAGTCATGTCCGCGGCGCGGGTATGCCTGGCGCCGTTACGCTTTGGTGCGGGTATCAAAGGCAAGATTGTCGACGCCATGCTGTGTGGCACGCCCAATGTCACCACCCCGATTGGCGCAGAAGCGATGCACCGCGAACAGCCGTGGCCGGGCGCCGTGACCCGAACCGCGCGCGAGTTCGCCGATTGTGCGGTTCGTCTTTATAAAGACAAAGACCTCTGGATGAGTGCCCAATCCCATGGCCAGCAATTATTAGCCGATCGCTATCAGCCCGCGATACATGGCCCGGCGCTGATCGAGAAGTTGTTGTATTGCCAGCAACACCTGGCACAACTTAGAAGGGATAACTTCACCGGCAGCATGTTGCGCCATCATCATCACAAAAGCACTCAATACATGGCGCAGTGGATTGAAGCAAAAAATCGCATTTAAGAAAATGCTGAGCTTCGCCCGCCGAACGCAACAAGAACTTATCAGCACTTGAAGGGACGCCCTACGAAACGTTCTACTGATCGCTGTCTTCGACCACCATTCGCTATCGAGCAGCCACGGTCAGTGTCGCAGGCTGGTACAGAGAGCCTGGAAAGAGGCATGATCAACGGGCGATAACAATAAAAGTGTCCTGACATGAGCCGACCAGCCAGAGTTACCGATCCTTCCTACGAATTGATGGACGACCATAACGGGTTGTCCATCATCTATCGTCAGCATGGCTTCCCGTGCCCTTTGGTGCGCTGGCATTTCCACAAGGAATACGAACTGCACCTGATCGTCGCCAGCTCCGGCAAGGTGTTCATTGGTGACTACATTGGTAACTTCTACCCGGAAACGCTGTTCCTGACTGGTCCCAACCTGCCTCACAACTGGATCAGCCAGGTGGCCGAAGACGAAGTGGTGCCCAAACGCGACATGCTGGTCAATTTCACTGACGAACTGTTCGAAAGCGGCCATCAGGTGTTCGCCGAGCTCAAGACGCTTGCACCCTTGCTGGAGCGCGCGCAGTACGGCATCGAGTTTCGCTGCAAGCGCACGATTCGCCAGGCCATGACCTTGATGCAGCGCATCGCTGATACCAAGGGCATGACCCGGCTCGGGCATTTTTTCATTCTGCTGGAGTTGCTGGCGGCATCCGATGACTATCAGTTGCTGTCCGGTGCCACGACGCCGCAATTGGCCGATGAACACAATATCGACCGCACCAACCGGGCGGTGGATTACATCTTTGCCCATTACGCCCGGGAACTGCCGCTGGAAGAAGTCGCCGAGCACTTGGGCCTGAAGCCGACCTACTTCAGCCGAGTGTTCAAACAGGCCACCGGGCGCTGCTTCATCGAATTCGTCAATCGTCTGCGCATCAGCAAATCCTGCGAGCTGCTGGCCGATGGCGACAAAACGGTGACCGATGTGTGTTTCGAATCGGGCTTCAATAATATTTCCAACTTCAACCGGCGTTTCCAACAGCTCAAGGGCATGACGCCGTCGCACTATCGGCGGTTGGCGGTGCAGCGTTTGACTGAGCAAAACCTGGGCTGAAGACCTTGGTCATGTGGTGATTTTCAGATCGCCTTCGCGGGCAAGCCTCGCTCCTACAAGAGCGAGGCTTGCCCGCGAAGGGGCCGATGAAACCTGTACAAATTCAATGACCGCCCGCCTCTGCAAAGCCTTACCACATCACCCTGTAGGAGCGAGGCTTGCCCGCGAAGGGGCCGGTGAAATCTATACAAATTCAATGACCGCCCGCCTCTGCAAAGCCTGTCCTTGCATCTCCCGCCCCAAACCCCAGTGCAAAAAAGTATCGGTCACAGTGCGATGGATGATTTGTCACCCCATCAATTGAAGGCTGTAATCAGTGCACATTCTTCCTGCGCAGGAAGACACAAAAACAATAACTGTCCTTCTGTAACCCGCCGGGTGCAGAAAAGGAGTGCACGATGCAACCTTCTGTAAAAGCTCTGCTTGCTCTCACCTGCATGACCCTCAGTAGCGTCAGCCTCGGCGCCCAGACCCTGACCATTGCCACCGTCAACAACAGCGACATGATCCGCATGCAAAAACTCTCGAAAACCTTCGAGGCCGAGCATCCGGACATCAAGCTCAATTGGGTGGTGCTCGAAGAGAACGTCCTGCGCCAACGCCTGACCACCGACATCGCCACCCAGGGCGGGCAGTTCGATGTGTTGACCATCGGCATGTACGAAGCCGCACTCTGGGGCGCCAAGGGCTGGCTGGAACCGATGAAGGACTTGCCGGCCAGTTACGCCCTCGACGACGTGTTCCCTTCAGTCCGGGAAGGCCTCTCGGTCAAGGGCACGCTCTATGCCCTGCCGTTCTACGCGGAAAGCTCCATCACCTATTACCGCACCGACCTGTTCAAGGACGCCGGGCTGACCATGCCCGAACGCCCGACCTGGACCCAGATCAGCGAATTTGCCAGCAAACTCACCAACAAAGACAAAGAACAGTACGGCATCTGCCTGCGCGGCAAGGCGGGCTGGGGCGAGAATATGGCACTGATCACCACTGTCGCCAATGCTTACGGGGCACGCTGGTTCGATGAGCAGTGGAAACCGGAATTCATCGGCCCCGAATGGAAAAACGCGCTGAACTTCTACGTCGACACCATGAAGAAGTCCGGCCCGCCGGGCGCCTCAAGCAACGGCTTCAACGAAAACCTGGCGCTGTTCAACAGCGGCAAATGTGCGATCTGGGTCGATGCCAGCGTCGCCGGCTCGTTCGTCACCGACAAGACCCAAAGCAAGGTCAGCGATCACGTCGGCTTCACCTACGCACCGCATGAAACCACCGACAAAGGTTCGGCCTGGTTGTATTCCTGGGCGCTGGCCATTCCGACCAGTTCCAAGGCCAAGGACGCGGCGAAAACGTTCAGCGCCTGGGCCACTTCCAAGGAATACGGTGCGTTGGTCGCGGAAAAAGACGGCATCGCCAACGTGCCGCCAGGCACTCGTACTTCGACTTACACCGAGGCCTATATGAGCGCCGCGCCGTTCGCCAAGGTGACGCTGGAATCGCTGAAGGCTGCGGACCCGAGTAAACCGTCCCTCAAGCCCGTGCCCTATGTCGGCATCCAGTTGGTGACCATTCCTGAGTTCCAGGCCGTGGGCACCCAGGTCGGCAAACTGTTCTCGGCAGCGCTGATCGGCCAGACCACGGTCGACCAGGCTTTGACCGCCGCCCAGTCAACCACCGAACGTGAGATGAAGCGTGCCGGTTATCCCAAGTAATCCCGGCCCCTGTAGGAGCGAGGCTTGCCCGCGAAAGCGGTGTGTCAGACAAATCGCCTTCGCGGGCAAGCCTCGCTCCTACTGGTTTTGCGCTATGCCTGCTTTCGCACTTAATCGGTTCTATCGCCATGAATATTTCAACTGTCAAAGCTCACATGGACATTGCCCAACCGGTGCGTAAAAGCCGGTTGACCAACCCAGGCTGGTTTCTGGTCAGCCCCTCGGTGGCGCTGTTGCTGCTGTGGATGATCGTGCCGCTGGGCATGACCGTCTATTTTTCAATGATCCGCTACAACCTGCTCTACCCCGGTGAAAACCAGTTCGTGGGGTTGGAGAACTTCAGCTACTTTCTGAGTGATTCGGGCTTTCTACCCGGCGCCACCAACACCCTGTTGCTGGTGGGCAGCGTGCTGCTGATCAGCATAGTGTTCGGCGTATTGATCAGTGCGTTGCTGGAGGCCAGTGAGTTTCTCGGTCGCGGCATCGTGCGGGTGATGTTGATCTCGCCGTTCTTCATCATGCCCACCGTCGGTGCGCTGATCTGGAAGAACCTGATCTTTCACCCGGTCTCGGGGATTCTCGCCTACATCTGGAAGCTGTTCGGCGCGCAGCCGGTGGACTGGCTCGCGCATTACCCGCTGCTGTCGATCATCATCATTGTCTCGTGGCAATGGCTGCCCTTCGCGATCCTGATTCTGATGACCGCCATGCAGTCCCTCGATCAGGAGCAGAAAGAAGCCGCGCGCCTGGACGGTGCCGGCCCCATCGCGATCTTCTGGCACCTGACCCTGCCGCACCTGGCGCGGCCGATTGCAGTGGTGGTGATGATCGAAACCATCTTCCTGCTGTCGGTGTTCGCCGAAATCTTCACCACCACCAACGGTGGCCCCGGTTATGCCTCGACCAACCTCGCCTATCTGATCTACAACCAGGCGCTGGTGCAGTTCGACGTCGGCATGGCGTCCGCCGGTGGTTTGATCGCGGTGTTGATTGCCAACGTCGCCGCCATCGTGCTGGTGCGGATGATCGGCAAAAACCTGACAGACAAAGCCTGAGGCCTGCGCCATGACTCTTCAACAATCCCGTCGTCTGCAAAGCCTGCTGCTGGGCACCCTGGCCTGGGCCATTGCGATCCTGGTTTTCTTCCCGATCTTCTGGATGGTACTGACCAGTTTCAAAACCGAAATCGATGCGTTCGCCACGCCGCCACAGTTCATCTTCACACCGACGCTGGAGAACTACCTGCACATCAACGAGCGCAGCGACTACTTCAGCTTTGCCTGGAACTCGGTGGTGATTTCCTTCAGCGCCACGGCCCTGTGCCTGCTGATCGCGGTGCCGGCGGCCTACTCCATGGCGTTCTACGAAACCCAGCGCACCAAAGGCACGCTGTTGTGGATGCTCTCGACCAAGATGCTGCCGCCGGTGGGCGTGTTGATGCCGATCTACCTGCTGGCCAAGAGCTTCGGCCTGCTGGACACGCGCATCGCGCTGATCGTGATTTACACGCTGATCAACCTGCCGATCGTGGTCTGGATGATTTACACCTACTTCAAAGACATCCCCAAAGACATCCTCGAAGCCGCACGCCTGGACGGCGCAACGCTGTGGCAGGAAATGGTCCGGGTGTTGCTGCCGATCGCCAAGGGCGGCCTGGCTTCCACGGTTCTGCTGTCGCTGATCCTGTGCTGGAACGAGGCGTTCTGGTCGCTGAACCTGACCTCGTCCCAGGCCGCGCCACTGACCGCGTTGATCGCCTCGTACTCAAGCCCCGAAGGTTTGTTCTGGGCCAAGTTATCGGCGGTGTCGACCCTGGCCTGTGCGCCGATCCTGATCTTCGGCTGGATCAGCCAGAAACAATTGGTCCGCGGCCTGTCGTTCGGCGCCGTGAAATGAATCCGATCCGATCCCTGTAGGAGCACGGCTTGCCGGCGAAGGCGGTTTGATGGACGCCTTCGCCGGCAAGCCTGGCTCCTACAGAAAAGCCCGTCCGGCTCAACTGAATAACAACACCTGGAGGCCCATCATCATGGCCAACCTGAAAATCAAAAATCTGCAAAAAGGCTTCGAAGGTTTTTCCATCATCAAAGGCATCGACCTGGAAGTGAATGACAAGGAATTCGTGGTGTTCGTCGGCCCGTCGGGCTGTGGTAAATCCACCCTGCTGCGACTGATCGCCGGCCTTGAAGAAGTCAGCGGCGGCACCATCGAACTGGATGGCCGCGACATCACCGAAGTCAGCCCGGCCAAACGCGACCTGGCGATGGTGTTCCAGACTTACGCCCTGTACCCGCATATGAGCGTGCGCAAAAATATGTCGTTCGCGCTGGACCTGGCCGGTGTAGCGAAAGCCGAAGTCGAGAAAAAAGTCGGCGAAGCGGCGCGCATCCTTGAACTCGGGCCGATGCTGGAGCGCAAACCCAAGCAACTGTCCGGTGGTCAGCGTCAACGCGTGGCCATCGGGCGGGCGATCGTGCGCAACCCGAAAATTTTCCTGTTCGATGAACCGCTGTCCAACCTCGACGCCGCCCTGCGGGTGCAGATGCGCCTGGAACTGTTGCGCCTGCACAAAGAACTGCAAGCCACGATGATCTACGTGACCCACGACCAGGTCGAAGCGATGACCATGGCTGACAAAGTCGTCGTCCTCAATGGCGGCAAGATCGAGCAAGTCGGTTCGCCACTGGACCTGTATCACCAGCCGGCCAACCTGTTTGTCGCAGGCTTCCTCGGCACACCGAAAATGGGCTTCCTCAAGGGCAAAGTCACCCGCGTCGAAAGCCAGCGCTGCGAAGTGCTGCTGGACGCCGGCACCCGCATCACGTTGCCGCTGAGCGGCGCCAACCTCAGCGTCGGCGGCGCGGTGACCCTGGGCATTCGCCCGGAGCATCTGAATCTCGCGCAAACCGGCGACTGCACCTTGCAGGTCACGGCAGACGTTAGCGAACGCCTGGGCAGCGACACTTTCTGCCACGTCCTGACGTCGTCCGGCGAAGCGCTGACCATGCGTGTTCGCGGCGATCTGGCCAGCCGTTATGGCGAAACCCTGAGCCTGCACCTGGATGCCGAACACTGCCATTTATTCGATGCCGACGGCGTGGCGCTGACCCGCCCACTGCGCGCCGCAGCCTGATCCGAGAGCATGCGATGAAACTGAATAAACAGAACCTCAACCGCCTCGCCCCCGAGGTGGCCCTGCCCGCCTACACCCTGAGCGACACCCGCCAAGGCATCGCGCACATTGGCGTCGGCGGTTTCCACCGTGCGCATCAGGCGTACTACACCGATGCCTTGATGAATACCGGCGAAGCGCTGGACTGGGCCATTTGCGGGGTCGGCCTGCGCGCTGAAGATCGCCGCGCCCGGGACGATCTCAAAGAGCAGGATTATCTGTTTACCCTGTTCGAACTCGGCGACAGCGACGACGCTGAAGTGCGGGTTATCGGCGCCATCCGCGACATGCTGCTGGCCGAAGACAGCGCCGAGGTGCTGATCGACAAACTCGCCGATCCAGAGATCCGCATCGTCTCGCTGACCATCACCGAAGGCGGCTATTGCATCGACGACAGCAACGGCGAGTTCATGGCGCACCTGCCACAAATCCAGCACGACCTGGCTCACCCGAACGCGCCAAAGACTGTATTCGGTTTCCTCTGCGCCGCACTGGCCAAACGTCGTGCGGCCGGCACGCCCGCGTTCACGCTGATGTCTTGCGATAACCTGCCGCACAACGGCGCCGTAACCCGTAAAGCCCTGCTCGCGTTCGCCGCCCTGCGCGACGCCGATCTGCGCGACTGGATCGAGCGCCATGTCAGTTTCCCTAATGCGATGGTTGACCGCATCACGCCGATGACCAGCACCGAGCATCGTCTGCAACTGGCCGACAAACATGCAGTGGATGACGCTTGGCCGGTGGTCTGCGAACCGTTTGTGCAATGGGTGCTGGAAGACAAATTCGTCAACGGTCGCCCGGCCTGGGAAAAGGTCGGCGTGCAGTTCACCGATGACGTCACGCCTTACGAAGAGATGAAGATCAAACTGCTCAACGGCAGCCATCTGGCCTTGACCTACCTGGGCTTTTTGAAGGGTTACCGCTTCGTTCACGAAACCATGAACGACCCGCTGTTCGTGCGTTACATGCGCGCCTACATGGACCTGGACGTGACGCCGCAACTGGCAGCGGTGCCGGGCATTGACCTGACTGAGTACAAAAACACCCTGGTGGCGCGCTTCTCCAACCAGGCGATTGCCGACCAACTGGAGCGGGTGTGTTCGGACGGCTCGTCGAAGTTTCCGAAGTTCACCGTGCCGACGATCAATCGCTTGATTGCTGATGGCCAGGAAACCAAGCGTGCGGCGCTGGTGGTCGCGGCGTGGGCGCTGTACCTCAAAGGCGTGGATGAGAATGGCCAGACCTATGCAATTGCGGATCCACGGGCGGCGTTCTGTCAGGCACTGGTGGCCGATGATGTGTTGATCACGCAGCGGTTGTTGGAAGTGGAGGAAATTTTTGGGACGGCGATACCGCGCTCACCGGAGTTTGTCGCTGCGTTCGAGTGGTGCTGTAACAGCTTGCGCGATGTTGGGGTGACACGGACGTTGGAGCGGGTGCTGGCGTAAGAGTGGTGGTGAACCTGCTGCCGTCTTCGCGAGCAAGCCCGCTCCCACAGTAGATCTTCAGTGAACACAGATTTTGTGTTCGACAACAATCCAATGTGGGAGCGGGCTTGCTCGCGAATGGGTTCACCGAGATCGACCTGACACACCAAGGATCTTCCATGGCAAACCAACAACTATTCCTGGGCATCGATTGCGGCACCCAAGGCACCAAAGCCGTGATCCTCGACGCGCACAGCGCCCAGGTCCTCGGTCAGGGCGCCGCTGCCCACAGCCTCATCAGCGGCGCCAATGGTCGTCGCGAGCAAGACACCGCCCAATGGCTGGAAGCCTTTACCCTGGCCACCCACCGTGCATTGCTCGCAGCGAATGTAGACGGTCAGGCCATCCTCGGCATCGGTGTTTCCGGCCAGCAGCATGGCCTGGTGATGCTCGACGATCGCGGCCAGGTGTTGCGCCCGGCCAAGCTCTGGTGCGACACCGAGTCCACGCCGGAGAACGACCGCTTGCTCGCCCATCTGGGCGGCGAAAAAGGCTCCCTGGAACGCCTCGGCGTGGTCATCGCGCCGGGTTACACCGTGTCCAAACTGCTCTGGACCAAAGAACAACATCCGCAAGTGTTCGCCCGGATCGCCCGCATTTTGCTGCCCCATGACTACCTCAACTACTGGCTCACCGGGCGCAGTTGCAGCGAGTATGGTGATGCCTCGGGCACCGGGTATTTCAACGTGCGCACCCGCCAATGGGACTTGCAACTGCTGCGCGACATCGACCCCACCGGGCGCCTGCAAGCCGCGCTCCCGGAGCTGATCGATGCCCATCAACCGGTCGGCACAATCCTGCCGAGTATCGCCGAACATCTGGGCATCAACCCGCAAGCACTGGTCTCCAGCGGCGGTGGCGACAACATGATGGGCGCGATCGGAACCGGCAATATAAAGCCCGGCGCGATCACCATGAGCCTTGGTTCCTCGGGCACGGTTTACGCCTATGCCGAGCAAGCGAACGTCAGCCCGGACGCCTCGGTCGCGACGTTTTGCTCTTCCAGCGGTGGTTGGCTGCCGCTGATCTGCACGATGAACCTGACCAACGCGACCGGCGCGATTCGCGAGTTGTTCGAACTGGATATCGAAGCGTTCAACGGCTTGGTCGCGCAAGCGCCGATCGGTGCCGACGGCGTGTGCATGCTGCCGTTCCTCAATGGCGAACGCGTCCCCGCCCTGCCCCATGCCAGCGGCAGTCTGCTGGGGCTGACCATGACCAACCTGACCCGGGGCAACCTGTGCCGCGCCGTGGTAGAAGGCACTACCTTCGGTTTGCGTTACGGGCTGGACCTGCTTCGCCAGAATGGCTTACAAAGCCTGCGCATCTGCCTGATCGGCGGTGGTTCGAAGAGCCCGGTGTGGCGACAGATCGTCGCTGACATCATGAATACGCCAGTGATTTGTACCGAGCAAAGTGAAGCCGCGGCCCTCGGCGCAGCGATTCAGGCGGCGTGGTGCAAGTCCTGGGCAAACGGTCACGAAGACAGCCTGGCGGACTTGTGCGAGCGTTGCGTAACGCTCGATCTGGCCAGTGAAACCTTACCGATTGCAGAAAATGTGGCGGCCTGTCAGCAGGCCTATGAACGCTATCGACAGCATGTCGCAACCCTTTAAAGAGCGAGAAACTATGTATCTGGTATGTGGCGAAGCGCTGTTCGATTTCTTCAGCGAAGACGATGCCAGCGGCTTGGCATCCAAAGTGAATTTCAAGGCGATTGCCGGCGGCTCGCCGTTCAATGTGGCCGTAGGTTTGCGCCGCTTGGGCGTAGACGCCGCGCTGTTTGGCGGACTGTCGACCGATTACCTCGGCCGACGTTTGCAGCAAGTGCTGCAGGATGAAGGTGTGCGCCCGGACTACCTCGTGGACTTTGCCGCGCCGACCACCTTGGCGATGGTCGCGGTCGGTGCCAACGGCTCGCCCCATTACAGCTTTCGTGGCGAAGGCTGCGCTGATCGGCAGTTGAGCCTGGCGCATCTGCCGACGCTTGGGCCTGAAGTGCGCGGTTTGCACGTCGGCTCGTTTTCGCTGGTGGTGCAACCGATTGCCGATACCCTGCTGGCATTGGTGCAACGGGAAAGCGGCAAACGCCTGATCAGCCTCGACCCGAACGTTCGCCTCAATCCCGAGCCGAACATCGAATTGTGGCGCTCGCGGATTGCCACGCTGGTGGAGCTGGCCGACCTGATCAAGGTCAGCGACGAAGACTTGAGTCTGTTGTACCCCGAGCAAGATCCTCAGCGCGTCATCGAAGGCTGGCTGGAATATCGCTGTCAGTTGGTGTTCCTGACCCGTGGCGGCGAAGGCGCAACGGTATTCAGCCGTGCCCACGGTTCGTGGTCGGTACCGGCCTGTTCGGTGAAAATTGCGGACACTGTGGGTGCCGGAGATACCTTCCAGGCGGCGCTGATTACCTGGCTGACCGAGCAGCAGCTGGATTCGGTTGAAGGGTTGCAGCAGCTGAGCCGTGAACAGATCAACGGGATGCTCAGGTTTGCGGTGAGCGCAGCGGCGCTGACGTGCAGTAAGACAGGGCCGGATTTGCCGTATCGGCAGCAGTTGAGCTGAAATCCGGACCTCATGCCTTCTCCCTGCCGCAGGTGCTGGTTTCAGGACCTGCGGTAGAGATTAAATATTTTTTTGATATATTTTTATTTCGATTAAAGATATGTAACGAGTCCTAAACCCAAATAAAAGACAAACGGATATTGACAGTTTTATAGCTTTTAAACTTAAGAGCACAGTTATAGCACTTCCTGATTTTAGCTATTCCAAAAATCAACTCCTTAAACTCCTGCTTCTTCAAGCAGCACTACCGCTGAATGCATAACTGACTCTTATCTTATTGAATTATATTAATAAATAGATGATCACTACGGATCTCCGCCGAGACAATCCAGCGGCTACTGAAGATAATGTGCGCTCAATAAAAATAACCAGTCCGTTACTTGACCGCTACATGCCTTCAACTAATATCCTTTCCACGCACAGCGCAGGTAAGGAAATTGCTGTGCGGCCATCCTTATACCCCACAACAGGAAAAGGAACTCCAACATGGAAAGTGTCGCTATCTCAGCTGCCCAAATCAACTGGAACGGCGGGCAACGCATTACTCTAACCGCAGGAGATACAGCCACCTGTACCGCACTTAGCCCCGGCCAGCTTTATGGCATCTTTATCTACAACTCCGCTCAAAATGACAACAACTCGACTGTCTCCGTGAACTGGAGCAATAGCCAGCCGCCCGTACCGATCACGGTGCCTGGCACTACGGCCAATGCAGGTCTGGCATCGCTGGGTTTTGTCTCGGGCACCGATACTCAAACCGTTTCGGTTTCACTGCCCAGCAATGCCGGTAGCTCCCAGGTCGAAATCTGGTTGGGAAGTGTCGGCATGCCGACCAACACATCGGGGCTGACCAATTATCCGCTACCGGCCGATGGTGAGCAGCATCCGTTCAACAAGTACTCCCGTTACTATGCGGTACCCCCATCCAAATGGATGAACCTGACGATCACCAGCACCATTACACAGTTCCTCTCTTGTCAGTTCCGTGAGGCGCAAGCGACCGTGTTTGTCGTCAATGAGACTTCAAACGGCCTCCTTGCCAATCAGGTTACCAACATTGGGCCTACTGCCAGTGCGGCTGGGAGCGTCAAGATCGTTTACTCGCAGATTCAGAGCATCACCAGTAATCTGCAAGGCGACGGCACGCAATGGGTGTGGATGGATGCTGACAGCCCGCAAGATTCCCAGAGCGCGACCATTTCCTTGCAATCGCTTTGAGTTTTCTGGCTGAGTAATAAAGGAAGGCCCCACCCCGTGGGGCCTTCTTTTATTTGGTGTGACGGCCCCAATCGCCTCAAAAAAATACCTGTATTCATTGCGCAAAACCTCGGCTATAGGGGAAAGCCCGATACCCCTCAGGCCCCGGACCTACGGCATTTCAACCTTGATCATGGCACTTTAATGCTGCACCATCCGCCCCTGCTTTTTCAAAGGACGGAACTCAAGGCATGCTGGACGCAAACGCAATCCATATCTCCCTCACACTCGAAGGCGTTTCCGTCGACCTGCAGGTCCTCAGCTTCGTCGGTCGCGAAGCCCTCAACCAGCCGTTCTGTTTCGACATCGAACTGGTCAGCACCCGCCCCGACCTGAAACTCGAAAAACTGCTGCACAAGCCCGGTTGCCTGACCTTTGGCGCCACCGGCCAGGGCAAAATCCATGGCCTGGTCTATCGCATCGAGCAAGGGGATTCCGGCAAGAGCCTGACCCGCTACAGCATCAGCCTGGTGCCGCAACTGGCCTATTTGCGACACAACCACGACCAGCAGATTTTCCAGCAGTTAACCGTACCGAAGATCATCGCCCAGGTTCTCGAAGCCCGGGGCATTCTGGCCGACGCCTACAGCTTCCAGCTCGGCGCCATCTACCCCGAGCGTGTGTACTGCGTGCAGTACGACGAATCCGACCTGCACTTCATCCAGCGCCTGTGCGAAGAGGAAGGCATTCACTTCCACTTCCAGCACTCGGCCAGCGGCCACAAATTGGTGTTCGGCGATGACCAGACGGTGTTCCGCAAACTCGCGCCGGTGAGCTACCAGCAAGACTCCGGCATGGCCGCCAAAAAACCGGTGATCAAGCGCTTTAACCTGCGCCTGGAAACCCGTACCACCCGCGTCAGCCGCCGCGACTACGACTTCGAAAAACCGCGCCTGCTGCCTGAGGGCGCGGCCAAAAGCGCGTTCGCCCCGGACCTCGAAGACTACGACTACCCCGGCCGCTTCACCGACCGCGCACGCGGCAAGCAACTGGCGACCCGTGCCCTGGAACGCCATCGCAGCGACTACCAACTGGCCGAAGGCAAAGGCGACGAACCGACCCTGGTCAGCGGCCACTTCATGGCCTTGAGCGAACACCCGCGCGCCGAGTGGAACGACCTCTGGCTGCTGCTGGAAATCGTCCACGAAGGCAAGCAGCCGCAAGTGCTCGGCGAGAACATCACCAGCGACGTCACTGATAACAAGGACGACTTCCACCAGGGCTACCGCAACCGCTTCCTCGCCACGCCGTGGGACGCGCATTACCGCCCCGCCCTGGAGCACCCGAAACCGAAAGTGCTGGGCAGCCAGACCGCCATCGTCACCGGCCCGGCGGGTGAAGAAATTCACTGCGACGAATATGGCCGCGTCAAAGTGCAGTTCCACTGGGATCGCGACGGCCAGGGCCACGACACCAGCAGCTGCTGGCTGCGCGTCGCCACCGGCTGGGCCGGCAACGCCTACGGCGGCATCGCCATCCCGCGAATCGGCATGGAAGTGCTCGTGACCTTCCTCGAAGGCGACCCGGACCAGCCGCTGATCACCGGCTGCCTGTACCACAAGGAAAACGTCGTCCCCTACGACCTGCCGGCGAACAAAACCCGCAGCACCTTCAAGACCCTCAGTTCACCGGGCGGCAAGGGCTACAACGAGTTTCGCATCGAAGACAAGAAAGGCGCGGAACAGATCTACCTGCACGCCCAGCGAGACTGGGATGAAAACATCGAGCACGACCAGAAAATCCGCATCGGCAACGAACGGCATGACACGGTCGAAGCCAACGCGTTCAGCGAGTTCAAGGTGGAAGAGCACCGCCTCACCCATCTGGACCGCACGACCGAAGCGCGGGCGGATGATCACCTCACCGTCGGCGTGACCCGGCATGTGAAAGTGGGGACGGCGCAGTTTGTCGAGGCCGGGACGGAGATTCATTACCACGCCGGGGAGAAGGTGGTGGTTGAGGGTGGCATGGAGCTGACGGCCAAGGCTGGCGGGAGTTTTGTGAAGATTGATGCGGGTGGGGTGACGATTAGCGGGGCTGAGGTGAAGGTTAATTCCGGGGGTGCTCCCGGTGCCGGTACGGGAATCCAGATTCTCGACCCGGTAATCCCATGGGCTGCCGCCAAAGACAAGGCCGGCGCCCTGCTCGTCCCGGCCGCCGTGCAAATGGCCATGGCCAAAGCGGCCCGGGCAGCCGGTGATATCCGCTGCCCGATTTGCGAAGCCTGCCGTGAAGGAAAATGTGATTTGGGGGCAACAGCATGAGCGACGCACTCAACAACTGGCTCGGCGAACAGGCAAAACTCAATCGCGTCCTGATCCTGGCCCTCGACAGCCTCGCCGAACCGAACCCCGTCACCTCGCTGTACAGCGCAGGCCTGATGCAGCGCTCGGTGCAACTCTATCGGCGCACCCAATACGCCGAGTTCGCCGCCATCAGCCCTTGGCTGACCGAACTGCACAATCCCGGCGCCGATGCCTTCCGCAAACTGCTGGACGACCCACAGCGCAACTGGGGCTGGATCGGCAGCATGGACAAAGCCGACCTCGACGGCCTGACCCAACACTGGCAAGCCCGAATGGTTATTGAGGAAGACGGCGAACGCTCGTTGTTCCGCTTTCAGGATAATCGTGTGATTGCTCGCTGCCTTGCCAACCTGAGCGAGGCCGAACGCCCCTTGCTGTTAGGCCCGATCAGCAGCGTGCTGTATTGGGATGAGGAGCAGTGGAAAAGCGCAGACAACGCCAGGCCCGGCATGTATCCGGTGCCAAACCCCGCGCCATGGTTGCGAATTCCAAACTCACCGGAGCGAACGCGCAGCATCTTGCGCGAGAACCTGAAACGCTGGTTGCTGGTGTACCACGTCGAGGCCGCCGCCAAACTCACCGAAACCCGCAATGTCCGCGAATGGCTGGAAGAGCAGATGGACCTGCTTGAGGCCTGGCAATGGAACACGCCGGAACAGCGTGAGTTCATGCTCAGCCTGAGACTTGATCCGAAGTGCGCGGACGACATGGCTTGGCAGCCTCTGCCAGGTGAGACGCCGGAGCAACATTTTGCGCGGTGTCAGCGGGTGTTTGATGCGCAATTAGGGCAGTCAGAGCGTGGGTGAGGTTGAGGTGTCTAACGCGACCTTTTCGGGATGTATGCTTTGGTTGTTCGCTGTTGCTGGTGCAATGGCGGCTTCTGGTTGTTCGGCCATCAAGTCTACTGACAGCTTTACGTTGCTGACGGAATTGCCACCGGGGTTCAGCATTAAAGGTGAGGCGTCTTATGTGCCTAGAACGGGAGAGGCTTGTATGGTTCCTCCTCGGAAAGGCAGGAACTACCCGGGCTTGAAGTTTTTTGAGCAGAAGCTGAGTAACGATGCACAAACGGCGCGTTTCGAAGTTCCGCTGACGAGCAAGGAAGGTGGCTGTCCTTTGGTGCTTGACACCTTCGCCTATGAGATTGACGCCAAATATGGTGCTGACTTCCGGAATGTAGGTAGGGCCCACACAGGGATTTCGTTCCGGGATGGAAATGCAGCCAGTCCCGTTCCTCCGTCTGTCTTGGTATTGCAGAAGCAGTGCCAATGGTTCTTTCGCACCGCTGGACCTGAACGTTACATTGTAAAAATTCTGAAATGTAAATCTGTGGAAACGCCGGATCAGGCAAATCACTCAGATGTTAAAGGTCCCATGCAACGTGCTCAGTTCGCGGGAAAGACGATAAAAGTAGTTTTTGATATATCACGCGAGGAAAAACCGGCCGTTGGTGACACCTGGGTGAAATTCCCCTCTGGCTGGAAACGCTGCATGGGTGACAGCCTCGAGGATCCCTACGCATTTTGCGATGGCAATAAAACAGATTTCAAACCTTTCAAAATGCCGGATGGGCGTGATTGCACCGTCTATCCCAGCTGCACTGAACAAGGACAATAAAATGTTTTCTCGAGACTTTTTCACTGGACTTGTTCGAGCAACGGCCATCGGCTTGGGGGCGCTCGGGGCTACAGGATGTTCAGTCGCACAACAGGATAGCTTCACGCTGGTAACCGAATTGCCACCCGGATTCAGCATTAAAGGCGAAGCTTCCTATGTGCCTCGTATGGGAGAGAGTTGCACAGTCGCTCCCCGAAAAGGCAGAAATTATCCAGGTTTAAAGTTCTTTGAACAGGAGCTAAGTAACAGTGCACAAACGGCGCAGTTCGAAGTCCCACTGAGCAGCAAAGAAGGTGGTTGCCCTTTGGTACTTGATAGTTTTGACTATGAGGTAGACGCGAAATATGGAGCTGCCCGCCTCGATCTAGGCAGGGATTACACGGGTATTGCCTTTCAGGATGGAACTGCAGACAGTCATACCTCTCCCTCCCCCATGGTATTACAGAAGCAGTGCGAATGGCTTTTTCGCACGGTTGGGCCTGACCGTTACATCGTTAAAATTCTGAAGTGTAAATCGGTGGCAACTCCCGAACAGTCAAATGGTTCAGTGGCAAAAGGTCCCTTGCAACGTGCTCAGTTGGCGGGAAAGACGCTTAAGGTAGTTTTCGCTATTTCAAGCGAGGAGAAACCGGCCGTGGGTGATAACTGGGTGAAGTTTCCAGTTGGCTGGAAACGCTGCATGGGTGACAGTCTTGAAGATCCCTACGCGTTCTGCGGAGACAATAAAACAAACTTTAAACCTTTCAAAATGCCAGATGGACGCGACTGCACCGTCTATCCGGCTTGTACCGAATAAGGAAATTCACACATGCCGGCAAAGAAACCAGTACAACCGCTACTGACTGACACTAAACAAGCCTGCCCACTCAGGGGCACTTGGGTTAGCTTTCAACTGGTGGATGAATCAGGGAATGGTAGACCCTATGCAGGTTTAGCGTACAAACTTGTAGATAGTACCGAACAATCTCATGAAGGAATTTTAGATTCTGAAGGCTTCGCCAAAGTTTGTGACAATTACGAAGGGCCCGTAGTCCTCACTGTTGATAGTACCTATAAAGGAGACGAAAAGGATTATAAATGGTTAATGACACGACCAAGCTACCCGCTAAAAATTACCGAATTACAGGTGCGGGCCGAAAAAACCCGCTTCCTGCGCAAGGACGGTCTGCGAGTTGAAAACAACCCTGCAAAAGCAAAAGCAGACCAGTTCTTTCATGTCGAAGTGAGAGATTTGGTTGAGAAATTCGCTCATCTTCCTCCCCTTTCAAAAAGCGCGCATCCGCCAAACTACAACCTCCTTAAGGTAATGGGTGACCTCGGATTTGGTCCGGAAAAAACAGAATTACGGGGCGTTGTTCTTCTTCCAGACAAACACACGGTTCTTGAAGTGCGTCCGCTACGGGCTTTCCGCCCCATGCTATCGAAAGACAAAACGTTCAGCGCCTTGAACTTGTATCAACTGTCTTTATTTGCCAGCTTGAGTTACAGCAATTTTGGTCAAGAACCAGCCGAAAAGCCTTTCGACACTGTATCGTTCCCATTGGAACCGAGCGTCGGATACATGTTTGGCAATAGCCTTGCCAGTTTCAGGGAGTCTTGGAAAGTCAATGCAGCCCAAACATCAGCCTACTATCCGCTTTATGAAGATGTACCGTACTCGAAGCGCTTCGAGATCCTGCCGTTCGACCCGACACTGTATGACCAAAACAAATCTGATTTAGGCGAAAAACAAGAGCACCCCGCCAAACTTCACTTCTTCGATGATGGCAAAGTCAAGGGCGGCAGTGATACCCAAGCGTTCATCACTCACCACGACGAAGTCATACTGATCGCCGTCCGAGGAACCTTGGAAGGTGCGGATTTCTTGCGAGACACCGATGCAGAGCAAGTCCCATTCGAGGACGGCGTTGGTAAAGCGCACCAAGGCTTTTACGATGCCTATCAGGCAATGAGTAAGTTTGTTCTGACCTACCTCGATCAATTCTACGTAGATCAAAAGATCATTATTTGCGGTCACAGCCTTGGTGGAGCCATTGCAACTTTGCTCGCAGAAGCGCTGAGACGTAAGAGTAAAAAATACAACGTCCTTCTCTACACCTACGGTTCCCCACGAGCCGGCGATGCCGACTTCGTCAACGGCGCTGCAGAACTGGCCCATCACCGCATGGTCAACAACAACGACCCGATCCCAAGTGTTCCCGCGCCATGGATGAACACTCGCAAAAGTATCTGGGTGCCCGGCGTTATCATCAGTTTTGTCACCGCCCCTTTAGGCGCACTTATTTTCGCTATCGGCCTGTCGCGAACGGGCGGTTCGCCATACGAGCACCACGGTAATTTGCACCACTTCATGCCCGTCCAGTTTAAAGGACGTGAGCAATCCGCCGTTCTCTGGGATCCAGGTTGCGACTCCATCGAAGAGGCTGCCTGCACCAAAGCATTGAAAAAGTTCGGAGACTTGCCCGACCGTGCCGCTTTTGTGCAGCAACTGTTCCACATGAGTGATCACTACATGGTGCCCTCCTACATTCCGTACGCCTGGGCAACATTGCGCCGCTGGCAGCAAACCCAGGAAAGCGGAACCACGGTGGTGACCAAGACTGAGTACGATCAGGTCTACTATCAACTGCAAGAAATGCAGGACCGTTTGAAGACGAAGGAAGCCGAACTGAACAACGCCTTTCAATATGACCGTCAGGCGAACCAGCGAGAAGCAAGTTTACTGAGAGCGGAAATAGGTCGGTTGAATACAGCCCGGCAACGGCTGCATGCCTTGAGTTTCCTTAAACTGACCCCCGAAGATATTTACGGCTCTGCCACCCAGTCGCCGGAACATAAAATCAACGTCGATCGCTGGATGGCAAAAAAAGAAAACAAAGTCGAGGTCCAGCTAGCGATGATTCCTCAAGCGAGTAGCAGTAACTTGAGAACGGCTTAGGTTTCAGTGCGTCCCGCAAACAAGCCAGCGTCCACGAGAGACTGGCTTGTTTGTAATGCGGTGACCTCAGACCGGCGCCTTCCACACCATCATCCGCTGCTGAGCAACCGTCAACAGATTGCAACAAAGCACCGGGTCAAACACCGCGACCTTGATGTCCAGTTCGACCAGAGCGGCGAGGCTCTCCGCCTAGGCGAGCGCGCAATGAAATTTTATTGGCTTATCATCTCCTCCGCCTTTCTTACCGCATGCAATTACAGCGAACCAAACACAGCAGATAAAAGGTGATGACACGCTTTATGAACTCTTATTGAATAAGGTAATGCCAAATCGACACGATGTAGACGAGTGGTATCACGATGTATATACGCCACTAATTCAACGAAAAACAGTTCTCGAGAAAACAGACCGTACTCAGGGATAATATAAAATGAAAACCGTGCGGCTGTATTTAATCACTGTCTTGTTTATAGGGGCTGCCTATGCAGAGCCGCCCAAGTCAATTCTCGGCTGCCCTTTGTCTGATGGAACACAGGTGTCCTTACTGGCCGAGTCAACTGCCAAGGGTCAGCGCTTATTTCTTAAGCTCGATCAGAAAACACAGACTGCATTTACGGACATGCCTGATACCGACTTTGTCGGGCAGGTGGTCCTGGCAAAGTGTATTTCCTCCAGCTTTATATTTGCGCTCAACTACGGCTCACCGTATTTGAAAGGTGTTGTTTTACGCAAAAACCCCGTCAGTCATTCGATCGAACGAATCGATTTTGCAGAGAAGTCCCTGCCCCGCTGGCTTTATCTTGGACAAGAGCAAATGCGGTTGGTCATTCCAAATATCGGGAACGAGGTCCCAGGAAAGTTCCTGGTTTATGACTACTTCGCGGAAAAAGGGCAACCAGAGGAAGCAGGTAGTGTTGATGTTCGGCCAGATACCCATGGGTTCAAGGTTTTACGCCTGAAATGAGCGCATCATCCCATTGAATACATCACCGTCGGACATCTAGCTTCAAAGCCTGCCCGCAGGAGGCAGGCTTGTTTTTGAAGGTGCGCGTCAGACCGGAAAGATTAAACGAGAAGGCTCCTGACCTAGCCTTTGAATTGCCGGATAACACCCCAGTCATCAGGCTGGAATTGATCGCTACGGTGTACTTCAAAGAGGGCTATTTGCTTGAAAACAAGCAAAAGGTCATGGAGTGTTTCGCCCGCTTCAAGGAGGAATTCGGCCAATATCAGAAAGTACAACAACAAAAAAAAGCCCGGCCTGCCAACGATAGCGTCTCGAAGATCGCTATCGCCGGCAGGCCGGGCTTCTAAAGCAAAATACCGCTTAAATGTTTCGCATCAACAGCACTTCGGTCCCGCCTTGCTGCCGTAACGAGCTTCCTGGCGTTCGCGAAAGAACACTTCGTAACTCATCAGCGGTTTGTCCGGGTGTTTGGTTTGCATATGCTCGACGTAAGTGTCGTAGTCGGGCATACCGACCATCAGGCGCGCGGCCTGACCGAGGTATTTACCGAGGCGACTCAGGTCATTGAACATGGGCACCCTCCTCCATCAAGCATCCGGCAAAGCCTGGAACGGCGCTTCTTTATCCGTACGTTCTTTGGTGCCCCAGGCGCCTATACCGACCTTGAGTGCAAAGAACAGGATGCTGAACACCACGAGCAAAAACAGCGCGGTCAACGTTGCGTTGGTGTAGGCGTTGTAGATGACGTGCTGCATCTGCTCGATGCTTTTGGCCGGCGCGAGGACCTGGCCGTTGGCCAAGGCGTCGCTGTACTTTTTCGCCAGCGCCAGGAAGCCGATTGCCGGGTTGGCGTCGAACAGCTTGATGAAGCCTGCGGTGGTGGTGCAGATCAGCAGCCACACCGCTGGCAGCATGGTGACCCAGACGTAGCGTTGGCGCTTCATTTTGATCAATACGACAGTTGCCAGCATCAGCGCGATACCCGCCAGCATCTGGTTGGAGATGCCGAACAGTGGCCACAAGGTGTTGATCCCGCCCAGCGGATCGATCACGCCTTGATACAGCAGGTAACCCCACATCGCCACGCAACCGGCGGTTGCGATCAGGTTGGCGGTCCAGGATTCGGTGCGCTTGAGCGCTGGCACGAAGGAGCCGAGCAAATCCTGCAGCATGAAACGCCCGGCACGGGTGCCGGCATCCACCGCCGTCAGGATGAACAACGCTTCGAACAGGATCGCGAAGTGGTACCAGAACGCCATGGTGTTTTCACCCGGCAGAAGTTGATGCAGGATCTGCGCGATACCAACCGCCAGGGTCGGCGCACCACCGGCCCGGGCCAGGATGGTGGTTTCACCGATGTCCTTGGCCACTGCTTGCAGCGCTTCCGGGGTAATTGCAAAACCCCAACTGCTGACCGTCTGCGCCACTGAAACAGCATCCGCGCCGACAAGGGCCGCCGGGCTGTTCATCGCAAAGTACACGCCTGGCTCGATCACCGACGCAGCCACCATGGCCATGATGGCGACGAAGGATTCCATCAGCATGCCGCCGTAACCGATGTAACGGGCATGACCTTCATTGGCAAGCAACTTCGGCGTGGTGCCGGAAGCAATCAGTGCGTGGAAACCGGACACCGCGCCACAGGCAATGGTGATGAACAGGAACGGGAACAACCCACCTTTCCATACCGGCCCGGTGCCATCGATGAACTGGGTCAATGCCGGCATTTTCAGGTCGGGCATGGTGATCAGAATGCCGATCGCCAGCGCAACGATGGTGCCGATTTTGAGGAAGGTCGACAGGTAGTCACGCGGCGCCAGAATCAGCCACACCGGCAGTACCGCCGCGACGAAACCGTAGCCAATCAGCATCCAGGTGATCTGGATTCCAGTGAAGGTGAACGCCTTGGCCCACACCGGGTCAGCAGCAATCTGCCCGCCCAGCCAGATCGAACCCAGCAGCAGTGCCACGCCGATCACCGAGATTTCACCGATGCGGCCCGGGCGGATGTAGCGCATGTAGATGCCCATGAACATCGCGATCGGGATGGTCGCCATCACCGTGAAAATGCCCCAAGGGCTTTCGGCCAGGGCCTTGACCACAATCAGCGCCAGCACCGCGAGGATGATGATCATGATCAGGAAGCAGCCAAACAGCGCGATGGTCCCGGGGATGCGGCCCATTTCTTCACGGACCATGTCGCCCAGGGAACGGCCGTTACGGCGGGTGGACATGAACAGGACCATGAAGTCCTGAACCGCACCGGCCAGCACCACGCCGGCGATCAGCCACAGCGTACCGGGCAGGTAGCCCATCTGCGCCGCCAAGACCGGGCCTACCAGCGGCCCTGCGCCAGCGATCGCTGCGAAGTGGTGTCCGAAAAGTACGTGTTTGTTGGTCGGTACGTAGTCCAGACCATCATTGTTGAGTACGGCGGGAGTGGCTCGATTGGGATCGAGCTGCATCACCTTGGTGGCGATGAACAGGCTGTAATAGCGGTATGCGACCAGATAAATAGCGACTGCTGCGACTACGATCCAGAGGGCGTTGATGGCTTCGCCGCGGCGCAGGGCCACGACACTTAGCGCAAACGCTCCCAGGACAGCCACGGCAAACCAGGCGAGGTGTTTAGCCAGACGGGGCATAGCGTGTCTCCTGCCGACAGCCAGTAGCTGCGGCGGTAATTATTATAATTGTGTCCGCAGTGCGGAGCGGGCCCAATATCCGCCCATGCTGTCGACAAATAAATCCGCGTTACTACGTACGTGGCGTCTACGTAGTTCTACGTAGATGACGCTGATCTGTCAGATGAAATACAAAACCTGTGGGAGCGGGCTTGCTCGCGAAGAGGCCAGTACATTCAACATCACCGTTGACTGACAGACCGCCTTCGCGAGCAAGCCCGCTCCCACAAGGTTCTGCGTTTTCATCACAGCCGCAGGTCATTCTGTCCAGCACCGCTACTGGAGGCGCGTATCTTTGGCATATGATGCCTGGCCTTCGCCTTCCCTCGGTCTGGCCAGGAGTAGAGATGCAGCTCAAACACAAAATCGTCGCGCTCGGGATCCTGCCGCTGGTGTTGGCGATCGCGGTCATCTGCGCGCTGGTGATTTCCCTGAACCGCCAACTGGGTGATCAACAGGCGCAACTGATCGAAGACAGCATTCTGGCCAGCAAGCGCGCAGAACTGAAAAACTACGTCGAAATGGCCCAGAGCCTGATCGCGCCGCTGTACGACAACGGCCGGGGTGACGCGCGCGCGCAGCAACAAGTGCTCGAAGAACTGCGCAAGCTCAGCTTTGGCATCAACGGCTACTTCTTCGTCTACGACCGCGAAGGTCGCAGCCTGATGCACGCGCGCCAGTCAGAGCTGGTGGGCAAATACCTGTGGGACATGACCGACCCTCACGGTTTGCCGGTGATCCAGGCGTTGCTTAAAAGTGCGCAATCGGGCGAAGGTTTTCAACGTTACGCCTGGAACAAACCCTCTTCCGGCCAAGTGACCGACAAGCTCGCTTACGTGGTGATGCTGGACCGTTGGGGCTGGATGCTCGGCACCGGCATCTACCTTGAAGACGTTGAACGCGCCACCCGACAGGCCCGTGACGAGGTGGCTCAGGGCATCCGCAAAACCATGCTGGCCATTGCCGCGGTGGCCCTTGTGGCGGTGCTGTTTGTCTTCGCCAGCGGCATGACGTTGAACGTCAGCGAGCATCGCCTGGCCGACAAAAAACTCCAGCGCCTGACCCAACGCATTGTCAGCCTGCAGGAGGAAGAACGGTCGAGGGTTTCCCGAGAGCTGCACGACGGCATCAGCCAGCTACTGGTGTCTATCAAGTTTCAGTTCGAACTGGCCAGCCATGTGCTGGAGAATGGACAAGACAAGGGATTGAGCATTTTAAGAGACGCCACGGAGCGCCTCGGGGATGCGATTGGCGAAGTTCGCAGCCTCTCTCACGACCTGCGCTCGTCGCTGCTCGACACCCTCGGCCTGCCGGCGGCAATCGGTCAACTCGCCGCAGAATTCGAGCAGCGCAGCGGTCTGGTCGTGACTTTCAACGATAACGAATTCGACTGTCATCTGGTCGATGGCGCCGCCGTCTCGTTGTTTCGCATCGTGCAAGAAGGCCTGACCAATATCGAACGCCACGCACAAGCAAAAAACGTCATCATTACCCTGCACGGTTCTGAAAAGTCCGTACGTTTGACAGTGGTCGATGACGGCATCGGTTTCAACGTCGCCCAAGTCGAACGTCGTCACGCGGGCATTGGCCTGCGCAACATCCGTGAACGTGTCGAGCATTTTGGCGGTCGATTCGACCTGACCTCGATGCCGGGAAGAAGTGAGCTGGACGTGCTGCTGCCGATGAAAATGCCCGGTACAGAACACTGACTCAACCCATAACAATTAGAGTGAATGCCTGCGATGAACCTGCCCTACCCGATCCGCGTCGCCCTGGTTGACGATCACTCCCTGGTCCGCGACGGAATCAAATCGCTGCTGGCGGTCATGACGCAGCTGGAAGTGGTGGGAGAAGCCGAGAATGGCGCCGATGCCATTGAAATGGTCGGGCGCTGCCAGCCGGATCTGTTGCTGGTCGACATCAGCCTGAAGGACTTCAATGGCCTTGAGCTGACGCGGTTGTTACGCAGCCAATACCCGTCGCTCAAGGTGTTGGTGCTGAGCATGTACGACAACTATGAATACGTGAGTGAATCCGTTCGCTCGGGTGCCAGCGGCTATGTGCTGAAGAATGCGCCTTCACGGGAAATCATTGCGGCAATCGAAGCCATTGTCAGCGGCGGGACGTTCTACAGTGCCGAGATCGCACAGCGGCTCATCGCCGATAAAAGTACCGACAACGAGCTGACTCCGCGCGAAAGCCAGGTGCTGTACAAGATGGCTCAGGGGCTGAACAACAAGGAAATGGCTCGCGAACTGGATATCAGTGTGCGGACTGTAGAAACTCATCGCCTGAGCATCCGTCGCAAGCTCAACATCGACAAACCCGCCGCACTTGTAAAGTACGCGATCGATCACGGGATCATTTCGCGTTAGAGGCGATTCACACCGCGCCCGTATTAACGACACGTGCCGTGCGAATAAACAACGCACGTACCTTGTCCCAGAAATTCCCCCCCAGCACGAAAAAGCTGCCGATCAACATGGCATCGCCCAGCGCCTGGAGCTGCCAGATATTGGGCCTCAGCCCCGGCCAGATAGTATCTATGTAAGGTTCGAGAAATGCCGAGATCAGCGGCAGGCAAAACATCACGAGGCCGATTCTATGGCGAGCCGGGCCTACTTCCACGTCTGCCGGTGCAAGTGTGGAGACGTAACCGAACATGCTGCGTTTGAGCTGCTGAAAGCCGGATTTGCCCATAATGGCTATGACCAGAATCAACAGAACCTTGTTACTGATAAACAAAACGCCTGTCAGTGCCGCGATCTTTGAGCCGGGCACATCCAGTGCGGCAGCGATAGGCACCATCAGCCAGGATCCCAGCATCAAACAGATAATCGCGATGCCCAGTTTGAAGCGCCAACCAGCGGAACTAGGTGCGTTGTCATCCTGAGGGTTGCTCATGGTCTTCTTAACCTTCATTTTTTGGCCGGGATTAATGGATCTTCAGAAGCGTAGCAGTTAGTCGATCCCGGATCATTCAACATGACCTTGTATTTCTCCGAGCTGTACTAACCTAAGCGAAACCAAATCCTGTAGGAGCGAGGCTTGCCCGCGAAGAACGATGACGCGTAATGCCTTAAAAACCGCGGTGCATTCTTCGCGGGCAAGTCGGATCGCCGCACCGCTCGCTCCTACAGAATCTTGCCCAGGCATTCAATATTGGGGATGTTCGGATGACGTTGTCCCAAGATCTACGATCAGTGCACCGATGCTGACGCGCTCCGGTCCACTGCTTCTGCTGCTCGTCCTTGGCCTTGGCGGCTGTGTCCGTCTGGGGCCGGATTTTCAGCCCCCCGGCGAGGCCTGGACAAAACTCTGGAGCAGCCCCGCGCTTGAGCAAGCCAGCCAACGAAGCCTGAGCCCCGACATTCGCCAATGGTGGCAAGTGTTCGCCGACCCGGTCCTCGACGCGCTGATCGCCGAATCGGATGCGCACAATTCCAACCTGAAAATTGCCGGCCTCCGCGTCATGGAAGCCCGTGCCCGGTTGGGCATTGCGCAAAGCGGGCGTTATCCGCAGCTGCAACAGGCCAGCGCCGACAGCTTGTACTTCAACCGCAAGCAGTCCGGTGGCAGCAACCCGCAAGACAGCCACTTCTGGCAACACAGCGCGGGCTTTGATGTCGGCTGGGAACTGGACTTCTGGGGGCGTTTCAGTCGAGCCATCGAGTCCTCCGATGCCAGTTACTTCGCGGCCCAAGCCAACTATGAAGACGTTCTAGTACTGTTGCGTGCTCAGGTGGCCGATACCTACTTTTCGTTGCGCACCACCGAAGCGCGTTTGCGCGTCGCCCGAGAAAACGCCGAACAGCAAAAGCGCAACTTTGAGATCACCGAAAAACTGTTCAACAGTGGCCAGAGCGCCGAACTCGACTTGCAACAAGCCAAGACCCAATACCTGGGCACCTTGAGCAGCATTCCGGATTTTGAGGCGCAAGTAGTGCGCACCCGTAACGCGTTGGCTGTGCTGATCGGACAGCCACCCAGCGCCCTGCCCCAATTGCTTGAAAACGAGGGACTGATCCCGCTGGTGGACCAAGCCGTGCTGCAAGACGTGCCGGCCAACCTGTTGTTGCGTCGACCGGACGTGCGTGCCGCCGAGCTCAATGTCGCGGCCCAGTCGGCACTGATCGGTGTGGCACAAACCGACTTTTATCCGTCGCTGACCTTGCTGGGCAGCATCGTCTGGACCACCGATACGTTGAGCGGCACCTCCAACAGCCTGGACCTGATCGGCGGTCCCAGTTTGCGCTGGAACCTGTTTGACCACGGCCAGATCAGCAACAACGTGCGCATACAGGATGCGCGGTTGCAGCAGCTGATTGAGGTTTATCGCGACAAAGTCCGCCAGGCCGCACGAGAGGCCGATGATGCCGCCAGCAGCCTGATCAAATCACTGGAACGCGAGCGCATCCTGGGTGAAGCACAGGTCGCCGCCGCGCGTTCGTTGAGCCTGGCCAGCACCCAATACCGGGAAGGTTACTCGGACTTCCAGCGCGTGCTGGACGCTCAACGCGCATTGCTCGAACAGCAGGACAATTACCTGCTCAGCCGCAGTAATGCCGTGAGCAACCTGATCGCCCTGTACAAAGCCCTTGGCGGCGGGTGGTACAGCGCCCAGCCGACAGTCGATCAAAACACTCGTCAGCAAATGGAACAACGCACCGACTGGGGCAACCTGTTGAATGAGCCAGCCCCTTCGCAAGCCTCTTATCCCGAGCCAGAAGGTTAAAGCCGATGACTGAACCCTCGCCGCCCGTCACTGAGGCGCCTTCCCCCAAGGCATCCGAGCCTGCCGCCGATCCTGCAAAAAAAGGCATCAAGTGGGTGATGCTGCTGATCGTCCTCAGCCTGGCCTGGTACTTGTTGGCTGACCGTTTCACACCGTATACGCAACAGGCTCGGGTGGGCGCCTTTGTCATTCCGGTGGCCTCCGAAGTGGCGGGCCAGGTGATCCGTGTGAATGTGCGCAACAACCAGGACGTCAAGGCGGGCGATGTGCTGTTTGAAGTGGATCAGCAGCCCTATCAAATAGCTGTCGACCGCGCACGCGCAGACCTTGAATCGACACGCCGGCAGATCGGTGCCAGCACGGCCGGCATTGCTTCGGCTCAAGCCAATTTGCGCGCCGCCCAAGCCAATGAACTCAAGGCGCGGCAGGACAATCAGCGCCTTGAAGGTTTGTACCGCGAAGACCCTGGCACGATTTCCGTGCGCCTGCTGGAAGTCTCTCGGGCCAGCCGTGAGCAGGCCATCAGTCAGGTCGCCGCAGCCCGTGCCGAAGTCCAGCGGGCACGGGAACAGGAAGGCGGCAGCGAAGAAGACAACGCGCTGTTGCGCAGCGCCGCCACGGCGTTGTCAAAAGCTGAACTGGACTTGTCCAACACGCAGATTCACGCACGGTCGGCGGGACTGATCACCGATCTGCGCACCGATGTCGGACAGTTCGCCACTGCCGGCAGCCCGGTCATGACCCTGATTGCCATCCACGATGTGTGGATCAGCGCAGACATGACCGAAAACAACCTTGGCCTGGTCGAGGTCGGCACCCCTGTTTCGATCGTGCTGGATGCCCTGCCGGGGAGGGTTTTCGAGGGGCGTGTGCGCAGTGTCGGCTACGGTGTCAGCGTCGGTCAGAGTACTGCGCCCGGCAGCCTTCCCAGTGTGCAGAACAGCCGCGACTGGCTGCGTCCGGCCCAGCGTTTTCCAGTGATTATCGAGTTCTCCGAGGACTCAAGGAAAACGCTGTTCGCCAGCCGCGCCATCCGTGCCGGTGGGCAGGCTGAAGTGATGGCATTCCCGACTCAAGACAACCCATTGAACCTGCTCGGTCGTTTGTTCGTGGGGCTAATGAGCTGGCTGAGCTATGCCTATTAAGGGCGTGCCTACCCAGCGCACGCCCCGGGTTCAGCGTGCGTTGCGTATGGGCACAGGCACCGCATTGTGCCTGGCGACCAGCTTCGGCCTGGGCTTGCCGATCCCTTTTCTCGCGCCGGTGCTGGCCGTGTTGCTGTTGGCTTCCCTCAATCGGCCGCTGCCATTGAAGGCCGGATTGATTCTCGCTCTGGCTGCGATGTTAACCACCGGCGTCGGCCTGTTGTTGATTCCGATCCTGCGTTACTACCCGATTACCGGCGTGCTGCTGATTGGCGTCAGTATGTTCCTGGCGTTTGGTTTTGGCCTGCGCGGCGGCAACGCCTTGATCATGACCTTCATGATCATTGGCCTGACGATGATTTCTTCGGCCGGCGTCGCCGAGTTCGATCTGGCGATGATGGTCATCGGTGCCCTGGTCAAGGGCTTGATCCTCGCCGTTCTCGTTGTGGGGATTAGTCACTGGCTGTTTCCCGACCCCGCCAATGCGCCTTCCCCACCCGCCGCCAGCGCTTTGCCGGCGCAAGAAGTTAGCAGGGTTGCACTGCGTGCAACCCTCATTGTCATACCGGCATTCCTGTTGGCCCTGATCGACCCGGCGAGCTATCTGCCGATCATCTTGAAAGCGGTCAGTCTTGGCCAACAGAGTTCGACGACAACGACGCGCAACGCAGCTCATGAATTGCTCGGTTCGACCTTCATGGGTGGCCTTTTGGCTGTTGGGTTCTGGTGCGCACTCAGCCTGTTTGTGCACCTGTGGATGTTCTTTCTGTGGATGCTGCTGTTCGGCTTGCTGTTGGCGCGCAAGCTCTATGCCCTGAGCCCGACCCGACAAACCCCGGGGTTCTGGCTCAACAGCCTGGTCACGCTGATCATCCTGCTGGGTCAGTCGGTTCAGGACAGCCTCGCCGGGAAAGACGTCTATACCGCCTTCGCCGTGCGCATGGGATTGTTTATCGCCCTCACGCTCTATGCCTTGCTGATGGTCCACCTACTTGATCGGCGGCAGCGCAATCCACGTGTCACTCAGCTCACGGAGTGACCTGATAACCCCGCCCTTGCAGGCAGCCGTGATAGTGCTGTTTCACATCGACCTCGACCGGCTCATAAAACTCGTCATGTTGACGTCCAAGTACCTGCGTAGCATCCACCGCAGCACCCTCCGAGGCTGGCGGGCCAGAGGTGCTCTGGCTGGCCGTGACGTTGCTGCAATCGTCGATGTCCAGCTGGATTTGTTGCGAGCTCTGCCCGTTCAAGGGCACGACCGTTTCGGCCTGAACCGGCGTATAGACCATCGACATGACGGCACACAGGCTGAAAGACGTTAACCGACTCATGATGTTCTCCGACACGGTCCACTGTGTTTGCGGGCCAGTGTTTGGCTGGGAAGTTCCTGGAATAACGCTCGATAACTGCTGGAAAACCGTCCCAAATGCCAGAACGACCAATTCATCGCCACTTGCGCGACCGTGGTTTCCCCGGCCGTTCGCCTGAGCAATTCGCGGCGCGCGCTGTTGAGCCGACGCAAGCGCAACCAATGCGTGGGTGTCATTGCGGTATACGCCTTGAACGCATGCTGCAACTGACGCAGCGAAACCCCGGCCACCTGAGACAGCTCCAGCAAATTGAGGGTTTCTTCGGGTGTATCGGCGGCCCATTCGGCGACGCGTTTCATGATCGTTCGCTCCTCCGCCCGGCGCTGTAAACCTGCGCGATCCAGGCACACACAGGCGTTATCGAGGATGTACAAACAGTCCTCCAACAGTTGCTGGGTCAACGCCTCTTTGCTCGGCGGATCCAGCGTCTGCGTCAGCCGCGTCAACGTCCCGCTCAACCAGCGGCTGAACAGTGCGTTCTGACCTGAATTGAGCGGCGACATGAACAAGCCTTCGAGCCGCGCCACGTCCAGGCCATGGCGCTGAACGAATGCCGGACCGAACACCACGGCGATTTCCTGGTAGTTCTCCGGGGTAATCCAGATATTGCGGCTTTCACCGTTCAACACGTACAGCGAGTTGTCGCTGCGATCGAAACAGAACGCCAGCGAGCCTTGCGGGGCGCTGAAATTCTGCTCGACCCGGGTGTTCATCTGTTCCTCGTAAATCTCGACGCCTTGCAAATCCAGATAGCGCACCCTTCCGGCGAAATGCCCCGGGGACATTTGCTGATAGTGCTGCACCCAACCCGGTGTGGCGCGGATTTGCTCGGCCACGTCGGCGGTGTTGAACGCTTGAACCTGCAATGGATTGCACGCTGTCATGGGGTGCCTTACGCACTCTTTTGGTGCGCTCTGTGCTTGTTCAAAGTGGATAGATGGAACGGCAAGGCTCACCCAAGATAGTCGTCAACGCGCCACAGGGGAAGTGTTCGGTGGATGAAGCCGCGTCCCTCCCCGGCGTTAATCAAACCAATAATGAGGTTTTTATGAATGCCCCTTTCGATCAGCTGTTCACGTGGCTGAAAGATCACAAGATTACCGAGGTCGAGTGTGTGGTCAGCGACTTGACCGGCATCGCTCGCGGCAAGATTGCACCCACCAACAAATTCCTGCATGAGCGAGGCATGCGCCTGCCGGAAAGTGTGCTGTTGCAAACGGTAACCGGGGACTTTGTTGACGACGACATCTACTACGACCTGCTCGACCCGGCGGACATCGACATGGTCTGCAAGCCCGTCGCCGATGCGGTTTACGTCATTCCATGGGCCATCGAACCCACCGCCATCGTGATCCATGACACGTTCGACAAGTTCGGCAATCCCATCGAACTGTCGCCGCGCAACGTGCTGAAGAAAGTGCTGCAGCTCTACACCGACAAAGGCTGGAAGCCGATTGTCGCGCCAGAAATGGAGTTCTACCTGACCCAGCGCTGCGAAGACCCGGACTTGCCGCTCAAAGCGCCACTGGGACGCTCCGGCCGAGCGGAAAGCGGTCGTCAGTCGTTCTCCATCGACGCCGCCAACGAATTCGATCCACTGTTTGAAGACGTTTACGACTGGTGCGAACTCCAGGGCCTGGACCTCGACACGCTGATCCACGAAGACGGTCCGGCGCAGATGGAAATCAATTTCCGTCACGGCGACGCGCTGGACCTGGCGGACCAGATCACCGTGTTCAAACGCACCCTGCGCGAAGCGGCACTCAAGCACAACGTCACCGCGACCTTCATGGCCAAACCCATCGGCGACGAGCCCGGCAGTGCCATGCACCTGCACCAGAGCGTGGTGGACATTGCCACCGGCCAGCCGATTTTCGCCGATGCCGACGGGCAGATGAGCGAACTGTTCCTGCACCACATCGGCGGCTTGCAAAAATACATTCCCAAAGTGCTGCCGATGTTTGCGCCCAACGTCAATTCGTTCCGCCGCTTCCTGCCCGACACCTCGGCGCCGGTCAACGTTGAATGGGGCGAAGAAAACCGCACCGTCGGCCTGCGCGTACCGACCTCCAGCCCCGACGCCATGCGCGTGGAAAACCGCTTGCCGGGTGCCGATGCCAACCCTTATCTGGCGATTGCCGCGAGCCTGTTGTGCGGTTATCTGGGCATGGTCGAAAAGGTCGAGCCGAGTGCTGCCGTGCAGGGCCGTGCCTACGAGCGGCGCAATCTGCGCCTGCCGATCACCATCGAGGACGCACTGACGCGCATGGAAGAGTGCGAAACCATCGAGCGTTATCTGGGGAGCAAATTCGTCCGGGGTTACGTCGCGGTCAAACGGGCCGAACACGAGAACTTCAAGCGCGTGATCAGCTCCTGGGAGCGCGAGTTTCTGTTGCTTAGCGTCTAAAACCTCGTTCCCACATGAGATCACAACCCCCTGTGGGAGCGGGCTTGCTCGCGAAGGCGGCGTGTAAGGCGACTTCAATGTTGAATGTGAAATCGCCTTCGCGAGCAAGCCCGCTCCCACAAAAATCCAATAACTCCAAGAGGTGTCGATATGCGTCTATTGAAATCCGTGGTTCCGACCTCGCTGGCCTTGCTCTTCAGCGTAACTGCACACGCTCAATCAAGTGTGAGCGTCTACAACTGGACCGATTACATCGGTGAGACCACCCTCGCCGACTTCCAGGCAAAAACCGGGACCAAAGTGATCTACGACGTATTCGATTCCAACGAAACCCTGGAGGGCAAACTGCTCGCCGGCCGTACAGGTTATGACGTGGTGGTGCCCTCCAATCACTTCCTCGCACGCCAAGTGAAGGCCGGCGCGTTCCTCAAACTGGATCGCTCGCAGCTGCCCAACTGGAAAAACCTCGACCCGAAACTGCTGGCCTTGCTGGAAAAAAACGATCCGGGCAATGAACATTCGGTGCCGTACCTGTGGGGTACCAACGGTATTGGCTACAACGTCGACAAGGTCAAGCAAGTGCTGGGCATCGATCGCATCGATTCCTGGGCGGTGTTTTTCGAGCCAGAGAACC
The DNA here is from genome assembly GCF_019218905.1 of Pseudomonas sp. PDM24. Classification (NCBI taxonomy): domain Bacteria; kingdom Pseudomonadati; phylum Pseudomonadota; class Gammaproteobacteria; order Pseudomonadales; family Pseudomonadaceae; genus Pseudomonas; species Pseudomonas sp. PDM24. The sequence goes on along the minus strand of NZ_JAHUWR010000001.1, from coordinate 1,227,897 downwards.
TGAAGAAGCTCAGTCAGTGCGGCGTGTCGATGATGGATTCGGCCGATGAAGTGTTCCCGGCGGTCCTGAACTACATGGGCATGGACCCACGCAGCGAAAACCCCGAGGACTTTAAAAAGGCCGAAGCCAAACTGCTGACCATCCGGCCTTACATCACCTATTTCCATTCGTCCAAGTACGTGTCGGACCTGGCCAATGGCGACATTTGCGTCGCGTTCGGCTATTCGGGCGATGTGTTCCAGGCGGCGAACCGCGCCAAGGAAGCGAAGAACGGCGTAAACATCGCCTACTCGATCCCCAAGGAAGGCAGCAACCTGTGGTTCGACCTGTTGGCGATTCCTGCCGACGCCAGCAACCCGAAAGAGGCTCACTCGTTCGTCAACAACCTGCTGGATCCACAGGTAATCGCCAAGGTCAGCGCGTCGGTCGGTTACGCCAATCCAAACCCGGCGGCCAAGCAATACATGGACCCGGAGCTGGTCAATAATCCAGAGGTCTATCCTCCTCAGGAAGTGCTCGACAAACTCTACATCTCCACCACCCCGCCCCAGCCGATCATGCGTCTGATGACCCGCTCCTGGAGCAAAGTGAAGTCCAACCAATGAATCAGTACGACAACGAACACGCTCATTCCTATTACGCTGCATCGGCCAAGGGCATGACACCTTACCCCGCGCTGGGCTCGGATCTTGAGGCCGATGTCTGCGTGGTGGGCGGCGGCTTTACCGGGGTCAATACCGCGATCGAACTGGCGCAGCGCGGGCTCTCGGTGATTCTGCTGGAAGGCCGGCGGATCGGTTGGGGCGCCAGTGGGCGTAATGGCGGGCAGTTGATCCGCGGCATCGGTCATGACGTCGAAGGTTTCGCCCGTTATGTCGGCCAGGACGGTGTGCGCTATTTAGAGCGTGCAGGCATCGAATCAGTGGAACTGGTGGGCAATCGCATCCGTGAGCATGGGATCGATTGCGACCTCCGCTGGGGCTTCTGCGAGCTGGCCAACACCCCGGCGCAGTACGAGGCGTTCAAGGCGGAACTGCAAAACCTTGCCGAACTGGGTTACCGCCATGAAACCCGACTTGTCGGCCCCGAGCAGATCCGCCAGCAAGTGGTGGGCTCCGATGTTTATGCCGGCGGCCTGATCGACATGGGTTCGGGTCATTTGCATCCGCTGAATCTGGTGCTTGGCGAAGCGCGCGTTGCCGAATCCCTCGGGGTGCGAATATTCGAACAAAGCCCGGTGCTGGAGTTGATCCATGGCAGCACCGTGCAGGTTCGTTGCGCCGGCGGCACGGTTCGCGCCGGCAGTCTGGTGCTGGGTTGTAATGCGCACCTGGAAGAACTCGAACCACGCCTGAGCGGCAAGGTTTTACCGGCAGGCAGTTACATCATCGCCACCGAGCCTTTGGCACCTGAGGTTGCCGCGCAATTGATCCCGCAGAACCTGGCGCTGTGCGACCAGAAAGTCGGCCTCGATTACTACCGGCTTTCGGCGGATCGACGCTTGCTGTTTGGCGGTGCCTGTCATTATTCCGGGCGCGATCCGGAGGATATCGGCGCTTATATGCGGCCAAAAATGCTCAAGGTCTTCCCACAGTTGGCGGACGTGCGCATCGACTATCAATGGGGCGGCATGATCGGCATCACCGCCAACCGCTTTCCCCAGGCCGGGCGGTTGAGCCAGTACCCGAACGTGTTCTACGCCCAGGGTTACTCCGGTCATGGCCTGAACGTGACCCACTGGTGCGCACGGTTGCTGGCCGAAGCGATTCATGCCGGGCACAGCAAGGGCCTCGATGTGTTCAGCGCCGTCCCGCACATGACCTTCCCCGGTGGAAAAGCCCTGCGTTCACCGCTGCTGGCCCTCGGCATGTTCTGGTATCGCCTGCGCGAATTGCTCGGCTGAAGGGGGTGCCATCGTGGGTACTGGTTTACTCGCGAGGGCGACATGTCAGCCACTTATTGGTTGAATGTCAGGCCGTCTTCGCGAGCAAGCCCGCTCCCACAATTGACCGAGTTCTCTCAAAGGAATGCGGTCGAATGTGGGAGCGGGCTTGCTCGCGAAGAACGATGACACGGTCGATCAGACTTTATGTCCCCGTCCTCTTGATCGGTCTTTTAATTTGCTCAATCGCAAGTCACTTCTATATTGAGGGAGTGCTCTGACTTTCCTGCCTCCTGGCGAGTGCGGCCTATGGCTACGACTGACCAACTGATCATCTGCGAGCACTGCGACTGCGTGTATGAAAAAGTCACGCTCGCCAAACATCAGAAAGCCCTGTGTACCTGCTGCGGCGGCGTGCTGCAGCGTTATAACGGACTGTCGGTGGAGCAGCGTCTGGCCTTGGCCTTCACGGCAACGGTGCTGTGGATTTTCGCCAACTTCTATCCCGTCATGAGCATCAGCCTCAAGGGCCTGAAAAACAGTGCGACGCTATGGGATTCGGTATTGGCGTTGAGCCAGGGGCCGATCACCTTTATTGCGCTGGTGGCGGCGATATCCATCATCATCGCGCCTCTGTTTCAACTGGTGTTGCTGATCTGGGTCCTGAGCTTCGCCCTCGGGCATCAGCGCTCGCCAGGCTTCAAGCTGTGCATGCGCTGGCTGGAAACCCTCAGGCCCTGGAGCATGCTCGAGGTGTGTCTGCTGGGGGCAATGGTGGCGGTGTTCAAACTGGCAGGTATGCTCGATGTAATACCCGGCCTTGGCCTGTTTGCCCTGGCTGTCCTCAGCCTGCTACTGATCCGCATCGCCGGGCGCGATGTCCGTGAATTGTGGGACACCTTATGAACAGGCCACCGCTCGCCAGCGAACTCAACCTGTGCCTGTGCCATAGCTGCGGTCTGGCCTGCGACATCACCGATAACCCTCACGAATGCCCACGCTGCGGCGCGCCCCTGCATGCTCGCAAAGCCAACTCATTGACCCGCACATGGGCCTACTTGCTGACCTCGCTGGTGTTCTATGTCCCGGCCAATCTGCTCCCGGTGATGAACACCAGTCTGTTCGGCAACGGCTCCGACAGCACCATCATGAGCGGCGTGCTGGAGTTCTGGGCACACGGTGCGTGGGACATTGCCCTGATCATTTTCATCGCCAGCATCGCGGTACCAGGCGTCAAGTTCGTTGCCCTCTCCCTGCTGCTGATCACCGTGCAACGCGGCAGCCTTTGGGCGCGCAAGGAGCGTTCGAAGCTTTACCGTTTCGTCGAGCTGATCGGGTACTGGTCGATGCTCGATGTGATTGTTGTTGCGCTAGTCGCCGCGCTGGTGAAATTCCAGGCCCTGGGCGATATTCAACCGCGCCTGGGTATTCTGTTTTTTGGTCTGGTGGTGGTATTCACCATGCTGTCTGCCATGAGTTTCGATCCGCGGCTGATCTGGGATGAAAAGCGGGATAACGAGCGGCATAACCCACCCAACGAGGAGGTCATGGATGAAGTCGCAAGCCACTGATGGGCCGCAAGACCCCGGCCAGGCCAGTATCAAGACCCGTCGCTTCAGCGTTTCGCTGGTGTGGATTGTGCCGATCGTTGCGGTGCTGGTGGGGATCTCCCTGGTGATACACAGCATGATGCAGGAAGGCCCGACCATCACCGTCACGTTCAAGACCGGTAGCGGTCTTACGGCCAACAAGACCGAGGTCAAATACCGCAACGTGGTCATCGGCCATGTCTCTGAAGTGAAGCTGAGCAACGATCAGAAAAGCGTTAACGCCACGATCAAACTCGACAAACAGGCTGAAAACTTCACCCGCGAAGATTCGCAATTCTGGGTCGTGCGACCGCGCATTGGTGCCGGCGGTGTCTCGGGCATCGATACCCTGCTGTCAGGCGATTACATTGGCGCCGACATCGGCGTGGCCAATGCCCGTTCCAAACACTTCATTGGTCTGGAAAACCCGCCGCCCATTACCTATGGCGAGCCGGGCAAGCGCTTCATGCTGCGCACCCAGGACCTGGGCTCGCTGGACATTGGCTCCCCCGTCTATTACCGCAAGATTCCAGTCGGGCAAGTGGTGGCGTATGCGCTGGATGCCGACGGCAAAGGGGTGAACATCGAAATTTTCGTGCATTCGCCCAATGACGTCTTCGTCACGCAGAACACCCGGTTCTGGAACGCCAGTGGTATCGATGTGAGCGTGGGGGCCAATGGTTTTGCGGTGAATACCGAATCCCTGTCTTCGTTGCTGGTGGGCGGCATCGCGTTTCGCGCGCCGGAATACAGCCCCAATGATCAGCCGGCCAGCGAGAATAAAGCCTTCGACCTGTTCGAAGACCAACAAACCGCCCTCGCGCCCCCCTTTGGCAAGGGGCAGTTCCTGAGTTTGCGCTTCGATCAGGCCTTGCGCGGGCTGAAGATCGACGCGCCGGTGGAGTTCCTCGGCATCGAATTTGGCAGAGTCGTCTCGGTCAATCTGGATTTCGACGCGAAAAAGCGCAGCTTCCCGGTCAATGTCGGCATCGTGATCTACCCGCAACGCCTCGGTCAGGCTCATACCAAAATGCTCGAGGCCTTGAAGCATGACCCTAATGACGAAGCCGCTGGTGTGCGGCTGATGGGCAGCTTCATCGAAAGCGGCCTGCGGGCCCAGGCCCGTAGCGGCAATCTGTTGACCGGCCAGCTCTACATCGCGCTCGACTTCTACCCCGACGCAGAGAAAGTCGTGTTCGATCCAACCGCCCGCCCCGTCACCATCCCCACCATTCCTGGCAGCCTCGAGCAGTTGCAGGAAAAACTGGAAAACATGATCAACAAGATCAACCAGCTACCGATCGACCGCATTGCCGGCAATCTCGACAGCAACCTCGTCGAACTGCGCAAGGGCCTCGTACAGTTCAACGCCAGGACCCTGCCCGGCGTGCAGACCACCTTGGGGGACGTCAGCAAGGCCTTGCAATCGGCCAGTTCGACCTTGGCCGATGATTCGCCGCAACGGGAGCAGTTGACCCAGACCCTGGACGAACTCGGGCGCATGTCACGCTCCTTGCGTGAACTCTCGGATTACCTGGGCCGGCATCCGGAATCACTGATTCGCGGTCGTCCCGACAACGCCGCACCAATGGATTTGAAGGCGCCACCGCGCAACTGACCACAGGAGCAAATACCCATGGCTTTCCCGCTGAAGATCTCGCTGGTCACTGCGCTGTTATTGCTCTCCGCTTGCCGCAGCGATCCGATTCAGTTCCATACCCTGACCCCGACCCAACTGAGCGGCGCAAGCGGCGGCGCGGAGATTCAGATCGAAGGCATCACGGTGCCGCCCCAGGTCGATCGGCCGCAGATTGTCATTCGCCAAGGTAACAGTGGCCTGGCGATCCTCGAAACCGAATGGTGGGCGGCGAGTCTGGTGGATGAATTGCGCAGCGCCTTGGTCGATCAACTGGTCACCAGCAATCTGCAACGCAGAGTGTCGTTGCGACTGGACGTGCAGCGCTTTGATTCGATCCCCGGTCAATACGCGCTGATCGACGTCAAATGGCGCCTGCGCAGTCTAAGTCCCGGCGATGCTGCGCTGATCACCTGTCGCAGCACGTTGCAGACCCCCGCCGGCCCGAGCATCGATGAGCTGGTGCTCGCCCATCAGAACAATGTGAAACGGTTAGCTGCCGCCATTAGCCAGGCGATCGGCTCGCAAAAAGGATGTCCTTCACCGTAATGCCGGTAAGTTAAGAAATTTGAGCGACGAAAATCCTGTGGGAGCGTGGCTTGCCCGCGAAGAAGGCACCGCAGTTTTTCAGGTACTACGCGTCATCGTTCTTCGCGGGCAAGCCACGCTCCCACAGGTTCTGTGTTTTAACCGGCATTCCTTCGGCGTTCTGATGGCGGTCACAAATCGAAGCGATCGACCGCCCGACGGCGTTCATTGTCGTCGCGCACATCGTAATTGGCCGTGGTCTGGATGTTGCTGTGGTGGGCCAGTTTCTGCGCGATCGACAGGTCGTGCTCTTCAATCACTCGGGTGATGAACGACCGCCTAAAATCGTGCGGCATGATTTTCACCCCGACTTGCGCACCGCGTTGCCGGGCAATGTAGTAGATCGCATGCTTGGTGATGCGCTCGCGGGTAATGTGGCTGCCACGGCGGATGCGGTTGAACAGGAACGGATCATCCGTCTCGCCCTCCTTTAACTGCGAACGCCGCAACTCCAGCCACGCATCCAGTTTGGCGAAGGCCCAGGCTGGCGCGTACTTGATCAGCTGTTTGTTGCCCTTGGCGGTGACGCACAGGCTGCGCTCGGTGAAATCCACCTGGGCGAGATCCAGATTCACCGACTCCGATTTGCGCATCCCCGAACCGTACAGAATCCCGATGATTGCCGCATCCCGTAGCCCTTGTGGCCGTGGATCGGCGGCGCAGACCTCCATCAAGTCGCGAATCAAGGTGCGCTTGAGGTTGCGCCCCTGGGACAGTCGCGTGCCGGCAATGCCTTTGACCGAACGCATTTTCAGCAGATGCTCCTGACTGATCAGGCTCATGCGCCACGCTTCGTTCATCACCCCGCGCACCGCATTAACGTAGAGCGACGAGGTATTGGGCGCGTAGCCGTCTTCGCGCAAGGTCGCCACCAGTGCAACGACATCCTCGGGCTGCAGTTGATGCCAGGGAATCTCTTCGATGTTCATGTCTTCGAAGTCCAGACGGTCGGCGGCGTCCTGCAATACATAACGCATGGTCAACTGGCTGGATGGTGCCAGACGCGCCAGGTACAGGGTTAACGGGTTGGCTTTGGAAATGCTGGATTCAGTAGCAGGTAAGTCAATCAATGAAACGGCCTTGAAATGAATAAAGTTCAACAAAACAACTAAGCAATGCAACACAAGTCCTATAACGCGGACACATCTGTAAGTCTTTTCCTATAAAAATCGCAATAAACGGCAGAAGTCTGAACAGTGGCTGTATGAGCTTCAGATAAACGATTCGCCTACCGGTTTTTCATGTTCCTTTCACAAAACCGCGCTTAACCTCCATGGATCCGAAATAACACCTTGTAAGCGTCCAACGTGCCGGCCACGACACGAAAAGTCAACCAATGTGATTTGTCACGAGTTCTGGCAACTACTTGATGCAGCTTTCGTTTTTGCGTCTACGCTAATGTTGGATCCGATGTTTTCGCCTGTAAGGCTATTCATTTTTCAGCTGCGAGGTGCCCATGAATCAGGCGTTTCTCCCCTTCTCCCGCCCCAGTATCGGCGATGAAGAAATTGCTGCCGTAGAGCAAGTACTGCGCTCCGGCTGGATCACTACCGGGCCGAAAAACCAGCAACTGGAAGAGCACTTCGCCAACTATGTAGGCTGTCGCCATGCCGTCGCATTGTCCTCGGCCACCGGCGGGATGCACATCACGTTACTGGCCTTGGGAATTGGTCCCGGTGACGAAGTCATCACACCGTCCCAGACCTGGGTATCGACCGCCAACATGATCTGCCTGCTCGGCGCGACGCCGGTTTTCGTCGACGTTGACCGCGACACGTTGATGAGCGACCTGGCGAACATCGACGCGGCAATCACGCCGCGCACCAAGGCGATCATTCCGGTGCATTATGCCGGTGCGGCGTTCGACCTCGATCCGCTCTACGCGCTGGCCGACCAGCACGGGATCGCCGTCATCGAAGACGCGGCCCACGCGGCGGGCACTTTCTATAAAGGTCGTCATGTCGGCGCCCAAGGCACGGCGATCTTCTCGTTCCATGCGATCAAGAACATGACCTGCGCCGAGGGCGCGATGTTCGTCAGTGACGATGAAGCCCTGGCGACTCGAGTGCGCATGCTCAAGTTCCATGGCCTTGGCGTCGACGCCTACGACCGCCTCACCCACGGCCGCAAACCCCAGGCCCAGGTGATCGAACCCGGCTTCAAGTACAACCTGGCCGACATCAACGCGGCCATAGCTCTGGTGCAACTGGAGCGTCTGGACGCAATCAACGCCAAGCGCACGGAGTTGGCCCAAACCTATTTGCAACGCCTGGAAGGCTTACCAGTGCAGCCACTGGCCATTCCGGCGCATGCGCAGCAGCACGCCTGGCACCTGTTCATTCTGCGTATCGACACCGAACGTTGCGGGCTGGACCGTGAGGCGTTCATGAAAGCCCTGCAAGAACAGAACATCGGTACCGGCATTCACTTCATCGCCACACACCTGCACACGTATTACCGCCAGCGTTTCCCCAACATCTACCTGCCCAACACCGAATGGAATTCGGCGCGGCTGTGTTCGATTCCGTTGTTCCCCGACATGACCACCGATGATGTCGATCGTGTCGTCGGCGCCATTGAAACCATTCTGGATACAAGCCTGTGAGACCTTACCCAATCCGTTGCGTGTCAATCGTCATTCCGGTCTACAACGAGCAAGACAGCCTGCCCGAGTTGCTCCGGCGCACCGAAGCGGCGTGCCAGCAACTGCACCAGGATTACGAAATTGTGTTGGTCGATGACGGCAGTCGCGACAACTCGGCGCAAATCCTCGAGGACGCTGCCAATCGCGAGTGCAGCCCGGTGGTGGCGGTCATTCTCAACCGTAACTACGGCCAGCACGCAGCGATCATGGCCGGTTTCGAACAGTGCAAAGGTGATGTGGTCATTACCCTCGACGCCGACCTGCAAAACCCGCCAGAAGAAATCCCGCGGCTGGTGGCTCAGGCAGAACTGGGCTACGACGTGGTTGCCACGGTGCGCAATAACCGTCAGGACTCGGCCTTGCGCCGCTGGCCGTCGAAGCTGATCAACCTCGCCGTGCAGCGTTCCACCGGCGTCGCCATGAGCGACTACGGCTGCATGCTGCGCGCCTATCGCCGGACCATCGTCGACGCCATGCTCGCCTGCCGCGAACGCAGCACCTTCATCCCGATCCTGGCCAACAGCTTCGCCCGCCACACCACGGAAATTCTGGTGACCCACGCCGAGCGCGAACACGGCGAATCCAAATACAGCCCGATGCGCCTGATCAACCTGATGTTCGACCTGATCACCTGCATGACAACCACACCGCTGCGATTACTGAGCATCGTCGGCTTCGGCATGGCCGGCCTCGGCGTGCTGTTCGCCATCGCGTTGATTGTACTGCGCCTGGCTTTCGGTGCCAGTTGGGCCGGCGACGGTACGTTCGTCCTGTTCGCCGTGCTGTTCGTTTTCACCGGTGGGCAATTCATTGGCATGGGCCTGTTGGGCGAGTACCTGGGGCGCATGTACAGCGACGTCCGGGCGCGTCCACGGTTCTTTATCGAAAAGGTTCTGCGCAGCACCCCCTCTGCCCCTGCTCCCGTTGTCACCGTTGATGGTCTCACTTCCACTTCTTCAGATCAGGTTCTCTCATGAGCGCAAAAGCTGTTGTCTTCGCTTATCACGATATTGGCTGTGCCGGCATCGAAACCCTGCTCAATTCAGGTTACGAGATTGCCGCCGTGTTCACCCATCCCGACGATCCGAAGGAAAACGCGTTCTATGGCTCGGTTGCGCAGCTGTGCGCGCGCAAAGGCATCCCGGTGCACGCCCCGGAAGACGCCAACCATCCGCTGTGGATCGAGCGCATCAGCAAGCTCAACCCCGATTACCTGTTCTCGTTCTACTACCGCAATCTGTTGAGTGAGCCACTGCTGGCCACGGCCAGTAAAGGTGCGTTCAACCTGCATGGCTCGTTGCTGCCGCGCTACCGTGGCCGGGCACCGGCCAACTGGGTGCTGGTCAATGGTGAAACGGAAACCGGCGTGACCCTGCACCGCATGGTCAAACGTGCCGACGCCGGCGCGATCATCGCCCAGCAACGGGTGGCGATTGAGCGTACCGACACCGCGCTGACCCTGCACGGCAAATTGCGCCTGGCTGCCACCGATCTGTTGCGCGACACCCTCCCCGCGCTGCTTCAGGGCAAAGTCAGCGAAACGCCTCAGGACGAATCCCAAGCCACGGTGTTCGGTCGCCGCACCCCGGCGGACGGCAAACTGCTCTGGAACAAACCGGCTGAAGAGCTGTTCAATCTGGTCCGCGCCGTGACCCAGCCTTACCCGGGCGCGTTCTGCGCGGTGGGTGAGCACAAGCTGATTGTCTGGAGCGCCGACGTGGTCAAGGGCAATGAAGGGCTGGCACCGGGCCGGGTCATCAGCGTCGACCCATTGCGTATCACCTGCGGCGAAGACTCGCTGGTGATCAACGCCGGCCAGCGTAACGACAACGGCCTGTACCTGAGCGGCCCGCAACTGGCCAACGAACTGGGGCTGGTCGATGGCTCGGTGCTGCGCGGCGCCGAATCGGGCCGTGCACCGCGTCGCACCCGGGTCCTGATCCTCGGCGTCAACGGTTTCATCGGCAATCACCTGTCCGAACGTCTGCTGCGTGACGACCGCTATGAAGTGTACGGCCTGGACATCGGCTCGGACGCCATCGAGCGCCTGCGCAGCCATCCGAACTTCCACTTCGTCGAAGGCGACATCAGCATCCATTCGGAGTGGATCGAGTACCACATCAAGAAGTGCGACGTGGTTCTGCCACTGGTGGCGATTGCCACGCCGATCGAATACACCCGCAATCCGCTGCGGGTGTTCGAACTGGACTTCGAAGAGAACCTGAAACTGGTTCGCTACTGCGTCAAGTACAACAAGCGCGTGATCTTCCCGTCGACCTCCGAAGTCTATGGCATGTGCCAGGATGGCAACTTCGACGAAGACAGCTCCAACCTCGTGGTCGGCCCGATCAACAAGCAACGCTGGATCTATTCGATCTCCAAGCAGTTGCTCGACCGGGTGATCTGGGCTTACGGCCAGAAAGGCCTGAATTTCACCCTGTTCCGCCCTTTCAACTGGATGGGCCCGCGCCTGGACCGTCTGGATTCGGCACGCATTGGCAGTTCCCGGGCCATCACCCAACTGATCCTGAACCTGGTGGAAGGCACACCGATTCGCCTGTTCGATGGCGGTGAGCAAAAACGCTGCTTCACCGACATCGCCGATGGCGTCGAAGCCCTGGCGCGGATCATCGACAATGAGAACGACGTCTGCAACGGCCAGATCATCAACATCGGTAACCCGGATAACGAGGCCAGCATTCGTCAGTTGGGCGAAGAACTGCTGCGTCAGTTCGAGGCGCACCCGCTGCGCGCCAACTTCCCGCCATTCGCCGGATTCCGCGATATCGAAAGCAAAGCCTTCTATGGCACTGGCTATCAGGACGTGTCTCATCGCAAACCGAGCATCGCCAACGCCAAACGTCTGCTTGACTGGAGACCAACAGTCGAGATGAGCGAAACCATCGGCAACACGCTGGACTTCTTCCTGCGTGAAGCCATGCTCGAAGTCGCGCAGCGATCTACAGAAGAATCATGCTGATGCAGGCAGGCCTACGAATCGATGTCGACACTTACCGAGGCACCCGTGAGGGGGTGCCGCATCTGCTGGACATGCTCGATGAGGCTCAGGTCAAGGCGACGTTTTTCTTCAGTGTCGGGCCGGACAACATGGGCCGCCATCTGTGGCGCCTGATCCGTCCGCAGTTCCTCTGGAAGATGCTGCGTTCAAACGCCGCCGGCCTGTATGGCTGGGACATTTTGCTGGCCGGCACCGCGTGGCCGGGCAAACCGATCGGCCGCGACCTCGGGCACCTGATGCGTCAGACCCTGGCGGCAGGGCATGAAGTCGGCCTGCACGCCTGGGATCACCACGGCTGGCAGGCCAATGCCGGGCGCTGGAGCGAGGCGCAGTTGATCGAGCAGATTCGCCGTGGCGTCGACAGCCTCAGCGATATTCTCGGGCAAAAGGTCGAGTGCTCGGCGTCTGCCGGTTGGCGGGCGGACGAGCGTGTGATCGAGGCCAAGCAGGGTTTCGGCTTTCGCTACAACAGCGATTGTCGGGGCCAGCGCCTCTTCCGGCCGACGCTGGCCGATGGCAGTCCGGGGACACCGCAGATTCCGGTGGACCTGCCGACCTTCGATGAGGTGGTCGGCCCGAACGTCGCCGCCAAGGACTTCAACGCGTTCATTCTTGAGCGGTTCACCCCGCAAGCACTCAACGTCTACACGATCCATGCCGAAGTAGAAGGGATTCTAATGGCCAACGATTTCCGTCAACTGCTGGCCGATGCGCGCCGGCAGGACATTCATTTCCAACCCCTGGGCGACCTGCTGCCCGAGGCACCCGCCACTTTGCCCATGGGTCATGTCGCGCGCGGAACCCTCGAGGGCCGTGAAGGCTGGCTCGGGGTACAAGGCGTATGAGCAAACGCTGGGCACTGCCGTTTTTGCTGGTCGTTCTGGCGCTGGCGTACTTGCTGCCGTTGGGCACCCACGGTTTATGGATTCCCGACGAAACCCGTTACGCCCAGATCAGCCAGGACATGCTCCTGAGCGGTAACTGGGTGTCGCCGCACTTCATGAGCCTGCGTTACTTCGAAAAGCCAGTGGCCGGTTATTGGATGATCGCCATTGGCCAAGCGCTGTTTGGCGACAACCTGTTTGGTGTGCGTATCGCCTCAGTGTTGAGCACCGGGCTGAGCGTGTTGCTGTGTTATCTGATCGCCCGCCGGCTGTGGAACGAACCGCGCAAAAGCTTCGCCTGCGCGCTGCTGTACATGAGTTTTACCATCGTCGCCGGGCAAGCCGGCTACGCCAACCTCGATCCGCAATTCACCTTCTGGGTCAATCTGAGTCTGGTGGCTTTGTGGTTTGCGCTGGACAGCGTCAGCCGTGGCCGGCGTCTGCTCGGTTGGGCGGTTCTGGGGCTGGCCTGCGGCATGGGCTTCATGACCAAGGGGTTTCTCGCCTGGCTGCTGCCGGTGCTGATCGCCCTGCCCTGGATGCTCTGGCAAAAACGCTGGCGGGAGCTGCTGACTTACGGCCCGGTGGCGATTGCCGTGGCCATCGCGGTGAGCCTGCCGTGGGCCTTGGCGGTGCACGCGCAGGAACCCGATTACTGGCGGTTCTTCTTCTGGCACGAACACATTCGCCGTTTCGCCGGGGATGACGCCCAGCATGACGCACCGTGGTGGTTCTATTTGCCGCTGCTGGTGGCGTTCAGTCTGCCGTGGGCGGCGTTGCTGCCGTCGGCACTGAAACAGGCGTGGCAGACCCGGCATCAGGCGGGCATTGCTTTCCTGTTGCTGTGGCTGCTGATGCCGTTGACGTTTTTCAGCCTGAGCAACGGCAAATTGCCGACCTACATCTTGCCCTGCCTGCTGCCCCTGGCGCTGTTGCTGGGCCATGCACTGGCAGACCGTCTGAAGCTGGAAAAGGGTCGGGTACTGGGGATCAATGGCCTGCTGAACCTGACGCTGGGCCTGATCATCCTGATTGCGCTGATCTATCTGCAACTAAAAAAACCGCTGTACAACCATGAACTGCACAACCTCGTTCTGGTGTTCATCGGCTTGACCGGCTGGATCATGGCCAACCTGCTGCAAGCGTTCCGCCCGTTGCAATGCTGGGCGGCACCGGCCTTTGGCAGTTTGCTGCTGATCGGTGTGCTGCCGGCCGGACTGCCCGACTCGGTGGTGGCGAACAAGATGCCTGACCAGTTCATCCTCGAGCACGCCGAGGAACTGGCGCAGACCGGCAAGTTACTGAGCAATGACCTGGGCGCCGCTGCAGCCCTGGCCTGGCGCCTGAAACGCCCCGACGTGGCGTTATACAACACGATAGGCGAATTGAAATATGGCCTCGCCTATCCTGATTCAGTGAAGCAGCGAGTCGACCTGGACAAGGTGCAACAGTGGATGCGCGAAGCCCGCCAGAGTGGTTCGGTCGGCGTGGTGATGCGGGTCAAGGGCGATGGCGAGCTGCAAGAAATCGAACGACTGCCCAAGGATGGCAAACGTTATGAACAAGGCAACCTGGTGATTCTGATCTTTCCTCAGGGGGCGCCATGAGCCTGCTGCTCGTATTGGCTGCCTGCCTGCTGACCTGCCTGGGCCAAATCGCCCAGAAATACGCCGTGGAAAGTTGGCGCGGCAAGACGTCGGGCTGGGGCGAGAAACTGCGCTCGCCGTGGCTGTGGCTGGCGCTCGCCTCTCTGGGCTTGGGCTTGCTGGTCTGGCTGCTGGTGTTGCAGCGCCTCGAAGTCGGCGTCGCCTATCCCATGCTCAGCCTGAATTTTGTGTTGATCACACTGGTCGCCCGCTTCGTCTTTCATGAAACCATCGACCGCCGTCACTGGCTGGGCGTGGCGCTGGTAATCGCTGGCGTGGCGCTGCTGGGGCAACACGCATGAGCCTGCGTCGCGGACTCGCCTTCGCCTTGGGCAGCGTGCTGCTGGGCAGCGCCGCGCAGTTGGGTATGCGCTGGAGCATGACCCGCCTGCCCCATCCCGAACAATTGATATCCGCCTTGAGCAACGGCAGCGTCGATGTGTCCGCCGTAGTCGTCGTGCTGGCCGCCATTCTCGCCTATGCCGTGTCGATGCTTACCTGGCTCGCCGCCCTGCGGGACTTGCCCCTGGGTAGGGCTTATTCGCTGCTGAGCATCAGCTACGCGCTGGTGTATGTGCTGGCCGCCAGCCTGCCGTTGTTCAACGAAACCTTCAGTCTTTCGAAAACCCTCGGGGTGGCGCTGGTCATTCTCGGTGTCATCACCATCAACTCTCGACCTGCTCACGTGCCCACTATCAGGAGAGCTCTATGAAAATCAGTGTATTTGGTAGCGGTTATGTTGGCCTGGTGCAAGCTGCCGTCCTGGCTGAAGTCGGCCACGACGTGGTGTGCATGGACATTGACGAGAAGAAAGTCGCGTTGCTGCAACAAGGCCACGTCAGCATCTTCGAACCGGGGCTGGCCAGCCTGGTGCGTGAGAGCCTGGAAGCCAAACGGCTGCAGTTCACCACCGACGAAAAACTCGCGGTGCAGCATGGCCAGGTATTGTTCATCGCCGTCGGCACGCCGTCCCGGGAGGATGGTTCGGCGGACCTGCGCTACGTGCTGTCGGTGGGTGAAGCGGTGGCGCGTCACCGTGAACAATCGGTGATTCTGGTGGAGAAATCCACGGTGCCGGTGGGCACGGGCGATACCCTGCGCGCGCATATCGAAAAGTGCCTGCTCAAGGTCGGTCGGCTGCTGCAGTTCGATATCGTCTCCAACCCCGAGTTTCTCAAGGAAGGTTCGGCCGTGGCCGATTGCCGGCGCCCGGACCGCATCATCATCGGCTGTGAGCGCGATGACGTGCGCGATGTGATGCGCGATCTCTACGCCCCGTTCAATCGCAACCATGACCGCATCATGTTCATGGACCTGCGCAGCGCCGAGCTGACCAAATACGCCGCCAACTGCATGCTGGCAACCAAGATCAGTTTCATCAACCAGATCGCCGAGCTGGCCGAACACCTGGGCGCCGACATCGAATCGGTGCGGCTGGGCATCGGCGCCGATTCACGCATCGGTTATCACTTCATCTATCCCGGCTGCGGTTACGGTGGCTCGTGTTTCCCCAAGGACATGCGCGCGCTGATTCACAGTGCCGAAGAAGCCCATTGCAACAGCGACCTGCTGCAAGCGGTGGAAGCCATCAACGAGCGGCAGAAACACAAACTGTTCGAACGCATCAACGCCTTCTACAAGGGCGATTTGCGCGACAAGACCTTCGCTGTGTGGGGCCTGGCCTTCAAGCCCAACACCGACGACATGCGCGATGCGCCGAGCCGGGTGCTGCTCGAATCGCTGTGGGCCGCCGGGGCCAATGTACGAGCGTTCGACCCGGAAGCCATGCAGGAAACCCAACATCTTTACCCGGACGAATCTAAGCTGATGCTCATGGGCACACCAGAATCGGTTCTTACCGGGGCCGACGCACTGATCATCTGCACCGAATGGCAGCAATTCAAGGCGCCGGACTTCGATCTGATCCAGCAACGGCTTAACGCTCCGGTGATCTTCGACGGGCGCAACCTGTACGACGCCGAACGCCTGGCCCGCAGTGGCTTCCTGTACTTCCCGATGGGCCGTGGCGAATCACGCAACCTGCCGATTCCCCATCAGCAATGGCCAGCGGCCTCGGTCGTGGCGTGACGCGCCCATCTTCCAGCCCCCCTTTGTGAGCTGCCGAAGGCTGCGATCTTTTGGCGGCTTTGAAATTGCTGAAGATCAAGATCAAAGGATCGCAGTCTGCGGCAGCTCCTACATGAACTCGGTGTACGCAGTCTTGTCCTGGGCGCTGGCCGCAAGTTGCTGTTAACGGCACTGGTAGACGAGAACTCCACGGTCTGACTTTGACTACGTTTCGCGACTTGCCCTGGAATGAATCGTTTTATCGGCAACTCGGTTTTGAAACTTTGAGCCTGGCTGAAATCGGCCCGCGTTTAACGGCGGTGTTGAACAATGAAAGCAACCACGGTTTTCCGGGGGAGCGACGCTGTGCGATGCGCTTGACGCGGCGTTAGCGTCAAACCGACGCCTTCAAATCCACCCCCAACGCTTGGGCAAACGCCTTTACCAGCGGACTGCGCACAGTGTTGTGACGCAGGATCAAATTGAACGGCGTGACGATGTTGATCAGGTCCGGCCGCACCGCCCGAAACTGTCCCTGAGCCACCAGGGTTGCCGCGTAATGCTCGGGCAGAAAACCCACGAAACGGCCGGTCTTGACCAGCAGCGCCACGGCTTCCACTTGAGTTGCCGACGCAGAAAAGCTGTCGTAGCGGGCAAAATTCAGTTTGTCTCGATGGATCGCGTAACGGTGGTTGATGCACTCGTAATCCTGCAGCACATTGCTGCCCATCTCCGCCTCCAGCACTGAGAACAGCGGATGGCCGACGGCGCAATACACGTACGAGCGTTCTTCATAAAGCGGGAAGTAATCGAACTCCTCTCTTTTCTGATAAACCGGCACGATCCCGGCCACTAACCGCCCCTCGACGACGCCTCTTTCTACCTCATCTAACTGAGACGCTTGAAGTTGAAACCTTACTTTTGGCGACTCTTCATTTATTTTTCTAAGCGCCGCAACTAACGGTGAATTATCGTCGGTGATCGTATTATCAATAACACCCACCCCAAGATCGCCAATAAGTTCATTCTGCGCCGAACTAAGCCGGTCTCGAAAGTTGTCGACGGAGGCAAACAAATCGATTGATGCCTGGTACACCAGGCGCCCTTCTTCGGTCAGGTGAAACCCTTCCCGCCCTCGGGTGCACAGGCGCATGCCGATGCGAATCTCGAGGTCGGAGATCTGTTTGCTGATGGCCGCCAGGCCCACATTCAGCTCATTCTGCGCCGCACTGAAGCCACCCGCCTCGACCACAGCCTTGAATACTTTGAGCAGTTTGAAGTCCAGACCGCTGAGGGCCAGCGGTGCCCGATGTAGCGTTTTTGGCGGCGGGTTTCCGGAATTGGAAAGTGGGGTTTCCATAATGCTTATTTACCTCTGGCGCCCTATTCAACAATCTGTGCCCAACAACAAAAACAGTGCTGGCTAATAATAATGAACACAGAAAACAAGGCTTGGCAACCGTTAATAAATCCCGTCGATCAGTGCCAACTCACTGATTTCGAACTATTAAAAGCTGACACTTCGATCAGCTCTCGCCATTTAGCAACTGCGCTTTTCCCCTGCCCTTGAATTTGATTGAGCCGAACCACGCCCGAATGATTTTCGGCGGGTGTTCCAGGCTCTGCACACTGATGATCTGTAGGAGCGAGGCTTGCCCGCGAAGCTCTTCGGCCTCACACCAGATTAATTTTTAACTTCCGAGCAACGACGAGGAAAAACAACAATGTCTCAAACCACCGACCGTCTCTGGGGTGCCCGCTTCAAGAGCGGCCCGTCCGAAGCCCTGGCGGCCCTGTCCCGTTGTCCCGAGCGCTACTTTCGCCTTACCCCGTACGACCTCGCCGGATCCAAGGCGCATGCCCGGGAATTGCAGCGCGCAGGGCTTCTGAGCGAGCAGGAAACCCAGACCATGCTCGACGCCCTGGAGCGTATCGGTGATGACTTCCGTGCCGGTAGCATCGCGCCGACGCTGGATGACGAAGACGTCCACACGTTCATCGAGCGCCTGCTGACCGAACGCCTCGGCGCACTGGGCGGCAAGCTGCGCGCCGGCCGCTCGCGCAACGACCAGACCGCCAATGACCTGCGGCTGTTCCTGCGTGATCACGTGCGCACCCTGGCCGTCGAAGTGCTGGCCTTGCAACAAGCGCTGGTGGATCAGGCCGAGCAACACATCGAGAGCATCTGCCCTGGGTTCACCCACTTGCAACAGGCCCAGCCAATCGTCTTTGCTCACCACTTGCTGGCCCACGCCCAATCGATGCTGCGTGACGTGCAGCGCCTGGTGGATTGGGATGTGCGCACCTCGCTGTCGCCACTCGGCGCGGCGGCCATGGCCGGTTCCGCCATTGCTCGCCTGCCGCAGCAGTCGGCCAAGGAAATGGGCTACAGCGGCGTGTGCGAAAACTCCATTGACGCCGTTGCCAGCCGCGATCACGTTGCCGAGTTCCTGTTCATTGCCAGCATGCTGGGGATCAACATTTCCCGCCTCGCCGAAGAGTTCTGCCTGTGGTCGTCGCGGCAATTTCGCTGGGTCGCGCTGGACGATGCCTACGCCACCGGCAGTTCGATCATGCCGCAGAAGAAAAACCCGGACATCGCCGAACTGGCCCGGGGCAAGGCTGGCCGCCTGATCGGTAACCTGACCGGTTTGCTGTCGACCCTCAAATCCCTGCCGCTGTCGTACAACCGCGACTTGAGTGAGGACAAGAACGGCGTGCTCGACAGCGTCGACACCCTGCTGCTGGTGCTGCCGGCCATGGCCGGAATGGTCGCGACGATGAAGGTCAACGTCGAAGAACTGCGTCGTCAGGCCCCGCTGGGTTTCACCCTCGCTACCGAAGTGGCCGACTGGCTGGCAGTGCGCGGCGTGCCGTTCAAGGAAGCTCACGAAATCACCGGTGCACTGGTCCAGGCCTGTGAGAAACATGAGATCGAATTGTGGGAAGCATCTCCGGCGCTGCTGGCCGAGATCGATTCGCGCCTCAAACCTGAAGTGCGCGACAGCCTGACGCTGGAAGCCGCCATCGCCGCCCGCAGCGGCTGGGGCGGCACCGCGCCGCAACAGGTGCGCGAGCAGATCGGCCGTTTGAAAACCGCCCTCGCCGCCCAGCAGCAATGGACCGAGAACTATCAGGGTTTCCGGCTCTGAAGCAGGACACAAAACCTGTGGGAGCGGGCTTGCTCGCGAAGGGGCCGTGTCAGTCGCCATTTATGTTGAATGACACACCGCATTCGCGAGCAAGCCCGCTCCCACAGGGGATTGTGGTTGGCCTGAATTACCAAGCGTACGGAGAAACAACATGAGCCAGACTCAGGCAGAACGACTCCAGGCGGAGCGCAAACTGGCGGAAAACCAGTTCGATATCACCCAGTACCAGCATGTGCCACGGCGTTACTACGGGCGGATTTTCTTCGCCACGGTGATCGTGATTGCAATTATCGGTCTGGTACGGGCCTTCGCCGAAGGCAAGATCGAATGGTCGTACATCGGCCAGTTCCTTACCTCACAGGCCATTATGTGGGGCCTGCTCAACACCATCGTCATGGCGGTGCTGGCGATGGCGCTGGGCATCGTGTTCGGGGTGATCACCGCCATCATGCGCATGTCGGCCAACCCGATCCTGCGCTATGTGGCGCTGACCTACACCTGGCTGTTTCGCGGCACGCCGCTGATTCTGCAACTGCTGCTGTGGTTCAACCTGGCACTGATTTTCCCCACCATCGGCATCCCCGGCCTGTTCGAAATGGACACCGTGAGCCTGATGACACCGTTCGTGGCCGCCCTCCTCGGTTTGAGCATCAACCAGGGCGCCTACACCGCCGAAGTGGTGCGCGCCGGCCTGCTCTCGGTGGACACCGGGCAGTACGAAGCCGCCAAGTCGATCGGTATGCCACGCCTGCAAGCCCTGCGCCGGATCATCCTGCCCCAGGCCATGCGGATCATCATTCCGCCGGTGGGTAACGAGTTCATCGGCATGGTGAAAATGACCTCCCTGGCGAGTGTCATCCAGTACTCGGAACTGCTCTACAACGCCCAGAACATCTACTACGCCAACGCCCGCGTGATGGAGCTGCTGATCGTCGCCGGTATCTGGTACCTGGCCACCGTCACTGTTCTGTCCTTTGGTCAAAGCCGACTGGAGCGTCGTTTCGCTCGCGGCGCCGGCAAGCGTTCTTGAGGAGTTCAACATGAGAAGCATCGTCAAGGCCGTGAGCCTGAACAAGTACTACGACCATTTCCACGCACTCAAGGACATCAACATCGAGGTCGAGCAAGGCGAAGTGCTGTGCATCATCGGCCCGTCCGGCTCCGGCAAGAGCACCCTGCTGCGCTGCGTGAATCAGCTGGAAAAAATCGACAAGGGCGGCCTGTGGGTCGACGGCGAACTGGTGGGTTACCGCATCGTCGGCAACAAGCTGCACGAACTCAACGAGTCGCAGATCGCCCGCCAGCGCCTGGCGACCGGCATGGTGTTCCAGCGCTTCAACCTGTTCCCGCACATGACTGTGCTGCAAAACATCATCGAAGGGCCGTGCCAGGTGCTCAAGCGTTCGCCCAAAGAAGCGCACGAAGAAGCCTTGGAGTTGCTCGCTCGCGTCGGCCTGGCCGACAAGCGCAACAGCTACCCGATTGAACTGTCGGGCGGTCAGCAACAACGTGTCGCCATTGCCCGTGCATTGGCCATGCGCCCCAAGCTGATGCTGTTCGATGAACCCACTTCGGCACTCGACCCGGAACTGGTCGGAGAGGTGCTGTCGGTGATGCGCGATCTGGCGCAGACCGGCATGACCATGATCGTCGTCACCCATGAACTGGGCTTCGCTCGCGAGGTTTCCAACCGCATGGTGTTCATGGACGAAGGACAGATCGTGGAGGCTGGAAGCCCCGAAGAAATACTAATAAGTCCGCAAAACCCACGCACCCAAAGCTTCATTTCTGCCGTTCGAACCTAAGCGCCAGCCTCGGAAACCAAGAGCTGCGTAACAACACTCATAAGAGAACGACCATGAAGAACATAGTTATCCCAGCAGTACTCGCAGGCGTTATGGCTTCCAGCTTCACCTGGGCCGCCGAGCTACCGGCCAGCATCAAGGACAAGGGCGAGGTCGTTGTGGCAATCATGCCGAACTACCCGCCAATGGATTTCAAGGACCCGGCCACCAACACCCTCACCGGGCTCGACGTTGATCTGGGCAACGCCCTGGCCGAGCGGCTGGGCGTGAAGATCAAATGGCAGGAAACCGGCTTCGAACAAATGATCAACGCGCTGACCACCGACCGCGTCGACATGGTGATGTCGGGCATGACCGACACCGCTGAGCGTCAGGCCAGCGTAACCTTCGTCGACTACTTCACCAGCGGTCCGCAGTTCTACACCTTGCAGAAAAACAAGGACACCAACGAGATCATCGACCTGTGCGGCAAGAAAGTCGGCACCAGCCGCCGCACCACCTTCCCGGCGGAAATCGCCGAGTGGAGCAAGGCCAATTGCGAAGCCGCCGGCAAACCTGCGATCAACGTGATCGGCACCGAAGGCTCGGCCGATGCCCGCGCGCAACTGCGTCAAAGCCGTATCGACGCGGCCATGCAAGGCAGCGAAACCCTGCCGTACCTCAAGACCCAGGAAAAGGACATGTACAAAACCGTGGGCCTGCCAATTTCCAAGCAGTTCACCGGGCTGGGTGTGAGCAAGAAAAAGCCTGAGCTGAGTGAAGCGGTGAAAGTGGCGATGCAGAGCATGGTCGATGACGGCAGCTACCAGGCGATCCTGAAGAAGTGGGACCTGGAACTGGGTGCAATCAAGACCGTGACCATTAACGCCGGCAAGTAATGCTTGCCCCGTAGGAGCGAGGCTTGCCCGCGAAGGCGGTCTGTCAGGTGACAAAGATGTTCAATGTACTGGCCCCTTCGCGAGCAAGCTTCGCTCCTACAGGGTCAGATGTCGATCCGGATTCTGCGGGCAACCTCGAATACCTGTAGGAGCGAGGCTTGCCCGCGAAGGCGGTCTGTCAGGCGACATCGATGTTGAATGTACTGGCCTCTTCGCGAGCAAGCTTCGCTCCTACAGGATCAGATGTCGATCCGGATTCTGCGGGCAACCTCGAATACCTGTAGGAGCGAGGCTTGCCCGCGAAGGTGGTCTGTCAGGCGACATAGATGTTGAATGTACTGGCCCCTTCGCGAGCAAGCTTCGCTCCTACAGGTTTGCTGGCTGACCACAGAATTGTGATCGACTCAAAACCAGTGTGGGAGCGGGCTTGCTCGCGAAGGCGATCTGTCAGGCGACATAGATGTTGAATGTACCGGCCTCTTCGCGAGCAAGCTTCGCTCCTACGGAGATTGTGTTTTACCTATAAATAGCTGGAGCACCACATGTCCTCCTCACCCCAACCGACCTGGCCGGACCAGCACACAGCCTGCCTCGCCCTGGCCTTCGACCTCGATGGCCCGACCGGCGATGCGATGCTCAACGGCTCGATCTGGCGTAAACCCGAGTATTTCGGTTTCGGTGGTTATGGCCCCTATCGGGCTCTGCCGCGGATTCTCGATTTGCTGGATGAGTTCCGGATCCCGACCACGTTCTTCGTCCCGGCCTGGGTCGTGGAGAACTGGCCGAAACAGTGCCAGGCAATCGTCGAGCGCGGGCATGAGGTGGCTTACCACGGTTACAAACATGAATCCTTTTACGCCCTGACGCTGGACCAGCAAAAGGACGTGATGCACAAATCCCGCGAGGTGTTCTGGAAGCATCTGAACATCCGCGCCGAAGGTTTCCGCACACCATCCGGCGACTGGCGGGCCGAAACGCCGGCGATGCTGGTGGAAGCTGGCGTGACCTACTCCAGCAGCATGCGCGGCGATGATCGGCCGTATCTGGTCAACGTGCCGGGCTTCGATACACCGCTGGTGGAAATCCCCGGTCGCTGGGAAATGGACGACTACGCCTCCCTCGCCTACACCCGCGCGCCGGACTTTCCGTCGGGGCTGGACCGCACCGCCAGCTACGCGCTGACCCTCGACAA
This sequence comes from Pseudomonas sp. PDM24, assembly GCF_019218905.1. NCBI lineage: Bacteria > Pseudomonadati > Pseudomonadota > Gammaproteobacteria > Pseudomonadales > Pseudomonadaceae > Pseudomonas > Pseudomonas sp. PDM24. The sequence goes on along the minus strand of NZ_JAHUWR010000001.1, from coordinate 1,204,915 downwards.
CTGGTGCCGCGAATTCGACGGTGCCATGGCTGAAGGGTTGTGCCTGACCACCCTGTTCCATCCCAAGATCACCGGCAAACCGGGGCGCATCCTGCTCTTGGAAAAACTCTTCGAACACATGCGCCAACGCGACGACGTCTGGTTCGCCACCTGCCGCGACGTCGCCCACTGGTGGCTGAAGGAGCATCACCATGGCTGATTCCACTGTCTGGCCCAACGGCTACCGCTGTGCCGTGGTGCTGACCGTCGATTACAACGACATCCACGGCATCCTCACCCAGGCGCCGGAAGTCGCCGGGCGCGATAAGACTTTGTCGGTGTGGCGCTACGGCACCCAACGCGGTGTCGAGCGTTTGCTCGGGCTTTTCGAAGAACTGGGCGTTTCCAGCAGTTGGTTCATTCCCGGCATCGTCGCCGAGGAAAACCCGCAGCACATCCGAGCGATCCAGGCCGGCGGGCATGAGATTGCCTGCGCCGGGTATCGCCATCAGAACTACGACAAGCTGACGCTGGCCGAGCAAAGCACCGAGGTCGCCAAGGGTTGCGCGGCATTGAGCGCGTTGACCGGTCAGCGTCCGACAGGCTTTCGTATCCCGGCCGGCAACGGTGCGCCGGGTTTCATCGAGGCGTTAAGGGAGCATGGCATCCGCTGGGACTCGTCATGGCGCGGCGATGATTTGCCCTTCGCTCATCCGACGGCGCCCGAAGTGATCGAGTTGCCATTGCACTACGAACTGGAAGATGAACCCTACTTCGCCTTCAACCTCAGCCCGGCGGTGCCGCCGGCGCAATCGCGGATCGCCTCTTACAGCCACACGCTGGGCAACCTGCAAATGGACTTCGCCGGGTTTCACCGCTTCGGGCTGTGTTACGTGCTGCGGTTGCACCCGGAGATCATCGCCACGCCCGGGCGGATCGGCGTGTTGCGCGAATTGCTGCAAAGCATCCAACAACATGACGACGTGTGGATCGCCACCGGTGCCGAGGTCGCTCAATGGTGGGCTGAATCGGCAGCGCCCGTGGCCGAGGATCATCCGGCAGCCGTGTACGAACGTCATTACCGGGATTACGGCGTATGAAAGATCAACAGATCTCAGCCTTCGGTAGCGCCTACGATGGAGTCGTGCGGATGGAGCGGTTGGCACAGTTCTGCGTCGATACTCGCTTCGAAGATTTACCTCCCGCGTTGGTTGCGCAAGCCGGGCGACACATCCTCGACACCTTCGGCGTGACCCTGGCCGGGGCTGGCAGTGATGTGGCGAAGCAGGCGCGTCAGGTTTTCGAGGGTGAGACCGGCAGCACGTTGGTCTGGGGCACCGGTCAGCGCGTCGGCGCAGCGCAGGCCGCCATGCTCAACGGCATCGCCGCACATGCCCTGGAGCTGGACGACACCGGCGGCTGCGATCACTCCGGCGCGGTGGTGCTGCCGGCGGTGATGGCTGCGCTCTCGATGTCGGAGCTATCGGTTTCTGAAGCGTCAGTAAACGGCCGCGAGTTGATCACCGCCGTGGTGATCGGCTACGAAATCGGCCGCCGGGTACTCGAAGCCTGCGGCAGTTATTCGGCCCACAACGGCGCCGGTTGGCACTCCACCGCGACGTGCGGGGTCTTTGGTGCGGCGGCGGCCAGTGCACGGATTCTGGGGCTGGATGCACAGCAAACCCTGGCGGCGCTGGGCATTGCCGGCAGCTTCAGCGGCGGTCTTTGGGCGTTCATTCATGACGGCTCGCAAAGCAAAAAACTCCACAGCGGAAGGGCCGCCGAAGGTGGATTGTTGGCGGCGCGATTTGCGCAACAAGGCATCACCGGGCCGACAAAACTGTTCGATGATGTCTGGGGCGGTTTTCTCAAGACCCTCGCGGCGGATACCGCCGTGCCTGAGGCGTTGGACGCCGAACTGGGACAGGTATGGAAACTCGCCCGCTGCTCGATCAAACCCTATGCGGCATGCCGGGGGACGCATTCGGCGATCGATGCATTGAGCCTGTTGCTGGATCAATTGCAGGTCAGCGCGGATCAGGTCGAGAGCGTTCAGGTGTCGTTGTGCGGATTTCTTCAGGACATGTGTGGCGGTCAGGACATCAATACCCTGCCGGCGGCGCAAATGAGCCTGCGCTATGCCCTCGCCGCCCGGCTGGCCCATGGGCATTGCCGGTTGGAAGCCTACGACGACGAACAGCGCCACCATCCGCGAATTGCTCACTGGATGTCGCGTATTCACCTTGAAGTCGACCCGCTACTGTCCGAGGATGGCGAGCCTGTGGTCAGCCTGCAGACCGTGGACGGTCGGCAAGCGAGCCTGTGCGTTGAGGTGCCGCTGGGTGCGCCGGGCAATCCGCTGAGTGATGAGGCGCTGGAGGAGAAGTTCTTCAGTCTGGCGGGCCGGGTTATGCCGCGACAGCGGGTGCAAGGATTGATTGAGCAGTTGTGGCGGCTGGAAGAGCTGGAATCGGTTCGGGCGCTTGATCGGTGGCTGAGTTGAATAGTGTGTTGCCTGGTCCGGCCTCTTCGCGAGCAAGCCCGCTCCCACAGTTGATCGGGTTGATCACAAATTTTGTGATCGGCACAGTTTTAATGTGGGAGCGGGCTTGCTCGCGAATGGCAGCGACTCGATATCCCGGCGAACACTACGAAATCTAAAATAAGGACATTTGCCCCACCGTGGCCACTTACTCCCTCGTTATCCGCCGCTTGATGATCGTTTCGCTGACCATCGTCGTCAGCCGCGCCATTACCAGCCCGTTGCTCACCCTGTTTCTGAGCAACAAACTCGGCCTCAACCAACAGGACGTCGGCCTGTTGCTGGGCATCGCGGTGTTCATCGCCACCCTGCTCGCGCTTTACGGCGGTTACATCATCGACCGCCTCGAAAAACGTCGGCTGCTGATTCTGACCATGCTCTCCAGCGCCATCGGTTTCGTGCTGCTGACCTTCGCCGAAAACCTCTACCTGACCACCGCCACCCTGGTGATCACCGAAACTGCCTCGGCGCTGTTCCTGATCGGGTCCAAGGCGATCCTCAGCGAAAACCTGCCCGTGGGCCAGCGCGCCAAGGCTTTTTCACTGCGCTACACCCTGACCAATATCGGCTACGCCACCGGCCCGATGCTCGGCGTGGTGATCGCCGGGGTGCAGCCAACAGCTCCATTCCTGATCGCTGGCGGAATCGCATTCTTCAGTATTTTCCTGATGAGCGGGATTCCCAAAGACCCGGCCCAGACACCCGCCATCGGCCAGCCTCAGAGTTTCCTCAAAACCCTGATCACCCTGAAGAACGACCGCACGCTGATCATGTTCACTTGCGGCTGCCTGCTCAGCACCGTGGTGCACGGTCGTTTCACCCTGTATTTGTCGCAATACCTGCTGGTCACCCAAGACACCAAACGCGCCCTGGAAACCATGGCCGCCCTGCTCGCCTGCAACGCCATCAGCGTGATCCTGCTGCAATACCAGATCGGGCGGTTCCTCAAGCGCGAACAACTGCGTTACTGGATTGCTGGCGGCACCAGCCTGTTCATCCTCGGGTTGATCGGTTTCAGCCTGGCTGACAGCATGGTGAGCTGGTGCGTGGCGATGTTCATTTTCACGCTTGGCGAAATGATCATTTACCCGGCCGAATTTCTGTTCGTCGACACCCTGGCCCCGGAAGAACTGCGCGGCAGCTACTATGGCGCGCAGAATCTCGCGGCCCTCGGTGGGGCGCTGAGCCCGGTGATCTGTGGCTATCTGCTGCTGCACACGCCCGCGCCCACCATGTTTTATGCACTGAGTGCGTTGACGGCGATGGGCGGTTTGCTGTGCTTCATGAGCGGTCGGCGCGTGGCAATACTGCAAAAATAATGCACTGAAGCAGCATTAATATGAATTTGTCAGTATAAGGAATGAACGGCACACTGTGCGCCGTTCCTCCCCAATAGTTGGAACTACTTCAAGGGCTTTCTGGGTATCCCAGCTAAGCCTTTTTTTTGCCTGGATTTTTATACGGACCGTTTGCCTCATGTTCGCTCGCTGGTTACCTGCCGCCATCAATACCCGCCCTTCAGAATGGAGCCGCGCCGCCATCGGCATGTCACTGGGCACGATGTTCAGCGTCTGGCTCTGCAGTCAGGTATTCGGCATGCAAGTGGCGCTGCATCTGATCGGGCCACTGGGCGCCTCGGCGGTGCTGTTGTTCGCCGTGTCCTCGGGCGCGCTTGCCCAGCCGTGGTCGATTCTTGGCGGTTACCTCTGTGCGGGAGTGGTCTCGCTGCTGGTCGCTCATGTACTCGGACGCACCCTCGGCAGCGCTTGCCTGGCGGCGGGCATGGCGCTGATTCTGATGTGTTGGTTGCGTTGCTTGCACCCACCGGCTGGTGCGTTGGCGTTGCTTATGGTGGTGGCAGACCCGGCGACCATCGCCCTGGAGTGGAAAGCCCTCGGCCCGGTGATGCTCAGTGCCTCGACGATGCTGCTCAGCGCATTGGCGTACAACAATCTGACGCGCATTCGGTACCCCAAACGTCCCGCTGAACCGGCGCCGATGATGCCCGTCCCCGACAGCCAGGCGATCACTGCCGCGGATCTGAAACTGGCCCTCGCCGACATGGAGGCCTTCTACGACGTCACCCCTGAAGACCTCGAGCAGTTGATCCATGCCAGTGAGCTACATGCCAAGCGGCGTAGCATCGGTGAAGTGCTGAGCAGCAGAGCCTGAGGAAAAAGGCTTTTGTGGTGAGCAGGCTTACCCCGATGCCAGTCAGTCAAGTGCAATCCCTGTGGGAGCGGGCTTGCTCGCGAAAGCGGTGTGTCAGGCTGCATCAATATTGACTGTGCCGCCGTCTTCGCGAGCAAGCCCGCTCCCACAGGTTCCGCATCTTGACTGACAGACTCGCCGCCGATTGCTGCCAAAGGTTGCGATCCTTGGAAGTTGCCCTAAGGTAAAAATGCAAACAGCACCTGCACGTATCCCGGTTGTACATCACAAATTTGCACTGATACGATCCAGCATCGCTCGCGCGCGAGCTTCTCTAGAAAGAACAATAAAAGCAGGGAGTTAGTGATGACTGCTCAGGTTTCATCCCCGACAACACAGCCCATGGATGCCACGCAAAACGAAGTGTTGGCCGAGGTTCGCAATCACATCGGTCACCTGACCCTCAATCGCCCCGCCGGCCTCAACGCCATTACCCTGGACATGGTTCGCAGCCTGCAACAGCAGCTCGATGCCTGGGCACAGGATCCGCAGGTGCACGCGGTGGTGTTGCGCGGCGCTGGTGAGAAAGCGTTCTGTGCCGGCGGCGATATTCGCTCGCTGTACGACAGTTTCAAAAGTGGCGACACCCTGCACGAAGACTTCTTCGTCGAGGAATACGCCCTCGACCTCGCCATCCATCACTATCGCAAACCGGTCCTGGCCTTGATGGACGGCTTTGTGCTGGGCGGTGGCATGGGGCTGGTGCAAGGCGCCGATTTGCGGGTGGTCACCGAGCGCAGCCGTCTGGCGATGCCCGAAGTGGCTATCGGTTATTTCCCGGACGTTGGCGGCAGTTACTTCCTGCCGCGCATCCCGGGTGAGCTGGGCATTTATCTCGGCGTCACGGGCGTGCAGATTCGTGCCGCCGATGCGCTCTATTGCGGCCTGGCCGACTGGTATCTGGACAGCGCCAGCCTGAGCACGCTGGACGAGCAACTCGATCACCTCCAATGGCACGACACGCCGCTCAAGGACCTGCAAGGCGTGCTGGCGAAACTCGCCGTGCAGCAACTGCCGGTAGCGCCCCTGGCGGCGTTGCGGCCGGCCATCGATCACTTCTTCGCCCTGCCCGATGTGCCGAGTATGGTGGAACAACTGCGTGAAGTGACCGTCGCCGATAGCCACGAGTGGGCCACGGCCACCGCCGACCTGCTGGAAAGCCGTTCACCGCTGGCCATGGGCGTGACCCTGGAAATGCTGCGGCGCGGTCGGCACCTGAGCCTGGAACAGTGCTTCGCCCTCGAACTGCACCTGGATCGCCAGTGGTTCGAACGCGGCGACCTGATCGAAGGCGTGCGCGCCTTGCTGATCGACAAAGACAAGAACCCGCGCTGGAATCCGCCGACTCTGCAGGCGCTGGACGCCGGGCACGTGGCGAGTTTTTTCACCGGGTTCGACCCAAGCTGGAGCTGAGCCATGCACGATATCGAATTGAGCGAAGAGCAAGTGATGATCCGCGACATGGCCCGGGATTTTGCCCGCGGCGAAATCGCGCCCCACGCACAAGCCTGGGAAAAGGCCGGCTGGATCGATGATGGTCTGGTGGCGAAGATGGGTGAACTGGGTCTGCTGGGCATGGTGGTGCCCGAGGAATGGGGTGGCACTTATGTCGACTACGTCGCCTACGCCTTGGCGGTGGAGGAGATTTCCGCCGGTGATGGCGCCACCGGTGCGCTGATGAGCATCCACAATTCCGTGGGCTGCGGGCCGGTGCTCAACTACGGCACCGAAGCACAGAAACAGCAATGGTTGCCGGACCTCGCCAGCGGCCAGGCCATCGGTTGCTTCTGCCTCACCGAACCCCAAGCCGGTTCCGAAGCGCATAACCTGCGCACCCGCGCCGAACTGCGCGACGGCCAGTGGGTGATCAATGGCGCCAAGCAATTCGTCAGCAACGGCAAACGGGCGAAACTGGCGATTGTCTTCGCCGTGACCGATCCGGAGCTGGGCAAGCGCGGCATCTCGGCATTCCTGGTGCCGACCGAAACCGCGGGTTTCATCGTCGACCGCAGTGAACACAAGATGGGCATCCGCGCTTCCGACACCTGCGCCGTGACCCTGAACAATTGCACCGTTCCCGAAGCCAACCTGCTCGGTGAACGCGGTAAAGGCCTGGCCATCGCCCTCTCCAACCTCGAAGGCGGCCGCATCGGCATCGCCGCGCAAGCCTTGGGCATCGCCCGGGCAGCGTTCGACGCAGCGCTGGCTTACGCGCGGGATCGGGTGCAGTTCGACAAGCCGATCATCGAACACCAGAGCATCGCCAATATGCTGGCCGACATGCATACCCGACTGAACGCCGCACGCTTGCTGATCCTGCACGCCGCACGGTTGCGCAGTGCCGGCAAGCCGTGTCTGTCGGAGGCTTCACAGGCCAAGCTGTTTGCCTCGGAAATGGCCGAGAAGGTCTGCTCGTCGGCGATACAGATTCATGGCGGGTATGGGTATCTGGAAGATTACCCGGTGGAGCGCTACTACCGGGATGCGCGGATCACGCAGATTTATGAAGGGTCGAGCGAGATACAGCGGATGGTGATTGCCCGGGAGCTCAAGCACTATCTGGTTTGAAGCCCTAAAAGCTTCGCGAGCAAGCCCGCTCCCACATTAGTCCTGCGGTGTACACAGCATTTGTGAACACCCTGGATCAAATGTGGGAGCGGGCTTGCTCGCGAAGGCGTCCGTGAGAGCGCTACATCACTTACCCTGGAACTCCGCCTCACGCTTGGCAATAAACGCCGCCATCCCTTCCTTCTGATCCTGCGTCGCAAACGCCGCATGGAACACCCGACGCTCAAAACGCACGCCTTCCGACAGGCTGACTTCAAACGCCCGGTTAACGCTTTCCTTGACCATCATCGCAATCGGCAGCGACTTCTTGGCAATCAGCGCCGCGACTTTCAACGCCTCTTCCAGTAGCTCATCGGCCGGCACGATCCGCGCAACAATGCCGCAACGCTCTGCTTCTACGGCATCGATCAAACGCCCGCTCAGGCACATTTCCATGGCCTTGGCCTTACCCACGGCGCGGGTCAGACGCTGGGTGCCGCCCATGCCCGGCAACACGCCGAGGTTGATTTCCGGTTGACCGAATTTGGCGTTGTCGCCCGCCAGAATGAAGTCGCACATCAACGCCAGTTCACAACCACCGCCCAAGGCGAAACCATTGACCGCGGCGATGATCGGCTTGCGGCGGTTGGCCACGCGATCGCTGTCGCTGAACAAGTCATCGAGGTAGATCTGCGGATACGTCAGCTCAGCCATTTCCTTGATGTCGGCGCCGGCGGCGAAGGCTTTTTTCGAGCCGGTCAGCACGATGCAACCGATGTTCGAATCGGCTTCCAAGCCATCGAGGGCATGGTTCAGTTCGCTGACAATTTGCGCATTCAACGCGTTCAAGGCTTGCGGACGGTTGAGGGTGATCAGGCCGACGCGGCCGTGGGTTTCCAGCAAAATCGTTTCGTAGTTCATCGGTGGATTCCTTCTCAAAGATTGCGCGAAATGACCATGCGCTGAATATCGCTGGTGCCTTCGTAGATCTGGCACACCCGCACGTCGCGGTAGATCCGCTCCAGCGGGAAGTCGTTCAGGTAACCGTAACCGCCAAGGGTTTGCAACGCTGAGGAGCAAACCTTCTCGGCCATTTCCGAAGCGAACAGCTTGGCCATGGACGCTTCCACCAGCGCCGGTTTGCCGCTGTCGCGCAATGCCGCCGCGTAATGCACCATCTGCCGGGCCACGGCGATCTGGGTCGCCATGTCCGCCAGCCTGAACGCCACTGCCTGGTGTTCGATGATCGGCTTGCCGAAGCTCTCGCGTTCACGAGCATAGTCGCGGGCCGCTTCGAACGCGGCGCGGGCCATGCCCACCGATTGCGAGGCGATGCCGACACGGCCGCCTTCGAGGTTGGCCAGGGCGATCTTGTAGCCTTCGCCCTCCTCGCCCAGTCGATTGGCCACCGGGACTTTCACATCCTCGAAGAGGATCTGGCAGGTGTCGGAGGCATGCTGACCGAGTTTGTCTTCGACTCGCGCGACTTTATAACCCGGCGAATCGGTCGGCACGATCAGCGCTGTGATGCCGCGTTTGCCGGCACTCGGATCAGTCACCGCAAACACGATCACCACCCCGGCGTTTTGCCCGGAGGTGATGAATTGCTTGCAGCCGTTGAGCACGTAGTGATCGCCGTCCAGCCGCGCACGGGTTTTCAGGCTACTGGCGTCGGAGCCGGCTTGCGGTTCGGTCAGGGCAAACGCACCGAGCATCGCGCCGCTGGCCAGCGGCTTGAGGAAGCGTTCTTTCTGATCGTCGTTGCCGAACTTGAGGATCGGCACGCAACCTACCGAGTTGTGTACGCTCATGATGGTCGAGCAGGCGCCATCGCCCGCAGCAATTTCTTCCAGCGCCATGGCGTAGGCCAGGTAACCGGTGTCACAACCACCCCACTGCTCCGGCACCAGCATGCCGAAGAAGCCAAGGTCGGCCATCTCGCCAATGGCTTCCTTGGGAAAGCGATGTTCGCGGTCCCATTCGGCGGCGAACGGTTTCAGCCGTTCCTGGGCAAACTGCCGGGCCGCGTCGCTGATCTGAAGTTGTTCGTCATTGGGAATCATGCCAAGTCCTTAAAAATGAGCCTAACGCACAAAATGCCTGGTTGAAACGCTGAACCTGTGGGAGCGGGCTTACTCGCGAAAGCGGTGTGTCATTCAACATTGATGTCGATTGACCCGGCCTCTTCGCGAGCAAGCCCGCTCCCACAATGGGATAGCGTCAGTTTCAGTACAGACATTCCACAGCCATGGCCGTGGCTTCGCCGCCGCCGATGCAGATCGCTGCAACGCCGCGTTTCAGACCTTTCTGGCGCAAGGCCGAGAGCAAGGTCACGAGGATCCGCGCGCCGGACGCACCGATCGGGTGGCCCAGGGCGCAAGCACCGCCGTGAACGTTGATCTTCTCGTGGGGGATTTCCAGTTTGGTCATGGTCACCAGACTCACCACCGCGAACGCTTCGTTGACTTCGAACAACTCGACTTCGTCCAGGGACCAGCCGGTTTTCTTCATCAGCTTCTTGATCGCGCCCACCGGTGCCACCGGAAACAGCCCCGGCGTGTCGGCAAATGCAGCGTGACCATGAATCACCGCCAGCGGTTTCAGGCCTTGTTTCTCGGCTTCGGAACGGCGCATCAACACCAGTGCCGCCGCGCCGTCGGAGATCGAACTGGAGTTCGCCGCGGTCACAGTGCCGCCATCGCGGAACGCCGGTTTCAGCGAGGCGATCTTGTCCAGTTTGGCTTTCGGCGGCTGTTCGTCATGGCTGATCAGCACCTGCTCTTTGCCGACGGTCACGGTGAGCGGCACGATCTCGGCGGTGAAACTGCCGTCCTTGATCGCCTGTTGCGCGCGGGTGGTCGAAGCAATGGCAAAGGCGTCCTGAGCTTCGCGGGTAAAACCGTTGGTTTCTGCGCAATCCTCGGCGAAGGTGCCCATCAGGCGACCCTTGTCGTAGGCATCTTCCAGGCCATCGAGGAACATGTGATCGAGCACCCGGCCATGGCCCATGCGGTAACCGCTGCGGGCGCGGTCCAGCAGGTACGGCGCGTTGGACATGCTTTCCATGCCACCGGCGACGACCACATCGGCACTGCCGGCGATCAGCATGTCGTGGGCCAGGATCGTGGCCTCCATGCCCGAACCGCACATCTTGTTCAGTGTTGTGCAACGGGTCGATTTATCCAGTCCGGCGCCCAGTGCCGCTTGCCGCGCCGGGGCCTGGCCGAGGCCGGCGGAGAGCACGCAGCCGAACAGCACTTCTTCTACGGATTCAGGAGCGACACCGGCGCGTTCGACGGCAGCACGAATCGCTGCGGCGCCCAGCTGCGGTGCGGTCAGGCTCTTCAGTTCGCCCTGGAAACCGCCCATCGGGGTGCGGACGGCACTGACAATAACAATCGGATCGTTGGAAAGTGTCATGTCTAATCCTCCTTATTTGGCGGCCATGCGCAAGGCACCGTCGAGACGGATCACCTCGCCGTTGAGCATGCTGTTTTCTATGATATGCCTGACCAGCGCGGCGTACTCGCCCGGCTTGCCCAGACGCGGCGGGAACGGCACGCCAGCGGCCAAGGATTCGCGCACTTCCGGGGTCATGCCGGCCATCATCGGCGTTTCGAAAATGCCCGGGGCGATGGTCATCACGCGGATGCCGAAGCGCGCCAGTTCACGGGCGGCGGGCAAAGTCAGGCTGACGATCGCACCTTTCGAAGCCGAATACGCGGCCTGACCGATCTGGCCGTCGAAGGCCGCGGCCGACGCGGTGTTGATGATCACGCCACGCTCACCGTCTTCGTCAGCTTCGGTTTCGGCAATCGCCGCGGCCGCCAGACGCAGCATGTTGAAGCTGCCGATCAGGTTAACGTTGATCACCTGGCTAAAACTGTCCAGCGCATGAGGACCGTTCTTGCCGAGGATCTTCTCGCCACGGACGATGCCAGCGCAATTGACCAGCCCATTGAGGCCGCCAAACGCTTTGACCGTCGCCTGCACCGCTGCTTGCGCCGCCGTTTCATTGCTGATGTCCGCCACCACGCTTTGTGCGCCCAGACGTGCAGCCTGGGCCGCGACGGCTTCGGCGTTCATGTCCACCAGCATCACCTTGGCGCCGGCAGCGATCAGCATTTCAGCGGTGGCGGCACCGAGGCCGGATGCACCGCCGGTGACGAGAAAAACCTTGTTTTCGATCTGCATCATTGTTTCCTTGGATTCAAGCTGAAACGTTCTTCGCGGCGGCCTCTTGAGCCTTGGCGATTTCCTGGTTGCGCAAGATAAAGCGCTGCAGTTTGCCGCTTGGGGTTTTCGGCAATTCGCTGACAAATTCGATTTCACGGGGGTACGCGTGCGCCGCCAGACGCTTGCGCACGTGTTGGCGCAACTCTTCGGCGAGTGCAGGTTCGGCACGGTATTGCGGGCTGAGCACGACGAAGGCTTTCACCAGCTCGGTACGTTCCGGATCGGGCTTGCCGATCACCGCCGCTTCGACCACTGCCGGGTGTTCGACCAACGCGCTTTCGACGTCGAACGGGCCGACGCGGTAGCCGGAGGTGGTGATCACGTCGTCGCTGCGACCGACGAAGCTGATGCTGCCGTCCGGGTTCCACTCAACGGTGTCGCCACTCAGGTAATAGTTGCCGACGAACGCCTTGGTCGGCGCACCTTCGTAACCGCCGAACCAGCACATCGGCGACTGGGTGCGGTCGATGGCCAGAATGCCGGGCTGGCCGACGCCCAGTTCTTTGTATTCGTCGTCGAGCACCACGATGCGGTGGCCCGGCGAGGCGAAACCGGCAGCGCCGACGTGTACCGGATGATCGAGGCCGTGGTGATTGCACAACACCATGCCCAGTTCGGTCTGGCCGTAATGGTCATGAATCACCACGCCGAGATTATCGGCGAACCAGCGGATCACTTCCGGGTTCAGCGGCTCGCCGGCGCTGCTGACGATGCGCAGCTTGCCCTTGATCGAGCGGGAGAATTCATCGCCACCGGCAATCAGCAAGCGATAGGCAGTCGGCGAACCAGTGAGGTTGGTGATCCCGTATTTGTTGATCACCCGACAGGTGCTTTCGAGGGTGAACGGGCCATCGTAAAAGGTGATCGGGTGCCCCATCGCCATCGGCCCGGTGACGCCGAAATAGATGCCGTAGGCCCACCCCGGATCGGCGACGTTCCAGAATGCGTCTTCGGGGCGCAAGTCCACCGCGTCACGGGTGTAGCTCTGGAACGCGACGATCGCCTTGAGCGGCACCGACAGCGCTTTCGACGGGCCGGTGGTGCCCGAGGTGAACATCAGCAGGAACGGGTCTTCGCCGGTCAGTAATACCGGTTCGCAGACGCTGGAGTAGTTGGCCAGTTCGGCCCAGAAACTGAAATCACCCCGAACAATACCTTGGCCTTTCGGGCCGCCGACGGTGACGATGGTTGGGCAGTCGGCCACTTCAGCCAGTTTCGGGCGATTGACGGCGTCGGTTACTACGACTGCGGCGCCGGAGCTGTTGAGGCGATGTTCGATGGCTTTCGGGCCGAAGGCGGTAAACAGCGGTTGATAGACCGCGCCGATGCGCCAAGTGGCGAACACGGTGATCAGTAATTCGATGTTGCGTGGCAGGAGGCCGGCGACTTTATCGCCCTTCTTAACACCCTGGGCCAGCAGGAAATTGGCGAAGCGCGCGGCTTTGTCCTGCAAGTCGCTGAAGGTGTAGGTCGCGCTGGCGCCGTCGCGACCTTCCCAGAACAGCGCGATGCGCCCCGGCAAGGCATGCCGGTCGCAACACTCGACGCAGGCGTTGAGCGCGCTCAACGACCCTGTGAGCGCGGCATCGACGGTGTGCTGATAATTGAACTGTGACGTGGCAGACAAGTAATCGCGCATTGCCAGAATCCCTGTGTCTTTTTATTAGGTTGGGGGAACCGTAAATAACAGGGAAATATTCGCTCTGCGCGGGGAGCGGGACAATGGTCAAAGCTATCAAGTTGTGTGACTGGTTTGGCCAAGGTTCAAGGAATGCGTCGCCTGGGCGGACGCCTTCGCGAGCAAGCCCGCTCCCACATAAGTTTTGTGTGGGTTGCAAATAGGTGGGCAGACACAATTCCACTGTGGGAGCGGGCTTGCTCGCGAAGGCGCCAGACCAATCAACACAAAATCCGGATCAGCTCGCCTCGTTAAGAATCAAACTCCGATAATGCCCCGGATTAGACCCCGACCACTTGCGAAACGCCTTGTAGAACGAGCTGGTATCGGCAAACCCCAAACGGGTGGCGATTTCGGTGAAGCTGATGGCAGGCTCCGCCAGCCAGACGATCGCCAGTTCCTTGCGCACACTGTCCTTGAGCCCCTGATACGTCTGGCCCTCTTCAGCCAGGCGCCTACGCAGGGTCGAGGCCGACATGCACAGTTGCTGCGCCAACGCCTCGGTTTCCGGCCAGTGTTCGGCGGGCAGTTGCCGCAGATCGTGTTTGATCCGACTGGCCAGGCTCTCGGGATCGCGGTACTTGACCAGAATGTTCGCCGGCGCATGGGCGAGGAATCGCTTCAGTTCTTCGGGGCTGCGCTTGATCGGCAAATCCAGGCAGTCAGCCGAGAAAATCATCCGCGTGCGCGGCCGGTCGAACCGCAGGTTCTCGGAGAACATCACCCGGTAGTCATCGCAAAAATCCGGCGCCGGGCAACGCAACTCGATGGCCAGGATCGGTATCCGCCGCCCCGCCAGCCAGCAGGCAACGCCATGCACGATCATCCAGTAAGTGAAATAGGTGAAGGCGCGGCGCGGGTCTTCGTCGTCCTCCAGCAGTACGATTTCCGCCAGGCTTTGCTGGCGAACCAGTTGCGCGGGCAGGCGTTCGAGCATCAATGACAGAAAGCTCAGCCCCGAGGTCAGCCCGGCGGCCAGGCTTGGCTGAACCATCGAGCAGCGACACAGGAACTCCAGACTGCCGGACTTGAGCTTGCGCGGGTCCATGCCAAAAAACTCATCGTCCCCGCGCCGAGCCAGCAAGCGCCACAACCGCGCATAGGCGGTGGCCGGAACACGGGCGTCGGTGGTTTCCAGCAGCACAGGATCGATGCCGACCTTGTTCAACACCTCCGCGGTGGCAGCGCCCGGGGCGCAACTTTGCAACAGCGCTTCACGCACCAGTTGAATGGAGATGGTGTCTTTTTCCGACATTGACCGAGGCGAGCCTTGTTCTTGTTTGAGTGGTGAGCATATTAGCGCAGCCACCACAGCCAGGCGCAGATCACTGTGGGCAGCCTAAATCCCTGTGGGAGCGAGCCTGCTCGCGAAGGGGCCATAACAGTCAACATTGATGTCGCCTGACACACCGCTTTCGCGAGCAAGCCCGCTCCCACAGTGGATTTGAGTCGATGCACGATTGTGTGACCGACACATGGCTCACTGTGGGAGCGGGCTTGCTCGCGAAGGCATTATTACCGGCGACACACCTTCGACGCCGGGTTGAACCTCACAAAATCCGATACAACAACCGCTCGATCCGTACCCGGCTGACACGCTTGAGAAACTTGGCCACTCCCGCCGGATAATCCGGCAGCGTTTCCAGATCCTGATACCGCTCGATGCGGCGGGTGTGCTGGAAAATCTCCGCCAGCTCATTGCCGCGCGGCTCCAGCAATTCACCTTTCGGATCATCAATCAGCAACGCGTTTTCCAGATCGAGACGAAACGCCCGTGGATTGAGGTTGTTGCCGGTCAGCAAGGTATAGCGCTGATCGATCCACATGCCCTTCAGGTGATAGGTGTTGTCGCCATCCTTCCACAAATGCAGGTTCAGCTTGCCACTGTCGATGCTGCGCTGATGGCGCTTGGCGAAGCGTCGCAGGCTGATTTCGTAAAGGTATGGCAGCGCCGCGATCACCTTGAACGGCTCGCTCGGCGGAATATAGAAATCGTTGGCGGTTTTGTCGCCGACGATGATGTCGATCTTCACCCCCCGCGCCAGCGCCCGGTTGATTTCCCGGGTCACCGCCAGCGGCAGGTTGAAGTACGGCGTGCAGATGGTCAGCTGATGCTGGGCGCTGGCGATCAGCTCACAGATCACCCGACTCAACGGGTTGTTCTTGCCCACACCGAGCAAGGGGCTGACGGATAAACCGCCCTTCGCCGTGCTGCCCGCCGTGGTGTCGTACGCCGCGTGCTTGAGACGGCTGCGCAGGTCACCGATGTCGTTACGCAGGCTGCGGGTGGTCGGCAGGTTCGGCAGGTCGAGGCGATGCACCGCTTTGGAGGCGATCAGACCGTGCTGAATCAGGTGCTGCATCGAGTCGGCCAGCGCGTGATTCTGCAGCAGGTGATAACGGTCGAAGCGGTACTTGTCGAATTTATGCAGGTAAACATTGTTCAGGCTCGCGCCGCTGTAGAGCACGCAATCGTCGATCACGAAGCCCTTCAAATGCAGCACGCCGAACAGCTCGCGAGTCTGCACCGGCACGCCGTACACCGGCACCACGCTTTCGTGGGTGCGGGTCGTTTCCTGATACCAGGCCGCGTTGCCCGGCTGCTTGCCGGCACCGATCAAACCGCGCTGGGCGCGCAGCCAATCCACGACCACCACCACGTCCAGTTCCGGGCGCGCCAGTTTGGCGGCGTGCAGGGCATCGAGGATTTCCTGCCCGGCCTCATCCTGTTGCAGGTACAGCGCAACGATATAGATGCGCCGGGTTGCCTGAGCGATTTGTTCCAGCAGGCAACGACGGAACTCGGCGGCGCCAGAGAGGATGGTGACGGCATCGGCGGTCAGCGGAAAACTGCGCAGTTTAGGCAGCAGAGAGCGTTTGAAAAGCGACGGCATAGGGCTCGCAAAAAGGTCGAATCCGAAGAACCCGAGAGCTTACACCATGGATGGGTTTGGGTCTTGTTACTGTCTGTAATGGCCTCTTCGCGAGCAAGCCTCGCTCCTACGGTTGATTGCATTCCCCTGTAGGAGCGAGGCTTGCCCGCGAAGACAATCTCACAGCCGCCACAAATAACTTCTTGACCAAGGAGAACGATCATTCTACTGTTAGCCACATGAACGAAATCACTAGCAACGACACACGCGACATCATTCTGGATGTCACCGAAAAGTTGATCTACAAAAGTGGCATCGCGGCCACCGGCATGGATCTTCTGGTGAAAACCGCCGGCGTTTCCAGAAAAAGTATTTACCGCTACTTCGCCAACAAGGAGGAGCTTACCGTCGCGGCCCTGCAACGCCGTGATGTGCGCTGGATGCATTGGTACCGAACGGAAGTCGGCAAGGCACAAACCCCGGCCGAGCGCCTGCTCAACCTGTTTACCGTGCTCAGGACCTGGTTCGACTCCGAAGGCTTTCGCGGTTGCGCATTCATTAACACCAGCGGCGAAACCGGCGATGCGCAAGACCCGGTTCGCCTGGTCGCCAAAGACCACAAACAGAAACTGCTCGACTACGTGTGCGAGCTCTGTACCGAACATGGCGCAACAGACCCGGAGACGCTGGCCAAACAGCTGCTGATCCTGATCGACGGTGCCATTACCGTAGCGCTTGTGATGGGTGATCACAGTGCCGCCGATAATGCGCAATGCATGGCGCGAAAGTTATTGGACCTGTAACACTCTTTAATAAGCCCGACAACTTGCTAGAACGTTAATTTGATAGGGAGACTTAATATGTCTACTGCCGAAGTTCGTCCGCCATTGCCGCCGTTTACCCGTGAATCGGCCATCGAAAAAGTTCGCCTGGCCGAAGATGGCTGGAACTCCCGCGACCCGGAACGGGTGTCCCTGGCCTACACCCTGGACACCCAATGGCGTAACCGCGCCGAGTTCGCTCACAACCGCGAAGAAGCCAAAAATTTTCTGGCCCGTAAATGGGCCAAGGAACTGGACTACCGGCTGATCAAGGAACTCTGGGCCCATGGCGACAACCGTATCGCTGTGCGTTATGCCTACGAATGGCATGACGATTCGGGTAACTGGTTCCGCTCCTACGGTAACGAGAACTGGGAGTTCGACGAGAACGGCTTGATGTTCAACCGTTACGCCTGCATCAACGACATGCCGATCAAGGAAAGCGAACGCAAGTTCCACTGGCCGCTGGGCCGCCGACCGGATGATCACCCGGGCTTGTCCGACCTAGGCCTATAACTTCACCGAGTTCCCAGGGAGTTGGCTTGCCCGCGATGGCGATGTCACAGACAACATTTTCGTTGAATGTGACACCGTCATCGCGGGCAAGCCTCGCTCCTACGGTTTTTCATCGTTAGGGATAATTGCGATTACACCAATTCTGTAGGAGCGAGGCTTGCCCGCGAAAGGGCCAGACCGGTCGCCGCAGAGATTGGATATGGGTAAGATACCGGCCTTCCCCGCAGCCCATCTTCTGCGCCCTGCCGAATAAGCCCATTTCATGCCTTTCGAACTCAGCGTTGACCTCACTACTCTGGCCGTTCTGGCTCTCGTCGCTTTCATCGCCGGTTTCATCGACGCCATCGCTGGCGGTGGCGGTCTGTTGACCACCCCGGCGCTGCTGACCGCCGGCCTGCCGCCGCACCTGGTGCTGGGCACCAACAAGCTCAGTTCGACCTTCGGCTCGGCCACCGCCAGTTTCACTTTCTACCGGCGCAAGCTGTTCCATCCTCGACAATGGACGCACGCGATCGTCGGCACGCTGGTGGGCGCACTCACCGGTGCCGTGGTCGCTCATTACCTGCCAGCGGAATGGCTGAACAAGATGCTGCCAGTGATCGTTTTCGCCTGCGGTCTGTACCTGTTGTTCGGCGGCACACCAAAGGCGCCGCTGGACAGCGACGCACCGATCAAGAAGAAGTGGCAATCGAGCCAGGGCTTCAGTCTTGGTTTCTACGACGGCGTGGCCGGCCCGGGAACGGGTGCGTTCTGGACCGTCAGCAGCCTGCTGCTCTACCCCATCGACCTGGTCAAGGCCAGCGGCGTGGCGCGCAGCATGAACTTCGTCAGCAACATCGCAGCGCTGTCGGTGTTCATATTTTCCGGGCAGGTGGACTGGATCATCGGCCTGAGCATGGGCCTGTCGGTGATGGTCGGCGCCTTCTTCGGCGCGCGCACCGCCATCAGCGGCGGTGCGAAATTCATTCGCCCGGTGTTCATCACCGTGGTGCTCGGCTTGACCGTCCGGTTAGCCTGGCAGCACTGGTTCAGCGTGGCCTAAGCGCCGCGCCACATAGACATCGATGAGGTAACGGGCAATCGAGCGTGACGCCGGCAACGGCGGCAGCTCGTGCACGTTGAACCACTGGGCGTCTTCGATCTCATCTTCCTGACAGACAATCTCGCCACCGGCGTACTCGGCGTGAAAACCGAGCATCATCGAATGCGGGAACGGCCAGCATTGACTGCCCATGTACTGGATGTTCTTGACCTCGATCTGCACCTCTTCGCGGACCTCGCGAATCAGGCAGTCCTCGGCCGACTCACCCGGCTCGGCAAACCCCGCCAACGTACTGTAGACCCCGGCGACAAAACGCGGCGAACGAGCCAGCAGAACCTCGTCGCCACGGGTCACCAGCACGATCATGCTCGGTGAAATGCGCGGATAGTGGCGTATATCACACGGCTCACAGTACATCGCCCGCTCACGCGGCACCTGGCTCATCACCTGCCCGCAATTGCCACAAAAACGATGTTCACGGGCCCAGGTACCGATTTGCGCGGCGTAGCCGAGCACCTTGTAAACGGTGTGATCACCCTCAAGCATGAACGCTCGCAGGCCTTTCCAGTTGCAGCCCGGTACTTCGCTGTGACTGCGCAGCTCCAGCAGGTAGACCGGTTCGCCATCCAGGTGACCGATGCCATGCTCGGCGAGAATCGACAGGTCCTGACGCTTGAGCCATTCCCGTGGAAACAGCGCGCCATTGTCATCGAACAAAAAGCCTTCAGGGCTGCGCGCCACGGCCCAACCGCCGGGTTGATCGGTGTCCAGTACTGCGGTGGTCCAGCGTGAAATCATGGTTAATCAATCCAGAAATTCGGGTTTCTGTTTGCTCATATGGGCGGCCATGGCCACGCGCAGATCGGTGGATTGCAGCATGGCGGCGTTCCAGGTGGCGACGTATTCGAGGCCGTCGTCGATGCGATGGTCGCGCATGTAGCTGATCATCTCTTTGGTGCCGGTGATAGCGATCGGCGACTTGCTGGCGATCTCGCGGGCAATGCCCATCACGCCGTCAAGCAGGCTGGTGGTATCGCTGTAGACGCGATTGACCAGGCCAATGTTGCGCGCTTCGTCGGCGCCAAAGGTGCGACCAGTGTAAGCCAGTTCACGCAGCATGCCGTCACCGATTATCCGTGGCAAGCGTTGCAAAGTGCCTACATCGGCTGCCATGCCGATGTCGATTTCCTTGATGGAAAATTGCGCATCCTCGGCGGCATAACGCATGTCGCAGGCTGAAATCAGGTCGATGGCGCCGCCCAGGCAATAACCCTGAATCGCCGCCAGCACCGGTTTGCGGCAGTTGTCGACGGCATTGAAGGACGCTTGCAGCGTGAGGATCGTTCGTCGTAGCAGCCGTGCATTGCGGCTGACGTCCTTGCCCAACTCATTGAGCATACCGGCCATCATCATCAGATCGATCCCGGAAGAAAAATGCTTGCCGGCACCACTGAGCACCACCACCCGCACTTCATCGGTATCGTCGATCCACTGGAAAATCTCGATGATCTCGCTCCAGAACGCGGCGTTCATCGAATTGATCTTTTCCGGGCGATTGATCTGCACATGGGCGATGTTATCGGCCAGTTCGACGCTGAAGGCGGTGTATTGAGACATGGCAGTGATCCTTTACCGGGGCAGAAATGAGGCCCGAACTATAACAAGGCATTAGTGCCGACAGTAAGGCAGCGGTTCGGCCAAATGCGGGACTGTTCCGGGTTTAGTGGTGTCTGGACGGGCCTCTTCGCGGGCAAGCCTCGCTCCTACAGGGGAATGGTGTCGGATACATAACACCCGTAGGAGCGAGGCTGCCCGCGAAGGCCACACCGCCGATCCAACTGCCCTTCACCGCCACAAACGCAGTCATTGAACCCGACTTAGCGCTCCAGCAAACTTGTCACTATGCTTGCACCTGACTTTCCAAGGAGGAACCCGCCCATGCCAATCTCTTCACGAGCAGCCCTGCTGGTTATCGACGTACAGAACGACTTCATTCCCGGTGGTCAACTGCCGGTGCCGGAGGGTGACCTGATCGTGCCCTTGATCAACCAGCTCGGGCGCCAGTTCAAGCAGGTCATCATTGCCCAGGACTGGCATCCGCCCGGCCATGCCTCGTTCGCTTCCAGCCACCCGGGCTGCAAACCCTACGACGTGATTCAGTTGCCTTACGGCGAGCAAACGCTTTGGCCTGAGCATTGCGTACGGGCCACACCCGGCGCCGAGTTCCATGCGGAACTGGACCTGCCCCACGCCCAACTGATCATCCGCAAGGGCTGCAATCCGGACATCGACAGCTATTCGGCGTTTCTGGAGGCGGATCGAACCACGACCACAGGCTTGGCCGGGTATCTGAAAGAACGCGGCATCGACACGGTTTACATGGTCGGGCTGGCACTGGATTTCTGCGTGATGTTTTCTGCGCTGGATGCGCGGGCGGCGGGGTTCAATGCGTTTGTGGTGATGGATGCGTGTCGGGCGATTGATCTGGATGGATCGCTGGCGGCGGCAATTGACCGGATGCGGGGGGCTGGGGTCGGGTTGATTCCATCAACCGAATTGCTTGGCTGAACGATTATGCATAGCTCCATGGGCAATGACTCCTTGTGGCGAGGGAGCTTGCTCCCGTTCGGCTGCGAAGCAGTCGCAAAACAGAAGCCCGCGCCCTGTCTGAAGCCCGCGGTGTCAGATTTCGGGGCCGCTTCGCGACCCAGCGGGAGCAAGCTCCCTCGCCACAGGGACGGTGAAAGATTCAGACAGGTGTCGGCAACCAGAGTCGGAACCGCGCCCCCCCCAGCGGCGAAGCTTGCGCGGTGAGTGTGCCGCTCTGTGCTTCCAGCGCCCGGCGGCTGATTGCCAGGCCCAGACCAAACCCGCCAGTGGCGCGATCCCGGCTGCGGTCCAGCCGATAAAACGGCTCGAAAATCCGCTCCCGCTCTTCTTCCGGTATGCCGATGCCATCGTCATCCACCCAGATTTCACAGCCCTTGGAACACACCTGCACGCCGATCTGAATCCGTTTTTCGCAGTACCGCATGGCGTTGCGCAGCAGGTTCTGGATCGCCCGGGCGGTCAAGCGCGGGTCCAGTGAGAAGCGTTCGAGCTGGCCGTTAAGCAGCACATCGATCACGATTTGCGGTGACTCAAGTTCTTCATCGACGCTGCCCAAAATGCTGTCGATGAACTCATCCAGCGACACATCGACCTGTTCCGGCAGCTGCCCCGGGTTTTGCAAACGGCTGTAAGACAGCAATTCCAGCACCAGCTCATCCAGTTCACGAATGTGCGCGACCAGGCCTTGCAGACGTTCACGGCTGGTGGGCGGCAAGTCATCGGACAGCGCCAGGGCCAGGCCGAAGTCCAGCCGCGTCAGTGGCGTGCGCAGTTCGTGGGACACGGCGTTGAGCAGATCGCGTTGCTGGTTGAGCAGGTTTTCGATGTCGCCAGCCATGGTGTCGAACACGTGGGCCAGGCTACCGATGTTGGAGCTGGGGGAAATCTGCGTGCGCTCGCTCAAGTGGCCCTTGCCGAAGCGTTCGGCGGTGCCTTTGAGGCGTTCCAGGTCGCGCCAGTGCGGGCGCAACCACAGCAACAGACAGGCGAGCATGGTCGCGCCGATCAGCACGTTGATGCTCCAGTACAACCAACTGACGTCCGTCGGGTCCGGCGGCACGACCATCTTCACGACCAGTTGCTCGTTCAACGGCGCCACGGCCAAGGTGCGCCAGCCCCAATCGCCGATGCGCACGACGTTTTCCCCGCGCTGCAAGCGCGCACGTTCATCCAGAGTAAATTCGGCGTCATCGTTACGGGCCAGCACAATGTCCAGCGGCTGGAATTCCTTGTCCATTTCGTCTGCCAACGCCGGCCACTGCTCAATAGGCACCGCGCGAAACTGCTTGACGATCAGCGTTTGCAAACCTCGGGAATAGTCGAGGTTGTAGGTCACGAAGCGCTCATGGAAAACCTGGATCACCAGGTCCGGCACCAGGTAGATCGCCGCGCTGAACGAGACGATAGTCACCAGATAGAGGCGAAACAGGATTCTGAACATCGACTCAGCATTCCCACTCTGAGCGGCTGAACAGGTAGCCCTTGCCCCACACGGTCTTGATCTTGCGCGCTTCGCCAGCATGGTCGTCGAACTTACGCCGCAACTTGGAGATCGCGACGTCCACCGAGCGGTCGGTGCCGTTGAATTCGATACCGCGCAAGCGTTGCAGAATCTGATCGCGGCTCAGTACTTCGCCGGCATGCCGGGCCAGCACCACCAGCAAGTTGTATTCACCGCTGGACAGCTCGACCAGTTGCTCGCGCCAGGTCACGGTGCGCTCAGACAGGTCGATGCACAGATTGCCCATGAGAATGCGGTCGTTGGCGGTCATCGGTTCGCTGAGGCTGCTGCGGCGCAGCAAGGTGCGCACCCGGGCCAGCAACACCCGTGGTTCGCAAGGTTTGGTGACGTAGTCGTCGGCGCCCATTTCCAGGCCCAGCACCTGATCGTGGCTGTCATCGCGGGCGGTGAGCATCAGGATCGGCAAAGTCGCCGAATCGGCTCGCAGCAAGCGGCAAACCTGCAAACCGTCGAGCCCCGGCAGCATCAGATCGAGAATCACCAGGTCCGGAGGATTGAGCCGCGCCCGTTCGCGCACATGATCGCCACGGCTGATCACACTGACGCAATAGCCGTTGCGTTCCAGGTAGCTGGCAATCAGTTCGGAGAGCGCGGAGTCGTCTTCGACCAGGAGGATGTTGGGCATGGGGTGTTTCCAGAAAGTGCTGTGGTGACCATTAGGGCCTCTTCGCGGGCAAGCCTCGCTCCTACCGGGTTTCGGTTGGTCGCGGATTGGCGTCCGGCACAAATCCTGTAGGAGCGAGGCTTGCCCGCGATCGAGCGCGAAGCGGTCGCCAAGGATATACGCCCTCACGCCCGCGCGAGTAAAACCCTTACACAATTTCACACAGCACCTACAAAGCTTCACCGCTACCCTCGTCGGCCCCCCGTAGGATACGGGGGTCAATATTGGGGTATTTACATGTCAAAGAATCTGCTTGCCCGGCTCAGCCTGATTGCACTGGCATTGACGCTGAGTGCTTGTGATCAGTCCTCGACCGCCGAAGAACAGGCGTCGCTGGCCACCGTGCGGGTTGAAACCGTCGAAGCCCGGCCGCTGTCGATCAGCAGCGAGCTGAGCGGGCGGATTGTCGCGCCACGCATCGCCGAAGTGCGCGCCCGAGTCGCCGGCGTGGTGTTGCAGCAGGCCTTCCGTGAAGGCAGCGACGTAAAAAAAGGCGACGTTCTCTTCCGTATCGACCCGGCGCCGTTCAAGGCCGACCTGGACAGCGCCGAAGCCGCACTGCGCAAGGCCCAGGCCAATGCATTCCAGGCCAGATTGCAAGAACAGCGCTACGCCCAGTTGATCGAAGGCAACGCCATCAGCGGTCAGGATTATGACAACGCCCGGGCCAATGCCCGGCAGACCGCCGCCGATGTCGCTGCCAACAAGGCTGCCGTGGAGCGGGCGAAACTGAACCTGGGTTACGCCACCGTCACCGCGCCGATTTCCGGACGCATCGGCCGCGCACTGGTGACCGAAGGCGCGCTGGTCGGGCAGAACGAAACCACGCCGTTGGCACTGATTCAGCAGTTGAACCCGATCCACGCTGACCTGACGCAATCGACCCGTGAACTCAACGACCTGCGCCGCGCGTTCCGTTCCGGCCAGTTAAAGGAAGTGGGCCAGAGCCAGGCCAAAGCCACATTGATTCAGGACAACGGCAACCTCTATCCGCTGCCGGGCAAGTTGCTGTTCACCGACATCACCGTCGACCCGGGCACCGGTCAGATCATCCTGCGCAGCGAGTTCCCCAACCCGGACCTCGACTTGCTGCCGGGCAGCTTCGTTCGCGTGCGTCTGGAGCAAGCGTTCAATCAGCAAGGCATCAGCGTGCCGCAACGGGCCATCCAGCGTGACAGCGCCGGCGTTGCCCAAGTGCTGTTGCTCGACGCCGAGCAGCGGGTCGGCCAGCAACCGGTCGAACTGGGCGCGGTGCAGAACGATCGCTGGATCGTCACCAACGGTCTCAAGCCCGGCGACCGCATCGTCACTGAAGGCCTGCAACATGCGCGCCCCGGTGAAAAAGTCCGGATAGATGACACCCCTCTTCCACTTGCCCAGGTTTCTGGTCAGTAAGCAGGACGCTTTTTTATGCCGCAGTTCTTTATCGACCGCCCGGTGTTCGCCTGGGTGATCGCCTTGTTCATCCTGCTCGCCGGTGCGCTGGCCATTGTCCAGTTGCCGGTGGCGCAGTACCCGAACGTTGCGCCGCCGAAAGTCGAAATCTATGCCACCTACCCAGGCGCTTCGGCGCAGACCGTGGATGAAAGCGTGGTCAGCCTGATCGAGGAAGAGCTCAACGGCGCGGACCATCTGCTGTATTTCGAATCCCAGAGTAGCCTCGGCAGCGCCACCATCACCGCGACTTTCCAACCAGGCACTGACCCGGAAATGGCGCAGGTCGACGTGCAAAACCGCCTCAAAGTAGTCGAGTCGCGCTTGCCGCAAGCGGTCACTCAGCAAGGCTTGCAGGTGGAGAAAGTCTCCGCCGGTTTCCTGCTGCTGATCACCCTCACCTCCAGCGATGGCAAGCTCGACGACGTGGCGCTCAGCGACTACCTGGCGCGCAATGTGATGAACGAGATCAAGCGTCTGGACGGCGTCGGCAAGGCGCAGTTATACGGTGCCGAACGGGCGATGCGGATCTGGATCGACCCGCACAAGCTGATCGGTTTCAACCTGACCCCGGCCGACGTCAACGCCGCCATCGTTGCGCAAAACGCTCAGGTTTCCGCGGGCAGCATCGGCGACTTGCCGACCCGCACCACCCAGGAAATCACCGCGACCATTCTGGTCAAAGGTCAGTTGTCGACGCCTGAAGAATTCGCCGACATCGTGCTCAAAGCCAATCCGGACGGTTCAACCGTGCGCATCCGCGATGTCGCGCGGGTGGAGATCGGCAGCCAGGAATATCAGTTTTCCACGCGCCTGAACGGCAAGCCGTCCACCGCCGTCAGCGTGCAACTGTCGCCAGGCGCCAATGCCCTGAGCACCGCGACGCTGGTACGGGCGAAGATGGATGAACTGGCGCGCTACTTCCCGGCCGGCGTGGAATACAAGATTCCGTACGACACTTCGCCCTTCGTCAAAGTCTCGATTACCAAGGTGGTCTACACCCTCATCGAGGCGATGGTGCTGGTGTTTGCGGTGATGTTCCTGTTCCTGCAAAACATCCGCTACACGCTGATCCCGACCCTGGTGGTGCCGGTGGCGCTGATGGGGACTTTCGCGACCATGCTTGCGCTGGGCTTTTCGATCAACGTGCTGACCATGTTCGGCATGGTGTTGGCCATCGGCATTCTGGTGGACGACGCGATTGTGGTGGTGGAGAACGTCGAGCGGATCATGGCCACCGAAGGCCTGTCGCCCAAGGACGCGACGCGCAAGGCGATGAAGCAGATCACCGGGGCGATCATCGGCATTACCCTGGTGCTGGTGGCGGTGTTCATTCCGATGGCGTTCATGCAGGGTTCGGTCGGGGTGATTTACCAGCAGTTCTCGCTCTCCATGGCCACGTCGATCCTGTTCTCGGCATTCCTCGCCCTGACCTTGACCCCGGCGCTGTGTGCGACGCTGCTCAAGCCGATTGCCCAGGGCGAACACCACGCCAAGGGCGGTTTCTTCGGCTGGTTCAACCGGCGCTTTGAACAACTGACCGAGCGTTATCAGGGCTGGGTCGCCTATGCACTGAAACGCACCGGGCGTTACCTGTTGATCTACGGCGTGCTGCTGATCGGTCTGGGGTTGTGCTTCAGTCGTCTGCCCTCCTCGTTCCTGCCGGTGGAAGACCAGGGTTACACCATCACCGACATCCAGCTTCCACCCGGCGCGAGCAAGAATCGCACGGTGCAGGTGGTCGAGCAGATCGAAGCACACAACGCCACCGAACCGGGCGTCGGCGACAGCACGGTGATTCTCGGTTTCAGCTTCTCCGGCAGCGGGCAGAACGCCGCACTGGCGTTCACTACGCTCAAGGATTGGTCGGATCGGGGCAGCGACGACTCGGCGAGTTCGATTGCCGACCGCGCCAACATCGCGCTCAGTCAGATCAAGGATGCCATGGCCTTCGCGGTCCTGCCGCCGCCGGTCGATGGACTCGGCACTTCCAGTGGTTTTGAGTTCCGCCTGCAAGACAGGGGCGGCCTTGGCCACGCCACGCTGATGCAGGCGCGCAGCCAATTGCTGGCCGCCGCCGAGAAGAGCCCGGTCTTGATGAACGTGCGCGAAAGCGCCTTGGCCGAAGCGCCGCAGGTGCAACTGGAAGTCGATCGCAAGCAAGCCAACGCCTTGGGCATTTCGTTTGCCGACATCGGCAACGTGCTGTCCACCGCCGTAGGGTCGGCCTACATCAACGACTTTCCCAATCAGGGACGGATGCAGCGAGTGGTGGTCCAGGCTGAAGGCGATCAGCGCAGTCAGGTCGACGACCTGCTGAAGATTCACGTGCGTAACAACGGCGAGAACATGGTGCCGTTGTCGGCTTTCGTTCGGGCCAACTGGACCCAGGGCCCGGCGCAATTAACCCGTTACAACGGCTACCCGGCCATCAGCATTTCCGGCGAACCGGCGCCCGGCTACAGCACTGGCGAAGCCATGGCGGAAATCGAGCGATTGGTGGCGCAAGGGCCGGCGGGATTGGGGCAGGAATGGACCGGGCTATCGTTGCAGGAACGTTTGTCCGGCAGTCAGGCACCGATTCTGCTTGGGCTGTCGTTGCTGATCGTGTTCTTGTGCCTGGCGGCGCTGTACGAGAGTTGGTCGATTCCGAGCTCGGTGTTGCTGGTGGTGCCGCTGGGTGTGCTCGGTGCGGTACTGGCCGTGACCCTGCGCGGGATGCCCAACGATGTGTTCTTCAAGGTCGGGCTGATTACCATCATTGGCCTGTCGGCGAAGAACGCGATCCTGATCATCGAATTCGCCAAGAGCCTGTACGACGAAGGCCATGATCTGATCGACGCCACCCTGCAAGCCGCACGCTTGCGCCTGCGGCCGATTGTCATGACGTCACTGGCATTCATCCTTGGCGTGGTGCCATTGGCGATTGCCACCGGGGCCAGCTCGGCGAGCCAGCAAGCCATCGGCACCGGGGTGATTGGCGGGATGATCACCGCGACCCTGGCGGTGGTGTTTGTACCGGTGTTTTTTGTGGTGGTGATGAAACTGGTGCGCAAGCGCCACAAAAACATCTAAGCCACAACACATCCCCTGTAGGAGCGAGGCTTGCCCGCGAAGGCGGTGCGTCAGTCGACATTAATGTTGAATGTGACGGCCTCTTCGCGGGCAAGCCTCGCTCCTACAAGGGATTATCGTTGTGGTCACAACCTGGGCTAAGGTGTTTAGACACCCAGGCCCATCGAGTTCCCATGCCTCTACTCGCCCGCACCCACCCTCGCCTGTCCGCCGCGGCCACACTCGGCATCGCGGTGGGCATTCTGGCTCCGGCCGACTCGATCATCAGCAAAATCCTTTTCGGCTGGAATGCCGGTGTCTGGGCTTACCTGGTCCTGATGCTCTGGCTCACCGCGCGTGCCAAAGCGCCGGATGTGAAACGCATTGCCGAGGTCGAAGACGAAAACGCCGGTCTGGTGCTGTTTGTTGTATGCATCGCCGCGTTGGCGAGCCTGGCGACCATCGCCTTTGAGCTGGCCGGCAGCAGGGACCTGGAAACGACCCGCAAACTGTTGCACTACGGCTTTACGGCATTGACCGTAATCGGTTCATGGCTGCTGATCGGGGTGATTTTCAGCGTGCACTACGCCCGTCTGTTCTACACCTGGGGCGGCAAAGACCCCGCTCTGCGTTTTGCTGAAGGCCTGACAACGCCCAACTACTGGGACTTCCTGTATTTCTCTTTCACCATCAGCGCGGCGGTCCAGACGTCCGATGTCGGCGTGGCGACTCGGGATTTGCGCAAGATTGTCCTGGCGCAGTCGCTGATCGGCTTTCTGTTCAACACGGCCATTCTCGGGTTTTCGATCAACATCGCGGCGGGACTGTTCAACTGATCCCTGCACAAACGTTCTAGCCATCACCCTCGGCACGGGCGCAGCTGCGGGTATTAACGTTGACTATCATTTTTTTTTGCGTTTCGCTTCCATGCCTGACAAGTTGGGCATGGCTGGGAAGCCATACCCGCCTACACCTGGATACACCACTAAAACGACAACGACTCAACCAACTCCTCGCCAATTGAACCGCTTGCACAAATTAAAAAATATATAGACGATCCATGTCCGGCGTTGAGGTGTCACACCAAATAACGCACAAAAATTACCCGCTGTAAACTGTCAACTCTGACAGTTTACAGCCAGACCTATTAACGGTTTGATACCTCATCCCGATAGTAGTCTTTATAGAGCGGGATACTTTGTGATGACTATGGAGACCACCTTGATGATCATGAAAAAACCCAACACCAGACAGGCCGTCCGAGCTGGAGTTTGCGAAGGAAAATTGAATAGCTCCGAGGATTTCAAGGCAGGATTGGTTGAGCTCTCTCTGGAGCAATACGAGCCACCGCATGGTGAGGCCTACCGCATGTTTGCCCGTCAACGCAGTCAGCAGGGGTCGGCTACGAAAGAAATCATTCTTTCTTTCACCAAAGGTTCTGCTGATGGCACTTACGATCTGACACCTGATGCGTCCGCTGTCAGGCTCACGTTCATAGATAGCGATGAGAATTCTACAAATATCTACATGCAAGTCAGTGGAAAAGCGGAATTGAGCGTTGATCAAAACACTGGTGTTTTCAGTGGTGAACTGAAAGATGTAATTGTTGAATATCGAGACGATGAAACACCGGTCCAGCTAACCATTAATGTGATATTCGAAGCCATCAACAATCTCGTCAGGTACACGCCCCCCCAACAGCGCAACCGCGCCGCCTGATGACGGGGGGCATGAAGTAAAAAAGGAAGCCCAGGCTTCCTTTTTTACAATCATTCAATCAATCTTTTTACCACTCGTAACGACCGCCGATATTGATGCCCAACGGTTGTTCGATGTTCCGGCCGTTACTGTATTCAAAATCAGCATGCACATGGAAGTTATTGGTCAATGCCATGGCAACACCGGTCGCCAACTCCGTCCGTGACCCGGACAGGTCATTGTTGAATACGTTGTTGTTGACCTGGACTTCGTTGTTTTTGGCAAACTCATGAGCCCAGGCGGCACGCAGGTAAGGCTGCAGGACCCGACCCTTTTCCAGTTCGATACTGCGACCAACCGTTGCGCCGGCCTTGCCGATAAGGGAGCGCATACGATCCCCTTCAGCTTGCAGGTCATTGTCGAGGGAAAAGTCTTTGCCCTGAACCACGACCGCAGACCATTGGGTGAAGGGCTCAACGAAGTACCCGTTGCCAAGGGGCAGATGACGACCCACCTCGATCGATCCGCCAAGACCGGTGTTGTCATAGTCGCCTTTAGCCCGCTTTCCGTCGCTCAGCCCGACTTTCGCTTCGTTACGGAAGCGGTTGGCTTTCAATACGCCGTCAAAGTAAAAACCGGAGCGCGGATCGAGCCAGGTCGCGTACGCGCCCAAATAGTAGCTGTCGACACGCCCTGAGGTACCCGCATCAAGATTGAGGTCTGATTTACTGTGTCCCGCCATCGCTCCCACTAACCATTGGCCGTCGCCAATCGGCAGCGGTGCGTCGGCTCCCAGGGTAAAACCTTGTTGGGTTTGCTGGTAACCGACGCCGGAGCCATCGGCCACATTGTATTTGTTGCCATAGGTGCGGCCCCAGGCTCCGGCGCGCCCTCCATTGAAACGCAGTTCCCCCATGCGAGTACGCAATGAGGTCAACTCGCCGAGCCATATTGTCGAGGGGGTGTTGAACAGGGCGAGAACTGAACGTGCGCCCGGGCTGACCGTTCGAGTGCTGGGGTCAAGTACCCAATCATTGCCACTTTTTGTCAGACCGTAAGAGTAGGTACCCAGATCGACAGCACGGGTCATGAAGAACTGTGCATCTCCTCCTGCTGTCTGGACGACGCGGATAGGCTGTCCGGTGGCAGGGTCAACTCCACTGCTCGCAATCACCAACTCGTGCGTACCACTGGCGTTACCGGTGACATTCAACAAGTCGGTCTGGCCGGTGGCGAAATCGGTTCCCATCAAAAACCGGCCGCTACCGGACAGCGAAGTGACATTCAGTTGATAGAACACGTCGTTGGCGCCGAATACCACCGACCCGCCATGGTTAAGCGTGAGTTGATCAATGCTGCCGTCAGCCGCCATTACCCAACTGGAACCGTCGTTGATAGTGGCGCTGGACACGTTCTCCAAACGTCCAGTCAAGGTGGAACTGTCTTGCAGCGTCAAATGTGTCGTACTGCCCTGCTCCGTAACGATGTTACCCGTCAGATGGCTGTCGTTGACGAACAAAG
Organism: Pseudomonas sp. PDM24; assembly: GCF_019218905.1. Classification (NCBI taxonomy): domain Bacteria; kingdom Pseudomonadati; phylum Pseudomonadota; class Gammaproteobacteria; order Pseudomonadales; family Pseudomonadaceae; genus Pseudomonas; species Pseudomonas sp. PDM24. The sequence continues at coordinate 1,173,967 of NZ_JAHUWR010000001.1, read as the reverse complement.
AAGTAATCGCTCCGCCTCTTACATCCAACAACGTCCCGTTGCCGGCAAGCAAATGAGATTGGGTCAATGAAACAGTTGCTGTCGAGTTTGAAGTGTTGCCAAAGTCGACCAGAATTGCCGAACCGGTTTGCCCCTGAACCGTGGCGTTATCCAGGTTCAGTACTGCGGGCTGGACTTCATTAGGGTCAAGATCGATCACTACACCCTCTTTCCCACCGATGATCCAGCTGCTCTTGGCTGATGCCTGGCCGCTACGCAATCGAAGCCCGTAACTTGTGGCGCCGGTGCCCATAAGCGTTGAATCGACAAGATCCAGCGTACTGAAAGCACTGACCAGTGCGCCACCAAGGTTACCGCTGATTGTGCTATTGCCTACCGTAACCTTGGAGCCTATTTGGGTAGTGAAGTCACGAACCGCCTGGAGCCCTATACGATTACTCGTGATAGTACTTTTGTCGATCGTTGCATCGCTGTTGCTCAGAAGAACAGCGGCCAGTCCGCCAGTACCTGAAACGGTGGCGCCGTTCAGGTAAACCGTTGACCCATTGCGGGCCGATATCTGCTGGGTGGTACTGCCAACGTTTACGTTGAGGATAGAACTATCAGAGTTGATCGCGAGCGTTTGTGCACCATTGACCGTTAACGTAGCGCCCTGGCTAAGGTCCCAACGTTCCGGTGCTCCACCACTGACGACTTCCTCTCTTCCGACAACGGGCGCTGCAGATGCCGATGAAATAAAAAAGGACAGCAGCGATGTGCTTAAAATTGCATAGCTGATTGTACCGTTCGAATTGAGTGTCAATGTTCTCCACATACCTGATCACCTACCTGATTAAAGCTTGAGCACTGGCGTTCCGAACGACCAGCCGTTTGAGGGCTGGCAGACTACCCGGCGGTTACACAAATCTATGTAGGATTAATCCTTATATACCGGTGAATATTCCTCACATCCTCTTGTTTGAAGGATTTCACTGCCAAAAAGGTGCGGCGAGTTCTCCAGCCTCGCCGCCCCTTGATCTGATTTCTATTTAGGGGGTCGGTATAACAAACTCTTCGCAGTAGCGACCCTCACTGTCATCCAGGTCCAACTCACGGATCGCCGCTGCCGAGTCGGGCGTAGGATTATTCCCTGCCCCTCCGCGCGAAATAGAATAAGTAACATGACCCAATGCCTGGTGTGCAGGTTTGAAGTCTTCCTCGTAATCGCCTATTTCAATAACAACCCCCTCTGTAGGGAATGCACCCGATATTGGATACGTAGCCACAGCATCTGTATCTGGAATGGGTGTAGCTGGATCATCTTTGGGATACGCTACGTAATTCACTGTAATAGTCTCACCATCCACCGTGTATGTGTTTGGCAATATACGCACTAGCAAATTCCTCCTTTCAGTGCCATCCCCCGGATTCGTTGCGGTAGGGAAATTCAGAGTCGCGCATCCGATTCTTCTCGCGGGGCCAGCAAGATTCAATATTTCCGGCGCCACCATTTGAATCGGAAAGGGTTCTACAAGAATATCCCGCGGATCGGACTCATTCCGATTAGTCCCCGTGAGCGTATACAACTCATAGCGTAATTTCTTTGTTCCATGCTCCTGCGCTTCAACTATATTCCAAGGCAGGTTTCTGGAAATGGTTGTACCTTCTTGCCCCGTCGTCAGGGCAATGGGAGATGCAAACTTTACGTCGTCATAAAAGAGATCGATAAACCAGCCTTCTTCTGTCGGAGGTGTCGCAAAAACATCAATGTGGGCTTGTATGCCAGTATCACCGAAATCTGCTTCCAATATTTCGTTGGTACTCCCTTTTGTCGTGGTCAACCTGGGAGGGGCCATCACGTCCGGACCGATGCGTGAAATATCCACATCAATAACGACGTCATCCTCAGCGAGATTTTCGAGACGACGGAACATTTTGAAACTCACGGTTGTGCGAACGATACCATCTGTATCGCCATACACTTGTTCGACGAGATCGGCAGCTGCATGAAATGTCAGCTCAGTGTTAGTCCCTACTCGCTGCTCTGCCCCCGCCTGCTGCCCTCCCCAATAACCGACGATCGTGTCGTTTTGTGCATTCGGCGTGGGAACTTTTACTTTGAACTCTACACCCTGTGGAAGAACTTGAACGTCCTTGTAATCGATTAGACCGTCGCCATTCTCGCCATTGGCCAACGTCACAATTGGCGGGAAAACCGTGGCGGGATCGGGATTTGGTGTATGGGCCACAGTGCGCTGGCTGGAGCTTGATGGACGCGCGACATTACCCGCCGCGTCTTCTGCTACATACATCAGCAGGTTGGCACCGTCAGCGGCATTTGTAAAAACAGCCACCGGAATTTCAGCCTCCTGGCTTGCTGACAATGGTGCATTATAAACAGGAGTGTCCCGTGACGGATCGGGCGTCGGACCAAAGTAGAACTTGTAGATATCACTTGCCAAGTAATTTGTTCGCGGGATGGCTGGCTTGACAATGATAACGGTCTTGCCGTCGAGATAAGCTTCATCAATTGGCGCGCCTGGTGGCAGATCGGCAGGCCATGTAGGGGCGCCCGGCGTACGGTCAGAGGCCGGCTTCTTTTCTTTATAGGGGTAAGTTCGGTCAATAGCGAAAGTGGCAATGGCGGACGCCACATCGTTCGTACCACCGGCCCAATAAATGTATTGAAACTCCCATTCAGTCGGGGTTTCGGGCTCGAGTTCTTCTTTCAAAAAACTTTGCGGAATTTTGAAGGGCTCGTTCCAGTCTCGATTGGCTACTGGACCCAATGCTAGGTATACATCCTCGAGGATATCTATCCATGGACCGGGAACGGTTTCTTTTTTACGAATTTGCGGTTGTAAATAATCGTCATCATCTTCAAGTGGCGGCTTGCCAACAAGATAATCCAGATCTGCCGAAAGGTATCGGGTATGGATCCGCAGATCGCCAGGAATATCCTGTCCTGGAAAAGTGGCCGCGACAGGCGGGTCAGCAAGCACGTTAGCTACCGAGGTTTTTGTTTGAGATGCTGCTTTCCTGGACAGTCTGGCCCGCTCAACTATTGCGTTCATAATCGTCTCCACATATCAAAGTTAGATAGCGCAACGATAAATAACAAACTGCTCGTCAGTTGCGCCCACGCCATCGTTATCTACTTAACAACACTGCAACTTACATCGATAAACCTACAAACACCCCTGCAGCACTGAACTTCCATCTCTTGCTGACTTTTCAATACCCCACTTTGCAAGTCATTGTTCAAGGCCCGCATGGAAGATCGTCACCCGATATAATTCTGTCAATTCTGGCCAGTGCTGTTTTTGACACACCTACAAGCCTGGCTCCACGATATATTTCATAAACAAGGGTGGCGGAAGAATTTTTCACCATCGGCTTTATATGTATGTCGTAGGGTCCAACTACGAGCGGATATCCCTCCCGAATATCTTTATCGCTCAAATTTTGGCGTACATTGACCCAGCGCGCAGAAACAATTTCGGGGCCACTACCATTCAGCGAGGGATACCCTTTCCATGTAACTTCGCATCTATCGCCAATTTTAAATAATGTGAGCGGAGGAACAACAACATGTACACCAAGCCATATTGGCGGCTCGGTGTAGCAATTATAATAGCCCTCATCATTTTTATATAAAAAATGAGGCTCCTCAACATCGTTCTGTATTGGAGCGTGATCTATTGTCAGTTTACGACGATATGAAGATGATGGATTATCGGCCGTATCAAGCAACTCATACCACAACTCCCCGACGCCATTATTTAGCAGATGTTCCGGACCAATATGAATAATAAACTCAGGCTTCATGTCCGCCGGAGTATAAATATTTTCTATCTTTACAGGTATTTGTCCGGGTTGCTCAAAGCGAACCGTCAAAATGTCCCTTTCCCCCGGTTCCGTCGCCGGCTCCTTCCATAAAGGTACGATTACATCAACACCTGTGAGCAGCAATGGAAGTGGAATATGACCCTCCGGATCAACATCGGGATCATCTACACCTTCAACTTTTGGCGCATCGAATGTCAGAGGTTTATTGGGCGCCATGTCGCAAGTCCTTTGATGGTCACAGAATTATTCGTTGGTACTGAAAGAAATTAAGCGCCTAGTTCAGTGGTGTGGCTACTGTCATATCTGACAGGTAATGCTACCGTTTGTCGGTTTTTTCCTACGCAGTAGGATGTCCCGGGCTTGACGCATCCTCGCGAATGATGTTCTCTGAAACCGGTTTCATAGCCAGCCTGCACAAACTCCAATAACAAGGTTGAAAACCGTGAACGACTTCTCCGCCGCCCAACGCAGTCGCGTCACCATGCTCGACGTCGCCGAACATGCAGGCGTGTCCAAAGCCAGCGTCTCGCGCTTCATCGGCGATGACCGCTCCCTGCTCTCCGATGCCATCGCCCTGCGCATCGAGCAGGCGATTGCCGAATTGGGCTATCGCCCGAACCAGATGGCCCGCGGCCTGAAACGTGGGCGAACTCGTCTGATCGGCATGTTGGTGGCCGATATCCGTAACCCTTATTCGATTGCCGTGATGCACGGGGTGGAAACCGCTTGCCGTCAGCACGGCTACAGCCTGGTGGTGTGCAACACCGATCGCGATGACGAGCAAGAGCGTCAACACCTGGCGTTGCTGCGCTCGTACAACATCGAAGGCTTGATTGTGAACACCCTCGGTCATCACCGGGATGAACTGCGCGAACTGCATCAGGAAATGCCGATGGTGCTGGTGGATCGCAAGGTCGAGCAGCTCGAGAGCGATCTGGTGGGGCTGGATAATCCGGCCGCGGTCGAGATGGCCGTTGCCCACCTTGAAGAGCGCGGTTATCGCGATGTGCTGATGGTCACCGAGCCGTATGACGGCACCAGTTCGCGGATCGAGCGGGTCAGCAGTTTCAAGGCGCAGATCGAGCGGCGTCCGGCGCTCTCAGGGGCTGTGGTCGAAACCGGCGGCGATCTGACCGATCGTTTGAAAGCCTTTCTGCAAACGCCTGGCGCGGGCCCGAAAGCGCTGTTTTGCGCCAACGGTATCGCCGCGCTGGCCAGTACTCATTCGTTGCGTGAGTTGAAGTGCAACCTGTTCGGGGATGTCGGGCTGATTGCCCTGGATGATCTGGATTGGTATCCGCTGGTGGGGAGCGGGATTACCGCCCTCGCCCAGCCGACGGCGGAGATGGGTGCGAGTGCGTTTGAGTGTTTGCTCAAGCGGCTGCGTGGGGATGATGGGCCGGTGCGGATGCTGGATTTTCCGGCGCGGTTGATTGTTCGGGGGTCGACCCTGGGGAATCTTCGGTGAATGTTCGGGCCTCTTCGCGGGCAAGCCTCGCTCCTACAGGTTTTGTGTACGCCACAGATCCCTGTAGGAGCGAGGCTTGCCCGCGAAGAGGCCCCAAAGACCACCCCACAACTCACATCAATATTTTTTTGACCAAAAATGAAACCGGTTTCAGAGGTGAATAACAATGAACAAACCACCCGTTTCCATCAGCCTGTCCAGCTACGGCGCCGACCTCGTCCGCCAACGCGGCCAAGGCAGTTTTGTCGAGGTGCTGTCCGCTGCCGGCGCCACGCATATTGAATGGCGCGAAGAGCTGCTGACACTCGAAGACCCCACGCAATTGGCCAGCGCCACGCAATCCCGGGGCCTGGAAAGCATCTATTCCTCACCGATGGAATTATGGCTGGCCGGGCAGTCGACACCCAATCCTGAACTGCTCCCGACCCTGGAGCGTGCCGAGTCATTCGGCGCCCAATGGCTGAAAGTCTCCCTGGGCTATTTCACCGACAACAATGATCTGCAAACACTCGCGCTTGCGTTGCAACAGAGCCCGGTACAGCTGCTGGTGGAAAACGACCAGACCTTGCACGGTGGCCGAATCGAACCCTTCCAGCGTTTCTTCGCCGAGGTGGAGCAGCACAACCTGCCGATTAAAATGACTTTCGACATCGGCAACTGGCAATGGCAGGACCAATCCGCCGACAGCGCCGCGCGGTTGCTTGGTCGATACGTCGGCTATGTGCATTGCAAAGCCGCGGCACGGCGGGCCGACGGCAAACTGGTGGCGGTGCCGCCGGCTGCCAGCGACCTGCATCTGTGGGGCCAACTGCTGCGGCACATGGATCACGGCGTGATGCGTGCGGCGGAGTATCCGCTGCAAGGTGATGACCTGGTGCAGTTGACCGCCGAGCATGTCGCCGTCCTCGCCCGCCTCGGTCAACCCCGCCAGGAGCCTGCTCATGTTTGAGATCGATCTTCTGTCGTTTGGCGAGACCATGGCGATGTTCGTCGCCGAGCAGAACGGTGAACTGGCTGACGTCAGCCAATTCCACAAGCGCATTGCCGGGGCCGACAGTAATGTCGCCATTGGCTTGTCGCGGTTGGGGTTCAACGTCGCCTGGCTGAGCCGGGTTGGCGCGGACTCGCTCGGCAGGTTCGTCATCGATACGCTGGAGAAAGAAGGCCTGGATTGCAGCCATGTCGACATCGACCCGGCGCACCCCACCGGGTTTCAACTCAAGTCCCGCACTGACGATGGAAGCGATCCGGCTGTTGAGTACTTCCGCCGTGGCTCGGCCGCCAGTCATTTGTCGGTGCAATCCATTGCCCCGCAACTGCTCGAGGCTCGGCACTTGCACGCCACGGGCATTCCCCCGGCGCTGTCGGAAGCGGTCCGGGAAATGTCTTTCGAGCTGATGACCCGCATGCGCAATGCCGGGCGCAGCGTGTCGTTCGACCCGAACCTGCGTCCGAGTCTGTGGGCCAGCGAACAACAGATGATCCGCGAGATCAACCGCCTCGCCGCCCTCGCCCATTGGGTGCTGCCGGGTTTGAGCGAAGGGCGTTTGCTGACCGGTTTCGAAGCCCCCGCCGACATCGCGGCGTTTTATCTCGACCAAGGCACTGAAGCCGTAGCGATCAAGCTCGGGCCGGGCGGTGCGTATTACCGAACGCATCTGGATGAAGGTTTCGTTGCAGGCGTGCCGGTGGAAACGGTGGTCGATACGGTCGGTGCCGGTGACGGGTTTGCCGTCGGCCTGATCAGCGCCCTGCTGGAAAACCACAGCGTTGCCCAAGCGGTGCAGCGTGCCAACTGGATTGGTAGCCGCGCGGTGCAGAGCCGTGGGGATATGGAGGGGTTGCCCACCCGAGCCGAAATGGATGCTGAATTTGAGGCCGCCTTCGCGGGCAAGCCTCGCTCCTACAGGTCTTGCGCGATCCCGTAGGAGCGAGGCTTGCCCGCGAAGAGGCCCTAACAGTCACCGCAAAAAACCGATTCAAAACCGTTACCTGCTGCGACAAAAACAACAAGCTCAGGAGCATCACTATGAAAACCGCAACACTGGCCACCCGCCGCTGGTGGTACATCATGCCGATCGTGTTCATCACCTACAGCCTAGCGTATCTGGACCGCGCCAACTATGGATTCGCCGCCGCCTCCGGAATGGCTGCAGACCTGATGATCACCCCCGGGCTGTCGTCCTTGCTCGGCGCACTGTTCTTCCTCGGTTATTTCTTCTTCCAGATTCCGGGCGCGATCTACGCCCAGAAGCACAGCGTGAAGAAGCTGATTTTCGTCAGCCTGATCCTCTGGGGCGGCCTGGCGACCTTGACCGGGATCGTCTCCAACGCCTACTGGCTGATCGTGATTCGCTTCATGCTCGGCGTGGTCGAAGCCGCCGTGATGCCGGCCATGCTGGTGTACCTGTGCCATTGGTTCACCCGTGCCGAACGCTCGCGCGCGAACACGTTCCTGATCCTCGGCAACCCGGTGACCATGCTTTGGATGTCGGTGGTGTCGGGCTACCTGATCCAGCATTTCAGCTGGCGCTGGATGTTCATCATTGAAGGCTTGCCGGCGGTGCTGTGGGCGTTTATCTGGTGGCGGCTGGCCGATGATCGTCCGGCTCAGGCCAAGTGGCTGAGCGACCAGGAAAAGCAGGATCTGGAAAGCGCCCTGGCCGCCGAACAGGTCGGCATCAAAGCGGTGAAAAACTACGCCGAAGCCTTCCGCTCGCCAAAAGTGATCATCCTTGCCTTGCAGTTTTTCTGCTGGAGCATCGGCGTCTACGGTTTCGTGTTGTGGCTGCCGTCGATCCTCAAGGCTGGGGCGAAAATGGACATGATCGAAGCCGGTTGGCTGTCGGCGTTGCCCTACCTGGCCGCCGTGATCGCCATGCTGCTGGTGTCCTGGGGCTCGGACAAACTGCAAAAACGCAAACGCTTCGTGTGGCCACCGTTGTTGATCGCCTCGATTGCCTTCTATGGCTCTTACGCCTTGGGCGCTGAACATTTCTGGTGGTCCTACACGCTGCTGGTGATTGCCGGCGCCTGCATGTACGCCCCGTACGGGCCTTTTTTCGCCATCGTCCCGGAAATCCTCCCGGCCAACGTCGCCGGTGGCGCCATGGCGTTGATCAACAGCATGGGCGCGCTCGGCTCGTTTGGCGGCTCTTATCTGGTCGGTTACCTGAACAGCTCCACCGGATCGCCCGGTGCCTCTTATCTGCTGATGAGCGGCGCGTTGCTGCTGTCGGTGGTGCTGACGATTTTCCTCAAGCCCGGCGCCAGTGACCGGGTCGCTGTGCCCCGGCCGATGGCGGCTCATTCTTGATTTGATATAGAGATGACAACGATGAAAAAGCAGGTTGTGCTGTACAAGAAACTCTCGCCGCTGCTGATGGCTCGCTTGCATGAGCAGACCGAGGTGACGCTGATCGACAGCCTCGACGCAGAGGGCTTGGCGCAACTGCGCCGGGCCCTGCCCCGTGCCCAAGGATTGCTCGGCGCCAGTCTCAAACTGGACGCCGGGTTACTGGATCTGGCGCCGAACCTGGAAGCCATTGCCAGCGTGTCCGTCGGCGTCGACAACTACGACATCGATTACCTGACCGAGCGCCGGATCCTGCTCAGCAATACCCCTGACGTGTTAACCGAAACTACTGCCGACACCGGTTTCGCCCTGATCCTGGCCACCGCCCGACGCGTGGTGGAGCTGGCCACTATGGTTCGCGCCGGCCAGTGGAACCGCAACATCGGCCCGGCGCATTTCGGCAGCGATGTACACGGCAAGACGCTGGGCATTATTGGCATGGGGCGGATCGGTGAGGCGCTGGCGCAACGCGGGCATTTCGGTTTTGGCATGCCGATTGTGTATCACAGCCATTCGCCAAAACCGGCGGTGGAGCAGCGATTCAACGCGCAATACCGCAGCTTGAGCGATCTGCTGCAGCAGGCCGATTTCGTTTGCCTGACGTTACCGTTGACCGCTGCAACCGAAGGGATGATCGGCGCTGAACAGTTCGCCCTGATGCGCCCCGAAACGATCTTCATCAACATTTCCCGGGGCAAGGTGGTGGATGAGCCGGCGCTGATCGAGGCGTTGCGGCAGAAGCAGATTCGCGCGGCGGGGCTGGATGTGTTTGAGCGTGAGCCGCTGGACAATGACTCGCCGTTATTGCAGTTGAACAACGTGGTGGCGACGCCGCACATCGGGTCGGCGACGCATGAGACGCGGGAGGCGATGGCCCGGTGTGCGGTGGATAATCTGTTGGCGGCGTTGGCTGGGGAGCGGCCGGCTAATCTGGTGAATGCCGGGGCGTGGGGGGGTCAGGAAGAGCCGAAGCTGGTTCTCGCGACTGGCGGCATACAATCCGGTTAACCATCGCTTAACCCCATGGTCCAAAACTTTACTGGACCGCACGCCCTCAGCTCCTCTGACGCCCAGTGCGGCAGGTTCGACGTTCTTCAGTCGAACTGATTTCCCCTCTGCACTGGAGATTCACCATGAACACGCGAACACTGCTGATAATCACCACCCTCGCCTGCACCGCGTTCGCCGGGCTTGCTCAGGCCAACGAGACGTCGTCCTCCCAACCCGTGCCTTATCACTACGGCATGCCGTTGCAGGTGGCCAAGGTCATTTCCCTGACTGAACCGCAAACGCAGGACTGCCAAGTGGTGACGGCCAACATGAAGTACATCGACACATCGGGTGAGCCTGCGCAGATTACGTACCAAAAACTGTCTGACGCGTGCAGCTATCAGAACTGACAGTAGGCTTGTGAGGGTTCTGGCGCTAAGCTCTGGCACTTCCCTCACTGCCGCAAGGATTCGCCATGCAGTTCTCGTTTCGCACGCTGTCGACGTTCACCGCCGCACTTTGTTTTCTGCTGGCGCTGGTCTGGGGGTTGATGCCGCAAGGGTTGTTGGCGATCTGGAGTATCGAGTATTCGTCCGCGGCGGGCTTTATCGCCCGGCGCAGTGCAGTGCTGTTCGGCGCATTGGGGGTGATGTTTTATCTGGTGCGGCAGGCCCCGCCCTCGGCAGCGCGAAGCGCAATGTGCAGCGGCTTTATGGTGGGATGTTTCGGTTTGGCGGCACTGGGCTTCGGCGAATGGCTCAATGGTCATGCCGGGCCGGGTATTTTGCTGGCGATCCTGGTGGAATTGGCGCTGGGTCTGGGGTTTATCCAGACCCGGCGCGTATCGGTCGAACTCGGTGAAACGGCCGGTTAATGGGCTTTTGACGTCGGGTGCAACAGCTCGCTGCGCCTGTTGTACTCAAGGTCGGTGCGTAACTCGGCGATCAGATTATTGATTTCCCGGCACCCGTTGAGACGATGGGCGTCTATGCCGGTGACGAACAGGTCGAGATGGTCAGTCTCGCCGTCCGAATACACCTTGACGGTCATCGACAGGTCCGGCGACAGCGTGCATTGGCAGCGTTTCGGGAGAAAACTGCTTTCAACGATATTGCGTAGTTCCAAGGCAGAAAGAAACATGGCCACCCTCTCGGTATTGTGAGATTGCCAATCAAAAATCAATGTCGGTCGGAGCTAAAATCGCCCGTTGTTTTTCTTCCTTGGGGAACCTCATTGTTCCAACGTCCCAACCGTCTTCTTGTTTCAGCGCTGACTCAGTAAGGATCGTGGTCAGCTCAAGACAGCTTCAGCATAAAACATGCCCGAGATTTCGCCCTGCGCCTCGTCGGCAAATCAAGGCTTTGGGAGAAATGGCAATACATCGCGTCATGCAAAATGCAAGAAAGCTCTGCTTCAAGACCTGCATTTTGCAAACACCCCGAAGGTGGGTTTGCATTGGCTGAGGACGGCAGTGAGAATGCGGCCCATCCATTCAGTATCCGCTGACCCCGCACACACGCAAGGAGGCATCATGGGTGCTTTGCCGCTTAACACGACCGTCGGGCTGATAGTTGCCATTTTGTCGTCCATAGCCCACGCCGCAACCCTCGAAGACGTCGCGCCGTATCCCAAGCCTGAGAGCGGTTTTACCCGCCAGGTCATTCACCTCGCCCCGAAACAACAGGAAGACGGTTATCAAGTCGAGATCCTGGCCGGCAAGACCCTCACCGTCGACTGCAACCGTCAGCGCCTGGGCGGCATGCTCGAGGAGAAAAATCTCGAAGGCTGGGGCTATCTGTTTTACCGGCTGGAAAAAGTCACCGGCCCAATGAGCACGCTGATGGCCTGCCCGGATGGCAAGCGCAAAAAGGACTTCGTGCCGGTTGTCGGTGACGGTTTCAGACTGCGCTACAACAGCAAATTGCCAATCGTGCTCTACGTGCCCAAGGACGTCGAAGTGCGCTACCGGATCTGGTCGGCGTCGAGCCATGTCGGGAAAGCCGTTCAGGAATAATCGGACCAGCCCTCACGCCAGCACGCCGCTCAACGCGGCGCGCTCGGCCACATGCCGCAAACTGTCGAAATTGATATTCGCGCCCGAATCAATGGCCACCAGGGTCTGACCCCGAGCGCCGGTTCGCGCCACGTACTGCTTGATCCCGGCCACGGCCAGGGCGCCGGAAGGTTCGGTGATCGAGCGGGTATCGTCGTAGATGTTCTTGATGGCGGCGCAGAGTTCGTCATTGCTGACGGTCATTACCTCGTCGACGCAAAACCGACAGACCTCGAAGCCATGGACGCCGATCTGAGCGACGGCCACGCCATCGGCGAAGGTGCCGACGGTTGGCAGCACAACCCGTTCGCCGGCCTGTAATGCAGCCTGCAAACAGGCGGAATGTTCCGACTCGACGCCGATGATGCGGATTTCAGGGCGCAGGTATTTGACGTACGCGGCGATACCGGCGATCAAGCCACCGCCGCCCACCGGAACGAAGATCGCGTCCAGCGGCCCTTGGTGCTGGCGCAGGATTTCCATGGCGACGGTGCCCTGCCCCGCGATCACGTCCGGGTCGTCGAAGGGCGAGACAAAGGTGCGGCCGGTTTGCTGTGCCAGGCTCAATGCGTATTCCAGGGCAAACGGAAAACTCTCACCGTGCAGCAGCGCTTCGGCGCCTCGACTGCGAACCCCGAGCACCTTCAATTCCGGCGTCGTGCAGGGCATGACGATGGTTGCGCCGATCCCCAGCTCGCGGGCCGCCAACGCTACGCCTTGGGCATGATTGCCCGCCGAGGCCGTGATTACGCCGCGAGCCTTGTGTTCATCGCTCAGGTTCACCAGTTTGTTGTAGGCGCCACGGATCTTGAAGGAAAACGTCGGTTGCAAGTCTTCGCGCTTGAGCAGGATCTGATTGCCCAACGCCTCGGACAAGGCCGGCGCCGCTTGCAACGGCGTGCGCACGGCGAGTTCGTAAACCGGCGCGGCGAGGATCTTTTTCACGTAGTGCTCAAGCAAGCTCTGCTGGGCGGGGGTGCTGTTCATGGTCGTCTCCTTGGTATCCGGGTTTACGCGGTCGGCAGCTCCTACGCCGGTTGCGTGCGCCCGGTAAGCTCAAAACCCAAGAGACAGAAAGTAAAAACCCGCCTCTAGGGCGGGTTGGGTGCTGCAGTCGTGAGCTAGCCCGCCAAATAAGGAATGGCGGTAATAATGCTTGGCTGGCAGCGCAATACGGTGGAAGTCATGGCTGGAAATTAGCCGGAGGCTGATGGCAAGTCAATGGCCAATTTTCAAGGGCCGCTGTAGGCTGGCGATTCTGCTCATTGTCCCAAGGAAGGAAACCATGAAGTCTGTCGCCCTGCCCCTCATCGCCCTGATCGCCTTCGCCGGCTACACCGTTTCGGTGATGCTGCAGGCCGAGCAGTCGTTGCTCGACTTCGGCATCAGCCTGATGTCGCGGCCCGATACAGCGCAGGTGGTGATCGATTTATACCTGTTGGCGACCCTTGCCGGTATCTGGATGTACAAGGATGCGCGCCAGCGTGGGCAGTCGGGGTTGTCGGTGGTTCCCTATCTGGTGGTGACGGCGGTTTTTGTGTCGGTCGGGCCGTTGTTGTATCTGGTGGTGCGGGGGCTTCAGGAGCGGAAAAACTCTGGCGAGGCAGCTCAAGAGGCCTGATCCAGGCGTTGTTGTGCTGTTGAGATTGCCTTCGCGAGCAAGCCCGCTCCCACATTAGATCTTCCGTGAACACATAATTTGTGAACACCAGAGATTAAATGTGGGAGCGGGCTTGCTCGCGAAGGCGATCTGACAGCCGCCGAAGTCACTTCGCCAAGCGCTTGAGCCCGAGCACCATCACCCCCGCCCCCAGCATCATCGCCGTCAGAAACAACGGATAGGAAATCCACCACGGCGTACCAGCGGTCATCATGCTGAACTCGGACATGCCGCCAATGCTCGCAACCAGGTTCAACGGCAGAAACACCACGTTGATCAGCGTCAGTTTGCGCAGCAGGTTATTCATGCTGTTGTTCATCAGGTTGCCCCGGGCGTCGATCAGCCCGGAGAACACCGTGGAGTAGATTTCCGCCTGCTTGTAGCACTGGTTGTTCTCGATAATCAGATCGTCGATCAAACCGATGGCTTCAGGGCTGAAGTGTTCCTTCGCCGCATGATTACGCAGCCGGGTCAGGACCGCGCCGTTGCTGTGAATGGCGTTGATGTAATAGATCAGGCTTTCGCTGAGGTTGAACATCTGGACCAGATGCTGGTTCTGCATCGAGGCATTGAATTTTTGCTGCAACTCCCGGGCAACCATCTTGATCACCTTAAGGTGCCCCAGATAGTGGTGAATGTTGTTGAACAACAGGTCGAGCAACACATCCAGTGGTGTCTTCAGTGACTGCCGCGTGCCGAGGCCGCTGAGCGGTGAGTCGTCGGTGGCGATCACCAGCAGACGCCCCGGGGAAAACAGCAAGCCGCAGGATGACACTTCGAAGGCCAGGCTGCCGCCGCCGGAGTAGTTTTCCGGGCGTTTCCAGATCAGGAACAGGTTGTCGGGGTGGAACTCGATGCGCGACACCTCGTCGGGGTCCAGGGCCGAGGCGAGAGCGTGTTCATCAAGCTTGAAATGGCTGTGCAACAGATCCCGCTCGGCCGCATCGGGGTTGCTGAACAGCATCACGTCGGCGTCCAGCCGTTCGACCGCGTGCAGGGCGCCGTGGCTCAGTTCAAAGCTTTTGATCATCGGCCGCTCACCAGGCCTGGCCGCGGCGCTTGAGCTCCAGCCGACGGACAAACTCTTCCAGCACCAAGGAATACAAATCGTCCTGCAAGTAGGCGTCTTCGATGCCGGCGTCCATGTTCGGGTTGTCGTTGACTTCGATTACCACCACTTTGTCGCCGGACTGTTTGAGGTCGACGCCATAGAGGCCGTCGCCGATGAGATTCGCGGTTTTCACCGCCAGTTCAACCACCGCTCGCGGCGCTTCGTGAACCGCCAGGGTGCGGCATTCGCCGTTGATGTCCTGGCCTTTGGCTTTGTGGTTGTAGATCTGCCAATGGCCCTTGGACATGAAGTACTGGCAGGCAAAGATCGGTTTGCGGTTGAGCACGCCAATGCGCCAGTCGTATTCGGTGTAGAAAAACTCCTGGGCCAGCAACAACACCGAGTGTTCGAACAGTTCGGCGGTGGCTTCAAGCAAGGCTTGCTGGCTTTCGACCTTGATGACGCCCTTTGAGAAACAACCGTCGGGGATCTTCAGCACCAGTGGAAACCCCAGACGCTCGCCTACCCGCTCGAAATCTTCCGGTCGCTCCTTGTAGAGGATTTCAGTGGCGGGCATGCCCAGTTGATGGCTCTTGAGCAAATCAGTCAGGTAAACCTTGTTGGTGCAGCGCAGGATCGACGCTGGGTCATCCATCACGACCAAACCTTCACTCTCGGCTTTTTTGGCGAAGCGGTAGGTGTGGTTGTCGACGCTCGTTGTCTCGCGGATCAGGAGCCCGTCGTATTCGGCGATTCGGGCGTAGTCCTTGCGCTCAATCAGCTCGACGTCGATACCTAGTGTCTTGCCGACTCTGACGAAGTTGTCCAAAGCCTTGGGATTGGAGGGCGGCAATGCTTCTTGCGGATCGTGCAGAATGGCCAGGTCATAACGGGCCAATCGCCTGGAGCGCGGCATGCGCCAGATCTTGCGACTGAAACTGTCGAGCGCATTAGCGAATTGATCTTCCTGATCTTCACGCAACTTATGCAAGGCGCCAGACTTTACACCTTCGATGTGCCAACCGTTAGTTCGACGAAACTCAACTAGCAATATTGGACAAGGAAAAACCTCGAACAACTGCCGAGCCAGATCCTGTAATGGCTCGATAGCGGTTTTGCCGAAATACAGTGTCAGGGTAAATCCTTCGGTATCGCTGTAAAGATGATTGCTGAGAGCCTTTTCCAGGGTTTTATCCAGATCATCCAGGGCCAGCCCATACAGGGATTTTCGGGTCAGTTCGCTGATGGTCCGCACCGACGGTATAACCTTGTGCCCCCGCGCTTCGGCCAGCAGCGAGCAGTAATAACCGTGCCCGAGGTACTTGTAGCTGCGGCACAGGTTAATCACCTGAACCCGCTTGCCCTGCTCGTTGTCGCGGGTCTGTTCGAGGTATTCCTGGGCGGTGACGATGTCTTCACTGGGGAAGTAGGAGGCCCAGTCTTCCTTACGTTCGACGATGATCATCAACTGGCTGGAAGTTTTGATCGAGCCATTTAAATAGTTTGTGGAAGTTATTGCTGTTGGTAACGTTTGCTCAGATACTTCGCGCCAATGACCTTGTACCGCTGACATAGTGATTGATCCATTGAAGAACAAGACCTTTCCTATTAAGCACGAACTTTTTCGAAAGTCCCGTTTCGTTACGCAACTTTTACGGCGATTATATGAATCCTGTTTTTCGCTTGGCGGTAGTTGAAGACATACCGTCACTGCTGGCACTCGAACAGCAATGTTTCACCACGGACCGGCTCAACAGTCGCAGTTTTCAATGGATGATTACTCGGGCTCACGGGCAACTGCTGGTGGCCCAACGAGGCGAGCAATTGGTGGGCTATGCGGTGGTGCTGTTTCACCGGGGCACTTCATTGGCGCGCCTGTACTCGATTGCGATAGCCCTTGATGCTCGCGGCAGTGGACTGGGCAAGCAGTTGCTCGAACGTGTCGAGGCCTGCGCCATTGAGCATGACTGCGCCTACCTGCGGCTGGAAGTGCGCATCGACAATCCAACGGCAATTGCTCTGTATGAGCGTAACGGTTACCGGCGTTTTGCGCTGATTCACGACTATTACCAGGACCATGCCGACGCGCTGCGCCTGGAAAAACGTATCCTCCAGCACCGCGATTCACGCAACATCAAGGTGCCTTACTACCCGCAGACCACCGAGTTCACCTGTGGCCCGGCCTGCCTGCTGATGGCCATGGGCGCGCTGCAAGACGATCGAGCGTTGGAGCGCGGTGAAGAACTGCAAATCTGGCGCGAGGCGACCACGGTGTTCATGACGTCTGGCCACGGTGGCTGCAGCCCTCAAGGTCTGGCGCTGGCAGCGTGGCGGCGTGGCTTTCGGGTGCGGCTGCAACTGAGCATGGCCGGGCCACTGTTTCTCGACGGCGTGCGCGATGCGCATAAAAAAGACGTAATGCGCCTGGTACACGAGGCGTTCACGGCGCAGTTGCAAGCCACCGACGTGGAACGAATGATCGGCGGACCACTGGATCTGCCACGGTTACTGCACGATGGCGGACAGCCGCTGGTATTGATCAGCAGCTATCGCCTGACCCGTTCCAAGGCGCCGCACTGGGTGATCGTCACCGATTGCGATGAAGAGTTTGTCTACCTGCACGATCCGGATGTGGATCACAGCCAGCATCGTCAGCCGATGGACTGCCAGCACTTGCCGGTCAGCCATGGGGAATTCGACAAAATGTGCAGTTTCGGACGAGGCAAGCTGCGGGCTGCGGTGATTCTCTATCGCCGTGAGTAAACCTGTGGCGAGGGAGCTTGCTCCCGTTCGAGTGCGAAGCAGTCGATTGCATGGGGGCGCTTCGCACCCCAGCGGGAGCAAGCTCCCTCGCCACAGGTTATGCGATTACTTAAGGCCAAGCTTGTACAGCGCCCCGTCATCTTCATCGGTCAGCAAATACAGATAACCATCCGGCCCCTGCCGTACATCACGAATCCGTTTGTTGAGCTCACCCAACAACCGCTCTTCGTGAACAACCTTGTCGCCTTCGAACTGCAGGCGAATCAGCTCCTGACTCACCAGCGCCCCGATAAACACGTTGTGCTGCCAGGCCTTGAAGCGATCGCCGTCATAGAAGGCCATGCCGCTGAGGCCGGGGGATTTTTCCCAGACATGGTGCGGGCCCACGGTACCTTCGGCGGTTTCGCCCTTGGCTTCCGGGATCGGCAGGCCGGAATAGTTGATGCCGTGGGTTGCCATCGGCCAGCCATAATTTTTGCCACGCTCGATGATGTTGATCTCGTCGCCGCCCCGTGGGCCGTGCTCGTTTTCCCAAAGCGTGCCGCTCCAGGGGTTGAGCGCCGCGCCTTGCGGGTTGCGTTGGCCGTAAGACCAGATTTCCGGGCGAACGCCTTTTTGCCCGACAAAGGGATTGTCTGCCGGCACCTTGCCATCCGGATAGAGCCGCACGATCTTGCCTTGCAGCTTGTCGAGATCTTGCGCCGTGGGCCGGTCGTTATTCTCGCCCAGGGTGACGAACAGATAACCGTCACGGTCAAACACCAGTCGTGAGCCAAAATGATTGCCGACGGAGAGCTTGGGCTCCTGACGGAAGATCACCCTGAAATCCTTGATCGCCGTCAGGTCTTCCGACAACCGTCCGCGACCGACCGCCGTGCCGGCCTTGCCGCCCTCACCGCCCCCTTCGGCGTAAGACAGATAGACCATGCGGTCTTGCTTGAAATCGGGCGACAACACCACATCGAGCAATCCGCCCTGCCCCTTGGCCCAGACCTGAGGCACGCCGCTGAGCGGGCCCGAGAGTTTGCCGTCGCCACTAACCAGCCGCAGGTTGCCGGGCCGTTCGGTCACCAGCATCCCTTGGCGGTCAGGCAGAAACGCCAACGACCAAGGGTGGTCCAGGCCTTTAACGATCGGCGTGAGCTCAAGGGTGCCCTGCTCGCTTTTAAAATCCTGTGTTGGCGCTGCAAAGGCGGGCGCCGTGACGGTTAATAACGCGCTGGCACAGAAAGTGGCCAAGAGGGTTTTACGCAACATGCACGATTCCTTTTGTCGTCAATAGAGCTGGCAAGACTTCTGTCTCGCCGTTCAACGGTAGTTGCGGTCCGAGCCCCGGGGTGGTGGATTGGGAATGAGTTTCGGTTGGCCGGTGGGAGCCTGTCGATCTTGCGGATAGCGATTGCCGATGCCGCCGTTATCGAGCGTTGGCGGTCGTGGCACAGGCACCGTGTTTGGCCCGCGGATTACCGGGATATTGGGTTGCGTGCCTTGCATGCTGTTGGGATTGGCCCGGCGAATCGGGCTGTTGTAGGGATTGTTGTTGCTTCCCGGCAGGTTCTGCGCCAGCAGCAAGGGCGAAGAAGACGATGCGGCGTCTGCCAGAGCCAAAGGGCTTAGCACGCCACTCAATGCCAGCGCGATGACGCCGAGCACACATCGGTTCATGGGGGACCTCTCTAAATGAGCGTGCCATGCTTCATGGATGAATAGAGCCACGCTACGCCCAGGGTTCGGATTTGTTAACTAAAACCTCCCCCGCAACATGTAACACGAGTTAACCGCACCGCCGATCCGCCCGCAGGACCGGGCCGCCGCCGACTGAAACTTTTGCCCTTGGCCACAGGTCACCTGAACATCAACGACGAGGTCACGACGATGGCACGGGCAATCTGGAAAGGCGCAATCAGTTTCGGTCTGGTGCACATTCCCGTTGCGCTGGTTTCGGCGACGTCTTCGCACGGGATCGATTTCAAATGGCTCGACAGCCGCAGCATGGACCCGGTCGGCTACAAGCGCATCAACAAGGCCACCGGCAAGGAAGTCACTCAAGAGCACATCGTCAAAGGGATCGAGTACGAAAAAGGACGTTACGTGGTGCTCAGTGAAGAGGAGATTCGCTCGGCTCATCCACTGTCGACCCAAACCATCGACATTTTTGCCTTTGTCGGCAGCGAGCAAATCCCTCTGCAAAACATCGACACGCCCTACTACCTGGCGCCGGACAAACGCGGCGGCAAGGTCTATGCGCTGTTGCGCGAAACCCTCAGCAAAACCGACAAGGTCGCCCTGGCCCGCGTGGTGTTGCATTCGCGCCAGCACCTGGCGGCCCTCATGCCGCTGGAATCAGCCATGGTGCTGGTGATGCTGCGCTGGCCCGCCGAAGTGCGCAGCATTGCTCAACTGGAACTGGGCAGTGAAGTGACCAAGCCGGATCTGGCCAAAGGCGAGTTGGAGATGGCCAAACGGCTGGTGGAAGACATGAGTGCCGACTGGACGCCCGAAGAGTACCGCGACAGTTTCGAAGACAAGATCATGGCGCTGGTCGAGAAGAAGGCGAATGAAGGCAAGATCGAAGATGTCGAAACCGTGACGGGTGAAGAGGTGCGTAAAACCGCCGATGTTATCGATCTGACCGAACTGCTCAAACGCAGTCTTGGTGGCAAGGGCGGCGGTAAAGCGGCTACTAAAGCCAAATCTGCTGCGCAGAAAAAACCCACGAAGCGGTCGAGCGGCTGACCCTTGTTGGCACCCATGAGTTATGGGGTGCAAATACTG
Source organism: Pseudomonas sp. PDM24 (assembly GCF_019218905.1). Taxonomy (NCBI): domain Bacteria; kingdom Pseudomonadati; phylum Pseudomonadota; class Gammaproteobacteria; order Pseudomonadales; family Pseudomonadaceae; genus Pseudomonas; species Pseudomonas sp. PDM24. The sequence continues at coordinate 1,154,024 of NZ_JAHUWR010000001.1, read as the reverse complement.
GCCTCTTCGCGAGCAAGCCCGCTCCCACATTGGATCTGTGTCGTTCACAGGACAAATGTGGGAGCGGGCTTGCTCGCGAAGGCGTCATACGCCTCAATACCAAACTCAGATCAAAACAAAAATCGCCAGCAACCCGCCAAAAACCGCCCATTTCTCCAGGTAGTAGCGAGTACGGTTACGCTTCTTGAGCGCTTTGCCGCGCAGGCGAATCGTGTAGATTCTGGCGAACAAGCGGTTGATGCCACCGACCTTGTCGCCGGCATCGTTCGGCGCCCCCGCCGCTGCCATCACCGTGCGGCTGAACCAACGGTTGAACGCCGCCGCCCAGCGATACTTCATCGGCCGCTCGATGTCGCAGAACAGGATGATGCGGTTCTGCGCAGTGGTGTTTTCGGCGTAATGAATGAAGGTCTCATCGAACATCACCGCTTCGCCATCGCGCCAATGGTAGTTCTCACCATCGACGTTGATGTAGCAACCGGCATCGTTCGGCGTTTCCAGCCCCAAGTGATAACGGTAAGAACCGGCATACGGATCGCGGTGACGGACCAGTTTCGAACCCGGCGGCAGTTCGGCGAACATCGCGGCCTTGATCGAGCCGATGCTTTGCACCAGTTCAGTCGTACGCGGGCAGAGCTTTGCGGCGGACGGGTGACTGTCGCCGTACCATTTGAGGTAGAAACGCTTCCAGCCACTTTTGAAAAACGAGTTGAAACCAACGTCGTCGTACTGATTGGAACGTTTGATCTCCCCGGCCTTGAGTAAATTCTGGCCCTCGGCGCGAATCTCTTCCCAATGAGCCTGCAAAGGACTCAAGTCGGGAAAGTCTGCTGGATTGAGATAAGGCTTGTTCGGCGTTTTGGAGAACAGATAAAGGAAGCAATTGATCGGCGCCAGAAACGTCGAGTGGTCGCTTAACTGACGGCCTAATTTGTGGCGCACTTTTCCGCGCAAGTGCACATACGCGATGGAGATGACATAAATAGCGGCAATGATAAGTTTCACGAAAATCGTCACACGTCAGAAGTGAACAAACTGCGTCCGATGGCGCGTTCTTGAGCCATGCCGATGGACGGCACGACGTCGAAAGATGGCATTTTAGCCACACTTTGTAACTAATAGTTAACCTTCAACTGTGAAAATGCGTGCACGTTGTTAGTAGCGCGGGCGGTTGCTAATGGGAACCCGCTCTTGCGGTGGTAGCCCCCTGCCACTCCACCATTCGTCGCCTATAAAAACGTGGCACGCAATACGCGCCCTGTCTGGCTTAGGCTTTGCAGAGGCCGGACGTAGCAGCCCCAGAACGACGTAATTCTGACGCGGCGGCAATTAAATCAACGCTTAGGACTCCAGCGATACGCTTGGTCAGTCACCGGGAGATGTAACGTGTCAACTCTCAATGAAATCGCAGCGAACCACGCGAGAATGGCTAAGGCAAAAGAAGAAGAGTCGACTGGGCTGAGTGAGCGGCACCTTCAAATAGTGGGAAGTTTCGAAATCCCGTCTATCGATGACCAACAACACATTCCACTGCACCTCATTACCGGAGGGCAAGACAACCATCCCGGACACGCCGCTGGTTATTTGCTTTAAATCCCGACCGGGTCAGTCTGGCTTGTCGCACGCTGTTCAGCGTGCGGCAAGCCAGACGTTCAGTCAGAAAATCGGGTTTCAAAACGCCCCCATTTAAAATTTTTTCTTAAATCATTAAGCCTGTCGCTGAGCGGCAAATAGTCATTGGCACCACTGCGACTCACAGGGGATTGCGTCGTTGTCGCCGTCCATTTTCATTCCTGGGCAATTTTGCAGAAAGTTTTTGGCCTCTGCGCACGAGGTCATCTGTGAACAATATTTGCGCCCATCACATTTGAATGGCGCTGAAACAGGCTTCGGCGCAGCCACGACTGTAGCTATTTCTTTGGGATTCGATAGTTGAGCCGTAGCCCAGGACTGTAGTTCAGGGGAAAACTTCCAAGCCAACAGACCCACAACAAGCATCACCAAAATCAGTTTCATTTTGATCCCACCCATGATGAGAGACCATTTGCGTTCTCACGTTGCGCGTCTTGGGCAAGAACCAGGAACAGTATCTGCAAGACGAAGCGCCAGCGCGCCCGGAAACCCGAGCCCTGACGAAGAAGAATAGACCCCTCCCCACTTTCTGCTGTCACGCGTGGTATGGATAGACGAATCTGAAGAGGTGCCCACCCTGACCAAGTGCTGGCCATTCAGTAATCCATCTGAAACACACGAGGCCGGGCAAGCGGTGCTGACTTTACCCAGAGCCACGCCAAGTGTCCCGAACACAACGCTGAACAAAAATAACATCGAGACAACTCTACGCTCCCCTGCCTATCCAGGATGAACGACCTCCCAGCCAGCCCCCGATTCTGCACAAACCGGGGCCGAACCTTGAAGAAGCCTGCGACACGTTATCGCCCACCGTACAACTGCCGTCACACATATGCGACAATATGCGCAATGTCTGGCATGAATCCCGCCTTTTTGCCCAACAGCTTGGACACCGCGTCCAGATGCTGCTCTCGACTTATGCGCGCTGGTTGAACTCTAGCGGTGACTGGGAAGAGATGGAGAGAAACTCCAGAATGTCCCAGGAATGGCCCAAGCGCCAAATGCGCAGCTCGCAACCCATTGATAGGTAAAGTAATTGATCTCCACAGCTAACATCACGATGCAGTTCGGCGCCAAGCCGCTATTCGAAAACGTTTCGGTCAAATTCGGCGCCGGTAACCGCTACGGCCTGATCGGTGCCAACGGTTGCGGCAAGTCGACCTTCATGAAAATCCTCGGTGGCGACCTCGAGCCGTCCGGCGGCCAGGTCATGCTCGAGCCGAACGTGCGTCTGGGTAAATTGCGCCAGGACCAGTTCGCCTACGAAGAATTCACCGTGATCGACACCGTGATCATGGGTCACGAAGAGCTGTGGAAGGTCAAGGCCGAGCGCGACCGCATCTACTCGCTGCCGGAAATGACCGAAGAAGACGGCATGGCCGTGGCCGAACTGGAAACCGAATTCGCCGAAATGGACGGCTACACCGCCGAATCCCGCGCAGGTGAACTGCTGTTGGGTCTGGGTATCGGCATCGAGCAGCATTTTGGCCCGATGAGCGAAGTGTCCCCGGGCTGGAAACTGCGCGTGTTGCTGGCGCAGGCACTGTTCTCCGATCCTGAAGTGCTGTTGCTCGACGAACCGACCAACCACCTGGACATCAACACCATCCGCTGGCTGGAAAACATTCTGACCCAGCGCTCCAGCCTGATGATCATCATTTCCCACGACCGTCACTTCCTGAACAGCGTGTGTACCCACATGGCTGACCTGGACTACGGCGAGCTGCGCCTGTTCCCGGGCAACTACGACGAGTACATGACCGTGGCGACCCAGTCCCGCGAGCAATTGCTGTCGGACAACGCCAAGAAGAAGGCGCAGATTTCCGAGCTGCAATCGTTCGTCAGCCGCTTCTCGGCCAACGCCTCGAAAGCCAAGCAAGCGACCTCCCGCGCCAAGGCGATCGACAAGATCCAACTGGCCGAAGTCAAGCCTTCGAGCCGTGTGAGCCCGTTCATCCGTTTCGAACAAACCAAGAAGCTGCACCGTCAGGCGGTCATCGTCGAGCGCATGGCCAAAGGCTTCGACGGCAAGCCGCTGTTCAAGGACTTCAGCTTCCAGGTTGAAGCCGGCGAGCGCGTGGCGATCATCGGCCCGAACGGTATCGGTAAAACCACCCTGCTGCGCACCCTGGTCAACGAATTGACCCCGGATGCCGGTACCGTGAAGTGGACCGACGCCGCGGAATTGGGCTACTACGCCCAGGACCACGCGCATGATTTCGAAGATGACTGCAACCTGTTCGACTGGATGGGTCAATGGACCCAGGGCGGCGAACAACTGGTTCGCGGCACCCTCGGCCGGATGCTGTTCTCCAACGACGAGATCCTCAAGTCGGTCAAGGTCATCTCCGGTGGTGAGCAAGGTCGCATGCTGTTCGGCAAGCTGATCCTGCAAAAGCCGAACGTGCTGGTGATGGACGAACCGACCAACCACTTGGACATGGAATCCATCGAGGCGCTGAACCTGGCGCTGGAGAACTACCCGGGCACGCTGATCTTCGTCAGCCACGACCGTGAGTTCGTATCGTCCCTGGCCACTCGCATCATCGAGTTGAGCGCCGATGGCGTGATCGACTTCAGCGGCACCTATGACGACTACCTGCGTAGTCAGGGTGTTTTGATGTAAGACGGCTGCAAGCTTCAATTGAAAAGCCCTGTCCTGGTGACGGGGCTTTTTGCATTTTCGTGGCCAGAATGATTGTGGTGCTGAAACCTTCGCGAGCAAGCCCGCTCCCACAGTGGATCGACTGCGTACAGAAGATTGATGACCACTGGAGATCCACTGTGGGAGCGGGCTTGCTCGCGAAGAGGCCCTCAGGAACACACAAAGCTGAAGCCAGTCATATTCTGCAATCCACATCGTTAGCCTGCTTTCTTTTATTTCATACCCACGCCATGATGCAGTTCTCCTACCGCCGCCCGCGAACGAGCTCTCATGTCTGTGCAGCAACTGCCCCCGCAAAGCTCCATGGCTATCACCCGGCAGATCGTCTCCATCGTTTTCTATACCTTTATTGCTTTCCTCTGCATTGGCTTGCCGATTGCGGTGTTGCCCGGGTATGTCCATGAACAGTTGGGGTTCAGCGCCATCGTGGCGGGGCTGACTATTGGTTCTCAGTACCTGGCCACCCTGCTCAGCCGGCCCATGGCCGGACGTCTGTCGGACAGCATCGGCACCAAGCGGGCGATTGTTTACGGCTTGTCGGGGATTGCGTCGAGCGGCGTGCTGACATGGCTGTCGACCCTGCTGCAAAGTGTGCCGTTGTTGAGCCTGATCATTCTGATCGCTGGCCGCTTGTTGCTGGGCATCGCCCAGGGATTGATCGGGGTCGGCACGATCAGTTGGTGCATGGGCCAGGTCGGTGCCGAGCACACGGCGCGTTCGATTTCCTGGAACGGTATCGCCTCCTATGGTGCCATCGCTATCGGCGCGCCGCTGGGGGTGCTGATGGTCGCTGAACTGGGGTTCGCCAGCCTCGGGATCGCGCTGTCGTTACTGGCCCTGCTGGCGCTGCTGTTGATCCGCAACAAACCGTCGGTGCCGGTGATTCGCGGCGAGCGCCTGCCGTTCTGGGCGGTGTTCGGGCGCATTACCCCCTTCGGCGCGAGCCTGAGCCTGGCGTCCATCGGATACGGCACGCTCACCACCTTTATTACCCTGTATTACGTCAGCCTTGGCTGGACCGGCGCGGCTTATTGCCTGACGGTATTCGGGGTCTGTTTCATTCTGGCGCGGTTGTTGTTTATCTCCAGCATCAGCCGCTTCGGCGGCTTCACCTCCGCCATCGCCTGCATGACCATTGAAACCGTGGGGCTGGTCCTGCTGTGGCTGGCGCCCTCGACGGGTTATGCCTTGATCGGCGCTGGGCTGACCGGGTTCGGTCTGTCGCTGGTGTATCCGGCGCTGGGGGTGGAAGCGATCAAGCAAGTGCCCAATTCCAGTCGCGGAGCGGGTTTGAGTGCCTACGCGGTGTTTTTCGATCTGGCGCTGGCGATTGCCGGACCGCTGATGGGCGCGGTGGCGTTGAACCTGGGGTATTCGTGGATTTTCTTTAGTGCGGCGATGTTGTCGATAACCGGACTTGGTTTGACCCTGCTGCTGAAACGCCGAGCGATGGTCTAAGCCTGCCGCATATCCCCTGTGGGAGCGGGCTTGCTCGCGAATGCGGTGGGTCAGACACATCTATCTCGACTGACACGCCCTCTTCGCGAGCAAGCCCGCTCCCACAAGGGTTCCGGGGGAAATTATTGATCCGCGGTTTGCATCCCGGCGCGGGTAGGTTTGCCCAGGGTATGGGCGAAGAACCGTCCGGCTTCGGAAATCATGTTGCGGTGAATGTCCTTGCGGTCGACGCCGTCAGCATCGGTACACAGCGCCGGCATGGCGGCGATCTGTTCTTCGTTGCACGGCGCCAGGAACACGAAGTGCCCTGCCCCGGCCAGCAATTTGAAGTCCGGTGCGGTTGGCAGTTTGCGCGCAAGCGCTGCGGCGTTTTTGTCGAACGCCACCAGTTTGTCGCCATCACCGCTGTAAAGCAGCACCGGCACATGCACATCGGCCAAGGTATGGCGGCCGAACTTCAGACTCAGCGGTGCCATCAGCAGCAAGGCATGCACGCGCGGGTCCGCCACTGGCTGCAAATCATCGCGGTCGACGATCAGTTCGCCCTGCGTGTTGCAGGCATCGTGATCATCCGGGCGCTCCTGGCAATAACGGCGCAGGCGATCCAGATCCGGGGTGGCGCCGGACAGAATCAGTGCAGTCTCACCGCCCGCCGAATAGCCAATCACCCCGACCTGCTGAGCATTGACGAAAGGCGCGAGCATCCGGTCGCCCAAAGTCGCGGTAATGGCTTCGGAAATCTGGATCGGCCGACCATAAAGGTTGCTCAAGGTGCCGAGGCGGCTGTGGTCTTTGGAGTTGTCGCCGGGATGGATCACCGCCACCACCACAAAGCCCTTGCGCGCCAATGAGGTGGCGAGGTCGTGCAGGGCCAGCGGGGTTCCGGTGTTGCCGTGGGACAACATCAGCATCGGGAAACGTCCGATGGCGACTTTGGTGTCTTCACCCGCTTCGACCGTATAGCCCTCGAGCGTGCTGGAATGTTCCTTTTCACTGGACGGGTAAAACGCGATGGCGCGCATCGGCTGCAAATCCAGTGGATCGAGGAAGGTCATCTCATGGAAACCGACGCTCCAGTGAAGATGCGGCGCAGACGCGGCATGCACCAAACTCAGACTGCCGAGCAGGCAAATCAGTAGCGTTGCACAAAGACGCACCATCGGATGCCCCACCTTGTTACCTGACCACAGATGTCAGCCCTCGACTGCATAACCTGGGCCATAAATCGATAACGCCAGAAACAAAAAACTCCGTACCTGGCCATCACGATGACCAGAATACAGAGTTTCAGGGGTATTGCCCGAGGCTGTTTACGACTTTACGCAAGCCTTACGCAGCGACGAACAGTTGCTCGCTGATGTGCGCCTGAGCGTCACTCATGGCTTTGGTGCGCACTTCATCACCATAGGCCAGGCCATGGGCGCGGACGAACTCGATGTCGGTGATACCGAGGAAGCCGAACAGCACTTTCAGATAATCTTCGTGCGCAACACCGGTTGCCTGACCGACATGCAGACCACCGGAAGTGGAAACGATCACGACTTTCTTGCCGCCGCACAGGCCTTCAGGGCCGGCTTCGGTGTAGCGGAAAGTCTGACCGGCCACGGCGATGCGGTCGATCCAGGCCTTGAGTTGGGTCGGAATAGTGAAGTTGTACATCGGCGCGGCAATCACGACGGCATCGGCGGCGATGAATTCGGCCAGGGCCTGCGCGCTCAGCTCGGCTTCGTGCTGTTGCGCGGCGTTGCGCAGCTCTGCGGCAGTGCCGGCGGCAACCAGGGTGTTGGCCGAGAAATGGCTGATGGCATCGGCGGCCAGGTCGCGGTAAGTCACCACAACGCCAGGCTCGGCAGCTTGCCAGGTTTTGACGACTTCGCCGCTCAGCTGACGGGAAGCCGAGTTGTCACCCAGAATGCTCGAATCGATATGCAGTAATTTCATGTGGGATCTCCAAGGTGAGGATCGCCACCGGGCGATCTGATGGAGACAATCCTACCGACGAAAGCAATGGCTGATTAGTCGGTAACAATGCGATAGTTCGTCCCACTGATAGAACAGTCGAGTATTAAATCGATGCAAGACCTCAACGACCTCTACTATTTCGCCAAAGTGGTCGAAGCCGGTGGCTTTGCTGCAGCCGGGCGTTTGCTTGGGATTCCCAAGTCGCGATTGTCGCGACGCATTGCTGAGCTGGAAGAACGCCTCGGCGCGCGCCTGCTGCAACGCACAACCCGCCAACTCAACCTCACCGCCGTGGGCGAGCGCTACTTGCGCCATTGTCAGGCGATGCTGCTGGAGGCCGAAATGGCCGACGAAGCGGTGGCCAGCATGTCCAGCGAACCCCGGGGGCGCTTGCGAGTGTCCTGCCCCGTAGGGTTGGCCCATCAAATGCTGCCTGGGGTGATCAGTAACTTTCTGGAGAAATTCCCCCAGGTTCAACTGGAAGTCATGCTGCTCAATCGTCGGGTTGACCTGATCAACGAGGGCGTCGACGTTGCCTTGAGAGTGCGGGATCTGGGTGATGAAGATCCATTGCTGGTGACCCGTCGCCTGCGTCAGGCCCAGATGCTGATGGTTGCCAGCCCGGCATTTTTGCTCGGCCATGAAATCAATCATCCCGAAGACCTGAAAAATCTGCCCGTGCTCGGCGCTCTGGAGGCCGATCGCATGGTGCACATCCGCATGCTTGATCAACAGGGCAAAAACTACGACCTGAGCCTTGAGGCGCGTTTGGGCTGCGAAGATTTCATCGTGCGCAAAGCCTGCACCCTCAACGGCCAGGGCTTTACCATGCTGCCCATGATGTATTGCGAGCAAGAGCTGGAAAACGGTTCGCTGGTGCAACTATTGCCCGACTGGTCATTGCCGGGCGGCTGGTTGCAAGCCGTCTACCCTCATCGACGCGGGGTGATGCCGGCGGTGCGCGCCTGGATCGATCATTTGATCGAATCATTCAATGTTTGCGGGGACAGACTGTTATGAAAGCGGGACGAATGAGCGAAGAGGATGTCACGCAATACTGCCTGGCGTTGCCCGGCGCGCGGGAGGATTACAAGTGGGGTGGCGTGCGGGTGTTTTCGATTGCCGGGAACAAGATGTTTGCCTTGCAGAACCTGCGGGGACAGTCCCTGGCGTTCAAGGTCGACAAGGACCTGTTCCTGGGCCATTGCGACCGGCCGGGCATTCACCCGGCACCGTATCTGGCCCGGGCCCAGTGGGTCATCATGGAAACGCCCTACCCCCTGGGCACCGAAGAGCTGCAAGGCTTGCTGCAACGTTCCCACCAACTGGTGGTGAGCAAGTTGCCCAAGCGCACGCAGGTCGGTTTGCTGCTTTAAAGTGCTTTAAAGCAATGCAAACAGGTTAGCGCCCAGAAACAGCTGATCGATCCAGAACACCTGGTGCATCAGCACGATGAGCCAGAACACCACCTGAAACGAGACTTTGCGGGTCTTGTGCCGAAACGCTTGCTGGGCCAGCAAAGCGCCCGGCCAACCACCCGCCAGCTCCACCGCGTGCAAGACGTTCTCCGGCGTGCGCCAGCTATCGGCGCGGGCCTTGTGCTTGTCGCTCCAGTACAGGAAAAACGCCAGCACGCTGACGATGCCGTAGGCCGCCAGGGGAATCACCGACACCCCGCGCAGCCACATAGACACCGAGCCAAACAACGGCACTGCGCACAGCACAACGAATACCAGCAGTTTCAGCCGCAGGTTCTGCATGGCGCCCCCGGAATTGCGCCCGGGGTTATTGTTGCGCGCACTGGAATCGCTCATGGCTTGACCGCGGTCCAGTCGACCCAACCGAATTGCCAGGTGGCCAGGATCACCAGACCGAACACAATGCGATACCAGGCGAATGTCGCATAGCTGTGGCTGGCAATGAAGATCAGCAGGGCCCGAACGGCGATCATCGCAAAGATGAAGGCGGTGATGAAGCCAATGGCAAATACCGGAAAATCAGCCGGCACGAACAGGCTGCGGTATTTGTAGCCCGAGTACACCGCCGCCCCGACCATGGTTGGCATGGCGAGGAAGAACGAGAATTCGGTGGCCGTTTTGCGCGACAACCCGAACAGCAAACCGCCAATGATCGTCGAGCCGGAACGCGAAGTCCCCGGAATCATCGCCAGACACTGGGCGAAGCCGACTTTGAGAGCGTCTTTCCAGGTAATGTCATCGACGCTTTCAGCATGCACTTCATGCTGACGACGTTCGGCCCACAACATCACGACCCCGCCCACGACCAATGCGGTAGCCACGGTAATCGGGTTAAACAGGTACTCGTGAATCAAGTCGGCGAAAATCACCCCCAACACCACCGCCGGCAGGAAAGCGATCAACAGGTTCGCGGTAAAACGCCGAGCGCTGGGCTGCGTCGGCAAGCCAATGACCACGTCGAAGATCTTGCGGCGAAACTGCCAGACCACCGCCAGGATCGCGCCGAGCTGAATGATGATATTGAAGGCCATGGCCCGCTCGCCGCCGAAATTGAGCAAGTCCGCCACAATAATCTGGTGCCCGGTACTGGAAATGGGCAAGAACTCCGTCAGCCCTTCTACCACGCCTAAAATCAATGCCTGAAAGGCCGTCCAAAGATCCATCAATCCCCCAAGAAACAATGCCCCCAGGCATGCTCCGTTAATAATTTATAAGCGTTAACTGCGATCAACCTTAGCTGAATCCCCGCGCGCACAAGATCCACGCAAAACGGTAAAAATTGCGTGAAAAAAAGACTTGGGCTCAGGTTTTCCCGCGCGGGGCCGAAATCCTATCAGACAAGCCTCGTTTACGCTGCCGCGTAATAGGACCTGAGTCGGATAGGCCCGATCGGCAAAGTGTGATTGGATGCTGGCGATCGTTTATTACAAGAACAAGAAACCGGAGTAACCGCGTTATGAACAGCTTGCGCAGTGTGTCGATCAGCCGACGCTTGTGGCTCATCTTGATCGTGGCCGTGGTGATGCTATTGACGTTGGGCGTGTTGATGCTCAAGCAGATTCACGACGACCTCTATCAGGCCAAGGCCCAAAAGACCCAGCACGTGGTGCAGACCGCCAGCGGGATCCTCACCTACTATCACGGCCTGGAAACTGCCGGCACCCTCACCCGCGATGCCGCGCAAAAACAGGCACTGACCGCCGTGCGCGGTTTGCGCTACGACCAGAACGATTATTTCTGGATCAACGACCTGACGCCCGTCATGGTCATGCACCCGACCAATCCGAAACTTGAAGGTCAGAATCTCTCGACGATCCGCGACCCCGACGGTTTCGCGCTGTTCAACGAGATGGTCGCCATCGCCAAGGCCAAGGGTGCCGGCATGGTCGATTACCGCTGGCCGAAACCGGGCGCCAGCGCGCCGGTGGAAAAAACCTCCTACGTGAAACTGTTCGAGCCCTGGGGTTGGGTGATCGGTTCGGGTGTGTACATCGATGACATGCAGGCCGAATTTCATGCCCAAGTCTGGAAGGCCTCTTTTGTGGGTCTGGTGATTGCGCTGATCATGGCCCTGCTGGTGATCATGATTGCCCGCAGCATCGTGCGTCCGCTCCAGGAAACCGTGAACGCCATGGCCAACATTGCCAGCGGTGAAAGCGACCTGACCCGCAGCCTCGATACCCACGGTCAGGACGAAGTCACGCAACTGGCCCGGCACTTCAACGCCTTCACCGCGAAACTGCGCCTGGTGATCAGTCAGCTGCAAGTGTCCGCTGGTGCGCTGGGCCAATCTTCCAATGAACTGGGCAATGATGCCGCGCAAGCCCAGCAGCGCAGCCAACAGCAATCCCAACAAATGGAACTGGTGGCGACCGCGATCAACGAAGTGACCTACGGCGTGCAGGATGTGGCCAAAAACGCCGAACACGCGGCCAGTGAAATGCGCAATGCCGAGTCTCAAGCGCAACAGGGCCAGGTCAATATCGACGGCAGCCTGCAGCAGATCGACAAGCTGTCGTCGACCATCGATCAAGCCGTTGAAGTGATTCGTACGCTGGCCGCCGAAAGCACTCAAATCGGCAGCGTTCTGGAAGTGATCCGCTCCATCGCCGAGCAAACCAACTTGCTGGCCCTCAACGCAGCCATCGAAGCCGCCCGAGCCGGCGAGCAAGGTCGCGGGTTTGCGGTGGTCGCCGATGAAGTGCGCCTGTTGGCCCAGCGTACTCAAAAGTCGACGGCGGAAATCCAGTCGATGATCGAACGCCTGCAAAGCCATTCGGAAGCGGCGGTCAAGGTGATTGGCGACAGCAGCCGTGCCTCGCAACTGACCATCGAGCAGGCCGGCCTGGCCGGCGCCAGCCTGAATGCCATCGGCCAGGCCTTGCGCAATCTCAATGGGTTGAATGCTTCGATTGCCAGCGCGACTTTGCAACAGGCCCACGTGGTGGAAGACATCAACCAGAACGTGACCCAGGCCGCAGGCTTGTCCCACAGCACGGCACTGGCGGCCGAGCAGTCGAGCGTGGCCAGCGTTCATCTCAAGGAATTGAGCGAGCAGTTGAACGGGTTGCTGAAGCAGTTTCGGGTGTAACTCTTTTCTTCACCTGACGCGGTCCCTTGTGGGAGCGGGCTTGCTCGCGAAAGCGGTGTATCAGGCAGCATCAATATTGACTGTGCCGCCGCCTTCGCGAGCAAGCCCGCTCCCACAGGGATTGCGTTTGATTGACTGGCATTGGCAACCCCCCTTCCCCACAACAAGCCCATTCCCAACAATCCGGGTACAATTCGCTCCCCCTCATTTTTACGACACCAAGGAACCTCCATGTCCGGGCTTGAACTGTTTGCTGCCGCCCTCGGCGTGATTGCCGTCTGGTTGACGGTCAAACAGAACCCCTGGTGCTGGCCGATCGGTCTGGTCATGGTGCTGCTGTATAGCTGGATCTTTTTCGAAGTGAAGCTGTATTCGGACATGCTGCTGCAAGTGATCTACGCCGGTTTGCAGATCTACGGCTGGTGGCAGTGGACCCAGGGGACCGCGACCCATGGCAAGCGGCATGTCAGCCTGCTCGATGGCAAATCCGTTGCGCTCGGACTGGCCGTCGGCGCAGTCGGCAGTTTGCTGCTGGGCGCCGCGATGGCCCACTGGACCGATGCCGCGCAGCCCTGGCTCGATGCGGCACTGACCGGTTTCAGCCTGGTGGCGCAGTTATGGATGGCGCAAAAACGTCTGCAATGCTGGCCGCTGTGGATCGCGCTGGACATCATTTTTGTTGGCCTGTTCATCTACAAAGCGCTGTACCTGACCGCCGGCCTCTATGGGGTATTCGCACTGCTGGCGGTGCATGGCTGGCGGACATGGCGCACCGATCCGGCGTTGCGCACATGAAAGTTCTGGTACTGACAGGGCCTGAATCCAGTGGCAAGAGCTGGCTGGCCGCCGAACTGCAACAGCAATTCGGCGGCGCTCTGGTGGGCGAATACGTGCGCTGGTTCATTGAGCAGGAGGCGCGAGACACCTGCCCGGCCGATATTCCAGAAATCGCTCGCGGTCAGCTGCAATGGGAAGACGAAGCTCGCGCCCTGGGGCCGCCATTGCTGATTCTCGATACTCACTTGTTGAGCAATATGCTCTGGAGCGAAACCCTGTTTGGCGATTGCCCGGCCTGGCTCGAGCAAGCACTGCTGGCTCGACACTATGACTTGCACTTGCTGCTGTCGCCCGAACAAGTCGATTGGACCGATGACGGTCAACGGTGTCAGCCCGAGCTGGAGGAACGCCGGGCTTTTTTCAACGCGACTCAAGCATGGCTGGAGCAGCATCGACAAACTGTTCAAGTGCTTCAGGGCGATTGGGCCGAACGCCGGCTTCAGGCATTGCAAGCCGTCACGCTGCTGCTCGGGCGCTGATCTCCCTTATTGGCCCCCCAATCCATGTGGGAGCGGGCTTGCTCGCGAAGACGCCGGCACAGTTAATATTGATGTCGCCTGACACACCGCTTTCGCGGGCAAGCCCGCTCCCACATTGGATTGTGCGGAACTGAAGGACACTGGCCAAATACCCCAGCATTTGTTGCAGTATTTTTGCAAATACGTCCGCTTCTGAAACACCGTCCCCTCTCGAACAACCCATTTCAACGCTGGTCATCGTCCTGTCATGCGATGTGTTAGAACGCTGATACATCCCGCATAAAGCTTGGATCCAGTGCTATTGCGATCTCTTATCAATATTGCCGTCCCGGCGGTTGTCTCAGACCTGAAACACCCTTTCATCGATCCACTAGCGTTGATCGATAACCCTCTGAATCAAAACAATAATCAAAAACCGGCACAGCTTTCGCTCACTCCTTCACAACGCTGACCAGGACCAGCCCACAACAAAGAAGGAATTGCCGCCGTGGGGACATTTGATAACAGCATCTTTAGCCTCTTACTGATCGGATGTGCACTGGGTTCAAGTGTCAGCCTGCCCGTACAGGCTGACAACGGCATCATTATTATCAAACGTGATGTCCAACCGCGCATGGCAACGCGTGCACCGGTGATTCCCGACCCTAGCCCCACGACCGCCAATGCCAACCCGTCCAGACAAGTCCTCAGGCAAACGAACGAGTTGAGCGACGGCGACTTCGCCAACGTCGCCAGTGGTGCCGGTATCTCCCGCCTGGTCACTCAAGGCACCCACAACAACCTGGGCGGCAATCTCACCAACCAGACCCAGCTTTCCAACCTCCCCGCTGGACGTTCGGGAAACTCGGGCAACGGTATCGCCAACATGGTCAATTCAAATGTCCAGCAAGGTCTGGGTGCTCTGAGAGTTGTAACGGGAGACCGTTGAGATGAATCGTACGCTGCTGATGATGGCCATGTTTTGCAGTGCATCGACCTTTGCCCAGCCTCCCGTCATCAATAACGCCGAAATCGACGGTTCGGGCATGCAGCACCAAGGCAACCTCTCGGTCAACCAGGCGGCGGGCGATCAGCAACAACAGGCCAACGCCCGGGCCATCGCCATTGGCAACAACGCCAGTGCTACCACACAGATTCGCCAACGGCTGCGTACGCAAGTCGACCCCAAGATCGACGCTCGATCCAGCATTCAAGGCGACTCCTTCAGCCACGGCAACGGTGTACTGGGCGTCAACCAGAGCGCAGGCGCCAGCAACCAGCAAGCCAATGCCCTGCGGATAAGTATCAGTACACAGCCGCAAAGTATCGACGACAGCGTCCTCATGCAGCAGAACGTGACGCTGATCAACAACTCCGATCCAACTGACTCTGCACCAGGCAATCGCCAGGTCGCTACCAGCGATCAGGCCTTCACCGGTAGCCGTGGGGTGATCCAGTTGAATCAGAGCTCCGGGGTGGGAAACCGAATGGCCAACACCCTGAGCGTACGGGTCACGGATTGATCCAAACAGGTAGATACAACACTTAACCTAAAATAAGTACGGAGAATCACCATGAAACCTTCGATGGCACTCAAGCCTCTGGTTTTCGCAATTGCTGCGGTCATGGCTGTTGCTGTACAAGCTGGGCAGAACGATTGGCGTGACAATGACCACCACCATGGTCATAAACCCCCTCCTCCAACAAAGATCCCTGTCTATGCGACGGCCAATGCGTGGGATAACCAGAGCAGTACCGGCAACCGCATCCGTAATGAAGGGACTATCAACGAAGCCGAGATGAGCAGCTCTGCCACAGGCGCCAGCGGTAACGTCGGCGTCAACGTGGCGGCAGGTAGTGGCAACCAACAAGACAACGCATCCGCCATCGCCAATGCTGCCTCAAACTCCAGTCAGGACAACAGCTTCGTGTTCGGCACTGCTGAAGCCACCGCCGACGTCACGCAATACAGCAACAACAACAGGGTCAACAACTTCGGTAGTACAGCCTCTGCCGTGATGAACGGATCGGGGAATGGCGGCAGCGGCAATATGGGTATCAACATTGCTGGCGGCGACCTTAACCAACAGAAGAACACCATGGCCATTGCCAATACCAATGCCCCGCTTGGTAACGCAATAGCCACCGCCTCTGCCGATCAACAAGGTCCTGGCCTGGTAGTGAATAACAACGCTGATCGGACAACTCGCCTGGATACGATAACCGTTACCACAACGGCCAGCGGTAGTTCCTCTCGCGACAAGTCTTCCGATTTGAGCGTTAACCAAAGCGCTTCTTCGAGCTTCGATGTGAGTGGTTCCAGAAGCGCTGATGCGAGTGGTTCCAGAAGTTCCGATGCGAGCGGCTTCAGAAGCTCGGACAGCAGCTCCAGCCGCAGTGCTTCTTTGAGTGCTGCTTTGGACGCGTCTGCGAATGCCACCAGAACGGTTACCTGGAACAATGGCAATGGCGATCGCACCCGCACCAGGACTGTCGACGTATCGGTTGACGCATCGATCGATGCAGATTTCGACGCATCGCGTGAAAGATCGAGCGACTCCTCGTTCGAAAGATCGTTCGATAAGTCGTGGGAGAGCTCGTCGGCCTCCTCGTTCGAAAAATCGGGCAGCAAAGAGTCCGAATCTTCGTACGACAAATCAAAAAGTTACAGCGAGAGCAGTTCTTTTGATTTGAGCAACACCTATTCCTATCAAGTGCTGACTCCAACTGGCTGGGCCAACCCTGTGACCAACACCGCAACCTTGAACGGTTCGGTGAATGGTGGCAGTGGCAACCTGGGCGTCAACGTGGCTGCGGGTGTGGGCAACCAACAAAGCAACTCGTTGGCCATTTCCAACAACTCGTTCTAATTGCTGTCTCTGGAGGCCCCCTCACGGGGGCCTGTTTCAACACAACCAGAAGGCGTCCTTCCATGCGCATTATTGCCTTGGCATTTTTGCTGTGCGTGGCCAGTGTGAGCGAGGCTGCACAAATGCCGCTGTCCGTCCTGCCGGGTGGCGCGGTGGTGTACAAGCCGATCCAGAGCATTCGCGAGCGTAAGTTTGCCGACCTGGTGCAACAGAAAACCGACTTCAGTTGCGGCGCAGCTGCGCTGGCAACCATATTGCGCCAAGCCTATTGGCTGGACGTGAATGAAGAACAGATCATCGAAGGCATGCTGGCACATTCCGATCAAGACCTTGTCCGTGTCCAGGGCTTCTCCATGCTCGACATGAAGCGCTACGTGGAAAGTATCGGCATGCGGGCCCGTGGCTACCGGGTAGCGCCGCAAACGTTGAGCGACATCAGAATTCCGGTTGTGGTGCTTCTGGATATCCGCGGCTACAAACATTTTGTGGTCATGCAAAGAGTTCACAAGGGCTGGGTCTATATCGGAGATCCGGTACTCGGTCATAAACGCTACAAAGTCGACGACTTTGTAAAAGGCTGGAACGGCATCATCTTTGCGGTCATCGGCCAGGGCTACGACAAAGCCAATGCATTGCTCGACCCACCCATGCCACTGACCGCCAAGAACCGCATCAATGCCTTCACTCCGGTGCGAGACGCAGAATTGATGGATTTCGGCTTCATTCAAAGCGACTTCTTCTGATAACAAGGAGCACGACGCTCCGGGAGCATCCCATGAAGACTCCACTCTGGCTGGCCGTGGTTTGCCTGGCCGCCAGCCTCCCGACCCAGGCACAGACGTTCAAACCCATTGAGCTGAAGGATCAGGAATTGGCGACCCTGCGCGGCCGCTATGTCATGCCAGGGCGAATTATCAGTTTCGGCATTGTCATGACCAGCACTTGGCAAAACGCCAATGGTGAAGTGATCGGGGCAACGTCCTCGATGCAAATTCAACAATCGACCATCAAGCCACAGTTCTATGTGTCGATGATCAATGAAAAGGGTAATGGCTCAACGACTTCGCAAGGCACCGGCAGCGTCACTGGCGGCAATGGCCTCAACAGCACCGAAGGCGTCACTCAAGTCGTGCGTGCTGCCGGCGACCATAACAGTGCCTACAACAACGTTCAGATCAACGTCACAAAGGCGAGCCAGGCGCCAGCAACGCAACAGCAGGGCCAGGCGTTGGCCCCAGGCTCGACGTTGGTCAGCGCCAATGGCGCGGGCGCGTTGAGCGTTTCCTCGACCGTTACGGGGGTGCAACTCAACATCGTGGCCAACAACAACCAGGGCAGCACCGAACAACGCCTGGCCCAGGGTGGGCTGATGCAGAACACGACGTTGCTCGGCGGTGGTAACCAGGTCAACAACCTCACGTCCTTCAATGTCGTGCTGCGTGACAACGTGACAACCGGGTCGCTGAACGGCAACCTGGACCAGCTCAAAGGTCTTCGCACTCAAGGATTCTGATCTACGCTCAGTGTCACCCGATGTAGTCAGAAGGGACGGCTAACCCATGCACCGATCGTTGACGTTCAGAGCTATCGTTTGTTTGAGTAGCCTGGCCCCGGTCCCACTGCTGTATGCAGCACCGGACCCCCAGGTCGAAGCACTAAAACAAGAACTCATGGAGTTGAAACAGCGTTACGAAGCACAACAGAACGCGCTGATGGTACTCGAGCAGCGCATTCGCCAAGTCGAAGAAACACCTGCGACGCCTGCCCCCAAACGCCTGACCAAATCCCCAGCGGAAACGCCCGGCAGTGGTCAGACAGTGGCTGCCGGTGCGCCGGGAACCACGGGCAGTTCATACGGCCAATCGCTCAAGGATGATTCGCAGCCTGCGCAAAGCGTTTCCAACCTGTATGACGAAGCCAGCGGCTTCTTCGGTGGCGGCAAGTTCAGCTTCGAAACCGGCCTGACGTACACGCACTACGATACCCGTGCACTGGTTCTCAACGGCTTTCTGGCACTGGACTCGATTTTCCTCGGCAACATCAACCTCGACCGAATCAAGGCGGATAACTGGACCCTGGACCTGACCGCCCGCTACAACGTGGCACAACGTTGGCAGTTCGACATTAACGTCCCCGTGGTGTATCGCGAATCAACGTATTCCTCCGGTGGCGCCGGCGGCGCGGGCCCGGTGACGTCGGACGCAACCGTGACCCGCGATCCGACCATCGGCGATATCAACGTTGGCGTTGCCTACAAGTTTCTGGATGAGTCGGCCAATCTGCCCGACGCGGTCTTTACACTGCGCGTCAAGGCGCCGACCGGTGAAGACCCTTACGGCATCAAGCTGGTCAATGACCCGAACAACGATAACCTCTCGGTACCCGAGGAGTTGCCTACCGGCAATGGTGTCTGGTCGATCACTCCGGGTCTCTCACTGGTCAAGAGCTTCGACCCGGCTGTACTGTTCGGCAGCCTGGCCTACACCTACAACATGGAAGACTCTTTCAGCGACATCAGCCCTCAGGTCAACTCCAAGGTGCCCGGGGACGTGAAACTGGGGGATTCCTGGCAGATCGGCGCCGGTATTGCATTCGCCTTGAACGAGAAGATGAGTATGTCGTTCTCGTTCACCGATCAGTTTGCCAGCAAGAGCAAGATCAAGCCGGACGGTGGTGACTGGCAATCGATTTCCAACAGCGATTACAACTCGGCCAACTTCAACATCGGCATGACCCTGGCCGCGACCGATAACCTGACGATCGTTCCCAACCTGGCCATCGGCCTGACCGACGACTCGCCGGACTTTTCCTTCAGCCTGAAATTCCCGTACTACTTCTAATCCCGCGCACACACTTTTGTTGATCATGTAGCAGCGAGGCTTGCCCGCGAAGAACGCCAGGCGGTTTAACTGAATCACCGCGCTATCGTTCTTCGCCGGCAAGCCTCGCTCCGGGTCTGCAATCGCTCAACGTATCTGATGCTTGTGCAACAAACGGTAGAAGGTAGGCCTGGATACCCCCAGCACCTTGGCGGCGTTGCTCAAATTATCGCTGTGGCGGTTAAGTACATCGCACAAGGCCTGGCGCTCTGCCCGGCACTTGTAGTCTTCCAGCGTGCCCATCGGCGAAGCGGTGGCATGTTGACTGAGCAACCCCAGGTCTCGCGCCTCGATCTGCCGTCCTTCAGCCAGAACCAATCCGCGCCGTACCCGGTTGGCTAACTCGCGGACATTACCCGGCCAGTCGTGCTTGCCCATGGCGATCAGCGCGTCTTCGCTGAAGCTGCGCGGACGACGACCGGTTTCATGGCTGTAGAAATGGGAAAAGTGATTGGCCAACATCGAGAGATCACCATGGCGCTCGCGTAGCGGCACGGTGATGACTTGCAGGACGTTCAAGCGGTAGTAAAGATCTTCGCGAAAGCGTTTTTTCTCGATGGCCGCTTCCAGGTCGACGTGCGTCGCCGCCAATACCCGCACATCCACCGGAATAGGCTGGTGGCCCCCTACACGCTCAATGTGTTTTTCCTGCAGGAAGCGCAGTAGATTGGCTTGCAGTTCCAAAGGCAAATCACCGATTTCATCGAGAAACAGCGTTCCGCCGTTAGCCGCCTCGATCCGCCCGACCTTGCGCTGATGCGCGCCGGTAAAGGCGCCCTTCTCGTGGCCAAACAGTTCGGACTGGATCAAGTGTTCGGGAATCGCCCCGCAGTTGATCGCCACGAACGGTTTGCTGTGACGCTGGGATTGTCGATGCAGCGTGCGAGCGACCAACTCCTTGCCGGTCCCACTTTCACCGCGAATCAGCACCGGGGATTCGGTGGGTGCCAGTTTGCTGAGCAATTTGCGCAGTTCGCGAATCGGTTTACTGTCGCCAAGCAGTTCATGTTCAGGCTGATCGATATGAACCGTGCCCTGGCCGCGCAAGCGTGCCATACCGAACGCTCGGCCCAGGGTGACCTGAACCCGTGAGACATCGAACGGCAGGGTATGGAAGTCAAAAAACCATTCGCAGACGAAGTCTCCGACATTTTGTAATCGCAGGACTTCTTGATTCAGCACTGCAATCCACTCGGTACCACTACGGGTGATCAATTCCTTGACGGCTTCCGGGCGCTCCAGATGAAAGGGCTGCAAACGCAACAGGCCAACATCGCAGGTTCGTTCAGTGGCGTTTTCCAGCGTACAGCTGTCAACATCCCATCCAACGGCGCGTAAACCCGGCAACAAGCGGTGGCAGTCGTCGCAAGGATCCACTACTAAAAGACGTCGTAAGGCAGGCGCTTCGATCATGACTGTTCCTTGACGCCAAATTTAGGAAATATTAGTAAAAACAGTCATTTGGCGGGCTTCGATGTAACACTAGCAAGAATTTGACGCGAGCTTGTATCGATTGCTTATAGGGTTGTTTGCTTATTAGTTATAAGAAGTCAGTTGGTTAGTTGCCTAACGGGTTAAACCTTTCATTCAGCTTTCAGAAGCGGCCTGAATATCGAATCAATCAAAGAAAGTTAAAATTTCTTTCGATTGTGTGTGACCCAACCCCCGGTTGCGGACATCAGTACAAGTAACCAGCCGAACGGTAAGCCCAACCGACGGCACATCACTTGTTTGGGCATACAGAGAGAAGATCCCATGAACGCCCCGCTCCGTATCAACGAAGCACTTTTGATTGCCGACCGCGCATTCCAACCCTTTCAATGCGTGGCCTGGGCTCTACAAGACGGTAGCGAACTAAACCTGGCCATCATTGATCGCACCAACACGCGCATCAGCCGCAAACAAATTCCAAGCAGCGCCTACTCCGATCCGGCGCAACTTGAACATGTGCTGGAAGAAGCCCGTGCCGAGTTGAGCCAGGAAGGTTACAAATTGCAATCATGGTCCATGCCGCACTAAGTGTATTCGCGGATTGCCGCCCGGCAATCCGCGCCCCCTTCTTTTTAGTTGACGATTTTCTACAGTCAGCTGCGCAATCCCTCCCCTGTTTCAACTTCTAAACGCCGGTTTACTTGGCAGGCTTTTCAGTGGTTCGAAAAGACACTGTTCTGGCACAAAACGCCCCCCCTCCGGCTCATGAAAACAGTTGTGCGCCGAGTCATTCAGGGATTGAATGTTTTGCTCAGGCGGTCACCTTCCGGGCACCCGGATCAGGACGACTGGCAAGGAGATGCATGCATGTCACCCCAGACTGCTTTTGCCTTACCTGCAACCGTGAATGGCGCTGAACGGCTCGATGCGAGTTTTGCTGGCACCGGCAAGACTCATGTGTATTTTTCCGGCAGCCTCTCCAGCATGGCCAATGACATTGCGATTGACCCTGTCGGCCGGTTGCTGGTGGCGGCAAAAGTCGGTACGCCGGGCGGCTATCGCTTCGGCCTGGCCCGCCTGCTTGCAGATGGTTCGGCGGATCTGGCATTTGGCAAACAAGGCAGCATCAGCGGGCAGTTCGCCCACGGCTTCGAAGCCATGGCCGGCAAGGTGCGGGTATTGGCCGACGGGCACATTCTGGTGGCCGGCCTGCATTACGAAAATGCTCACCGTACGCTGCCTGCCCTGGCGATGTTCGATCAGCAAGGCCGCCCGGTCCAGGGCTTTGGCGACAATGGATGCTGCGTAGTGCGCCTGCCGGGTGATCTTTCCCGGGGCGCTCGCGATGCCTGGTTACCGCGTGGCGTGCCGGGCGCTGAAGCCTGTGATGTCTGCGTGCAGGACGACGGTCGAATCCTGCTGCTGGCCAATCATCACTTCGACCTGGCCGATCACGCCGGCATGCTGATACGACTCAACGCCGACGGTTCGCTGGACGATAGTTTCAACGGCCGTGGTTTCGTCATGGTCCGGCACCTGCTAATGAACACCTGGCTCTGCAGCTTGATGGTGCAGCGCGATGGTCGGATCCTGGTGAGCGGAACAATCAATGTTCCCGAGGAAGGTCTGCTGGCGCGTTATCACCCGGATGGCCGGCTGGACGACCGCTTCGCCGTGGATGGTTTCATGACCTTCAAGGCACGCGAGCACAGCGCTCGGGTCTGCCAGATCGTCCAGCATGAAAACGGTGACTTGCATTGCTTTGGCAGCAGTCGCGACCCGATGCTCTGCCTGTCTCTGAAAGTTCACAGTAATGGCCGGCCGGATTTTCATTGCCACGGTGGCCAGCCAAAGCTATTGGGAGTCGACCGCAGCGACTGCCACTGGACCGCTGCCGGGGTTCAGCCGGACGGGCGAGTGCTGACCGTCGGAGCGACGGTCGGCGGGGTCGAAGCTGATCTCGTTTTTGCCCGATATTTACCCAGTGGACAGCTGGATCGCAGTTTTGCCAAGGGCATCGGCTGGTGTCGCACACACCTGAGTCGCGGTTCGCATACTGCTACTTCATTGGCCATTCAGGCCAACGGTTGCATTGTCATAGGCGGCTACTCACTGGACGGCAACTGCCGCGCGGTCGTCGCGCGTTATCGGTGTTAGGCCAACGTCATTTTCCGCACTTGATCTTCTGTTGTTCTTACGGCAACTTGCGCGCTTCTTAATACAAGGAGTAGCCGATGTCTGGTTCAATGGCCCAAGCCTTCGCGCATAATTTTCTCGGGCACTCACCTCGTTGGTACAAGGCGAGCATTGTCGGCTTCCTGATTCTCAACGCTCTGGTGTTGTGGACAGTCGGTCCGGTGGCGGCCGGCTGGTTATTGGTGCTGGAGTTTATTTTCACCCTGGCCATGGCGCTCAAGTGTTATCCGTTGATGCCAGGCGGGTTGCTACTGGTCGAAGCATTGCTGCTGAAAATGACCACGCCCCAGGTGCTCTATGATGAGCTGGTGCACAACTTTCCGGTGATCTTGCTGCTGATGTTTATGGTGGCAGGCATCTATTTCATGAAAGACCTGCTGCTGTTTCTCTTCTCGCGCTTGTTGTTGGGGATTCGCTCCAAGGCCCTGCTGGCGTTGATGTTCTGTTTCCTGTCCGCGTTTCTGTCGGCGTTTCTCGATGCGTTGACCGTGACTGCGGTGATTATCAGTGCGGCGGTGGGTTTCTATTCGGTGTATCACCGTGTCGCCTCGGGTGGCGATCCGCGTCAGGACAGCGAAATCGGCGATGACCGGCACTTGCCCACGCTCCATCACGCCGACCTCGAACAGTTCCGCGCCTTCCTGCGCAGCCTGCTGATGCACGGTGCGGTCGGCACCGCGTTGGGCGGTGTATGCACGCTGGTTGGCGAGCCGCAGAACCTGTTGATCGGCCATGAAATGGGTTGGCACTTCGCCGAATTCTTTTTGAAGGTCGCACCGGTGTCGTTGCCGGTATTGGCAGCGGGTCTGGTGACTTGCGTACTGCTGGAGAAACTGCGCTGGTTCGGCTATGGCACGCTGCTGCCGGACAACGTGCGTACGGTGCTGGCCAACTACGCCGCCGAAGACAACGCCGCACGCACTGCACGTCAGCGCGCTGCGTTGATGGTTCAGGGCGCGGCAGCGCTGATTCTGATTGCCGGCCTCGCGTTTCACGTCGCCGAAGTCGGCTTGATCGGTTTGATGGTGATCGTGCTGATCACCGCATTCACGGGCATTACCGATGAGCATCGCCTTGGCAACGCCTTCAAGGATGCCATGCCGTTCACGGCGCTGCTGGTGGTGTTTTTCGCAGTGGTGGCAGTGATTCAAGATCAGCAACTGTTCACACCGCTGATCCAGTGGGTGCTGTCGCTACCGACAAGTCAACAGCCGGGCATGTTGTTTATTGCCAATGGCTTGCTGTCGGCCATTAGCGACAATGTGTTCGTGGCGACCATTTACATCACCGAAGTGAAACAGGCGTTCCTCGCTGGCCACATGAGCCGCGAACAGTTTGAAACCCTGGCGATTGCGATCAATACCGGCACCAACCTGCCGAGCGTGGCGACGCCCAATGGTCAGGCGGCGTTCCTGTTCCTGCTGACCTCGGCGATTGCCCCGCTGATTCGCCTGTCGTACGGGCGGATGGTATGGATGGCGCTGCCTTATACCGTGGTGATGGGCGTGTTGGGCTGGTATGCGGTGAGCTACTGGCTGTAACACTGGCCAAATGTGGGAGCGGGCTTGCTCGCGAAGGCGATATGTCATTCAACAACGATGCTGAATGTGACGGCCTCTTCGCGAGCAAGCCCGCTCCCACATTGGTTTTGTGTCGTTATCGAGGAAGGATGTACTTCTCAATCGCCTGGGCCGCGCCGTCTTCGGTATTGGCTCCGGTCACCACGTCGGCCTGACGCTTCACCGCCTCTTCCGCCTGCCCCATGGCGATCGACAACCCGGCCCGGTGAAACATCGCCGGGTCATTGCCACCGTCACCCATGGCGGCGGTCTGTTCCAGCGGCACCCCGAGAAACTCGGCCAGTGTCGCCAATGCCTCGCCCTTGTTAGCCAGCATCGCCGTCACGTCCAGATAGATCGGTTGTGAACGCGAAACCTGCGCCTGCCCTTCGACCTTGGGCAGCAACTGCGCTTCCAGTTCGATCAACAGTTCGGCGTTGTTGCTGGCCGCGACGATTTTGTCGATACGTGCAAGGTAAGGCTCGAAATTCTCGACCACCACCGGCGGATAACCCAAGCCGTGCTGCTCTCGCGGGACCATCGGGCCGTACGGATCTTTCAACAGCCAGTCGCCGCCACTGAACACCCAGACTTCAATGTCCGGCTGATCGGCAAACAATGTCAGCGCCGTCAGCGCCGCCGTTGCCGGCAAATAATGTGCAACCAGCACACTGCCGCCCGGGTTTACGAGGGTGCCGCCATTGAAGGCCGCCGTCGGCAGATCGACACCCAGGGCTTCGATCTGTTGCAGCATGGCTTTAGGCGGACGTCCGGTGGCCAGGCTGAACAGTACGCCAGCCTCGCGCAAGGCGCGGACCGCTTCGATCGTGCGCTGACTGAGGCTGTGATCAGGGAGCAGTAACGTGCCGTCCATGTCGCTGAGCAGAAAACGGATGGGCTGTTGCGTTATCTCACTCATCCGACGCTGTGCCAGACGCGACCATCGCGGGTGAGCAGCTCATCAGCAATCTGAGGTCCGTCTTCGCCGGCCGCGTAGTTCTCCACCGTTGCGTCCTGCTGCCAGGCATCGAGGAATGGCTGCACGGCGCGCCAGCCGTTCTCGATGTTGTCGGCGCGCTGGAACAGCGTCTGATCGCCGGTCAGGCAGTCGTAGATCAGGGTTTCATAGCCGGTCGATGGCTGCATCTCAAAGAAATCCTTGTAGGCAAAACCCAGCTCGATATTGGCCATGTTCAACGCCGGCCCCGGCCGCTTGGCCAGCAGGTCGAACCACATGCCTTCGTTGGGTTGAATCTGGATCCGCAGGTAGGTCGGCTGCAACTCATCGACCTCGGTGTCGCGGAACTGCGCATACGGCGCCGGCTTGAAGCAAATGACAATCTCGGTGTCGCGCGCGCTCATACGCTTGCCGGTGCGCAGGTAGAACGGCACGCCGACCCAGCGCCAGTTGTCGATCATGACTTTGAGCGCGACATAGGTTTCGGTCGTGCTGTCGGGCGCCACGTTGGCTTCCTGGCGATAACCGGGCAGCGGCTCGCCATTGATCTGGCCGGCGGTGTATTGGCCGCGCACCGAGTTGGCTCGCGCTTCCTCGGTCGACCAGGGGCGGATCGCGCCGACAACTTTGGCTTTTTCGCCGCGTACCGCATCGGCGCCAAAAGCGGCCGGTGGTTCCATGGCCACCATCGCCAATAATTGGAACAGGTGATTGGGCACCATGTCCCGCAGGGCGCCGGTGACCTCATAAAAACTGCCACGGGTTTCCACGCCGACGGTTTCGGCGGCGGTGATTTGCACGTGGTCGATGTAATGGTTGTTCCAGAAGGCTTCGAACAGGCTGTTGGAGAACCGGCTGACCAGAATGTTCTGCACGGTTTCCTTGCCCAGATAGTGATCGATCCGGTAGATCTGCTTTTCCGTCATCACTTTGAGCAAGCACGCGTTCAAGGCTTCTGCGGTATGCAGATCGGAGCCGAAAGGCTTTTCGATCACCACCCTTCTGAAGGCATCGGGGGTTTCTTGCAGCAATCCGGCAGCACCGAGACGCCGCACCACTTCGCTGAAAAAGCGTGGCGCGGTGGCCAGATAGAAAATCGCATTGCCCGTGCCGCTGTCGGCGATTTTCGCCGCCAGCGCTTCGTAGGTGCGTTCGTCAAGGAAGTCGCCCTGGACATAGCTGATGTGCTTGGCCAGTTTGGCCCACAACGCCGGATCAAGGGCTTGATCGCCCTTGCCAACCTTGGCCGCCACTTCCACCCGAATGAAATCTTCGAGCTTTTTGGCGAAGGCTTCGTCACTGATAGCGTTGTGATCAACGCCGATGATCCGCAGTCCATTCCCCAGCAAACCGTCGCGACTCAGGTTGTACAGCGCCGGCATCAGCAGGCGCTTGACCAGATCACCATGGGCACCGAACAGAAACAGCGTGGTAGGCGGTGCGGGTTCTGCCTTGGATTTCCTGCGGATCACATGGGTCATTTTTTCGGGGTCTCCACATGGCCGCCGAAGCCGAAGCGCTGGGCCGAGAGAATCTTGTCGCCAAAGGTGCCTTGCCCGCGCGAACGGTAGCGCGAGAACAGCGAGTTCGACAGCACCGGTACCGGTACCGATTGCTCCATGGCCGCTTCGATGGTCCAGCGACCTTCACCGCTGTCAGCCACCGAACCTGAATAGCCGTCGAGCTTCGGATCGCTGGCCAGTGCGTCGGCGGTCAGGTCAAGCAGCCAGGACGATACCACGCTGCCACGACGCCAGACTTCGGCGATGTCGGCAACGTTCAGGTCGAAACGCTGGTCTTCCGGCAGGTTGGTGCTGGCTTTGGTCTTGAGGATGTCAAAGCCTTCGGCGAAGGCCTGCATCATTCCGTATTCGATGCCGTTGTGAATCATTTTCACGAAATGGCCAGAACCGGCCGGGCCTGCGTGGATGTAACCGCGCTCGGCGCGATCGTCATCGGACTGGCGATCCTTGGTGCGCGGGATATCGCCCATGCCCGGGGCCAGCGTTTCGAACAGCGGGTCAAGACGCCTAACGGTGTCGGCATCGCCGCCGATCATCATGCAGTAACCACGCTCCAGGCCCCAGACGCCGCCGGAGGTGCCGACGTCAATGTAGTGCAGGCCTTTTTCCGACAAGGTTTTGGCCCGGCGGATGTCATCCTTATAGAAGGTGTTGCCGCCATCGATGATGGTATCGCCCGCTTCAAGCAAGGTACTCAGGGTGTCGATGGTGTCTTCGGTCGGTGCGCCGGCGGGCAGCATGACCCACACCGCGCGTGGTTTGGCCAGGCCAGCGACCAGGGCTGGCAAGTCGGCAACACCGGTGGCGCCTTCTTCAGCCAGGGTATCGACAAAGGCGCTATTGCGGTCGTAAACAACGGTGGTATGTCCGTTGAGCATCAGGCGCCGCGCAATATTACCGCCCATGCGGCCCAGTCCAATAATCCCGAGTTGCATGTACTGATGCTCCCTACTACAAATAAAGTGTGTCAAAGGTTATAGCCCAACGCGACTCATTCGAGTTAGTCCAGCGTATGGGGATGAAGTTTCCGGGCATTGTGCCCGATCCAGACTGATAACGTCGGGAATCGTACCGAAGACACAACGACCATGAAAAATAAAAAAGTTCCCTTCAGGGGCAAAAGAAATCAAAATCGGCGCCGATAGTAAGTGAGCACCCGAAATCGGGAGCGAACTTACAGTTGAGACAGCCATTTGCGAGGTGAGCAATGGGCACCGTACACACAGCACTGCCAGCACAAACCCTTTACGTCACGATCCGTCGCGATGAACTGCGCCAGTTGAAAGATGAGCGCGACCAGTTGAAGCGGGAAGTCGCCCAATTGCGCCTGCTGACCCAAGGCAATCAGGCTCAGCCCTTGCCCGTCACCCAACGCGCCCCCCACGCCTGACCCTCGTTTGACTCGGAAGCAGCCGCTGCTGTTTCCGACTCGCTGCAACCCTGCCAGCTCTGGCAACTCACAAACTTTTCACACCTTCTTGTTGATACTCCGGCTCATTGTGGCCGCTCGGTATCCACGCGGCGCCCGCTCGTCTGCGACAAGGAGAGTGCCGACGGCCGAAGTAATTATCAGGCTGGAGTGCTGAATGGCTTTGTTTAAACGCAGCAAAACGTCTGCGAAAGGTTTTGATTGGGCAGGATTTCTCTGGTTATTTCTGTTCTTCTGGTATTTTTCCGGCATCACCCAACTGCTGATTCAACTGACGGGCACCTCCGGTTTTACCGGGTTCCGCCAGGCCTTTGTGATGAGCGCCATCTGGCTCGCGCCGATGCTGCTGTTCCCCAGAAAAACACGGGTGATGTCCGCACTGATCGGCGTGGTCCTGTGGGCCTGTTCGATGGCCAGCCTCGGTTATTTCTTCATCTATCAGCAGGAATTTTCCCAGAGCGTCATCTTCATCATGTTCGAATCGAACGTGTCTGAAGCCGGCGAGTACATGACCCAGTATTTTGCCTGGTGGATGGTACTGGCGTTCCTCGCCCACACCGCGTTCGCGTATTTCCTGTGGACCCGCTTGCGTCCGGTGTACCTGCCACGTGGTCAGGCATTGGTCGCGGCGACGGCAATTCTGCT
Source organism: Pseudomonas sp. PDM24 (assembly GCF_019218905.1). Taxonomy (NCBI): domain Bacteria; kingdom Pseudomonadati; phylum Pseudomonadota; class Gammaproteobacteria; order Pseudomonadales; family Pseudomonadaceae; genus Pseudomonas; species Pseudomonas sp. PDM24. Next base: position 1,124,953 of record NZ_JAHUWR010000001.1, on the reverse strand, counting down.
AGCCGTGGTCGGTTACCCGCTAATCAAGCACACCGCACGCAGCGGCAGCCTGGCGGGCGGCTTCGAGAAGTTCGAAACCCGCATCGAGCCCGCCGTGCCTTGGCAGATGGCCGTGGCCTATCACCGTTACCTCGATACCCTGGCCGGCATGCAAGACATGCTTCACAGCGCCAGCAAAATTCCACCGCTCAAGAACCTCTCCGATTCGATGGCCAATCAGCCGGCGACCCTGGTGCTGGTGATCGGCGAGTCCACCAACCGTCAGCGTATGAGCCTGTACGGCTACCCTCGGCAAACCACGCCGGAACTGGACAAGCTCAAGGACCAACTGGCGGTTTTCGATAACGTCATTACGCCACGCCCCTACACCATCGAGGCGTTGCAGCAAGTGCTGACGTTCGCCGACGAAGAAAACCCGGACCTGTACCTGTCGACACCGTCGCTGGTCAGCATGATGAAACAGGCGGGTTACAAGACTTTCTGGATCACCAACCAGCAGACCATGACCAAGCGCAACACCATGCTCACGACCTTCTCCGAGCAGGCCGACGAGCAGGTGTACCTGAACAACAACCGCAACCAGAACGCCGCCCAGTACGATGGCGATGTGATAGAGCCGTTCAACAAGGCGCTGGCCGATGCGGCACCACGCAAGCTGATCGTTGTGCATTTGCTCGGCACGCACATGAGCTACCAGTACCGTTACCCGCCGACATTCAACAAGTTCACTGACCGCAAAGGCGTTCCGGACGGTGTGCGTGACGATCAGGTGCCGACGTACAACAGCTATGACAACGCAGTGCTGTACAACGACTTCGTGGTGTCGAGCCTGATCAAGGACTACGCCAAGTCTGATCCGAACGGCTTCCTGCTGTACCTCTCCGACCATGGCGAAGACGTCTTCGACTCCGTAGGCCATAAAACCCTGGGCCGCAACGAGAGCAAGCCGACGGCGCCGATGTACACCATTCCGTTCATGGCCTGGGCCTCGCCGAAATGGCGCGAAACCCATGACTGGAGTTTTGCCGGCGATCTGAGCCGGCCGTACAGCAGCTCGCAACTGATTCACACGTGGGCGGATCTGGCCGGCCTGAGTTTCGATGAACTGGACCGCAGCAAAAGCCTGGTCAGCGACAGCTTCAAGCCTCGGCCATTGATGATCGGCGACCCTTATGCGCGTAAGCAGAGGCCGCTGATCGACTTCAGCCTGATGAAACCCAAGGGCGCACCTATCACGCCGGAAGTCGTTCAGCAGTAGTTTTTTTGTAGGAGCCAGGCTTGCCGGCGAAGGCGCACTTAAGGACGCCTTCGCCGGCAAGCCTGGCTCCTACAAAAAGCGGTTCATCAGGACTGCGCATTAAAGCGCTTTGATCCAGAACAGCATCCGGCCATGCGCCGGGTCGAACATGCCTGGCGCAAAACCGAATTTGCCATAAGCCCCCTGAGCCACCGCGTTACCTTCCAGTACTTCCAGAGTGATTTTGCAGCAGCCGCGCTGGCGCGCGATGTCTTCGACTTTGTGCAGCATCTTCTGGCTCAACCCCAACCCGCGAAACTTCGACACCACCGCCACATCGTGCACGTTCACCAATGGCCGGCAGGCGAAGGTCGAAAAACCTTCAAAACAGTTGACCAACCCTGCCGGCTCGCCGCCGACAAACGCCAGTACGCTGAAGGCATGGGGACGTTTGGCCAGTTCCCCCGGCAGTTGTCGCAATCTATCGGCGGGTAACGGGTGACCGCCGCCCATTGGGTCTTCGGCGTAGTGGTTCAATACAAGACAAATCGCCTCGGCATGCACCGGGTTGGTGTAGCTGGCCTGAAGCACAAGAATTTCTGCGGATTCCATTTCCACCCTCAATCACACAAGTTGCCCCAGCTCGCTTCTTGCGCGCTGAAAGGTCTGACGACCTTATCGCGAGTGCCGGGGTGCCAACAACCGGATCCTGTTGTGATCGTTCCCTCTCAAACGCCCCAGATCAATGCCTCGGTCCATCCCAGCTCGGCAAAATCCTCAGCCCTCAGTTTTGCCTCACCGGCACAGAAAAACTCGTCCAGTTGCGGCGGCGTGACCGAGGTGCCACTGAGCATCGCGTGAACCTGCCCGCGATGATGAATCTGATGCTCGAACAAATGGGACAGCATGCGCAAACGGCTGTCATGTTGCGGGGTGTCGCGCGCGATGGTCACGAGCCGTCCGAGGTCTGCGTCGCGCAGTTGCTCGCAGTAGGCAATCAGTCGACGGTCCACCAGGGCTTGCTCGCGCTTGAGATCGGCGCCGTGGGCGAACGGCTCGTCTTCGTTGAAAAACACGTAGCAATCGGGATGCGGTTCGTCACCGCGCAACTCCCGCTCCAGTGCATCCATATAGAACCAGTCACAGGTCAGAATGTGATTGAGGGTCGCGCTGAGGCTGGGAAAGAAACTGACTCGCGGCGCTGCCAGTTCGGCCGGGCTTAGCTGAAGCCAGGCCTTGGCCAGTCGGTGATTGGCCCAAGCGTTCTGATAGGCCATGGTCAGCAAATGGTGGGACAAGGGCTGATTCATGTTCGCTCCTCCCGGATATCAAACCTCGGCGAAACGTTTGAGCTGCATTTCCTGCAGACGACTAAGGGTGCGACGAAACGGAAACTCCAGATAGCCCTCGGTGTACAACGCCTCCATCGGCACCTGCGCCTCGAGGTACAGCGGCACCTTGCGGTCGTAGCATTCGTCCACCAGGGCGATGAACCGCCGCACGCCATCGTCATGCATCGACAACTGCGGCAACTCGCGATCCCCCGCCGCCACCCTTTCGACGCCGTCTTCAGTGCCGCGGGCAATGCGCCCTTCGCGTTTTTGCGCGCTGAGGTTCGGCACGTCGCTCAACAGAATAGCGCTGAAAGTGTCGCACAGGGCCATGAAGTCCATGGCGGCAAAGGGCTGCTCGCAGAGCTCGGTGTAACGGCACCAGAGCACGGTTTGACTGGCCTGCATAACATTGACCGAACGGTAGCCGATCTTGACCGGATCGCTGGACAGCGACTGGCCGACGGTCAAGGCTTTGAACACCTCGCTCAGCGCGCCGGGCTGACCCGGTACGTTCACCCAGTAACGCTGCAGACCGGCGCCAGGATGCAAGCGATGATCTTCCCCGCCATCCACCGCTATCACCTGCATGTGTTGTTTGATTGCAGCAATAGCCGGCACGAACCGGTCACGATTGAAGCCATCTGCATACAGCTGATCCGGCGGTTGATTGGAGGTGCAGACCACCACCACGCCCTGCTCGAACATCACCTGAAACAAACGCCCGAGAATGATCGCGTCACCGATGTCGTTGACGAACAGTTCATCGAAACACAGCACCCGCACTTCCTGGCTCAGCTCGCGGGCCAGCGCTTTCAATGGGTCGGCGGTGCCGGTCAATTGAAAGGAGCGCTGATGCACCCAGCCCATGAAATGATGAAAGTGCTGACGTCGGGCCGGGACGCGCAGGTTTTGGTAGAACTGATCCATCAACCAGGTCTTGCCCCGCCCGACCGGCCCCCAGAGGTACACACCGGTAATGGACGCGCGGTCTTCATGCAAGGCTTCATGGCATTTTTGCAACGCCCACACGGCATGTTCCTGAGCTTCGTCCTGGACGAAGCCCTTCTGTTCGATGGCGTGTTGCCAGGCGCTTAAGGGAGAGTCGACATTCATGCGCGGCAGTATAGGTAAAACGCAATCCATGTGGGAGCGGGCTTGCTCGCGAAGGCGTCGGGTCAGCCACATCAATGCTGAATGAACACCGCTTTCGCGAGCAAGCCCGCTCCCACAGGTTTCGCGCCGGGTTACAGCGAGATGTCCAGTCGGGCAATCTTGCCCTGCTCATTGAGGCGGAACATGTAGCGCAGTTCCAGCGGGCTGCCAGGGAACGTTCCGGAGATCAGATTGTGCACCAGCACTTTGCCGGTGCGCAGTTGAACGTCGAGCACCTCGACCCGGGGCTGATAACGTTGTGCGGTGTCTTGCATCCATTGGGCGATGGCTTGTGTGCCGACCTGATGCTGCCCCTCATCGAACACGTTGGCATCCTCAGCGAAAAAACTGGCAACCTTCGACGTGTCGCGAGCATTGGCAGCGGCAATGTAGGCGGCGATGGCGGGGGCCAGTGAAGAGGCTGGATTGGACATGTTTACGGCTCCTTGTGAGTTGATTCTGGAGCCATGCTAAAACAAGCCTGTGTCAATTCTTGTCAGGAGTGAAACGCCCTGCTTCGTCGAGTTGCATCTGCTTGCGCCAGGTGCGCAACAGGTCGCTGCGCCGCCCCGGATAGCGCTCACCCTGCTCGCTGGCGGCTGAGATCCGGTCGGTGCGAAAGGTGCGATAGGCACTGCGCAACTCACACCAGGCGACGATGATCCGCACCTCGTTGAGAAAACCCAGAGCCAGTGGCCAGATCAGCCGCTGACTCGGCACCTGATTGGCGTCCGCGTAGTCGATGTGCAGCTTGGCCTGATCGCGGATGGCTTGGCGAAACACGTTCAAAGGCACGGCATTTTGCGGATAGCCATAACCCGGCGGACCCGGCAGCACCGTCGGATTGCGCAAGGCCTCCTGGGCGGAGGGGTCGAGTACCGCGGCGATTTTTGCCAGGGCATCGGCCGCGGCTTTGCCCAACACCTCATCGCCACGCTGATCCACGTAACGCAAGCCAAGCACGATGGCTTCGGTCTCATCGGCATTGAGCATCAAGGGCGGCAGAAACAGACCGCTGCGCAATACGTAGCCGATCCCCGCCTCGCCAAAAATCGGTGCGCCGAGCGCGGTCAGTTCCGCGATATCGCGGTACAGCGTGCGCTCGGAAATCTCCAGTTCGCTGGCCAATGTCGCCGCCGTCACCGGACGACTTTTGCCCCGCAGCACTTGTAACAAAGTCAGTAAACGGCTGGTTCGCGACACGGTCGGCAGGCTCTTTCCTGAAAAGTCGTCGGAGCTTAGCAGAGGCTGTTGTCAGAAACTGGCAGGAGCGATTGGTCGGTCTGAAAAGCTTCGCGGGCAAGCCTCGCTCCTACAGGTACAGCGATTGCCGCGTGATTTGGGCACGACACAAAACCTGTAGGAGCGAGGCTTGCCCGCGAAGGCGCCATACCAGACACCACAAAAACTACCGATCGACCTTATGCCTGGCCGCATACAAACACAGCATCTCCATGGCCAATGTCGCCGCTGCCAGTGAGGTAATGTCCGCGCTGTCGTAGGCCGGCGCCACTTCCACCACGTCCATCCCCACCAGGTTGATCCCGCGCAAACCGCCGAGAATCTCCAGCGCCTGCACCGTGCTCAAACCGCCGCACACCGGCGTTCCGGTGCCCGGCGCAAAGGCCGGGTCGAGGCAGTCGATGTCGAAGGTCAGGTACACCGGATGATCACCGACCCGGGCACGAATCGCCTCGACGATCGCTTCGCACCCTTGCCGATGCACCTGCCGCGCATCCAGTACCTGAAAGCCCTGATGATCGTCATTGGTGGTACGCAATCCGATCTGCACCGAGCGCGACGGATCCACCCACCCTTCTTTGGCCGCATGCCAGAACATCGTGCCGTGATCGACGCGCTTGCCCTCCTCATCCGGCCAGGTGTCGCTGTGGGCGTCGAAGTGAATCAATGACAACGGGCCATGCTGACGGGCATGGGCCTTGAGCAGCGGATAACTGATGAAGTGATCGCCGCCAAACGTCAGCATCGCGCAACCACCGCTCAGGATGTGCTCGGCGTGGGCTTCGATGCTATCCGGCACCGACTGCGGCGTGCCGTAGTCGAAGGCGCAATCGCCGTAGTCGATCACCGCCAAGTGATCGAACGGGTCAAACGTCCACGGCCAATGGCGTGCCCAGGCGATCCCGGTGGACGCCGCCCGAATGCCGCGCGGTCCGAAACGCGCGCCGGGACGATTGCTGGTGGCAGTGTCGAACGGCACGCCGCTGACCACCACGTCGACGCCACGCAAGTCGCGGCTGTAGCGGCGGCGCATGAAACTGGTGATGCCGGCGTAGGTGCTTTCGGCGGCAGTCCCGTAAAGACTGTCGCGGGTCATGGCCTGATCGTTCTGTGCAGGGACGTCCATGGTGTATTCCTTGTTATTGGCTTATTGGCGGCTACGGAAAGTGGTCCACAAGCGGGTGCGCTGACGCATGTCCTTGAGGCTCATGCTGCGGTCGGCGTACAGCCGCTCACGTACTTCGCTCTGCGGGTAGATGTCGGGATCGCTGCGCACCGCCTCATCCACCAAAGGCGTCGCCGCCCGATTGGCCGTGGCGAAGAACAACGTATTGGTCAGCGCGGCGACAGATTCGGGACGCAACATGAACTCGATGAAGGCCCGGGCGGCTTCGGGGTGCGGCGCGTCCTTGGGAATCGCCAGGTTGTCCTGCCACACCAGCGTGCCCTCCCGCGGAATGCGGTAGGCCACTTCGAACGGCTTGTTGGCCTTGCGCGCCTGATCGGCGGCCATGCTCGCGTCACCGTTGTAGGTCAATGCCAGGCAGACGCTACCATTGGCCAGATCGTTGATCTGCCGCCCGGTGGCGACGTACAGCACCGACGGCTGTAACTGACGCAATAGTGCATCGGCGGCTGTCAGATCAGCCTTGTCGGTGCTGTAGGGATCTTTACCCAGATAGTGCAGCGCCAGGCCGATCACCTCTTGGGGCGAGTCGAGAATCGCGATGCCGCAATCTTTCAACTTGCTGGCGTATTCGGGTTTGAACAACAGGTCCAGGCTGTTGAGCGGTACGTTGGGCAAGCGCTGCTGCACTGCTTCGACATTCATTCCCAACCCGAGCGTGCCCCAGGTATAAGGCACGCCATAACGATTGCCGGGGTCGACCGCCGCCAGTTTTTCCAGCATGTCCGGATCGAGGTTGGCGTAACCCTTGAGGCCATCGTGAGGAATTTCCCTCAGCGCACCCGCCGCCAGCCCACGGGCCAGAACGCTGGACGACGGTACCACCACGTCGTAGCCACTGCCGCCGGTGAGCAGCTTGGTTTCCAGCACTTGCGGTGTATCGAACGTGTCGTAGCGCACGTGGATGCCGGTTTCCTTTTCGAACCGCCGCAAGGCGTCGGGCGCGACGTAATCGGCCCAACTGTAGAGATTGAGGACTTTTTCCTCGGCCTGGGCCGGCACGGCCATGGCGAGGAACAGTGCGGGTAAACACAGCTTGAAGAGCGGAGCCATGACGAACACCTGACCGGAGGAAGTGACTGCAGGATGCGTCGTCAGTTACATTGGAAAAATACCAAGTTAATTATCCTGACTTTATTGCGGAGTAATGTTTGATGCTCGGTCAACTTCATGACCTCGACCTGCAGCTGCTGCGCCTGTTCGTCAGCGTGGTGGAATGCGGTGGTTTCAGCGCGGCTCAGGGGGAGCTGGGGCTGAGCCAGTCAAGCATCAGCCAGCAGATGGCCAGGCTCGAAACCCGGCTCGGCTATCGCCTGTGCAGTCGCGGCAAGGGCGGGTTCAAAATCACCCCCAAGGGCGAACAGCTGCTCCTTGCCATTCGTGCCTTGTTCGAATCGATTGAAGCGTTCCGTCATCAATCCAACGGCGTGGCGGGACGCTTGATCGGCGAAGTGCGCCTGGGCTTGTCCGAAGCACTTGATCAATCGGTGCTGCAACGGGTTGCCGAGGCGATCCGGCGCTTTCGCGAACGGGACGAGTCGGTGCGTATCGAGTTGATCAGCGCCATGCCCGGCGAAATGGAGCGGCTGTTGCTGCAACAACGGCTGGACCTGGCGATCGGCTATTTCTCGCTGGCGCAAAGCGCTTTTGACTACCGCGAACTGTTCACTGAAACCCAGCACCTGTATTGCGCCCCGGGGCATCCGTTGTTCACCGATGAGGCGCCTGACGATCAGGCGCTTCAGGCCTGCGACCGGGTCGATCACCCTTACCGCTTCCTGCGCAGCGACGAGCCGTTTCAGGGAAAAATGTGTTCGGCCCGTTCCGAGCAGGTCGAAGGCACCCTCGCCTTTATTCTTTCCGGCAAGCACGTTGGCTACCTGCCCGATCACTTCGCCCGCAGTTGGGAAGACAAAGGGTTGCTGCGCGCCGTGCGCCAGGGCGACATGAGTTTTGAGGTGGCGTTCCATCTGGCCCGCCATCGCGCGCAGGTGCCGGGGGATGCGCAAAAAGCCTTTGAAGAGGATTTGCTTGCGGCGTTTGCTTGAAGAGCAATTGGCTTGCCCCGTAGGAGCGAGGCTTGCCCGCGAAGAACGATGACGCGTAATACCTGAAAAACCGCGGCGTATTCTTCGCGGGCAAGCCTCGCTCCTACAGTATTTTCATTGCGGAGCTGCCGAAAGGCTGCGATCTTTTGACCTTGCCTGGTTCACCGGCGTGGAGAGTGAACCCGTTTCACCTGCGGCTGTCGCACAGGTAGACCGTGCGTAATACTCAAGAGCCGAGCCACGAGCGGCTCGGCCTTTTTCTTTACGAGAACCTGTCCATGCGCAGATTGTTTGCCCTGTCTCTGTCCCTCCTGTTGCTCTCCCTGAGCGCCTGCGCCCTGTTCCCCCAACACGACCCGCTGAACATCAATGTGGTCGGTATCGAGCCACTGCCAAGCCAGGAACTGGAAGTGCGTTTCGCGGTAAAACTGCGCGTGCAGAACCCCAATGAAACGGCGATCGACTACAACGGCGTGGCCCTGGATCTGGAGGTGAACGGTCAATCCCTCGCCTCTGGTGTCAGCGACCAGTCGGGCTCGATTCCGCGGTTTTCCGAAGCGGTGATCGTGGTGCCGGTGAGCGTTTCGGCCTTCTCGGTGCTGCGTCAGACCCTCGGGCTGGGTCAGACGCAGACACTGAACAATCTGCCTTACGTGCTTCGGGGCAAACTGGCTGGTGGCGTGTTCGGCACGATGCGTTTCCTTGATCGCGGCAAACTCCGCCTGCCGGAGCCGACCACCGGCACGTGGTAACGCTCACGGTTCGGCCCACGGCTTAACCGGATCGATCACCTGGGTCACACAATGTTTGATGCCTTCTACGTGCCAATTGGCCCACAGCCGACTTTTGCCGGTGCTGTCTTCATCCGGCTCTATCGCCAGCCAGTTTCGAGCGGCGATCAGGTAACGTCCCCGTGCACCAATGGGCAACATGGTTCCGGTGATGCCGTAGTCGATCTGTTCCTGGTGCTTGCCAATGGACTCCAGAAACTGCACTGCCAGCACCGGCGGTGCAGGATGCACGACCCCGGTCGAAATCAATTGGTAGATCAATCCCGAACCATCATTGCGATGCCGGGACAACGTCGATTCGATCACGCAGGCCCCTGCCACATGAACATCACCGGACACCAGCGTGACCTTGCATGACTCGGCATGGGCGAAATCCAGCAGACGCATGATCAGCCGCTTGCGTTCGTCCCGGTGGGGCAGGCTTCGCCAATGGTCGCGCAAATCGTCCTCAAGCTCCTGTTGCCCCGAGATCAGGTCCAGTGCCTTTTCCGCCGCCTGCAAATCAAGGTAACCCACGGGAATACTCGACATCAGCAGCAAGTGCTTATGCCCCTTGGCCTTGCCCAGCCAGGCATAAATCGCATCCCAACTGACGGGCGAAATGATCCGGGTTTGCCGAGCCGGCGCAGTCGTCAAATCCGGCGCACGTTCGCTGCGCAAGTCGGGAACCAGCAATGCCAATTCGCCCAGGCCGGTAAACCCCAGGTGAAAGCCGTCAGCGGTATCGGGAATCGCACAAGGGTGGGTATCAGCGGACGGTTTGAGGTGCGGATGAGTCTGGATCAGTTGCTGTTGGAAAATCCTGAAATAGCGTTTGGCCGTGGCAAACAGCCCCTGGAACACCGGGCTTGAATGCAGAATCTCATCGTAGGAACCCCAGCCATCGATGATGTCATGGTCGTCCCACATCATTACCGTCGGAACGGCGCTGAGCAGCTTCGCGACCTCAGGCTGTTTCCAGCGCTCCAGGTAGAGTCTGGCGAAGAACTTGTCCAGATCGGCTTCGATCACTTTGCTGTAGACCGCCTTTTTGCGCTCGGCGAAGGGTTTGGCAAACCATGTTTTCATCGACGACAGATTGCTGCGCATGTCATCGCTGTAAACCTGATCGCCCCCCATCAACAACAGGTGATAGGGCTTGCTTTGATGAGCCCCCCACATGTGCTCCCAGCGCTCATGGTTCCTGTCCACCTTCTCCATGTCCTTGGGGTTCGAAAAGCCGTTGCACGACACATAGGCTATGCGCGGCGACTGGCCCTCGGCCGGAACGACGAAGTTGGCCTGCGCACCCTCTATCTTGATCGTGTAAGTGCTGGCAACAGCCTGGTCTTGCAGCGCTTTGAAATCGATGCGCCAGACGCGGTACTGAGGACTGAGCAACGGGATATCGGCGATGGCCAACGGTTTGCCGGCAGTGACACCGCCGGGGACTTTTACGCTGGGTGATGATTCACCCAAAGGTAAAACCACTAGGGCAGACACGTTATAGACATTACTGTTGATGCCACGAAATTGCAGAATCGGGCCGAGTAACAAACTCATGGACAGTCCATCCGTTGACAGGGGTGTGAACGCCTAGAGACTAGACGACAATCGACGCTGCGCATCGCGCACCACCCGTCCCTACAAGGAGGTCACCCACGATGCACGCCGCTCCAACGCTCTACACCGAACGACTGATCTTGCGCCCGCTGGAACTGGCCGATGCCGAGGCTTCAACTGCGCTGAAGATCCACTGTGGGAGCGGGCTTGCTCGCGAAGGCGGTGTGTCAGGCAATATTAATGTCGACTGACACGCCCTCTTCGCGAACAAGTCGAATCGTCGCACCGCCGCTCCCACATTAAGTTATACGTTGAACCGCACGCCCGGTTTGGCCCGCTCATCCACCGTCAATTCAAATACGTCCGGGCGCGCGTAGTGCCCGACCACGTCGTAGTCGTAACGGGCGCGGATCAGGTCCTCGGTGTCGATTTCGGCAGTCAGCAAACCCGCTTCGTCACGCAGCGGCCCGGCGAGAATGTCGCCCATGGGCCCGACAATCACGCTGCCGCCGGCAATCAACGGGCGCTCCGCCGGCCAGTTGGCGATGTCCACGCCCAAGACTTGCGGCGAGGCCTGGACCTGACAGGCGCTGACGACAAAGCAGCGTCCTTCATGGGCGATGTGGCGCATGCTCACCTGCCACATTTCCCGCTCGTCCACGGTCGGCGCACACCAGACCTCCACGCCTTTGGCGTACATCGCGGTGCGCAGCAGCGGCATCATGTTTTCCCAGCACACCACGGCGCCGATTCGCCCGACCTGGCTGTCGATCACCGGCAAGGTCGAGCCATCGCCCTTGCCCCAGATCAGCCGTTCGGTACCGGTGGGCATCAGTTTGCGATGCTTGGCGACCAGTCCGGCCTGCGGGTCGAAATACAACGCGGTGCAATATAACGTGCTACCCGCGCGCTCGATCACGCCGATCACCAGATTGGCCCCGGTGCGTGAGGCCAATCCGGCCAAGGCTTCAGTTTCGGCACCGGGCACGTCTATGGCGTTGTCGAAATACTGCGCAAACGCTTCACGACCTTCCGGCAGTCGATAGCCGAGCTGCGTACCGAAGCCTTCGCCTTTGGGGTACCCGCCGAGCAACGCCTCCGGCATGACCACCAGCGCGGCACCGGATTCGATAATGGCGGTTTCCCAGGAGAGGATTTGATCGAGGGTTTCAGCCTTGCCGCCGGGCAAGGCGCCGATTTGCAGCGCAGCAACGATGGACTTGGGCATCGCGATGACTCCGAGTAATGAGGTGTTGCTCATTGTCCGGCGCCACAGGATCATGAACAAAGCCCGACTCACTGCTGAATGATATGAACCAAATGAATATCGCCACCGTCGATCTCAATCTGCTCAAAGTCTTCGAAGCCCTGCATGAGGAATCCAGCGCCAGCCGTGCCGCACTACGTCTGGGCGTGACGCAATCGGCGGTCAGCGCGGCGTTGCGCCGATTGCGCGAGGTGTATGGCGATCAGCTGTTCGTGCGTACCGGCCGAGGTCTTGCGCCGACACTCAAGGCCAATCAGTTGAAACCGGTAGTCAGCGATGCGCTGAACAAATGCCGCCAGAGTCTGGCGATGGTCGATCCGGCGGCGAATCACTACGACGGACGTTCGGTGACGGTGGGTTTGTCAGATGATTTCGAAATCGCCTACGGGCGACGATTGATTGAAGAGATCGCGGACCGCGCGCCGAAACTGCGGCTGATCTTTCGCCAGACCCACAGCCAGATCGTCGCCCAGGCCTTGATGGAGCGCAGCATCGATCTGGCGATCACGGCAGGCGGGTTTGCCGAGCGTTTGCTCAGTCGTCAGGTGCTGGGTGAAGGGGATTATCTGTGCCTGGTGGACCCTCTCAGTCTGGCCGAGGGACAAGAGACTCTCAGCCTTGAGGCGTTCGTCGCCCGCGAACACATTCTGGTGTCATCGGGCGGTTTTATCGGGATTACCGATGAAGGCTTGGCGGCGTTGGGACTGAGTCGGCGGGTATGCGCGTCAACCACGCACTTTGCCGCGTTGCCGCATCTGCTCAAGGGCAGTCAGGCGGTTGCGACTATTCCAGCCCATGCGGCTCGAAGTATCGCCGCGCTTAGCGGACTGGCGCTACTGCCCTGCCCTTTGACGCTACCGCGCTATCCGATCGAGCTGGGCTGGCGAACCAGTACGCAGCTCGATCCGGTGGTGTTGAAAGTGCGCGAGGCGATTATCGCGACCTTTTCCCAACAGGGGAATGGTGTCTGGAAGCTTATTTAGCCGCCATCAGGCGATTGACTTCACTGCGCACCATGTTGGCGAATTCCGGGGGCGACATGCCGTCGAGTTCGGCGCGGACCCACTCGGCCCATTTGCCTTTGCGCTTGGCACGCTCACCGAACAACCGTGCGGCTTCGCCCTTGGATTTACCCAGGTTGTTTTGCCAGAGTTCGAACAGACGGGATTTTTCATCTTCAAGCGCCGCGCGCTCGGCAAGGGGTTTGTCGGCCAGATTGAAGCTCATGGAAGATTACCTGCTGCGTAAAATAGGCGACATCTTACACTGTAGGAGGAAATGTCCTGCCCTGGATTTTTCTTCGGGGTGGAGTCGCCACGCAAAAAGACTGCAACTTTTGCCATAGCGCCAGACTCCATTGTTCACTGCCCGTTTATCTGCAAGGAGTACTCTAATGGCCCGCAAAATCATCGATCAAGTCGCCGATGATCAAATCAAGGATCAGGTCTTCAGCGAACTTCAGGCCCTGATCGAAGAGTCGGAAAAACTGCTGAAAAGCAGTGCTTCACTGGTCGGTGAAGAAGCGGACACCCTTCGAGGGCAAATCGCCCAGAAGCTCCAGCAGGCCCGGGGTTCAGTTTCCAGTATGCGTGACCGGACCAGGCCTGCGGTCGAAGCCAGTGAAATCTACATCGGCGGTCATCCCTGGCAAACCGTGGCCATCTCCGCCGGATTCGGTTTGGTGGTGGGGCTGTTGTTGGGTCGTCGTTAAGCCAAGCGCAACCTATGTGGGAGCGGGCTTGCTCGCGAAAGCGGTGTGTCAGGCAACATCAATGTTGACTGTGCCGCCGCCTTCGCGAGCAAGCCCGCTCCCACAGGTTCCGTTTTCAGGGTTCAGAGCCCGGCCAGTTCCCGCAGATCTGCCAGCGTCTGAGGATCAAGCGCAATGCCTTCGACCCTGGCTTTGGCGCGCTGCCCGTGACGTCGATCACCCGGTAACCGCTTGAGCCCCACACCGTGCATCTGCCGGACCAGTTCCTGGCTGCGCTCGGCAAAATTCTGCCCCGCCGATTTGCTCGGATCGATCACAATCAGCAGTTGACCGGTCCAGGGTGTTTTCGCCCCCGGATGGTTCGACCAGTCGAACTCGAAAGAAAAGTTGCCCCCCGTCAACGCCGCCGCCAACAGCTCCACCATCATCGACAGCGCCGAGCCCTTGTGTCCGCCAAACGGCAGCAAGGCGCCGCCTTCAAGGATTGCTTTTGGATCATGGGTCGGCTGGCCGAGGCTGTCCACCCCCATGCCTGGCGGCAAGCGCTCGCCTTTGCGGGCAGCGATCTGTACATCGCCATGGGCGATGGCGCTGGTCGCCAGGTCGAAGACGATCGGAGCACCGTTGGCCCGAGGGGCGGCGAAGGCAATCGGGTTGGTCCCGAACAACGGACGATCGGCACCGTGCGGCACCACGCAGGTCATGCTGTTGACCACACTCAGCGCCACCAGCCCTTCATCGGCAAACGGCTCGACGTCTGGCCACAAGGCAGCGAAATGGTGGGAATTACGAATGGCCAGCACCGCAATACCGGCACTGCGGGCTTTTTCGACCAGCAATGGCCGCGCCGCCGCGAGGGCCGGTTGGGCGAAACCATTCGCGGCGTCAACCCGGACAAAGCCCGAAGCCACGTCCTCGACCACCGGCACAGCCTGACCATTGACCCAACCACTTTGTAACGTCGATACATAACCGGGAATGCGGAATACACCGTGGCTGTGAGCCCCGTCGCGCTCGGCACCGGCGCAGTTGAGGGCCAGGGTTTTGGCGACATCGGCCGAGGTGCCGTGGCGCAGGAAGATCTGCTCGAGCAACGCCGTCAGCGCTTCGAAGGACAGGTTTTGCGAGATAGCAGTAGACACAGGATCGTGTAGCGCAGACATCTGAAGCTCCAGAATAATTATTGGAGGGGGCAACAGCGTACGAAAACCAACCGATTAACAACGGGCGACGAGCAGCCTGTCAACCTTTCGCTTGAACCGGAGCATCTGATCAGAACCGATTGAGCCGAAAAGACGCTTTGGCGCATGTTTGCACAAACATCGGGCGGCCATGTGGTAACTATCTACCACCTTCGACTCCCCCGCGACTTTTAGTCTTGAGCCTCAACCCACAGGCGCATTCAGCAGCGCCCTGAACGAGACTCGACGATGCCCACACCTCCCGCTCCGCTGTTTTTCCCCCAAGCCCTGCACTCGCCCGGCCACTGGAATGATCTGGGTAAAACCCATGGGCTGACGCGCAAGGATTTCGAATGGTTCAGTCATCTGGAACTGGCCAGCCAAACGTTACGCAATCAACAGACCCCGCCCATGTCTGCCGAAAAAATCCTGCTCAATGCGCAAGACTTGGCCTCCATCCCCTTGGCCGGCAGCTTCGTGTTGAGCCTCACTCCGGATGACAACGGTGAGATTCTCTATACCCCGTACGCCGGCATAAAGAAGTTCCACAGCCGCGCAGCCTTGATCGAACAGCTTGAACGTCAGCTGAAGAGCGCGACCGAGGACGATGACCTGCTGGCTTTCATGTCGTTGTCTGCGCGTAAAACATTAGCGGCTGCGGCCAACATTCAGGTGAGCTTTCAGGCCATCGAGGGCGACATATTCGAAGACCAGCGCACCGTCATCGCCAATAACCAGCGAATGAACGAGCAGGCCATGCTGGACGAGTTGTTCAAGCTGCCAACGCTCAGCTCGCTGCTCACTACGCTGCTTGATGAGTTGCTGCAGTCGCCATTCCCGGGCCTTGATCAAAGCCAGACCCGACTCAACTTCTACTCCATTGCACCGGCCCATGACGACAACCAGGAAAGTGCCCCGCCCCGGCGCTGGATCAACTCCATGTCCCTGAGTGACGCGGTACTGTCGTACTACCGCCATCAGCGATGGCCGATCGGGCAGTCTCATGAATTTTCCCATCCGGAAAAAAAGCCGACGAGCACCGACCAACTCCAATGGGAAACCGCGGTAAAGACCGCTTCCAGCAAACTGATCAGCCTGCTTTCCGGGAAACTGCAGCGCTACTGGGACGATGCGGCGGCTGACGGGGCATCCCGCCGCGTTTTTTTCAGCCGGGCCATCTGTGAAAAGGCGCGCGCAGAGTTCCTGATCAAGCGCGAGGCCGAGATCATCAGCCCTGAACAAAGCCAAGCCTTGCACTCGTTGATTCAGCCGACGGCGAGTACGTCCTCGGCACTCAGCCTCGAGACGGTGCGTCTTTGGGAACACGCATCCAACTATGTCGAACTGGCGGGCGCACTGATGATCAGTCACGCCAATTCCAAGGCCTTTCTTTACACCCCCACGCAAGGACTCCAGGTGCTGAAGGACTATCAGGACCTCAAAGATACCTTGCTGAGCAAATTCAGCGCGGTCGGTCACGAAGATGAGCTCTACGGCCTGCTGAGCCTGGAGGAGCGTAACCGGTTCATCGGTTTCAATCAGCCTCAGGTCTCCGGCGAGGTGATTTCAGGCTCGATATTCAAAACGCTGTTTGAGGCGATCATCACCAAGCAACGGCAAAACATGGAATACGTTCTGCAGGTTTTCCGTCACAGCGACGGTACCGTGGACGTCCATGCCTTATTCGACAAGGCACTGGATATCCGCGCCATGATCAGCGATCAATTACTGACGCTGGATGTTCAAGGACGCTGGAGTACCCGGCCGGTGTTATCTGGCAACCAGCTGCCCTCCATGGTCTTGGCGGATAGGGCCGCGGCGTTCGTAAAAACCTTCAGCGATGTCGAATCGCTGATCAGCGCGGAATTCGCCTCCCAGCCGATCGCCTCTGGGGCCCTGCAGCGCATTTACCTGGAGAATCTGAAACCGCGCCTGGCCCACGCGCTTTCCGTGGGTGTACGGGGAGAAGCCAGCCTTCGAGTGCTCAACGCCATGCTGCGGGACGCCGACCGGGCCATTGTCGATACGGTGTTCAACCCGGATCAACCGGATCGAGAAACGCGCCTTGCCCTCAATGGTTTCAGGCCTGACGCTTATTCACTGCTCCTTGAGTGCTCCGGGCAGAAGGATCTGCTGCCCTTGGCCAATTGCGTACTGTTGACCGAACGTGGCGGGCTCGATGTTCAACACTCCGGCCGGGCAATTCTGTGGACGCCTGCGACCGGACTGGAAGTCTTCGCGACGGTCAGTAGCGCAACGACGGAATTGAACCGGCGCCTGCTCGACGCCAACAAACGCCTGGAACTGCTGGAGAACCTCCCCCCTGCCCAGCGCATATTCCACCAGCGCTATACGCTCAACTCGTTGCGACTGATTGAGGGCAACGTCCTGCGGCGCCTTGCGCAATCCTCCATTGACCACTTCCTGGCCCGTTGCGAACACCTGCGCAGCCTGAAGCTGGACGCTGCACAGCAGATCAAAGCGCTTAACGAAATGACGCAACGGGTCATCGACACCAACTTGCAAAGAGCCAGGTTGATCTCGCAGGCCATCACCCGACAACAGTCCCTGCCTGCATGGCTTGGCATGGCCCCTGTCGAAGAACAGCAGTTACACATTGAACTGCTGGAGCAATACCACAACAGCGTCACCGACGATAAAGACTACCTGCACGGGGTCCAGCCCCTGAAGTCCTATGTGCATGACCGATTGGTGTCACTGCTCGGCAGCCGATTCACAGGAACGCGACTGGACCCCGACCACATCAAAATCACGCCCAACCTGGCCCTGGCCGGGCCGGCGCGTAGCCTGACCGAGTTTGCCCTGAACCCTGTCAACGCAGCTCAAGGCATCGGCTTCAAGATTGCCTCGACAACCTCGACGGCCCTTCCCGATCGCCTGGATCAGAACGCCGTGCGCCAGCTTGTGCAGTCACTGAATATCCACAGCGATTATGCAACGCGGGTGACGGATGCATTGACTCAAGCCGGCACCGATGCCGACAGACGAAAGCAGCGTTTTATTCAGCAACTACCGTGGCAACTGTTGCAACACGCTCATGCACTGAAACTGCAGCAACATCTCAGTGCCAGCGCCTTCGATTTGATCTGGCAGGTTCTCGACATGCCGGACGCCATTGCCCGCGCGGCTGTAACAGGTGCCCACGCCATCGTCAGGCCGCTGGAACTGATCAAGACGGCAGGTGCCACGGCCGTTAAAACTCTGGGTCTGTACCTGATCGGCCCCGGTGCCGGACATCAAGGGCCGCAAATCCTGTATGCGCCCTACCACACAGGCTCCGTGTTCACCGAATTCGAGAACGAAGCCAGCGTTATATCTGCGATCAATGTGCCAGGAGCACTGCAGAATCTGATCATTCGTCGGCTTCCCGAGGGTGAGCAAACCTTGTTCGGCAATCTGCTCAAGTCCACCGTAGGACAACAAAGCGAAATCACTCTCGCGTCCACCCCCATTAACGGCAACCTGCTTGCACAACTGTTCAGCGATAATGTCGGCCTTCTATCAAAAATGCTGGGCAGCCAGTCAGAGATCACCGGCCAGGCCGACTGGGAAACCGCCAAAAACCTCTTCAGCGCCGGCATCAAACTGATTTCGGGCCTGTTGCCGGGCAAACTCGCCTATGGGCAGTTACTGTGGCAAAGCTACAAGGACTTCAAGAACTCCGCCGAAGCGCTACAGGATCATCACTGGAAACAGGCATTGCAGGCGTTTATTGCCGGCACCGCGCAAATGGTGACGTTGGGCAAATTGTCGCTGGAAGCTTCAGCGCCCCCTGCGCAAGCAACCTCCACCGCGCCTGTTGCCAAACCGGTGGCCGCCTTGCCATGGTTGAAAGTGAAGCCGACGGCCCTGATGCGCACAGTGTTGCAGCCTTTCGAGGCCTCGAACGTTGCATTAAAGGATCTTAGGAAGAGCAGCACCAATGGAACTTACCTGGATTCGATCAGCAATCGTACGTACGCCCCCGTCGAGGGAAAGGTTTACCCCGTGGTCAAAACCGGGCCGGTCTGGCGAATGATCAAAGACCGACAGCAGGGTCCCGCGTTGCTGGCGGCTTCCGGCCAGCAGCTAGTGATCGATCCGGACATCCATACGGTCCATTACGGCAAAGCCCTGTCGAAAATGCACAATCAATATGTTGCTGATCGCACGGCTCGGGACATTCTGAATATCGAAGCGCGGGGAATGGAAGACATTCGGATAAAACACCCGGAAAAAGCACGCATGATCGTGCAGGCCATAGACATGGCTCGCTATTACACGTTTAACAGTCTGCATAATCTGGCGCAGCTCAGACATCTGAATCCGGGGACGCGGCTGGATACCTTTCTTAAAACCTTTTTTGATGCTGACCACCTCGACGCCAGCCTGCTGGACAAAATCAAAAAGGTCATCGTTCCCATTTGCACAGCGCTGGTGAACCCACACGAGGACTTGATGAACTCCGAACGTTTTGTGGTCGGTTCAAACAAATACGAGACCAGTACGATCGCTTTTGTTGTGCATGACGATGCACAGAAGCATGTGCATTTCACGGAGCTGTTTTTTGACCCGCAACTTGATTGGTACAAGTCCTGTTTGACTGAACCTTTCGACGTCGACGACCATGCCCGGGCCGCTACCCTGATTCATGAGTTCTCCCATATTTTTTCAAACACCGTAGATATTGCAACGCTTGAGGCAAGGCGTCCGTTCACCGATCTGATCGCCACCGTCATCGGTTTCGGCACGGAAACCAAACAGACTCAGCAGGACTTCCAGCGAGAGGCACTGTCCCTGGAGACCCCGAGGGAAGAACTGTTTGCCCGTTGGAACGAAACATTGCAGTCATGGATCAGTCTGGACTCGATTGAGGGGTTGGAGCATGTGGGTAAGGACATCCTCAAAACGACGAGCTGCAAAACGATGGATGAGGCCCGCAACGCCTTCCTGAATCCACGGAAGGTGGACCTGCGAGCCGACATCATTTTGCGCAACGCCGACTCGATCGCTCACTTGATCTGTGAAATGGGTCGACAACTGGATCCGGTGCCAGCCCCGCCCACTGTCTGACGTCCGGCGTAGCAGCTGTCGAGCCCTAGCGAGGCTGCGTAGCAGTCATAAATCAGATTGCGGTAACCGCATTAGCCGGTTTCACGACTGCTACGCAACCGAACGCAGCCTCGCTGAGGCTCGACAGCTGCTACAGCCCGGGACGGTGGGATCAGTCCTTGAGGTCTTGACCCTTTTTTCACTCCAGTTATGGATACTGCCTGGAGACGCCCGGCTTTCAGAGCGTCCATGTGAAAATAAGTTGTTCTTTGATGGGCAAATGCCATGACGGTTGTTCTCGCAGACTTCCCCTCAAGGTTAGAATGCAGGAAATCAGGATGAGTCAATGACCGACCACTCTCTCTCCCAAGCACAATACGACGCCATCACCGATGCTGCTGCGCACTGGTGCATGCGTTTGCATGCCATCGACTGCACAGCCGAAGAGCGTCAGGCGTTCGAGCAATGGCGTGATGCCCATCCCCTGCACGCCTTCGAGTACGAAGCCATGCTGGAAATCTGGGAGGTTGCGGGCGATTTGCCTCGTCCCGAATCTCCCGCGCCGGCTGTTCGCGGCAAACCGACAATGCCTTGGCGCACTTTCGGCATTGCCGCCACCGTCTGCGCCTTGGCGTTGCCGCTGGCGGCCTATACCGGATGGAACCTGGGTTGGCTGCCCAATGCCTATCAGCATTTCGAGGCGACCGATAATGTTCGTCAGGTCACGCTGAGCGACGGCAGTCAGGTGGAGCTGAATCTGGGCACTGAACTGACGTTCAGCAATTACAAGGATCAGCGTCGTGTCACGCTGAAAAAAGGCGAAGCCTTCTTCAGCGTCAGTCATGACCTGCAGCATCCATTTATCGTCAAGGCAGCCGATGGCAGAATTCGCGTCACCGGTACCCGATTCAACGTCTGGATGTATGAAGACCAGGTACGCGTGAACCTGATCGAAGGGTCCGTGCTGGTGACCAGCAACGGTGCCCTGCCCGGCGAAGGTTCACGTCTTGAACCTGCCATGCAGGCACGTTATCGACACGGTGACTTCACGCCGCAAATCAGCCAGGTCTCTGCCAATGACCACTCGCTGGCGTGGCGCAGCGGCAAACTGGTGCTCGATGATCTGACGCTGACCGATGCCCTGCCCTTGATCAATCGTTATTTGAACAAGCCCGTCATGATCGCGGACCACAGCACCGGCTCGATTCGCCTCGGTGGTGTCTACAACATCAAAGAGCTCAATAGCCTGGTGGCTTCGTTACCCAAGGTGCTGCCGGTCTATCTGACCCGCAACAAGGACGGTAGTCCGGTCCTCAATTCGATCCCGCAACAAGCCCCAAAAAGCTGAAGGCCGCCACCCTTGCGGGGTGCGGCCTTCATGTTTCGTTCGAACGCTATCGCTATTACTGCGCGGCGATCTTCCCTGCTTTCTCATCCTGCTCGCGGATCGTCTGAGCCTGGTACTGCGGATCGGACGTGATCTGCTGCTCGGTGAACGGCAACACACTCAACTGCTTCTTCGAAAAGGCCAGTGTCTGGTCCCGGGAGTACTTCGATGCCGGGTCACTGGACAATGAGAATGCCAACAAACCTTGAGCCTGCGGCCCCTTGTCATCGAAAGTCACCACCTGCAAATAGCTGGTACCACTGACGACTTCGCGCTTGCCGTCGGTTCTCGGCACGCTTTGGATCGCGTTATACACACCCAGCGTGCCCGGTCCGCCGTGAATTGGCGTTTGCTGCCCGCCACTGCTGACCACCTGGATATCACCCCAGCGGCTATCGGCTTTCAGGCCAAGGGTTTTTACCTGTTCGACCGAGGCCAGCATCGCCGCCCGAATCGCTTTGGCGACGTCTGGCTGTTCAATTGCCAGGCCACGTGGAGTGTGTTGCGGATCCTTCGGATCGAACGCGACACGCCAGATGCCAGGGATCTGCTGCAACGGCTCCATGACATTTTGAAAATGCACAAAGCCCAATCCACTGTCCAGATTCACCCGGCGATCCCAAGCCTTGAGGCTGGCACACAACGGCGTAAGCGTCGGCGCATCGGCGCCAAGATCCGCGGCGCAGAATTGCAGCAGGTCCGGCATCACCTGGGTCGCCTGATACACTTGATCGTCCATCACCATGTGTTGCAGATCTGCCGCAGCGACAGGGCCGGCCTTGCTCAAGGTGCCCAGACGCTCCAGTGCGAAACGCGAACGCAGCCCCAACGGTTGATTGTCCTGACTGATCAATGGCGAGAAGCCGGTGAGCGGTTGTGCCGGGTTGGCCATCCAGGCCGAATCGTTGGAATGTTGTACAAAGTCTTTGCGCAACAGTTGCGGCAACTTGTCTGCCGCATAAATACCTTTTTGCGCAGCGTGTGGGTCGATGTCCCAGGCACAGGCGCTGTTGGAACCGTCGAGCAGGATCATCTGTAATCCGACCCGAGGATCGCTGCACTTGGCCAGCTTGTCGGCATTGACGTTCGGCACCACCGACAGGTTCATGTAAAGCGTCTGCCCCTGATCGTCCACCGCCAGGGTATTGACCCACGGAATCCCCTGAATCTTGTGCACCGATGCCTGCAAATCCTTGAGGCTGGCGGCACGGTTCATCGCATACCACTGTTGCAAGACCCGGTCGTTCTCCAGATTGGCATCGCGCAGGCTATAGGCGAACTGGTTGTTCCAGTCCAGCTTGCCGGGCCATTGCACAATCGGGCCGAATTGCGAGCTGTAGACCACATGGGAAACCTGCCGGGTCTGGCCATCGGCTTGCTTCACGTTCACCGCCAGCGTCTGCTTTTTCATCGGCAAGGACTTGCCGTCCAGCAGGTAACGGGTCGGATCCTTGGGATCGAGTTGCAGACGATACAGCGTGAAATGCTTGGACGAATCCACGGTGTGGGTCCATGCCAGGTGCTGGTTGAAACCAATATTGATCATGGGCAGGCCGGGCAACGCGGCGCCCATGACGTCCAGTTTGCCGGGAATAGTCAGGTGCATCTGATAGAAACGCATCCCACCGCCCCAAGGAAAGTGCGGATTGGCCAGCAGCATCCCGCGTCCGTTGAACGAACGTTCGCTGCCGACCGCCACGGCGTTACTGCCACGATCCAGAGCGAAACGTTGCATGCGCGAAGCCGCCAGCTGGAACGACACGGGTTCGCCTGCCATATGGGCAACGGCTTTCGGCGGGGTAGCGCCGGCCAATGCTTCGGCAAACTGCCCCACGCCGCCTTCGACCAGCAGACGTCGGGTCAGCTTGACCAGATCCTGCGCAGTGATCGAGCGCACCCATTCGCCCTGGCATTGCTGCGGCAACCCCTGGGCCTGGCGCTCTGTCAGCGAACGGTTGTAACCGGCCACATAACCGTCGATGAGCTCACGAACTTCAGGCGTTTGCGCCTGCCAGAAAGCGCCGACTGCCTGCGGCGTATTCAACCAGTTGAAAAACAGATCGCTGGCCAGGTTCCCGCGCTCTTCGACGGTAAACTGGTCCGGCCCAAAATACCGTGAGCGCTCGCCATTGACGGTGACAATCTCATTGGCCAGCAAGCACAGATTGTCTTGAGCGTAGGCATAGCCAATGCCATAGCCGAGCCCGCGCTCGTTTTCGGCACGAATATGCGGCACGCCGAAACTGGTTCGACGAATCTCGGCTGTCGCCTGCTCTGGCTGGCTGCGCGCGTTTGCCGCAAGACTCAGCCCCAGCAACACACCCGCAAGGCTCAACCTGGTTAACTGCCTGGAAATAATCACGCTCGCTCCTGATCGAAAAGACGTATGACACGCAATGCGCCTCCCCTTAAAACGAAGCAAACAGCAAAAATTTAAGCCTTTGAGGGTAACCCCACGCCCGGCTCACGGGCCGCTGACGTGCTGGCGACAAATTTTCTACATACGGGTCTTCATTATTTGCCTGGCTCGTTCGTCTTATTGATTGAGAGCACCCATCACATTTTTCCTGATCAGGCTCTGAAAAGGAGTTTTTGCATGTACAACCCGCAACTGCCAACGGACGGTAGCCATGCGCCAAAGGCCAGCACCCTGGGCGTTTTCAATCAACCAGCCGAACGCCACGGCAACGAACGGATCAGGTTTCTGCTCAAGAGCTTTGGCCTGCGAACCAGTCTGATTCGCCTGAAAGTGATCGACGCCTTGCTGACGGCCGCCCAAAGCGACCGCAGCCTGGGTGTGCGTGGCGTGCACAGTCACTTGCTGGACCTGGACATTCCCCTGTCCTTTCTCAGTGTCCGTGAAGTGTTGAAACGCTTATGCGGTGAAGGCGTGATCACCCTCAATCCGGACAAAAGCTACAGCCTGCATCCACAGGCTGCCGCCGTCCTGTTCAGCGAGTAGTCCGGCCATGGGGCGTCGCTCAAGGCTTGACCTTGCGACGCATCACGCCATTGATCACCACCACGAGCACCGCCACGCCAATGGCGATGTACTGGAACAGCTGCTCTGTGATGATCCCTGCATTTTGCAGCCAGGAAAGGCCGAACATGATCCCCAGTACCACCAGGGAGATCAGAATCGAGTATTTCAAACGTTGCGACTGGGTCATTGCGGGTTCCTGAACCAAAAAATGTATCCGACTTGTATTCGATTGCATGCCAAGCCACTACCGATCTGCGGGAATGAGGGGCTGCAAGCGAGGTCGTATGTTACAGCCGATGACGAAATTTGACTTCATTGCGGCGATATCCATGAGGATTTTGAAATGTTTCGTCGAATCACACAGCCGATTCCCTTGCTTGCTCTCCTGACCCTGAGTGGCTGCATCGTTTTCCCCCACGGCGGCTGGCATGGCGATCGTCATTATGACCATGGCGCGCCGAGTTATGATCAGCCTCGATAACATTGGCTGGCCGGTTATATAACCGACTTATTCGCCGACACCAAAAACTTATCTATCAAACCTCCGTATAAATGTCTGCTTTATAGCGGGCTTTTTTCGTGCAGGGGATTTATTACGACCCCCCAGTCTCTTTCCCCTGAAAACCCCAGTCAGACACACAACGAAAAATACTGAAGCTTTTGGCCTCAAATAAGCACATGAAAATCCTCATGGGCCATGGTTATTCTTGTTCTGCCGTCTTATCAGACTTCCGGCATAAACAGGAACATCATGCACAAACCCTTAATAGATATAAGTTCGTCTAGACTTCTTGGCTTTTGCCTTGCAATCACTCTTTTTGAACTTCTGACTTATATGGCCAGCGATATGATCATGCCGGCCATGTTGACCGTAACCCATCAATTGAATGCCAGTGCGAGTCATGTTCCCTATGCCTTCAATCTTTATTTGGCAGGGGGCATTCTTTTGCAGTGGTTTATCGGTCCACTGTCCGATCATTTCGGTCGTCGCAGAATGCTGCTCATCGGTTGTGCGGTATTCGCTCTAGCCTGTGCTGCGGCGTTTTACGTGCAGAGCATCTTTGTCTTCAATGGTTTGCGCCTGATTCAGGGCATGGGATTGGGATTTGTCATCGCGGTCAGTTATCCAGCCCTGCAAGAAGTCTTCTGTGAAGCCGACGCTGTAAAGATCATGGCATTGCTGGGCAACGTGGCGCTGCTCTCCCCGCTGCTGGGCCCCTTGCTCGGCAGCCTGATGCTGGAATGGCTCTCCTGGCGGGAGCTGTTTTTACTGTTAGGGGTTGGCGGCGCGATGGTCTGGTTGGGGCTTTATTGGTACATGCCGGAAACGGTGGGCACCTTGCGTCAGGACGGTCAGCGACTGGCTGCCGTACCCTTTGAATGGGGCGGCACGGTGCGCCGCTACGCCGCTTTGCTCACCAACACGCAATTCCTGCGCGCCACCGTCGCCTTGGGACTGATGAGCCTGCCGTTGATTGCCTGGATCGGGCTGGCACCTCTCTTGCTGATCCAGAACCAGGGACTTTCCACCCTGCAGTACGGCCTGTGGCAGATCCCGGTATTTGCGGCTGTCATTCTCGGCAATCTGATACTCAACCGATTGATTGCCAACACTGAACTGCCCCAACTGATTCGATACGGGCTCTGGCCGTTTTGCGGTGGGCTCATCGCATTGGCCGCCATTACTTTCACCGGTGCCTCGACGCTCCTGTTGGTCAGTTGCCTGTCGCTTTACGCCATCGGTCTTGGCATGAGCAACGCCGCGCTGTACCGGCTCGCGCTGTTTTCCAGCGATGACAGTAAAGGGCTGGTCTCAGCCGCGATCGGCATGATCTCCATCGCTGTCATGGGTGGTGGTGGCTCGATTATCGGGGCCCTGGGTGCCGGTGACAGCCTTGAGGCCTTCGCTCTGATGGCCTGTCTCATGGGGCTATTGTGCCTGGCGCCCTTGAGTCTGTTTCTGCGTCGTTCTCACATCCCGCTTGCGATCTGACACCAACCAGTAGGTCTTTTGATGATCCATCTACCCCATACCGATGCGCTTTGTGCGTTAACGCAACCCTATTGCCTGGATTCCGTGCCGGACGGTCTGTTCGACCGGGCCATGAGCGAAATCAGCCTGTTTCATTGTCATCACACACCCGGATACGAACGCTGGTTGAATGCTAATGATCTTGACGCCAACGCCCTGGAGACGCTGGATGACTGGTCAAGGTTGCCGCCGATTTTCGCCAATTACTTCAAACGTCATTTGGTGTTCGGTCCCACAGGCGAAGTCGCGCTGGAGCTGACATCATCCGGCACCAGCGGCCAAAAGAGTCGCATGCGCTACGACCATCGCAGCATGGCCGCGGCACAAGGCATGGTGAACCACATTTTCCGGCATTACGGCTGGGATACACCGGACAGCCCCTGCAACTATCTGCTCCTGAGCTATGAGCCTGAGGCAGCCATCACCCTGGGCACTGCCTATACCGATCAGTTTCTTTGTAGCTACGCCCCCGTCAACCGTGTCGCTTACGGCTTGCGCCTCTCCGGCAAAGGTCATGAGTTCGATCTTTT
This sequence comes from Pseudomonas sp. PDM24, assembly GCF_019218905.1. Taxonomy (NCBI): domain Bacteria; kingdom Pseudomonadati; phylum Pseudomonadota; class Gammaproteobacteria; order Pseudomonadales; family Pseudomonadaceae; genus Pseudomonas; species Pseudomonas sp. PDM24. The sequence continues at coordinate 1,098,278 of NZ_JAHUWR010000001.1, read as the reverse complement.
TGGTGTGATTCGAGCCTTGCAAGAATTTGCCGAGGAAGGATTGCCCGTTCGCATTCTCGGTTTTCCGGCGTTCCTTTCCCATGCCCTTCAATGCATGGAAGACACCTGCGTGGCTGATTTGCAATTGCCTGCCCAATCATTGGTGTTTCTGGGGGGAGGCTGGAAAACCCAGGCGGCACAGGAGATTCCCCTGCATCAGTTGTATGCCCGGATCAATCGGCAATTGGGTATCGAACTGCCCCGCTGTCGGGACGGCTATGGCGCCGTAGAGCATGCAGTGCCTTATATCCAGTGTGCCCACCATCATTTTCATGTACCGATCTATTCGAAGGTTTTCGTGCGTAACCCATCCGATTTCACTGTCCAGCCATACGGCAAGCGCGGCTTGCTCGAATTCGTCTCGCCGTACATTTCGTCGAGCCCTGCCCATGCCGTGGTCATGGGCGATCTGGCAACATTACATCCTGGCGCCAGCTGCGGATGCGGTCTGCCAACCGATTGGTTCGAGCTCCATGGCCGTGCCGGCACCTCCGCCAGTCGCAGTTGTGCCATGGCCGCTTCCGAACTGATCGGAGGCGCTTGATATGTACCTGATCAATGGCCAGTTGCGTGATGACCTCACCCCGGAAAGTGCCCTCGAACTCCTTAAGAAACCATTGCCCCGGCTGCTTTCTTCCCCGATCGATAGTGAGACCGTTATCGAGTCTGCTGTGCGCTTTGCCACGAAGTTGCAATCTCGTAGCCAGGATCTGTCCCTTGACGAAGAGCAGTATCAGGGGCTGATCGATTTCTGCCAGCGCAGCAATCTGAGCACAAAACTTGAGCGAGAGCTGGGCCTGCAACCGCGTTCGCTGCGACGTATCGACTATCGACAGCCATGTTTCGAAAGCTGGCATCCATTAGGCTTGGTGGTGCATATCACCCCAGGCAATGCGCCGTTACTGGCGTTCTGCGCAATACTCGAAAGCCTGCTGGCCGGCAATATCAACTGGTTGCGCCCCAGTGCCAGCGATCAGGGGTTGACCGCACAGTTGCTGGCCGCCCTTGTGCAATGCGACAGCAGCGGCAGGCTGGCCGAATTCGTAGCAGTTCTGCCGGTTGACACCTCACGGATAGCTCAACTTTGCGCCACGGCAGACGGAGTATCGGCCTGGGGTGGTGTCGCAGCGCTCAAGGCGATTCGTCAGCAGATTCCTGCGGGATGCCGCTGGATCGATTGGGGGCACAAGATCAGCTTCGCTTATCTGTCACCTGAAGCGGCAGAGCCCACCGCGCTCGATGCCTTGGCAGATGAAGTCTGTCGACTGGATCAACAAGCGTGCTCCAGCCCTCAATGGGTGTTGGTGGACAGCAACGATCCGGCTGTCCTGCACCACCTCGGAGAGCGTCTGGCCGAAGCCTTCAAACGTCGCGCCCAACAGTGGCCGGCGCTAATGCCGACAGATCAGGAAGCTTCGGAAATCACCACACGCACTGCCATGGCGCAGCTTGATCAGTGCTTTACCCATCAGACCGGCCAGGTGTGGACCGGCTCCGGGTGGCGTGTCATCTGGGAGCATCATCAGACGCTCGCGCCGTCGCCGCTGTTTCGTACAGTACTGCTCAAGCCAGTCCCACAGCACTTGCTTGCCGAATCACTGTTGCCCTGGCGAAACGTCCTGCAAAGCTGCGCACTGATAGCCTCCCCGGCAGGGACACCCGAGCTTGTTCGTACACTGGTCAACGCCGGCGTCACGCGCATTGCTCCTTGCCAGACGATTCATGATGGCTACGCTGGCGAGCCTCACGATGGTGTTTATGCGCTGTCGCGTCTGAGTCGCCGTCTCTCCGTGAGCCTGGGCGCTGATGTCTCGATTGGCCGCTCAACGCTCGACCCGGTGCCGCCTGCCCCTGACACAGCCCGTGGCCCGATCATGGACAAAGACACCTTCACGACCCAGCCGATCAGCCCCACGGCACAGCTGTATTTTCGCTCCGGCGGTAGCAGCGGCACTCCGGCCCTGGCAGGTTTCAGCTACCGAGACTTCCAACGACAAATGCGCGCCGCGGCTGATGGCATGTTCGCCGTCGGGCTCGATCCGTCACAGGACCGGGTGATGAACCTGTTCTATGGCGGGAACCTGTACGGTGGTTTTTTCAGCTTTTCGAGCATTCTTGAACAGATGGGCGTTGCACATTTGCCTATGGGAGCTCCCCAGGACGACGACTTCAGCGAAATCGCCCGACTGATCGTGGAGCAACGAGTCACCGTGCTGATTGGCATGCCCAGTACGCTGCATCGCCTGTTTTTCAAGGAGCAGACCCGACTTCGCGACTATGCCGGTATTGGCAAAGTGCTCCTTGGCGGCGAGCATCCGGGCGAGGCCAGTCGACGACTGATGGAAAGTTGCGCAGTGTCGACCATTCGTTCTGCTCTCTACGGATCCGTCGATGCAGGCCCACTGGGTCATGCCTGCCGGGCTACCGCAGACGGCGTGTTTCACTTGATGTGCGAAACCCAGTATCTGGAGATCGTTCAGTTCGAACAGGATGTGCCGGTGCAAGCCAATGAGATCGGCCGTCTGCTATTTACCTCCCGCGCCCGGCAAGGTCAGCGCGTTCACCGATATGACATCGGCGACACCGGCCGCTGGCTCCCCGGAGCCTGCCCTTGTGGACTGGAAACGCCGCGATTCGAACTGCTGCAGCGGCACGGCAAACTGGTGCGAATTGGCACGGAGTTCATCTCACCTTCGGCGCTGGAACACAGCGTAGGAGTCCCCATTCAAGTTGTTCTGGATTACACCGCCAGTGGCGTCGAACGAATGCAAGTTCGAACGGATGCCGATATCACTTGGGTACGAGAAAAATTGCTGACCCATGAAGCATTGGCAAATGCCATAGCCGCGGCCCTGTTAATTGTCGAAGTTACCGCCTGCGCTGAACATGAATTCATACGAAACAAACACAGCGGAAAAGTCCCACTGATTGTCGATCGAAGAATATAAAAACAGAACGTTTCAACGACCGTGTTTTTCAAACCAAAACGCCTGATTAGAAAAGAGAATCCAGTGAAATCAATTCATTCGCTCGAACAACTCGTGTCTTTCGTACGACAACACTCAAACTACTACAGCGCGCATCTGAAACATCTACCCACCACAGGTATTACTTTAAAAGACTTACCTTTAACCCATGTGACCAACTATTGGACCGGCAGCAATGATTTGAATCATTGGTCGGTCTTGACGGGAAACGTTGATGACGCGTTGGTGTTTAAAACCGGAGGTTCGACCAGCCAGGGAAAACTTGCGGTTTACTCCTACGAGGAATGGCAAACACTGGTCAGTACATTCGGAAACAGTCTCTCTTCTCAATTGAACGATGGCGACCGCGTCGCCAATCTGTTCTTTTCAGGGGATCTCTACGCCAGTTTTTTGTTTGTCCACGATTCCCTGGCCCATGTCGGACGATCCATCTGTGAGTTTCCGTTTACCGGCGACATCGAACCGGACGTACTGGCGGATGCGATCGCACGACATCGAATCAATGTTCTGGCCGGGGTGCCCGCACAGTTGCTTCGATTCGCGGCCTACCTGACGCAGCATCGGCGTGTGCTGTGCGGGGTCGAGACGCTGCTGTATGGCGGCGAAAGCCTGTTTGCCCCGCAGTTGGCAATCCTCGGCGAAGTATTCCCCAACGCCCGTATTGCCTCTATCGGCTACGCCAGCGTAGACGCGGGGCTAATAGGGGCCAGCACTCGCGACTGCGCATTGGGCGAGCATCGGGTATTCGAACAGCAAACCTTGCTGCAAATCATCGATGAACACACCGGTGAAGTGATTGAAGAATGCGATCGTATCGGAATGCTAGTGCAGACCAATCTGACACGCCGGCTCATGCCGCTGCTCCGTTACCCGGTGGGCGACCGTGCATGTTGGCGTGAACCGACCGCCACCCCGAGGCGTAAATTCGCCCTCAAGGGGCGTAGCGCCCACAGTCAGCGGGTACGAGTCGGCGTGCTGTCGCTGTTTACCGAAGAAATACACGAGATCATTCAGCGCGTAGCGCACAGCGAGCAATGGCAATTGCTGATCGAACAGACCGGCTCCAAGGATCTGTTGAGCGTGAAGTGGGTGCCCGAACCTCAGTCACGAACCGTCGAGCCGGTACTGCGCGCATTGCGTGAAGCTTTGCTTGCCCACTACCCTGCCATCGACGACCTGAGCCGCGAGGGTCTGCTGGAGTTTCGAGTACTTTCCTGCGCAGCCACAGACCTGCAGCTTCACCCTCGCTCGGGCAAACAATTGCGAGTGCGGGATTTGCGAGTGTATGACGTCTGCTCGCAGGAGCTCGCGTAATGACCCGGTTGATATTTCGCCCCTACCGTTCTTCCGACGCAGATGCCGTGAGCCGGTTGTTTCGAGAGGTCTACGGCGATCTTTACGCTCAGCCGGATGTTTACCTGCCGAACATGATCAGTCAGCACAACGCCGAAGGCCGCTGGCAATCGATACTGGCCATGGATGGCGCGCGGGTGCTCGGGCATGCCGCGCTGTGCCGCGACTCGCCTTCGAATACCGCGGAGCTGGCGCTCACCGTGGTACATCCCATCGCCCAAGGGCAGAATCTCGCGACCCATCTGTGCCTGGAGCTACTGAGGCAGTCGCGTTTTCTGGGGCTCAAGAACCTCTCGATCAAGCAAGTGACCCATCATCCCTACACTCAACGCATGGCAGGCAAAATCGGCTTCCACAGTACCGGACTGCTTCCCGATTATGTCCCTTCGCCATTCGCTGAACCACTTCCGGAAACCATCGTGATGGGCTGTCACCTGATCGACGGACACACGCGCCCGCTCCCCGACATCCCTTGGCCCGCAAGCTGCCGGACGTTTATGCAGCATCTGTGTTCGGTGTTTGGAACCCGGCAAGACAAGGCATCACGGTCCGCGATGCCCTTGCAAATAAAGCAACATCAGCATCGGTTCGACATTGTCATTCAGCGTTTGAACAGACGTTTGCTTGAGCAGATCAGCCAATTACCCCAGCACTGGCTGATCTCGGCACGGCTGGAACTGTCCCGGCACTTTGCCCGGGACATGCACAGTTTTTCGGCCCTGGGCTTCGCCTTCACCGGCTTGATGCCCACGCCAGATGATAATGGCTGGTTCGCCCTGTTTCATCGAGGTGTCCAGTCTCGCCCCCTCAACCTGCACTGCGCGCACATGCAACGATTGCATGACGACTTACAGCAAAACGCAAATGCCACGAGAACCCACCGGTACGTCGACGCCCGTATCGGTTCCCGCTCAGCCGCTTGAGTGTTTTCTATAAAAGTCACCGCTCGGCTGCGCGCAAAGTTCCACCAACCAATCGACAAACACCCTCACCCGTCGAGACAACTGGCGGTGCGGTGGATAGAGCGCCGTCAACGGAAACGCCGGTGGCGGCACTGCCTTTAGCACTTCACACAAACGGCCTTCGTCCAGTTGTCGGGCGACGTGATAATACGGGGTCTGGACCAGACCATAGCCCGCTTCGCAAGCGGCGAGATAGCCATCGGCGCTGTTGACCGAAACCTGTTTGGGCAGATCGATCGGCTGCACCTGACCATCCACCACAAACTCCAGTCCGTAACGCTTGCTGGTGCTGCTGGAGAAATACTCCACCATCTGGTGGCCATCGAGATCGGCCAGACACTGAGGCGTTCCGTGACGTTGCAAATATTGCGGGCTCGCGCAGGTGACCTGGTCCATCATGACCAGCGGCCTTGCCACCAGAGAATCGTCCAGGGCCGAGCCACCCCGCAACACGCAATCGACACCTTCGCGGATCAGATCCACTGGCCGGTCATTCAACCCGATTTCCAGTTCGATCAAGGGATACCGCGCAGTGAATTGCGGCAATGCCGGAATCACAATCAAACGTCCCACTCCCGCCGGCATATCCACTCGCAGCAGACCCTTGGGGTTTTGGCGAGCAGCGGAAAACACCGCTTCGGTCTCCTCCAGATCCGCCAGCAGCCGCACGCAACGCGGGTAATAGGCGGCGCCATCGAGCGTCAGGCTGATCTGCCGGGTGGTGCGTTGCAGCAGTTGCACGCCCAGATGAGCCTCAAGTTGCTTGATCAGAATGGTCACCGAAGCCCGGGGCAATTGCAGGCTGTCCGCCGCTTTGGCGAAGCCGCCCAGTTCGACGATTCGGGTGAATACGCGCATGGCGTTGAAACGGTCCATTGCTTTGGCTTACCGGCTGATTATTTAGAATTCACAAATAGTGATAGCAGTTTTAGCCGGTTTATCTTGTTTCTGTCGAGGTCAACAATGGGATTCAATTCACAGGGAGCTGATTTCATGCAAACACGTCAACTGGGCAAAAACGGTCCGCAGGTGAGCGCGATCGGTCTGGGCTGCATGGGCATGACCGATTTCTACACCACCGGCGTGGACACCCGCGAAGCCACGGCCACTTTGCACCGCGCGCTGGAACTGGGAATCAACCTGCTCGACACGGCAGACATGTACGGCCCACATACCAATGAAGAGCTGATCGGCAAGGCCATTATCGGCAAGCGTGAGCAGGTGTTTCTGGCCAGCAAGTTCGGCATTGTCCGTGACCCATCCAACCCCGGTGCACGGGGCGTCAACGGGCGACCGGAATACATTCGCAAATCCATCGACGGCACCCTCAAGCGCCTTGGCGTGGAAACCCTGGATTTGTATTACCAACACCGCATCGATCCGCAGGTGGCCATCGAGGAAACCGTCGGCGCCATGGCAGAACTGGTGAAGGCCGGCAAGGTGCGTTACCTGGGATTGAGTGAAGCCTCGGTCGCCACGCTGGAACGAGCGAACAAGGTTCATCCGATCAGCGCACTGCAAAGTGAATACTCGCTATGGAGCCGCGATCAGGAGGAAAACGGTTGCCTGGCTGCGTGCCAGCGCTTGGGCGTTGCTTTTGTACCTTACAGTCCATTGGGCCGAGGCTTTTTGACCGGTGCTCTGAGAAGCCCGGATGATTTCGCAGCCGACGACTACCGTCGCTTCAGTCCACGTTTTCAAGGGGAAAACTTCGCAAAAAACCTGTTGCTGGTGCAGCAAGTGCAGGCCCTGGCCGCCGACAAGGGGGTGACGGCGGGCCAACTGGCGTTGGCATGGGTCTTGGCCCAAGGGGATTACCTGATTCCGATTCCAGGCACCAAACAGCGTAAATACCTGGAAGAAAATATGGCCGCGCTGGACGTGAAACTGAGCCGCGAAGAATTGCAGGCCCTGGAAGGGATTTTCCCGGCCAATGCCACGGCCGGCCTGCGTTATCCGGAAGAAGTCATGAAGTTGCTTGACCGATAACAGGTGCCCGGCCCGTTCGATGGTTCGAGCGGGCCAACGCGGCCAAACATCACGCCTTGGCGTTAACGCCCTTGTCATTAGGAACCGTCGTACCGTTGCCCTTGCCGTAAGCTTGCAAGTTCTGCAGTACGTAGATCGCCGTCTTGTATTCAGGGATCAGGCCAACGGCGTACTTATCACCCTTGATACTGTTGTTCTGAATGGTGTCCAGTTGCGTGGCGAAATACTCCAGCGCATTGAACTTCGCATCCGGGTCTTTCTGTACGCCAAAACGATCAAACTTGTCACCGGCATTAAGCAAGGTCATCGAAGTAATATCGGAAATCAGGCCTTTACCTCTCAAGAAGGCACTGAGATTGCCCAGTTGCTTGGCGGATACATTTTCCGGGTCGAAGCCCTTGATGTTCCTGTGCAGTTTCTGTTCATCCATTTTCGCCGTATTCAGCGCATTGGGATTGCTTCCCACCAATGCCAGCATCTGCTTGACCCTGGCGCTGTGGGTGACAGGCTTGCCGCTGCCGGTATCCTTGACCAGTAAACCTGCCTTGCTCGTCCATGCGCCTGTATAGCCGATTGTCATGACCGGGCTCCCGACTGCGTGACGGGATGCCGATCATCCAAAACACACAGACGTCCTTGTGAGGCGACCATAAAAGTTCCTTGTTTAACCGAGATAGGTGCGGGCGAGTATCGATGTGTGCTCTAACGTCACCAACAAATATTTCCATTTTTTACAATTCTCATACATTTACGGTACATACCAGAAAGCGTCTTGTTTCATTGGTCTACATGATCTTTCGATATTGGCGAATATCACTAATCAAGCTCATGTACGCCTTGGTTAGTTATTTGTGCGTGCCGGGCAAACCAACTTGCTGGCGCTCAAGGTTCGTTGATCGCAACAGGTTGGCATGTCCCCCTGTGGCGAGGGGGTTTATCCAACGCTGTATTACTTCGAAACAATCCGCTGTCTCTTTGTTGGGTAAACGGGTCAAAATGCATCTTTTTGGCCACAACCCGAGACGAGATCCCCATGCGAACCCACCTGCGTCTGGCCGCCCTGAGCGCCCTTTTCATCTCTTCCCTGGCCCAGGCTGCCGAGCTGATTCCCATCGAAGTTCATCGCGATGCCAACTGCGGTTGCTGCAAAAAATGGGTCAGCCATCTGGAAGCCAACGGTTTTAAGGTCGCAGACCATGTTGAAGCCGACATGAGCCAATTCAAGCAACAACACGGTGTGCCACCTCGGCTCGCGTCGTGTCACACCGGCCTTATCAACGGCAAATTCGTCGAAGGCCACGTGCCGGCTGATCAAGTACTGGCCTTGAGCAAGCGTGACGATTTGTTGGGGGTTGCAGCCCCTGGCATGCCGATGGGCTCGCCCGGCATGGAAACGGACGGCATGAGCGATGCCTATCAAGTGATCGGTTTGAAAAAGGACGGCACTGACGTGGTAGTGGCGGACTACCCCGCCCATTGATGTTCGGTGCCTACATCGGGCTGTTTCTCGCGGCGTTCGGTGCCGCGACGCTGCTGCCACTGCAATCCGAAGCAGTGCTGGTGGGGTTGTTGCTCAGCAATCAGGATTGGCTCTGGTCGTTGTTGGCCGTCGCAACGCTGGGCAATGTGCTGGGCTCGCTGCTGAACTGGTGGCTGGGGCGCGGCATCGAGCGGTTTCGCGAGCGGCGCTGGTTTCCGGTCAGCCCTCGCCATCTCGAGCAAGCCCAAAAGCACTACCAGCGTTACGGGCATTGGTCGTTGTTACTCAGTTGGGTACCCATCATCGGCGATCCATTGACGCTGGTGGCTGGCGTCATGCGCGAACCGCTGGGGCGTTTCCTGGTGATCGTGACACTCGCCAAGGGCGCCCGCTATGGTGTGTTGGCCGTGGCTACGCTGGGGTGGATGGGTTGAATGATCATGGCCATGGCGGCGCGAAACCTGTGGGAGCGGGCTTGCTCGCGAAGAGGGAGTGTCAGTCGACATTAATGTTGTCTGACACACCGCCTTCGCGAGCAAGCCCGCTCCCACATGGATTTCGCTCGGCATTGCGGCCATGACCTATGTTTAATGTCACCCTAATCATGCCAGTCCAGCATCGGCGGATTTCCTGTGGAGCTTACCCATGTCGCCCATCCTCTCCCGCTGGTTACCCGGCCTGCTGCTGACAGCGGCACTGCCCGTTCTCGCTCACGCCCAGAACCAGAATCAGAACCAGGCCGAAACGCCGGAATACGGCCCGCAACTTCAGGGCTTCGATTACCCCTACACGGTCAAGCACTTCGACTTTGAGTCCCAAGGCAAATCCCTGCAGATGGGTTACATGGACGTTGCAGCCCAAGGCAAGGTCAATGGACGCAGCGTGGTGCTGATGCACGGCAAAAACTTCTGCGGCGCGACCTGGGATAGCTCGATCAAGGCGCTGAGCGAGGCCGGTTACCGGGTCATCGCGCCGGACCAGATCGGCTTTTGCACCTCCAGCAAACCGGACCACTATCAATACACTTTCCAGCAACTGGCAGCCAACACCCAGCAACTGCTCAAAACCCTGGGCATCCAGAAGGCCACCCTGCTCGGCCACTCCACCGGCGGCATGCTCGCCACCCGCTATGCGTTGCAATACCCCGATCAAGTCGAACAGTTGGCCCTGGTCAATCCAATCGGCCTGGAAGACTGGAAAGCTCTTGGCGTGCCCTATCTCACGGTTGATCAATGGTATGAGCGCGAGCTGAAAGTCACGGCGCAAGGTATCCACGACTACCAACGCAACACCTATTACGATGGCCGCTGGAAGCCGGAGTTTGATCGTTGGGTGAACATGTACGCGGGCCTGGCCAAAGGGCCAGGCAAAACAGCGGTGGCTTGGAACTCGGCGCTGATTTACGACATGATCTTCACCCAACCGGTGTACTACGAGTTCAAGGACCTGAAAGTGCCGACCCTGCTGCTGATTGGCACCTCCGACACCACGGCCATCAACAAGAACATCGCACCGCCCGAGGTCAAGGCGAAAATCGGTCATTACGACGTACTCGGCAAGCAAGTGGCGAAATTGATTCCCCGGTCGACGCTGATCGAATTTCCCGGTATGGGCCACGCGCCACAGATGGAGGAACCGGCGAAATTCCATCAGGCGTTGCTCGGCTGGCTGAACCAAACCAATCCCGTTCGTTGATGAGGCAAGGCTGATGGCGGTGCAGATTGCGGTGATCGATGACTGGCAGGACGTGGCTCGCGATGTGGTGGACTGGTCGGTGCTGGACAGCATCGGCCAGGTGAGTTTTATCCATGACTACCCGGCCGACAACGAAACCCTGGCCGAACGCCTCGGCGCATTCGAGGTGATCTGCGTGATGCGCGAGCGCACCCGGTTCGACGAAGACCTGCTGCGCCGCTTGCCCGCACTCAAACTGCTGGTCACCGGCGGCATGCGCAACGCTGCCCTGGACCTGAAAGCCGCCGCCGCGCTGGGCATTCAGGTGTGCGGCACCGACAGCTACAAACATGCCGCCCCCGAACTGACCTGGGCGCTGATCATGGCCGCGACCCGCAACCTGGTGGCCGAAGCCAATGCCTTGCGCGCCGGTCAATGGCAACAGGGATTGGGCGGCGACCTGCAGGGCAAGACCTTGGCGATTCTCGGTCTGGGCAGCATTGGTCAACGGGTAGCCCGGTTCGGGCAGGTGTTCGGCATGCGGGTGATTGCCTGGAGCGAAAACCTGACCGCCGAACGGGCTGCCGAGGTCGACGTCACCTATGTCAGCAAGCAGGAACTGTTCGAGCAGGCCGATGTGCTGTCGGTCCATCTGGTGCTCAGCGAGCGCAGCCGAGGGCTGGTTGACGCTCAGGCACTGGACTGGATGAAACCCACGGCATGGTTGGTCAACACCGCCCGCGGGCCGATTGTCGATGAATCCGCATTGATCAAGGCCCTTCAGAAAAAACGCCTGGCGGGTGCTGCGCTGGATGTGTTCGAGCATGAGCCGTTGCCCCGTCATCATCCCTTCAGAACGCTGGACAATGTACTGGCCACGCCGCATGTCGGGTATGTCAGCCGGCAGAATTACCAACTGTTTTTTTCGCAAATGATCGAGGACATACAGGCTTGGGCGGCAGGGGAGCCGGTTCGGATTCTGAGCTAAGACCGCGTTATCGTTCTTCGCGAGCAAGCCCGCTCCCACATTTGAAATGCGTTCCCCTGTGGGAGCGGGCTTGCTCGCGAAGAGGCCCCCTAAACCCTACGCACCGCAATGGTGCAACCCACATCCCATCACGCCCGATTATCGTGACTTCCCGGTCCCGATTTGACCCACGCCAGAAAATAAACCTGCCCTTCGTCGGTGCGTCTCCCCGCAAAGCTCTATGCCTGTACCCTCTTTTGACCGATTGTCGAACAATTTCACCCGTTGGCCGCCCCCGCTCTAAGTTCTGGCCTAGACTCATTTTCGCGGGGTAAAACCGGTCGGTCATTCGGTGAAAATAATCGAAACTTTTGGTACTGGCCGCGAGTCAGGTTAAGAGTAGGGCCACAGCGACTGGTGCATTCCTTGCAACAGCCACTTCACCCATTCTGCTTCAGCGCATGGGCAGCACTTGCTCACCGATGCGTAGCGCGTTTGCGCCCGGCCACAGGATTTGGCCACGAACACCGTTTGTGCCAGGCCTAGAATTAGATCAACAACACGGGAGATTCATATGATCAGTGCGGCTTTAGATATCCAGGGAGAACGTGCTCATCAGCAGGTCGGGGAAACGAGCACCGTCGGTATCCTCAATGCCAAATCGGTCAACATGCCGACCCCCAAGACACTGGCACCGGTAGTCAGTCAGAATCCCAACAAGAAAAGAGTCCTGTTTGTCACCTCGGAGATTGCCGACCTGGTAAAGACCGGAGGTCTTGGCGACGTTTCCGCCGCACTGCCCCGGGCCATGGCGCATCTGCACGATGTGCGTGTGCTGATCCCCGGTTATCCGCAAGTGATGAATAGCGAAAACCCGATTCATATCATCGGTGAACTGGGCGGGCACGCAGCGTTGCCGCCCTGCAAGATCGGGCGCATGGACATGCCCGATGGCCTGGTCATTTACGTGTTGATCTGCCCTGAATTGTACGAGCGCGAAGGTTCACCTTACGGCGCCAACAACGGCCGCGACTGGCCGGACAACCACATTCGTTTCGCCCGACTGGGCCTCGCAGCAGCCGATATCGCCGCCAACCTCGCCCAGATTCACTGGTGCCCGGACCTGGTGCACGCCCACGACTGGCCCGCAGGCCTGGCGCCGGCCTATATGCACTGGCGTGGCCAACGCACCCCGACCCTTTTCACCATTCACAACCTGGCGTACCAAGGTGTCACCAGCCTCGGTTCGTGCCCGGAACTCGGTATCCCCATGCATGCCTTGCAACAGGAAGGCATGGAGTTTTACGGCAAGATGTCGTTCCTCAAGGCCGGCATGGCCTACTCAAGCCACATCACCACCGTCAGCGCGACCTATGCCCAGGAAATCACCACGCCAGCCTTTGGCTGCGGTCTCGACGGTTTTCTCGCCGCCAAGACCCAGCAAGGCTTGCTCAGCGGGATTCCCAATGGCATCGATGAAAGCTGGGATGCAGCGACCGATCCGCACCTGTTCCACCCGTTCGGCATCGGCGACTGGGACGGCAAAGCAGTCAACGCCGCGCACGTTCGCCGGCTGTTTGACCTCGAAGACTCCGAAGGTCCGTTGTTCGCCGTGGTCTCGCGGCTGGTCTACCAGAAAGGCCTGGACCTGACCGAAGCGGTGGCTGAATACATTGTCGCCAACGGCGGGCAGATCGCGATCATCGGCCGTGGCGAACCGGAAGAAGAACAAGCCATGCGTGAACTGGCGTTGCGCTTCCCCGGGCAAGTCGGCGTGCACATCGGCTTCAATGAAACCGACGCCCGCCGGATGTTTGCCGGCAGCGATTTCCTGCTGATGCCTTCGCGTTACGAACCCTGCGGCCTGAGCCAGATGTACGCCCAGCGCTTCGGTTCATTGCCGGTGGCCCGCAATACCGGTGGCTTGGCCGACACCATTGAAAACGGCGTGACCGGTTTCCTCTTCGACGAATCCACGGTGGAAAGTTATCGCGAAGCCCTGAGCCGCGCGTTCAAGGTGTTCGCCTTCCCCGGCCTGCTCAACGCGATGCGGTGCCGAGCCATGGCGGCGCCGTTCAACTGGTGCAAGGCAGTCGAACCCTACGCCGAACTCTACGAAAAACTGGTGGCTAAAGCGCTGGGAAAATCGGGCAAACAGTAAGAGGCTTTCAACGATGCCGTTACGGACCCTTGAGACCTGGCCCCACGGCGCAATCATGCTGGACGCAGAACACACGCGTTTTGCCTTGTGGGCGCCAGATGCGTTTTTCGTCAGTCTCGAACTGGAAGATGGACAATCCCTGCCACTGCTGCCTCAGGCCGATGGCTGGTTTGTGATCAAGACCCGCTGCCCCGCGGGTACCCGCTACCGCTACAACATCGATGGCGAGCTTAGGGTGCCGGACCCGGCCTCCCGCGCCCAAGCGGGCGATATCGACAGCCACAGCGTGGTGGTCGATCCCCTCGCCTATCGGTGGCAACACAGCGCCTGGCAAGGTCGACCGTGGAATGAGGCGGTGATCTACGAACTGCACGTCGGTGCACTCGGCGGCTTCAGCGAGGTTGAGCAACACCTGGCGCACCTGGTTGAGCTGGGTATTACCGCCATCGAACTGATGCCGCTGGCGCAGTTCCCCGGCGAACGTAATTGGGGCTATGACGGGGTTTTGCTTTATGCGCCTCAAGCCTCCTACGGCTCGCCCGAACAACTCAAACACCTGATCGACACGGCCCACGGCCATGGCCTGGCAGTGATTCTCGACGTGGTCTACAACCACTTCGGCCCCGACGGCAATTACCTTCATCGCTACGCCAAAGGCTTTTTCCGCGAAGACAAACACACCCCGTGGGGTGCGGCGATCGACTTCCGGCGGCGCGAGGTGCGCGACTTCTTTATCGACAACGCGCTGATGTGGTTGCTGGAGTACCGCTTCGACGGCCTGCGCCTGGACGCGGTGCATGCCATCGAAGACCCGGACTTTCTTCAGGAGCTGGTGCAACGGGTGCGGCGGCAAACCGATCCGGCGCGACACGTGTGGCTCATGGCGGAAAACGAACACAACCAGGCCAGCCTGCTGGAACAAGGTTTCGACGCGCAATGGAACGACGACGGCCATAACGCCCTGCACGTTCTGCTCACGGGTGAAACCGATGCCTATTACGCCGACTATGCCCGGCAGCCCACCGAACAGCTCGCCCGTTGCCTGAGCCAGGGCTTCGTGTTTCAGGGCCACATCACCCGCCACGGTACGGCACGCGGTGAGCCGAGCGGTCACTTGCCGCCCACGGCCTTCGTGCTGTTCCTGCAGAACCACGACCAGATCGGCAATCGCGCCTTTGGCGAGCGCCTGCATCAGTTGGCCCATCCTGATGCCCTTTACGCCGCCACCGCGTTGCTGCTGTTGTCGCCGATGATCCCGCTGATGTTCATGGGCGACGAATTCGCCGTCGAGCAACCGTTTCTATTCTTCACCAGCCACCATGGTGAATTGGCGGAGTTGGTGCGCGAAGGACGACGCAATGAGTTCGCAGCGTTCAGCGCCTTTGCCGATCCGCACAAACGCGAGCAGATTCCCGACCCGAACGCGACGCAGACCTTCGAAGCTTCACGGCCGAAACTGAGCGCCAGCCGCCAATCGCCGGTTTATGAGCTGTATCGCCAACTGTTGAAGATCCGCCATCAACACATCATCCCGCACCTGCCCGGCGCCCAGGCGCTGGGGGCGCAGGTACTGGCCGCGGGCGCGGTGACGGCGCGCTGGCGGTTGGGCGATGGCAGTCAGTTGCGCATTGACCTGAACCTCAGCGATGCACCCGTGGTCCACACCCCACAGGCCGACGCGACGTTGCTGTTCGAACACCCGCCACAATCGGCCGGTCTGTTGAATCAGGGCACACTTGCCCCGTATTGCGCGCTAGTCAGCCTCACGGCCGCAGCCCCTTTGCTACCCCCGGATGGAGAGCGCCCATGAGCAATGCGCAACTGGAAATACTGGCCAGCCGAGCAGGCCTGGCCGTCGACTGGATCGATGCCAATGGCCGTCCACAGAAAGTGACCCCGGCGGTGTTGCGCTCGGTGCTCAGCGGGCTTGGCCATCCCGCCAATACTGCCCAGGAGATCGACGCCAGCCTGCTGCAATTGCAGGAAGTGCAACAAACCCGGCACCTGCCACCGCTGTTGACCTGCGATGTGGGCGTCGGCCTGGACCTGGCCCATTACTTCGAACCGCAAACCCCATGTGAAATCCATCTCGAAGACGGCTCACGGATCAACTTGAAGCTCGATGACAACGCTGTGTTGCCCGGGCTGGTGCCGGTGGGTTATCAGCACGTCAGCATCGATGATCAATCCTTCACCCTGGCGGTGGCACCCCAGCGCTGCTACAGCGTCGGCGACGCGGTTGATAGTAAAAACCCGCGCGCCTGGGGCCTGAGCGTGCAGTTGTACTCGTTGCGCCGTCCCGGCGATGGCGGTTTCGGCGATACCCAGGCCCTCGAAGATCTGGCCCGGGTGGCCGGGGAACGAGGCGCCGAAGCGTTGGCGATCAGCCCGCTGCATGCGATGTTCAGCGGCGACACCCAGCGTTACAGCCCTTACTCGCCCTCCAGCCGTTTGTTCCTCAATAGCCTGTACGCGGCGCCCGGTGCGATTCTCGGTGAGCGTGCCCTGCGCGCCGCGATCGACGCCACCGGCCTTGCCGCTGAGCTCAAGCACCTTGAAGCACTGCCGCTGATCGACTGGCCCACCGCCGCCGAAGCCAAGCACCGCTTGCTTGAAGCCTTGTACGAAGGCTTCACCCACGGCGAACACCCCTTGCACCCGGATTTCAGCAGCTTCCGCCATGCCGGTGGCGAAGCGCTGGAAAATCATTGCCGCTTCGAAGCCATCCAGGAAGTCCGTGCGCGGGACGGTGAAAGCCTCGACTGGCGCGAGTGGCCCGAACAATGGCGTGACCCGCGCAGCACCGCCCTGGCGCATTTTGCCGAAGAAAACTCGACCCGCATCGGCTACTACGCGTTCTGCCAATGGCTGATTGCGCGCAGCCTGGAACGCGCCCAAGCCGCCGCCCGCGGTGCCGGCATGGGCATTGGCCTGATCGCGGATCTGGCCGTTGGCGCCGACGGCGGCGGCAGCCAGGCCTGGAGTCGTCAGGACGAATTGCTCACCTCGCTGACCGTGGGTGCGCCACCGGACATCCTCAATCGTTCCGGCCAGGGCTGGGGCATTTCCGCGTTCTCCCCCGAAGGTCTGGTGCGTAACGGCTTTCGCGCGTTCATCGAAATGCTGAGGGCCAACTTCGCCCATGCCGGCGGCCTGCGTATCGATCACGTCATGGGGCTGCAACGACTGTGGGTGATCCCCAACGACGCACACCCCAGCGACGGTGCCTACCTCTATTACCCGGTGGACGACCTGCTGCGCTTGCTGACCCTCGAATCCCATCGACATCAGGCCATCGTCCTCGGCGAAGACCTCGGCACCGTGCCCGAGGGTCTGCGCGAGAAACTCATCGCGCGCTCGATTCTCGGCATGCGCGTGCTGCTGTTCGAACAGGACAATACTCACTTCAAGCCGATTCTCGACTGGCCGGACAACGCCTTGGCAACCACCAGCACCCATGACCTGCCGACGCTCAATGGCTGGTGGCATGGCCGCGATATCGACTGGAGCGCGCGCTTGAATCTGGTCGACGCCCCGGGTGAAATCGAATGGCGCCAACACCGTGAGCGCGAGCGCGAAGGTTTGCGTCGGGTGCTGAGCGAGGATCCGCAGAATTTCCGCGAGGAGTCCCACGAAACCGATCAGGTGCTCGACGCCGCGATCCGCTTCCTCGGCCATACCCGCGCGCCGCTGGTATTGCTGCCAATGGAAGATGCCTTGGGTATCGAACAGCAGGCCAACCTGCCCGGCACCACCGACACCCATCCCAACTGGTCCCGCAGGCTGCCCGGCGACAGCGAAGCCCTGCTCGATGATCCGGACGCCGCCCGGCGCCTGGAACTGCTCGCCTGCGCGCGACTTCAGGCGGCCGAGCGTGACCAATGAATCAACCGTTCAACCAACCGCTGCGGGCGACTCTGCGGCTGCAATTTCATAAAGGTTTCACCCTGGATCAGGCGGTGCCGCTAGTGCCGTACTTCGCCAGCCTGGGCATCAGCCACGTCTATGCCTCGCCGCTGCTCGCCGCCCGCGCGGGGTCCATGCATGGCTACGACGTGGTGGACCCGACCACGGTCAACCCTGAGCTGGGTGGCGAAGCTGCGTTGCGCCGTTTAGTCGCTGCATTGCGCGAACAGCACATGGGGCTGATCCTCGACATTGTCTCCAATCACATGGCCGTCGGCGGTGGCGACAACCCTTGGTGGCTCGACTTGCTCGAATGGGGGCGACTGAGCCCTTACGGCGAGTTCTTCGACATTCAATGGCATTCGCCCGACCCGTTGATGGAGGGCCAATTGCTGCTGCCTTTTTTGGGCAGCGATTACGGCATCGCCTTGCAGGACGGCACCCTTCCCTTGCGTTTCGATGCCCGGCGCGGCGCTTTTTATGTCGAGCACTACGAACATCACTTCCCGATTTGCCCCACCAACTACGGCGAATTGCTCAAGGCCGATGATCAATTGAATGCCGGGCAGGTCGAGCAGCTCAAATCCCTGGCAGACCGCTTCAGTACCTTGAGTTACCAGACTGACGCGCACAGCTTGGCGATCCCACTGAAAACGGAACTGGCTGAACTGGCCAGCGATCCGGCCATTCTTCAGGCCATCCAGCACACGCTCGGCACCTACGACTCGCTCACCGCCGAGGGTTTCCAGCGCCTGCATAACCTGCTCGAACGCCAGAGTTATCGCCTGGCCAGCTGGCGCACTGCGGCGGACGACATCAACTGGCGGCGCTTTTTCGACATCAATGAACTGGGCGGCCTGCGCGTTGAACGCCCGGCGGTGTTCGAGGCGACTCATGCAAAAATCTTCGAGCTGGTGGCCGAAGGTCTTGTCGACGGGCTGCGCATCGATCACATCGATGGCCTCGCCGACCCGCGTGGTTACTGCCGCAAACTGCGGCGCCGAGTCGATCGCCTGGCGCCGGATCGGCACCTGCCGATCTACGTCGAAAAGATCCTCGGCGAAGGCGAAACCCTGCGCCGCGACTGGTCCGTCGATGGCAGCACCGGTTACGAATTCATGAATCAGTTGTCGTTGCTGCAACACGACCCCGAAGGCGCCCAGACCTTGGGCGAACTCTGGAGCCGGCACAGCGAACGGCCCGCCGATTTTCGTCAGGAAGCGCAACTGGCGCGCCAGCAGATTCTCAACGGCTCCCTCGCCGGGGATTTCGAAAGTGTCGCCCACGCCCTGTTGCAAGTGGCCCGGGACAATCTGATGACCCGGGACCTGACCCTCGGCGCAATCCGTCGGGCCTTGCAGGAACTGATCGTGCACTTCCCGGTGTATCGCGCTTACATCAGCCCGCTGGGCCGAAACTGCGCCCAGGACGAGGTGTTTTTCCAGCAGGCCATGGACGGTGCAAGGCAAACCCTCGGCGAGGCCGACTGGCCGGTGCTCGATTGCCTGTCCGGCTGGCTCGGCGGTCAACCCTGGCGCAAACACCCGGTGGGCCGCCCACGCAAACTGCTCAAGCATGCCTGCGTGCGCTTCCAGCAACTGACCTCACCGGCGGCGGCCAAGGCAGTGGAAGACACCGCGCTTTATCGCTCGGCGGTGCTGCTGTCGCGCAACGACGTCGGCTACAACACCGAGCAATTCAGCGCTCCGGTGGCTGACTTCCATGCTGCCTGCATCAATCGCCTCGCCGAGTTCCCCGACAACCTGCTGGCCACCGCGACCCACGACCACAAACGCGGCGAAGACACCCGCGCGCGGCTGGCGGTGTTGAGCGAGCGCAGCGCCTGGTATGCCGACCAGGTCGAACACTGGCGAACCCTGGCCGACAAATTGCGCATTGAACCCGGCGCGCCTTCGGCGGGTGACGAGCTGATTCTTTATCAAGCGATCCTCGGCAGTTGGCCGCTGGAGCTGCACAGCAACGATCAAGTGGCGCTCGAGGACTACGCCAAACGCCTCTGGCAGTGGCAACAGAAAGCCCTGCGCGAAGCCAAGTTGCAAAGCAGCTGGAGTGCGCCAAACGAGGGGTATGAACAGGCGACCCATGGGTTTCTCGAACGCTTGCTGCTCAGCCCCGAAGGCCAGCCACTGCGCACGGCCATCGGTGCGGCGGCGCAGAGCATCGCCGCCCCGGGAGCATTGAATGGCTTGGCGCAAACCTTGCTGCGAATGACTGTGCCGGGGGTACCGGACCTCTATCAGGGCAACGAGTTCTGGGACTTCACGCTGGTCGATCCGGACAACCGTCGGCCGGTGGATTACGCCAGTCGTCAGCAGGCCATGCACCTACGGTTGGACCTGCCCGATCTGTTGGCGAACTGGCGTGACGGGGGCATCAAGCAAACCCTGATCGCCCGGACGTTACATCAACGTGCCGAGCATGCCGGACTGTTTCAAAAAGGGACGTATCAAGCCCTGGAAGTCCTCGGTAGCCAGGCTCACCGGGTACTGGCGTTTGCTCGTGAATGGCAGGGAAAACGGGCTATCGTGATAGTACCGATACGCTGTGCCGAACTGCTGGAAAACAGTGCCGAACCACAGATTGATGCGCCGCTCTGGGGTGATACACGGGTCAAGTTGCCGTTCGCCGTCCCTGAAGAAAATCTGAAGGGACTTTTTGCAAGCGTCATAGTCACAAAACACAGGGAACTGTTGGTCAGCACCGCGCTGGGGAATTTCCCGGTCAATCTCTTTATCCAAACTACCCAAGCTTGAGTTCAGTTCAGGAGCATTGCGATGAGTACCGACGATAAACGCATCCGCGAATTTGCCTATCAAATCTGGGAATCCGAAGGAAAACCCACGGGCCAGGAAAAACGCCATTGGGAGATGGCCTGCAAACTGGCCGACGCTGAAGCCCAAGCCAAAGCGCTGGCGCCCGGCAAGTCATCGAAAGCTGCCAGTAAAAGCATCGGTGCCAAGTCCGCGGTGGGCAAGCCCGACGGCAAGCTCAATGCCAAAGGCGTCGAACCCAAAACCAAGGCCAAAGCCAAACCCTCTGCTTCGACAGTGACCCCGCTTGGCGAAAAAAACGTCGAGAAAAAGCCACGCGCTGCGCGCAAGCCGCCAACGACCTGACGCGTTTATCGCCTTGCCTCGCTTGACTTGTGGCGTGTCTCTCGCCACCGAGGGCGCGCTCGCCCTCGAAAAAAACCAGAGCCACGGTTCATCGCAGTCGAGTACCGTCACCCCATGCAGGAGCAACTATGAGCAGTCCAAAGAAAACCGCGCCCGAACCTCGTGCCGAGGCTTCGCGAATCCGTGAAGGCTTGCCCTTCCCGCTAGGCGCGACCTGGGATGGCCTGGGGGTCAATTTCGCGCTGTTTTCGGCTAACGCGACCAAGGTCGAACTGTGCATCTTCGACGATTCCGGCGAGGTGGAACTGGAGCGTATCGAGTTACCGGAATACACCGACGAGATCTACCACGGCTACTTGCCTGACGCCCACCCGGGGTTGATCTACGGCTATCGCGTGTACGGTCCTTACGACCCGGCCAATGGTCATCGTTTCAACCCCAACAAGCTGCTGATCGATCCCTACGCCAAGCAATTGGTCGGTCGATTGAAATGGTCCGAAGCGTTGTTCGGCTACACCATCGGCCACCCTGACGCCGACCTCAGTTTCGATGAGCGGGACAGCGCGCCCTTCGTGCCCAAATGCAAAGTGATCGACCCGGCTCACACCTGGGGTCATGACCATCGCGTCAGCGTGCCGTGGGACAAAACGATCATTTATGAAACACACGTACGCGGTTTCAGCATGCGTCACCCCTCCGTCCCCGAGAACCTGCGTGGCACCTTCGCCGGGTTGATGGTCGATGACGTGCTCGAACACATCCGCAAGCTCGGCGTGTCGACCGTGGAATTGCTGCCGATTCATGCCTTCGTCAATGACCAGCATCTGCTGCACAAAGGCATGACCAACTACTGGGGTTACAACAGCATCGCATTCTTTGCCCCGGACCCGCGCTACCTGGCCAGCGGCAAGATCGCCGAGTTCAAGGAGATGGTCGCACACCTGCACGAGGCCAATCTGGAAGTGATCCTCGACGTGGTCTACAACCATACCGCCGAGGGCAACGAACAAGGCCCGACCCTGTCGATGCGCGGCATCGACAACGCCTCTTACTACCGCTTGATGCCTGACGACAAGCGCTACTACATCAACGATTCGGGGACCGGCAACACCCTGGACCTGAGTCACCCGTGCGTACTGCAAATGGTCACCGACTCCCTGCGTTACTGGGCCACGGAAATGCATGTGGACGGTTTCCGTTTCGACCTGGCGACCATCCTCGGCCGTTACCACGACGGTTTCGACGAGCGTCACAGCTTTCTCGTGGCCTGCCGCCAGGACCCGGTGCTGCGCCAGGTGAAGATGATTGCAGAAGCCTGGGATTGCGGCCCCGGGGGCTATCAAGTCGGGAACTTTCCGCCGGGTTGGGTTGAGTGGAATGACAAATTCCGCGACACCGTGCGCGCGTTCTGGAAAGGCGACGACGGCCAACTGGCGGACTTCGCCAGTCGCATGACCGCCTCCGGCGAGATGTTCAATCAGCGTGGCCGGCGGCCGTATGCCTCGGTGAACTTCGTCACCGCCCACGACGGTTTCACCCTCAACGACCTGGTGTCGTACAACGACAAACACAACGAAGCCAACGACGAGAACAATCAGGACGGCACCAACAACAACCTGTCCTGGAACCACGGTGTTGAAGGCCCCACCGACGATCCCGAGATCAATGAGCTGCGCCAGCGGCAAATGCGCAACTTCTTCGCCACGTTGCTGCTGTCCCAAGGCACCCCAATGCTGGTGGCTGGCGACGAATTCGCCCGCACCCAGGAAGGCAACAACAATGCTTACTGTCAGGACAGTGAGATCGGTTGGGTCAATTGGGACCTGAGCGAAGACGGCAAGGCCCTGCTCAAGTTCGTCAAACGCCTGATCAAATTGCGCCTGGCCTATCCGATTCTGCGTCGCGGGCGCTTCCTGGTGGGCAACTACAACGAAGACATCGGCGTCAAGGACGTGACCTGGCTGGCCCCGGACGGCAGCGAAATGTCCATCGAACAATGGGAAGAAGGCCACGGTCGTTGCCTGGGCATGCTGCTCGATGGTCGCGCCCAGGAAACCGGCATTCGCCGCAAGGGCGGCGACGCGACCCTGCTGCTGGTGGTTAACGCCCACCATGACATCGTCAACTTCCTGCTCCCGGAAGTGCCTGACGGCGGTTTCTGGACCTGCATGATCGACACCAATCAACCCTCGATTCGTGGCCAGGAACGCTTCGAGTTCGGTCACGAATATTCAGTCACCGGCCGCTCGCTGCTGCTGTTCGAATTGCAGCGCGAAGAAGAAGAGTAATCCCCCCTGTGGGAGCGAGGCTTGCCCGCGAAGGCGGTGTATCAAGCAACAATGATGTCGACTGACACACCGTGTTCGCGAGCAAGCTTCGCTCCTACAGGCAATACCCGCGCCCGAATGGATGGCCGGTACAGTTTCTCCGAGTATTTGCGACATCTGACACAGCCCGGATTAAAAAAACCGTATCCGACCAAAGACTGAGGCGACGAATAGCGATCCATGAGCAATACTCTGCCCGCGGCAATCCAGGGTTCGGAGCGCTGCAATTGCTATTTACCCCGCCTTCACGGGTCTGCCAGGCTTGCGCCCTCGCAAGCATTGCGCACGACTGAGGGCCAGACAGAACAAGGACGTAGCGCCTATGAAAACGGTTTCCATCAGCGAAAGTGGTCTGCCCGTGCAGATCTGGAACAACGCCCAGCAACTGGACAACATCCCTGTCATCAATACCGAAACCCTGGTCCCGGCCGGCGCTCGCGCAGTGGTGATCGCGCCGCATCCTGGCGATGAAGTGGTGACCTGCGGCGGCCTCCTGCAACAGCTGTGCGCCCTTGGCCATCCTCTGCAATTGATCTCGATCACCGACGGTAGCTACAGTCATTTTGGTTCGCGACAGTGGTCACAGAAACGCCTGAGCGTATTCCGCCCCCAGGAAAGCGTCGAAGCCTTGCGCCGGCTCGGAGTGCCGATGCACAGCCTGAAGTGGATTCGCGCCGGCTTCACCGACAGCGGGCTGGCCGAACGGGAGTCTGAACTGACCCAATTCATCGTCCGCTACCTGCGCCCCGGCGATGTGGTGTTCACCACTTGGCGCGAAGACGGCAACCTCGACCACAACGCCGTCGGCCGCGCCAGCGCCAGGGCCGCAGCGCTGGTCGGTGCGACGCTCAACGAAATACCGGTTTGGGCCTGGCACTGGCCGACACGTGACCATGGGCTGATCCCCTGGCATCGCGCGCGCAAGGTACGCCTCGACACCTGGACCGTCGCGCGTAAAAGCCATGCCACCTACGCCTACGCCAGCCAACTCGACGGTGAGCCGATGATCGGCGCCTCCCCGTCAGTGCCCCAGGTGCTTCTGGAGCGCATGCGTTTGCCGTATGAAATTGTGTTTGTCTGAAACCCGACTCTCAATCAAGTCACCATTCAATGTGGGAGCGGGCTTGCTCGCGAAAGCGGTTTGCCAGCCGCCGAAGATGTATCGGATGTACCGGCCCCTTCGCGAGCAAGCCCGCTCCCACATTGGATTGGCGTCGCTCAAACTGAACTGCTTGCCCATGCACCAGTCGCATGCATACATCAGCCTGATTCAGAGGAGTGAACGTGACCAGCGATGCCGAACGACAGGCCGTCGAATCTATGCCACCGAACACGCCTGCGGCGGTTCATCGACTCAGAGTGCTGACGGTCAACACCCATAAAGGCTTCACTGCCCTCAACCGGCGTTTTATCCTCCCGGAGTTGCGTGAAGCGGTACGCAGCACGTCGGCAGACCTGGTGTTTCTGCAGGAAGTGGTCGGTGAGCACGACCGGCATTCTTTCCGTTACAACGATTGGCCACAGACCTCGCAATACGAGTTCCTGGCCGACAGCATGTGGAGCGATTTCGCTTACGGTCGCAACGCGGTCTACCCCGACGGCCACCACGGCAATGCCCTGCTGTCGAAATACCCGATCCGCGAATTTCGCAACCTCGACGTCTCGATCACCGGCCCCGAGCGGCGCGGGTTGTTGCATTGCGTACTGGATGTGCCGGGGCATGCCGAAGTGCATGCCATTTGCGTGCACCTGAGCCTGTTGGAAAGCCATCGACAACTGCAGCTGCAGTTGCTCTGCCTGTTGCTCGAATCGTTGCCCGATGACGCCCCGGTGATTATTGCCGGCGACTTCAACGACTGGCAGTTGCAAGGCAATGCCGCCCTCGCCCGGCGCGACTACCTGCATGAAGCCTTCGAACGCCATCATGGCCGACCGGCGAAAACTTACCCGGCACGTTTTCCCCTCCTGCGCCTGGACCGGATCTACCTGCGTAATGCCAGCAGTCATGAACCGCGAATACTTGGCCACAAACCCTGGACGCATCTGTCGGACCATTTGCCGCTGGCGGTGGAAGTGCGCCTGTAACACCGTCAAATGACAGTCGCCAAGGATGCCACCCCTGACAGAAAAAATGACAGCAATGGCGCGCCGACGCCGTTTGTTTATCCTGCCCTGGATCAGCCGCCGAACAACCGATAGCCCCCTACCAAACGCGTCTGGCCCGCGCCTTTCTGGATGATTTTTCGCACAAACAACAACTTATATACGCGCCAAAAATCAGTCACTTACAACACCTAAAATAGCCATACCGCTTATCGGCCACTTTCTTGACGCAGCGTCAGCAGTCTTCTTAGCTAGTGCTTACTACCCCCGGAAATCCATCAGGGGCAAGCCACCAGACTCCTGTAAAAAAAGGGGGGTCTGACCCTGCCCCAATCCATTCGGTCGCCCCTCATTCGGGGTAGGAGAGACGCCAAAGCGAGATACGCATGCCATTGCAAGGTAGACCTCCATGAAAACTTCATTCACCCCACAAGAGATCAAAATCACTTTTTGCACCGTCACGAGTTCACTCCTGCTGTGCTCATCCATGGAGGTGCACGCCTCGTCTGCCGAGGATGAACCAACGCTTTGGTATAACCAGGCACTGCCGACCCTTACCTTGCCCACCGGCTCCGCCACGTATCCCGGTCGTTCACGCTTCAATCCAGACTTGCAAAGCTCACGCCTTACGGTCGAAGACGCCGCGCCTTCGGCCTGGGACCACGTCTATGGAAAGACCTCACGGCAGGCCCAAACCGACTATCTGGCCCAGGGCTCCTCCATCCCCGGCGCCAGCGAATTCAAAGGCCCGGCGCTGCTGACCGTCCAAAGCAACAGCGGCCATACCCAGCGGGTCGGACTGATCGGCGGCACCACCCAATTCCAGGGCAATGACAACGGTCTGCTGACCAGTCGCGCCCTCGCCGACCCCGGCCATGACACGCTCAACCTTCAAGGCCAGAGTCTCGGCGCCTACTGGAGCCTGACCGGCCCACAAGGCTGGCACGTAGACTTGAGCGCCAGCGGCGGCCGGGTCAACGGCTACAGCCGCAATGACCAGGGCGCGCGACAAGCCGCCGAAGGCAGCGCGGTGACGCTGTCGGTGGAAGGTGGTTTCCCGATTGGCCTGGGTAATAACTGGGTGATCGAACCCCAGGCGCAGTTGATCAATCAACGCATTACGCTGGATACGCCCTATGCCGGCTCCGGCAACGGCTCCTCCAGCGACATGTCGTCCTGGAGCGGTCGGGTCGGTGCACGTTTGAAAGGCAGTTACGATATCAACGGCCTGCCCGTCGAACCCTATGTGCGGACCAACGTGTGGCACACGGTATATACCGGTAATACCGTGAGCCTGGATCAGGTCGACAAAATCAGCAGCAGCCGCAAATCCTCGACGGTGGATGTGGGTTTGGGGCTGGTCGCCAGAGTGACGCCTTTGGTCAGCCTGTACGTCAGCGCCGATTACAGCAGCGATGTGGATGACAATGATCTGAACGGGTTGATTGGCAGTTTGGGGGTGCGGATGCGGTGGTGAGTGGAAGTTTCAAGATGTGTGTTGTCTGGTGTGACGCCTTCGCGGGCAAGCCTCGCTCCTACGGTATCAGGTGATCTGTAGGAGCGAGGCTTGCCCGCGAAGGCGGTTTTGGATCAACCCTCCGGACGCAGGATCAACACCCCCAACGGCGGCAAATTCAACTCCAGTGAGAGAGCCTGGCCATGGCTCGGTTCTTCGTCGGTGAACACCCCGCCGCCATTGCCGTAATTGGACCCGGCATAGGTGTCGGCATCGCTGTTGATCAACTCGACCCAGCGCCCGGCAAACGGAACGCCGACACGGTAGGACTGACGCGGCACCGGGGTAAAGTTGGCCACCACCAATACCGGCCTGCCCTCCTTGCTCCAGCGCAGCCAGGCGTAAACGCTGTTGACCGCATCGTCGCCGATCAACCACTGGAAGCCTTGCGGGGCATCGTCCTGATCGTGCAGCGCCGGTTCTTCGCGATACAACCGATTCAGGTCACCGACCAGTTTGCGCACCCCCTGGTGTTCCGGGTACTGCAGTAAATACCAGTCCAGTTGCTGATCGTGATTCCACTCACGCCATTGGCCGAATTCGCAGCCCATGAACAACAATTTCTTGCCCGGATGCGTCCACATGAAACTCAGATAAGCCCGCAAATTGGCAAACTTCTGCCAGCGATCCCCCGGCATCTTGTCAATCAGCGAATGCTTGCCATGCACCACTTCATCGTGAGAAATCGGCAGGATGAAGCGTTCGGACCAGGCATACACCAGGCCGAAACTCAGCTCATTGTGATGATGGGCGCGGTACACCGGATCCTGCTGAATGTAATGCAGCGAGTCATGCATCCAGCCCATGTTCCACTTGTAGGCAAAACCCAGCCCACCCTGTTGCGTGCTCTGGCTGACACCCGGCCACGCCGTGGACTCTTCGGCAATCACCAGCGCCCCCGGTGCTTCCAGGGCCACCACATCGTTGAGATGGCGGACGAAATCAATGGCCTCCAGATTCTCCCGACCGCCGTGACGGTTGGGCACCCACTCGCCGGCCTTGCGCGAGTAATCGCGATACAGCATCGATGCCACCGCATCCACGCGCAGGCCATCGACGTGGAAATGCTTGAGCCAGTGCAGCGCCGAGGCCAGCATGTAGCCATGCAC
This sequence comes from Pseudomonas sp. PDM24, assembly GCF_019218905.1. Classification (NCBI taxonomy): domain Bacteria; kingdom Pseudomonadati; phylum Pseudomonadota; class Gammaproteobacteria; order Pseudomonadales; family Pseudomonadaceae; genus Pseudomonas; species Pseudomonas sp. PDM24. Next base: position 1,070,568 of record NZ_JAHUWR010000001.1, on the reverse strand, counting down.
CTCGGTGCGGCCCAGGTTGTAGATCAGCGTGTCCCAGTCCTGGTGAAAACCTTCCTGCGGGTTGCCGTACTCATACAGCGCGGTGCCATCGAACTGCGCCAGGCCGTGGGTATCGGTGGGGAAATGCGCCGGCACCCAATCGAGGATCACGCCAATCTCGGCCTGGTGACAGGCATTGACGAACGCGGCGAAGTCATCCGGCGTGCCGTAACGGGCGCTCGGGGCGAATTGCGACAGCAGTTGATAACCCCAGGAACCACCGAACGGATGCTCCATGATCGGCATCAGTTCGATGTGGGTGAAACCCAGCTCCTTTACATAAGGAATCAGCCGCTCGGCCAACTCGGGCCAGGTGTACTGACGGGCGACCTCGCCCAGGTCATCCAGCTCGCATTGCCAGGAACCGGCGTGCAACTCGTAGATCGACAACGGTGCGCTGGTTCGCTGACGCTCGCCCCGCGACTGCATCCAGTCGTGGTCCTGCCAGTCGATTTTCAGCGGCGAGGCGACTTTTGATGCGGTGTCCGGTGGCAAAGCGGTGGCCAGGGCCATCGGGTCGGCCTTGAGCGGCAGAATGCCGTGGGCGCCGAGAATTTCGTATTTGTAGGCTTCCCCCGCTTGCAGGCGCGGAATGAACAACTCCCAGACACCGGAAGGATGGCGCAGACGCATCGGATGACGACGACCGTCCCAGACGTTGAAATCGCCAACCACCGAAACCCTTCTGGCATTCGGCGCCCACACGGCGAAGCGCACACCCTCCACGCCATCGACCGTCTTCAGCTGCGCGCCGAGGCAACTGCTCAAGTCCCGGTGATTGCCCTCGGCGAACAGGTACAAATCCATCTCGCCGAGTAACGGGCCAAAGCTGTAAGGGTCCTCGGCGAGTTGCTCGCCACCGGCCCAACGGGTTCGCAACAGATAGGGTCGGGCCCGCTCGAAGTGCCCGACGAACAGCCCCGGGGTTTGGGTGGTCTCAAGGCTGCCGAGCTCTTCCCTGGATTCCTTGTCCACCACCTGCACGCTCAAGGCGTCCGGTAGATAGGCGCGAATGAATTGCCCGCCAGCGCCATCGCCGTGCGGGCCGAGAATTGCGAAGGGATCCCGATGCTCAGCGCGTACCAACGCATCGATATCCCGTGCCCTGGGCAGCAGCGCCTGTTCCACGTGCCCCTGTTCCTTGTTCGAGATACTCATGACTACTCTCCACCAAGATCGGAAAAGGGTTTGAGCCCACTCAATAACCCGTACAGACCGTGCAACGGCACGGGCAGCCAGGTGGGGCGATTTTCAGCCTCATAGGCCACTTCATAAGCCGCCTTCTCCAGACCGAACAACGCCAGCGCGGCGTCCTCGCCTTCAGGATCTTGCCATGCATGAGCAAGACTAGCTGCCGCCAGCCGATAAGCGTCGACAAATGCTTGCCGCGCCTCTTTCAGATAACGATCGGCGACCCGTTGACGCGCCGCTTGGGCGTCGGCAGTGTTATCGACGTTGTGCACGTTGATCGTCATCGCCGCCGCATAATCGAAGGAGCGCAACACGCCGCTGACATCTTTATAGGGACTGTGTTTGCCTCGGCGCTCATGCAGCGGTCGCGCCGGTTCGCCCTCGAAATCGATCAGGTAGGCATCGCCCTTGATCACCAGCACCTGCCCCAGGTGCAAGTCGCCATGGACGCGAATGCGCAGGCCACCAGCAGCCTTTTTACCCAGTTCCTGGACATGGCTGAGGATGGCTTTTTTGTTGTCCAGCAAGCGACTGACCAATGCCTGGTCCGCCGCGCTCAGTTCAGTTTGATGCTGCTTGAGCAGCTTCAGGGCATGTTCCAGTTGCGCCGTCACGTCCTTGGCCGAGGCCAGGGCATCTTTCTGGGTAGTGATTTGTGGCGCGAAGTCCGGGTTGGTGCTCGGGGCCGCCAACACCTGATGCATTTCCCCCAGGCGCTGGCCGAGCATGCCGGCAAAATCCTTCAACTCGCCGAGGGCGTTGTAGTGCTGCTCCTGTTCGGACATTGCATCAGCGAGTTCGTCGCGAAGTGCCCGTTCGAGGTTGTTCTGGGTCCACTCCCACGCGTCGCCCTGATTGCTCAAGTAGCCTTGGGCGATCATCAACAACGTGTCCTCGCCCGCCGCATCGCGACGAATCACCGCGCCCAGCAGCGGCGAAATATTCTGGAAACCGGCATGGGTCAGGTACGCACTCATTTCCAGCTCCGGGTGCACGCCTGACGCGACCTTGCGGATCAATTTCAGCACCAGGCTGCTGCCGATCACCACCGAACTGTTGGACTGCTCGGCGGACAGGTACCGCACCTCCGACTCGGCCGTCAGGCCAAGCCTGGTCAGTTCGTCGGTCGGCTCGAAACGGATCTCGCCACCGTCTGACGGCAACACCATGCCGGCCTGCATGCTCTGCAACACGGCATGAACAAAGCTGTCGAGGCTGAAGGCATCGGTGATCAAACCGACCTGACGCCCGCGCCGGACCCGGGCCAGTGCCAATTGCTGCGGCAACGCCGCGCCGACCTGTTCCTCGGAGATAAAACCGAATGGCAACTGGTAACGGCTGGTCTGACCGCCGCTGGTGACGTCGATCTCACCCAGCAGCACGGGATGCTGCGGGTCGCCGAAACGCACGCCGTAAGCGAGGTTGACGTTGTCGATGATGCCGTCCTTGCCGGCGTACCAGCGGCGGTTCTGCAACCAGCTCGGCAGAATGCCCTGCTCCAGGGTGTGGCGGGATGGCGCTTCGAGCAGCTCTTCCATGCGTTTCTTCAGCACCAGGGTGGTGAAGTCCGGCAGGCTTTGCGCCGGCTCCACGTGCCAGCTCGGCATTTGGTTTTCCGCCGCCAGCCCGAACCAATAGAAGCCATAAGGCGCCAGCGTCAGCAGGAAATTCAACTGGCCGATGGGCGGGAACGCATTGCCGCCGAGCATCTCCACCGGAACCATGCCGACATAAGCCGACAGATCCAGCTCCGCCGCCTGCGCGCTGCGGGACACGTTGGCCACACACAGAATAATCTCGTGCTTGCCGTCAGGGCCGGTGAATTCGCGGGTATACGCCAGGATCCGTCGATTGCTCGGTGAGAGCATCTTCAGCGTCCCACGACCGAAGGCCTTGGACTGCTTGCGCACCGCGAGCAGGCGTCGGTTCCAGTTCAATAACGAATGAGGGTCACCGGCCTGGGTTTCGACGTTGACCGACAGGTAGCCATAGAGCGGATCCATGATCGGCGGCAGCACCAGGCTGGCCGGGTCGGCGCGGGAGAAACCGCCATTACGGTCGATCGACCATTGCATCGGCGTGCGCACACCGTCGCGGTCGCCGAGGTAGATGTTATCGCCCATGCCGATTTCATCGCCGTAATACAGGGTCGGCGTGCCAGGCATCGACAGCAGCAAACTGTTGAGCAATTCCACGCGGCGACGATCACGTTCCATCAACGGCGCCAGACGCCGGCGAATCCCCAGATTGATCCGCGCCCGACGGTCGGCGGCGTAGTAATTCCACAGGTAATCGCGCTCCCGGTCGGTGACCATTTCCAGGGTCAGCTCATCGTGGTTGCGCAGGAAAATCGCCCACTGGCAATTGGCGGGAATTTCCGGGGTCTGGCGCAGAATGTCGGTGATCGGGAAACGATCTTCCTGGGCCAGCGCCATGTACATGCGCGGCATCAACGGGAAGTGAAAGGCCATGTGGCATTCGTCGCCGTTCTGGCCGTCGGCAGAGGTGTTGCCAAAGTACAGCTGAGTGTCTTCCGGCCACTGATTGGCCTCGGCCAGCAGCATGCGATCGGGGTAATTGGCGTCGATTTCGGCGCGGATCTGCTTGAGGACATCGTGGGTCTCGGGCAGGTTTTCGTTGTTGGTGCCGTCGCGCTCGATCAGGTACGGGATCGCGTCCAGCCGCAGGCCGTCGATGCCCATGTCGAGCCAGTAACGCATCACCGACAGCACCGCTTTCATCACTTGCGGGTTGTCGAAGTTCAGGTCTGGCTGGTGGGAATAGAAACGGTGCCAGAAGTACTGACCGGCCACCGGGTCCCAGGTCCAGTTGGACTTTTCGGTGTCGAGAAAGATGATGCGGGTGCCATCGTATTTCTGATCGTTATCGGACCAGACATAGAAGTCGCGGGCCGCCGAACCGGGCTTGGCCTTGCGCGCGCGCTGGAACCACGCGTGCTGGTCCGAGGTGTGGTTGATGACCAGTTCGGTAATCACCCGCAGGCCGCGTTTATGGGCCTCGGCAATGAAGCGCTTGGCATCGGCCATGGTGCCGTAGTCAGGATGCACACCACGGTATTCAGCGATGTCATAGCCATCGTCACGTCGTGGCGAGGGGTAGAACGGCAACAGCCAGATGGTGTTGACGCCCAGATCGGCAATGTAATCGAGTTTGGCGATAAGGCCGGGAAAGTCGCCGATCCCGTCGTTGTTGGAGTCGAAAAAAGACTTAACGTGAACCTGGTAGATCACCGCATCCTTGTACCAGAGCGGGTCCTTGATAAAGGTGGCTGACCTGGGTTTCTTCGCCATTTGTAACTCCTGAAAAATTCTGGGAAAACAGTATCTGCCTGAAGAAATGCGGTCAGTGTGGGAGCGGGCTTGCTCGCGAAGGGGCCATAACAGTCAGCGTTGATGTCGCCTGACACACCGCTTTCGCGAGCAAGTCGAATCGTCGCACCGCCGCTCCCACATTTGATCTTCGCCAGGCTCAGGAACGAGTAATCCTCCAAATCCCGAACGGCAGATGCCACGGTTCGATCCGCATGAACTGGTACTTGCCGTGCCAGGTCCAGCGGTGGCCGTTCATCAAGTCTTCGCCCTGAGTGACGGCATCATCGGGCAGGCCCATTTCCCACAGCGGCAATTCGAAGTTTGCCTCCTGGGCGTGATGCGGATCGAGGCTGACCGCCACCAGAATGAAATTGCTGCCGTCGACGCTGCGTTTGCCGAAGTACAAAATATTGTCGTTCCAGGCGTTGTAGACCTTCAGGCCCAAGTGCGTGTGCAACGCCGGGTTCTGCCGGCGGATGCGGTTGAGCTGGGCGATTTCGGCAATGATGTTGCCCGGCGCATTGAAGTCTCGTGGGCGGATTTCGTACTTCTCGGAATTGAGGTATTCCTCCCGGCCCGGTACCGGTGCCGCTTCACATAGCTCAAACCCCGAATACATGCCCCACAGCCCGGAACCCATGGTCGCCAGCGCGGCACGGATGAGAAAACCGGCGCGCCCGGATTCATGCAGGAACGCCGGGTTGATGTCCGGCGTGTTGACGAAAAAATTCGGCCGGTAGCATTCACGCCACGGCGACTCATTGAGTTCGGTGAGATAGGTCGCCAGCTCGGTCTTGGTGTTGCGCCAGGTGAAATAGGTATAGCTCTGGGAGTAACCGACCTTGCCCAAACGCGCCATCATCGCCGGGGTGGTAAAGGCTTCGGCCAGGAAGATCACCTCGGGGTACAGCGCCCGCACATCGGCGATCATCCACTGCCAGAATGGCAACGGTTTGGTGTGAGGATTATCGACGCGAAACAGCTTCACGCCCTCCTCGACCCAACCCACCACAATGTCACGCAGCTCGATCCACAGGCCGGGAATCGCGTCCACGGCATAGAAATCGACGTTGACGATGTCCTGGTATTTCTTCGGCGGGTTCTCGGCGTATTTGATCGTGCCGTCCGGCCGCCAGTTGAACCAGCCCGGATGCTGTTTGAGCCACGGGTGGTCCTGGGAACACTGAATCGCAAAGTCGAGGGCGACTTCCAGCCCGTGCTCGGCGGCGGCCGCGACGAGCCGGCGAAAATCTTCGCGAGTACCCAGTTCCGAGTGAATCGCCTCATGCCCACCCTCTTCGCTGCCAATAGCGTAGGGGCTACCCGGGTCGTCCGGGCCGGCGATCAACGAATTGTTCGGGCCTTTGCGGTAGCTGCGGCCGATCGGGTGGATCGGCGTGAAATACAGCACGTCGAAGCCCATGTCCTGGATCATCGCCAGCCGCGAATGCACGTCGTTGAAAGTGCCATGACGGGCCGGATCATCGGTGATCGAGCGCGGAAACAATTCATACCAGCTGGCGAACTGTGCCAGCTCTCGCTCCACGTCCACCGGGTATTCAGGGCTCAGGCTCAGGAAGGGACGATGGTCAGCCTGGGCCATCAAGTCCGCGCTGCGTTGGTGCAGAAACAAGGCGACCTGCTCGGTTTCGAGCAGACCGGACAGCTTATGGTGTAACGCCGCCAGTTGTTCACTGAGCGGGCCTTCAGAGCGTTCGGCGGCCTGCTGGACGTGGGTGCGCCCTTCCTGCAACTCCAGGCTGACCGAGACGCCGGCGTCGTGCTTTTTTTTCAGCTCATAACAAAAGCTGGCGAACTGATCGATCCAGGCTTCGAGGCAGAACACATAACGCCCCTGCTTGCTGACACGAAACTGGCCCTGCCAGCCGTTATTGCCCAGCTCGGCCATCACCTCGCTCTGCCAGTCTTCGTCGCCCTCGGCACGCCAGCGGATGCGCACGGCCAGTTTGTCGTGACCGTCGGCAAACACTTTGCTGGTCACCACCACGTCCTGATCAATCACGGCTTTAACGGCGAATTGCCCGCCATCGAGGGTCGGCATGGTGTTTTCGATCACGATCCGCGGTAGCAGTAACGCTTGCGACAGCGGTATATGCGGGTTGTAGCTCAACTCTGTGGGTTTCTCAGCGGTCATCGAGCATCTCTCCTTAACGCCCCAAGGACGCTCTTGTGCCTGGTCGTCGTTCACACGAAGCGATCTGCCCCGGCATGAACTCACTTAAGTTCCGAACAGCAGGCGTCGGTAAAAGTTCAGAGGGATTTGCCAAGTCTTTCGGGGAATCAAATTCCCTGTGTACGGGTCAACCAACTTAAGCACGACTCACGCCATCTGCCACTGGAGACTGTATCGATGAGTATTCCAATCCCGGCCGAGACACCCGATCCGAACATTGATGAGCCGACGGTACCGCCGATACAGCCAACACCGCCGACCGAACCCGCCCCCGTCCCTGAACAGGAACCGCCAGGCACTCACCCGCCACCGCGCGAAGAGCCGCCGACTGTGCAGCCACCGGAAATCGTCACCCCTGAGTGATCAGTCGCGCGGGGGGCGTTCCTTTTCCAGCTGGCGCACCACGACCGGCATCACACCGAGAATCACCAACGCCAGCAACGTACTGAGCACCGCCGTCGCCTCGCGGCCCATTCCGGCCGAAACACCAATGGCCGCCGTCATCCACAAACCGGCGGCGGTGGTCAGGCCTTTGACATGGCCCTCATCGCCATCAGTGTTTTTCAGGATAGTCCCGGCGCCCAGAAACCCGATGCCGGCGATTACGCCCTGCACCACCCGACTCATGGCGTCGGCCTGGGATCCTGACATCTGAGGCACCAGCACAAACAATGCCGCGCCGAGCGCCACCAGCATGTGGGTGCGGACCCCGGCAGCCTTGCCCTTCTGTTCACGTTCGAAACCGAGAATGCCGCCCAGCAAGGCCGCCATCAGCAATCGCACGGTAATGCGCGTCAGTTGTGAAGCTTCGCCAATGTCGGCGAACTCCGCTTGCAGCGTCACCCAAACCTCGTGCCACCAGGCGTCCATGACGCAGTCCTTGTGATGATTTAATGACTCGATAGAGGATGGACCGCACCCACCATTAATCGGTTGCACAGAACGATGACCGGCCGATGCGCCCTAACGATCTAGAACCTGCAAAAAAAGGGCACCCCCATGACCGTGCGCATCGAAAACCAGACCTGCTTCTTCATCACCCAAAACGGCGAAGAAATCCGTCTTTGCCCCGACGTGACCATCATCACCGACGGGGAAAAATCCATGTCGGCGGTCGACCTCGACGGCCAGCGCATCTACATCACCGAAGCAGAAGCCGATGCATTGACCGTAGCAGGCGCAACGGACTGTCGCCGTCATTTGAAGGCCACGGACAGTGATTCGGTGATTTGACTGACCCGCATCAACACACACCACAAACAACTGGCATAGGCGTTTGTGGCCAACCATTGCGGGTGCATCAAGTTGTCGCAGGCGGGTGCGGACAACCCATCTGATCCGCTTTTTATTGCTTTAGCTGAGTCTGTTATGCAAACAGATCGCTGGTCATAGTGCTCAGGCCTGATGGAGGCTGATGAGCGAAAGACCATGAGCGATAGAATCCCCGTCCGAACCGTTGAAAATGCCTCATTTTTAAAAAGCAATGAGCCTTTGCATCCAAAGATAAAGGCCAAATCCAGCGACAACCTGATCCATACCCGCAGCTTCACGGGTGTATTCCGCACCCTGCGCATGAGTGGCGCGGGGGTTCTGTTTCTGCTGTTCTTCGGTACGGTGTGGCTGAACTGGGGCGGTCGTCAGGCAGTGCTCTGGGACCTTTCCGAAAGCAAATTCCACATCTTCGGCGCGACCTTCTGGCCACAGGATTTCATTCTGCTTTCGGCGCTGCTGATCATTGCTGCGTTCGGCCTGTTTGCGATCACCGTGTTCGCCGGCAGGGTCTGGTGCGGTTACACCTGCCCGCAGAGTTCCTGGACCTGGATCTTCATGTGGTGCGAGAAAATCACCGAAGGCGAGCGCAACCAACGGATCAAGCTGCAAGCCGCCCCCTGGGGCCTGAACAAACTGATCCGCCGCTCGGCCAAACACACCCTGTGGCTGGCGATCAGCCTGCTCACCGGCCTGACCTTTGTCGGCTACTTCACGCCGATCCGTCCGCTGGCCGAAGAACTGCTGACCTTGCAAATCGGCGGTGTCAGCCTGTTTTGGGTGCTGTTCTTTACCGGGGCTACTTACATCAATGCCGGTTGGTTGCGCGAAGCAGTGTGCATGCACATGTGCCCGTATGCGCGGTTCCAGAGCGTGATGTTCGACAAGGACACCCTGACCATTTCCTATGACGTGGCCCGCGGCGAAAACCGTGGCCCGCGCAAACGTGACGTCAAACCCACCGAGGTCGGACTGGGTGATTGCATCGACTGCCAATTGTGCGTGCAGGTCTGCCCGACCGGCATCGACATTCGCGACGGTTTGCAGATGGAATGCATCGGTTGCGCCGCGTGCATCGACGCCTGCGATTCGATCATGGACAAAATGGGCTACGCCCGTGGGCTGATCAGCTACACCTCGGAGCATGAACTGCAGGGCGGCAAAACCCACCTTCTGAGGCCGCGACTGATCGGTTATACCGCCGTGCTACTGGTAATGATCGGCGCCCTCGCCCTGGCGCTGGTGGAACGGCCGATGGTGTCGCTGGACGTGAGCAAGGACCGTGGCCTGTTCCGCGAGAACAGTGAAGGCCAGATCGAAAACATCTACAGCTTGAAGGTCATCAACAAGACCCAGCAACGTCAGGATTATCGATTGACGCTGGTCGATGGCGATGGCTTCCAGCTGCAAGGCAAGACCGAACTGAGCCTGGCACCGGGCGAGATTGTGGATGTGCCGGTGTCGGTGGCGATGACCACGGAACGGCCGAGCAGCAGTTCGCAGACGATCAGTTTCAAGATTGTCGACAGTGATGAGCCGGACATCTACAGCGTGGCCAAGAGCCGGTTTGTTGCGCCGATGAACCGTTGAGCCTTTAAGATGGCGAGCGCTTCGCGCTCATTCGCGGGCAAGCCTCGCTCCTACAGTGCGGTGGTGTGTGTAGGAGCGAGGCTTGCCCGCGAAGCAGCCACCCCGATTCTCCAGAATGACTCTCCAACCCGGGCACTCGATGAAACGCTACGAAAAATTCGCCGACGATATCGCTGAACTGATCCGCTCCGGCATCCTCGGTCCCGGCCAGCGGGTGCCGTCGGTGCGCTACGCCAGCCAGACTTACGGGGTCAGCCCGTCCACGGTGTTCCAGGCCTATTACCTGCTTGAGCGCCGTGGCCTGATCCGCGCCCGGCCGCGTTCCGGCTACTTCGTCAATACCCATGCACCGAGCCCGTTTTCGGAGCCGGTGATCAGCAGCCAGGTCAACGAGTCCACCGAAGTCGACGTCAGCGAACTGGTGTTCTCGGTGCTGGACTCGATCAAGGATCCGAACACCGTGCCCTTCGGCTCGGCCTTCCCCAGCCCCACGCTGTTCCCGCTGCCGCGGTTGTCCCGCTCACTGGCCAGCGCCGCCCGGGAGATGGACCCGCGCATGGTGGTCACCGACATGTCGCCGGGTAACCCGCAACTGCGTCGGCAAATCGCCCTGCGCTACATGGTCGGCGGGCTGATGCTGCCCATGGAAGAACTGCTGATCACCAACGGCGCCCTCGAAGCCCTGAACCTGTGCCTGCAAGCAGTCACCGAACCCGGCGATCTGGTGGCCATCGAAGCCCCGGCGTTCTACGCCAGCCTGCAAGTGCTGGAACGACTGAAGCTCAAAGCGGTGGAAATTCCCGTGCACCCGCGCGATGGCATTGACCTTGGTGTGCTCGCCCAGACGCTGGAACGACATCCGATCAAAGCCTGTTGGTGCATGACCAGTTTCCAGAACCCCATGGGCGCGACCATGCCCGAGGCGAAGAAGCAGGAGCTGGTGGAGTTGTTGCGCAGTCACCAGGTTCCGCTGATCGAGGACGACGTCTACGCCGAGCTCTACTATGGGCAACAGGCGCCAAAACCGGCCAAGGCTTTCGATACTGAGGGTCTGGTGATGCACTGCGGTTCGTTCGCCAAGAGCCTGGCCCCCGGTTATCGAATCGGCTGGGTCGCGGCCGGGCAATATGCGCAAAGGATCGAGCGCCTGAAACTGATGACCTCACTCTGCGCCTCGATGCCCGCCCAAGCCGCCATCGCCGATTACCTGCAACACGGCGGCTACGACCGGCATCTGCGCAAACTGCGCTACGCCCTGGAAGAACAGCAAAGCGCCATGCTCGCCGCCATCGCCCGCTACTTCCCGGCCCAGACGCGCGTCAGTCAGCCGGCGGGAGGGTACTTTTTGTGGCTGGAACTGCCGGCGCAGATGGATTCGTTGAAGTTGTTTCAGATGGCGCTGGCGCAAGGGATCAGCATCGCCCCGGGGCCGATCTTTTCACCGACCCAGCGGTTCAGGAATTGTATTCGGTTGAATTACGGGAGCCCGTGGACTGAGGATTCAGAGAAGGCGATGGAGACGTTGGGGCGGATTGTGCGGTCGTTCTGAGGGTTTGATGTTGTCTGGGCTATCGCCTTCGCGAGCAAGCCCGCTCCCACAGGGGTTCGGTGGTGTTCACAAATTTGGTGTGTAGACACCGTCCCCCTGTGGGAGCGGGCTTGCTCGGGTAGAAACCGGAGACATCCTTTACGTTTTAAACCGGAGACATCGTTTACAGGTATGAAATACGGTCAGGAGGTGCCTGACCATGCCCTGGAATCGAGAGTCCCCAATGGATCAGAGAGTGAAACTCGTAGGCGACTGGATGTCCGGCGCCTATTCCAAATGTGAGCTGGCACGGCATTACGGTGTCAGCCGGCCCACTTTGGACAAGTGGTTGGCGCGCTATGCTGAACGTGGCATCGACGGGCTCAAAGAGCTGTCCAGACGTCCGCACCACAGCCCCCATCAAATCAGTGAGCATGTCCTTGAGTTGCTGATCGCTTATAAGCGCGAGCATCCGAGTTGGGGGCCTGAGAAGTTGGTTCACAACCTTAAAAATACGCACGCGGAGCTGTCTTGGCCCGCGTTGAGCACCGCTGGCGAATGGCTCAAGCGTGCAGGTTTGGTGCAAAAACGACGTTTCCTTAATCGCCCACCGACGGGGCCTATTCCGTTACGCGAAGCCACAGAGCCCAATCAAACATGGGCGGCGGATTTCAAAGGCGACTTCGCCCTGCAATCAGGTCAGCGCTGCTTTCCTTTGACGATCTCCGATCATGTCAGTCGATTCCTCTTACTTTGTCGGGCGCAAAGCAGTGTGGCTGGGGCGCGCGAAGGATTTGACTGGGCTTTTCGAGAGTATGGGTTGCCCAATGTCATTCGCACGGATAACGGTTCACCTTTTGCCTCGACCGGCGTGTCGCGCATCTCCAGCCTAGCGGCCTGGTTCATACGCTTGGGTATCTATCCCGAGCGTATCCAGCCCGGACGCCCTGACCAGAATGGCCGCCATGAACGAATGCACCGAACCCTCAAGGCTGCGCTGCTTCAGACACCTGAGCATAATTTGGTACAGCAGCAGCTGGCGTTTGAACGGTTTCGCCACGAATACAACTACGAACGCCCTCACAAGGCCCTGGCAATGAAGGTTCCGGCGGATGTTTATGTGCCATCCAGCCGCCTCTACGACGGACGTGTGCCGGAGGTGAATTACCCTTCACAAATGCTGGTCAGAAAAGTCCGGCAAAACGGTTCAATGAAGTGGAAAGGCGGAATGGTATTTGTCAGCGAATCGCTGGTGGGTGAGGCACTAGGGCTGAAGGAGGTGGAAGATGAGGTCTGGGAAGTGTATTTGTGCAATTACCTTTTAGGTAGTTTGAAAAGCGGTGAAAACCGCCTTTCAAACCCACAAAAACGTAAAGGATGTCCCCGGTCTCGATTGTAAAGGATGTATCCGTTTCTACATCGCGAAGAGGGCAGAACAGACAAAGCAAATCCTGAGGATTAACGCCCACCACCCAGATCGACGAACGTCCCGGTCGCATAAGAAGCCTTATCCGACAACAACCACACAATCGCCTCCGCCACTTCATCCGGCCGCCCACCCCGGGCCATCGGGATTGCCGACTCCAGCTTGCTGACCCGGTCCGGATCGCCGCTCAGTGCATGGAAATCGGTGTAGATGTAACCCGGCCGCACGGCGTTGACGCGAATCCCCTCGCCCGCCACTTCCTTGGACAGACCGATGGTGAAGGTGTCCAGCGCGCCTTTGGACGCTGCGTAGTCGACATATTCGCTGGGGGCGCCCAAGCGGGCAGCGACCGACGACACGTTGACGATGCTGCCGCCCTGCCCGCCATGTTTGGGTGACATGCGCAGGATCGCGTGTTTGGCGCAGAGGATCGGCGCCAGGACGTTGGTCTTGAGAATTTTCAGAATACGGAATTCGGACATTTCGTCGATCCGCGACTTTTGTCCGACAGTGCCGGCGTTGTTCACCAGCGCCGTGACCCGACCGAGTTCGGTGTCTACGCGGTGGAAAAGGCCGATCACCTCGTCTTCGATGCTGACATCGGCGCGCACTGCAATGGCTTGGGCGCCGAGTGCGCGGACTTGTTCCAGCACACTGTGCGCCGCCTGTTCGTCGGACTGATAGTTGATACAGATCCGATAGCCCTGCTCTGCGGCCAACAGGGCCGTGGCGGCGCCAATTCCGCGGCTGCCGCCGGTGATGACGATGACTTTGTCCATGCTGGCATTCCCCCGTTTCAAGCGTAAGCAGTCGGGGCCAAGAATAACCGCCATTGCGCGGTTTTGCATGGGTTGTGTGGCGGCTGTTCAGACGCCTTCGCGGGCAAGCCTCGCTCCTACGGATTGATGGTGATCTGTAGGAGCGAGGCTTGCCCGCGAAGAACGATAACGCGGTCCCTCAGCCAGCCGCCAATTGCTCCCCTCGGTGAATATCGGCCATGAAGCGATCGGCCGGCAGCGGATGCCCCAGCAGGTAACCCTGCAGCGAGTCGCAGCCCAACTGGGTCAGGAAGTCTTGCTGGACACCGGTTTCAACCCCTTCGGCGACAATCCGCAAGCCCAGGGCCTGGCCGAGGGCGACGATGGCCGAGACGATGGCCGCGTCGTCGCTGTCATGTTCCAGATCGCGGACGAAACCCCGGTCGATCTTCAATTCATTGGCCGGCAGGCGCTTGAGGTACATCAAGCTCGAATAGCCGGTACCAAAGTCATCGATAGACAGGTCGACGCCCATCTCCGAGAGTTCCTGCAGCACCGTCATGCTCGCGTCGGCATCGCTCATGGCGGTGGTTTCGGTGATTTCCAGGGTCAGGCTGTTGGCCGGAAGATGATGAGTGGCCAGGGCCTTGGCGACGCTCTGGACCAACCCGGCATGGCAGAACTGCAAGGCCGAGAGGTTCACCGCGATGCGCCAGTCGGTGTAACCGAGCACGTACCACTCGCGCATCTGACGGCAGGCTTCATTGAGCACCCACTCGCCGATCGGAATGATCAGCCCGGTCTTCTCCGCAAGATCGATGAAGCTGTCCGGCTGAAGCATGCCTTGGGTCGGGTGTTCCCAGCGCAGCAACGCCTCGGCACCCACCGGTCGGCCATGGCCGGCGTCGAACTTGGGCTGGTAATAGAGGCTGAATTGCTGCTGATCCAGGGCGTTGCGCAAGTCCTGAAGCAATTGCAGCTGTTTGCGCGCGTTGCTGTTCATCGAGGCGTCGAAGAAGCTGTGGCCGTTTTTCCCGGCGCCCTTGGCGTGGTACATCGCCGCGTCGGCGTTCATCAGCAACTCCTCGGCGGTCTGACCGTTGCCCGGATAGAGCGCGATGCCGACGCTGGCGGAAATCTGCAAGTCATGTTCCGCGACCCGGAACGAGCGCGCGATCAGCCCCACCTGTCGCGCCGCCAGGTTCAGCGCGTCATTGGGCTCGGCGAGTTGCACCAGCAACACAAACTCATCGCCGCCGATCCGCGCCAGGGTGTCCTGGCTACGCAAATCTTCACGCAAGCGCAGGCCGACCTCACGCAGCAACTGGTCGCCCATGTGGTGCCCAAAAGCATCGTTGACCGGTTTGAAACCATCCAGATCAATGAACATCAACGCAAAACAGCCACCCTGCTCCTGCACCCTCGACATCGCCTGATCGATACGGTCGGCCAGCAACACACGGTTTGGCAGCCCGGTCAGGGTGTCGTGCAGCGCCAATTGGGTGAGTTCGCGATTGGCCTCGGTCAGCGAGTGAGCCAGATCCGCGGTGCGAGCCTCCAGGCGTGCATCGAGGATCGAGGTCAGCAAGGCAATGCTCAATACGGCAAGGGTGGTGATCAGAACAAGATTGTCCAGGCCCTCGCCGTTCAGGCCATCGGCCGCCGCGCCACAGAAACTGCCGTCGGCAAAGCGTGCCGCGGCCATGCCGGTGTAGTGCATGCCGACGATGGCGATGCCCATGATCACCGCAGCACCGCCGCGGATCAGGCGAACATAAGGCGCGTGCCGACGCAGGCGGAAAGCGATCCACAATGCCGCGCCCGACGCGACGACGGCGATCAGCAATGAGGCGCTAAACAGTGCAGGGTCGTAATCGATACCCGGCTGCATGCGCATGGCGGCCATGCCGGTGTAATGCATCGCACTGATGCCAGCGCCCATCACCAGCGCACCGAACGCCAGTTGCCAGGCCGGCAGTTGTGGCTGGCTGACCAGCCACAGAGCAAAACCGCAGGACAGGACCGCAATCAATAGGGACAGCGCGGTAAGGGAAACGTCATAGCCCAGGTCGATCGGCAATGTGAATGCGAGCATGCCGATGAAATGCATCGACCACACGCCAACCCCCATTGCAAAAGCGCCGCCCGCCGTCCACAGATGCACCGCCCGGCCTGTGGCCGTGGCGATGCGGCCGGTGAGGTCGAGCGCGGTATAAGAGGCAAGTATCGCCACACAAAGCGATATGAAAACCAGCGTAAGGGAATAACTACCAATGAGCATGGGACTTCTCGCGACCGCCCCCGCCGTGGTGCATTCATTCTCGGGGAGCAAAGTCGGCGATTGTACTGATTCCGCGGACGAACGCACTCACAAAGTCATCAAAAGGCCATCAAGGTGACGGTAACTCAAGGCACGTGACCTGTAGGAGCGAGGCTTGCCCGCGAAGAACGATGACGCGTAATACCTGAAAAACCGCGGCGCATTCTTCGCGGGCAAGCCTCGCTCCTACAGGATCTTCTTCGCTCGGTTTTATTGACTTGTGTTATTGCTTGTCGCTCACCTGAAGCTGCCCGTCCCACCCGCCGCCCAGTGCGGCGATCAATTGCACGCTGGCGATCAAGCGGCTCTGCAGCAAGCTCAGCACGTTGCGCTCATTGCTCAATGCCGTGGCCTGAACCACCACCACATCCAGATAGGCAATCAGCCCGGCCCGGTATTGATTGCGGGTCAAACGCAAGGACTCGCGCGCCGCCTCCAGGGCTTCCTGACGCACCTTGGCTTCGTCTTCCAGCACCTTGAGCTGCACCAGATAGTTTTCCACTTCACGGAAGCCGTCGAGCACGGTCTGACGGTATTTAGCGACGGTTTCGTCATAGGCCGCTTCGCTGCGATCGACTTCCGCCGAGCGCTGCCCACCGTCGAACAGGGTCATGGCCAGTTGCGGGCCGACTGACCAGAAGCGGTTCGGCACGCTGATCCAGTTGTTAGAGGTGCTGCTGCTATAACCGCCGTTCAGGCTCAGGGTCAGGTCTGGGTAGTAGGCGGCTTTGGCCACGCCGATATTGGCGTTGGCGGCCATCACCGAGCGCTCGGCGGAGGCGATGTCCGGGCGGCGTTCCAGCAACTGCGAAGGCAGGCTCAACGGCACCTGCGGCAATGCCGGGATGTCTTTGGTTTCAGCCAGCCTGAACTCGGCCGGCGGCAGGCCAATCAGTACAGCGATGGCGTTCTCGAACTGCGCGCGCTGCCAGATCAGGTCGACCATCTCTGCCTGAGTGCTTTTGAGCTGTGTGGTGGCCTGGGCCACTGCGTCCTTGCCGGAGACACCGGCGCGGTACTGGTTTTCGGTCATGGTCAGCGAGCGCTGATAAGCCTCGACCGTCGCTTCCAGCAGGCGTTTCTGTTCGTCGATCACCCGTAGTTGCAGATAGTTCTGCACCAGCTCCGATTGTTGGCTCAGGCGCATCGCCGCCAGGTCGGCAAAACTCGCCTCGGCGTTGGCGGTGTCAGCTTCCAGGCCTCGGCGCAATTTGCCCCAGACGTCCGCTTCCCAGCTGACCCCGGCCTGCGCGGTGTAGGTGTCGCGAATACCGCTGGAAGAACTGCTCAGGCTCGAACTGCTGCTACCGGTGCCCTGGCTGGAACGGGTTTTCCCCACGGTCAGGTCCACCGTCGGGAAAAACGCCCCCCGGGCGCTGCGCACCAATGCCTGGGCCTGGCGGTACTGGGCTTCGGACTGAGCGACAGTCTGGTTGGCGCTGTTGAGTTTTTCGATCAGGCCGTTGAGCTGCTGATCGCCATACAGCTCCCACCAGGCACCACGGGCCAGAGAATCGCTGGGATTGGCCTGACGCCAGCCAGCCGCTTCCTTGTACTGTGCCGGCGCGGCGGCTTGCGGGCGCTGGTAATCCGGGCCGATGGCGCAGGCACTGAGCATCGCCACGCACAGCGACAGGCTCAGCAAACGCGAACCTCGGGCCGTGATCAGCGGTGCAGCCAGGTTGATAAGCGAACGGTCAGTCATAGCGGAGTTTCCAGAGCAGCATCGGTACGCACCCCACGCCAGCGGTTAAACCGATGGCGCAGATTGTCGAGATAGAGGTAAACCACCGGGGTGGTGTAAAGCGTCAGCACCTGGCTGAAGACCAGCCCGCCGATGATGGTCAGGCCCAGCGGCTGACGCATTTCAGCCCCTTCGGCACGGCTCAGCAACAACGGCAAGGCGCCAAGAATTGCCGCCAGGGTGGTCATCAGAATCGGTCGCAGCCGTTGCAGACAAGCGCTGCGGATCGATTCCAGCGGCTCCAGGCCCTGGTGCCGTTCCAGTTGCAGTGCCAGATCGATCATCAGAATCGCGTTCTTCTTCACCACGCCAATCAGCAGGAACAGCCCGAGCAAGGAGATCAGGCTGAACTCGCCGCCCAGCACATAGATCGACAGCAACGCTCCGACCCCGGCCGACGGCAAGGTCGAGAGAATGGTCAGCGGGTGGATGTAGCTTTCATACAGCACGCCCAACACCAGATATACCGCCACCAGCGCGCCGAGAATCATCCACGGCTGGCTCTTCTGGGTCGCGGCGAACGCATCGGCGGTGCCGGCCATTTTCGCGATGACGTCTTCCGGCAAACCAACCTTGGCAATCGCCCGCTCAATCGCCGCCGAGCCCTGCTCCACCGTCACGCCTTCGGCCATGTCGAACGCGATACTTTCCGAAGCGAACTGGCCTTCGTGGCTGACCCGGTCGTCTTCCAGGCTGTTTTCATAGTGCGCGATGGTGGACAACGGAATCCGCGCACCATCGGCTGTGATCACCTGCACCTGCTTGAGCGTGATCGGGTCCTGGGCGTATTTCGGGTTGACCTCCATCACCACCTGATACTGGTTGAGGCTGTCGTAGATCGTCGAAATCTGCCGCTGGCTGTAGGCGTTGTTCAACACCGAAGTGACCATGTCCATGTCCACGCCCAGACGCTTGGCCTGATCGCGATCGACGATCAGGGTCACTTGCTGGGCGCCACGGCCTTCGCGTGCGTCGATCGCCGTCAGTTCCGGCAGCGTCTTGAGGGCGGTGACGACTTTCGGATACCACTCGCGCAACGCGCCGAGATCGCCGCTTTGCAGGATGTAGGAATATTGCGAGGAGGTTTGCTCGCGGCCGCCGCCAAATTGCAGGTCCTGATCTGCCATCAGCATCAATTGCGCACCCGGCACCTTGGGCATTTCCTTGCGCAGGCGTTCGATGACTTTTTGCGCGGACAGGTTGCGTTCCTTGATCGGCTTGAGCCGCACCAGCATGAAGGCGTTGTTGGTGCCGTTGCTGCCACCGATGAACCCGGCGACACTTTGCACCGCCTCGTCCTTGAGTACGGCGCGGCGGAAGATTTCCATCTTCGGCTGCATCACGCTGAACGACAGCCCGTCATCGCCACGCACGAAACCGATCAACTGACCGGTGTCTTGCTGAGGCAAGAAGGTTTTAGGAACAACGACATACAGCGCGATGTTCACGCCAATCGTCACGAACAGGCTGAGCAGTGTCAGCCTACGGTGACGCAATACCCAGTCAAGGCTGGTGGCGTATTTGCCGACCATCCACTCGTTGGTCCGCTGGCTCCAGCGCTGCAGGCGGTTTTCCTGCCCCGGCGTGTGCGGCTTGAGCCAGCGCGCGCAGAGCATCGGCGTCAGCGTCAGCGACACCAGCAACGACACCACAATGGCCGCCGCGAGGGTGATGGAAAACTCGCGGAACAGGCTTTCGATGATCCCGCCCATGAACAGGATCGACAGGAACACCGCCACCAGCGAGACGTTCATCGACAGCAGCGTGAAGCCGACTTCCTGGGCCCCGAGGTAGGCCGCCTTCATCGGCGGCACGCCCTTGTCGATGTGCCGGGAAATGTTCTCCAGCACCACGATGGCGTCGTCCACCACCAGCCCGGTGGCCAGGATCAGCGCCATCAACGACAGGTTGTTCAGGGAGAACCCGTAGAGGTACATCACCGCAAATGTGCCCACCAGCGACACCGGCACCGCCAGGGTCGGAATCAGCGAGGCACGCAAGTTACCGAGGAACAGGAACACCACCAGAATCACCAGCGCCACCGCAATCAGCAGGGTCATTTCCGCTTCATGCAGGGTGGCCTTGATCACCGGCGAACGGTCCATCGCCAGGTTCAGCTTGACGCTGGCTGGCAGCACAGCCTGCAGCGCCGGCAATTGCGCCTTGATCTCGCTGACCGTCTCGATGATGTTGGCGCCAGCCTGGCGGTTGATCACCAGCAACACCGCCGCGTCGTCGTTGAAGAACCCGCTGTTGTAGCGGTCCTCGACGCCGTCGCTGACCTTGGCCACATCCTTCAGGCGCAGGGCCGCGCCGTCCGCGTAGTGAATGATCAGCGACTCGTAATCCTTGGCCTTTTCCAGCTGATCGTTGGCCTGCACCTGCCACAGCCGCTGGCCGTCTTCGACCGAGCCCTTGGGCCGGCGCACGTTGGCATTGGCGATGGTGGTGCGCACATCGTCCAGGGCCACGCCGTACTGGTTGAGCGCCTGGGGTTCGAGTTCGATGCGCACCGCCGGCAACGAGCTGCCACCGATCTGCACTTCCCCCACGCCCTGCACCTGGGACAGGCTCTGGGACAGGATCGTCGAGGCGAGGTCGTAGAGTTGGCCTTTTTCCAGCACATCCGAGGTCAGCGACAGCACCATGATCGGCGCCTGGGACGGGTTGACCTTCTTGTAGGTCGGCATGCTGCGCATCCCGCTCGGCAGCAGGTTGCGCGAGGCGTTGATCGCCGCCTGCACTTCCCGCGCCGCGCCGTTGATGTCGCGGTCCAGGTCAAATTGCAGAATCACTCGCGTCGAACCCTGGCTGGAACGACTGCTCATGGTGTTGACCCCGGCGATGGCGCCGAATGAGCGTTCAAGCGGCGTGGCCACGGTCGAAGCCATGACCTCCGGGCTCGCACCGGGCAGGCTCGCCTGGACCACGATCACCGGGAAGTCCATCTGCGGCAGCGGCGATACCGGCAACAGGCCGAAGCTCACGCCGCCCAGCAGCATGATCGCCAGGCTCAACAACATCGTTGCGACCGGGCGCTTGATAAAAGGTCCGGACAGGTTCATGGCTGTTCTACCGGTTCCACAGACTCGGACTTACTTCCCCAGCGCCGCCCGAGGCGATCGAAGTACAAGTAGATGACAGGCGTGGTAAACAGCGTCAGCACCTGACTCACCAGCAAGCCACCGACCATCACCAGACCCAAAGGCTGGCGCAGTTCCGCGCCGGAACCGGTGGCCAGCATCAATGGCACCGCACCGAACAATGCTGCCAGGGTGGTCATCAGAATCGGCCGGAAGCGCAGAAGCGCGGCCTGATAGATCGCCGTTTCCGGGTCCATGCCCTGATTGCGTTCCGCCTCGAGGGCGAAGTCGATCATCATGATCGCGTTCTTTTTCACGATACCGATCAGCAGGATGATGCCGATGATCGCGATCATCCCCAGGTCATTGCCGCTCAACAGCAACGCCAGCAAGGCGCCGACCGCCGCCGAGGGCAAGGTCGAGAGAATGGTGATCGGGTGAATGTAGCTCTCGTAGAGCACGCCAAGCACGATGTACATGGTCACCACCGCCGCCAGAATCAGCAGCAAGGTACTCGACAGCGACGCCTGGAACGCTTCGGCCGCGCCCTGGAACTGGGTCTGCACGCCAATCGGCATGCCAATGTCTTTCTGCACCTGATCGATGATCTCCACCGCATGCCCCAGTGCCACGCCGGGCGCCAGGTTGAAGGACATCATCACCGCCGGAAACTGGCCGATGTGAGTGATCGCCAGTTGCGCCTGACGTTCCTCGACATGCGCCAGGCTGGACAGGCGCACCTGCCCGCCATCAGTGGTCTTGACGTGAATCTGGTTCAGCGCATCCGGGCCGATTTTCTCGCCGGACTGCGACTGCAATACCACGCGGTATTGGCTGGCCTGGGTGTAAATGGTGGAAATCTGCCGCTGACCGAAAGCGTCGTACAGCGCGTCGGTGATGTTCGACACCGATACGCCGAGCCGCGATGCCGCATCACGGTCGATCACCAGATACACCTGCAAGCCCTTGTCCTGCAAGTCGCTGGCAACATCAGTCAGCTCCGGCCGTTGGGCCAGGGCTTCCACCAGACGCCCGCTCCACAGGCTGAGCAACTCGGAATCCGGCGACGACATGCTGAACTGGTACTGCGTGCGGCTGACCCGATCTTCGATGGTCAGGTCCTGCACCGGCTGCATGAACAGGCGAATGCCGATCAGCTTGTCCAGTTCCGGTTGCAGACGCGCAATCACTTCGGTGGCACTCAGGTCGCGATGGCTGTGGGATTTGAGGTTGATCAGCAGCCGGCCACTGTTCAGCGTCGAGTTGTCGCCATCGACCCCGATGTAGGACGACAGGCTCTCGACCGCCGGATCGGCGAGGATCACCTTGGCCAGTTCCTGCTGACGCTCGCTCATCGCCGCGAAGGAAATCGACTGCGGCGCCTCGGAAATACCCTGGATCACCCCGGTGTCCTGCACCGGGAAGAAGCCCTTAGGCACCACCATGTACAGGAACACGGTCAACGCCAGCGTGCCGATGGCCACCATCAGTGTCAGCGGCTGGTGCTTGAGAACCCACTTTAACTTGCGCCCGTAAGCCGCGATCATCCAATCAATTGCGGCGCCACTGGAGCGGTAGAACCGGCCCTGTTCTGCTTCCTTGGGCTCACGCTTGAGCAGCCGCGCGCACATCATTGGCGTCAGGGTCAGGGACACCACGAGTGAAATCAGAATCGCCACTGCCAACGTGATCGCGAACTCGCGGAACAAGCGCCCCACCACGTCGGCCATGAACAGCAGCGGAATCAGTACCGCAATCAGCGACAGGGTCAGGGAAATCAGGGTGAAGCCAATCTGCTTGGCGCCCTTGAGGGCCGCTTGCAGCGGGCTGTCGCCCTCCTCGATGAAGCGGGAAATGTTCTCCAGCATCACGATCGCATCGTCCACCACGAAACCGGTGGCGATGGTCAGCGCCATCAGAGTCAGGTTATTGACCGAAAAGCCGGCGAGGTACATCACGCCGAAGGTGCCGATCAACGACAGCGGCACGGCCACCGATGGAATGATCGTGGCGCTGGCCCGCCGCAGGAACAGGAATGTGACCATCACCACCAGCGCGATGGCGATCAGCAGTTCATGTTGCACGTCGGTGACCGAGGCGCGGATGGTCTGGGTACGGTCGGTCAACACGGTGACTTCAAGGCCGGCCGGCAGGTTGTCGGTGATGCTCGGCAGCAAGGCCTTGATTCGGTCGACCACTTCGATCACGTTGGCGCCGGGCTGGCGCTGGATGTTCAGCAGCACGGCCTGGTTTTCATTGGCCCATGCCGCCAGACGCTCGTTCTCGGCTCCATCGACAATTTCTGCCACATCCTTGAGCCGCAACGGCGCGCCGTTGCTGTAGGCGAGGATCAGGTTGGCGTAGTCCTTGGGTGACGTCAGTTGGTCGTTGGCGTCGAGCATCGACACCCGGGTCGGGCCATCGAAGTTGCCCTTGGGCTGATTGACGTTGGAGGCGCCAATCAGGGTGCGCACATCCGACAGGTTCAGGCCGTTGGCCGCCAGAGCCTCCGGGTTGACCTTGATCCGCACCGCCTGACGCTGGCCACCGGCAATGCTGACCATGCCAACACCGCTGATCTGGGCAATTTTCTGCGCCATGCGGGTGTCGACCAGATCATTGAGTTTGGGCAACAGCATCGTTTTGGAGGTGATGGCCAGGGTCAGCACCGGGGTGTCCGCCGGGTTGACCTTGTTGTACACCGGCGGTGCCGGCAAATCCTTGGGCAGCAAGTTGGTCGCGGCGTTGATCGCGGCCTGCACCTGCTGCTCGGCGACGTCCATGTTGATGTCGAGGCTGAACCGCAGGGTCAGCACCGAGGCGCCGCCGGAACTGGTGGATGCCATTTGGGTCAGCCCGGGCATCTGCCCGAACTGACGCTCCAGCGGCGCCGTCACGGCGCTGGTCATGACATCCGGGCTGGCGCCGGGATAGAGCGTCATGACGCGAATGGTCGGGTAATCCACCTGGGGCAATGCCGACACCGGCAGCAGCCGATAAGCGATCACACCGGCCAGAATAATGGCCAGCATACTCAGGGTCGTGGCGACCGGGCGAAGGATGAACAGCCGCGAGATGTTCATGCGCCGCCCTTTTTCACCTTGTCGGTGGTCGCGGGTTCAGTCGCATCGGCCGCCGACTTGCCTTGCAGGTGCTCGGTCGGGGTGGTCGGCACATCCTTGCTGTCGTTGACGACCTCCACTTCGCTGCCTTCTTTCAGGCGGTCGGTGCCTTCCAGCACCACCCGATCACCAGCGGCCAGGCCCTCGGTAATCACCGTGTTGTCACCGTCACTGGCGCCGACTTTCAACGGGCGGATGGTGACCTTCTTGTCGCCATCCATGGCATAGACGAACGTGCCGTTGGTGCCGAACTGGATCGCCGCCGAAGGCGCAAGCACCACGCCTTTGAGGGTGTCGGCCAGCAAGTGGACGTTGACGAATTGATTAGGGAACAGCGCTTGATCGCGATTCTCGTAGCGGGCCTTGAATTTCAGGGTGCCGGTGGTGACGTCGATCTGGTTGTCCAGGCTCTGCAACACCCCAGTGGCCTGCAATTTGGTATCGCCACGGTCCCAGGCTTCGGCGGGCAGTTTGGCGCCGGTGCGATAGCGGGCCAGCACGACGTCGAGGCTGTTTTCCGGCAGAGTGAAGGCAACGCTGATCGGTTGAGTCTGGGTGATGATCGCCAGTGCCGTGGTGTCATTGGCCGCAACAAGGTTACCGACGTCCAGTTGACGCAAGCCCACACGCCCGGCGATCGGCGCGCGAATTTTAGTGAATTCCAGATTGAGCTTGGCGTCATTGACCGCCGCCTGATTGGTCTTGACCGTGCCCAGGTACTGGCCGACCAAGGCTTCGGCGGTGTCCAGGGTTTGCTTGGCGATGCTGTCTTCGCGGTACAGGCCGCGATAGCGCTCGACATCGACTTGGGCATTCTTCAGTTGTGCCTGATTCTGCAGCAAGGTGCCTTCAGCCTGGAGCAAGGCGTTCTGGTAAGGACGCGGATCGATCTCGGCCAGCAGGTCGCCCGCCTTGACCATTTGCCCTTCTTCGAACGAAATCTTGATCAGTTCGCCGCCCACCCGGCTGCGCACATTGATGGTGTTCAGCGCGGTCACGGTGCCCAGCGCCTTGTAATACAGCGGGAAATCGCCTTTGACCGCTGGCGCCACGCGCACCGGGACCGGACCGGACGCCCCGCCGAACCCCGGACGCATCCCTCCCGACCGGCCGGTGTGTCCGGCAACGGCTTTCTGCCCTGCGCCCTCCTTCGGGCTGCTGCCTGCGGGCCAGAACTTCCAGCACAGGCCAGCGATGACCAACAGGACAAGCAGGCCAAACAGCCAGCGACGGGGATTACGGGAAGAGGAAGATTGCATTGAGTGATCAACCATTGGGCGCGTGGGCTTTTTTACATGAGGCTGAACGATAAGCACTGGCGGGTCTGAAGCAAAGCGCCTTTACCGGCAATTTACCTTCGGCTTACGTAACAGAAGATTTATCTAAGACACTGAAGCACAAATGAAAACGGCCTGGACAGGGCCAGGCCGTTAACAATTGTAAAACTTCGCTTATTTCAGAACGGCGAGCGCTGCGTCGTAGTTCGGTTCTTGACCGATTTCGCTGACCAGTTCGCTGTGCAGAACCTTGTCATTTTCGTCCAGCACCACAACGGCACGGGCGGTCAGGCCTTTGAGTGGGCCATCGGCAATCGCCACGCCGTAGTTCTCGATGAACTCGGCACCGCGCAGGGTCGACAGGTTTTGCACGTTTTCCAGACCTTCGGCACCGCAGAAACGAGCCTGGGCGAACGGCAGGTCAGCGGAGATGCACAGCACGACGGTGTTGGCGACGTCGTTGGCCTGGGCGTTGAACTTGCGAACCGAAGTGGCGCAGGTCGGGGTGTCGATGCTTGGGAAGATGTTCAGCACTTTGCGCTTGCCGGCGAAATCCTTCAGGGAAACATCCGACAGATTGCCGGCAACCAGGGAAAAGGCTGGCGCCTGGGAGCCGGCTTGTGGCAATTGGCCGTTGACTTGAACCGGGTTGCCTTTAAGAGTGACTTGAGCCATGAACGGAGTCCTTCTGAACGTTGGTGTAGAGAATTTTGACGAGGCCGAAGTTAACCACGAAATGGTCTGGCGACCTATGCCCAATACAAAGCAAATTGTGTTGCCGAACCTCACAAACAACACAACCCTCTGTAGGAGCGAGGCTTGCCCGCGAAGAGGGACTGTCAGTTGCATCAATGTTGCCTGACACACCGCCTTCGCGGGCAAGCCTCGCTCCTACAGATAGATGTCAGCCCAGCAAACGCAACATATTGCGATGCCGCGCTTGAAAAATCCGCCGCATGTAGGCATTGACCACCAGCCACTCCAACGGCGCGCCACCAATGGCCGCATAGGTCACACGGTCGGTGTACAGCGTACCGCCCTCACCCGCCGCCACCCGATGTTCATGACGAAAGGCAGCCATTGGCCCCTCGAGCATTTCATCGATGAAATGGTGCTCTCCCACCTCGCGGATCACCACCGTCCAGCTCGACGGGATCAAGTTGAACATCCAGTGCCGAAAGCGAAACTGGCGACCGGCTTCGATGCGCAGGTTACTCAAATCGATCTCGCTCAACAGCGTGACTCGCTCTGGAAAGATCTTCGGGAAGTTCACGCCTTCCAGACAGAAGTCGAGGACTTGCTCGGGGGTACGATTGGGGATCAGGGTGGTGAGTTCCAGTACAGGCATAGACCGTAACATTTCCTTTGTTTGGCGGGATGGCTGATTGGGCAGCCGTGTTAACACGACACCGTGCTAGGGCTTTGCTTGAGCAACGGTCATTTCGGGGTATTCGTTTCGGTCTCTGAACATGATGTAAAGCGGGTCCAGGCCAGACGCTGGCGGGAAGACAACGACGTAGTCATCGAAACGAATCGCGGCCATGTCGTTGAAAGCCTCCAGCAAGGGCACAGGTGAAGACCGGAGGAATCCCAGCCGATACTCGGGGGCTGGCGCCAGGGTCGATGTGGCGTCAAGGGGCGCAGGCTCGCTCCAGCTCACAATTGCCGGGGCCGGCCCGTCAGCGGTAAAACAATAGGTCTTCATCTGCTCATTCCAGACAGCAGCTCGCACCCTCACCCTGGAGGACAATACGTTGCCATTAGTCGGCGTAATGGCCACCTGTAGCAACGTGTTTATTTCTCTCAGGCCTTGGGACATCGTCCTTGGTGGAACGGCGTACGTGCCGCTGCTCATCCTGAACGGAAGATCGACTTCGGCCCCCGTCGCGGCCAAGTCTTGCCAGTCCTGGCCCTCGATCGGCAGCAACTCGAGCAGCGGAACGCTGAGCCCATACCTTCCCACTTCGGCCCGGCTGGTGAATTCGAATTGCAGCACGGCTGCGTATTGACCTTGATGGTCCTGGGCTCCCGAGGTGATCTGCCAGGTAAACTCCGCCACCGCCGAGCGTATGGCTTTTTGCAGTGCTACCCGATGGGTCTCCAGGGGTTGCGAAAGGCCGCCATCGAGGAAAATACCCGGTCGCGCATTGGCAAAGGCAAGCGGCGCAAAAAGCAGCTCGCCCGCCTGGGTAGGCCCTGCTCCCTGTTGATAACGCTGATCAACGAGTTGTGTTTGCGCGACTGCCAGCAGCGCTTCAGCATCCACTTGAAAACGATGGAGACGTTGATTGATTTCATTCAACTTCGCCAGATAACGGTCGTGAGTGGCATTGATCTGCTGGGCGATACTTTGCCACTGCGCGAGTTCGGACCGGGCGTAGGATAGCTCGCGCCGGGCGCTGTCTCTTTTGAACCCGATGCTCATTTTCCAGAATTCGTATCGGCGGGCTGCCAGGCGCGCTTGAAATTCAGAAGTCTCCAGAGCACGGATGTCCGCCTCGCGCCCACGGATGTCCACTAGGGCGTTCTGGCGCTGACGCAGGTGTTTGATTCGTTGCTCGAATACACTGAGTGCCGCTTCTGCCGCCCGTTCTGAGTCCGCCAGATCTACAGCGACTTTCTGTACGTCAGCCAGGTTCCGGGCGATACGTTGCTGCGTCATCTGCGCCAGGGTCAACGGTGCTCCCGGTCTTGCAGCAACCGGACGAGGAACAGGAACACCCTCCCCTTTGAATGCGGCACGCCCCTGTTTGTGGTGCCAGTCTTTGACGTAGTACACGACCGAGCCCGATGAATAAGTGTTCGTATCGTCCTCTGGCGGATAAAACAGCAGGTCTGCCCCTTTGGGATCACCGACGATGCGGTCGAAATGATTGATCAGTCGGTCGTGGTCCTGTTTCGGCAGATCGACGGCCCAGATTCTGTTCACCAAGGCCTGGAATTCCGATTCGGTGTAATCCTTGAGTGTTGTTTTAAGTTCCATCTTTATTGCTTCCTTGTTTCCGGCACACAACGGCTGCCAGATAACAGCATCTGCTCATGTGTGAGGAGCAGATGCCTTTGAATTGGATGCGTGCAGTTACTCTGGCTTGAAGCCGGGTTTGTTATTGAGTGCGCGCCATTCTTTGACTTCTTTCAGAATTCCCTCTGGACTGTCCTCTTGGCCTTCCTTTGGGTAAAAAATTACGTCTGAGCGGCCTGGATGCTCCGTAATAAGTTCAAAATGCGTGAGAAGTCGATCCAGATATGCCTCCAACTCTCTATCTTCCAAACCACTAGGATAATGGTCGAACTCTCTCAAAAAAGACAAAAATTCTGCTTCCGTGTAATCCTCAAACTTCTCTTTAAAGATCATGATTTTTTCTTTCCTTATGTAGCTCAATATGTCGCCGCGGCGTCATTACAGAAATATTATCCATTCCATAAACTTCGCCCCCACTTGAAACTTCAACATCATGATGAAGTTCGAACGTTCTACGTCCGCCGCTTTGGTCAGCTAACGTAGGGTACGGAGAGAGCCCCTCGCGCATTCTGTTCAAATTGCGAGTACTGAACTGCTGACTCAATTCCACATCCGCCGCAACAGCCCTCCAAAACGCCCGCCTGAATCCATGGAAATTACGAAACTCCATCGACCGCAACTTATCCGCAATCTGCTCGGGAATCGGCGCCCCCTCCGCTCGTGCCGCATCCCCCAACCATATTCCTGAAACCGACTGCCCAAACCCCATCGCCACACCCGGATCATCACGCCGATCCAGAAACAGGACATCCGACGAAGGCAACTCCATATCCGCCGGATACCCAGGAATACTGGCACCGATCTGCCCTTCGTCAACAGCCGGAAACGTCTCGTTTTGCGGTAGGACCGGGATGATCGGTGTGCCGGGATAAACCGCTGGAATCGACGGTGTAATCGGTGAAGTTGTAGGACCCAGGTGTTCGATACCCGGCGGCACCAGAGGTGTCCAGGTTCCGACGCCGACCGGACGAATCGGCCAGGGCAGGACCGCAGGAGTGATCCCCAGCCGTCCCTGGATGCTTTGCGGCGTGGTGATGCTGATTTTGTCGAGGTTGAAAGGATTGGCGCCGAGCTCTGCCCGCTCCTGATAGCGCAGTTCGAACTCGCGTCGCTCACCGACCCAGGTACTTTTCGGCGCGTACGGCGCGAAGCCTTGTTCGATGCGCTTTTTGTTCACCTCATCGAATTGAGCGATGAGCGTCGGATGCTCGCCGAGCGTTCGCCACAGCGCTTCGTCGAAGGCGGCAAGCGAGTTGAATTCACGACCACGAAACTGGTCGCCTATCTGCAAGGGAATGGCAGCACCTTGTGCCTGGCTCGCGGTTTTCCACCAGTCATTCGCCGCCGGTTTACCGACCCCTGTGACGACGCCCGAGCCTATCGGTGGCAGATTGAAGGTGAAGTAAATCGGCGGCTGATCAGGCACGCACACAATGCAATCGCTGATACGCAGATCGACGCCCGCCGCGATGGCCTCGACCTGGGGTGTCAACACGCTCAGCCCGGGCTGACTGGCAGTGGCAACCTGAGTGGTGTCCGGGGTGAATTGCAGGTGCCTGGCTGGCGATCCGGGAATCTCGGCGCTATAGAGGCCGGTCAGCGGGTCAGGCACCGCATTGATAACCGGCACCTCAGCACCAATGGCATCGCCCGTAGCGACAGCGATGATCGCGGTGCCTTCCGGCACGGTTTCAGGTTTGAGTCGGTACGCGACCTCCACTGAACCGCCCGCATCGGCGATCGATTGCAACGCTTGGCGGTCAGTAAGGCCCAACGCTTGCGCCGGCACCCCGACAGCCTGAAACAAACGCCGACGTTGCTCAGCGCTCAACTCACCATTGCCAAGGGTTGGCGAGTACACCATCGCGGTGACGAACACCGGTCCCGTTTTTGCGGCAATCCGCCCGAAATCGATGAGGGTATTGACGGCAGACTGGACAGCCATTTCAAGCACTGCAGCGCCTTGCTGCGCAACGAATATGCCATCGCGCGTCAAAGCCATCCCGCCAGCGGTCAGCGAAGACACCGGGACTGTCAGCGTGTTGGCCTGCCTGACCCGCTCAACCCGTGCATCTTCATCGGCCTGCTGCTTGAAGCGAACTCGAGCTTCACGCTGCTTGGCGTACTGGCGTTGGGCCTCCCAGACCGCTTCCCTTTCGCGCCAGACAATCGTCTGCTCGGCATGACGCCTGGCCAGCGCGCTGGACTTGTCAGTGAGTGCGCTTATCTGTGTGGATAGCAGCCGCGCTTCGTGGGCAGCGTTGTAGGCGTTTTCCCAGATCTGGTGGCCGTCGTTGAGTGCCTCGCCGAACTGCCCCAGTCGCGTCAGGTAATCGTTCGATGTGCGGGTGAATGGGTCGTGCCCATCGAATGAGCGAGCGACCGCGTTCCTGATATTTAGCTCGGTGGTTTTGCGGGCGATGAGCCCATCGATTTCGTTTTTTTCTTTGGTGATCAGGTAAAGCTGCCAGCGTTCGCTCGAGTCGGTGGTGGGCGCCCGTCGTGCAGCCGAGATTTCTTGTTCAAGAGATGGCGCGAGTTGCCCGGCCCTGTCGGCAAAACGACGGTCCACCTCACCCCTGATAGCGTCATGACGCTGCGCCAGCCCCGCCAGAAACTGGTGAAGAGCCTGAGTTTGCGCTGCGGCTGCCTGTGCTTGAGCCGCCTCGGCTTGCGCTTTGGCCTCGGCCTGCGCACGCTCTTTTTCCTTCTTCTGACGATCAGCTTCTATAGCCCGCCTGCGGGCCTTTTGTCTTTTCTTGCTGGTTCTACCGAATCCGCCTGAAACCCCTGCGCCGCCACCAAAACCGCCGCCTGAGCCACCACTCGAAGCGGGTGGTCCGGACGTGATGACAACACTTCCTGACGTTCCATCGTAATGTGTTTGTTGTGCCATACAGTCTCTCCTTGTCTGTAGGCACAGCATGTCGATGCAACCGCAGTCAGGTGCGGTACATAGTTATCGGTGTGGATTTAAATCAAGGTGCCATTTGAGGGAATCAGTCACCACACAGGTAACAAATCCACTTCTTTTGCGGTCTTTCGTTAGAGGTAGTGTCGATTCGGGCGACCGCCATTCGACTAGACAGTGAGTCACTCACATCCAGCGGAGACAAAACCATGCGATTCATGATCATTGTGAAAGCCAGCCCGGATTCCGAGGCTGGTGTGATGCCCAGCGAAGAACTGATGGCCGCGATGGGCAATTTCAACGAGGAACTGGCCAAGGCCGGCATCCTCATCGATTGCGACGGCCTGCAGCCCAGCAGTAAAGGCGCCCGCGTACGTTTTTCGGGTGACGAGCGTACGGTGATCGACGGCCCGTTCGCCGAAACCAAGGAGCTGATCGCTGGCTACTGGTTGTGGCAGGTGAAGTCGAAAGAGGAAGCGATCGAGTGGGTCAAGCGCTGCCCCAACCCGATGCCGGGTACAGAGGCCGAGATCGAGATTCGCCAGGTGTACGAGGCCGAAGACTTCGGGGCCGAGTTCACACCGCAGTTGCGCGAGCAGGAAGAACGAGTACGTGCGCAGGCGAAGCAGCACTGAAGCAAAACTGATGCACCTGACATACCTGATGCACTTCTGATGCACCTGATGCCGCTTGATGCGTCGTAGGAGCTGCCGAAGGCTGCGATCTTTTGATCTTGTTTTAGCGGCCCTGGGAAAGAGCAAGATCAAAAGATCGCAGCCTTCGGCAGCTCGGTATCGGGATTGCGGGGGGAATTAGTGGTACCCGGAGACCGCTTTCGCGAGCAAGCCCGCTCCCACATTTGATCTCTGGTGTACACAAAATCTGTGATCGAAACAGAATCAATGTGGGAGCGGGCTTGCTCGCGAAGAGCCCCTCAGCCCCGCCGCATTACTTGGACTTGGACTTGAGTTTCAGATACGACTGATGCATATCCGATGCCCAGCCATCGATCACGTTTTTCACGTCACCGGCCTTCATCACCTGATCTGAGTTTTCCAGCGGTTTGCCAATGCCCTTGCGCACCACTTGGGCCACGACTTTGTTGTTGCCACCATCGAGAAATACCGCTTCGGTGGCCAGATTGGTTTCCTGGTCGCGAATGCCGCTGGCTGTACTGACTGCCGCCGCTACCAGGGCGATCGGGATCACTTCATAAGGCTGGAGGCTTTCGGTCTTGCTGGTAACAGAGGTGATCGCCGCACGCACCACCATCACGCCAGGGCCGGGACCGGTGGCCAATGGCAGGGATTTGCCTATTTCGCGTTTAAGTGCTTGATCGTAGTAGCTGGTGATGCCGTTCAGTGTGGTCTGAGGAATTTTCACCGTCGGTTGCGGTTTGGGGTAGAGCTGCGTCGGCTCGATGTAGACACTGGTGAATTTTTTGATATCAAGCTTGGGGTCCATCCAGCGCATCACCACGGCGCCCGATGGCGACTTGGCCTCCTTCAGCTGACTGTAGTCCTTGAGAAAGCCGGAATACTGGTCCGGCTCGACGACTTTGCTCGAGCAACCTACCACCCCGATCGAGGCGATGCACAGTGTGCTCATCAGTAACGCAAGCTTCATGCTGTAACTCCTGTCAGAAGGCCGGGCAACAATATTGAATACGGGAATTACAGGTATAGCCAATGCTCGGCACTTTGTTATCAAAAAGCACAATATTCATCTATTGCTGAAGTGATCGCGGCCATAT
This sequence comes from Pseudomonas sp. PDM24, assembly GCF_019218905.1. Taxonomy (NCBI): domain Bacteria; kingdom Pseudomonadati; phylum Pseudomonadota; class Gammaproteobacteria; order Pseudomonadales; family Pseudomonadaceae; genus Pseudomonas; species Pseudomonas sp. PDM24. The sequence continues at coordinate 1,038,009 of NZ_JAHUWR010000001.1, read as the reverse complement.
TCAAAGGCCCCTTCGCGGGCAAGCCTCGCTCCTACAAGTCCGGGTTGTATGAACCAAAACCCTTGTAGGAGCGAGGCTTGCCCGCGAAGACATCAGCTCAAACAACACAAAACCTCATTGGAAAAACCTGGTCAATCACCACGAAGATCCGCTTTTCGCCGCCAATTCCCGCCGACTATTGGCGCGCATCGCCTTGATCAGCGACACCGTGCCCACCAGGATGATCACCGCCGCGAACAGGAAGTCGATGCTGTACAGCTGGAAGTCGTTCAACGGCCCCACCAGAAACACCCGGATCGCACCAATACTCACCAGCGTCGCGAGAAAATCGATGCCCGGCTCATCGCGATAAAACACGTGCAGCAGCGGCAGGCACATCACCAGCAACAATAGCAGCACAATCACCTTGAACGAGCCCTTGCGCTCGACACTGAACGCGCATTCGTTGGCGCCGTAGGGCTTGTAATCCTCCTCGCGAATCAACGAGTTTTTCTCGTTGATGTACTCGACACGGTTGTACTTCTGGATCGGCGTGAAGGTGTTCGACATCTCCATGCCAGTGGTGATGTGCCTGAATTTCAGGTCAATGCGCTCATTGCCCTTGAGGATGTACAGCACCGGTTTGTAGCCGTAGCGATAGGTGTCGAACGGAAAGTCCGTCGACCGCCCCAAGACCCCGATGGGTCTGGACTCAAGTTCCGCGTAGGCACTTTTATCAGTCGAAGACAGGTTGCGGCTCAGGGGCTTGATCCTGACCTGCTCCATGAGAGTCGGCGCAATGCCGTAGGACCACTGCATGGGCTCCATGCGCAGCCGCAGTTCGTTACGGCCCAGGTCATAGCGATCAAAGGTTCGCTCGGAGACGATCACCGCGCCCGAGAGCATGAACTCGCCATGAACGTTGTTGGTGATGTGCAGCGACAGTCGATCCCTGCCCGAGCCTGTGGCATCGCTGGCCGGTGGCGTGCCACACCAGGCGTAGCTGCTGAAGGTCTCCCCGAGCTGGCCGGTACGGTTCTCTTTGAACACATAAAAGTAACTGCCCCACAGGGCCGCCATCAGCAGCAACGCGAAAAGCCCTAAAATCTTCTTGCCCACGCTCAAACCAGACTCCTTTCTTTGCTGACTCCCTATGAGGCGCGGACTCTATCAAAATGCCATCATTGGCCCAAGCAAAAATCCCCGTACACAGAAGATCCTTGTGGGAGCGGGCTTGCTCGCGAAAGCGGTGTATCAGTCGACATCAATGTTGAATGTCAGTCAGCTTTCGCGAGCAAGCCCGCTCCCACAGGGGTTGCGCTAACTGACTGGGATTTGAGCCGGGAAAGCTTCAGCGCCGCCGAAACAACGGTCGCGGCTCAATCACCGAGCGTCCGTACAACACGCTCATCCCCGCCAATCCCTTCAGCGCATCTTCAGCGGATTTATCTTCACGCACGGCGAAACTGTCGAAACCGCATTGGCGCATGTGGCTGAGTTGATCGCGCAGCACATCACCAATCGCGCGCAATTCGCCTTGCCAACCGAAACGCGTACGCAGCAGATAGGCCTGGCTGTAGGCGCGGCCGTCGCGAAAACTCGGGAAGTCGAGGGCAATCAGCGGCAGGTCGGGAAACCACGGGGTCAGGTTTGTCACTTCCTCGTTAGGCCCCAGCCAGACGCCTTCGAGCGCTGATGTCCTGTCGGCATTAAGTGCCAGCCACTGGGGTAACGGCAGTATCAGCGGTCCGGCCGGCAACTCATCCGTTGCTTCACGAATCAACTGCCACGGATCATCGCGCACCCACTCGGCACCGCCCTCTTGCAAACGCAGCAGATTATTCATGCCGACACCTCCAGCATTTTCGGGTAAACCCGTTCCTTGAACGGCTCCAGACCGATGCGCGCCAAGGTATCGACGAACAGTTCCTCGCTCTCGCGGTAGCGGACAAATGTAGCGATGATCCGCTCGATCACCGCGGGCACTTCGGCGGCGCTGAAGGACGGGCCGATGACTTTGCCCAACGCGCTATTCTTGCCCTGGGCGCCGCCAAGGGTGATCTGGTACCACTCGCTGCCGTTCTTATCGACGCCAAGAATGCCGATGTTGCCGATGTGGTGGTGGCCGCAGGCGTTCATGCAACCGGAGATATTCAGACTGATGTCGCCCAGGTCATGCAGGTAATCCAGGTCCTCGAATCGCGCCTGTATCGCTTGTGCGACGGGAATGGATTTGGCGTTGGCCAACGCGCAGAAGTCGCCGCCGGGGCAGGCGATGATGTCGGTCAACAAGCCGATGTTGGCGCATCCCAGGCCTTGCTCGCAGGCCAGGCACCACAGAGCGTAAAGGTCGGCCTTGGGTACATCTGGCAGGACGATGTTCTGTTCATGGGCGATGCGAATTTCGCCGAAGCCGAACTGTTCGGACCACTGGGCCACCGCCTCCATTTGCTCGGCCGTGACATCCCCCGGTGGCGCGGCGATGCCCGGTTTGGTCGACAGCACCACGCTGGCGTATCCCGGCACCTTGTGCGGTTGAACGTTGCGCGTCACCCAACGGGCGAAGGCCGGGTTCTCGGCCAGGCGCGTGCCGAAATCCAGGTCGGTGCCGGCCAGTGAACGGTAATCGGGCGGCACGAAGGCACTGGCGACACGCTCATACTCGACATCGGTCAACTGCGCCGGACCGTCCTTGAGGTATTGCCACTCCTCCTCCACTTCCTTGGCGAACGCTTCGATACCCAAAGCCTTTACCAGAATCTTGATCCGCGCCTTGTATTTGTTATCGCGCCGCCCGTGGCGGTTATAGACCCGCAGCACCGCTTCGACGTAGGACAGCAGGTGCTGCCACGGCAAGCCTTCGCGGATCTGCAAACCGAGAATCGGCGTACGCCCCAAGCCGCCACCCACGATCACCCGCAAGAGCATTTGCCCGCTGTCATCGCGATAAAGATAGAGGCCGATGTCATGCATCATGATCGCCGCGCGGTCCTGCTTCGCCGAGCAGATGGCGATCTTGAACTTGCGCGGCAGGAACAGGAACTCCGGGTTGATGGTCGACCATTGCCGCAGGATCTCTGCCAGTGGGCGCGGGTCCATCAACTCGTCCGCCGCGACGCCGGCGAAGGCTTCGGTGGTGATGTTGCGCACGCAGTTGCCGGAGGTCTGGATCGCGTGCATTTCCACTTCGGCCAGACGTTCGAGAATGTCCGGCACCTGGGCCAGTTCGATCCAGTTGAACTGCATGTTCTGCCGGGTGGTGAAGTGGCCGTAGCCACGATCGTAGTCCCGCGCAATGCTCGCCAGAATGCGCATTTGCTTGGCGCTCAGCGTGCCGTAAGGAATTGCCACGCGCAGCATGTAGGCATGTTTTTGCATGTACAGGCCGTTCTGCAGGCGCAGGGGCAGGAACTCTTCTTCACTCAACTCCCCGGCCATGAAACGTTCGACCTGATCGCGAAACTGCGCAACACGCTCGAACACCAGGGCCCGGTCATAGTCATCGTATTGATACATGTGGCTGCCACCTCATCAGGATTATCGGGCTCTGCGGCTAATGCCAGTCAGTCAGGCGCAGAACCTGTGGGAGCGGACTTGCTCGCGAAGAGGCCGTCACATGCAACATCACCGGTGACTGACACTCCGTCTTCGCGAGCAAGCCCGCTCCCACAAGGATTGCGGTGTTCAATTCCTTAACTGGTCGGCATCAGGCTCTGCGGCTCGTTCTTGAGGTGGCAACTATGCACCTGCAGCGCAGCACGTTACAGATTCAGCTAAACACTAAAAAACCGTATCAGGGCGCGACCTATGGCCGCAGGCCCGCATCGCATCTGATCCGCATAAACCCGGTTTTTCTGAGTCTGTTTTGTTTGCGGCAGGGTTTCTACAGTTCATGCATGCCAGACCGGGTGGCCTGGCAAGACTTTGCAACCGTGGAAGAATTGACCATGAGCACAGCAACAATCGGACAGGCCTATAACTACAAGGTCGTTCGCCAATTCGTCGTGGCAACCATCGTCTGGGGCGTTGTCGGGATGGCGATGGGGGTGTGGATCGCCTCGCAACTGGTATGGCCCGAGATGAACCTCGACCTGCCGTGGACCACCTTCGGCCGCTTGCGTCCGCTGCACACCAGCCTGGTGATTTTCGGTTTTGCCGGCAGCGCGCAATTCGCCGCCAGTTACTATGCGGTGCAGCGTACCTGCCAAGTGCGGCTGTATTCCGACAAGCTCGCCGCCTTCACCTTCTGGGGCTGGCAATCGGTGATTGTGGTGATGCTGATCACCCTGCCGCTGGGCTACACCACCACCAAGGAATACGCCGAGATCGAATTCTCCGGCGCGGTGTGGATGACGGTGGTCTGGGTCGCTTACGCCATCGTGTTCTTCACCACTGTGGTGCAACGCAAGACCAAACACATCTACGTCGGCAACTGGTTTTTCGGCGCGTTCATTGTGGTGATCGCCATGCTGCACGTGGTCAATCACCTGTCGATTCCGGTGGACTGGTTCAAGTCGTATCCGGTGTATTCCGGGGCCACCGACGCCATGGTGCAATGGTGGTACGGGCACAACGCGGTGGGGTTCTTCCTGACTACCGGCTTCCTCGGAATGATGTATTACTTCGTGCCGAAACAGGTCAATCGGCCGGTGTATTCCTATCGGTTGTCGATCGTGCATTTCTGGGCACTGATCACCCTGTACATCTGGGCAGGTCCCCACCACTTGCACTACACCGCGCTGCCGGATTGGGCGCAGTCGCTGGGCATGGCGATGTCGCTGATCCTGTTGGCGCCGAGTTGGGGAGGCATGATCAACGGCATGATGACCCTGTCGGGCGCCTGGCATAAGTTGCGCACCGACCCGATCCTGCGCTTTCTGGTGCTGTCCCTGGCCTTCTACGGGATGTCGACGTTTGAAGGGCCGATGATGGCGATCAAGACGGTGAACGCCCTCTCCCACTACACCGACTGGACCATCGGCCACGTTCACGCCGGAGCCCTGGGCTGGGTGGCGATGATCACCTTCGGCGCCGTCTACCACATGGTCCCGAAAGTCTTTGGCCGCCCACAGATGCACAGCATCGGCCTGATCAACGCACACTTCTGGCTGGCGACCATCGGCACCGTGCTGTACATCGCCTCGATGTGGGTCAACGGCATCACCCAGGGTTTGATGTGGCGCGCGATCAACGACGACGGCACGCTGACCTACTCCTTCGTCGAAGCCTTGCAGGCCAGTCATCCGGGGTTTGTGGTGCGCTTCGTCGGCGGGGTGTTCTTCCTTAGCGGCATGTTGCTGATGGCCTACAACACCTGGCGCACGGTGCGGGTGGCGGACGTGAGGATGGCTGAACTTGAAGCGCAGATTGCCTGAGGCAAGGAGCCTGACATGATCGAGATGGGGTTGAATCTATTGGGTGTTCTGGGGCTTTGGCTGGCGGTCGAGTACTGCCTGAAACAGCAGACGGCCGAGAGCCTGGACGATGCCAGCCTGATTCCGTTCGCCGATGATCCCGAGGTGGCGCGGCGGGTGGAATTGGCGACGGGTAAGACTGTGAAAGCGGTGGCGCCGGAAGAGGTGAAGCCGGGTTGGGGCAACCTCGAAATTTGATACACACCCCATCCACTGTGGGAGCGGGCTTGCTCGCGAAGGCGGTGTGTCAGGCAACATTGATGCCGACTGACACTCCCTCTTCGCGAGCAAGCCCGCTCCCACAGTGGTTATGTGCTGGTCACGAAAATTCAGCCGCGCTCGCGGGGAATCAGGCTCTGCAGTTGCTGCGCCAGGAAGTTCGCATCGAAGGCAAAGGTGTCCGGATCTTTCAAGCCATTGGTCTTGCGCCATTGCCAATTGCTGGAGGGCGGCAGGCACACCAGCGAAATGCTGCCATAACGCGCGGCGGTCAAGCCCATCACTGCCAGGGAAATCTGCCCACCCGCGCCCATCACGTCCGGCACGAACTCCACCGGTTTCCCGGCAATCACAATAGACAGTTTCTCGGTCTTGAACGGCGACGTATCGAGCGGCACGCTCGGCCCGGACGCGACATACGCCTCGCGACTCACTTCCAGCAGATTCGGCGTCAGGACCGGAGCCAGCCACTGCTGGATCTGATCGAACAACTCACCAATGCGCGTCGCCCACACGGCCGATTGCGACTCAAACAGTTGCTTCTTGTGCGCTTCGCTATCTGCATAGTGGCGAAGCATCTCGCCCAGTTGCTGTACATCGTCCATTGCGGTGTTCCTTTTGGTTGAAGCGATGTTGCGAATGTCGATCATGGCAGATGCCGACAGCTCGCGTACGGCAAAGGTGCGAACGGCTACAGAGCCTGGGCAGATGAACGCGACGAATGGTCGTGTTTTACCTGCTTTTCAGGGGAGCACCTGTCAGATCTGACAGTAGCCAATATCCATATCCGGGGTGTTTGATAACACTGCCCAACGCGGGAGCAAAACATTCAATCCGTACAGTCAGGAGCGCACATCATGAACAGTGGGAACGATCGCAACAAATGCCGGGTAACCAATTATGTGACCATCAAAAAAATGATCGTTTACGGATTGACTCCTCCGTTTACCCAGCCTGCGAATCCGATAGGCGGAATGAACAGTGCGAGCGTTGATAACAGTCTTTTCGCAATCGACAAAGTGATCATCCCCGGCTGGAAACAACCGGTTATCCATCCCGAAAACCCTGAAGGCGGCATCGGACTAGCGCTCATCGTAAATGGACTGATGCCCGTCTGGATCGACCCTTGGTTTAATTTTTCGGAAGGTGACAGGGCGGATTTACTGCTGAATGAATCAGAGACGGCGATAGACGGCAAAACCATTCAGCCGGATGAAGATGATGATCCGCAACGATTCATTCTGAACGTACCCGGCGGACTTCTGCGCAATGGCATTAACCGTCTGCGCCTGAGGGTGAAGCGGATCAGCCAGCCAGAAGAAACCTCTCTGCCACGCGTCGCACTCTTCAATACCCCGCGTCCTGGCGGCGAGGTGACAGGCTCGGGAGACAACCCCTATCTGCTGATGACGCTTCCGGCAGATGTCATCGCCAATGGAGTGGATGCCGCTCGCGCCGCGCTAGGGGTAGATGTCACGTTGACCTATAGCTACATGCGCGAACATGATGTCATCACCCTCGATTGTGACGGCCACGAAATCCTGCACACCGTCACGGCTGCCCAGGCCGGAGCCGACACCATCGTTCTGAAGCTGTTCGCCGATGCGTTTCAGAAAGGTGACAACCCCCGATTTGCCATGCGCTTTCGAGTGAGAGACCAGATCGGCAACAACTCAGGCCCACTCGCAATCTGGTCAAAAACCACTTATATCGATGTGCACATCCAAAAACCCGTTCTGGATCTAAAAGCGCCCGAAGTGTTGGAAGCCTTGGAACTCGACGGCACTCGATTGAACTTTGAACGGGATTTTTATGAGACCAAGTTCGCCACGGTCAAGGTCGCCTATACCGGCTCCGCCCCCGGGCAAACTGTCAAAGTCTATTGGCTCGGGCGCAATTCGACTTATGGCAGCGAGATTCGAACCGTTGCCTATGCCGGAGAGGAACTGAGATTTCTGGTGCCCAGGCAGGAAGTGGTTGATTGCATCAGTAGCGGTGCGCAGATCAGTTACACCGTGAGGCTACCAGGTACCACCGAGAATCTACCCTCCGAAAACCTGCGCATCACGGTCACCGCGCAAAAACATCATCTACCGGAACCGACGCTTAATGCGGACAAAACCAATCTCAGGGCTTACTACCCAACGCTGGAAGCTACTTACACTGTGCGTATGGCCCTGTTCGGTATCACCACTCGCTATGGCGATGAAGTCACTATCACACAACCCGGCTTCACCAATCTGCCTGTGCCGCCGGCATGGATAACAGAAAATCGGGGTAGATCCGTCATGTTCAATTACACCCTGCATAGAACAGACACTACCGAAAAACTGATTTTTTCATGGTTCCTGAGACTGACCCTGTAGCGGGCTCACCTTTGGCGACACCACTGCGTAACCCGATCACCCAAAACTGTTTGGCGTTTATATAGACGAGGGATTTGTCATGCACAAAATAATCGGTGTTCTGTTAATCGCGCTAATGGTGGGTTGCACTCAGGTCGATATAAAACCATCGAGTGAAGTAGGGACGATCAATAATGTCCAGCCCCTGAATGGCCCCGCCGTCGCCACTCAACTGAACACGCTTTACAACCGAAAATCAGCCACTTTCACCTATGTCGTCGCAGATCAGGGGGTGGCTCAATGAACACCCTACTGTGGCGCACGCTCGGCAATGCTCCGCGCATTCTCTTTCATTCGCTAACGGGGGTCGGTTTGATGCTGAGTATCAACTCGCCCCTTTATGCGCAAACAGCAACAGAAACCCCTGACAGCTACATCCTTACCGTGGAACGTTGTGTGAAATATGTCGAAAGTGTGCAATGGGTGTATCGGGACTATCAGTGGTCGTTTTCCATCACGCCCACACCCTGTGCGCGGCGGACACAACCGGAAGGGACACCCTTCCTTTGGGACGAACTTTCCCGTGACTATTCCAATAGCAGCTACTGGCAAAATACCCATGGCCTGCGCCACCAACTGATTTGTCATCTGGCGATTGCGAGGGACAAACCGCAGTGGAACCTGGAACCGTGGCGGCCAGATGTGGGGTATGCACAAACGTTGGCTGCCGGCTGCAATCATGTCGTCCCCTTGCCTCAAAAAGCACCATGACACTTCAATGAAAGATGAGCATTACAGTTGATTTATCGCTGGTGTCCGCTATCGAACGAATAGAAACTCCCTTCAGGCCTGGCCTATCGACGCAGGCCATAGCCTGAGGAAATCCAATGCGCACCATCGGCCTTATCGGCGGCATGAGCTGGGAGTCCAGCGCCGAGTATTACCGTCTTATCAACCAGCAGGTACGTGATCGCCTCGGGCCGTTGCGCTCGGCGAAACTGTTGATGTACAGCGTCGACTTCGGCCCGGTCGAACAGGCCCAGCATGCAGGGCGGTGGGACGATGCGGCGGTGATTCTGGTGGATGCGGCCCAGCGTCTGGAAGCAGGTGGCGCCGAGTGCGTGGTGCTGTGTACCAACACCATGCACAAAGTGGCCGGGCAGATTCAGGCAGCGATTGATATTCCGTTCCTGCACATTGCCGATCCGGCGGGTCAAGCGGCATTGGACGCCGGTGCGCTGCGCGTGGGTTTGCTGGGGACTGCGTTCACCATGGAGCAAGACTTTATCAAGGCACGTCTGACGGCCAAGGGCCTGACGGTGTTGGTACCGGAGGCAGAGGAGCGCCAGGCCGTTCACCGGATCATCTATGACGAGTTGTGCGTCGGGGTGATCAGCGACGCGTCACGCCAGGTCTATCAACGGGTGATCGAATCGCTGACCGAACGCGGCGCCCAGGCGATCATCCTCGGCTGTACCGAAATCGGCCTGTTGATCAAACCCGAGCACAGCGCCCTGCCCTTGCTCGACACCACCGAACTGCATGCGCAGGCGGCGGTGGCGTTCGCGTTGGGCGACTGACTCGCGCAGAACCTGTAGGAGCGAGGCTTGCCCGCGAAGAACGATGACGCGTAACACCTGAAAAAAAGCGGAGCATTCTTCGCGGGCAAGCCTCGCTCCTACAGGATTTTCGTCGCTCAATTTTTTTGCTTACCGGCGACGCAGGCGCGCCATGCTCAGGGTATCGACCAGCCGACCGTCACGCACGGCGTAATCGCGGAACAGGCCTTCGGTCTCGAAACCGAATTTCTGGTACAGGCCGATGGCCGCTTCGTTGTCGGCGTACACCGAAAGTTCTACCCGTTGCAGGTTCATCCAGTTGTCGGCGACGTCCAGCGCTGCTGCCAGCAATTTCGAACCGACACCCTTGCCCTGCCACGCCACGGCGACACCCATGCCAAAGCTACCGGCGTGGCTGCGGCGGATCCGCGAAAACTGTTCCAGGCCAATGTTGCCGATGACCGATCCCTGGTGCAGCGCCACCAGTTTCACCGCCCGCTCGTTGTCCGCCATCAGGCGTTGGCGCCAGACCTCGGTGGACTGAAAAGGCATTTGCAGCACCTGCCGGGCCACGGCGGGGTCGTTGTAGAGCGCGGTGATGCCCTCGATGTGGGATTCGCTGAAGCGTTCGAGGTGAATGGCGGGGTCGTGGTCGGGCATGGCGGTGTTCGTCCTTGATCGGTGTGTGACCGGTCACTCTAAACCGCGATCCCCATGAGTGGCGAGATCAAAATGTGGGAGCGGCAGATTCGGGCGCGGGCCTGACGAAAGCAAAGTCAAAAAGATCGCAGCCTTCGGCAGCTCCTACATTGATCGTGTGTACCCGTCATTCAGCGGGTGTACCCAATCTCTGTAGGAGCTGCCGAAGGCTGCGATCTTTTGCTCTTGATGGCAGGCTGTGGCGGTGTTTTGTGTCCCTTGCCGGTTGCCGAGATGCGTGCTGCATGCAGAGCGGCATGGCTAGACCGTTGACGCGACAACCACCTGCTAGAGTAAAAAGCATACCCATCGACTATCCAGCACCGGAGTTGTGCACCGCCACCTGGACGTTCGACTAGAGAAACGACGTTATTCGCCGGACTGAATGTCACCTTCGGAAATGAGGGAATTTTTATGAAAGGTTTGCTTCGCGCCGCAGGACTCAGCCTGATGGCGTTTTTCGCAAGTTGTGGTGTTGGTGCTCAGACAGTGCACAGTCATGCTGCGCCGCCTGCCTTCACCGCCACACCGGCCGATATCCAAGCGGATAGCCAAAGAAATTGATCGTTCCCATGTTCCACGGAGGCATGGGGACGGGCTTGCTCGCGAAGGCGGTGTGTCAGTCGACATCAATGTTGCCTGACACACCGCCTTCGCGAGCAAGCCCGCTCCCACATTAGTTAGTCGTCAACTTTCGAACCACTCCCGCCGCTCGCTGAAGGTGTTGTGGATCAGTTCGACGATCCCCTGCACCTCGGTCTCATTCCGGGAATCGGCATTGACCGCCATCCACACCTGGCGCTGCATCGGTTGCTTGAAGAGCCCGGGCAACGCCACCAGCCCCCGGTCGAATTGGCTCATGTAGTGCGGCAATAAACCGATGCAGGCACTGCAGCGGATCATCTCCAGCATCAGCTCATAGGCATGCAGTTGCACCACCCCCGCCAGGCGCTGCTCCACCAGACTGTTCCACGGCCCAAAAGCGCTGACGTGGCGGTCGTGCTGCCATTGCACCAGCATGAAATCGGCCAGGTCACCCAGGCTGTCCGGCCGCGCCGCGACCCTTGAATACCGTTTGGCGATGTGCGGCAGATAGTCCAGCCGTGCCAGACGCCGGGGTTCGCTGATGGCGAAACTGGGGCCTGGCAACGGCGAATCGGTGCCCGCTAGCCATACCACCACATCGGCGCTGATCGCTCGCAGCGACAGTTCGCTGTCCACGGAAATGATGTCCAGACGCACACTGGCGTTGCGCCGCAGCAGCGAGACCAGATCACGACCGAGGATGTCGTGCAGGATCGACTCGGCGACGGCCAGGCGAATCAAGGGCTGCTCGATCACGGGCAAGTCGCGTTCACGGGCCAGGGCAATCAACTGCGCCTGAAGCTGCCAGCCGTCACGACTGAGGGCAAAGCCATTGCCCGAATGGCTGAACAGCGAACGCCGCAGTTGCGCTTCAAGTTGTGCCAGTTGTTTACGCAATTGGGTCGATTTGATGTTGAGGCTGCGGGCCGCTTGCATGAAACAACCGCAACGGGCGCAGACCCGGAAAGACTGCACCAGCACCGGATCGATTCCGGCCAGTGAGTGCAAGGATTGGTTTTGTTCTACGGGCCAACGGTACTCGGTCACACCCTGACGATCAGTGGGTTCCATGAATGACATCGATGACTCCCTGTCGATCTGTCCTTGAGCGTTTTATCCTGCTGACTGTTTATGAACTTGATGTGACGGCCGGGCAAAAACCGGATCAAATCGCCTGATGTCGGCCAGTCACGGTACGGAACCTGTGGGAGCGGGCTTGCTCGCGAAAGCGGTGTGTCAGGCGACATTAATGTGGACTGTGCCGCCGTCTTCGCGAGCAAGCCCGCTCCCACAGGGTTTGCGCTTGAATTAACCGCTAGGCGTTTGCCGGAAGCTCACCGCCAGGCGGTTCCAGCTGTTGATGGTGCTGACAGCCATGGTCAGCTCGACCAGTTCACCTTCGCTGAACTGCTCCCGGGCCTGAGCGTAAACGTCGTCCGGCACGTGGCTTTGCGAAAGCAGGGTCACCGCTTCGGTCCAGGCCAGGGCAGCTCGCTCCCGAGGATTGAAGAAATTGCTGTCGCGCCAGACCACGATCGCGTAAAGCCGACGATCGCTCTCACCGAAGCGGCGCGCGTCCACCGAGTGCATGTCGGTGCAGAAGGCGCAGCCATTGAGCTGCGAGGCGCGGATTTTGATCAGGTTCAGCAAGGCCGGTTCGATGCTCAGATCGCGGGTCAAGGCCTCCATGGCGATCATGGCTTTCATCGCTTTGGGCGATGCGCTGTAGTAATCCAGACGGGAGTTCATGGGGCGACCTCGTGGATCGGATAGGTGACTCCAAGGTAGAGGCTGATCCGCGGGCGTCACAGGTCCAATTCGTCGAAAAAACCATGGACCGCCCGGCAGCAGGCCAATCGCAGGTTTTTCGCCCACGCAACTTCTGCGCAGCCGTTCATGCGGGTAATCTGGCGCGACGCACAGTCGCTTCAACCGCCCCAGGAGCCCCGCCGGTATGGAACTTCATGTTGTCATCAACGGCCGCAAGGACCTGGCAGGCCAGTTGTACCGGCAACTGCGCGACGCCATTGAATCCGGTCGCCTGACAGCCGGGACGCAACTGCCGCCCAGCCGGTTGCTGGCCGAACAACTGGGGATCTCGCGCAAGACCATTTCCGACACGTATGCGCAACTGACCTATGAGAACTTCCTCACCGGGGTGATCGGCAAAGGCACTTACGTCAATGCCCGGGCCGCGAAAATCGTCCACAAGCAAAGCCACTCGGAGCTGGCGAGCTTTGATGTCATCGAACGCTGGCGCAACCTGCCGACGTTCTTGCGCCACCCGACGCTGGAAGGCTCGCTGCGTTACGAGTTCATCGGCGGCGCCACCAGCAAGGGCCAGTTTCCGCAGGACGATTGGCGCCGCTGCACTTCCCATGCCTTGCGCCAGATGGCCGGTTCCAAAGGTTTCTATAGCCTGCCCGAAGGCCTGCCGGCGCTGCGCAATGCCATCGCACGGCACATTGCGTTTTCACGTGGGGTCAATTGTCAGGACGAAGACGTGGTGGTGTGCAACGGCGCGCAACAGGCGCTGGACCTGATTTCCCGGGTCCTGACCCAACCGGGCAGCCTCGTCGCCATGGAAGACCCCGGCTACCCGCCAGCGCGTCTGTTGTTCGCAAGCCATGGCGCAACGGTGATCGGCGTGCCGGTGGATGCGCAAGGCATTCAGGTCGAGCACATTCCCGATGGCACCCGGCTGATTTACGTCACCCCGTCCCACCAGTTCCCTTTGGGCATGCCCATGAGCCAGGCCCGGCGCGAAGCCCTGCTCGCAAGGGCCTATGAGCTGGGGGCGATCATTATCGAAGACGATTACGACAGCGAATTCCGCTACGAAGGCCGGCCCACCGACTCGCTGCAAAGCCTGGATGAGCGCGGCATCGTCGCCTACGTCGGCACTTTTTCGAAGACCTTGCTGCCGGAGCTGCGGCTCGGGTACGCGATATTGCCGCCGGCGATTCTCGAAGCGGTGATCCGCGCCAAGCAGCTCACCGACCTGCATACCTCCACCCTGCCCCAATGGGCGCTCGCCAAATTCATCGCCGAGGGCTGTCTGCTCAAGCACATCAGGCGCTGCCATACGATTTACGCCGGGCGTCGTGAACGGATCCTGGCACGCATGGCCGGCGACCTTTCACCGTGGTTCGAAGCGGTGCCAACCACGGCCGGGTTCCACATGGCGGTGCTGTGCAAGGTGCCTGTCGATATGCCATTGGTGATCGAACTGGCAAAAAAAGTCGAAGTGGGGCTCTATGCCCTGGACAGCTTTTTTTACCAGCAAGCGCCGCGGGCCGGGCTTTTCCTGGGGTTCGGCGCGATCGAAACCCTGGACATCGACATCGCCCTGGACCGGTTAAGGGACATTTTGCAGCAACTCGGCTGAGGGATTGGTCTGCGGCTTTATCCGGTGATTGGCTATTGGCGGTCTGGGGGTGCAGGCCTATCCTGATTGGGCGTTATCCCTCAATGAGCAGGATTCGTCCGGCCTGATTCAGGAGTGTGAGCAATGTCCAACGAAGTGATTACCACCGTAAAGGTGCAGGCGGCCGCCGGCCGCTCGGACGAACTGGGTAAGCAACTGCAAAAGATTGTCGACACCCTACGCGAACTTCCGGGCTGTGACTCCTATATGGTCGACCGCTGCCCCGAGGACGACACCCGCTGGACAGTCAGCGCCCGCTGGCAATCGGAAGCGGCCATGCAATCGCATTTCAACTGCCCCGAAGTGCAAGGCTTTATCGGCCTGATCGACAGCCGACTGGCCAATGCCGTCGACTTCAACAGCTTTCCAATCGTTTAAAAGCAAGATCAAAAGATCGCGGCGTTTCCGCAGCTCCTACAGAAATAGTGTCCTCCCGATGTTTCAAGGGTGTACGCGATTCCAATGTGAGCTGCCGAAGGCTGCGATCTTTTGATCTTAACGTTCTTGATTGCCCCTCTCCCTCCCGAAAATTGGCGCCACCCAACCCGCCAAGCTGTTGGTGTTAATGGTGTTGGCCCCGGATGAGAAAGTGTTGATTCCTTTGGAGAACTGATCGCCGAGGCGATGCTGATGGCCTCTTCGCGGGCAAGCCTCGCTCCTACAGGGATTGCGGGTGCCCACAAAACCGGCGTTCAACACAAAACCTGTAGGAGCGAGGCTTGCCCGCGAAGAGGCCCGACCAGACACAACAAAACCTTCAGACAAAAAAAAGCCCCATCTCTTTCGAGACAGGGCTTTTTCATTCAACGCTTATCAGGCAGCCGGTTCCAGCTCGGTGCTGACAGCGACAGCCGCAGTGGCAGGCACCACCGCTTGACCGCTCAACGCCAGGTCCAGCAGTTCGCGGTTGGCCACCGCGTACATGGCGTAGTCGGTGCCGCTGGCGGCACGGATTTCCACCAGCATGGCGCGCCAGCGTTCGATCATGCCTTCGTGCTCTTCCATCCACAGCGCCAGGCGTGTTTCCACGTCCTGGGTGCCGTCGCCCTGTTGCAGGACAGAGATGGTGATCGCACGTTGCTGCCAGTCGACGTCATCACGGAACGCTTCACGGGCCAGGGCCTGCCAGTTGTTTTCAACCGGCAGAGCACTGATCTGTTGCAGGTACCAGGTGATGTCCAGCGCACTGCCCACGGCGAAGTAGGCCTTGGCCACGTCAGCTGCGTTCTGGCCGGTCACATCCGAAGCTTCGATGATCGGCAGCAAGGTGTACAGGTGAGTGGTGCCTGCAACCATGCGCGCCAGCAACTCAGGCACGCCAGCAGCGACGTAAGCCTGGTAGCGGGTTTGCCAGCCTTCGCGGGTCGGGCCTTCCAGCAGTTCGTCGAGCTTGAGGCCCAACGCCGCCAGGTGCGGACCGAAGTGCGCGACGTCACGGGCAGCGTTCTGCTCGTTGCGACGGCTGCGCAGGAACCAGCGCGTAGCGCGGCGACCCAGGCGCATCAGCTCGTCCATCAGCTCCAGTTGTACGTCGGCCGACACCTGATAATCCAGGGCTTCTATCTGCCGGAACCAGTGCGGGAGGTGGAAGATATCCCGAACTATTACATAGGCCCCCGCAACATTCGCCGGGCTCATGCCGGTCGACTCTTTGAGTCGTTGAACGAAGGTGATGCCCATGTGGTTCACCAGATCGTTGGCGATCTGGGTGCTGACGATTTCACGCTTCAGACGGTGACGGCGCATGGCCGCGGAGAACTTGCTCACCAGCGTCGGTGGGAAAGCGGTTTCCATGTCGCGGGTCAGGTAGTCGTCGTCCGGCACCAGGGAGTTGAGCAGCGCTTCCTTGAGGTCGATCTTGCTGTAGGAGATCAGCACCGACAGCTCGGCACGGGTCAGGCCATGGCCTTCCGCGAGGCGTTCGTTGATCGCTTCTTCACCCGGCAGGAACTCGATGGCGCGATCCAGCTTGCCGCGGCCTTCCAGATCGTTCATCAGACGTTTGTATTCGGCAATCCGCACGAAGGCACGACGTGCCGCCAGGGACAGGGCCTGAGTCTGCTTGTAGTTGTTACCAAGCACCAGGTTGCCGACTTCGTCGGTCATGCTCGCCAGCAACTGGTTACGTTGCTTGTCGGTCATGTCACCGGCGTGCACGACTTCGTTCAGCAGGATCTTGATGTTTACTTCGTGGTCGGAGCAGTCCACACCACCGGCGTTGTCGATGAAGTCGGTGTTGGAACCGCCGCCATTGAGGCCGAATTCGACACGACCCAGCTGAGTCATACCGAGGTTACCGCCCTCGCCCACGACTTTGCAGCGCAGTTCGTTGCCGTTCACGCGCAGTGCATCGTTGGCCTTGTCGCCGACATCGGCGTGGCTTTCGGTGCTGGCTTTCACGTAGGTGCCGATACCGCCGTTCCACAACAGGTCTACCGGTGCCTTGAGCAAGGCATTGAGCAGTTCGGTCGGGGTCAGCTTGTCAGCCTGAATGTCGAAACGCTCTTTCATCTGCGGGGAAATCGCGATGCTTTTTGCGCTACGCGAGAAGATCCCGCCGCCTTCGGACATGATGCTGGTGTCGTAGTCCGACCACGCCGAACGCGGCAAGTCGAACAGACGCTGACGCTCGGCGAAGCTGTTGGCAGGCTCCGGGTTCGGGTCAATGAAGATGTGCAAGTGGTTGAACGCAGCGACCAGTTGCAGCTTGTCGGACATCAGCAAGCCGTTACCGAACACGTCACCGGCCATGTCGCCGACGCCCACCACAGTGATGCTGTCTTCCTGAACATTGATGCCGCGCTCACGGAAGTGGCGTTGTACGCCGACCCACGCGCCCTTGGCGGTAATGCCCATTTTCTTGTGGTCGTAACCAGCCGAGCCACCGGACGCAAAGGCGTCGCCGAGCCAGAAGCCGTAGTCGATGGCGATGCCGTTGGCGATGTCGGAGAAGGTCGCAGTGCCCTTGTCTGCCGCCACTACCAGGTACGGGTCATCGTCGTCATGACGCACGACGTTGGCCGGCGGTACCAGCGCGCCGTCTTTCAGGTTGTCGGTGATGTCCAACAGGCCCGAGATGAAGATGCGGTAGCAGGCGATGCCCTCGGCCGCGATCTCGTCACGGCTGCCGCCCAGTGGCAGGCGACGCGGCAGGAAGCCGCCCTTCGCACCCACCGGCACGATGACCGAGTTCTTCACTTGCTGGGCTTTTACCAGGCCCAGGACTTCGGTGCGGAAGTCTTCTTCACGGTCGGACCAGCGCAGACCACCGCGAGCAACGTTGCCGAAGCGCAGGTGCACACCTTCGACGCGAGGCGAGTAAACGAAGATTTCGAACTTCGGAACCGGCTTGGGCAGCTCTGGAATCTGGTGCGGGTTGAACTTGAAGCTGAAGTAGGACTTGTTCTGACCGTGGGCATCGGTCTGGTAGAAGTTGGTCCGCAGGGTCGCTTTGATCAGGTCCAGGTAACGACGCAGGATGCGGTCTTCGTTCAGCACCTGAACATCGTCCAGTGCTACCAGAATCGCGTGTTCCAGGCGTTGCTGCTTGTCTTCCAGATCGTCGCTGGCAAGCTTGCGCGCCAGGTAGAAACGGGTCTTGAACAACCGGGTCAACTCGCGAGCGATGTCGGTGTGGTTGTTCAGGGTGCTGGCGATGTAACCCAGGTCGAAGCCCAGACGGATCTGCTTCATGTAACGAGCGTAGGCACGCAGCAGCGCCACATCGCGCCATGGCAGGCCGGCGGTCAGCACCAGGCGGTTGAAGGCATCGTTCTCGGCATCGCCACGCACGATGTGGACGAAAGCGTCCTGCAAGGTGTCGTTGAGTTGCTGGATGTCGAGTTCCAGGCCTTCGGCGGCGGTGAACGCGAAGTCGTGAATCCAGAATTCGCGGCCGCTGTTGTGGCGCAGGCGATACGGGAACTCACCCAGCACGCGCAGGCCGAGGTTTTCCAGGATCGGCAACACGTCGGACAACGCCAGCGGGGTGTCGGCGTGATACAGCTTGCAGTGCAGCATGCGCTGACCGGAGACCTGGGCCAGCGGCTGATAGAAGCTCATGACCAGCGGATTTTTTTCGCTCAGGCTCAGCAGGTGCTGCATGTCGACCACAGCCGAGTGGGCGGCGAAACGCTCGCGGTAACCGGCCGGGAAGCCTTTCGGGAAGTCGGCCAGCACGTTGGTGCCCTGGGCTTCGCCGAAGCTCTCGACCACCAGGCTCGCGTAGTCGTCCTGCCAGCTGCGGCAGGCCTGTACCACTTCTTTTTCCAGCAGAACCGGGTCGATGTCCAGACGGTTCTTCGGATCGACCCGCAGAATCAGTTGCACACGGGCCAGCACAGACTCGGAGAAGAAGGTCCAGAACTCGCAGTCCGAGGCTTTCAGGCGATCCATCAGCACTTGCTGGATCTTCTGGCGCACTTCGGTGGAGTAGATGTCGCGCGGCACGTAGGCCAGGCAGTAGCAGAAACGGCCGTACGGGTCTTTGCGCAGGAACACACGGATCTTGTTGCGTTCCTGGATCTGTACGATCGACATCACGGTGGTGAACAGCTCGTCCACCGGGGTCTGGAACAAGTCATCGCGGGGCAGTACTTCGAGTACCTGGGCCAGTTCCTTGCCCAAGTGAGCCTTGGCCTGGAAGCCCGAACGCTGTTCGATGATCTCGACCTTACGACGGATGTAAGGAATGACCCGCACGCTTTCGCCATACACCGACGAGGTGTACAGGCCCATGAAGCGGCATTCCTTGATGACCTTGCCATCGGCATCGATCTGGCGGATCGACACGTAATCCGGGTAAGCCGGACGGTGGACACGGCTTGGGTGTGCAGCCTTGGCGAACGACAGCGGTGTCGGTTCGCGCAGGTAGTTCACGGCGTAGTCTTCGATGCGCAGATCGTCGACGGTCAGGCCGGCACGCAGCAGTTTGGTCAGGCCGAGGAACGAGTTCTGGTCATATTCGATGTGACCGCCGTTCTGATCCTCGCCCACCACGAATTCTTCGTAGCCCAGGAAAGTGAAGTGGTTGCCCACCAGCCATTCCAGGAAGCTCTTGATTTCGGACTTTTCGTCGGCGTCGATGATGAATTGGCTGTTGTCGATGCCTTCGATCAGCTCCTGGACCTTGGCTTTCATCGGTTCGAAATCGGCGACCGCGACGCGGACTTCACCGAGAACCTGCTCCAGCTCTTTGGTCAGGACGTTCAGTTCGGCCGTGTTGGCGCAACGGTCGATTTCCAGGTACATCAGCGATTCTTGCAGAATGCCTTCGCCCTGGGTGCCTTTGGGCAGGATTTCCAGCAGCTCGCCCTTGCTGCCGCGACGCACGCTCAGCACAGTGGTTTGCAGGGTATGAATGCTGTAGCCGCGACGGTTCAGCTCGGTGCGCACCGAGTCCACCAGGAATGGCAGGTCGTGGTGCAGCACTTCGACCGCGGTGTGGGTCGACTGCCAGCCGTGGCGTTCGTAATCGGGGTTGTAGACGCGCACTTGCGGATGCGCGTGATCGAAGCGCTCAAGCAGGCGCCACGCAGAAAGGGTGCAGCCGGCGAGGTCGGACAACCGACGCTGGGTCAGCTCGTCCAGGGAAATGATGCCGAAGAATTGTTCAGCGAACAGCGCCACTTGTGGCAGTGCCTGTTCACTGATGTGCTGCGCCAGTGCCGCTTGCAGTTGGTGCTGGAAGTCGGCTTTGCTGGCTGCGGTGAAGAACGCCATCTGTGGTACTCCGCTTGGGCTTGTTATTGATGGAAGCGTCGCGTGCAAACCCCTTTCGGGGCAATCCGTCACCCTGTTCCTGATTCTCGGGCAGAGGAAACAGGATGACAGGTGGATGAAGCTGGACGAGACACTCAGGTCACATTCACCTTCCAAGAATGGGCATCTGCAAAAACGACTGCCAAGGCAACAGGCAATGCCTTTACGGGTGCTCATCCGTTGCGCAGCTTAACGACTGCGGCAAGGGCCATGCTTGCAGCGCTGCGACATATTCGGTCAACGGTACGCAGCGTGCGGCAGGTGCCTCGAACAACATTAGCAGCCGTGTAGCAAAACGGGCACTTTATGCCCGGTTTTACGGCACCTGCGTGCCAAAAATGACCAGCAACACCCCGAATGTTCACGACACATCTTCTGACACTCAGCCGAGCAGAAATTCCCCAGGGCTGGCAGAATTGCTTTTTGTAACGTTCACCACGCTCGCCGAGCCAGGATTTTCCCCATGCAAATGACAACTGACCTCTTGATCGTCAACCCGTGCGACGAAGAAGAAGACAACTTGGCCATGCTCTGCTGCACCAGCGCCGAGGGCGAAATGTTCCTGATGAGCCGCTTTCCGGACGAGGATGAGCTAGAGATCATCTTCCACGACAAGCCTTCGGCCCTCAACGGAGTGAAAGTCACCCTCAGCCCTGACCGCCTGCTGATCGAAATCGCCGCCGCGGACGCCGATGTGCTCGATGGCGAAGATTCGCTGGAAATCCTGCACAGCACCGATGCGCAGGACCTGGCTGAGGTGGAAGAAACCTTGCAGAACATCCTCAAGGGGGCTGGTACTTACATCAGTGAGCTCTGATGGTGTTTGAGCAGGTGCCTTCGCGGGCAAGCCTCGCTCCTACAGGTTTTGCGTAAGACACAATATCGCGGCGCCTCGGTTCCTGTAGGAGCGAGGCTTGCCCGCGAAGGCGTCCAAAAGAACACCGCAATACCCACCCCCTACAAAATTCCAACAATTTTGCCCATCAATTCCCGCACTTTGCACAAAATGCCGTTAGTCGCCGCCCCCCGCGATGGATTAAAGTAACGCCCCCAGCCCTGGCGTTATTCGAACGTCTTCGGTCACCCTTTCCAGGAACAGTCATCGATGGAACATCGTGAAGCGCTGCTCGCGCTGCGAACCTTTCTTTCAACGCAGATTCTCGGCCAGGAAAAACTCATCGAGCGCTTGCTCATCGCCTTGCTCGCCGACGGCCACATGCTGGTCGAGGGCGCCCCGGGGCTGGCCAAGACCAAAGCCATCAAAGAGCTCGCCGAAGGCATCGAAGCACAGTTCCATCGCATCCAGTTCACCCCCGACCTGCTGCCGGCCGACATCACCGGCACGGAAATCTATCGCCCGGAAACCGGCAGTTTCGTATTCCAGCAAGGCCCGATCTTCCACAATCTGGTGTTGGCGGACGAAATCAACCGTGCCCCGGCCAAGGTTCAGTCGGCCCTGCTTGAAGCCATGGGCGAACGCCAGGTCAGCGTCGGGCGCAGCACCTACGACCTGTCGCCGCTGTTTCTGGTCATGGCCACGCAAAACCCCATCGAGCAGGAAGGCACCTACCCGCTGCCCGAAGCCCAGCTCGACCGTTTCCTGATGCACGTGAAAATCGGCTTCCCTGATGCCACCGTCGAACGGCGGATTCTGCAACAGGCCCGCGGTGAAGCGCTGCACGGCGAAACCAAGCCCGAGCGCCGGGTCAGCCAGCAGGCGATTTTCGCCGCGCGCAAAGAAATCCTCGGGTTGTACATGGCCGACGCCGTGGAGGAATACCTGGTGCAACTGGTCATGGCCACGCGCATCCCCGCCAAGTTCGACCCGGAAATGGCCGAATGGATCGCCTATGGCGCCAGTCCGCGCGGCTCCATCGCCCTGGACCGTTGCGCCCGGGCCCACGCCTGGCTGGCCGGTCGCGATTTCGTCAGCCCGGAAGACATTCAGGCGGTGCTGTTCGATGTGTTGCGCCACCGCATCATTCTTTCCTTTGAAGCCGAAGCCGCTGGCATCGACCAGGACCGGGTGGTCCAGCGGATTCTCGACGTCGTAGCCGTCGCTTGACCCCGATGAACGCCCTCCTGCCGCCCGAGCCGGGCATCCGTGTCAGCCTTTCCGAGCTGATCCAGATGCGTCATCGCGTGCGCGAAGTGCAGTTGTTTTCCACGCCGAGCCAGCGCAGCCCGCTGATCGGCCTGCACCATTCCAAACTGCGCGGGCGCGGAGTGGACTTCGATCAGGTGCGGGTGTATCAGGCCGGCGATGACGTGCGAAGCATCGACTGGCGCGTCACCGCCCGGACCCAGGAGCCCCACACCAAGCTGTTCCATGAAGAACGCGAGCGACCGATTTTCATCATGGTCGAACAGAGCCGCCGGCTGTTTTTCGGCTCCGGACTGATGTTCAAATCAGTGCTGGCCGCCCAGGCGGCGAGCCTGATTGGCTGGGCCGCGCTGGGCCATAACGACCGGGTCGGCGGGCTGGTGTTCGGCGACGACGAGCACTACGAGATCAAACCGCGACGCAGCAAGCAAAGCCTGCTGCAATTGCTCAACCGACTGGTGCGGGTCAATCAGTCGCTGCACACTGAACGCGAGCCGGACCGCGACGCCTTCGGCATTGCCCTGCGTCGCGCCCGGGAAGTACTGCGCCCCGGCAGCCTGGTGATCGTGATCTGCGACGAACGCGCCTTGTCCGACGGTGCCGAGCAACAGTTGAGCCTGTTGTCACGCCATTGCGACCTGTTGCTGCTGCCCGTGTCCGATCCGCTGGATCACGCCCTGCCCGCTGCCGGGCTTTTACGCTTTGCGGAACGGGGCGCACAGCTGGAACTCGACACGTTGAATTTCGACTTGCGCCAGGCTTATCGCTCACAGGCTGAAGCGCGCATCGCCCGCTGGGAGCTGCTGGCGCAGAAACTGCGGGTATTGCTGATGCCTTTGAGCACCCAGAGCGAAATGGTCGAGCAACTGCGCGAATACCTGAACCCGCAGCGTCCGGGAAAAAGTCGATGAGCAGCCTCGACCAACTGCAACCGCTGATTTCCCCGCCTCCGATCGGCTTCTGGCCACCGGCACCCGGCTGGTGGCTGCTGCTGTTATTGCTGCCATTGATCGGTTTCGGCCTGTGGCAGTTGCGCCGTTTCATTGTGAACAAACGTCCTGTCGTGCGCGCCGAACAACCGCTGGACCCGGTGCGTCTCGCGGCCTTGGCCGAACTTGCCCTGATGCCCAAACCTTACGACGGAGCCCCGGCTGGCGCCTGGCTGCAGCAACTCAATGGCTTGCTCAAACGCCTGTGTCGCAACCATTACCCCTACAGCCAGAGCCACACCCTTAACGGGCGCAAGTGGCTGGCGTTCCTTGATAACCGCTGCCCGGCCGCCGGCCTTACACGCTGGATGGTGCTGGTGGAAGGCGCCTACAAACCCGAATGCAAACTCGACGACAAGGCCATCGCTGGCCTGACTCAAGCGGTCGACACCTGGATTCGCAAACATGTTTGAGTTCGCCTGGCCGTGGATCTTCGCCCTGCTGCCACTGCCCTGGCTGATGCGGGTGCTGCTGCCGGTGGCCGACAGTGGCGAACCGGCGCTCAAGGTCAGCTTCCTCAACGAACTGGAAGGCCTCGCTCGCCGCCGCGCCCGGGCGAATCTGCCGGCGTGGCGCCAGCAAGCCCCATTCATTCTGCTATGGCTGTTATTGCTGATCGCTGCCGCACGCCCGCAATGGCTCGGCGAGCCCCTGCCGATTGCCGCCAGCGGCCGCGACTTGCTGGTGGCGGTGGACGTGTCCGGCTCCATGGATTTCCCCGACATGCAGTGGCAGAACGAAGACGTCAGCCGACTGACACTCGTGCAACATCTGCTCGGTGATTTTCTTGAAAGCCGCGACGGCGACCGGGTCGGATTGATCCTGTTCGGCAGTCAGGCCTACCTTCAAGCGCCATTGACTTTCGACCGGCACACCGTGCGCGTGTGGCTCGACGAAGCGCGGATCGGTATCGCCGGCAAGAACACCGCCATCGGCGATGCCATCGGCCTGGCCCTCAAACGCCTGCGGCAACGCCCGGCACAAAGCCGTGTGCTGATTCTGGTCACCGACGGCGCCAACAATGGCGGCGAGATCGACCCGCTGACCGCCGCCCGACTGGCGGCCAACGAAGGGGTGAAAATCTACCCGATCGGTATCGGCGCCGACCCGGAACAAAGTGGCACCCTGGGATTCCTGGGCATCAACCCGAGCCTGGACCTCGACGAACCGGCCTTGAAAGCCATCGCCCAAGCCACCGGCGGCCAGTACTTCCGCGCCCACGACGGCGAGGAATTGCAGGCGATCAAGCGCACCCTCGACAAACTGGAACCGGTGACCCAGCAACCCACTCAGGCCCGCCCGGCCCAAGCGTTGTATCACTGGCCTTTGGCGATGGCGCTGCTGTTGAGCATGCTGCTGGTGATCCGCGAGCGCTGGCCGGACAATCCGTTGCAGCGGCTGCTTACCAAGAAGCTGTTTAACAAAGAGCGGTTTCTGCAAACCCAACTGCCCGACTGGCGTCAGCGGCTTAAACGCCTGCGTCTGCGGAGGCGCCGATGATTGCGCTCTGGCCGCACTGGTTCCGCCCCTGGTGGCTGCTGTTGCTGCCGTTGCTGGGCTGGTTGCTCTGGCAACTCTGGCACCGGCAAAAACGCGCCGGGCGCTGGCAAATGATTCTGCCGCCGGCCTTCCATGCCGCGTTGCTCAGCGGTGGCAGCGGTCGCGAAAGCAGACTGCCATGGGTCGCCCTGGGTCTGGCCTGGGTGCTGACCGTGCTGGCCCTGCTGGGGCCGAGCTGGCAGCGCGTCGAACAAACCAGCCAGAAACCCGCCGACCCGCTGGTGGTGTTGCTTGAGCTGACCCCGGAAATGCTCGCCACCGACAGTGCGCCGAACAGGCTGGAACATGCCCGGCGCAAACTGTTCGACCTGCTGCAAAACCGCAGCGACGCGCAGACAGCAATCATCGTCTACGCCGGCAGCGCCCACACCTTGGTACCGCTGTCGGATGATCTGTCGACCAGCCGCAACCTGGTGGATGCACTCAAGCCGTCGCTGATGCCCCTGGCCGGTCATCGTGCCGATCTGGCGGTGGCCAAGGCCCTTGCGCTGCTGGATCAGGGCGCCCTCGGCCAGGGTCGGATCCTGCTGATCGGTTCGTCGCTGACGGAACAGGAGCGCCAAGGGATTCGTCAGACGCTGGACGACAGGTCCACGCAATTTCTGATGCTCGGTATCGGCACCGCCGAAGGGGCGCCGGTCGCGCAGGATGACGGCAGTTTCCTCAAGGATGACCTGGGCGCCATTCTGGTGCCCCGCCTGGACGGCCCCAGCCTCAAAGCCTTTGCCAACGGCCTGGGCGGACGTTATCGCCAGGCGCGTCTGGACGATGCCGACCTGCGCGGCCTCGGCCTGCTTGATGGCCCACGAGATCTGCGCAACGACGGTCAGACATTGCGCCTCGACACTTGGGCCGATCAGGGCTATTGGCTGCTGCTGCCGCTGTTATTGCTGGCCGCCTGTGCCGGGCGCCGCGGTTGGCTGTTCTGCCTGCCGCTGCTGTTCCTGCTGCCGCAACCGAGCTACGCCTTCGATTTCGAAGACTTGTGGCTGCGTCCCGATCAGCAAGGCCTGCATTTGCTCAAACAAAAACGCCCGGCCGAGGCCGCGCAGCATTTCGAAGATCCGCAGTGGCAAGGCGTGGCGCTCTATGAGGCCGGCGACTACAGTGGCGCCGCCCAGCGGTTTACCCAAGGCACCGATGCCCACGCCCACTACAATCGGGGTAACGCCCTGGCCAAAAGTGGTGAGCTGGAAGCGGCACTGGATGCTTACGATCAAGCGCTGGAACGTCAACCGGACCTGCGCCCGGCCCTGACCAACAAGGCACTGGTGGAAAGCCTGCTCAAGCAGAAAACCTCAGCGCCGCCCGTCGAGCCGGACAAAACCGCCGATGGCAAAACCGAAACCATCACCCAGGAACCGCCGCCGGGCAGCTCCACCCAACCCAGCAATGGCGAGCCGAAAACCGACGCCGAGCAAACCACCCCGGACGCCGGGCAGCCGCCCACGACGCCACCGCAACCGGGCGCCAATGAAGTCCCGGGCAGCGAGTTGGGCGATGAGCAAAGCACCACGCCACCGCGACGCCCGGCCAGCGACATGATGGAAGGCGAACAGCGCCAGGCGCTGGAGCAATGGCTGCGCAATATCCCGGATGACCCCGGCGAACTGCTCAGACGCAAATTCTGGTACGAACAGCAACAACATCAGGATCAGGAAAAAACTCGATGACCCGCTTCACCGCCTTCTTGCTCGCATTGTTGCCCGCCCTGTTGCTCTGCACCGTTCAGGCCCAGGCTGCGGAGCTGGTCGCCAGCGTCGATCGCAGCCGCCTGAATTCCGGCGAGACGGTCGAACTGACCCTGGAGACCAGCGACGTGACCCAGTTCGGCAAACCCGACCTGTCCCCGCTGGAGCCGCTGTTCGAAGTGCGCGGCACCCGCCAGGTCAACCAACTGAACACCCTCAACGGCAACACTCAGGCGACCACCCGCTGGATCATCACCCTGCTGCCCCGGCAAAACGGCAGCGTGGTGATTCCGTCGCTGCAACTGGGCGACGTCCAGAGCCAGCCGATTACCGTGCAGGTGATCGAGAGCGAAACCCAGGACAGCAGCAACACACTGGCACCGGTGTTCATCGAGGCCAGCCTCGACCAGAACAGCGTCTATGTGCAGGCTCAGGCGATCCTGACTTTGCGCATCTACCATTCGGTGTCGCTGTACGACGACAGCAGCCTGACCCCGTTGCAGATTCCCGATGCACGCATCGAACAGCTGGGCGACTCGCGCACCTACGAAAAAGTCATCAACGGATTGCGCCATGGCGTGATCGAAATGCGTTACGCGATCTACCCGCAGCACAGCGGTGAATTGACCATTCCGGCGCAGATGTTCAGTGCCACGCCGGTCGATACCCGGCCATCCCAGGACGCAACACCTCAAGGGCCGAAACCGGGCAAGCAGATGCGCGTCAAATCCGCCGAGATCCCGCTGACGGTCAAGGCCAAACCCGACACGTATCCGGCCGATGTTCCCTGGCTGCCGGCCCGCAGCCTGAGCCTCGGCGAAAGCTGGAGCCCGGAACCGGATCATTTGCAGGTCGGCGACTCGCTGACCCGCAGCCTGACCCTGAACGCCGAAGGCCTCGCCAGTTCGCAACTGCCACCGTTGCCTGCCACCGAGATCAACGGCCTGCGGCGCTACCCGGATCAACCGGTGCTGGGCAACCAGAGCAGCGAGCGTGGCTTGATCGGCAGTCGTGAGGACCGTGAAGCCCTGGTGCCGACCCGCACCGGCAACATTGACTTGCCCAGCGTTGAAGTGGTCTGGTGGAACACCTTCGAGGATCATCTGGAACACAGCAGCCTGCCGGCCCGCACGCTGCAAGTGGCGAGCAATCCGAGCCTGATCGTCGATACTCCGGCGGGCAGCCCGCAGGTGATGTCCGGAGCCAACAACGAAGCCCTCTGGTGGAAACTCAGCACCGTGATCCTGGCCTGCACCACCCTGCTGGGCTTCGGCCTCTGGTGGCGCGCCCGCTGGCAACCGGCGATCCTGCGGGTGGCGCAGACCGGCCCGAGCCCACGCACCCTGCTCGACGACCTCAAGCGCGCCTGCCAGGCCAACGACTCCCACGCCACCCGCCAGGCCCTCGACGCCTGGGCACGACAACAACCGGAAACCCTGGCCGACATGGCGGCGCGTTTTGTGCCGCTGTCCGATGCACTGGACGGCCTGAACGGCGCGCTGTACAGCGAAACCGGCCAGTACTGGCAGGGCGAAGATCTCTGGCGCGCGATTCGTGCAATCCCGACGGCCGAAGGGGTTCAAGACCTGCTTGGCGATACCGGGTTGCCGCCGTTGTATCCGAAATAGATCAAAAGATCGCAGCCTCCTGCCGAGGCACACCAATCCCCTGTAGGAGCGAGGCTTGCCCGCGAAGAACGATGACTCGATGCATCTGTTAGACCGCGTCATCGTTCTTCGCGGGCAAGCCTCGCTCCTACAGGGACCGTGTTCCTCTGCAAAGCTTCGACATCCCCCAAACCCGTGTTCCTTTGCACATTTGCCAGTAAACTCTCCTCCCTTTAGTCGCTGTCATTTTCCTCGCGACCATTACCTTATTTCCTACGGAGTACGCCTTGCGTCTGTTTCACACCTCCGACTGGCACCTTGGGCAGAACCTGCACGGCCAGGAGCGCGATTTCGAGCATGCCTGCTTTCTCGACTGGCTGCTGCGTCAGCTGAAGCTGGACCAGCCCGATGTGCTGCTGATCGCCGGCGATATCTTTGACACGGTCAACCCGCCGGTAAAAGCCCAGGAACGCCTCTACGAT
The DNA here is from genome assembly GCF_019218905.1 of Pseudomonas sp. PDM24. Classification (NCBI taxonomy): domain Bacteria; kingdom Pseudomonadati; phylum Pseudomonadota; class Gammaproteobacteria; order Pseudomonadales; family Pseudomonadaceae; genus Pseudomonas; species Pseudomonas sp. PDM24. The sequence continues at coordinate 1,009,589 of NZ_JAHUWR010000001.1, read as the reverse complement.
TTCATCGTCAGCGCCCACGAACAGCAGCCGTTGCTGACCATCGTGATGATCGCCGGCAACCACGACTCCGGTTCGCGAATCGAACTGCCCGCGCCGTTGATGCGGCGTTTACGCACTCACGCCCTCGGTCGTGTGCTGTGGCTCGATGACGGCCAACTGGATGCCGAACGTCTGTTATTGCCGTTGCCGGATGCCAGCGGCGAAATTGCCGCCTGGTGCCTGGCGTTGCCGTTCTTGCGCCCCGCCGAAGTGACCGGCGCGCATTTGGGTGATAACTACTTGCGCGGCATCGGCCAGGTTCATGAATGGCTGATTGAAGCGGCCAACGCCAAGCGCAAGCCGGGCCAGGCGCTGATCGCCATCAGCCATGCGCACATGGCTGGCGGTTCGGTCTCGGAAGACTCCGAACGCAGTTTGATCATTGGCAACGCCGAAGCCCTGCCCGCCAGTCTGTTCGGGCCGAGCATCAGTTATGTCGCCCTCGGGCATTTGCACAAGCCGCAGAAGGTCAACGGTGAAGAGCGCATCCGCTACTGCGGCTCGCCGATTCCGTTGTCGTTCTCCGAGATCAATTACCAGCATCAGATCCTCGACATTCAGCTCGATGGCGAAACATTGGTCAGCGTCGAACCGCGCCTGATTCCGCGCTCTGTCCACTTGCAACGCCTCGGCACCGCGCCGTTGGCGGAAATCCTGTTGCAACTGGCCGACCTGCCCAACATCGACCTGCTCGCCGATATCCAGCGTCAACCGTGGCTGGAAGTGCGGGTCCGTCTCGACGAACCGCAACCGGACCTGCGCCATCAAGTGGAAACAGCGCTGCAAGGCAAGGCCGTGCGGCTGGTGCGGATCGCTGCCGAGTACGCCGGCAACGGCAGCCGCGACGGCGTCGATGACGGCGCAACCTTGATCGAACTGGATCAGCTTTCGCCCCAGGAACTGTTCAGCCGCGCGTGGCAGGACAACTACGGCAGCGAGGTCGACGAGCAAACGCTCAAGGACTTCGCCGAGCTGTTGCAAGACGTGCAGATGGAGAGCGAACAGCCATGAAAATTCTCGCGATCCGCCTGAAAAACCTCGCCTCCCTGGCTGGGCCGTTTGAAATCGACTTCACTGCGGAGCCCTTGGCCAGTGCCGGCCTGTTCGCGATTACCGGGCCGACCGGTGCGGGCAAAAGCACACTGCTCGACGCCCTGTGCCTGGCGCTGTTTGGCGCCGTGCCGCGCCTGAACAACACCGGTCGCGACGCCAAGGTCCCGGACGCCGATGGCGAAATCGGCACCGGCGACCCGCGCACCCTGCTGCGGCGTGGCACCGGCGAAGGGTATGCAGAAGTGGATTTCGTCGGCATCGACGGTCGCCGCTATCGCGCTCGTTGGGAGGCCAATCGCGCCCGGGAAAAGGCCGGCGGCAAGCTGCAAGCCAGTCGCCAGAGCCTGCGTGACATCGATCAGGATCAACTGCTGGCCAGCCAGAAAGGCGAATACAAAGCTCAGCTCGAAGCCGCGCTGGGCCTGAACTTCGAACAGTTCACCCGCGCCGTAATGCTGGCTCAGAGCGAGTTCAGCGCCTTCCTCAAGGCTGACGACAACGACCGCAGCGAGCTGCTGGAAAAGCTCACCGACACCGCGCTCTACACCCGTCTCGGTCGCCGCGCCTTCGACAAGACCAAAGAAGCCCGCGAAGCCCACAAGTTATTGCAGGATCAGGCCACCGGGGTCACGCCGCTGTCGCCAGAAGCCCGGGCCGAACTCGATGAGCGCTTCAACGACGCTCAGCAGCAACTCAAGACCCAGCAGGCGCAGCTCAAACAGTTGGAGTTGCAACACACCTGGCTCAAGGACCTGCGCCAGTTGCAAGACTCGCAACAGAGCGCCACCGAGCAACTGCAATCTGCCCGGCAACACTGGAACAGCCTGGCCGGCGAGCGCTTGAAGCTGACTCGTCTGGAGCAATTGGCCCCGCAACGGCATCAGTTCGCCCGCAAGACCGAACTTACCGCCCAGCTCACGCCGTTGGCGGCGCAGATTCAGCAACACACGCAACAGCAAAGCGAACTGACCGAGCGACAGACTCAACTTGAACAAAGCCTGAGCGCTGCGCAAACGGCGCTGACCCAAGCGCAAAGCCAACACACCTCCAGCGCACCGCTTCTGCGCCAGGCCTTCGAAGCGCAAAGCACCCTCGCCCGCCTGGTCAAGGACGCCAGCCTCAGTGCCGACCTCAAGCAGCAGGCGGAACTGGCCTGCACTCAGGGCCAGGGCGCGATTCAGGGTTTGCTCGAGCAACAGAAACAGGTCGCCGAACGGTTGCAGCGGATTGCCGGGGAGCTTGAGCAGAGCACCCATCTGGCGCCGTTAAGCGATGCCTGGAACGCCTACCGCGATCGCCTGCAACAACTGATGCTGATCGGTAATCGCCTGAACAAGGGCCAGGCCGAACTGGCCGCTCTCGAGCAAAGCGCCACTCGTGCCGCCGACGAACTGGCCACCCAGCGCCAGAGCCTTGAGGTGCTGTACAAAGAAGCCGGCGCCGAGCCTGAAGCGGTGGCCGAGCAGATTCAGATTCTCGGCAGTTTGCTGCAGGACAACCGCAAGCAACTGCGGGCCGTTGAAGAGCTGACCCGGCTGTGGGCCAGCCAGCAGGAACTGGGCAAACGCGGCGCCGAGCTTCAGCAGCGGCAACTCGCCGTTCAGCAAGACCGCGATCGTCTGACCCAGGACGGGGTGAAGACCAAGGCCGAGCTGACCGTCGCCGAACAGACCCTGACCGTTACCCGCGAACTGCTGGAACGTCAGCGTCTGGCGCGCAGTGCCAGTGTCGAAGAACTGCGCGCGCAGTTGCAGGACGATCAGCCGTGCCCGGTTTGTGGCAGCCCGGATCATCCTTATCATCAGCCTGAAGCCTTGCTGCAAAGCCTCGGCCGGCATGATGAAAGCGAACAGGCCAACGCTCAGAAAGCCGTCGACCTGCTCAAGGAAAAACTCACCGATCTGCGTGCCGAAGTCGGCGGTTTGATTGCCCAGCAAAAGGAATTGCTGCAACAGCAGGAACAACTCGCGAGTCAGCAACAAGGCCTGACCCCGAGCTTGGAGGCGCACCCACTGTCCGCGCAACTGTTGGCCCAGGACGCAAGTAAACGTGATGCCTGGCTAACGCAACAAAGCAGCCAGTTAAACCAGAGCATCACGCAGGATGAACAACGGCAAACCGCCCTGCTCACCCTGCAACAGGATGCCGCGCGCCTTGCGCAACAACTGCGCAGTGCTGAAACGGCGAGTCAGCAAGCCACACAACACCTGATCAACCAACAACGTGAATTGAGCAGTGATCGCCATCGTCTGGATGAAGAACTGAAGGCGTTCAGCACCCTGCTCCCGGCTGACACGCTGGAGGCCTTGCGCAACGAACCCGCCGCGACCTTCATGCAGCTCGACCGGCAGATCGCCCAGCGCCTGCAACAACTCGACCAGCAGCGCGAAGAACTCGGCGAACAGCAACAGCGCCAGCAGACGCTGGAGAAAGAACAGTACCAACAGCAGACCCGCATCCAGCAACAGGAAGCTGCGCAGCAGCAGTTCACGGCGCTGACCGGGCAGCAACAGGCTTGCCAGGAAAAACTGACGCAACTGCTGGGCGAACATGCCAGCGCCGAACAGTGGCAGCAGCAACTGGATCAGGCCGTCGAGCAGGCGCGCACTGCCGAAGCGACGGCCAATCAGGAACTGCAAACCGTGCGCACGCGGCTTGTGCAACTGGCCGCTGAGCTGAAGGCTCAGCAAGAACGACTGCTAGCGCTGGAAACCGAAGACCGCGAGCTGAGCGCCAAGATCGCCGACTGGCGCGCACAACATCCAGAACTGGACGACGGCGGACTGGAAGATTTGCTCGGCATCGACGACCAACAGGTCAGCGAACTGCGTCAACGTTTGCAGCAGAGCGAAAAAGCCATCGAGCAAGCCAAGGTGCTTTTGCAGGAACGCGATCAGCGCTTGCTCGATCATCAGGCGCAGCACAACGGCAATCTCGATGCAGAACAACTGGCCACGACGCTGGCCGAGCTGCAAAACCTGTTCGCCGCCAGCGAGCACCGATGCGCCGAATTGCGCGCCGAACAGGCCGAGGATCAACGTCGACAGAATGCCAATCAGGCGCTGGCGCAGCAGATTGCCGACGCCTACGCCGAGTACCAGCGCTGGGCACGTTTGAGTGCGCTGATCGGTTCCGCCACCGGCGACACCTTCCGCAAGATCGCCCAGGCCTACAACCTCGATTTGCTGGTGCATCACGCCAACGTCCAGCTGCGGCAACTGGTGCGGCGCTATCGCTTGAAACGCGGCGGCAGCATGCTCGGGTTATTGGTGATGGACACCGAGATGGGCGACGAACTGCGCTCGGTGCATTCGCTGTCCGGCGGCGAGACGTTCCTGGTGTCACTCGCCCTGGCGCTTGGTTTGGCGTCGATGGCTTCGAGCACGCTGAAAATCGAATCGCTGTTCATCGACGAAGGCTTCGGCAGTCTCGATCCTGAATCCCTGCAACTGGCCATGGACGCTCTCGACGGTTTGCAGGCGCAAGGACGCAAGGTCGCGGTGATTTCCCACGTGCAGGAAATGCATGAACGGATCCCGGTGCAAATCCAGGTTCACCGTCAAGGCAACGGCCTGAGTACGCTGGAGGTGAAATGAATACGCTGTATTCGTTCCGCCGCTGCCCCTACGCCATGCGCGCACGCATGGCGCTGCGCTATTCGGGGGTTGCGGTGCAGATTGTCGAGGTCAGCCTCAAGGCCAAACCGGCCGAAATGCTCGCACTGTCGAGCAAAGGCACGGTGCCGGTGCTGAGTGTGGATGGGCGGGTGATCGATGAGAGCCTGGACATCATGCGCTGGGCGCTGGCGCAAAACGATCCGCAGGACTGGTTACTCAAGGATGATCCGCAAGCACAGCAACACAGCGCCGCGTTGATCGAAGAGAACGATCAAGTGTTCAAGGTGCATCTGAATCACTACAAGTACGCCGAGCGTTATCCCGAGCAGCCGATGGCTGTTTATCGCGCCGAGGGCGAGGTGTTCTTGGGCAAGCTGGATGAATTGCTGGAGGGGCGTGACTACCTGCTGGCCGGGCATCCGAGCCTGGCGGATATCGCCCTGATGCCGTTCGTGCGGCAATTCGCCCACGTGGATCGCGAGTGGTTCGGGCAGACGCCTTATGTGCGGTTGCAGGCGTGGTTGCAGCGCTTCATCGAGTCAGACCTGTTCACATCAATAATGAAGAAATAACCAAGCCCCCTGTAGGAGCGAGGCTTGCCCGCGAAAGCGCTGTGTCAGTCAATATCTATGCTGACTGTTATGACCCTTTCGCGGGCAAGCCTCGCTCCTACAGGGGTGGGGTGAGCATTCACGCGAACACCGCGCACATCCCCAACACCGAGCAATCCACCTGGAATGGCCCGAAGAATTCGCCATTGGATTTGATCGGCGGATTGCCCACCAACAGCTCCAGAGCCTTGGCGGTCTGAATGTTGTGGGCGATGTTGTGGTTGCATTCGATAGCCCGCGCCACCGACCCCGCCGAACCCTGCCCGATCCCAAGTAAAGAAGCGCCATTGGTCATGAACGCCAGGAAGGCGATGACCCAGAGCTTGCGTCCTTTCATGCCCCCACCACTCCCGCCACGTCGGCATGATCGAGCAATACGTTTGGCGCGCGGTGTTCGAATTGAATGGCGGGATAAGCGACCTGGATCGGTGCTTGAACGGTTTGTTGCGATTGAGCCGAAAGGCTGACGGCCAACACCATGGCCACGTAAAGACCGATGGCCAGGTAGGCGCCGTATTTGGCAGAAGTAATGATTGCGCTGGCCATGGTGTTCTCCGTGGGCATGTTTCAGTGCCCACAGAATCGATCAAAAAACAGAAGATAACTAGCGAGCTTTATGCATAGTAGCTATCAGTTTTATTGATCATGACCCCAGCGTATTTTAGTTCTCGATAGAACTCATCAAGCGCTCGCGGGCCGCATCCGGCTCGTTGGGAACGGGCTGGGCAGCCGACAGAATCGGGGTGGAATAGAGAAACAGGAGAACCACTGCCAGACGCATCGCCATGCTGTCGATCCTTTTAGGGAAGGAGTCAAAAAATCAGCGTCAAATTTAAACTCATGGCGATGTGATATCAAGCAATACATTGATAGCAATATGATGCTGTCGTAAATGCGTTATGCAGGAGCGACATCACTTCGATGCTTTTCGACGCCTTGCAGGTCGATCGGCAAGTGACTTCGCTCCTGCATAAAAGGTGCAGGGTTTACATTTCAGTGTTGGGATTTGTGATCCAGCGCGGCGTAGAAGTTGGCGCTCTGTTGCAGGTATTTCTGGGTGTAGCTTTGGGTGTGGGATTTTCTGTCGCTGATTTCAACGTTGGCGCTGGCTGGCAGTGCAACAGTGGCAGAGATAGCGGAAGCGGCGATGACGGAGAAGAGATTGAAGTTCATGGCGGTAGTCCTCGATTCAGTTGGCTTGCTTGCCCGGTGGGGCCGTGAAGCAAACTTAACTCCCGAGGGTCGGCGCCTTGAAATGCTTTGTAGCATTAGCCGATATCAGCCTCATTAATAGAAGGTTGCAGGCCCCATCAACCGGGGCCTGCGGTCTATTGACGCACCAGGAACTTGAGATCGCTGGGGGCATCCATCGGCAGTTTCTGCACGGTTTTACCCAACAGCCCAGTCTTGGCATCGCGCTCGACGACGACAATCTGGTTGCTCTTCTGGTTGGCAATCAGCACGAACTTGCCACTCGGATCGAGGCTGAATTCGCGCGGGTGATCACCGTCCACGGAGCGACGCTGAAGCTCCTTGAGCTGTCCGGTCGCCGGGTCGATGGCGAACACCAACAACTGATTGGTGGTGCCACGGTTGCTGACGTAAAGGAACTTGCCGTCGGCCGAGGCGTGAAGCGCAGCCGCGGCCTTGCCCGACGTCGGCAGACCCGCCGCCAGATCGACCAACTGCGTTTGCTCAAGCTTGCCGTCGCGGTAATCGAACACTGCGACCTGCGCGCTCATTTCCATGGTCAGCCAGGCGTGCTTGCCATCGGCACTGAACAGCAAGTGTCGCGGCCCGCTGCCAGGTGGTAACTGGACGGACGCAGGTTTGGCGGCGGTCAACGGCCGTTCCGGATTGGCCTTGGGATCGAAGCGATAGACGAAAATCTTGTCCGCTCCCAAGTCGTTGGAAAACACGTACTGGCCATCCGGAGATGAAACCACCGAATGCACGTGCGCCGACTTTTGCCGCTCGGGGTTGACCCGGCTGGACGGATGACTGCTCATCTGCACCACGGGTTTTAGCTTGCCGTCGGTGCCCACCGGTAACACCGCCAAGGTGCCGCCCGGGTCTTCAGCCACCGAGTAGTTGCTGACAAACACGTGACTGGCATCGCCGCTGACGCTCGAGTGCGTCGGCTCGTTGCCCAGGGTTTGCACCTGACTGATCAGGTTCAACTCATTGGTCTTCGGGTCAATTGCATAACTGCTGATACGCCCTACCGGATCCGCCTGGCCCGGGCCGTTTTCGTTGACCGCGAACAGGCGCTGTTGATCCTTGGATACGGCGAGCCAGGACGGGTTGGCGCTCTTCACCACCTGCAGGGGTTTGCCGTCGATCTGCCCGGTGTGGCTGTCGAAACCCAGACGATAAATCCCCTGGCTCTGGCCGGCGGTGTAGGAGCCCACCAGCAATTCGTAACTGTCGACCGGGGCCGCTTGCACGCCCATTGCGCCGACGCTGCCAGCCATCAACAGTGGCCAGAAGTTACGCATCCTCATTCGTTTCGTCCTCATCGTCACCACCGCCGAACGCTTCCATAGGCACCAGCCGGTGCTCGCCGGAATCGCCGGTAATGATCCAACTCTTCAAGTCGGGATCGAACGTCGCGGCCGCGATCTGCGCCATGCTGAACTCCCAGCGCTTGAGCGCCCGACCGTCCATGCATTCGATGTGCAGGTTATCGTCTTCATCGAGGGAAAAGTCGAACGCGTGCAGCCCGTCGATTTCAAGCATGTCGCAGACTTCGAGGGCGCTGAGCAAGGTGTTGGTTACGGCAGTCATGGCAGTCAATCTTTGAATGGGAAAGGCGCAATGATAGCTCAAAGTGAAAGCGGGCCAGTGTCACTCACAACACTCACACACGACACCAAACAAAATGTGGGAGCGGGCTTGCTCGCGAAGGCGGCGGCACATCCAACATCGCAGTGACTGTCAAATTGCTTTCGCGAGCAAGCCCGCTCCCACAGGGACTGCGTACAACCGTTAGAGAGCTTCGCGCGATGGCTTGCCGTCGACCAGGCGCTGGATGCGCAGCGGATTACCATTTTTCAGCGCTTCCGGCAGCAGGCTGTCGGGGTAGTTCTGGAAGCACACCGGGCGCAGGAAACGGTCGATGGCCAGAGTGCCCACCGAGGTGCCGCGTGCATCGGAAGTCGCCGGATACGGCCCGCCATGAACCATCGAGTCGCAGACTTCCACGCCGGTCGGATAGCCGTTAAGCAGGATTCGTCCGACCTTCTGCTCCAACAATGGCGTCAGTTCGCCGAATTGTTCGAAGTCTGCCGGCTCACCGATGATCGTTGCCGTCAGCTGCCCATGCAGACCGTTCAACGCGGCATTGAGTTGCGCCTGATCCGCCACTTCGACGAACACCGTGGTCGGGCCGAATACTTCCTCTTGCAGCACTTCATCGCCATCGAGCAACAGGCTGACATCGGCCTTGAACAGTTGCGGTTGCGCCTGATTGCCTTGTTGCGGACTGCCCGCCAAATGCTCGATCTTCGGGTGCGCAAGAAGCTTCTGCAAGCCCTTGCCATAGCTGCTCAAGGTGCCGGCATTGAGCATGGTTTGCGCCGGTTGATCGCCAATCAGCCCCGCCACCTGCTGCACGAACGCGCTGAACTGCGGCGAACGAATACCGATCACCAACCCCGGATTGGTACAGAACTGCCCACAACCCTGCACCACCGACGCCGTGAGGTCTCGGGCGACGCTTTCAGCACGAGCTTCCAGCGCTTGAGGCAGCACGATCACCGGGTTGATGCTCGACATCTCGGCGAACACCGGAATCGGCTGCGCACGTGCCGCGGCCATGTCGCACAGCGCACGGCCACCTTTGAGCGAACCGGTAAAACCGACTGCCTGAATGGCCGGGTGCTTGACCAGCGCTTCACCCACCCCGCCGCCGTAGATCATGTTGAACACACCGGCCGGCATCGACGTGTTCTCGGCGGCGCGGATCACGGCATCGGCCACCCACTCAGCAGTGGCCATGTGACCGCTGTGGGCCTTGAACACCACCGGACAGCCAGCGGCCAATGCCGAAGCGGTGTCGCCGCCCGCCGTGGAAAACGCCAGCGGAAAGTTGCTCGCACCAAACACCGCGACCGGCCCGAGGCCGATGCGGTACTGACGCAAATCCGGACGCGGTAATGGTGTGCGCTCAGGCAGCGCCCGATCAATCCGTGCGCCATAGAAATCACCGCGCCGCAGCACCTTGGCGAACAGACGCATCTGGCCGCTGGTGCGACCACGCTCTCCTTGAATACGACCGGCCGGCAACGCAGTTTCGCTACAGACCACGGCGACAAAGTCATCACCCAACGCGTCCAGTTCATCGGCAATCGCATCGAGAAATTGCGCACGTCTTTCGGCACTCAGGCTGCGATAGGCCGGGTAAGCAGCGGCGGCAGCCTTCGCAGCGGCGTCGACTTCTTCAAGGGTGGCCTGATAGAAATTGTGAGGCAAAGCCTCGCCAGTGCTGGCGTCGACGCTCTGGAGTTTGACCTCGCCAGCAGCGCTGCGCTGACCGCCAATGTAGTTGTGACCAAGAATCCGGGTCATGGGTGTCTCCTTAAAGTGTGCCGACGGTGCCGGGTTCAAACGCCGCTTCAACGGGCTCAATGCCGTTGATCAAGGGTGCGCCGAACTCAGCCTGGCTGATCTCGAACACGTCACCCGGTTGGGTGTGAATGCCATCGGCGAAGGACAGGGTCGCGGTGCCGAAGAAGTGAATGTGCACGTCGCCGGGGCGCAGGAACTGGCTGTACTTGAAATGGTGGTACTCGAGGTTTTCCAGGCTGTGGCACATGTTCGCTTCACCACTGAGGAACTCGTTCTGCCATAACACTTCACCGTCACGCAGGATCCGACTGGTGCCGGCCAGATGCTGGGGCAATTCGCCGACCCGAAGCTCCGGGCCATAGCTGCAACTGCGCAATTTCGAATGGGCCAGATACAGGTAATTCTTGCGCTCCATCACGTGATCGGAGAACTCATTACCCACCGCGAAACCGAGGCGATACGGTTTGCCGTCGTGGCCGATCACATAGAGGCCGCTGAGCTCGGGTTCCTCCCCGGCATCTTCGGCAAACGGCGGCAGCGGAAATGGTTTGCCCGGTCGCACAACGATGCTGCCGTCGCCCTTGTAGAACCATTCCGGTTGCACGCCGGCCTGGCCGGTCGCGGGTTTACCGCCCTCCACGCCCCACTTGAAGATGCGCATGGTGTCGGTCATGGCGGTTTCGTCGCCAACCTGCTGATGCATTTTGTCCCGGGCCGAAGCGCTGCCCAGATGGGTCAGGCCAGTGCCGCTGACCAGCATGTGCGCCGGGTCCGGGTGATCCAGCGGCGGCAGGATTTGCAGATTGGCGAGCAGCGCTGAATAGTCATGGCTGATGCCCAGCCCCAGGGTTTGAACCTGTTGCTCAAGATTGCCCCCCGCCTCGATCGCCGCCAGCGCCAGATCCCGCACCGAGCGCGCATCCCGCACTTCGCGCACCAGGCCGTCCTCGACCACGCCGACGCGACGTTCGCCGTGACTCAATTCGAACTGAACTAAACGCATGATTTTTCTCCTGTTAAAGCAAAACTTCAAAACAACGCAGGACCCTGTGGGAGCGGGCTTGCTCGCGAAGAGGCCGCCACATTCAACATCACCGGTGACTGACACTCCGCCTTCGCGAGCAAGCCCGCTCCCACATTTGGATCGTGTTGACCTCAGGTACGGGTAGCGCCCCGGGCGCTGGCGGCGAACTGGTCGGCCGGCAGCACATGCTTACGCTCCAGCAACCGATAAACCACACCCGTCAGGACCAGGCCGAACACCATCACGCAGGACAGGAAATACAACCCCGATGCCAGATTGCCCGTGTATTCCTTCAACGCACCGATCACGAACGGACCGATGTAGCCGCCGAGGTTGCCCACCGAGTTGATCAACGCGATCCCCGCCGCCGCACTGGCGCCGGCGAAGAATCGGCCCGGCAAGGTCCAGAACACCGCCGTGCAGGAAAACAGCGCGAACGCCACCAGGCACAGCGCCGCCAATTGCAGCACCGGCACGGTCAGCCAGGCGCTGAGGAACAGGCCGATGGCGCCCAATACATACAGCACCGCCAGATGGCCGTAGCGATCATTCAAGCGATCGGAACTGCGCGGAATGATCAGCAAACCGATGATCCCGAAGATGTACGGCACCGACGACACGAACCCGGTCATCAGGTCAGTGCCACCGAACTGCTTGATCAACGTCGGCAGCCACAAACCGAGACCGTAGATGCTCAGCGTCACCGGCAGATAGAACAGCGCCAGCAGCAACACGCGCTTGTCCTTCAGTGCATGCAGCGGATTGCCGTGGCGGGTCTGGCCGTACACCTCCAGGTCCTTTTTCAGCTCACCGGTCAGCCAGTCTTTCTCAGACTGGTCCATCCATTTCACCTGTTGCGGACCGTCCGGCAGGTAACGCAGCACCGGCCAGGTCAGCAGGATCGCGGGTGTGCCGATGACGATGAACAGCCACTGCCAACCGTGCAGGCCAAGAATGCCGTCCATGCCCAGCAAGCCGCCGGACACCGGGCCGGTGATCATCATCGCGATGGGTTGGGAAAGGATGAACAACCCGAGAATCTTGCCGCGATGGCGAATCGGGAACCATTGGGTGATGTAGTACAGAACGCCCGGGAAGAAACCGGCTTCGGCCGCGCCGAGCAGAAAGCGCATCACATAGAAGCTGTTCGGTCCCTGGACGAACGCCATGCCGATGGTGATGGCACCCCAGGTGACCATGATCCTCGCAAACCAGCGTCTTGCGCCGAAGCGGTCGAGCATCAGGTTGCTGGGGATTTCCAGCAGGAAGTAGCCAATGAAGAACAGCCCGGCACCCAGGCCATAAGCCGCGTCCCCCAGACCGATGTCGGCGCCCATGTGCAGCTTGGCGAAACCTACCGCGGAGCGATCCACATAGGCGATCAGGTACAGCAGGATCAGGAAGGGAATCAGTTTCAGCGTGATGCGACGAATAAGCCGCAGTTCCTGGCTCATGAGTTCGGTCTCCGATTGTTGTTGTTATAGAACCTCGGGGGACGCCTCTCGCAGAAAACTGCCAGGGCCTTCCCTCCGTTGAAAATGACTATATAGTAATACTATTTAACCAACAACCCTTCCAAACAGGCGAAATTGCGCATATGTTACGCCAGAGCCTGAACAATATAGTCATACAATAAGAGAACCGATCATGTCTGATAAGAAACCCACCCTGCGCTCCGCCCAATGGTTTGGCACCGCCGACAAGAACGGCTTCATGTACCGCAGCTGGATGAAGAATCAGGGCATCGCCGACCACCAGTTCCACGGCAAGCCGATCATCGGCATCTGCAACACCTGGTCGGAACTGACCCCGTGCAACGCGCATTTCCGGCAAATCGCCGAGCACGTCAAACGCGGGGTGATCGAAGCCGGCGGCTTTCCAGTGGAATTCCCGGTGTTCTCCAACGGCGAATCGAACCTGCGCCCCACCGCCATGCTCACTCGCAACCTGGCGAGCATGGACGTCGAGGAAGCGATTCGCGGTAACCCGATCGATGGCGTGGTGCTGCTCACCGGCTGCGACAAAACCACCCCGGCGCTGCTGATGGGCGCGGCCAGTTGCGACGTGCCAGCAATCGTCGTCACCGGTGGGCCGATGCTCAACGGCAAGCACAAGGGCCAGGACATCGGCTCGGGCACGGTGGTCTGGCAGCTCAGCGAACAGGTCAAGGCGGGCACCATCACCCTTGACGATTTCCTCGCGGCCGAGGGCGGCATGTCACGCTCGGCCGGCACCTGCAACACCATGGGCACGGCCTCGACCATGGCCTGCATGGCCGAAGCACTCGGCACCTCCCTGCCCCACAACGCGGCGATTCCGGCGGTCGATGCGCGCCGTTATGTGTTGGCGCACATGTCCGGCATGCGCGCGGTGGAGATGGTCCGCGAAGATTTGAAACTGTCGAAAATCCTGACCAAGGAAGCCTTCGAAAACGCCATTCGGGTGAACGCCGCCATCGGCGGTTCGACCAACGCGGTGATCCACTTGAAAGCCATCGCCGGGCGCATCGGTGTCGAGCTGGACCTGGATGACTGGACCCGCATCGGTCGCGGCATGCCGACCATCGTCGACCTGCAACCGTCCGGGCGTTTCCTGATGGAAGAGTTCTACTACGCCGGCGGCTTGCCCGCAGTGCTGCGCCGCCTTGGCGAAGCAAACCTGATTCCGAACCCGAATGCCCTCACCGTCAACGGCAAAACCATCGGCGAGAACACCAAGGACGCGCCGATTTATGGCCAGGACGAAGTGATTCGCACCCTCGACAACCCGATCCGCGCCGACGGCGGCATCTGCGTGTTGCGCGGCAATCTGGCCCCGCTGGGTGCGGTGCTCAAGCCATCCGCCGCGAGCGCCGAATTGATGCAACATCGCGGGCGTGCGGTGGTGTTCGAGAACTTCGACATGTACAAGGCACGGATCAACGACCCGGAACTGGACGTGGATGCCAACTCGATTCTGGTGATGAAGAACTGCGGACCGAAGGGTTATCCGGGCATGGCCGAAGTCGGCAACATGGGGTTGCCGGCCAAGCTGCTGGCCCAGGGCGTGACCGACATGGTGCGGATTTCCGACGCACGCATGAGCGGCACCGCTTACGGCACCGTTGTTCTGCATGTGGCACCGGAAGCCGCAGCGGGTGGACCTTTGGCGACCGTGAAGGAAGGCGACTGGATCGAGCTTGATTGCGCTAACGGCCGTTTGCACCTGGACATTCCGGATGCGGAGCTGGCAGCGCGCATGGCGGATCTGCAACCACCGCAACAGTTGATCGTGGGCGGTTATCGTCAGCTGTACATCGACCATGTGCTGCAGGCGGATCAGGGTTGCGACTTTGACTTCCTCGTCGGTTGCCGCGGGGCCGAGGTGCCGCGTCATTCTCACTGACACCATTCATCTAATGTGGGAGCGGGCTTGCTCGCGAAGGCGGAGTGTCAGTCAGCATTGATGTTGAATGTGACGGCCCCTTCGCGAGCAAGCCCGCTCCCACATTTAATCCCCATCTGCTTCAGGACTGTGCTTGCTCTGGCGACCGTCCTCGCCGCGCCTGCTATCATGCGCGGCACCCCATCGCACAGGATCGCGCCGTTCCCCATGGATTACCGCAAACCCTCCGACCGCAAAAGCATGCACTCGCGCATCGTCCAGGAATTGGGCATGCAGATCGTCTCGGGACGGTTCAAGCCGGACGACAAACTGCCCGCCGAAGCCCTGCTGTGCGAGGAATACGCGGTCAGCCGACCGGTGCTGCGCGAAGCCACTCGCGTATTGGTGGCCAAGGGCCTGGTGTATTCCCGTCCGCGGGTCGGCACGGTGGTCAAGCCGCGCAAGGAATGGCACATGCTCGACCCGGACGTGCTGCACTGGCTGATGCAAAGCAGTCCGCAAAATGAATTCTTTGATCTGCTGACCAGCGTGCGCAGCATCATTGAGCCGGCCGCCGCCGCGTTGGCCGCGCAGTTCGCCACCGACGAAGACATCGCCTCCATCGGTGAAGCCTACCAACGCATGGAAGCGGCACCGACGCCTGAAGCCTTGCTGCAACCGGACCTGGATTTCCACAGCCGGATCGCCGACGCAACCCATAACGACTTGCTGGCGAACCTGTGCAACATGCTGTCGGTAGCGATTGCCGAAGCCTTGAAGCATTCCAACCAACGGCCGAATCTGCATGAACTGGCGCTGCCACGGCACAAGGCGATCCTGACCGCTATCGAAAACCGTGACGCCCTCGGTGCCCGGCATGCAACGCTGGTGCAACTGGATGATGCGCGCAGTGCGCTAAGCACGGTGCTCGGTCAAGTCTTGTAACCACACGCCATAACCCATTCCGCACAGGCGGTGACAGAATGAGATTTCCTGCTCAGGGCCGATGATCCGGCCCAGAGGGACGGACGCTATGACAGCGCCGACCTATAACACGAAAAGGATTTCGTCATGCTCACCCCTGTTGCCCCGGTATCTCCTCCATTCAGCCAACTGCCCGCCCGGGCGGTTCAGCAGCGATTCGCCAGTCGACCGACACTGCTTTCTGTGATTATCAATGCATTACACGACAGGTTGCTGGAGCATTACCCCACACTGGATTTCGATCCGATAAAGATCAAGCTGGCCAGCCCCGCTGTCGGTGGCCATTGGGATCTGAAGCCGTTGAGCCAAGTGGTTATCGACCATCTGGTCAACCCGCAGATGCTGGACTTCACCCCACAGGACTCAAGGGCGTTTTTCCTCACGCAAGTACCACCCAAACGCCTGGACACCGCAGCCTGGCCTCATGTGGACATGCAAATCATTGCCAGCATCATTGCCGAGCTGCCATCGACGCTTTACCTCGATTACCAGCAGGTATTGGCTGACTACTGGAGCCTGACCGACGACAGCGGCATCAGTCGCTGGCAATGGTTCAGCGAGTTCCTCCATGACCAGTTGAAAGCCGCAGCCTTATACGCCTCGAATCTAAGTGACGAACAGCGAGACATGGTGCGGCAGGTCACGGACTGGCCCGACAGAGTCGAGCGCTCGCCCAAGACCAGCAAAACCGTTTACGCCTATTTTCTGGAAACGACACTCGGCAAAGACGATAACGAAATACTTCTGCTCGGGCCTGAAATTCTGTTGATGTGTGAGAAACAAGTGTTGCTGTGCAGCGTTGACGGCCACGTCCAACCTTTCGATTCCCTGGATGACTTCGGCAGCGCCTGGGGGAAGAAGATGCAAAGCGAGTTTTTGATCGACCGTCTGACCTGGAAACGCTATGAGCCCAATGGCAACCTGTTCGAGCTCCAGGCGGGCCTGATCCTTAATCGGCAGCTCGAAAACCTGGCCGCATTGTCATTTTCCAGTTACCCGAGCGAGCAAGACCTGACGCAACGTCTGGACACCCTCACGGATCCGGCAACGCGGTTCATCCGGCAATCGACAGCGCCACCAACGATGCTGGCACAGCTGCACTCGCAACTTCCCGACTGGTTGAAACAGGCTTCGGCCACTGATCGCTTCGCCTATCGACAGCACCTGCTCGACCTCGCAAACGTCACCGCTCAAAGCCATGGACAGTCATTTAATGAAGGCATCGAGGATATCCGAAGCTTCAGCCGCGAGGCGCTGCGAGCGCAGATAAAGCAGGATCACGACGTCGACTACAACCCCGACGATCTGGTGCTGGACTTCGCCGTCGCTGCCGGCTATCCGGGAGGTGCCGGTTTTATCGAACATGTGCGCATGTCCCTGACTGATCTGGCCCTGAAGAATCTCGCCGGCAAGCCCCGGGGCCGCCTGCGGGTTTTGCGCAAGGACGGACAGACTCCCGAAGACTGGTTGAACGAGGACTATATACTCGGCAGCAAAGGCCTTATCCAGCGCGTCGACATCGGTACGGTCTATCCGCAAAGGATCAAGACGTTATTACTATCGGACACCGTGGATGCCCGGCGCCGAGAAGCCCTGTTTACCCGCGAACTGCGAGTCCAGTTACCGGTGCGCGCGCTGGAGTACAAGGTCAGAAAACAATGTGGCTTGACCGACAAGGGTTATCGCTACGTCAAGGCGCTGATGGGGCAGACACCTTCCGAGCGCAAAGTCGACGAACAGGACATCGTCATCCGCCCCCTGGCGTTTCACAGAAAGTCCGGTGCCAAACCCGATACGGTGGACAACATGTTCCTGATCGAACCCCTTGATCCGAACGTTGGCCCACATCTTCTTTATCGTCCGTTGTACGCCGAAGCCCTGCTGGAGTACCCGTCGCGCCAGGCCGTCCTCGATGCCATCGCCGAATCCGGCGCGTTGCAAACCAGCGTGCTTACATGGATGGCGGACAACGTACGAGGCATTTACGACAGTGACGGGTTCAAGGAACCGCACATTGTTCGCTTTCACTTGGGCGACGAATTCGAACGTCCACGAAAACCTGCCCCCACAACCTTGGCCAGCAATGAGGGTGCAGAAGTATTGCGCCAGTCGCTGCACGACGGTCGACTGCTCAACGACCTATTCACCAGCACCGCTCGCACCTTGGTCGATCTGGCCGAGCGTGAGTCGGTGTCCAACAGTGAAAGCCGTTGGGCCGTTCTCATGGAGGGTGCATGGTTACTCTTCAATACGCTGCTGCTACCGCTGACGCGAGGGCCGCTGATGCTTGCCGGATGGATGACGGTACTGATCACCAGCCTCAAACAGGACCTGCCCGCCCTCGACAGCGACGATCCGAAAGCCAAAGAGTTAGCGCTGATTGATCTGCTACTCAATACCGCGATGGTGCTGTTGCACCTGGGAGCCAGCTCGGAGAGCGCCCATCAGCAGCCATTGCCATCGAAACTCCCTGAACAAACCGCCCCGCGCCTGAAACCCTGGCGCAGACTGGCAAATCACGCAGAACCGATGCCTGCCGCCCTCGTTCATCAAGGTTCGCCGGGCATCCCACAGGAACCGGTAGGTGGCAGCCATACGGTGCTGGATTTCACCAGTTCCATTGCCACCTCTAAAGCGGCCGACAAGCTGCTCAATGCCTTGTTGGACTTTCACGTGCCATGGCCGCAGAAGTTGCCACCGGCCGAGAAAAACGGGTCTCTGAAGGGACTTTTCCGGATCGACGATACCTGGCACGTCAGCATTGGCGGACTTTTTTTCCAGGTCAGCGTCGTGCCGGGCTTCGCAGAGGTCTACCTGGTAGATCCGGCCCATTCCGATCGCCCCGGCTTCAAACTCGCCAGCGACGGCAAGGGGAACTGGCGACTGGATCGGGGATTGAAGCTTGAAGGCGGCATGAGGGGGCGACTCCAGGCGGTGCGCGATGAAAACCGGCTCCGGCTACATGAACTGACCACTCATAAGGATCGCCTGAAGCAGGCCCTCGCACCATTGGTACTCTCTCAATCAGAGGCGAGGAGATCATTGTTTTCCGCGAGGGAAATGCTCGACGCACAAAAGAAAAAGCTCAGGATCGTATGGGAGTTGCTCGGCAAGGCTACACCAGAGCAGAAGGTCCAGCTGACCTCGCGTCATAGCCAGGAAGTGCTCAAGACAGCAGAGGCCGCCGCTATACATGACAGAGAGCTCAATATTTACAAGGAGCGCATTGACACGTTGAACGCAGAGATGCCGAAGTTGACCGACGCGTACAACGCCTTGATCGAAGTCGACAGAACCAGGCCTTACGAGAGCGAACGTGATAATGGGCTTTTACTCATCTGGGACGCTCTGGATATCGTTCATGAGCAAATAAAGCTGTTGGGGCGCGATCTCCTTCAGACCAGGAACGGGGAATACCTCAATGAACTCGTCGCCCGTTTTCCTGAAGAACTGGGTCAGGAAATACCGACAGCCTATTTCGAATTTGTCGACAACCGGCGGGCAGAAATCGAGATAACCAACAGGCTCATCGAGTCCGCCAAAACACTTGAAACGACTCAGGAAAAGGCAGGTGAAAAACTGCGCAGTCGAAAAATAGTGAAGCACTTGTTCAATGCCGAAAACTACCTCCCCGCTTCAATCAAGCTACACCAATTGCTGTCGCTTAAAGAACTGGTTCTGGAACGCAGCTGCAGCTCCAGAGACCCGGCAGAGTATCCCTTTGTAATGCGACTCGTCGGCTCTTCAATGGACAGCACAGTGCTGTCCCACATGGAGATCTGCAGCAGCTCCGGCTACGCAACCACCGAGCAGATAGCCGTCCTTGAAAACATCCTCAAGCACTACGAGGAAATCGACAATGCCGTCCATTCGTTGAGTGAAATGGCATCTGGCTTCTTGCGCAAGGAGTATCAAACGCCCTTTCTGGAGCAACTCAACGAAGCGCGCGTCAGCGCCGAAGAACAACTGGCTGCACTGATTCGAGAAAACGAAGGGGTCGCGCCCCAGTCCGCACATATCAAACCGATCAGGGCCAAGCCGTCCACCAAAAGGGTATTCAAGTCCCGCAACAAAGGCACCCTGATCGGCGACATTCGACCATCTCGGGAAAACCATCAAGGTAGTTTCATCGATGTTCAAGATCCGATTACCGAACAGAAAATTGCGAGCTACATGGAACACCCCGAGGAAGGTGTCTGGGTTGAAGTCGTGCAGGGCACGCCCACTCAACCAACATTGCCGCCAGGGTCGCGACCTTTATCGGCAATAAAAAAGGAAATGCATGCGCTGATTGGCCAACGGGCAGGTATCGAAAACTCGATACGCTTCCAACAGAAAAAGCTGCAGGATCCTGGTCGGCTCGAAAGCCTCAACCCCTTGGACTGGAATGACATGCTGGTCCAGTACGCCGAAAAGCTCAACGCCTTGGCCCATGAAATTGATAACACCCATCCTGCTGCGCCGCAGGCCCCCCAACTGAGTGAAACCCTTCGTAACGAGGCACTCGAAGCAACTCGCCAGGCACGCCTGTATTGCAGCGAGGGCTACAAAAAACAGCTGCCCAAGGCAGAAAACATCCACTACTTATGGAAGAACGGTTTCGTTGACATCAATCTGGTGGGGCGTTTGATACAGACGGCTGCCGGAGACTATCTCACCGAATATGCAGTACGCGAAAAGAACACATTTAACGTTTTATGGTATGCGCACTTTCATTACGCCAGCCTTGATATGCCTCGACCGGACTACAGCATTGGCCATTTAAAATTACCGGAGCAGCGCTTTCTGACACGCAAGGATCTTATCCGGCAAGCCGCCGCCGACAACCGTGCCGTGGCAAATCTGGAGAAATCGCTGATCAAACCGCCATTGGATGAAACACTGTTCTTAAAACTCTGAATCAAGTTTCCAGCCCTGAACAACACGCTAAAAAAAAAGCCGCAACCCATGATTGCGGCTTTTCTGTTTCAGCCAGGGATCAGTGAGCAAACAGCGAGTTGCCCTTCTGCCCTGCCAGTTTCTCCGGTTTGATCAGGAACCGCGCCAGCGCTGGCAGCAGCCACAACGCGCCGAACATGTTCCAGAGCAACATGAAGGTCAGCATCAGGCCCATATCGGCCTGGAACTTGATCGCCGAGAAGATCCAGGTGCATACACCGATCGCCAGGCACAGGCCGGTGAACAGCACGGCTTTACCGGTGGACTTCAGCGTCTGGTAGTACGCCTCTTGCAACGGCAGGCCGGCACGCAGGAAGCTTTCCAGACGGCTGTAGATGTAGATCCCGTAGTCCACGCCAATCCCCACCCCGAGCGCCACTACCGGCAAGGTCGCCACTTTCACGCCGATGCCCATGAACGCCATCAATGCGTTGCCGAGGACCGAGGTCAGTACCAGCGGCAGCACAATGCACAAGGTCGCCGCCCAGGAACGGAAAGTGATCATGCACATGGTTGCGACGCAGATGTATACCAGGACCAGAATGGTCAATTCGGAGCGTTTGATCACCTCGTTGGTGGCCGCCTCGATCCCGGCGTTACCGGCGGCGAGGATGAATTCCAGGCCTTCCTTGTTGTTCTCTTTGGCGAAGTCCTGCACCGCATGCACGGCGCGGTCCAGGGTTTCGGCCTTGTGGTCATTGAGGAACACCAGCACCGGCGCCAGGGAGCAATTGTTGTTGTACAGGCCATCGGCGCGGGCGATGGAGTTGTTCAGCACGTCCGGGTTGCGCGACAGGGTTTCCCATTTCAGGTTGCCCTCGTTCATGCCCTTGATCATCTGCTTGGACACGGTCACCAGGGAAATGGCCGACTGCACACCCTCGGTGTTCTGCATCTTCCACATCAGCTCGTCGATCGGCGCCATGGCCTCGTAGCGCGAGCAACCTTCAGACTTGGTCTTGACCATCACCACCAACACGTCGGAACTGGTGGAGTAGTTATTGATGATGAAGCTGTTGTCCTTGTTGTAGCGCGAGTCCGGACGCAGTTCCGGCGCGCCCTGGTCGAGGTCACCGATTTTCAGGTTCTGGCTGTACCAGAGGCCACCACCGAAAGCGATCAGCGCCAGGGCAATAGAGATCGGGGCGACTTTGGGGCTGGCAAAATTCGACAGCAGGCGCCAGAAAGGATGCTCGCGGTGCGCGTCTTTCTTGCTGCGTTCGACGGCGCGCTTGCTGATACCGACGTAGGAAATCGCCACCGGCAGCAGGATCAGGTTGGTGAACACGATCACCGCCACGCCGATGGACGCGCCGATGGCCAGTTCACGAATCACCCCGATGTCGATGATCAACAGCGTGATGAAGCCCACCGCATCCGCAAGGATCGCGATCATACCCGGCAGAAACAGCTGACGGAATGTGCGCCGCGCTGCGGTCAGAGCGTTTTCCGCCTCGCTGGACTGCAAGGCGATACCGTTGATTTTCTGCACGCCGTGGGAAATCCCGATGGCGAAGATCAGGAACGGCACCAGCATCGAGTACGGATCAAGCCCGAAGCCGAAGAAGTGCATCAAGCCCAGCTGCCAGACCACCGCCACCAGCGTCGTGCTCAATACCGCAACGGTGCTGCGCATGCAGTTAGTGAACCAGTACAGCAGGATCAGGGTAATGACGAAGGCTACGCCGAAGAACATCACCACCATGACCAACCCATCGATCAAGTCGCCGACTTTCTTGGCGAACCCGACAATGTGGATCTTCACGTTAGGGTTTTGGGCTTCGAACTTGTTGCGGATCTTGTCTTCGAGTTCATGGGAGAACTTGCGGTAGTCCAGCGCCAGCAACTTGCCCTGATCCTGTGGGTCCGGATAGGACTCCAGCAGCGGGATGTCGACGATGCTCGACTTGAAGTCGTTGGCCACCAGGCGCCCGACTTGCCCGGACTTGAGCACGTTATTACGCAGCAGATCGAGGCTTTGCTGGGAGCCGTTATAGCTCTGGGGAATCACTTCACCACCGGCGAAGCCCTCCTCCGTCACCTCGGTCCAGCGCACGCTCGGGCTCCACAGCGACTTGAGGCCGGAACGGTCGACGCCGGAAATGTAGAACACCTCGTCGTTGATCTGACGCAGGGTCTCCATGTACTCCTTGGAGAAGATGTCGCCGTCGGTGGCTTCCACGGAAATCCGCACCGTGTTGCCCAGGTTCGCCAGATCGTTGCGGTGCTCCATCATTTTTTCAATGAACGGATGCTCGAGCGGGATCATTTTTTCGAAACTGGTGGACGGCCGGATCAACGTCGCCTGCCAGAACAGGAAAACACTGACCAGCAGGCAGATGACGATGACTGCCGGGCGGTTGTTGAAAATCAGGCGCTCAAGAAACGTCGCCTTATCCTGATGAGGAGTGCTTAAGGATGTCATAGACCCGCCTTCTTATTATTTGCCCGGCTCATTTGGACGACCCGTTTTTTCCATTCTCTGCGCCGGTGGGCGAAGTGACGCGAACGCCACCCTGTCCTGCCAGAATCAGATTGCCGTTGCCTGCCGCAGTCACCGCCGAGACGGAAATGCGATCCGGACGGTTGAACACGCTGAAGGTTTCGCCGTCGTCGGTGCTGCGAATCACGCTGCCGCCATTGCCGACGATCACGATGGAATCGTCATCGAGCAGCGTGGCGCCAGACAGGCCGAATTCCAGTGTGCCACGTGCAGCCTTGAGCTCGACCTGCTCCCAAGTGCTGCCGAAATCCGTGGAACGGTAGAGATTGCCGCGCAACCCATAGGCCAGCAGCGTGGCCGGTTGCGCGGTGCCAATCACACCGAACAGCGAGCCTTCGTAGGGGCCCTCAAGCTTTTCCCAGGTCTGCCCATCATCGGCGGAGCGGAACATGCTGCCCTGTTCACCGACGATGAAAATGCCGGAATCCTTGACCGCGGCAATCGCGTTGAGGTGGAACTGGTCTTCGTTGTCGAGGCGATCGCTGACGTTTTCCCAGTTTTTACCGCCATCGGTGGTTTCCAGCAAGGCACCGTAAGCGCCCACGGCAAAGCCGCTGTTAACGTCCTTGAACCAGACGTCGAGCAGCGGCGATTCGCGTGTCAGGTCTTCGAATTGTTTGGTCCAGGTGATGCCGCCGTCTTCGCTGGCGAGGATCTGCGCGTCATGGCCAACGGCCCAGCCGTGTTTGTCATCGACAAAAAACACCGCCGTCAGCAGTTGCCGGGTCGGCACCTTGGCCTGGGCCCAGGTTGCGCCCTGGTCATCGGAATACAGAATGTGCCCGCGATCGCCGACCGCCACCAGGCGTTTACCGGCGTGAACGACATCGAGCATCAGTCCTTTGCTGGCCTTGGCGGATTCAACGGAATAAACCACATCGGTGGCCGACGCGGCAGCAGCCAGCGCAGGCGCCGACAGCACGGTACAGCCCAACAGCGAGAGCGCTGTAGCCAGCAACGCGAACCGGCGTAACGCTGGCGGGCGGCAAATACTCACACCCATGACAGGCTCACTCATAGACCTTCCCCCACATTATTATTGTTAGGTCGTTCAACCCTTCAGGGCGCCGTAAGGGATGCGCATCGGGATTGACCTATTCAGGAGCATAGTCCTGAAACCCGCAATCCAGAGCCCCTTCGGAAGCTGGCTTATCCTATCGGGGTTTGGAAAGGTCTGACAATCGACGCCACGTTATGTTTTGTTAACTGGAGGGGATATGGGTTGTGGGTGAATGAGGAGCTATTCGGAGGGGTGATTGGGGTTTGGTGTACATCAAAAATCCCGGTCGGCTATCAGGCCGCCATCGCAGGCAAGCCAGCTCCCACAATTGAACGACGTCGATTACCCCGCCGCCAACCCCTTCCCCGCCCGCTCCAGATTGCGCCATAACCAAACAGGCAACACATCAGGATCCAGACTGTCGATCAGATTCTTCAACGCCAGCCCAAGTTCGGTATCACCCTCAATCACCAAACGCCGGCGAAAGAACAGCGTATCTGGATCCTCCTGACGGCTCGCCAACAGTAAAAACTCACGCCAGTTGCCACTGATCGTCACATGCGCCACGGCCTGCTCGGCAATCCGCAACCCTTTACCACTGAGCGTCAGATACCAGGACAACCCCAGATCCGGAATCCGCAAGCACAACCAACGCCCGCGTAAAACTTCAAACTCGCCATCACGCAACGGCCCGGCGAGGCAACGGTTCAGCGCCTGTTGCAACGCCAGGCGCTGCACGGCAAAAGGCACTCGGCGCATCAGCGGCAACACCCGGTCGGCACCTTTCAACAGCCACTTTTTTCGATTCAACACAGGCCGACCTCCTCGACGCGCAGCATGCCGGCCTGGCCATGCCAGTAACCATTACACCCTTCGACAAACAACGGCGGTGTCTCGCCCAGACGAACCCGTTGATAGGCGGCAATCACTTCGGCCATGCCCTGAGCGCGAGGGCTCAAGCGCAACAGATCAGCACCGCAGGCCACCAGCCCGGAATAATCGGCCAGCAGATTGGTCACCTCGGCCGACATTGTCTGAATACCGTTGATGGTGAACAGCGCCTGCCCTTCCTGGCTGGTCAGCGCCAGGCCGTCGGGGTAGTTGATGCAGCAAAACTGGCAGTCGTCCTTGGGCCGGTTCTCTGCCCGAGCCGTAAAGCAGCGGGCGGAATAGGCCAACGGCAAATGCCCATAGGCGAAGATTTCAACTTCCGGCACTGCACGGCCCAGTTCGCGTACCTGTTCGATCACATCACCAATCAGCGCCGCCGAACATTCCACGGGCGGCACCCAGCGGGTCATGCCGCTGTCGAGCAGTTGCGTCAACGCATGACCGTTGTACAGATTGAGGGCCGGGCCGCCCACGAACGGCAACTTGCGTTCGGCCAAAAACTGCACCGCGCCCATGTCGTTGGCTTCCACCAGCAATTGGCCGTTGTCGCACAGCCGGCGCAGGCTGGAGAGTTCAGACGCAGCTTCGATCAGCGTCAGGCTGGAAAGCACCAACTGCGCCTGACTGCATTCCTGCAACTCACGGCCCAACCCCAGCCATTGATCCAGCGAAAATGCCCGGCGTTTCGAGCACACGGTTTCCCCCAGGTAAATCACATCCAGGGGCAAGGCCGACATCTCGGCGTAAAAGTTGCTGAGTTGCTCTTTGTCCCAATAAAACAGGACCGGTCCCAGGCTGAGTTTCATGTCGAATCCCTCATTGCCATGATCGATGATAAGCACCCAGAGTGGTCTGGCTGCCTTCGGACAAACCGGCCAGCACCTGACGCCATTCCTCCTTGACCCGAAAACTGCCCGGTGCGCCACGATGGGCGTCCAGTGCTGCGCGCCAGACACGGGTGACTTGTTCGACATAGGCCGGGCTGCGTTGGCGGCCCTCGATCTTCACGGCTTCGACGCCGATGGCCGTCAGTTCCGGCAGCAAGTCCAGGGTGTCGAGGCTGGTGGGCTCCTCCAGCGCATGAAAGCGTTTGCCGCCGACCAGGAAGCGGCCCTTGCACAAGGTCGGGTAACCGGCCGATTCATCCGGGGTGTAGCGGTCGATCAGTACTTCGCTGAGGCGCGCGCTCAAGCCCTCGGCGTCCTCGCTCCAGCGCACCGCTTTGGCTGGCGAACAGACACCGCACAGGTTCGGCGACTCGCCGGTAATGTAGGAAGACAGGTGGCAACGCCCTTCGGCCATGATGCACAAGCTGCCGAAGCCAAAGACTTCGATGGGCACCGGGCTGCTGGCGGCGACCTGGCGTACTTGCGCCAACGACAACACCCGCGGCAGCACCGCGCGCCGAATGCCGTAGCGCTGCGCATAAAACTCCAGCGCGGCGGCATGGGTCGCCGAACCCTGGACCGACAGATGCAACGCCAGTTGCGGGTGACGCTGACTGGCGTAGTTGAGCACTCCGGGGTCGGCGGCGATCAGCGCATCCACGCCGAAATCAGCCGCACGATCCACCGCCCGCTGCCAGCGCTCCCAGCCCTTGGGTTGGGGGTACGTGTTGACCGCGACGTAGAGTTTGCGTTGATGCTGACGGATATGGGCGACCGCGGCGTCGAACTGTTTGTCGTCCATGTTCAGCCCCGCGAAATGCCGGGCATTGGTGTCATCGCGAAAGCCGACATAGACGGCATCGGCGCCTTGGCGCACCGCCGCTTTAAGCGCAGGAAGGTTCCCTGCCGGGCAGACCAGTTGCATGGGTAATCCTCATGAAAAAACGCAGTCCGAGGCCTAATCAGTCATGGTTGGAATGCGCTTGTGGCGAGCGAGCTTGCTCCGGGCGGCGTTCCGACGCTGGACTGCGCAGCAGGCCTAAATAACAGGGCCGCTTCGCGACTCAGCGGGAGCAAGCTCCCTCGCCACACAGTCTAGCGAGACCGGCAGGCACGGCCTTGACGGCAATCAATTGCCATCAATGCATCAGGTCGGCGAAGGACAGGAACATCACGTTGTCGTGCTTGAGCACTTGCTGCTCGCACTCGATCACCGCCAGCCCGTCGGCCCAGCACGCGGCGGTCAACATCGCCGAGCTTTGCTGAGGGTGCAGTTCCACACTCAACTGGCCATCGGCGCCGGGCGTCAATCGGGCCCGCAGGTACTGCCGACGCTTGTTACGCTGCAACCAGTCGAACCCGGCGGGCACGGCCAACGGCACCGGCAGTACGTCAGTCACGCCTTGGGCCCTGAGCAGGAACGGACGCACCACCACCAGCGCGGTGATCAGCGCCGCCGAAGGATTTCCCGGCATGCCGATCCAGGGTTTGCCGGCCACTTCACCAAAGGCCAGTGGCTTGCCCGGCTGAATGGCCAGCCGCCAGAAATCGACGTTGCCCAGTTCCTCGATCGCCTGTTTGAGGTGATCTTCCTCGCCCACCGACACGCCACCGGAACTCAACAGCAAGTCGCATTCCGAAGACGCCAGGCTCAAGGCATGCCGGCTGGCCGCCAACTCATCGACCATGACGCCATAGTCGTGCACCTCGACGCCCCAGCCGCGCAACAACGCGGCGAGGCAATACCGGTTGCTGTTGTAAATCTGCCCCGGCGCCAAGGGATCGCCCGGCTCACGCAGTTCATTACCGCTGCTGAGCAGGCATACCTGCAACGGCCGATAGACCTCGACCCGCGCGATACCAGCGCCAGCCAGCAACCCCAGTTCTTGTGCGCGCAGGCGTTTCCCGGCCTTGAGCAACAGATCCCCGCGACGAACTTCCTCACCCTCCTTGCGCACGTGATCGCCCACGGACACGGACGGGAACCAGACGCGCTCGCCCTCGACCCGGCAGCGCTCTTGCGGTACGACGGTATCGGCGCCCGGTGGCAATGGCGCGCCGGTAAAGATCTGCACCGCCTGCTGCGCGAGCAAGGGCGAGCACGCTTGATCCCCCGCCGCAATGCGCCCGCCAATCGATAAACAGCCACCCGCCTGGGGCAAGTCAGCCGCCCAGAGGGCATAGCCGTCCATGGCACTGTTGTCCCAGGCCGGCAGGCTCACCGGGGAATGAATGTCCGCCGCCAGCACCCGCCCCATGGCTTGATCCAGACGAACCATTTGCGCCAGGGGCGGCGGCGGTGCCTGATCCAGCAGACGGCTGATGGCCTCGTCCACGGGCATCAGGTTGCCGATGTCGCACACCCGGCCGGTCATGCGCGCGTCTCGCAGGCGTCGATGACCCGCTGCGCTTGCGGTTTCAAATGCGGGGCGAAATTGCACGGGCCGGTGCGACTGTCCAGTTGTTCGAGCAGGATCTTGTTCCAGGCCGTCCGGCAGGCACCCGGCGAGCCGGGAATGCAGCACACCAGCACGCCGTTACTCATGCCGGCCAGTGCCCGGGACTGCAGGCTGGACATGCCGATTTCCTCCAGAGACACCTGCCGGAACAATTCGCCGAAGCCTTCCACATGCTTGTCCAGCAATGGCAAGACTGCTTGCGGTGTGTTGTCGCGAGCGGTGAAACCGGTGCCGCCGGTCATCAACACCACTTGCACCTTGGGGTCGGCGATCCACCGGGAAACGGTGGCGCGGATCTGATAAATGTCGTCCTTGACCAGATCACGGTCGATCAACACATGCCCGGCTGTTTGCAGCAAATCGGTCAGGGTCTGCCCCGAAGTGTCGGTGTCAAAGGTGCGCGTATCGCTGATGGTCAGTACGGCGATGTTCAGGGGTTCAAACGTGCGTTGCGCCAGATGGGCCATATCCAGGTCTTCCCGTAGATGAGGGTATGGCCCGAAGCCTGAACCGGAATAGCGAGCGAGCCTATTCCTCCAAGGAGGTACCTCGTCCGGGACATAGAAAGAATGTGCCGGCACAAAACCTGTGGGAGCGGGCTTGCTCGCGAATGCGGTGTGTCAAACAACATAAATGTCGACTGACACACCGCATTCGCGAGCAAGCCCGCTCCCACACTGTCCTCCATCGCTACAGGTCCTGCGCAATGGGGCTCAAGGCGCCAAGCGATTTCGTTGCCATGCACCATCGCGCAACCGGTAATCGAGTCGATCATGCAAGCGGTCGGCCCGCCCCTGCCAGAACTCCAGACGTTCAGGGTGCAGGCAGTAGCCGCCCCAATGCTCGGGACGCGAGACGGTCTGGCCAACGAAGCGTTTGATGGTTTCAGCCAGCATGGATTCCAGCGCTGCGCGACTGGCCAGCGGACGGCTTTGCGGTGAAGCCCAGGCCCCCAGGCGACTGGCCACCGAGCGGGAATCGAAATACGCGTCGGAGAGTTGCGGATCGAGCCTGGACACCTGCCCTTCGATTCTCACCTGACGCTCCAGTCCCGGCCAGAAAAACGTCATCGCGGCATAGGGATTGGCGGCCAGTTGCTGACCCTTGTCGCTCTGGTAATTGCCGAAAAAAGTAAAACCTTCATCGCTCAACCCCTTGAGCAGCAGAACCCGACAGTGCGGCCGTCCTTCAGGGCCGACCGTCGCCAGCACCATGCTGTTGGCCTCGACAGGTGCGCACTCGGTGTCGCGGGCCTGTTGCAACCACTGCCGGAACATCGCCAGCGGATCATCCAGCGCAGCCTCATCTTGCAGGCCATTAAGGGTGTAGTTACGGCGCATCTGAGCCAGGGAAAGCGGCATGACGGTGATCTCCGGAAGGTTTTACGCAGTGTGCGAGGCACTGCGCAAAGCCACCTTGACCGCCATCAACACTGTCGCCTACTTGAGGCGCAGCCGCCGCGCCAGTTTGTGCAGGTTGCTGGGATCGACTTCGAGGATTCGCGCGGCGCTGGCCCAGTTTTCCCCGGACAGGCTCAGGGCCTGGAGGATTTTCTTGCGCTGGTAATCGTCGACGGCTTCGCCCAAGGGCTGGAACGGCAGATCAGCCGTAACGTCCGGGGATGGCTCGATCACCGCCCCCGATGCCGCCATCGCGCTGTCGAGATCGAGAATTTCAGGCTCCAGCGTCATGATCAACGCGCGACTCGTACCGCGACTGAGCTGCTTCAACGCAGCCCGACTGATCACGTGTTCCAGTTCGCGCACATTGCCCGGCCAGGTATAAAGCAACAGCGCGCGTTCGGCCGCCGGCGACAGGCGCAAACCACGCAGGCCGAGCCGCGCCCGATTGAGTTCAAGGAAATGCCCGGCCAGCATCAACACATCGTTACCGCGCTCGCGCAGGGGCGGAATCGGCACCGGGTACACCGAGAGCCGGTGATACAGATCGGCGCGAAACAAGCCGTCGCGGATGCTGTCCGGTAGATGCCGGTTGGTGGCGGCGATGATCCGCACATCCACGTGCAGCGGCTTGTCGGCGCCGAGGCGCTGGATCTCGCCGTTCTGCAAGGTGCGCAATAACTTCGCTTGCACGCTCAAGGGCAACTCCCCGACTTCATCGAGAAACAGCGTGCCACCGTTGGCGGCATCGAAGCGTCCGGCACGGTCACTGGTGGCGCCGGAAAAGGCGCCTTTGACATGCCCGAACAACTCACTCTCTGCCAGCGACTCCGGCAAAGCGGCGCAGTTAACGTGTATCAGCGGTTTGTGGTGGCGCCTTGAAAGACGATGCAAACGCCGAGCGAACAGCTCTTTGCCAACGCCAGTCTCACCCAACAGCAATACCGGCAGATCGGAATCGGCCAGCACATCCAGCTCATTGAGCAACTGATGCAACACCTCACTCTGCCCGAGGATCTCGCCCTCCTCGACCGGCATTCGCAAATCCTGGGGATCGCTGCGGGACAGACGCAAGCTGCGGTTTTCCTGTTCCAGACGGGTGACCCGCACGGCGGCTTCGATCTGCAAGGTGCAGCGCTTGAGCTCTTCCCGCGCCCGGCTGTCAAAGGTCCCGGCGTGCAGCGCATCGAGGGTGATCGCGCCCCAAATCCGCCCTTCGACATACAGGCTCACGCCCATGCAGTCATGCACCGGCAGCGGTTCGCCAACGTGGTTGTCGAGCAAGCCGTCATAGGGATCTGGCAGGCGACTGTCGGGTTCGAACCAGGTCGGCTCGCGCGACGCCATGATCGCCGCCAGCCGGGGATGCTGGGCGATGACGAACCGGCGCCCCAACGCTTCATGAACCAGCCCCACCGTCGCAACGGGCCTGAGACTGTCGTCATCCAGACGCAACAAGCCCACGGCGCCACTGTTGAAGTATTCGCGCAGGGTCTGGACCAATCGTTGCAACCGCACGGCATTAGGCAACTCGACGATCAGGTCGGCTGCCAGGCTTTCTCGCAGCATGGTAGTAATCACCCTCTATGGTTGGATTCACCCTAAAGTGTCAGGGTGTCTATCACCACAACTAAAAATAAATTCATGTTTTTCAATCGTTTAAATATGGCATGCCGGATGCAATGAGCCTGGGGAACCGTTGAAACCCAAACAAGGAACCCTGATGAGCCAGACCCTATTGGAACAAAGCCTCGGCCAACTGGCCTGCGACATTCCCGGTGCCACCCGGATCTTCCATACCTTCAAACTGGACTTCTGTTGCGGCGGGCATAAAAGCCTGCGTGAAGCGGCCCTGGGCAAAAACCTCGATCCGGTCCTCATTGCCGACGCCCTGAACATTCTGCAAGACGCCGGCGAAACCCAGCACGACTGGCGTAACGAACCTTTGGAACTGTTGATCGCCCACCTTCTGGCGCGCTACCACGCCCGCCACCGCGAGCAACTACCGGAACTGATCCGCCTGGCCCGCCGCGTCGAGCAGGTCCATGGTGCGCGCAGCAGCTGCCCCAACGGCCTGGCCGATCTTCTGACCGACATGCAGCAAGAACTCGAAGGCCACATGCTCAAGGAAGAACAGGTGCTGTTCCCGATGCTGCAACAAGGCATCGGTGCTCAAGCGGCTCCGCCGATCCAGGTGCTGCGTTTCGAACATGATCAACATGGTGAAGCACTGGAAAAAATGCTCGCCCTGACCAATCACATCATCCCGCCTGCCGATGCCTGTAATACCTGGCGCGCCCTCTATCGCGGGCTGCTGGAATTCAAAGACGACCTGATGCAACACATCCATCTGGAAAACAACGTGCTGTTCATCAATGCCCTGAACCCTCGTCATTGATCGATCGCCAGTCACACCCAACCCGCGTCAGCCCATCGGTTGGCGCGGGTTTTGTTTATCCTGGACTGCTTGTGATCAACCGTGCCAATAGAACATCGCCTTGGCCAGGATCACGATCAACACCATGTGCCCGAGGATGCTGCGGCGAATCCAGCTGGCGCGAGTCGCGGTCAGGCGCGCGTGGGTCAGCCAATAGGCCAGCAGCAAGTAATGGCCGATGATGCTCAGGGCCAACAGGATCTTGAGGCTCAGCAACAGACCAAAACTGCTGGCCAGCGGCTGACTCAATGCGCCCCGGTACTGCCACGCCAGGCCGATGCCGGCGCCATACAACAGCAACACCACGCCATGCAGCACCTTGCGCGAGCGCACGGCAATCGCCTGATCCGCCGTGGATTGCGTGGTATCCGCCAACTGCTGGCGTGCGCGATGCCAGATGACCACCTCGAAAAACAGCGTGCCGATGAAGGCAATCGCTGCCAGCAAATGCGTGACCAGCAAAAAGGGATACATCAGCGCCAGCCTCTGTCAGTTCGCGTGCTCATCCCGGATGACCGTCCACCCGGGCCCGCAGCAGCATCGGCCCATAGCGCCAGGCATACAGCGCAAACGCCAGCGCCCAGCACAGACCAGCCAACCACAATGCCGGCAAGGGAAAGAACTCGATCAACACGACCCGGCTCAGGCACGCCAGATTGAGCAAGATGAACGCCAGGGTCATCCCCGACGGCGGCTCCAGCGCACGGCCGGTATGCCCAAGGCTGACCCGCGCGATCATCGCCAGCACCAGGCCGCCCATGGCCCCGATGGTCAGGCAATGCACCGCCAGGCTCGGATTGATCGGTACACCGAAATGCCACAGCGCCATCCCGAGACAGGCCACCGCCAACCAGCCATAAGCCAGGTACAACGACCACAGCAACGGCACGTGCCAGAGGGCGCGATCATGCCAGCGAAACAGGCGCACCAGATGCCCTACGGCCAACACGGCGAACAACAGGCCCACCCAGAAATTGGGGGCAAGCGCAGGTCCGGCGGCATATAACAACGCCACGAGGGGCGAGCCAATCAGCAGCAGCCAATCCAGCCAGGGCCAAGGGGCAACGCCATCGACCTTGCCGAGGCCACGCTGGATGAAGAACGGAATCACCCGCCCGCCGATCAACCCCATCATCGCCGCCACCAGCCAGATACCCGTCAGCACGCCCTGGCGCTGCCAGCCTTCATGCCCCTCGACCAGGCCGTACAAGGACAACCCGTCGGCCACGGCCAACAACAGCAAGACCACCACAATCGGGTAGTTACGTTTCTGCCGCACCTTCCACAGGGTGAAGCCCATGAGCACTGCCACCGCCAACGGGAACGCCAGTTCCAGCACCGCGAGCAACGGCCATGGCACGTTGGCCAGCCAGGCCACTCGCGCCAATAACCACAGCAACGCCAGAGCGGCCAACGGTTTGCCGCTGAGGCCGGGGCGACCGGTCCAGGTCTGCACGGCCGTCAGCAAAAAGCCCGCGATAATCGCCAAGCCGAACCCGAACAACAATTCATGCCGATGCCAGCCCAGCCAACCGCCTGCGGGCTGCCAGTCGGACATCGAACCACTAAAAGCCGCCAGCCACAGCGCAATGGCCAGCACCGCCAACAGGCAGCCAGCGAGGAAAAACGGCCGAAAGGCCAGCCGTAACAGCGGCGCGATGGCCATCGCTTTACGGCGGTCAAGCACTTGCATAAAGCCACTCCTCTACCTGTTTGCTGACCTGGCGCCAACCCGCACGCGCCGAGGTAAATCCAGGGCCAATCATCGGGTATTACCGATTCATTGCCTTTGTCGCAGATCAAGTGTGCAAGGGACGTGCCCCGATGCCGAGCGCGCGTCCTTTGTGGCGAGGGAGCTCGCTCCCGCTCGGGTGCGCAGCAGCCGTAAACCGGCTGATGCGTTGTATCTGAAGAATTGCGATGGCCGGTGTTGGGAGTGCTTCGCACTCCAGCGGGAGCAAGCTCCCTCGCCACAAGGTGCTCCCGATCAGGGTACAAATGACCCTTTGATGGTCATTTAAACCCTAAAGATCACGGTATTTTTTACCCTGATCGTTGACACCCCCAATAAACAAGGCCCTCCAAGCCTGGCCCGCGTCTTGCTCAGCATGGGCAACCCTTTAGAAATCCTGGATCCCTTTCGATTACCCGGAGTCGTCATGAAAAAAGTCATCCAGCCACTGGCCTGGTTTGTTGTGTTGACCTCAATCCTGGCCTTGGCCAGCGGCGTTTCTCTAGGTCTCGTCTGACCTGATCCCCCTCTCAATCTTCAGGATGAATTCTCATGGTGCTTCATCGCGTCCATCACCAGATTCTGCGCAGTCATCACTTGTTCGAGCCGTTGAACGAAGAACAGCTGGATGAACTGATGAGTACCAGCCACTTGCTGAGCATCGACAAAGGCGAGCCGTTGTTCCGTCAAGGTGAGCCGGCCGATTCGTTCTATTTCATCATTGCCGGCGCGGTGAAAATCTACCGGCTGACACCCGATGGGCAGGAGAAAGTGTTTGAGGTCATCAGTGATCGGCAAACTTTCGCCGAGGCGATGATGCTGATGGACACCCCGAACTACGTGGCCTCGGCCGAAGCGATCTGCCCCACCCAGCTCTACCGGTTATCCAACAGCACCTACATGCGCCTGCTGCAGAGCAACAGTCGGCTGACCTTTGCGCTGCTGGGCAAGCTCTGCGTTCGCTTGCATCAACGGGTCAACGAAATCGAAACCCTGTCCCTGAAAAACGCCACCCACCGGGTCGTGCGTTATCTGCTGACGCAACTGGTGCGCCAGCAAACCGTTGACAGCCAATTCGAGCTGCCGATGGCCAAGCAACTGATTGCCGGGCATCTGTCGATCCAGCCGGAAACCTTTTCGCGGATCATTCGTCGCTTGATCGATGAAAACATCATCACCCAGGACGGACGCCAGATCGCCATTCTTGATCGTCTGCGCTTGGAACAGTTCGAGTGAGCGCCATGCCCGTCTGCCTGTATTGCCAACACGTAAACCCCGCACAAGAAACCGAGTGCCGCCAATGCGGCATGTCCCTGCCGGCATTGGCTGCACAGGTGGGGGAACGCCGGCAGCGCCGATTCATGTGGTTCTGCGTTGGCCTGACGATCTTCTGCGTGACGATGTTTTTCTGGCTGCCGCGCAGCTGAAGACCGCATATATCCCCTGTAGCAGCTGCCGAAGGCTGCGTTCGGCTGCGAAGCAGTCGTAATCCTGAGCCCACGGTACTACTGAAACACCGCAGTGAATGGTTTTACGACTGCTTCGCAGCCGAACGCAGCCTTCGGCAGCTGCTACAAGGACGCAGGTGGTCAAGGACATTACGGTTGAGTCAACTGCCGATACAACTGCGGCAAGCGCAGCGGTAACTGCCCAGGCTGGCGGATCAAGGTGTAGCCATTGGCGCCGAACATGTATGGCAGGTAATCCCCGGCCTCGCGATCGATCGTGATACAGAACGGCGTCAATCCCTGACGCCGCGCCTGCAGCACCGCTTCGCGGGTGTCTTCAACACCGTAGCGCCCTTCATACAGATCCAGATCATTCGGTTTGCCATCCGTGAGCAGCAGCAACAGTTTGCTGCGCCGCTTGCTCGTGCCCAATAGTTGCGTGGCCTGGCGAATGGCGGCGCCCATGCGCGTGTAATACCCCGGCTTGAGACCTTGAATGCGACCTCGGGTGGTGTCGTCATAACGCTGGGTGAACGCCTTGAGTTCCTGCATGCGCACTTGCTGACGGCGCAGCGAGGAAAACCCGTACAGGGCGAAATCATCACCCAGCACCGACAAGGTTTCGCCGAACAGCAGCAGGCTGTCGCGGATGACGTCGATGACGCGGTGCTCATCGTTAAGGTGGGCGTCGGTGGACATCGACACGTCGGCCAGCAACAGGCACGCCAGGTCGCGGCGGGTCTGCCGCTGCTCCATGAACAGACCGCGTTCGGCACACTGGCCATGCTCGCGCTCAACGTGAAAATCCAGCCAGGCCTGCATGTCCAGCTCAGAGCCTTGGGGTTGCTGGCGTAACCATTGGCGGTCATTACGCAGGTGCTCGAACTGACGCCGCAAGCGGTGCGCCGAGGCCTTCAGCCGTAATGGCAACGGCTGTGCCTCACAGTCCCGGGGCACCATCATTTGCAGATTGACGAAGCTGTCCTGCATTTGTTGTTTGCGGTAGTCCCACTCCGGCAACTTGATGCCCTCGCCCAGGGGAATATCGTCGACATCGGCCGGTGGCAAATCCAGGTGCAGCTTCAGACCGCCGCCCTTGCGCAGACGGGTGCGAGATAGCGTCAGTTCATCCAGGTCATCGGCAACTCGGGCGGCGTCCGGGTCTTCGCTGTCGTCCGACCAGCGATCCAGGTCGACGTGCTCGGTCCAGCTGAACAGGTTCTCCAGACGCACCACCAACAGCCCGCCTTCACGGGTGCTTTCATCGATCCGCGTCGCGCGTTTACGCCCGCTTTTCTGTTCGCCGGGCGGCGTGGTCAAAGACTCTTCGGATTCATCGCCCAGATCCGCAGCCTGCGGGCTGGCGAGGTTTTGTGGCGGGTACAACCACAGCGGCAGCGGCCAGGCGGCCCGTTCGCTGCGGGGGAAATGCTCGACACTGCCGGGTTCGCGCAGCGCCTGGCATAGCGCCCGTTCCAGTGCCGCTTCGCTGGTATTCAACGAGGCCGGATCGGGGCGCAATTGCAGATGGGCATCGACCAGTCGTTTGTAACGAGCACGCAGCGCGGGATAGCGTCGCAGCAGTTGTTGCGTCCAGCGTTGATTGTCCCGGCCCCAGTGACGCATCTGCCCGGCCTGGGCCGCCAGTAACGCGAGCCAACGATAGAGTTCCTCGTTCAGTGCGACTTCAGGGAAGACCGCCAGGCTCGATGGCAGCCGCAAATTACTCGCGTCACACCACGCCAACGGCACTTGTTTGCAGGTGCCGGCGATTTGCTGCAACACGTTTCGGCGCAGCAGCAGATCGCGGTCGCTGGCGGCTTCCACACCGATGCCATTGGCACCGCCCATGGCGCGAAACAACAGCGCCAGCGGGCGTTGCTGGCTGGCCAGTTCAACCCGTGCTTCAGGGAAGTCCGGGCTGGCACGCCGGGTGATGAAACGATGCCAGACACTGCCTACCCACTCTTCCAGTTCGACGGTAAACGCCATGATGCTTGCCCTTCCCGGAAACCAAAAAAACGGCCCGCTGTATCAGCCGGGCCGACCTTTTCTAGCCATTGCACTCGTTCATGAAGGTACAACCGCAGCCGGGGCGCGCAAGGCGGCGCGGCTGCGTTGCTTGAAGCTGAGCAGGTAACAGAGCAAGCCTGCGAAGAAGCCGAGACCGGCGCCCAGACGCGCCCAGAACAGCACCTGCAGATGTTCGACCGTGGCCATGAATGGCAACGCGATCCCGTCGGCCTGCCAGCGTTGCAGGTAAACCTGGACGACACCGGCAGCGGTGAGGAACAGCGTGATCATCACCATCGACAGGGTCATCAACCAGAAGCCCCAGATTTCCAAGGTCTGCGAACGCTCGTCAGCGGCTTCACCCAGCCCGCGCAAACGCGGCATGGCGTAGCTGATCAAGGTCATCACGATCATCGCGTAAGCACCGTAGAAGGCCAGGTGACCGTGAGCCGCCGTCAGTTGCGAACCGTGGGTGTAGAAGTTGACCGGTGCCAGGGTGTGCAGAAAACCCCAGACGCCCGCACCGAAGAACGCGGTGACCGTAGTGCCCTTGGCCCACAGTGTGGCGGCGCGGTTCGGGTGTTGCCGGCGACGGTTCTTCACCATGCTGAAGGCGAAGATCACCATGGCCAGGAACGGTAGCGGTTCGAGTGCCGAGAAGATCGAGCCGACCCACAACCAGACCTCAGGCGCACCGATCCAGAAGAAGTGGTGACCGGTGCCGATGATCCCGGTAATCAGCGCCATGGCGATGATCACATACAGCCATTTCTCCACGACTTCCCGGTCGACACCGGTGATCTTGATCAGGACAAAAGCGAGCATCGAACCCATGATCAGTTCCCACACGCCTTCCACCCAAAGATGCACCACCCACCACCAGTAGAACTTGTCGCGGGCCAGGTTGCCGGGGTTATAGAAGGAGAACAGGAAGAACACCGCAAGGCCGATCAGCCCGGTCATCATCACCATGCTGACGGTGGTCTTGCGACCTTTGAGCAGGGTCATACCGATGTTGTAGAGAAAGCCCAGGCACACCACCACAATGCCCATCTTGGTGATGGTCGGCTGCTCCAGGAACTCCCGGCCCATGGTCGGCAGCAGCTCGTTGTGAGTGAGCTTGGCCAGGCCCGCATACGGCACCAGCAGGTAGCCCAGGATCGTCAGCACGCCCGCGGCGGCGAATACCCAGAACAGAATGATCGCCAGTTTCGGACTGTGCAGTTCGCGGTCGGCCTCTTCCGGAATCAGGTAGTAGGCAGCGCCCATGAAGCCGAACAGCAGCCAGACGATCAGCAGGTTGGTGTGCACCATCCGCGCCACGTTGAAGGGAATGATCGGGAACAGAAAGTCCCCCACCACGTATTGCACACCCATGATCAAACCGAACAGCACCTGACCGAGAAACAGCATCAGGGCAAACACGAAGTACGGTTTGGCCACGGCTTGCGAGGCGAATTTCAGATGCGGATTAGCCATGCTCATCTCTTAGCCCTCCTTGTTTGGCGGCCAGCCATTGGTGTTGATGTTCGAGCTCCATTTGAGGAACTCGGCGATGTCATCCACCTCCTGCTCGCTCAACTTGAACTGCGGCATCGCGCGCCGGCCCGGTACGCCCAGCGGCTGCATTTTCATCCAGGCATGCAGAAAGGGTTTGAAGCCCGCCTCCCCGCCGCGCCGCTGGAACACGTTGCCCAGCTCAGGCGCAAAGTAGGCGCCCTCGCCCAGCAGCGTGTGGCAGCCGATGCAGTTGTTTTGCTCCCAGACCGTCTTGCCGCGGATCACTGATTCAGTTAACTGCGCTTCATTGCTGCGCACTGGAAATGTCTGTTCCGTGTGATAGGTCAAGGCCAGGAATATCAGGAAGAAGAAGATGCTTCCCCCGAAATAGATATTCCTGGCCATGCCTTTGGTGAAGGTCTCTGACATGGTCGCTTCCTCTTTGCTTGGCGTGCCCATGATAGAAAGCGAAGGGTTGAAACCTGCTTGATGGCGATCAAGAAAGGCAGATGGTTTTGGTCGGGTATAGATCGTATGGCTGACAGAGATCGAATGTGGGAGCGGGCTTGCTCGCGAAGGCGGCGCGTCAGTCAACATGGATGTTGAATGTGCCGGCCCCTTCGCGAGCAAGCCCGCTCCCACATTGGAATCGCGCTGTTTTACGGGCTGTATTCCTTCAGCGGAACAACACCAGCGTCAGCCCTACAACCACCGCCAACACCACCGCCCAACTCACCATCAACCGGCGCCACAATCGCGGGGCATGGCGCATTTCCATAAAGCCATCGGCAATCAACCAGGCCTTGCCGACCGCCACCAGCAAAATGGCCACCGACAGCAGCCACGTCGCGCCCATCTGCGCCAGCACCACCGTGCACACGCTTAACGTGGTCAGCGCTGCCCAGCAAACCAGCAAAAACCTGGAAGCCGACATCAGAACCTCCGTCAATTCAGAACGTAGACCAGCGGAAACAGCACGACCCAGATCAGATCGACCATGTGCCAATACAGCACACCCGATTCGAGCCCGCTGCGGTTGGCGGCGTTGTACAGGCCACGACGGCAACGCTCGGCCAGCCAGACGAGAATGACCATGCCGAGCAATACATGGAGAAAATGAAAACCGGTGAGGATCCAGTAGAGGGTGAAAAACGTGTTGTGCTCCATGCCCAGCCCCGAGGCCAGCAAGTGCCGGTATTCCGTGAGTTTCAACACCACGTAGACACTGGCGGCGAGCAACGCTGCCAGCAAATAGACAGCGCCGTGGCGAGACCGGGAGCGCTTGACTTGCTCTTGAGCCAGCGCGGCGAACAGCCCGGCGGTGAGCAGGCTCAGGGTCATCGCCAGGCCGGTGGACGTGTTCAGCAACAGACGGCTTTCACCGAACAGCTGCGGCTTGAGTGCCTGGGTCACGGCGAACACCAGAATCAGGATGGCGAACACCGACAGCTCAGCCAGAATGAAAAACCACATCGCCAGATCGCCTGGCAAGTGCCCCGGCGCAACGCGTCTGGCCTCAGCCGAAGTGGACATCAACCACGTCCATCAGCGCCGCAACCGTCAGCGGATCATCGCTCAGCGGCTCGGCCAGGCAGGCCATGCACGCTTCACGCGGGCTCATGCCGGAGCGGATCATTCGCGCAGTAAAAATCAGCAACCGCGTCGAGGCGACTTCCTCCAAATCATGTTGATCCAGCCGGCGCAGCGCCTGCCCCAGCCTCACCACTTGCGCCGCCAGCGCGCTGTCCACCTGCGCTTCCCTTGCGACAATGCGCTCTTCGTCGGCCACCGGCGGATAGCCGAAACGCATCGCCACGAAGCGTTGTCGGGTGCTGGGCTTCATGCCTTTGAGCAGGTTCTGGTAGCCGGGGTTGTAAGACACCACCAGCATGAATGACGACGGTGCCTGCAGTACTTCGCCAGTGCGCTCCAGGAACAACTCGCGACGATCATCGGCCAGCGGATGCAGTACGACCACGGTGTCCTGGCGCGCCTCGACCACTTCGTCCAGATAACAAATACCACCTTCACGCACCGCGCGGGTCAGTGGCCCGTCCTGCCACCAGGTGCCCTGGGCACCGATCAAATGACGGCCGATCAGGTCGGCGGCGCTCAGATCGTCATGGCAGGCCACGGTGTACAGCGGCAGTTTCAGCCGATGGGCCATGTGCTGGACAAAGCGGGTCTTGCCGCACCCCGTCGGGCCTTTGATCAGCACCGGCATGCCGTGTCGCCAGGCTTGCTCGAACAGCGCCTCCTCATTATTGAGC
Source organism: Pseudomonas sp. PDM24 (assembly GCF_019218905.1). Taxonomy (NCBI): domain Bacteria; kingdom Pseudomonadati; phylum Pseudomonadota; class Gammaproteobacteria; order Pseudomonadales; family Pseudomonadaceae; genus Pseudomonas; species Pseudomonas sp. PDM24. Next base: position 968,851 of record NZ_JAHUWR010000001.1, on the reverse strand, counting down.
GGTTGATAGAAGGGTTCGCAAGACTGGATTCGGTCCATGGGCTGTCTGTTCCAAAAGCGGATTCAAGCCACACGCTACGGGCCCCTGCGACAACCTGGCAAGTGACATGGCCGGCAAACTTGATCGCGGTCAAGCGAGCATTGGCCTGCTCGGGCATAGCCTTGCACGGCACTAAGAACCTGCGTTCTGCGCTGCCGTTTCAGCACATCGCAAAGGTCTTGCCTGAGGAGAAATGGAATGCTGATCAGCAATAGAAAAACGTTTGCTCTGACTGTCGCCACATTGTGTTCGACGCTGGCCCTTGCGGTGACTCATGCGGCCCGGGCCGACGAGCCCGCTGCCGCTGCGGCCAGCCCGCTGATGGTCAAAGCCGCCGGGGCGCCCGACATGAGTCAGGCCGAGTTCGACTCTTCCAAGGAAATTTACTTCCAGCGTTGCGCCGGCTGCCACGGTGTTCTGCGCAAAGGCGCCACCGGCAAGCCACTGACACCGGACATCACCCAGTCCCGCGGGCAACCGTTTCTGGAGGCGTTGATTACCTACGGTTCACCGGCGGGCATGCCGAACTGGGGGACGTCCAATGCGCTGACCAAGGATCAGATCACGTCAATGGCCAAGTTCATTCAGCACACGCCGCCGACGCCGCCGGAATGGGGCATGGCCGAGACGCTGAAAACCTGGAAAGTGCTGGTCAAGCCTGAGGACCGTCCGAAGAAGCAATTGAGCAAACTCAACCTGCCGAACCTGTTTTCGGTGACGTTGCGCGATGACGGCAAGATTGCCCTGATCGACGGTGACAGCAAGAAAATCGTCAAGCTGATCGAGACTGGTTACGCGGTACACATCTCGAGGATTTCTGCCTCCGGTCGCTACCTGTTGGTGATTGGTCGAGACGCGCGGATCGACATGATCGACCTGTGGCCGGTGGAGCCGACCAAGGTCGCCGAAGTCAAAGTGGGCATCGAGGCGCGCTCGGTGGAGACCTCCAAGTTCAAGGGCTACGAAGACAAATACACCGTCGCCGGCTCCTATTGGCCGCCGCAATTCACGATCATGGATGGCGAAACCCTGGAGCCCAAACAGATCGTCTCGACCCGCGGCATGACCGTCGACAAGCAGGAATATCACCCTGAACCCCGGGTCGCAGCGATCATCGCCTCCCACGAATGGCCGGAGTTCATCGTCAACGTCAAGGAGACCGGCAAGGTCATGCTGGTCAATTACCAGGACATCAAAAACCTCACCATCACCTACATCGATGCCGCGCCCTTCCTGCATGACGGCGGTTGGGACAGCACCCACCGCTACTTCATGACCGCCGCCAACAACTCCAACAAAGTCGCCGTGATCGACTCCAAAGATCGCAAGTTGGCAGCTTTGGTAGAGGTCGGCAAAACCCCTCACCCGGGGCGCGGCGCCAACTTCAACCACCCGACTTATGGGCCAGTCTGGGCCACCAGCCACCTCGGTGATGACGGCATTTCCCTGATCGGTACCGACCCGGTCAAACACCCGCAATTCGCCTGGAAACAGGTCGCCTCGCTCAAGGGCCAGGGCGGCGGATCGCTGTTTATCAAAACCCACCCTGATTCCCGTCACCTGTATGTCGACACCACCCTCAACCCCGACGCCAAGCTGAGCCAGTCGGTGGCGGTGTTCAACATCGACAAACTCGACGCCGGCTACACCGTGTTGCCCATTGCCGAGTACGCCGGCATCAAGCAAGGCGCCATGCGGGTGGTACAGCCGGAATACAACAAGGCCGGCGATGAAGTCTGGTTCTCCGTGTGGAGCGGTCAGTCAGAGGAATCGGCGCTGGTAGTGATCGACGACAAAACGCTGAAGCTCAAATCAGTCATAAAGGACAAGCGACTGATCACACCCACCGGGAAATTCAACGTCTACAACACCCAACACGACATCTATTGAGCTCCATCAATGCAAGGAATCCCCATGAAAAATACTCTGTTTTCACTGTTCGCCCTGACCGCTGCGCTGAGTGTGCAGCCGGCCATGGCCCAAGACGGCCAGGAGCTATTCAAAAGCAAACCCTGCGCCGCCTGCCATTCCATCGACACCAAGATTGTCGGCCCGGCGCTCAAGGATGTCGCGGCCAAGAACGCGGGCGTGGCCGGGGCCGTGGACACCCTGGCCAGCCACATCAAGAACGGTACGCAAGGCAACTGGGGCCCGATGCCAATGCCGGCCAACCCGGTGACGGATGAAGAAGCGAAGACACTTGCAACCTGGGTCCTGAGTCTCAAATAGCCAACTGGAGGGCGCCATGAAGGTTTATCGACACACTACGATTCTGGCGGCCCTCCTCCTCATTTGCGCAACCACGGTTGCCGCGCCCGACGCCAAGCGTCAGGCACAACTCGAACACCTGCTGGCCCAGGACTGCGGCGCCTGCCACGGACTGCACATGACCGGCGGGCTGGGTCCCGACCTGACCCGCGCAACGCTGGCGGGCAAGTCCAGGGACAGCCTGATAGCCACCGTCAGCCAAGGCCGGCCCGGCACGGCGATGCCCGGTTGGGCCCCGCTGCTCAGCCCGGATGATATCCGTTGGCTGGTCGATCTTCTTCTCCAGGGATATCCCGCACCATGATCCGATCAATCCTGCTTTTAGCGGCGACCGGGCTGTTGTTGTCCGCGTGTGTTCAGCCACCGTTGCGTGGTACCGGCGATCTGGGGGTGGTGGTGGAGCGCGCCACCGGTAGCGTGCAAATCATCGAAAGCGACACCCGCACGGCACTGGTCCGACTCAAGGGTTTGGGCGATCTGTCCCATGCCTCGGTGGTGTTTTCCCGCGACCAGCGTTATGCCTATGTGTTCGGCCGCGACGGTGGGCTGAGCAAGATCGACCTGCTGACCCAACGCATCGATCAACGGCTGATACAGGGTGGCAACAGCATCGGCGGCGCGATCAGTCAGGACGGCAAACTCATCGCCGTGTCCAACTACGTGCCTGGCGGGGTCAAGGTATTCGATGCCGAAACCCTGCAATTGGTAGCCGATATTCCGGCCACGCCCCTGGCCGATGGCAGCAAGCGCTCACGGGTGGTCGGCCTGGTCGACGCGCCCGGTCAGCGTTTTGTGTTCAGCCTGTTCGATACCGGCGAGATCTGGATCACCGATTTCAGTCAGGGCAACACGCCGCAAATCAGCCGTTTCACCGACATCGGCCAGCAACCCTACGATGCGTTGGTGACCCCGGATGGTCGCTATTACATGGCGGGACTGTTCGGCGAAGACGGCATGGCGCAACTCGACCTCTGGCATCCGGAGCGCGGGGTGCAGCGAGTGCTCGGTGATTACGGACGCGGCCAGGCGAAATTGCCCGTCTACAAGATGCCGCATCTGGAGGGCTGGGCCGTCGCCGATCACCAGGCCTTCGTGCCCGCCGTCGGCCGGCATCAGGTGCTGGTGATGGATTCGCGCACGTGGAAGCAGACCGCTGCCATCCCGGTGGCTGGCCAACCGGTGTTCGTCACGTCGCGGCCGGACGGTCGGCAGCTGTGGGTCAATTTCGCCTACCCGGACAACGATCGGGTACAGGTCATCGACACTGAAACTCACGCCGTGGTCGCCGATCTGCGACCAGGGCCGGCGGTGCTGCACATGGAATTCACCGCTCGCGGCGATCAGTTGTGGCTGTCGTTACGCGATGGCGATCAGGTTCAGGTCTGGGACCCGTACAGTTTGAAGCAGCTGAGCACCCTTCCCGCCACCGCGCCGAGCGGCATCTTTTTCAGCAGTCGCGCGCAAAAAATGGGCTATTGAAATGAACCTCGACCTGCTCAGCCGCCAACTGATCGACCGCTTCCAGCACGGCATGCCGCTGTGTGCGGAGCCTTACAAGGAGATGGCGCGGATGCTCGGTTGTTGCGAGGCCCAGGTGATGGCTTGCCTGGAAGAAATGGATCAGGCCGGCACCCTCTCACGGATCGGCCCGGTGTTCGAACACAGTCGCGCCGGGGCCAGCACCCTCGCCGCCCTCGCCGTGCCCGCCGAACGCTTGCAACAGGTCGCCGAGCACGTCAGCCAGTATCCCGAGGTCAACCATAACTACGCGCGGGAACATTTCTACAACCTGTGGTTTGTGCTGACCGGTCCTGATCGCCAACACATCGAACGCGTTCTCGAACAACTTGAGAAAGACACCGGCCTCATGCCGCTGGATCTGCCGATGCTGACTGCTTACCGCATCGACCTCGGTTTTGCCCTGGGAGAAAGCTCATGAAGCCGGGGTTGAATCCCAAACAGGCACTGGCGCTGCGTCGGCATCTGGAAGGCGGATTGCCGGGGGTATCGCGCCCCTACCTGGCCCTCGCCGAACGGATAGACGCCGACGAAAACCAGGTACTCGCGCAAATGCACCAGTGGCACGAGCAAGGGCTGTTTCGCCGGGTCGGCCTGGTGCTCAACCATCGCGCGCTGGGTTTTACCGCCAACGCCATGCTGGTGCTGGATGTTCCGGACGCGCTGATCGACGAAGTCGGCCAACGCCTGGGCCGGGCGCACGGCATCACCCTCTGCTACCAACGGCCGCGGCGCCTGCCGCAGTGGCGCTACAACCTCTTTTGCATGGTTCATGGGCGCCAACGAGAGCTGGTCGAAGCGCAGGTCCAGGCGTTACTGGAAAAACACCTGCTGAGCGACCTGCCCCACCAACTGCTGTTCAGCACTCACGCGTTCAAACAGTGCGGCGGACGCTTTACACCCTCACCAACCGGAGCCCCCACCCATGGATGACCTCGACCGTCGGCTGATCAACCGCCTGCAACTGGGCCTGCCGCTGGTGCGCCACCCGTGGCAGGCACTGGCCGCCGAACTGGAGAGCAGCAGTACCGAACTGCTCGACCGCCTCCATGAATTGCTGGAAGACGGCATGCTCACGCGCTTCGGCCCGATGTTCGACATCGAACGCCTCGGCGGCGCCTTCACCCTTGCCGCATTGGCGGTGCCGGAGGAGCGTTTCGAAGACGTCGCCGAGCAACTGCATGCACTGCCTGAAGTGGCGCACAACTACCGACGCGAACACGCCTGGAACATGTGGTTTGTGCTCGGCTGCCCGACCGAACAAGGTATCGCCGAGACCCTGCAGCACATCGAAACCCTGACCGGCCTGCCGCTGCTCAACTTGCCCAAAGAGGAGACGTACCATGTCGGTCTGTACTTCCCGGTCTGAAGACACCCTCGCTCGGCGTCTGATCGAGCTGACCCAGGCCGGCCTGCCGTTGCTGGACGACCCGTGGGCCTGGCTCGCCGAACAGCTGGAGCTGAGCATCGAATCCACCCTGGACTTGCTCAAACGCTTGCAGGCCGAGGGCGCCATCCGGCGCATCGCCGCGGTCCCCAACCACTATCGCCTGGGTTATCGCTACAACGGCATGACCGTCTGGGATGTGCGCGACACGGACATGCCGCGCCTCGGCGCACTGATCGGTGCGCAGCCCTTCGTCAGTCATTGCTATCGACGCCCGCGACGAACCGCGTGGCGCTACAACCTGTTCGCCATGGTCCACGGCCGCAGCCGCGAGGAAATCGACAGCTACCGCGAGCACCTGCGCTACTTGCTGGGCGACGCCTGCGCCGCCGACGAGATGCTGGTGAGCAGCCGCATCCTGAAGAAAACCGGTTTGCGCGTAGTGCCGGCCAGTTCGACGCATACCGTGTAGCAGCTGGCGAAGCCTGCGTTCGGCTGCGCAGCAGTCGTTAAATCAGGCAGTGCGGTATGTCAGACACATCACGCACACAGGTTTTACGACTGCTGCGCAGCCGAACGCAGCCTCGCAAGCTCGGCAGCTGCTACGGGCATCAGGTTTGCGTTTACCACCCGCTTCGCGCAGAACACACCCCGACTCAAGGAGATTTGCATGTTGAGGATCAGCCAATACCTGCGTGCCCTGACCGGCCAGGCGCCTGCCCCCAGAACCAACCCACCGGGCAGCAACCGGCCGCCGGTGGTGATCTGGAATCTGCTCAGGCGCTGCAACCTGACCTGCAAACACTGCTACGCCACTTCTGCCGACAGCGTCTTTCGCGACGAACTGGATACGCCCGCCGCACTGACCGTGATCGACGACCTGCACGACGCCGGGGTGAAGGTGCTGATTCTTTCCGGCGGTGAACCGCTGTTGCGCGAGGATCTGTTTGTGCTCAGCGCCTACGCCCGCACCAAGGGTTTCTTTGTGGCGTTGTCCACCAACGGCACGCTGATCGATGAGCAGAACATCACGCAGATCCGCGCGGCGAATTTCGACTATGTCGGGATCAGCATCGATGGCCTGGAAGCCATCCATGATGCGTTCCGCCAACTCAAGGGCAGCTTCGCCAGTTCCATGCGGGCGATTCGGCTCTGTCGTGAACAAGGCATTCGCGTCGGCCTGCGCACTACGCTGACCCAGGAGAACCATCAACAATTGCCGCAATTACTGGCGCTGATGCGCGAGTACGACGTGCAGAAGTTTTATCTGTCGCACCTCAATTACAGCGGTCGCGGCAAACGCAGCCGCAAGCTCGACGCCCGGCAGCAGATGAGCCGCGAAGCGATGACGCTGATCTTCGAACGGGCCTGGGAAGACATCGAGCACGGTCGCGACAGCGATTTTGTCAGCGGTAACAACGACGCCGACGCGATTCTCTTGCTGCACTGGGTGGGCCTGCGTCTGCCCGAACATTACCCGCGCCTGGAACACATGCTCCAGGCCTGGGGCGGCAACGCGTCGGGCAGCGGCATCGCCAACATCGACAACACCGGCGAAGTGCACCCCGACACCTATTGGTGGCAGCACTCGGTGGGCAACGTCCGGCACACGCCGTTTCGCACGCTCTGGCTGGACCAGCCGGACGCGTTGTTGCAGCAGCTGCGCGCGCATCCTCGCGTCGTCGGTGGCCGTTGTGGCCAATGCCGCTGGTTGAACATCTGCAACGGCAATACCCGCACCCGCGCCTGGGCCGAAGGCGACCTCTGGGGCCAAGACCCCGGTTGCCATCTCAGCGATGAGGAAATCGGTATGCCGCCATTAATCACCATCCCTTGCGTCATGCACTGAAGCATCCGCCTGGCGAGCCATCTGGCAAAGGATGGGGCCGGCCAACCTGATGAAGAACCAAGGACGTCCCATGCACCCATCGATTGTTTTACCGGCCGCACTTGCGTCCCCGTTCAGACCGGGCGAAGTGGCCCTGGTCGGCGCCGGCCCCGGTGATCCACGCTTGCTGACCCTGCGTGCCTGGAGCCTGTTGATGCAGGCTGACGCCGTGGTTTACGACCGCCTGATCAGCCCCGAGCTGCTGACGTTGATCCCCCTCACCTGCGCCCGGCATTACGTTGGCAAGGCCAGCGGCTGCCACAGCCTGCCCCAGGAACAGATCAACGAACTGCTCGCCGACCTCGCCGATCAGGGGCAGCGCGTGGTCCGGCTCAAGGGAGGCGACCCGTTCATATTCGGCCGTGGCGCCGAGGAGCTGGAGTATCTGCTGCAACGCAATATTGACTGCCAGGTGGTCCCGGGCATTACCGCCGCTTCCGGCTGCAGTGCTTACGCCGGCATCCCGCTGACCCACCGGGATCTGGTCAACTCCTGTCGCTTCATCACCGGTCATTTGCAACGCGATGGTGAGTTGCAACTGCCCTGGAGCAGCCTCGCCGACAGCAGCCAGACCCTGGTGTTTTACATGGGGTTATCGAATCTCGGGATTATTGCCCAGCGCCTGATCGAAGCCGGAATGGCCGCCGATACACCGGCGGCGCTGATCAGCAATGGCACGCGTCCCGACCAGCACGTCGCCCGAGGCATGCTGCACCAGTTGCCAACCCTGGCGCTGGATTGCCCGCCGGGCATTCCGACGCTGACGGTGATCGGCAAAGTGGTCGATCTGTTCGCTACCCAACAGCAGGAATACCCGGCGCGCTTTTATTCCGTTCCCGTGTTGCAACGCCACGGTAAGGTGGCGATATGAGGCGCATGCTGCTTGCCCCATTGTTATGGATCGGTGCAGCCCATGCCGGTGCAGCGCTTCCATCCTCCGACGCGGCCGCCGACCTCTACCAACAACATTGCCAGCGCTGCCATGGCGCCAACCGCTTCGGCGGTACGGGGCCGGCCTTGCTGCCGGAGAGTCTGAGCCGGATCAAACCCGATGAAATCCGCAGCGTCATCCAGAATGGTCGCCCCGCGAGTCAGATGACCGGGTATGCCAACCTGTTCAGTCCAGCACAGATCGGCGCCCTGGTGGATTACCTTCAGCAACCCCCCGCCACCCCACCCACCTGGAGTAACGACGACATTAGCGGCAGTCATTCCATCCTCGCCGACATCAGTAAACTGCCCGACACGCCCCAGCATGGCGCCGATCCGCTGAACCTGTTTGTGGTGGTGGAAGCCGGCGACCATCACATCGATATCCTCGACGGCGATCGTTTCGCTGTGCTGGCGCGGTTTGCTTCGCACTTTGCGGTGCATGGCGGGCCGAAGTTCTCGCCGGATGGACGCTTCGTCTACGTCGCCTCACGGGATGGCTGGGTCAGCCTGTACGACCTGCACAACCTGAAGCTGATCGCCGAGGTCCGCGCCGGGCTCAATACCCGCAACCTGGCGGTGAGCAAGGATGGCCGCTGGGTGCTGGCGGGCAACTATCTGCCGGGCAATCTGGTGGTGCTCGATGCCCGCGATCTGTCACTGGTCAAAACCATCCCCGCAATCGGCCAGGACGGCACCGCGTCTCGGGTCAGCGCGGTCTACACCGCCCCGCCACGGGACAGTTTCATCGTGGCGCTCAAGGATGTGAAGGAAGTCTGGGAGTTGTCGAGTGCCGGCACACCGGACTTCGAACCACGACGGATCCAGGCCGAGGATGTGCTGGACGACTTTTCCTTTTCACCGGACTACAAGCAACTGCTGGCCACCTCGCGCAAGGCCAAGGGCGGCCAGGTGATCGACCTCGACAGTGGCAAGGTGGTCACCGACATACCGCTGCCGGGCATGCCGCATCTGGGGTCGGGAACCTACTGGAAACGTAACGGTGAGTGGGTGTTCGCCACGCCGAACATCAGCAAGGGACTGATCTCGGTCATCGATTTCAAGACCTGGAAACTGATCAAGGAAATTCCGACCCTGGGGCCGGGCTTCTTCATGCGCAGTCACGTCAACTCGCGGTATGCCTGGACCGACGTGTTCTTCGGGCCGGACAACGATGCGATCCACCTGATTGACAAACAGACTCTGGAAATCGCCCACACCTTGCGCCCGATGCCCGGCAAGACGGCTGCCCATGTCGAGTTCACTCGCGATGGCCGCTACCTGCTTTTGAGTATTTGGGCCAACGATGGCGCGTTGATTGTGTACGACAGCAATACCCTTAAGGAGATCAAACGCCTGCCGATGAACAAGCCGTCGGGTAAGTACAACGTGGGGAACAAGATTGAGTTTGTGGAGGGGACTTCGCATTAGGGTTATGGGCTTGGGGCTTGGGTGTATATCCATTTCTGCGGTAATGGCTGCTATTGGTTTCGCTTTTACAGCGAGTCACTTTCGAAAAGCGCGAAAGTAACCAAAGCGCTTTTGCCCCTTTCGTTCGGTGCCTCGCCCAGGCTCGGCATGCCCTCGCTCCGGTCCTGCTCCGTGGGCCCGCCGCGATCGGCCATCCATGGCCGTGCGCGGCTAACCCGGCATCCATGCCGGGTTGCCCACTACGCAGAACCTCCGCTCGGCCTCTCGAGGGGGCGACTACCGCAACAGCAAAAGCGAGGCGGCCTCTGGGCCGACCTAGGCATCAAGCGGGCGCGCTTCGCTGACTTGATCGTTCACATCCTCTGGAAGCAACCCTGATTAATTGTGGGAGCGGGCTTGCTCGCGAAAGCGGACTTACATTCAACATTTATGTCGACTGACACGGCCTCTTCGCGAGCAAGCCCGCTCCCACAGTTGAAATGTTGTCAGGCATGACATTCGGGTACACCGCCGCTGACCAGACTTGACCGAACCAACATCAGGTCGGCTATCAGGCCGCCTCGCTTCTGGCTTTTGATTTTGATCTGCCCCGTCGGAAGGCCGAGCGCAGGTTCTGCGCAGTGGGCACCGCGGCAAGGATGCCGCGGTGGCCGCCCCCGGCCATGGATGGCCGATGGCGGCGGGCCCACGGAGCAGGACCGGAGTGAGGGTATGGCGAGCCACCGTACGTCAGGGGCGAAAGCGTTTGGTTACTTTGCGCTTTTCAAAGTAACCCGCTGTAAGAGCGGAACCCCAAGTAGCCGTGACCGCAGAAACGGATATGTACTCGGTCAACAAACCACAGACCGCCTTCCCACCCCGTTCACCCATCAGCCCAACGTATAACCGTTATCGACCTTCCAATCCTGCCCATAGACACCCCGGGCGCCTTGGGACAGTTGAAAAATAATCACATTAGCCACCGCCGACGCATCAAGGAAATGACCGGGCAGCAGACGTTTACCCAACGTGTCAGCGACGTCATCGAGCTCACCATCGCTCAACCCCAGGTTGTCCCACATCGACGTCGCGGTCGGCCCCGGCGAGACCAGATTGATGCGCACGTCATAACGCGCAAACTCCACCGCCAATGTGCGTGCCTGAGCCGCCAGCGCGGCCTTGCTGGCGATGCAGGCGGCCAGACCGGGAAAGCTCGAACCGGTCAGGAAACTACCGACAAACACCACCGAAGCCGGGCTCGCCAACTCACCGCGCAACGCCGCCAGGGTGTTCAACGCCCCGGCACCGTTGACCGCCCATTGGCGCTGGAAGGCCGGCATGTCCAGGCTGTCGGCCATTTCGGCAATGCCCGCGTTGGGCACCAGATAATCCACCCGCCCCAGTGCCGCCGCCCGCCGGGCCAGCCCTTGCAAGTCTTCCTCGCACGTGACGTCCCCGGCACACCATTGCAGCCGTTCACCGTAGATCTGCTGCAAGGCTGGCAATTCACCGACGGTGCGTGACATCGCCAGCACCTTGACCCCACGCGGCAACAGCGCGGCGCACAACGCCAGGCCAATCCCGGAACTGGCACCGGTGATCACCGCCAGACGATCCTGAAACTCGGTTTGCATCATGTTCTCCTGGGCATCGTTAATGCCAAGCACTGGGGACGTTGTGAGCCCCTATCTTTGAACAGACGCAGAAATACTGACTTGACGGCGATCACTTTTCTCGATGGCGCGCCGATCAATGAGTCGAGTGCGACATCGCTGGCTGCTGCTGAAGCACTGCCTGATCGATTTCGCTGAATCGCAGCACACGACCGCCCTGGTCGGCGGCCAGTTTTTCCGCAGCCTGTTGGCTGGAGAAGGACGCCAACACCACACCCATTGCCCCCTTGAGCTGGGTGCCGACCACGTAAAACGCATCCTTGGCATCGATCAGATGGGCATCATTGGGTGCGTTCCACGGGCTGCGGCCCATGTCGTGGACATACAACCGGGCCTCGCCATGATGATTTTCCGGTTGCAGCCACCAACCGATCATCTCCGCCGTGGAGCAGAATTTCTTGATGCCGCTGCGCTCGACCACTTCGCCCTTGGGCCCGGGGAAGCCGTCGATGATCATGCCGCAAACATGGCATTCATCACTGGGATGAAAGGCCGTGGCGGCGTCGCTGTAGGTGGCTTGCACGGGTTTGTCACAGGCCGCCAGCAGCAGACAGACCATCAGGCCCGCCGCGACGCGTACCGTCGTCGAATACAGATTACTCATCGTCAGATGCTCCAAAAACCAAGGTGTGAATTCATGTCGCCCGTCGACGGAACAGCAACCAGGCCAAGCCCAAAGGCACCGCCACCCACAGCAACAGGCACAACCAGAGCATCGAGCCCGGTACAGGCAAATCGCTGCCCAGGGTCAGTACACCAGCACTGCCGGCGCCGGGCTCGAAACCGGAGAGATTGATCAAGCGATAGACGTCGGTGGGATTGAGCAGCAGTAACCAGGGCAGCACCTTCGGGTTGAACTGCCCTTCGCTGAGCACCAGCAGCGCCAACAGCGCCAGGTCGAACACCAGCACGAAGAAGAACCACGCCCCCAGCGCCAACCCGGCGGCCGTGGATTTCTCGGCAGACACACTGCTCAGCACATAGGCCAGCCCTAGAAAGCCCCAACCCAGTAACGTCGACGACAGCATGAATCGTCCAAACGCCCAGAGCAGCAGGTTCAGTTCGACGTCCTCCACCAGCACCGCAATCGCGAGCATCGCGCAGCCGAAACCGATGAAGGTCGCCAGCGCCAGGATCAATCCGTGGCCGACGAATTTGCCGAGCAGAATGTGCCCGCGCCCCAGCGGATAGGTCAGCAACAGCAGCAACGTGCCGCTTTCGTCTTCGCCGACAATGGCGTCATAGGCCAGCAGCAAGGCAATCAGCGGCATCAGGAACGTCGCCAGGCTGGCCAGGCTGGCGATGGTGGCGGGCACCGAGGTGAAGCCCAATTGCCCGGAAGCCGCCGCCCCCAACCAGGCGATGCCCGTCGCCAACACCGCGAACAACAGGCTGATCGCCAACAACCAGCGGTTGCGCAAACCGTCATTGAATTCCTTGCGGGCCATGTTCCAGATCGGGTTCATACGGTCTCTCCACTGGGGGTCGCACCGGCCCGGCCCATGTAATAGCGGTAGATGTCCTCCAGGGACGGTGGGTCGATTTCCACGTCGGCCGGCTCGTGTTCATTGAGCAGTTGGCGCAACAGGTCCAGTTTGTTGCCATTGAGCGCAGCCACTTCAAGACCCTCCACGCCCCAGCGCTGAGTGACATGCCCGGCGTTGTTCCAGGATCGCTGCAACGGCCCGGCGTGCTTGAGCCCGTGGGCGCGAATCAGCGTCGGCAACCCGGCTTCCTCGCGCAGGCTGCGCAGACTGCCGAGGGCCAGCAGGCGCCCCTGGGTCAGAATCGCGGCACGGTTGATATGCGCCTCGACCCCCGGCAATACGTGGGAACAAAGAATGATGCTGGTGCCCTGGCTGCGCAGCCGGTCGAGTAACCGATAGAGGTCTTGAGTGGCGATCGGATCGAGGCCGACGGTCGGTTCGTCGAGCAGCAATAAACGCGGCTCGCCGAGCAAGGCTTGCGCCAGTCCCAGGCGTTGGCGCATGCCTTTGGAATAGGTCTTGACCCGTCGATGCGCCGCGCCCGCCAGGCCGACCTCCTCCAGCAGCACGTCCACCTGCGCGGGCGCTGCGCCTTTGAGTCGGGCGAAATGCCGCAAGGTCTCCAGGCCGCTCATCTGCGGATAGAAGGTCACGTTCTCCGGCAAATAGCCCAGCAAACGCCGAACCTGCGGATCACTGGGCGTGCGGCCGAACACCCTGACCTGCCCTTCACTGGCCTGAAGCAGACCGAGCACCAGTTTCATGCTGGTGGTCTTGCCCGCGCCGTTGTGCCCGAACAAGCCCAGCACTTCGCCTTCGCCCAGGCTCAGGTTCAATTGATGCAACACGGTGGTGTACCCATAGCGCTGGCTGACGCCTTCCATGTCGATGACGTTCATGCGGTGGGCTCCTGGGTCAGGGGTTGGGTGGTGGGATTCATCAGCGGATGGCTGTCCAGGACGCCCGGCGACTTCATCACCGGAAAGGCCCGTTGCACCCAGCGCAGCAATTCGATCCCGGGGCTGTTCATCAACAGCCGCACCTGCGGGTACAGCCACAGCAAGCGGTCGACGTTGTCGTTGGGTTCGTAGGCGATATCGCCCAGGCCATCGTTGTTGCGATCCCAGCCCAGGTAATCGCTCCAATAATTGCCCCGGCCATCCACCGACCATTCCTGCAAGCGGGTGGCGACGTATTTGACCTGCCGTTGGTTGCCGACAAAGGCGTTGTCGGCGATGCGGTTGTCTTCGGAACCGGCGGTGAGGTGAATGCCCACGGCGCTGTGCTCGAAGTGGTTGTGTTCGATGCTGTTGAACAGCGAGTTGTAGATGAACAACGCCTTGCCCTCGGCGCCGCTGATCATGCTGTCGCCGGTCGAGCCGTCGTGCACGTCCGTGACGAAGTTGTCGCGCAAGGTTGAATAGGTGATGTAGTTCATCAGGATGCCGTAGTTCTGATCCTGTTCCGAGCGGTTGCCGATCACCATGAGCTTGCGGCTTTGCATCAAGGCGTAGCCGGTGCGGGTGCGGCGGGTGGTATTGCCGATCAGCCGGTTGTCGTTGGCGAACATGTAATGCACGCCGTAACGCAGGTCTTCCAGGGTATTGCCCTGCAGCAGGTTGCCGTTGGAGGTATCGATGTAGATGCCATCGCGGGTATCGCGCACCTGGTTGCCGATGACCCGGGCACCATGCACCGCGTACAGATGAATACCGTTGCCGCGATCCTGGGAGCGCAACGCCGGATCCCCCTGGATACGGTTGTCGATCAGGCTCGCATCCTGAGTCCCGTCAACCCAGATACCGAAACCCTGGCCCTGCAGGCGATTGCCTTTGATCACCGCGCCACGGGCCATGGGCTGGAGGAACACCGCCGCATTCATGGCCGTGAGGTCGTGCCCCCAGTCCAGAAAGGTACAGCCTTCGATGCCAACATCCGGCGCGCTGACGATCACGCCGTTGCCCTGCCCTTGCGCCTGAAACACCGCGCCGGGCTCGCAGAGAATCTGCATCGGTTGATCGACGCTGAACGAGCCAACGTACTCGCCCGCCGGCAAGTGCCAGCGTTGTTCCGCGTCAACCCGCAACGGCAATGTGGTGATGGGTTGCACCGCCGCCAGTGCGCCGCCTGACATCAACAGGAGCACAAGGGCAATGGCCTTCACCGGGTTTTCCTTGATATCGGTCATCGGCCCGCTCCCGTCGATTGGCAACTGTCAGGCCTTCTCGACCTTCATGCGACCGACCATTTCCATGTGCAGTGCATGGCAGAACCAGCTGCAGTAATACCAATGCAGGCCAGCCTTGTCGGCGATGAAGGTGATCGATGAGGTCTGCTGCGGACTGATCTCCATGCTCACGCCATGGTTGGTCATCACGAAGCCGTGGGTCACGTCTTCAATCTGGTCGATGTTGGTAATGGTCACCGTGACCTCGTTGCCCTGTTTGACGGTGAACTCCGGCAGCCCGTAGGCCGGGGCCATCGAGGTCATGTAGACGCGGACTTTGTTACCGTCACGGATGACCTTGTTGTCGGTCTCCAGCTTGATCCCGTCCTTCGCGGCGATGACCACGGTTTCGGCAAAAAACGGGTCGTTGCGGTCCCAGATCTTCTTGGTCTTGATCTGGTCGCGGCGGGCCATGACGCAGTCGTGGGGTTCGGCAAAGGCCGGGCCGTCGTGCACCAGTTTCATTTCCTCGCCGGAGATATCGATCAACTGATCGTTTTCCGGGTGCAACGGGCCGGTCGGCAGGAAGCGGTCCTTGGAAAACTTGCTGAGCACCATCAGCCATTGGCCGTCGGCCTCACTTGTTTCGGTCAGCGAGGCGTGGTTGTGGCCCGGCTGATACTGCACATCGAGTTTCTGCTTGATGTAGTTGACCTTCTCGCCGGTGTAGGCGCGAATGGCTTCTTCCACGTTCCACTTCACCACCTGACTGTCGATAAACAGCGTGGTGTAGGCATTGCCGCGGCCGTCGAAAGTGGTGTGCAGCGGGCCCAGACCGAGCTCGGGCTCACCGACCACAACGTCACGCGGGTCCTTGAATTTGTCGTCGAACAGATCGTCAAGCTTGGCGATGGCAATGATGGTGCAGGTCGGCGAAAGCTTGCCGTTGGCAATGAAGTACTTGCCATCGGGCGAGGTATTGAGGCCGTGGGGGTTCTTCGGCGTCGGGATGTATCGGGTGAACGCGCTGTCCTTGCCTTCGGTTTTACGACCGTCGACCACCGGCACTTTCGAGCCGTCGAGGGTGATGAACTTGCCGGCCTTGATCGCCGCTTCGATGCGCGGGATGTTGAACACCACCACCCAGTCGCGCTCATTGCGCATCATGCCGCCCAGGTCGTAGGCCTTCTCCGAGTTGTAGCAGGTCGACGCCGCGTATTTACCGGTGTAGTCGGCGTCGGTGTTGTCCAGGTTGCCGTCGACGATGACCTGGAACGCCATCTCCATTTTCTCGGCATCGATGGCGTTGAACATGGTGTAGCTGTTCTTGTCTTGCAGGTCGAAGGTGCTGCCGTCATTGGGGTGCGGAATCACGAATTCGGCATTGGCGAATACGTACTTGGTGTGCGGCACTTTCTGCAGGCGCAACCCGTGAACAGCCTGAACATTGGGCACGGTGAGCATCTTGTCGCACTTCATGATGTCCAGGCGGATACGCGCAACGCGGCTGTTGGCCTTGTCGTTGATGAACAGGTATTTGCCGTCGTACTTGCCGTCGGTCATCGACAAATGCGGATGGTGGCAGTCGCCATTCTGGAAATGCGCGCTATCGCCCATGATCCGTTTGCTTTCGTTGGTCAGGCCCCAACCGGTGGCGGAATCGACGTTGAACACCGGAACACGCAACAACTCGCGCATCGACGGAATGCCCATGATCCGCACTTCACCCTGATGGCCGCCGCTCCAGAAACCGTAGTACTGGTCCAGTTCGCCCGGGCCGACGTGGGTTTTCAGTTGTGCGTCCTTGGCCGCTGCCGCCCATGTCTCACGGGTGAACACTGCGCCACCGATGGCCGTGGCGCCGGCCAGTACCGCACCGGTCACTGCGCTGGTGCCCAGGAAACCGCGACGACTGAGGCCGGTCGGTTCCGGCACTTCAGTGGTTTTTTTGGATTCTGTGTCGTTCATCAGGTGTTTTCCTTGAAGGGATAAAAACGGTCACTGCGCACAGGTGCTCGCGGGGTTCATTCCAGAGCGGTCACTTCCACGACAGGTATCAGTTGCACAGCAGCGGGTGCCGCTTTGCCGCGCTTCTTGCGCTTGTTGATCAGCGGCGGGCATTTGTTTTCGTTGTGAT
Source organism: Pseudomonas sp. PDM24 (assembly GCF_019218905.1). Classification (NCBI taxonomy): domain Bacteria; kingdom Pseudomonadati; phylum Pseudomonadota; class Gammaproteobacteria; order Pseudomonadales; family Pseudomonadaceae; genus Pseudomonas; species Pseudomonas sp. PDM24. The sequence continues at coordinate 951,947 of NZ_JAHUWR010000001.1, read as the reverse complement.
AGGTCATCTGGCAATCGAGGCAGTAGTGGCACTCGTTGGCGTTGATTCGGCCATCGGGATGAATCGCCTGGATCTCGCATTCCTTGGCGCACAGTTGGCAAGGCGTGCCGCACTCCTTGCGGCGTTTGAGCCAGTCGAACAGGCGAAATTTGCTTGGGATCGCTAGCGCCGCGCCCAAGGGGCAGATGTAGCGGCAATAGACTTTGCGCGTGAAAAGGTTGATGACCAGCAGCGCCACCGCGTAGAGCACGAACCACCACTGACGGTCGAACTTGAGGGTGATGGCGGTTTTGAAGGGTTCCACCTCGGCGAACAGCTCGGCGGTGGACATCGATTCCAGGGAGATGCCGAAAAGCAGCAGCAAGATGATGTATTTGATCGCCCACAGCCGCTCATGCACCGCAAAGGGCAGTTCGTACTGGGGGATTTTCAACTTGCGCGCGGCTTCGTTGATCAGCTCTTGCAAGGCGCCAAACGGACACAGCCAGCCGCAGAACACACCACGGCCCCACAGCAGGATGCTCGCGGCGGCGAAGACCCAGAGCATGAAGATCAGCGGATCGGTGAGAAACAGCTCCCAGCGAAAGTGCTCGAACAGCGCATGCACAAAGGTCAGGACATTGACCACCGACAACTGCCCCAAGGCATACCAGCCCAGAAAGACCACGGTAAAGAGCAAATAACCACGACGCAGCCAGTGCAGAAAGCGTGGCCGGCGAGTGAGCTTGTCTTGCAGGAACAGGATGGCCGTGAGCAGCAACAACGCGCTCGCGAGGACGGCGATCTGGAAGTGTTTCTGGTACCAGATGTTCAACCACATCGGCCGGCTGGCTTCCTCGATGGCCGCCCGTTCTACGACACTGGGCGCAGGTCGCTCAAGGTAGGGTTCGGGCAGTTGATAAGGCAGTTCGAAGCTGCTGAAGGTGCCGCTGACCGGTCCCGTCTGACGCCGCACCAGGAGCTCCAGGGACCAGGGCGACCCCGGGTCGAACCCCGCCGGTTTGCGCACAATGAACACCGACATTTCAGTGAACTCGGGCATGCCCTTGGCAAACACGTCGGAGAGCCGCTGATGGTCCATGTCGCGAAAGCTGATGACGTTGCCGAACTGGCGCAATTGCACCCGATCGAAAATCCCGCCGCGCACATACCCCGAGCCTTTATAGGAAAACAGCCCACGCCCCAGCACCACGATGGCCTGTTCGCCGGGTTTGAGTTCCTGCATGAGGAAGCGATATTGATTGTCGCCCAGCAGCGCGCGGCCAATGGTCGGAGGGTTCAAGTCGGCGGTGTACAGCTCGATAAAGGTGTCATCGACTTGATCCGGGCCGGCGTTGTCGACGCCTTCGGCTTCGGTGCCCTTGAAGGCAGCATCGACCTGCCCACGGGTCAGGTTCAACCGGCGAATGGCGCCGTTACCGGTCAGTTGCTCCCAGGTGGCAGGCTCGTAAAAATCCTGGCGCACGGTGGCGGGCCTGTTCACCACCCCGCCCCTGTCCTCGATCAGCTTCAACGATACGGCCACCTCATGGGCGGCACGCATGATGACCTCATTGACCACCATGGCGGTGACGGTTGCGCCGGCGATGGCATCCACGGTGACCGCGCTCGGGTCGCTGGAATGGCCGACGACCACCCGCTGGCTGACCTTGATCCCTTTGTATCGGGCGCTGAAGCCGTGAAGTTTTTCTTCGGGGATGCCGATCAGCAGAATCGGTTCGTGGTGCTCCAGTACATAGGCGTCTTGAATCACGCCGGCGGTGTCGAGGATCACCTGAGTATTGATGGGTTTGCCCGAGTAGGCCGGAATGTCCACCACATCCAGGCTCTGGAACACGTACCCGATGACCTTGCCGGCCGCGGACAGCGTGCGCACCTTGAACGTGCCTTCGGCTGCGGACACCGAATCGGTTTGAGGGAAAACCTTCTCGATGCGCTGCTGCTCGATGTCGCCGTATGACTTGGCCTGCACCGTCGCGAACGCGGCGATCATCAGCAAGACCATCACCGCCAGCCCGACGCTCCAGATGCGCGGATTGCCAGGTGTCGAAGGCTGATGGCTTGTCATGAGCACGCTGATTTCAAAGGGGCTTGCGGCCATGTTAGGGAGCGCTGTGTGCCCCGCCCTTGATTGAAATCAACTCGATAAAATTCCTCGCGCCAGAGCGCCCGAAGCCTCAAACGGTGCGGGAAAACCGGCCTTTTTGCTCCCCTCCCAGATAGGCGTCAAATGCCATCGCGGCACTGCGCATCATCAAATGCCCTTGCGGCAACAGCACCAATTCGTCGCTGTGAATCTGCAGGAGCCCGTCACGCACCTGCTCGTCCAGTTGCGCCAGCGCATCGGCAAAATACTCGGTGAAGCAAATACCATGACCCGCTTCGAACTTGGCGAAATCGATCCTGCCGTGGCACATCAGGTCGCTGATCACTTCGCGGCGCAGCAAGTCATCGGCGCTCAAGCGGTAACCTCGATGCACCGGCAACAAGCCTTGATCGATACGGGCGTAGTATTGCGAAAGCTCCTTGACGCTCTGGCTATAGCTGTCGCCGACCTTACCGATCGAAGACACCCCAAGGCCGATCAAGTCACAGTCGGCATGGGTCGAGTAGCCCTGAAAATTGCGTTGCAGAGTGCCATGGGTGCGGGCCAGCGCCAGTTCATCGTCCGGCAAGGCGAAATGATCCATGCCGATATAGACATAACCGGCCTCGGTCAGGCGGCGGATGGTCAGCTCGAGCAACTCCAGCTTGCGCTCCGGTGGCGGCATGTCCGCCGGGCGAATCAGCCGTTGCGCGCGCACCAGCTCCGGCAAATGCGCGTAGCTGTAAGCGGCAATCCGGTCCGGGCGCAGGGCGATGATCTTGCCGAGGGTGATGTCGAAACTGTTCACGGTTTGCAGTGGCAGGCCGTAAATCAGATCGACGCTGATCGACTTGAATTGCGCCTCACGCGCCGCCGCGACCAGCGCGTAAATCTGTTCTTCACTTTGCTGGCGATTGACCGCCGCCTGCACGTCGGGATCGAAGTCCTGCACGCCGAAACTCAAGCGGTTAAAGCCCAATTGACGCAGCGACTGGATCTGCTCGGTGTTGATGGTGCGCGGATCGACCTCGATGGAAAACTCATGGTCATCGCTGTCGTCCATGTCGAACGCCTGGTGCAAGCAATCCATCAGATCCGCCAGCTGTTCACGGGTCAAATACGTCGGCGTGCCACCGCCCAGGTGCAGTTGCGTGAGTTTGCGCGTGCTGTCGAACAAGGCCGCCTGCATCACGATTTCACGTTTGAGGTACGTCAGGTATTCGACGGCCCGATGGGTTTTCTGGGTAATGATTTTGTTGCAGGCGCAGTAGTAGCAAAGGCTCTTGCAGAACGGGATGTGGATATACACCGACAACGGCTTGGGCACCGCCGCCAGGTTGCTGTCGGAGGCGGCACGCTGATAGTCATCGACGGCAAACGCCTGATGAAACTGCGGCGCCGTAGGGTAAGAGGTATAACGCGGCCCGGGACGGTCATATTTTTCGACCAGGGCTCGATCGAAATCGAATGCAGGTTTCATGATCAATCAACTCGCAGGTGGGTTAATGCCTTGCACTGCCCGAATCCTTTTCAAACAGGTTGCAGATGGCATCCACTTCCGGCCGGCCGGCGGGAAGAATGCTGATGAAACGGTCCGACAATTCGATCAACCCCTCACGACTCAATTGCTCCAGCAATGGCCAGACAGATGAAAAATACTGATGGAAAATCAGCCCATAGCGCCGCTCGATGGCGCGGATATCCAGCTCTTGATCACACGCCAGACGCTCCATGACCATGTGCCGTATCTGATCCCCCGCCTCGAAACGCCAGCCACGAGACGTCGGCAATTGGCCCCGGTCCAGTTGCTGCTGATAGCGCTCGATTGCGTCGGTGTTCTGCGTGTACAAATCGTCGATCTGACTGATAGCCCCCAAACCGAAGCCGATATGGTCGCAATAGCCGTGACGGGTAAAACCGTCACACGTGCGACGTAACCGGCCGCGCTCCTGAGCGATCGCCAGATCATCGTCGGGCCGCACAAACTGCCCCATACCGATGTAGTGATAGCCCACGGCGATCAACTGTTCGAAGGCGATCTGGCGCATCGCGCCTTTATCGTCCTGGCTGCACAGTTCCCTGACCTTGTCGCCGAGCCTTGGCCGATAGCGGCGTGGTGGTCGGGCATAGTCGAACACCATCAGCCTGTCCGGCTCCAGCTCAATGATCGCCGCCAGCTTCAGCGCGAAGCTTTCTGGCGTTTGCCAGGCATGGCCAAAACCCAGATCGACATTGATCGATCGATAACCAAAGGTGCGGGCGGCATCGATCAGTGAATGAATGGGGGCCGGATTCTGATAGCAGGCCACCGACATGTCACAGTCGGTGTCGATATCCGGAATGCCAATGCTGACATGATTGAATCCCTGGTTGCGCAGCGCGCCCATGGTCGTCCAATCGGTATGGTGAAGGTCGACGTCAACGCTGTAGTCGCCGCACTCATGTTCGAGAAAGTTGAACCGGCCACGCAGATGACTCATCAGCCGCTCGAGATCAGCGCTGGTGGGTGTTCCGCCGCCCAGATGAAATTGTTCGACCCGCTGCTCCGAACTCAGGTGACAACCGACGAGGTCGATCTCGTGTTCCAGGCGCTGGAGGTACTGTTCGATGTCGCCATGCTCGCAGGAGGCATCGCGCGGGGAACAAAAGGATGGCTTGAGCCGGGAAGGCAGCTGCACGTTCAGGGCGATCGGGCGTCGTTTCTGGCGGCTGACGCGCAAGGCACGGAGCAAATCCAGAGAGCCGATGCCGTCATGAAACTTTTGCGTGTCGGCATGGCAGTTGGGGTCGAGTACGCCCTGATCGCACCGAGCGATCAGCTCGCCGGGGGCGTGAGAAAAATCGAGCATGACAGGTCTCCGAGACTGGCTGCGGATCAACAGTGTCCGGGATTGGCGATCAATGCTCCTTGACTTGTATCAAGCGCAAGTCAAGTGCTTGCAGAACAGACCTTGGGGCAAGGCCGCTCACCACGTCAGGTAAAACATTCCCTTGGCCAGCAGCACAATGACGACCATATGGCAGAACACACTGCCATGGATGAAATGCAGGTATCGAGCGTTCATTCGGCCGCTTTTGAACAGAAACATCGCCGCCAGGAAATGCAGCAGCACGCTCACGGCGACCATGATTTTCAACAGCAACAAGGTGCTGAACGATGAGGCCATTGGCGTTGCAAGAACGGGCAAATAGCGCAGCCAGACCATGCCCAGCCCCGCACCGAACAGTACCAGCAGCACCCACGGCATCAGGGTGCGGGCGCGGCGGCCAATACCCTCCTCGACCAGCAGCATCACTTTGGCGGGCAACTGTTTGCGGATGCTTTCCAGGAACAGGACTTCGAAGAACACCGTGCCGATAAAGATCAGGGCGGCAAACAGATGAAAGGTCAGAAACAGCGGATAGAGCATGATTTTTCGCCCTCGATTCAGCTGTCGGTTTCTCCGGAGAATACAGAGCAGGTCGACTCAGGCGATTGACATCAATCAAGAAACCCGCGAATCCCCGATGTGGCCTGGTCGCGTGTCGCAAATGACCCTGTTTTTTGAAGGCGTTACTGGTTAGGCAGCCTCAAAGCTCACCTTGAAACTATTGTCTAAGCTTAAGCTTCAGCATGAGGGCTCAGCCATGTGCGGACGACTTTCGCAGTATCGAGGTATCCACGAGTTCGTGGCGGCGCTGAGTATGCCCAACGCCCTGGTCAACAATGCTGGCGACCAGCCGCTCGAGCTCTACAACGCCGCGCCGTCGACTCAGCTCGCCCTGTTCCACGAGGAAAGCGGCATGTTGCACGCCGACAGGGTTCGTTGGGGCTGGCGACCGCATTGGGCCAGGGATCACGCGACACCGATCAACGCCCGGGTTGAGAAAGTCGCCCACGACCCATTCTTCAAGGAGATATGGCCGCACCGGGCAATTATTGCCATCGACAACTGGTTTGAATGGGTTTACGAGGGCGGTCCGAAGAAACAACCTTACCTGATCCGTCGCAAGGATCACGCGCCGATCCTGTGCGCCGCCATTGGTCAGTATCCAAGGTACGAAAAGGAGCCGGAAGAGCATGACGGCTTCGTGATCATCACTGCGGACAGTGAAGGCGGCATGGTGGATATTCACGACCGGCGGCCTGTGACGCTCAATCCTGAACTGGCCCGGGAATGGATTGATCCCTACACGCCCAAGGAACGTGCCGAACAGCTCCTACAGCAACGCGAACCTTGCGATGCCTTCGAATGGTTCAAAGTGGACGTGGCCGTGGGCAATGTGAGGAACCAGGGCTCAGAACTGATAGAGCCTATCTAGGGCCTGAGCACCATGACCCGCCCCAATCAATCCGCCACCATGACGAGCGGAGATAAAACAATCTGAACCCGCACTTCCCCTCCAAGTCGAATAAATTGGCAGCCCTTAATCACCGAAGCATCACTTTGAAGGAGTCTTTTCATGAAGATTTCGGAAGTCATGACGAAAGATGTTTTAACAGCCAAGCCAAACCAGACGATCCAGGAGGCCGCGAACATGATGGCCAGGATCGATAGCGGCGCCATCATGGTTGAGGAGCAAGAGCGTCTGATTGGCATGATCACGGACCGGGATATAGCCATTAGGGCCGTAGCCGAAGGACTCCCCGGCAAAACCCCTATCAGTAAAGTAATGACTGGCGGCATCCGCTATTGCTTTGAGGATGAAGACATCGAGCATGTGGCTAAAAACATGGCGGACGTGCAACTGCGCCGTCTGCCCGTGCTTAACCGGGACAAGCGTCTGGTGGGCGTCGTATCGTTGGGAAACATTGCCAGCACTCGATCTCAATCCGCCGCTGCGACGGTTTTGCGCGGAGTGGCACAGGCTCATCATTAACCGGGCCGCTAAGCGTTCATCAGGATTAAAACTCGCATGGATCTGGCACGCTCGCCTGGCCTGGAATCCTGTTCGAAACCCGTCTTCATGGTCAGGCGAGTCCTTGTGCACACATCCACCGCAACCGTCTCGCAGAGATAACCGTCCCACACCCGGTGCGTCGTTCGCTGGGTCGCATGCTTATTGCACGACACATCAATTTGGCTCGACGAGCAGGTCTTCGTCCTCCGCGCCTAGCGCCGGCTCTTGATCTTCCAATTCGTCGGTTTCACGCTTCTTTTTCAGGCGGGCTCGAGCGCGCTCGGTGTCATAGATCTTTCCCTCGGCCAAGCCGCTCAGGGTTGTTGAAATTCGATAGAAACCACCGCACGGCTCGCAATGAATGCGCAAGCCACTCCCGTACGAAGAATCTTCCAGCGCATAAGTATTTCCACAAAGCGGACAGTTCATAGCCACCTCCTGATCATTCAGCCATAGCCGCTTCAGCCCGCCATCAACGCTGACAACCTGGATAGGGAGAGTGACAAATAGCGGGGATGCTCTTCTGAAACTTGTTCCTCATCGACCTCTCGTCCGATAGATCGAGCAAATGCCCGCGCTGACGGTGTTACAGCCAGCACCTAATCCGAAGTCAGCGGCTGCCTGGAGCGAATCGGCGCGATGACCGACCTCACCTCGGTGTCGCGATGCAATAAGGAAACGTGGTAGTCATAGGTGGATATCAACGGCACCGGCTCATCGATGCGTGACATCTCAAGCCATCGTCTTGTGCGTTCGATGTCAAAGAACTCGTTCTTGAATTTCATTTTCTCCACTAGGTTCGCAGAGACCTTGTAGCGTCCACATCCGGCCGGGCATTTGATTTCTGACCAGTCTTCAGCGGCATGAACAGTATTAGAGGCAGCCTGACAAATTAGGCACTTCATGTTCGATCTCCGTATCCATGAACTACCAACTGTAGACGATCCGCGACCAAGGAGCGTTCACTTCGCAGAAAGATAAAAGCATCAAAAAGCGAAGAGCCCAGCGCAATGGCTGGGCTGCGGTTATCTTCTGTTTTCCAGCATCTTATCGGCGAGTGCTTTGGCCCTTTGGATTAACAGATTCTGCCTGTCTTCGTGGGTGGCTTCTCCTACCACCGGTGCCGTCAGATGGCTTTCGGCAATCAACGCGGCACAGAAGTATTGATCCCAAACAGCGCCTTGCTCCGACTCCTGTCTGTTCATTTGATCGGCGATCATATGCGGCTCCTTTTGATGAGGTAGCCTTTTAAGTTTACTCCCGAATCGTGGACTACCCGCGTCGCGAAGGATGACCGGCACTTCATTGCCATCCGCTCACTGGCGACAAGTCGTTTCCTCAACTAGGATTTTTAGCGCACAGGACTTCGCCCACTGTCTTGTCGGGCGACTCATCAAAGGAGAGATAGATGACATCTACTCGAATTTCCGAGCAAACCTATCGTGGATGGTCCAACCCCATCTTGCTCGAACTCAAGGAGAGAGAACATCAGCTAAGCCCTTCGGCACGCCAGGCCCTGCAAAATGTCCTGGTGGAAAGAAGGCTTCTTGACACTGGCAATCCATCCGGCAGCGATCGGCGCAAGGCTGATCCAGTCGGGTAACGACAGGCATCAATAACGTTTGTCCATCATGCTCATCATCGACGCTGCTGGCTCTCTGCCGGCAGCGCGCTCATAAGCCATTCCAAATTCCAGACAAAAAAAAGCCCAGGCAGCTGATGGACGCCTGGGCTTTAAAAATGCATAAACCGTGGTGGTGAACGCGAGGCAATATTACCCAATCGCGGGACTTGTAACAAGATATTCTGACTCACCATCCAGTTACTAAATCTCCTAACTCATTAAATATCCACACTATTTTTAAGTCATCTACTGACTGTTCCGCTCCCGACACCATCGCTTGCAGCGGAAAAAGCTCCCCTTGCATCGCGCACCAGCTCACGCCATTCGGCGTTGTTGATGAGCCCGGCCCCTTCCATTTCATCCGCCGCCTTCAGCAGTTTGTCGTAGTGTTCTTCACAATCCATCCCGGCCTCCGGTTCTCTCAAGAGCCGGTACCAGGCATCGAGGGCTGCCTTTTTCCGATCATCATTCATAGCCAAACTCCCTGGGACTGTCAGCTCTTGGAAGTTGATTCAGGAATGACCGTTCCTCAGTTCCGACATACGGCAGCTGCGGGCGTTACAAACAATCCCGGACAGCCTGGCGCAGCGCCCCTGACTTGGCCCACGGAGGCCCTTGGTAAAGCGATACCCGGCTGCCATCCTTCGATTTCACGATAACCAGAATTTCGTCAGCTGTAATGACACTGGGCGCGGTGATCCGGTAGCCATTGGAAATCGGCGATTGCGTCGATCCCGGAATGTCCTGACGCCATAACGGCAATACACACGCGGCATATTCCTTGGGCGCCTTATCGCTGTATTTGCTGATATTGGGCTCGCCGGGCACCACGGATGCGGGTAATGAACAGCCCGCCAACACAGCCACCGCTATTCCCGCTATCAACATGCGCATAAACGCTTCCCTATCCTGAAAAACGGGAAATGTAGCCTGTACTTGTGCAGACATCCAGCGGACACCCGACGCTCTCTATACAGGGGCTTCGCCCTGCCCCGGCTCGGCCCCCGAGCCGGACTCGGGATACGATCTCGCATTGAGGTACGTCATCCATCGCTCGTACGCTTCATGCTGCCATTTCATGACCCGCTCCCATTCCGGACCGCTCATCTGATGGGCCGAGATCAGTTTCATCATTTCCGTGGTGGCCGCATCCAGGTCAACGATCAGCTCATGTGCATGGTGTTTGAAATCATCGGTAGTCGTCATTTTCGAGATAGCCTCGCCCCAGCGAATAAATCACTACCTCAATACGACAGCAGAGCTGTTATCTCACGTTAATGTTCCCGACCAATGGAAGCACCTTCCATCACTATCCCTTCACGCAGACCACCTGTCGCAAAGTGTGCAGCACTTCCACCAAATCACGCTGTGCGTACATGACTTTATCGATGTCCTTGTAGGCCATCGGAATCTCATCGATGACCGCCGCATCCTTGCGGCACTCCACATGAGCGGTCGCGCGAATCTGGTCCGCGACAGTGAAGGTATTTTTGGCTTTGGTGCGGCTCATGGTCCGACCAGCACCATGGCTGCAGGAGCAGAATGATTGCTCGTTGCCAAGCCCGCGAACGATGAAGCTTTTGGCGCCCATGGAGCCGGGAATAATCCCCAGTTCGCCCTTCTTCGCCGACACCGCGCCCTTGCGGGTGACCAGGACGTCTTCACCGAAGTGCCGCTCTTTCTGCACGTAATTGTGGTGGCAGTTCACAGCCTCCAACGCGACCTCGAAAGGTTTGCGGATCACTTGCCGCGCTGCCTGAATCACCGCCTGCATCATCAATGCCCGGTTCTGCCGAGCGAAGTCCTGAGCCCAGCCCACCGCTTCGACGTAGTCATCGAAGTGCCGGCTGCCCTCCTTGAAATAGGCCAGATCGCGGTCCGGCAGATTGGCGATGTGCTGGCGCATGTCCGCTTGAGCCAATTGAATGAACAAAGTCCCGATAGCATTGCCAACGCCGCGAGAACCGCTGTGCAGCATGAACCAGACGCGGTTGGCTTCATCCAGGCAGACCTCGATGAAGTGATTACCGGTACCGAGGGTGCCCAGGTGCTGACGGTTGTTGGTGCTGGCGAGTTTCGGGTATTTGTCGGTGATCGCCTTGAACCGTGGGCTAAGCGCCGCCCAGGCTTGATCGGCCTGGTGTGGAACGTGGTTCCAGGCGCCTTCATCACGGCGGCCACGGCTCAACGTGCGGCCATGTGGCACGGCTTTTTCGATGGCACTACGCAGGCCGTGCAGGTTGTCTGGCAAGTCGTCGGCGGTCAGTGAAGTGCGCGCGGCAATCATGCCGCAGCCGATGTCCACTCCCACGGCCGCCGGAATGATCGCGCCCACAGTGGGGATCACGCTGCCGATGGTGGACCCTTTGCCCAGATGCACGTCCGGCATCACCGCCAGGTGCCTGAAGATAAATGGCATCTTCGCGATATTGATCAATTGCTGCCGGGCTTCGCTTTCAACCGGCACTCCCTCGACCCAGAGTTTGATCGGCTTGCCGTTGGCGACTTCCAGCAATTGGTAGACAGGTTTTTGCATGATTTCGACTCTCTTGCGATCAGACGAACATAACGCTCCAGACAGGTAAATAGGATTACTATTTCGTAGCGGGGAATTGCAGGAGGTCATCATGTGGCTTAACGAATATGAACAGCAACTTCGGCGCGACCTGCAAGGTGTAGCCTCGGACCTGAGGTGGTCTGCGGTAGAGCTTTTGCGCATCGCAGAGCAGTTGCGCCTGGCCGGCAATGATGTGGACGCAGAGGCAACACTAAGGCTGTGCGCGTTGTTCCAGGGCGATGAAGAGCGACTGGCGGGCTATGCTGAAGAAGTAAAGGCAAAATCCATCACTCGAACGAAAGCCCACTAGAGAGCGCTGCCATGAACAAGCGTCTATGCGCGCTGATCGCCGTGCTGGCGGCGTCAGGTGGCTGCAACACGGAATCACACGTTTATCGAGACCAACCGCTGGTCGCCAAGGTCGAGACTGGCATGAGCAAGGAACAAGTCCAGCAGATTGGCGGCCAGCCTTTATCGATCACCAAGCGCACGGTGGAACCTGGTACCTGCTTTGACTACAAGCTGACCCAGGCCGGCCATCAGCAGCCGTACAACGTCAGTTTCGACAAGCTGGGCAAGGTCGACCACAAAAGCTTCATGACCTGTGCGCAATGGAGTCGTGCCCAACAAAAAGCCAGAGAATATTCCCCTTCCACAGGCGGGATGGGTGGCGGCGGCTACTGACCTGTAGCAGCTGCCGAGCCTGCGAGGCTGCGTTCGGCTGCGAAGCAGTCGTAAACTTGCATACAAGGTCATACTGAAACACCGCGCCGCCTGAAATCACGACTGCTTCGCAGCCGAACGCAGCCTCGCAGGCTCGGCAGCTGCTACAACGCACTATTTGTCTGATTTGTGGCTACGCGACGCTTTACCCGACCGCGCTCTGTAGGCAGGAAGCGAAGCCGCATAAGCCAATGCTTCCTCTCTGCTGCCAAAGGCTCCAAGCCGGTCACCTTTGGTGCATACCCGCCAGGGGCCGTTGTTCACGCTGAGTACGTCATAGCCGTTCATGTGCATTTTTGTCAGCATCGGAACGCTCATAGTCACCTCCATTTCGGCAGTGATAGTCCTGGATCGACTCAATTACCTTACACCCGACCTTCACTGAAGTGCCAACCAGACGTCGCGTCGGTATTCCGGCACTCCAATCGCACTTTCAGCGAACCTGTCGACTCCAACCCTTCAAACAGATACTTCTGCGGACTTCGGTCCGAATATTGCATTTTTATGGCTGTTTTATGACAGCTAGCAGTCGGGTAACCCATGAAAGTACGTGCCACGGTCATTTGCGAACAGGATCGACATATCCTCCTGGTGCGCAAGCCCAAGTCTCCCTGGACCTTGCCCGGCGGAAAAGTCGAGCCTGGCGAAACCGCTGCGGGCGCGGCCATGCGAGAGCTCTACGAGGAAACAGGGCTTGAGGTCGATGACATGCTGTACTTGATGGAATGGGAAACGACCAGCACCCGGCACCATGTGTACGAAGCGTCGGTCGTAAATCTGGCGGCGGCTCGTCCACAGAATGAAATCTTCGACTGCATCTGGTATCCGCTGGAGGCCGTCCACAATCTGAAAATAAGCGACGCCGCGCTCAGAATCGTCAAAGCGTTTCAGCGTCGCTTGTAGGTCGCAGGTATTCAGGCTTTAGCCGAGGCCATCTGAAAGCTTTTCAGCCCAGATCGCCGCCACCGACCGGCATGACCATGCCGGTGATGTAGGAGGCTTCGTCGCTGGCCAGAAACAGGATAGCGCTCGCCTGCTCATCCAGCGTGCCGTAGCGCTTCATCAAACTGCTGTCGAGGGTCTGGTCGACAATCTGCTGATACCAAAGCTTTTCCTGAGCGCTCTGTTGCGCGGTGTTGCGTGGGATCAGTCGCGGTGGTGCCTCGGTGCCACCGGGGGCGGTCGCGTTGACCCGCACGCCACGACCGGCCGTTTCGAACGCCAGGCAAGCGGTCAGCGCATTGACCCCGCCCTTCGCCGCACCGTATGGCACGCGATTGACGCTGCGGGTGGCAATGGACGAGACGTTGACGATGGCACCGCTGCCTTGTTCGAGCATGAACGGCAGCGCGGCATGGCAACACCACAGCGTCGGGAACAACGAACGGCGCACTTCGGCTTCGATCTGCTGCTCTTCATAGTGCTCGAAAGGCTTGGTCCAGATCGTGCCGCCGACGTTATTGACCAGCACATCGAGGCGATCAAAGCGTTCGACAGCGGTGCGCATAACGCGACTGCATTCGCTGTACTGCTCAAGGTCGGCGGTCAGGGCTAGTACCTGGCTGCTCTGCCCCAATTCCTTCTGGAGTTCGAACACCAGATCGGAGCGGTCGACCAAAATCAGTCGCGCACCTTCGGCGGCCATGCGTTCAGCCACACGCCGGCCGATGCCCTGGGCGGCACCGGTAATCAGCGCGACTTTTTCGTGGAATCTGTTCATGGGCACCTCATGCCGGCATATGAATCGTTTTTCGTAGGAGCCAGGCTTGCCGGCGAAGGCGCACTCAAGGACGTCTTCGCCGGCAAGCCTGGCTCCTACAAGACATTTACAACTGCAGAACTTACGCCGCGCTGGCGGCAAATTTCTCGTAGTAGAAGTTCGCAGGCGCAATGCCTTGTTCGCGGATGAACTGGCTGACCGCTTCGACCATCGGCGGCGGGCCGCACAGGTAGACGTCGACGTCGCCATCGTTCAAATGCCGTGGCTCGATGTGTTGGGTCACGTAACCCTTGAGCGGGTGCCGGCTGTCGGGATTGGCCACGCAGGCACTGAAGCTGAAGTTCGCAATTCGTGCGGCGAAGGCTTCGAGTCGATCGAGTTCCACCAGGTCGAAATCGTTGGTCACGCCGTAGATCAAATGCAGTGGATGCTCGCTGCCCTGTTCGGCGATTTTTTCCAGCATCGCGGTGAACGGCGCCAGGCCGGTGCCACCGGCCAGCAACAACAATGGACGGCGGATGTCGCGCAGATAGAAACTGCCCAACGGTCCGGCCAGACTCATGCTGTCACCGGCCTTGGCCATGCCGGTGAGGAAACTGCTCATCAAGCCGCCGGGTACGTTGCGAATCAGAAAGCTGACTTCGCCGTCGCGCTGCAACGAGCTGAACGAGTAAGCGCGGGTCTGCTCACTGCCGGGCACCCCGAGGTTCACATACTGCCCCGGCAGGAACGCCAGCTTGCTCAGGGCTTCGCCCTTGATCGACAGCGCGATGGTGCTGTCGGACAACTGACGCACGGCGCTGATGGTTGCGTCGTAACTGGCCTGACGGGTGCGGCAGACATCCGATGAAACCGGCACCCGCACCACGCAATCGCTCTGCGCCCGCATCTGGCAGGTCAGGACAAAACCCTGTTGCGCTTCGTCGGCGCTGAGGGCGTCTTCGATGTAGTCCTCGCCCAAATCATAGCGGCCAGCCTCGGCGAAGCACTTGCAGGTTCCGCAAGCGCCGTCGCGGCAGTCCAGTGGAATATTGATGCCCTGGCGATACGCGGCATCGGCCACGGTTTCGCCGGCGTTGGCGTCGATGAATCGGGTGACGCCGTCTTCGAAATTGAATGCAATGGAATGAGTCATGACGCCGCCTCAGAGGTGGTAGACATCGATGACCTGGCGAACGTAGTCGTTCTTCAGGATCACTTTCTTGGCCTTGATCAACGGGTTCTCACCGCGTACATCCAGGGTGTAGAAACTGCTGCCGAAATAGCTGTCGACGGTCTTGTAGCGAAAGCTCAGGGTGTGCCAGTTGAAGCGCACCTTGCACAGCCCGTCGGCCTGTTCGAGCAGCTCGATATTGCTGAGGTTGTGCGAGGTGCGGGTGTCCGGCACGCTGGCACTGGAACGCTCGGTCTTGATGCGGAAGATGCGGTCTTCCAGGCCGGTGCGGTTGCCGTACCAGATCAGCGAGATTTCCCGCTGCGGGTCTTCAGTCAGCTCGTCGTTGTCGTCCCAGGACGGCATCCAGAATGTCGCGTCGGGCGCGTACAACTCCAGCCAGTCGTCCCATTGTTTGTCGTCGAGGTAGCGTGCTTCGCGGTAGAGAAAATCGCGCACCGCGTCATAGGTAATGGTCATTGCACGGCCTCCACTGCAATCAGTTCGGACTGTTCAGCGGCCAACGCCTTGAGCATCGTTTGCTGCCAATACTTGTGTTGCAACACGAACAGGCCTTCGTCCTCGGTACGCACGCCGCTGAGCAGCGGATGCAGGTCGATTTCCTTGGCCGCGTCATCAGCGCCTTCGACCCAATGTTCGGCGCCACGGGACATGTCGTTCCACGTGGTGACGCTGCCCTGGTAACCCGTCTGACAGGAGCGAAACTCTTCCAGATCGTCCGGGGTCGCCATGCCACTGACGTTGAAGAAATCCTCGTACTGACGAATCCGGCTCGAACGGGCGTGGTCGCTTTCGCCTTTGGGGGCGATGCAGTAAATGGTGATTTCGGTGCGGTTGACCGAGATCGGCCGGGCGATGCGGATCTGCGAGCTGAACTGGTCCATCAGGTACACGTTCGGGTACAGGCACAGGTTGCGCGAGTTCTCGATCATCCAGTCGGCGCGAGCCTTGCCGAAATCCCGGGCCAACTCGTCGCGACGCTCGTACAGCGGGCGGTCCTCGGGGTTGGACCAACGGGTCCAGAGCAGCATGTGGCCCTTGTCGAAGGAATAGAAACCGCCGCCCTGCTTGGCCCAGGTGCCGGCGCTCATGGTCGGATTGCAATCGCCGGCTTCGCGCTGCTTGCGCTGGTTCTGGGTCGCCGCGTAGTTCCAGTGCACCGAGCTGACGTGATAACCGTCGGCACCGTTTTCGGCGGTGAGTTTCCAGTTGCCTTCGTAGATGTAGCTGGAGGAGCCGCGCAGCACTTCCAGGCCATCAGCGGACTGGTCGACGATCATGTCGATGATCTTCGCCGACTCGCCCAGATGCTCAACCAGCGGCACGACATCGGCCTTGAGGCTGCCGAACAGGAAGCCGCGATAGGATTCGAAACGCGCGACTTTGGTCAGGTCGTGGGAGCCTTCGCAATTGAAGCTCGCCGGGTAGCCAGCCGCCGCCGGGTCCTTGACCTTGAGCAGCTTGCCGGAATTGTTGAAGGTCCAGCCGTGAAATGGGCAGGTGTACGAACTCTTGTTGCCGGTCTTGTGCCGGCAGAGCATCGCGCCACGGTGGCTGCACGCATTGATAAAGGCGTTCAGTTCACCGTCCTTGTTGCGCGCGATGAAGATCGACTGACGCCCCATGGTGGTGGTGTAGAAATCGTTGTTGTTGGGGATCTGGCTTTCATGGGCGAGGTACAGCCAGTTGCCTTCAAAGATGTGTTCCATCTCGAGGTCGAACAGCCGCGGATCGGTGAACATCTCGCGCTTGCAGCGATAGATGCCCTGCTCAGGGTCTTCTTCAAGCAGGGAGTGAAGGTATTCGGGTCGCAGGGTCATGGCCGCCGCCTCCATTGTTTTTATTCAGGCAGGGCCATGCTAGGACGAGAGGATGGGGCGGACTATCCGCGGGGTGCAGACCTGTATCCGTTTACTGCAATCCGTTAGTGCTGATGCCCGATCGTTCCCACGCTCTGCGTGGGAATGCAGCGCGGGACGCTCTGCGTCCCAAAAGCGGACGCGGAGCGTCCGTTGAGGCATTCCCACGCGGGAGCGTGGGAACGATCAAATCCGTTTTGTGCAGAGTGATTTTTTGTAGGAGCCAGGCTTGCCGGCGAAAGCGTCTTCAAGGGCGCCTTCGCCGGCAAGCCTGGCTCCTACAGGTCAGGTCAATGACGGCGTTTGAGGGTGTCCGATGGCAATTCGCCGAACTGTTTGCGATAGCTGTCGGAGAACCGGCCCAGGTGCAGAAAGCCGTAATCCATGGCCACTTCCGTGACGTTGCGCACGTTGCAGGTCGGGTCGCTCAGGTTGGCGTGAATGCGTTCGAGCTTTTTCTGCCGGATGTAGTTTTTCGGCGTGTCCCCCGCGTTACGCTCGAACAACCCATACAGCGAACGCAGGCTCATCCGTGCCTGGCGCGCCAGTTCTTCGCTGTCGATGTCCTGCTTGAGGTTGCACGCGATGTAATCGACCAGCGCCTCGAACGTGGCCGAGGGTGAGCCGGGATCGGTGCGCATGACGTTGGTCTTCATCAGGCCAAGCATTTTGCTGACCACGATTTGCGCATAGTGCTCCTGCACCCGGGGAATCTGCTCGGTGGCTTCCGCCTCCTGGCAAATCATCGCCAGCAGACCGACGAAACCTTCCAGCTCATTGAGCTGATAACGGTTCTCCAGGAACCGCACGCCCTGCCCCGGGTACCGCCAGCGCTGCTCTTCGCACACCGACTCCAGCAGCCGGGTGGGGACTTTCAGGATGAATTTTTCGCAATCACTGGAATAGGTCAGATCCACTGGATCGTCAGGGTTGATCAGCAGCAACTCGCCGGGAGCGAAGTAATGTTCCTGACCATGGCCGCGCCACAGGCAGTTGCCGCGCAGCAACACTTGCAAGTGATAGATGCTGTCCAGCGCATGGGACATAACCCGCACGCTGGCGCCGTAACTGATGCGGCACAGGTCGAGGCTGGCGAATTTTCGATGATCGAGGCTGGCCAGCGGCCGGCCGGCCCTGGGCATCCGGAGGCAATGATTGCCGACATGCTGATTGACGTAGCCCGACACCGCGTAGGGGTCGGCATGGTCGAAGACTCTGCTGCGATGACTCAACAATTGCGCTTGCATCATCGGTTCACTCTCATTGTTGTTATCGGTTGCGTCAGGCCATTCCAGGGCAGTGGTTGTAACGGTGTGTCAGTAGACTGAGATGCAGGATGCTCCGGCCTCTTCGCGAGCAAGCCCGCTCCCACAAGGCCACGAGATAAACGATCGGTCATCTCATGGCCCGGTTCGGCTGGTCGAGAGTATCAGTCCTCGAGCGCGCGAACCCGTTCGTGGCGTTGCTGCTCCTCAGGCTGGGCAGACGACTGCAGGGTGAAGTCAAAATCGATTTCGGCAAAGCGCCCGCTCACACCGTGGGCCGCCGCTCGCTGCGGATCGTCGCTAAAGGTGATCTTGGCAATCAACTCATCACGGGTGGCATAGGCGAAATCGTCATGCAGGTACTGATCGCCGTCGAGGTTGATCTGGGTGGTCAGGTGACGATGATCCGGCGCGGAGATGAAGAAGTGAATGTGCGCCGGCCGCTGGCCATGACGGCCCAGTTGATCGAGCAATTGCTGGGTCGGCCCGTCCGGCGGGCAGCCGTAGCCCGACGGCACGATGCTGCGAAAACGGTACCGGCCCTCGGCATCGGTGACGATACGACGACGCAGGTTGAATTCCGATTGAGTGGTATCGAAGTACGAATAAGTGCCGCCGGTGTTGGCGTGCCAGACATCCACCACCGCGCCGGCCAACGGTTCGCCGGCGGTGTTGCGCACTTGGCCTTGCATGAACAGCACCACACCCGGATCGACGCCATCGTCCAGCCGCGCTTCACCTTCCGACAGTGGCGCACCCGCCACATACAGCGGCCCTTCGATGGTCCGCGGTGTGCCGCCGGCCTTGCCGGCCTGCTCGTCTTCGGCGTCCATCAGCAGGTCAAGGTAATGCTCCAGACCGAGCCCGGCCACCACCAACCCGGCCTCTTGACGCGCACCCAGCACGTTGAGGTAGTTGACGGCTTTCCAGAACTCTTCCGGGGTCACGGCCAGGTCTTCGATGATGTTCACCGAATCCCGCAGGATCCGGTAAATCAGCGCTTTGACCCGCGGGTCGCCGGCTTCGTTATGCAGACCGCTGGCGTCTTCGAGAAACTTCTGGGCACTGGCAGTGTGGGAAATCTTGACGTTCATGGTGGTTCCTCATCTTGTAATTATTAGCGTAGCGAACTGAACAGGCTGGGTTCAGCGGTCATCCTCGCGAATGGAAGAAGGATGCCGGCACAGCGCGTTGACCTCGATGGCCATGTACGGGTACAGCGGCAATTGCATCAGCAGGTCATGCAGTTCCTGAACGCTGTCGACATCGAACACGCTGTAATTGGCATAGAGCCCGGCGATGCGCCATAGATGACGCCACTTGCCTTGCTCTTGCAGGCGCTGGGCCAGGGCCTTTTCGTCGGCCTTGAGCTGAGCGGCGCGTTCCGGGTTCATGTCGACCGGTAAATTCACAGTCATTTTTACGTGAAACAGCATGATGCCCTCCTCAGGCTTGATGAACGGCAGTGGATATGGTCCTGGATACTTTGTCCCGACGGAAAAACGCCAGGCGCTCTTCATCCAGAACAAGGCCCAGCCCCGGTGTTTGCGGGACGTGCAGTTGGAAATCACGGTAGACCAATGGCTCGCTGAGAATGTCTTCGGTAAGCAGCAGCGGGCCGAACAGCTCGGTGTCCCAGCCCAGTGTGTTCAGCGTGACGAAGGCATGGGCCGAGGCCAGCGTGCCGATACCGCCTTCGAGCATGGTGCCGCCGTACAGGCCAATACCGGCCGCCTCGGCAATCGCGGCGGTTCGCAACACGGCACGTGGGCCGCCGTTCTTGGCGATTTTCAGGGCGAATACCGAAGCCGCGCCCTCCCGCGCCAGGTTGAAGGCATCTTCCACGCATTCGATGGATTCATCGGCCATGATCGGCGCCGGGCTCACGGTATTCAGGCGCACCATACCGGCGCGGTTATTGCGCGAGATCGGTTGTTCGATCAGGTCGATTCCGTTGCTTCCGAGGATCCGGCACGCCCGCAGGGCAACCGCTTCGTCCCAGGCCTGATTGACATCGACCCGCACGCTGGCGCGATCGCCCAGCGCCTTTTTGATCGCAATGACGTGGGCCAGGTCGCGGTTGACCTCGCCTGCGCCGATTTTCAGCTTGAAGATCCGATGGCGGCGCAGGTCGAGCATTTGCTCCGCTTCGGCAATGTCCTTGGCGGTGTCGCCACTGGCCAGGGTCCAGGCCACCGGCAGCGCATCACGAACGCGACCGCCCAGCAGTTCGCTGACCGGCAGGCCGAGGCGCTTGCCCTGGGCGTCAAGCAAGGCGCTTTCGATACCTGACTTGGCGAAGGTGTTGCCTCGAATGCTGCGCTCCAGGCGCAACATTGCGGCATTCACATTGCCGCTGTCCTGGCCGAGCAGCAATGGCGCGAAGTGTGTATCGATATTGGTCTTGATGCTGTCCGGGCTTTCGTTGCCATAGGCCAGACCGCCAATGGTGGTCGATTCACCAATCCCTTCAATACCGTCGGCACAGCGCACACGGATGATCACCAAGGTCTGGTTCTGCATGGTGTGCATCGCCAGCTTGTGCGGGCGGATGGTCGGCAGATCGACGATGATCGTCTCGATCGATTCAATGGCAGTTGCACGCATGTCGATACCCGTCAGGTTCTTAAAGTTCTGGAACGGATTCTCGTACGGCTTTTTCCGGGCGGCCAATATAGAATTGGTCTGGCTCGATACCTTAAAGGTATTTAACAGATCGACGTCCGGAGGCCTCATGGAACTGCGTCACCTGCGGTATTTTCAGGTGTTGGCTCAAACCCTCAACTTCACCCGCGCCGCCGAACTGCTGCACATCGCCCAACCGCCGCTGAGCCGGCAGATCCAGCAGCTGGAAGACGAACTCGGGGTGCTGCTGCTGGAGCGCGGCCGACCGCTGAAGCTGACCGACGCCGGACGGTTTTTCCACGAACATTCCACCGCCCTGCTCGAACAACTGGGCAAGGTGTGCGACAACACACGACGGATCGGGCTGGGCGAAAAGACCTGGCTGGGCATCGGCTTTGCGCCATCGACACTCTATGGCGTGCTGCCGGAACTGATTCGCCGACTGCGCAGCGGCGAGCCACTGGCGCTGGAGTTGGGGCTCTCGGAAATGACCACGTTGCAACAGGTGCAGGCGCTCAAGGCCGGGCGCATCGACATTGGTTTCGGGCGAATCCGCATCGACGACCCGGCGATCATCCAGACTGTTTTGACTGAAGACCGGCTGGTCGCCGCCCTGCCCGCCGGCCATCCATTACTGGCCGGACCGATCAGCCTTCGTGACCTGGCAAAAGAACCCTTCGTGCTCTACCCCGGCAACCCGCGGCCCAGCTACGCCGACCACGTGATCGCGTTATTCGAATCCTATGGCGTGCATATCAACGTGGCGCAATGGACCAATGAGCTGCAAACAGCGATCGGTCTGGTGGGCGCGGGAATCGGGGTGACGTTGGTGCCGGCCTCAGTGCAGTTGCTGCACCGCGACGACATTGGCTTCACCCCGGTGCTGGAAGACAACGCGACCTCGCCGATCATCCTCAGCAGGCGCGTGGGCGATGTATCGCCGGGGTTGAATCATTGTTTGCAGATGATCGATGAACTGCTGCCGCGCGAAGGTTCGTCAATCAGGCCATGACCCCGGCCAATGCTCGGCGCCCGGCGCGCATTTCGGTGCGAAGTTCGCCGATCAGGTTGGAAACATCGCGGACACTGGTCAACTCGTCGGGCGATACGCCGGTAATCAACAGCTCAATCCGACCGGTGCTGTGATCGAAGACCTTGATCCGCAATGTTTCATCGCGATTCACGGTGCATTCGCAAGACAACGGTTTGAAACCGGACTCCACAATGCTGCAAAGCTGGGGAACTGGAATCATGGCGAGCGCCCTCGGGGACGGTTTTCCGATTGGATCCACTCAGCGTAGATCAACTTGCGCAACTCGCCAGCGAGTTCTGTAGCAGCTGCCGAGCCTGCGAGGCTGCGTTCGGCTGCGCAGCAGTCGCGAATCCAGCTAACGCGGTTTGCCTGATACACCGCAAGTTCTGGTTTGACGACTGCTGCGCAGCCGAACGCAGCCTCGCAGGCTCGACAGCTGCTACCCAGTTAATCGCCCGACATCGATCAGTGGGTATCTGCGCCCCATAACCAGTTCCAGATGCCTGGCAACTCAACCGCTTCTGAACTGTCACGGACAGTACGCGCCATGGCCGCCCGTTGCAGCGCTGCCGTATCGTCGTAAAACGCTTTCTTCGCCGTGACCAGACCGGCTGCACTGGCACTGTCGAGGAGGATTTGCAGGTATTCCCGGGTATGCCGGGCGGTGTAGCGATTCAGGTCGTGAAAGGTCACTACCACCGGAATCACTCCGTCCACCGTCGGCAACTCGCCGAGGGCAATGCGCTCGCGGACTTCGGACAGTTGCCGCAGCATATTGGCCCGCCGACGGGGGCTGGCGTTGAAGCCCCAGATCTTGCCGTCATTGGCGCTCAGGTCGGTCAACAATACGTGCATGCCATGTTGTTGATAGGCCGCAAAGGTGCGCTTGTCGTAGTTCCAGAATGGCGGACGCACCAGGGTCGGCGTGGTTTTGCTGATCGCGGTGATGTCTGCGCTGCCATCCGTGAGCGACTGCTCCAGCTCTTCCGGGTCCAGAGAACGATGGTTGGTGTGTCGGCGCGTGGCGGTGTGGAAGCCCAGCAGGTGACCTTCGGCGTGTTCGCGACGCATGATCTGTCGACCCGCTTCACTGCCGCCGGCGCGTGAGTCACGGGTCTGCACGAAGAACACCGCTTTAATGTCGGGTTGCAGCGGATTGCGCGCGAGGCTGTCGAGCACGGTGATGGTCGGGTTGTAAAAACCCGACGCGCTCGGCCCGTCGTCGAAGGTCAGCAGAAAGCGGATCGGCGCTTGCGCGCGCAGACCCTGTTGCGTCTGCGGCGTCATTTCAATGGGCGCGGCAATGCAGCCCAGCAAGCCGACTGCGATGGCGAACGCGGAGAAAACCTTGACCAGCTGCTTCATGTTTTGCCTTGGACCAGACCTTGCGGTCATCACGTTTAATGGCAAAAACCCCTCGCCCATTCATCCCTCGACCGGCCCGCAAATCGCTGCAAGCCGAGGTTGGATAAGGGTACACAGTGTTTGGTTCCGGCGCCCGCTCCCGGACTCGCGTTATGCCTGCGATTTTCGGTTATTGCGCCAGCGCCTGTTGGAACGAGCTGTCGATGATCGGTGCCGTCGCCAAGGCCGCCGGCAATGCCTTGACCTTGAACAGGAAGTCCGCGGTGCTTTGCAGATCCGCCGCGGCCTGCTGATCCACCGGGCCGACAGTCATGTGCGCCTGGCGCAGCCAATGGCGTGACACGTTCTGATCAAGGTTGGCCTTTTTCGCCCAGAGATCGGCGTACTCGTCAGTGTGGGTGTCGACCCAGGCCCGGGCCTTTTTCAGGCGCACCAGGAAGTCGGCAATGGCTTCGCGTTTACTGTCGATCGAAGGCGTCGAAGCGGCGATGGCGCTCAGGCCGGGCATCAGGTTTTTGGCAGTAAGAATCGGCCGGGCGCCGGAGAACAGAATCTGCTGGGAAATGTAGGGTTCCCAGACCGGAAACGCGTCGATGCTGCCTTGGGGTAACGCGGCAGCGGCGTCGATTGGCATCAGTTTGATGAAGTCGACGTAGTTGTCCGGCAAATCGGCTTGTTCCAGGGCGCGAAGGGTCAGCTGCTGGCTCCAGGCGCCGGGCCAGTAAGCGACTTTCTTGCCCTTTAGATCGGCGATGGTTTTGACCGGCGAGTCCTTGGGCACCAACAAGGCGATGGTGTCCGGGTTCTGCCGCGACACGCCGATCAGCTTGACCGGTGCCTGTTTGGCGGCCAGAGACAGAAACCCCGAATCACCGAGAAAACCCAGGTCCAACGCGCCGGTATTCAGCGCTTCGGCCAGCGGCGCAGCGGCCTGGAAGTGCTTCCAGTCAACAGTATAGGGCGCTCCTTGCAGCACACCTGAAGCCTCCACCGAGGCGCGAATGTTGTAGTAGTTCTGATCGCCGACGTGCAACACCACGGGCTCGGCACCGTAGCTCAAAGGCGCGGCAAACAGCGCGCAGCCCAACAGACCGCGCAAGTATCGGGACAGGTTCATCAGGGGCTCCTGGAGGGCTATTTTTATAGACCATAACGCTCTTACATGGATAATTTAAATTCTATTTATGCATAAGCTCATGACCGGGAACAGTGAGTGTTTACCCAGTAACAGTGGCTCAACAGACTGCATTTCCCGGTACATTTCTCTGTCTGCGGCGGCACATTGTCTTATTTGTGGTTGCACAGGCATTGGAAACTAAAAAGCCCCGCTATCTATGGCGGGGCTTTTGGCAGGTGCAGATCTGTCAGGGCTTCAGCGGGCGCTCCTGGTCGCGGTCCGACAGTTCTTTACCGTCGTCGGGATGCTTCCAGTCAGGCGTCGAACGCCTCTGCCGCTCGAGCTCTTCCTCCGTCGGCTCATCGATGTCCTCATCCGGGTCCGGACGCTTTGGTTCAGTGGCCATGTCCACCTCCATTCCTCAAGGGATCAGTCATCTTCCTTAAGCGTAGAACAGTTTCTCCGGGGACGACTCAGAGCCACCACCGCAGCAAAAAGAAGAAACCCATGCTCAACAACATGCTGAGCAAGGTGTTGCGGGTGTAAAGCACCAGGCCCACGGCCACCAGCGAACTGATCAGGTACGGGTTGTCCCACTGCAGGTTCAACTGCTTGTCGGGCATGAACACGATCGGCCCGCAGATCGCCGTGAGCATGCCCGGCACCGCGAAACCGAGGAACTGCCGGGCATTGCTGCTCAAGCGCACCGGCAGCCGAGGCTCGAGAAATACGTAGCGGTTCAGGAACACCAGCAGGCCCATCCCGATAATCACAGCCCAGACCATCATGCGCGCCCCACATAGAGTTTGTTGCAGATAAAGCCTGCGGTCATGCCCGCCAACCCCGACAACACCAGGGCCGAGCCCCATTGCCAATAGCTGAACAGCACCGAACAGAACAGTGAGACCGCCACGCAGACCACCGTCGGAACATTGCGCACCACTGGCGTGATCAAGGCGATAAAGGTCGCCGCGATGGAAAAGTCCAGCCCCAGGTGTTCAAGGCCCGGAATGCTGCTGCCCAGCACAATGCCCGCCAGGGTGAAGAGGTTCCACGCGATGTAAAACGTCAGGCCCACACCCAGGGCATACCAACGATTGAACTGCTGTTTGTCATGCTGACTGGTCAGGGCGAACAACTCGTCGGTGAGCAAAAAGCCCAGCCCCACACGCCAGCGACCCGGCAACGGGGAAATCACCGAACGCATGCTCATCCCGTAAAGCAAGTGCTGGGAGGTCAGCAACAGCGTGGTCAACAGAATCGAAAAGACCCCGGCACCGCCCTTGAGCATGCCGATGGCAACCAATTGAGCCGCGCCGGCAAACACGATGCTCGACAGCCCTTGGCCTTGCAGCGGTGTGAGGTTGGCTTCGATGGCCATGGAACCGGCCAGCAACCCCCAAGGCGCGGTCGCCAGGGACAACGGCATGATGGCCGCGGCACCGCGAAGGAATGCACTGCGCGGCATGAGTGAGTTCGACATAACGCTCTACAACCAGGGAAAGACTCCAGACTGTGCCAGCAGTCACGGCCCATGGCTTGAACTATCTTGCGCACTTTTGGCGATTATCCGGCGCGAGTACCATGGAGCGATTCACATAACGCGTCAGGGAATCGACATGCTTTACCGAATCGCCGCCGACGGGCTGGTCCTGTCTCACTTGTTGTTCATTCTGTTCGTGCTGTTCGGCGGGCTGCTGGTGCTCAAATGGCACCACCTGGCCTGGTGGCACTTGCCCGCCGCCGCGTGGGGCGTGATCGTGGAAGTTTTCCACCTGACGTGCCCACTGACCGATTGGGAAAACCTCATGCGCCACGCGGCCGGGCAAACCGGTTATGGCGGCGGTTTTATTGAACATTACGTGTGGCCGATTATTTATCCGGCCGGGCTGACCCCCACGATTCAGCTAGGGTTGGGCAGCGTGGTGCTGGCGATCAACGTGCTGATCTACCTGCGGCTGATCCGCTTATGGAAGCTGCGACATCCGACTCATTCAGGGCAATAACCGCTCTGGTTGAGTTCAGTTGGCAATGACGCTCATGTTCCGACCACTGGCCTTGGCCACATACAGCGCTTTGTCTGCGGCGCCGATCAAATCTTCGGGCTGGCTCTGCGCCGTCTGGTTGTAGGCACAGACCCCCAGGCTGACCGTGACGAGGCCTTCGGGGCTGCCGCTATGCTTGATGTCGATTTGCTGAACCGCGCGACGGATCTTTTCCGCCACCAGAAACGCCCCCACATAATCGGTGCCGGGCAGCACCACCGTAAACTCCTCACCACCGAATCGGGCAGCAAGATCGCCGGGGCGCTGGATGTTGTCGGTGATGATGGTGCTGATCTTGCGCAAACACTCATCGCCTGCCAAATGACCGTAGTGATCATTGAAACTCTTGAAATGATCGACATCGATCATCAGCAACGCAAGGCTGGTGTGGGTACGCCTGGCACGGCCCATTTCCGCCAGGATGAACAGGTCGAATTGACGCCGGTTGGAAAGGCCGGTCAGTGCATCCTCCAGAGCCAGCAACTTGAGGCTATGGTTGACCTCAATGAGTTTTTCCTGAGCCTCCAGCAATTCGTTCTGAATATTATTCTGCTGCTTCATGACGCGGATCAGGCGATAGCCGAGAACGCTCACAAACCCCAGCAGCAATGAGACGATCCCCGCACTGAGCATTGACTCCTGCACCCAGCTGGCCAGGACTTCTTTTTTGTCGAGCGCGGCAAAAACGATGAGCGGATAACCCTCCACCCGCCGAAACCCCACCACCCGCTCCACCCCGTCCACGTAGGATCTGACGATTGCCGTACCGGAATCGCCCTTGGGCAACAGTTGGGTAAACAGCGGCCCCTTGGCGACGCTGGTGCCGATATCGGTTTCCTTGAACGGGCGGCGAACGACGATGGTGGCGTCGTCGGCGATCAAATTGACCACCCCGTTAGTGCCCAGGTCGATGCTGTTGTACAGGTCCAGGAAATGGTTGAGATAGATCGAAGCCACCACCACGCCGGCAAACCGGCCATCGGCGTGATTGATCCGGCGTGACACGGTCATGATCCACTCACCGGTCGAGCGACTTTTTATCGCCGGACCGATATGAGGACCGCGGTCGGGATGATCACGGTGGTAGATGAAATATTCACGGTCGGAATTATTGGCATTGGGCGGTATGACGTTAATGGCGTTGGCGAGCCAGCGTCCTTCTTCGTCGAATACGAATAACCCATGGATCTGCGCCAGCTCACTGCGCTGGGCGTGGAGCAAACGTTGCAGTCTGGGCATTTTCGCCGGTTCCATGCCGTCGATTTCGAGGCGATCCACCAAGGAAAACAGCAGCGTGTCGGCCTGCTTGATCGATGCCTGCGCCTGCGAGGCCAGGGTTTGCGCCAGGTTGGACATCTCCACTTCGCTGCCGCGCAAGTGGTACTGGCGCGCATTCCAGCCTTCACCGATCACAATGGCCGTCATGGACAGGCACACCGCAACGAGCAGGGAGACTGCGTATCGAACCTTGAGTCTCGACTCAACCTGCCCGGGTAACCAAGGCGTGGCGAGTCGGGTGCTTTCGATACGATCTTTGACGGACGGATGCCCCATGACGCTCCCTTAATCCCTTATGACATGGCGAATTTTCCCGTTCGCCCTTTTAGCGCCAGCCAGCCGTGGCTGGCGCTCAGACCACTATGACTCATCAACGAATACGATAGGTGATTTGCGCGAAAATGCTCATCGCCAACAAGCGCAAGGCTACATCTGCGCCTGTTTCACCGCCTCAAGCCAGGCCGGATTCAATTGCGTCTGTTCGGTCTCGATACCCAGCGCTTCCATCCGCGCCTTGTGCTGGTCCATTTCACGGGTCAGCTGGCTATGGTCGCTGGAGTTGCCGTCCAACTGGTGCATCTGGCTCAACCCCAGGTGATAAAAACGCAGCAGCTTCATGGCGCTCGGATCGCCCTTCTCCACTGCCGCCGTGACCTGGTGCATGACGTTGGTGATGCTCATCAGGCTGCGCTTGAGCTGCCAACCGTAGACCGCTGGCGCCATCCATTCCTGGGTCCAGAACTTGCCGCGCATCAGCGCCGCCATCAGCAACAATGCAGCAAACACCCCGCCCACGTTGAAACGCAGATTGTCGCCGCCGGGCTCACCGAACAGCGCCACCGCCGCCGTGGACAGCACCATCGCCAGCGCCAGGAACATCAGGGCGATGATCACCGTGCTGCGCCGCGTCTGGCGTCGATAGGTTTGGGCATTCATCGGCTGGATTTCGAACATCGCGACGGGGTTCCTTACGTCAATGGAAAAGGCTCTGTGGCAAAAAGACTGCGGGGCATTATCGCCTCTGCGAGGGATTTAGCTATGCTGGGGCTCCTTTTCATCTTTCCATCGTCAAACGGGGAACATGGCGATACAGCGCAGTTCGTGCCATCTTCTCCATGGATACACTATTCGGATGCCATGCGCCTGCCGGCGGGTGACATCGTTTTAAGGATCATTGAATGACCCAACGACATGTAATCAACGCCTCGGTCAGCCCTAAAGGCAGCCTGGAAACACTGTCCCAACGTGAAGTACAGCAACTGAGCGAAGCCGGAACCGGCCTCACCTACACCCTTTTCCGCCAGTGCGCCCTGGCCATCCTCAATACCGGCGCCCACGTCGATAACGCCAAGACCATTCTGGAAGCCTACAAAGACTTCGAAATCCGCATTCACCAGCAAGACCGCGGCGTACGCCTGGAACTGCTGAACGCCCCGGCCGACGCGTTCGTCGATGGCGAAATGATCGCCAGCACCCGTGAAATGCTCTTCAGCGCCCTGCGCGACATCGTCTACACCGAAAACGAACTCGATGCCTTGAGCATCGACCTGAGCACCTCCCAGGGTATCAGCGACTACGTCTTCCACCTGCTGCGCAACGCCCGCACCCTGCGCCCCGGTGTCGAACCGAAAATCGTGGTGTGCTGGGGCGGCCACTCGATCAACACCGAAGAATACAAATACACCAAGAAAGTCGGCCACGAGCTCGGCCTGCGCAGCCTGGACATCTGCACCGGTTGCGGCCCGGGCGTGATGAAAGGCCCGATGAAAGGCGCGACCATCGCCCACGCCAAGCAGCGCATCCACGGCGGCCGTTACCTCGGTTTGACTGAACCCGGGATCATCGCCGCCGAAGCGCCGAACCCGATCGTCAACGAACTGGTGATCCTGCCGGACATCGAAAAACGTCTGGAAGCCTTCGTCCGCGTCGGTCACGGCATCATCATTTTCCCGGGCGGCGCGGGCACAGCCGAAGAATTCCTGTACCTGCTCGGCATCCTGATGCATCCGGACAATGAAAACCTGCCCTTCCCCGTGATCCTCACCGGACCGAAAAGCGCCGCGCCGTATCTGGAGCAGTTGCACGCCTTCGTCGGTGCCACCCTCGGTGAAGCCGCGCAACAGCACTACGAGATCATCATCGACGACCCGGTTGAAGTGGCGCGGCAGATGACTCAGGGCCTCAAAGAGGTCAAACAGTTCCGCCGCGAGCGCAACGACGCGTTCCATTTCAACTGGCTGCTGAAGATCGACGAAGGCTTCCAGCGCCCGTTCGACCCGACCCATGCCAACATGGCCAACCTGCAACTGAGCCGCAACCTGCCGTCCCACGAACTGGCCGCCAACCTGCGCCGCGCGTTCTCGGGCATCGTCGCCGGCAACGTCAAGGACAAGGGCATTCGCCTGATCGAAGAACACGGGCCGTACCAGATTCGTGGCGATGCTGCCGTCATGCAGCCGCTGGACAAACTGCTCAAAGCCTTCGTCGCCCAGCACCGGATGAAACTGCCGGGCGGCGCGGAATATGTGCCGTGTTATCAGGTGGTGGCGTAACAATATTGATGTGAGCTTTAACACCCCCCCTGTGGGAGCGGGCTTGCTCGCGAAGGCGGCGTAACAGTCGACATCTCTGTTGAATGTTAAGCAGCTTTCGCGAGCAAGCCCGCTCCCACACTTTGACAAGAAACCCCGCGTGATGCGGGGTTTTGATCGTTCCCACGCTCTGCGTGGGAATGCCTCAACGGACGCTCTGCGTTCGGCTCTGGAAGGGACGCGGAGCGTCCCGGGCTGCATTCCCACGCAGAGCATGGGAACGATCATCCTCGCTAACCTCGTGGATCGAGGTTATCCAGCACCCGGTTCACCGCCAGCTCTCCGAGCATGACCACCGATTGAATCCCCAACATCATGTTGCGATGTGGCATGTCCATCAACCCGGCGAACTCACTGAGCATCATGCTCGCTGACGCCAGGGATTCGCAGGCGTTGACCAGCAGGGTTTCGTTATCGACCTCAGTGCCGACATGGTAAATGGTGCTAGGTTTGCGCTTGGTGTCTTTGGGGATGGGGGGCTTGAGATAGTGATCGAGGGCGCGATCGGCGGCTTCGTTGAGCTTTTTCGAATCGAGGGATTCGTAGGGGGATGTTGGATCGGTTTCCGGTGGATTGGGTGTGGCTTTGAACATAGTGATGCTCCTTGATTAGTGGAGCCGCCACGGTTCGCTGCGAAACGAAGATAGGTGGCAGCTGTACGCAGGTTCGCAGACCGGGAATCAAGGAACCCGGCAGACCCGAAGATCTCCCGCGCACAGCCGCCATAACGCAATTCAGCGAACGAAAAACGTCATCTGAAAAGGAACGGTGGCGCTGTGCGCCTTGATTGACCCGGGCTGCGAAACCCGATCGCTGATTCGTCAGCGACCCGGAAACGATAGAGCCCGGCCTCAAGGCGCACAAGCCGGCGGATTCTGGCGTAGTCGTAGGCAACGGCGCAAGGATGTGTAGCCTGGGTGAGTGTCTGGAAGTGTCGTTTAAACATCGCCTGTTTATTGGTCTGACTATGGGTTTTGTGCTGGATGGGCCGGCCCCTTCGCGAGCAAGCCCGCTCCCACAGGGGATTTTCGGTGAACACATTATTTGTGTACGCCCGAGATCCAATGTGGGAGCGGGCTTGCTCGCGAAGAGGCCCGAAAAAACACCCTCCAACTTTCGGTCAAATCACCGGATAGACGGAAAACAGCAGTAGGGACAGACGACGTTTTTGCTTATCCATCAAAAATGAATCGGTCTGCCCCCCACCCTACGACCAGGCTTACCTGGCTGGTGCGAATCTCGCCGGCCATGGCGTTGCGAATGCTGTCTGTTTTCAGTTACTCGGGTGGACGCTCTGACAAACTGTTTAAAAAATCTGAAAAAGATGGCGCAACATCAGATAACTCCAGATCGCCACCAGGCGTGGCCTCGTGATGCCACATTACGACGGGAGGACTATCGGATAGTAAATTTTCACGGTAGTCAAAACACAGCGCATCCCCATTCCCTAAAACTGAGAAAATAATCAAATCCTGTACAAAATCCTCTGGCGGATATTGATACTTTATTTCCATGGTTTCGAATGACCCTTCAATCTTACCAAAAGGTAAAAACATGCCTGGACTGCATGTAACCTCTTGCCTCAGGAGTCGATTATAAAACTTGAAGGCGGGTTTATTCACAACAAAAGCGCCATTGAACTCTAAAGCAATTTTTTTGTACTCGGCAGGTAAAACCTTACCCGTCAGCGCCTCAAAAGCCCGTATTTCTGCAGAATTTCCATAACCATAATACGAATCAAAACTTACACCCGAGAACATGTTATTCCCCCTTACTCATCGATTTCCACCCGACATGCCGAGCACCGTTATGGACGGCTTCGGGAACTAATTGCATCCTACCGGTATCCTGATGATGAAAAAAAATAGAGGACAGACCACGTTTTTGCTTACCCATCAAAAAATAATCGTGGTCTGTTCCCTATTCCCATCACAGGCCCAAGGTCATACAACACAAAGCGATTTCAGATTAGGGCTCTAACAAAACCAAAAGCACAGCTTCAAAAATACTAGATCCGTCATCAACGGCTGATGATGCCTCATATATTGCTTCCGCCGCTGACATAAACGAATTTTCTCCACCAGCCAAAGACAACGCCGATACAGCTCGCGCCTGACTAAATAGCTGAAGAGCATTCACATCTAAATTTTGCTCATCATCCAACCCATCTTGCAATTCAAAGTATTGCTCATCCAGTTTTGCAGCCAAATTTTCTAACGCAGATATCTGCCCAATTGTAAATTTTTCCCCGCGACGTAGTTGCTCAAGGGAGTCAACAACAAGAGGCATATCTACTGCCTGAAAAGCAAGTTCACAAGCAACCCTAACTGCGCTTCGCTGCTGTTTTTGGCTAGCTGCTTTCAGCCTTTCTACAAGACCTTTCTCAACCGTTTCTAAACGCATAGTCATCGCTTAACCTTTGGCCAAAAAATAAGGGGACAGATTTATTTTCTGACCACTACGCCCGAAGCAAACAAATATATCCGCCCCCTTTTCCCATCCCCTTTTCCCAATACCAACGACAGGGAACTCCCCTACTGTAGCTTCTCCACACCAAGCCATTTGCAGAATGTTTCATACACAAAATCGTATGCTTGCTCCTCTGCATCAAGCATCGCAAGCTCAGCAGGTTTGTCACGCTCTACATAATAAACCTTCCACTTGTCATTCTGTGCAACGACGCACGCACAATCGCCGTGTCGGATTACCCCCAAAGAATAGCTATTCGCATCAACGCCGATAGCAGAAAGATCAGATAGCAACTGTTCTTTTTTCATTTTGAGAGATCCTTTAAAAAAGGAAGATAAGGGACAGACCACGTTGCCTACCTATCGTAGTCTCTCCCCTATTCCCTCACTAGTTTCTTTTCGACTTCTTGCGTCAAGAAGCGTGGAACAGGTGTATCCGCATAGCACTGAGCCATTGCAAAGGGATCAACAACCTGGGTTATCACCCCCTCATACGAAAAGTCTCCAACTACATATCTGGTAAATGTCGGTGACGATGGATCTTTGTCGACCAACCAGCGACCGTCATAAAGAGAGATGAGGTACTCCCCGATGTAATACCCTATACGGGTAATGAACCAGGCCCTATTTTCCTCACCAACAACAGTATTCTTAAAGCCGCCGTCCATCATGGACAAAAACTTCTCAGGCTGGATTAGTATTTTGTGCGGCTCATCAAACCCCAAATTTTTACAAAACTCATGAAGCACCGGCATGCGTTCTGATTTAAATGAATCAAATCCAGAAATCCGTCGTGCAAGTAGCATTTCAGGCGTTTCGCCAGCATTAGCCATCACTCACTCCAATAACCACTTAAATAAGGGGCAGATTTATTTTCTGACCACTATGCCCGAAACAAACAAATAAATCCGTCCCCTTTTCCTTGGTGGGATCGGTCGGACTGCCACCAAATTTCACTGGATTAGTTTCATGCACATCCACTGGCTGACCGACAAGCCCTTGGTCTCGGCGGATGTTGCTGTTGGCTTTGTTAGCGGCATTTCTGGCAGCATTATATTCCGCCCCTTCCAGTAATCTGAATGGCCCTTGCGGCTTCGGTACGCCCACAGGGTAGCCTGCCCAATCTGAAATGAAAAACAAGGGGACAAATTTATTTTCTGACCACTACTCCCGAAGCAAACAAATAAATCCGTCCCCTTTTCCTGTCCTATTCCCTACTCCCCCAAAACTACAGTTCAATAAAACTAAAAGTCTGACGAAACGCTTGCTCTGTCATGGGGGCTGCCTCTAATTTTTCCAAAGCCTCCTCTAGAGACAAAGGCATATCGTAAGGCTTCATCCCGCGACGAACAGCTATGCCATACAACGCATACTCCTCATCATCACTATGTTCCCAATAAGGTACCCTACCGATAATCTGATAGATTTTAAAAATTTCATCATCAAACTCCATTAGGTCATACAGAAAATATGGCGCGTTTTCTAAGGTGGCATTCTGAACGCACCAGATTTGGAACTCAGTTTTACTGATAGCCTCACAAAATAGACAGGCAAGTACGAACCCCATCAACTCGTCGTTATAGCGCTCAAAATTCAACATAATTACATTCTTCCTCCCATAGCTTCGCCACCGATATGTCCTGTCTTTTTATGTACCATCTCAGGAATCAATTGCATTCGGCCGTTATCCTGATGTTGATGCCATGTGTAACCATCAATTTTCCTAGCGCCCATTTCAATCTGCTGCAACTGTTGAGCGGAAAAACTGGATTTTTTCACTTGCCCCTGTTGAATCGCCTGAAATAAATCCTTCGTTGCAAGTTTCATTTGCTGTCTATAACTTGCCGCTTTAAATAAATCATTTGAAATCGTCGTGTCAAATGTAGCGACATCATAAAAAATGGGGAATCCTCTATTATCAAAAACGACTCCAGTTACTGGATGGCGCTGCCCAGCCAGATGGACGTTTCTTCCGTCAATTGGTGGAACTGTTGATGAGATAACATTGTCGCGACCATAAGTAGTTTCAAGATCAACTCTTACCGTTCGGGGATTATATGGAGCGTCCGAGCCGCTGCCTTTTACTCCCGCAACCCCTCTGAGTAGTTTTTCCTCTTCACGAAATCAAAGCTCACGGTGCTATTAGTCTTTGAGCTGTACACATGAATGAGATAGTAATTGCCTCGAACAGTTGAACCGGGGGATTACTGGGGATTACTGGGCTCACTAATGTAGCGCTCTCTAAGGTTTCTTTAACTGTTGCCTTAGCCTGCTCTACACCAGGCCTACTTGCTTCATAGGGTAAGCGACCCTTACCAATTTTTGCCCCCAGCCTTTTATTGAGGTTAGTAGATTGTGATGCAAAGAAGTCATCTACCTCTCCAAAACCTGGAACCTTCTGACTACCTTTTGCACCACTTCACCCCGGCAACAGGGCGCTGTTTCTCGCTAATTCATGCACTAAAAAGCTTCCACAGTATCGCGTAAGGCAGCTCATCATCAACAATATCAGGCAAGCGAAAATAATAAACAGCCGATGAGCTTTCTAAGCTCTTATGAACAAATGCGCCATCAGACATCACGCGATAAGAGGCGTACTCCATAAACTTGTCAGAACCAAGAGAACTAAGAGCATTTTTTATCTGACCATAGGCCCCACCCGCCCCCGTTGGAAGCAATTCGGGCGGCGGCGGGCGTACAGACATGTCATCATTTTCAACATCCCTGTAGTAGGCTCTCCGAAATGCAGGTTCACTGCAGGCCCAGTAGAGGGATAGCAAACGAAGTTTTTCCTTTCCCTCATCTAAAAAAGCATCAGCTAAAAAATACTGATCGTCTGAAATTTTATATGCACCATCTTCCATGACGAGAACGCGTTGCTCTCGTACATCGACGGCGTCCCCAACCTTTAACTTGCACAGCGACGACCATTCTTGCATCTTAAATACCTCAAACCTATTGTGGCCATTTGAATATTCGACCTTCGACCCTGCCAGCCTTAAGCGCGTTCTCTGCGGCTATTTTTGCCTGCCCCTCCGGCATATTTTTAACGGAGTTTATGATCTCTGATTGCCAAGCCTGTAACTTTGAATCTGACAAGGAGGTCGGATAGCTTCCGCCAGGAGCACGATATTTGGCGTCCCAGACGATTACAGATCGCGATGATGGATCATACGTAATGTAATCTGCACCTGGTAGTGACGCTTTTCCAGGTCCGGAAATAGGTGTTTGCCCTGACTCAATAGCCTGATTCCAGCCACGAGCCTCCCCAATTGCGCCGTTTAACTCAGAATATGGGCTGCGTCCGTTATTAACTTTTGCAAGGACTTCTGGTTCGGCTTGATTTATTACTTTGGGACTCGCCTCCAAAACATTCCTTTCAACCAGCGTATCCGCCTCTGAGTCAGTCAGCGCACTGGTTGCATTTGGATTTTTAGAGACAGTCCCTTTTGCACCCCCAACCCTCGCCTCAGCCGCCACCAACTCCGCCAGATTACCCCCAGCCTTCGGCCTCAGTCCACCCTCGGCGGTTTCGTAATAAAAGCCCCCATCAGCGCCAACGACTTCAGTATTACCGGTCTTGGCATCAACGACCCGACGATAACCCGCTGGAAGTGAGGCAAGCTCGGCACTATCAACCGCTCTGCCTGCCGCCCCCAACTTCGCCAGCGTCTTAACCCGGTTCACCGGAAGGAAGTTCAACGCAAACTCAACATCACTTTGCGCCCGGATCGCGGCGCTGGCGGCGGTGTTGCCCTGCATGTCGTAGAGGCTCGCCAACGCCATTTTGGTTTGGCTGGCCTCGACGCTGCTCATCAAAGAGTCGACCGGGTGCTTGGTCAGCCCTACCAGGCCATTGGCGATTTGTTCGCTGCCTTGCGCCGGATTGCTCAGCAAAGCCCATGCCGAACCCGCTGCCTCCGACAATGCCTTCCCCGCACCTTGGGTGCTGCCGGTTACCGTTCCCCAATCCGTCAGGCCCGGGCCGACCGCCAGGTTCTTGCGGTAGTAATTGGCGTATTCATAACTGAGATCGCCTGTGTATAGCCCTTGCAGGTTGATGGCATTGATTGTGTTGTCCGCGTACTGCGCCGCATGGGTGCTGCTGTAGTTGGCGATCAACGCGGCGGTTTCGGTGGGGGTGTAGGTTTTCGCGGGACCGATTGCCGGAATATCCGTCGCTGCTGCGGGCGCGTACGTGGCGCCCAGCGGTGAAAGCGCGATGCCCAAGTGTTTGACCGTCAGGGCATCGGGCGCCGCACCTTGGCCACTCAGCACACCGTTCCAGTCTTTGTCGGTGTAATAAACCAGCGCTTTGGCCAAGCGACTTTCAGCTTCTTCAGGGCTGAGTTTGGCTTCCTTCGCCAGACTGTCCGCCTGTTTCTTCAGAAGCGGAATTTCGTCTGGATGAAGTTGGCGGTTGTACTGATCGGCCATCAGCGAAACCCAGGCCGCTTTCTCAACGTCTTTACCAGCAAGACCGGCGGCGGTCAGGCCGACGATTTGTGCGGCGGCCTCGCGATATTCCGGCTGCGTTTTGAAGACATCATTCAAGGCGCCAGCCATGGCCTGGCTGGCACCGGCGGCCACCGCACCGGTCGCGAAGTCGCCGCCGGTGGCCGAGGACATCGCGCCGCCCATCATGGCGTGCAGCGCGGTTCGTCCGGCGCCACCCTCGGCCCACAGCGCCATGCCGACCGAGTCTTTATCGGCCGCTGCCTTGAGGTACTCTTTCTGAGCGAAGCTGCCGACCTGGCTGAACCCCACAGCCGCGGCAACGGTCCCGGCCTGGGCCACGAGTTCATCGACCAGGTTGTCGCCCAAGCTGCCGCCGTTGACTGCGGTTTTGACCACGCCCGAGGTAACGCCTTGTGCACCGGCATGCACGGCAAAACCGCCCACACCCTCAAGGGTGGATAAGTCAAAGCCCTTGGTGATGCCGTTGTAAGGCTTGGTTGTCCCGCCCAATTTCGGGTCGATCACGCCGGTGGTAAACCCGGCGACCATCCCGGAAATGGCGGCGTTTTTCAGGCTGTCGCTGCTGAAAGTGTCTTTAACAGCCGCGCCCAGATTACCCTTGTTGTTGATGACGCTAACGGCACCCGTGCTGGCCATGGACGTCATCGCCGCCGTGGCCATGACGTTGCCCCAACCAGCCCCGACATAGGTCGCCCCGGCGGCCACTGCCTCGGCAGTCGTCGCCGCCGCCATGGCGGAGGCGGTGCCGGCCTGAGCCCCGGCCGCCGCGCCAGCCAGACCACTGGCCGCACCTGCGGTGAGGATCGTCACGATGATGATGATCGCCAGCATCGCGCCCTGGCCCAGGCTGGAGTGGCTGTACTTGAAGGAATCATGCACCTCCTTCACTTGGCGCCAGTCCACATCCCCGCGTTTTTCAGCTTCCTTGACCCAGGCCAGTTGCGGGTCGGCCTTGACCATCGCATCGATGGTCTGGCTGACGGTGTTTTGATTGATCTGTTTGATGTCGATTTTCAGCCCATCGACAGCCCGAATGGCCAACGAGCCTTGGGCAATCAGCGTGCTCTGACGCAACGTTTCATCGGTATTGCCCTTGCCCTTGGAGCTGGTCCAGGCCAGGTCGCTCTTGCTCTTGGTGTGGCTTTCGTCGTGGTAGTCCTTGACCCCCTCAAAGGCGATTGCACCGCCACTTTCAAGAATCAGGTCTTTGCCACTGTTGAGCTTGGCGACCTGGTAGCGCTGATCGCCGGCACTGGCGAGGGTGAGGCGGCCGCCGGTGTTGATCTCGGTACCGACGTGGGTGATCTGAGTGACTTCATCGCGCTGGGCCTTCTTGGCGCCCCAATTACCCTTCTCCTTCATGTCATACAGCGTATGCATACTGTTCTGCGCGGCCAGCAGGCTCAGCTTGTTGCCGCTGTACAGATACGCTTCATTGCCGGCGCTGATCTTGCTGGCGATGAGGTTGATGTCGCGGGCGGCCTGGGCGTTGAAGTTGTTGCCCGCGCTCAGGACGCTGGCGGCCTGGGTGGTGCGGTCGTTTTCTTCGGTGATGCGTTTTTTGCCGTCCTTGGTTTTGCTGGCGACGTTGTGGATGTCGTCGGCAGAGGTCACGTTGAAGTCCTGGCCGGCCTTGACGGTCAGGTTGTTCCCGGCCTTGACCTGGCTGGCAATGACATTGACGTCGCGGCCCGCGTCCACGGTCAGGTTGCCGCCGACAGTAACGGTCGCGGCGAGGTTCTTCACGTCAGTGGTGATGCTCGACTTGTGGCCGCCGTCGCTGAATTCGTGTTTCTCGCTGGTATCGGTTTTGGCCGCCAGGTTGATGTCCTGGCCTGCCGTCAGGGTCGCGTTGCCGCCACTGCTCAAGGCGCCGTGGTTGGTCAGGTCGCGGCCGGCCGCAACGGCCAGGTTTTCCCGGGCGCTGATGCTGCTGCCCGCGTCGGTCAGGGTGCGCATGCCGGACCCGTCACGAACCTGAATCGCGGTGCGGTCGTTGATGATGTCGCCCTTGAGCGCGACAAGGCTGACCTGGCTGGCGCGGATCTCGCCGGCCATGGCGTTGCGAATGCTGTCTTGCGCCAGTATTTGCAGGTCGTTGCCAGCCTCGACCAGACCGCCCTGGTAGACGCTGCCAGCACTTTGGACGTTGAGGTTGTTGCTGGCGCGCAGCGTGCCGACGTTGACCAGATCGCCGCCGGTGAACAGGTTCAAGTCCCGGCCCTGGATTAGGCTGCTGCCGCGTACGTTGCGGTTATCCGCCTGGGCCAGGTACAGCACCGGCACGAGGACTTTTTGCCCGTCGACGATGCGGTTTTCCATCCAGACAATGTCATGGGTCAGCGCGCTGACCTGCTCGCCCGTCAACGAGACGCCAAGGCTCAGGCGCAGTGCGTCTTTGCTGGCGAGGGCGTTATCCATCAGGTAGCGGTATTGCTCGTAATCGCTGGTCAAACCGCCGGCGAGAAACCGCTGGCCGGTTTTCGCCAGCACCGCATCGCGAATCAGGCGCTGCTCGTAAAGGCCATCGCCAAGTCGACGCCAAGTGCTGTCGGCGTTGACGTTCAACAGTTTGAGCAGGTAGTCCGAACCAAAGAACTGCGACAGGTTCGTGAGGTTCGGGTTGGTCTCGATCAGGTAGCGGCTTGTCGGGTCGGGGTTCTTGATGAACAACCCGTAATCGCCCTTGGGCGTTTGGAAATTCGGCCCGGCCGTCGGGTCCACGGAGGTGAAAGGTAGC
This sequence comes from Pseudomonas sp. PDM24, assembly GCF_019218905.1. Classification (NCBI taxonomy): domain Bacteria; kingdom Pseudomonadati; phylum Pseudomonadota; class Gammaproteobacteria; order Pseudomonadales; family Pseudomonadaceae; genus Pseudomonas; species Pseudomonas sp. PDM24. The sequence goes on along the minus strand of NZ_JAHUWR010000001.1, from coordinate 912,317 downwards.
CCGCTGTAATCCACCGGTTTGAAGACGGTCTGTACGCTGCCATCCGCCGCGATACGCTCGATGGGTTGCACAACGGCAGGCGTCACGGCGGCGGCACTGGTCGCCTGCGGGTTGAGGTTGATATTGACCTCGCCAACCTTGACGCCGGTCTGGTCGTCGCCCAACGTACCGGTCAGTTGTTCGAGCGTGTTCTGGTGCAGCGTTCCGTTTTGCACGGTACGCGTGACGCTGAGGTTGACGGTGGCGCCGGCCTGAATCGTGGCGGCGTAGGTCGGCTCAGGGTTGTCGGTCCAGACGGTGACGTTGCTGCGCTCCTGGAAGCGGCTGTCGCTGGAACGCGATTTCAGCAGTTCGAAGCGGGCGTCGTCGTAGTTACCGGCGGCAACGGCCGCGTTGAAGGCCGGGACGTCGACGTACTCCATCTGATCCCAATAACCGGTGGAAATGCGCCTCGGTGTACGGATCACGATGGTGTTCTGCCCGGTGCGAGTGGACGCGCCCTGGTTGAGCAGGTCATCGGCAATGATGGTCAGGTTGTTGTTGGCGGCCAGCAGGCTGTAGCGGTTCTGCACGCTTGAGGCCTGGATGTTGAGGTCTTTGCCTGCAACCAGGCGCGCCGAAGCAGAGTCTTTGATGGCGCGCTCGATGAACGTTTGGCCAATGGTGATCCAGCCGCGTTTGAAGGAGTCATGTCCGCCACAGTGTTGGCTGCACGCCCACTTCAAGGTGCCGCTCACCCGTTGTTGTTCCAGCTCGAATTCGGCCTTGGCGTTTTCCAGCGAGACGGCGTGAAGGCTGATGTTGCCTTGGCTTTCGACGGTCCCGGAGAGGTTTCTGAAGCTTTGCGCGGCGGCGCCGTCGATGCCGGCGAAGCTTAGATTGCCGGCGCTATAGAGGTCGCCATACCAGTTGAGCAGGCTACTGGCGCGCAAGGTCATGTCGCCGCCGCTGAACAGCAATGTATCGGCGCCGTTGGTGATGCCGCCGGTGGCGGTGAGGTTGACTTTGCCTTGGGCACCCAGTGTGCCGTGGTTGTCGATTTGCGCCGCGTCGATGCGCAGGTTCTGGCGGGCAGTCAGGTAGCCGAGGTTATCCAGCGTACCGCTCAGGTTGAGGCGCGTGTCGGTGCCGGCCCCCATGCGTCCGCCGTTCTGGCGGACGTCATGGGCGGTGATAGTCAGCATTTTCTGTGCGGATAACCGACCGCTGTTGTACAGATCGCCCGTAAGGTTCAGCGTGAGGTCGCCATCGCTGAGCAGCTCGCCGCCGTTGCTCAGGCTGCCAAGGTTGAGCACCAGTTCGGTGCTGCTGGCCAGGCGATCGCCGGACTGAAGCGTCAGCGAGTCGCTGGTGTAAGTCAGGGCCTCGTTGAGCTGTGCACGCCCCAGCCCATCCACCGCGCCAAAGTTCCAGTCGCCGCTGCCCAGGCCGGTGATGTCACCACCGGCACCGGTCAGGCGATCGAGGTGCAGGGTAAATAACCCGGTGTTGGCGTGTTCGAGGGTCCCGGTACGGTTATCCAGCGTGCTGGATTTGAAACTGAACGACGAGTTACCGACCTCGATGGTGCCGTTGTGGTTATTGACGGTGTCGCTGAAATCGAGCGTGCTGATGTCGTCTGTCGAGACGTTAAGAGTATTGACGTTGTTGCCCAGCGCACGGATCCGCCCGGAAGCGCTGTTGTCCAGCGTGCCGCCCTGGAGTGCAAGCCAGGTGTTCGATTCGATCAGGCCGCCCTGGTTGGTCAGTTGGTCGGCCGTCAGGTCAACGGTGTTGCCACTGAGCTGTCCACCGCTGTTGTCCAGCGTGGAGCCTTTGAACACCAGCGCGGTCTTGGCGAAGAGTTTGCCGGCGCGGCTGGTCAGTGAATCGACGGTCAACTTCAGTTCACCCGCCAGGCTGGCGATCATGCCGGCCTTGGTGCCATCGCTGCTGTTATCGAGACTGCCGGCGGTCACCTCGACGGTGTCGCCCTGGATCGTGCCGCCAAGGTTGCCGATGCTGCCCTTGCCGAGCTTCAGGCTGGCAAGCCCACCGTCGGCGAGAATAACGCCGTCGCTGTTGTCCAGTTGGTTCCCGCGGTAGGTCAACCCACCGGCCCCTGCGACCAGTTGCCCCTTCTGACCGTTGAGCAAAGTGGCCGCCTGAAGGCCCAGTTGCTGGCCGCGAATCGTGCCACCCCGGTTGTCGATCAGGCTCGCGCCGGTGACGGTGGCCGTGTTGTTACCGGCATCGATCACACCGGTCAGGTTGCTCAACAGGTTGCTGACATTCAGGACAACGTCGCCGCCATTGCTGACCAGTGCGCCCTTGCCGTTGTTGATCAGGCGTTGAGCATCGACCTGGATGGTTTTACCGAGCACTGTGCCCGCGCTGTTGTCCAGCCAGCCACCTTGCAGCAAAAGGCCGCCGTCGCTCTGAATGTGCCCCTTGTTATTGAGCAACTGCGCCTTGATGGCCGACGGATCGAAGATCAGGCTCATGCCCTGGGCGCCTGCCGCCAGCAGCCCCGCGTTGCTGTTATCGAGCCCCGAGGCGTTCAGATCAATGCGCTCGCCGACGATTTTCCCGCCGCGGTTGTCGACCTGCCCCCCCGGCGCGCGAATGCTGACCTTGGACCCCAGCACGCTGCCGAGCTGGTTATCGAGGCTCGAGGCTTTCAGATCGAGGTCACCGTTGACCGCCAGCAGCCTGCCGCCCTGGTTGATGACCTCCTGGCCCGTGACTGAAAGCTGGTTTTGCGCCTGGAGAGTGCCCGAAGTGTTATCGAACCTGCCGCGGGTGTTCACCCGCGCATTACCGGCGCTGGCAGAAAGCAGGCCGGAGCGATTATCAAGCGTGGTGGTATCGACAATAAGGCCGCCGGCGTCGATTTGCCCGCCATGGTTATCCAGCTGGCGAGCGGTGATTGTCAGGCTGCCGCCCAGCACCTGGATCAAACCTTCGCGGTTGTCCAGGCTGTCGAGTTGCAAGGACGCCGCCTGCCCCGCGCCAAAGCGGATCACCCCTGCCAGGTTGACGATGGCCGGTGTATTGATCACCAGCGACTGGTCACCGACGATTCGCGCAGCAGCGCCCTGATTGGTAACCCGGGCGCTGGTCAGATCGACCGCCGCGCCCTGAACCACGCCTTGATTGGTCAGGGTTGTGCTCGCACGGATACTCAACGAGCGACTGGCTTCAAGACTGCCGCTGTTGGTCACGGAGGGGCTGGTGATGCTCAGGTCGCCCGTGGTGTTGCGGCTGTTATCGGCCTCGATGCCCGCGGCAATCACGCCGGAGTTACTGAGTTTGTCGGCATTGATGTCGATGCGGTTGCGGGCGGCCAGACTCTGCCGGTTGACCAGCTCGCCGGGCGTACGTACATCGACGCTGCCGGCGTAAGCCTTGCCGGTCATCTCGACACTCTGCGCGTTGACCCGCAAGGCACCTTGGGCCGATGTCTGCGCCATGCTCAGATGGCCGCCGGCATCGATTTGAATATCGCCGGCACTGGCGGCCATGTTGCCCGCCAGCTTGACCCCGACGCCCTGCTCGGTGCCCACCAGTTTGATGGTGTTGGCATACATCCCGCCCAGCGCCGCCGCATCGATTGCCAGTTGAGGCTTGTCGGCATCACGGGCCGCGCGAGGGGTGGTGGCCAGGCTGTCGGCGTTGACGTTGTTGGCACCGGTAATGACATTCAATTGCCGGGCATGGATGTCTGCGTTGATCTTCGCCGAACGGGTAATCAGGTCGAATTGATCAACGTTGGCCGCATCAAGCCCCATGCCATCGATGGTGATGCTGCCGCCATCAACCTCGAAGTGATCAAGCTTGCCGCTGCCGTCGAGTACAGGCTTGCCGGTGCTGAGGGTCACGCGCGGCGTGTTGATGAAGCCGCAACCGTTACAGCTCACGCCGTAAGGGTTGGCGATGATGACCCGCGCTGACTGGCCTGCCACTTCGGTGTAGCCGTTGAGCTGGCTGGGGCTACCGCCGTTGACTTCGTTGAGAATGGTGCCGGCTGCCCGTCCACCGAGCTGGCTGTTGCCCAGGATGTGGCCGCCCAGTTGGGTGTTCTGCACTGCGTTCGTCGCGTTGTTGAGGATCACGCCCTGGCGACCGACGTTGTAATCCTTGAACTGGTTGTGCGAGAGCCCGGCACCGTTGGGCGCGGCAATATTGATCACCGGTACGCCGTTGCCGGCCTGCCCAATGCCGGTCTGGGTGTTGCCGCTGACGGCGATGCCCTCGGCCTGGGCCCAGATCGGCTGCCAGAACATGACGTTCGCCAACAGCAACGCCAGCCAGCGTTTGGGCATGCCCAGGAAGTGCGTGCGAGGGGCCACGGCAGCCGAAGGCTGGCGGGACAGAAAGGCAAGCTGGTGAACGTCCATATTCAGAATCTCGACGCGATAACAAATGAATTAAAGAAACAGATCGACCTGGAAATAGATCGGCGCCTCGCGCTCGGTGAGCACGGAGGGGCGTTCCAGCGAGTGGGCGAACGTCACGCGAGTGGCGAGGTACTTGCCACGGGCGAAGAGTTCCAGGGAGTTGCTGGACATTCGGCCATGCACTTCGCTGTTGTATCTGTCATTGCTGATCACGCCTTGGTCATAGCCGACACTGGTGCCGTACTCGCTCAGTGCCGGGCGCAGCCAATCGACCGTCACCGGGCGGGTCCAGCGCAGCTCGTTGCGCCAGTAGCCGCCGCTGTCTCCGGATAAAAACTGGTCTTTATAGCCACGCACCGATGAACTGCCACCCAGGCTGATGCGTTGCGGGCTGAACAACACGTCTTCACTGCGCTGGCCCGTGGCGAGGCTGCTGAACGTGAAGGACTCGCCCAGCCAGTTGAACGGCAACAGGTAACTGGCCGTGGCGGTGTACTTTCGATAGCGAGCGTTGGCGGTAAGATTGCCGGCATCATCACGACGCTGGTCGTTGCCTTGTGCATCCAGCGCGCCGATGCCCTGCTGCATGCCCAGGTCCAGGTTGACGAACGACTGGCCAATACGCCGGCCGTGGTTGATACCCAACTGGGCTTCGGTAATACGCTGGCTGCTGTTATCCAGGCGGCTATCTTCGATGTAGTTGTTAGTGCGCAGATGGGCGAAGCCGGCATTGATCGACGTTTTGCTCACTGCATCGCGATGGACGAGGCGCTCGGCGCGAAATTGATGATTCTCGCTGTCGCCGCTCTGGCTGAAGTTGAAACCATTGCCTTGGGCCTGGGAGCGGTATTCGCTCTGGCTGTAGGTATAACTGAAGTTCCACCAGCCCCAAGGCACGTTGTAATAGAGCATGGCGTTTTTCGAGGTTTTCTGGTGATCGCTCACCGCGTCATGGCCGCCGCGCAACATCAACTGATCGGCCAGCCCCAGCGGGCTGTCCCACTCAAAGCCTGCGCCCCACTGCTGTTCACCGGTGCTTTTCTGACCGTCGTTGTTACGCGACAGGCTGGCACGCCAAGGCTTTTGCGGGGTGTTCGTGACCAGCACGCTACTGCCGCCGACCTGAACGCCGGGGGTCAGTTCCATTTGCGCCTGGTTGGAGGGCAAGCGGTTCAACTGATCCACCAGTTGTTCTATTTCACGAAGATTGAGCAATTCGCCCGTTTTACCGGGGAAGGTCATGGACAGTTCCCGATCGGAAATATGGCTGTCGTCAGCGCCCTTCAAACCCTCAAGTTTGCCCTCGACTACAAATACACTTAAGTGGCCGCTGGAGAGGTCTTGCTGCGGCAAGTAAGCGCGGCTGGTGATCATGCCCTTGCCGATGTAATGGTCGGTGATGACCTTGAGCAATTCGTTGAGTTGCGAGACGCCCAGGCATTGACCGATATAAGGCTTGAGCAAGCGCTCGCGGTCGGCAGCGGACAGACTGTCGGCGCCCTTGAGTTCGATGTCTTTGATAGGAAAGCAACGTGTATCTACTGGGCCGGCAGGTGTTGCGGGCAATGTTGGCTTGCCCGGCAGGTCCTTGAGTTCTTCCAGTCGACGCTGCTGTTCTTCAATCAGGCGGTTCTGGCGATCGCGGATCAGGTCCTGGTCGCCCGGCGTTGGCAGGCTGGCGCCATCGGCGCTGCTCTGTGTACCCAAGCCAAGCAATAGCGCGCACAGCACCGGCCACATCCGTGGGGAGATAAGCATAACGCTCCATGTCATAAGTGCTGAGGGCGTACGTTGATGCCCGCAGGGGAAGGGTCGTGGTCACCCTGAAATTGATGCCAGAAAATGCTGGCTAAATGACGCCAGCCATCACGGACGGTAAACAGACCCCACACATTTTGAAAAATTCAGCCGACAAGGAAATTAATATCAATTGTGTCAGACCAACTGAACCACGCAGCGGGCTCGATACAGCGGCGAGAGGCTTGCCCCCGTTGGGTTGCGGCCAGCAGGGTTGCGTTATCGACCTCGGGGTCGACGTGGAAAAGAGTGTCGTTTAAACAATGCTTGTTTAGTGGCCTGAGCGTTGTAGTGACTGTACTGGCCTCTTCGCGAGCAAGCCCGCTCCCACAGGGGATCTTCGGTGAACACACTATCTGTGTACGCCTGAGATCAAATGTGGGAGCGGGCTTGCTCGCGAAGAGGCCCGAAAAGACCCCCTCCAACTGTCGGTCAATCCACCAATCGCGCCGCAAGAGACTTGGCCTGGCTCGCCACGTCGGTCACTGCCGTGCTCTCCCACCACATCCCGCGCAGCGGCGGGCCCATGGCGAACAAACGGTTGGCGACCAGCTCATCAGCGCCTAACACCGCGCCGTCATCCGCGGCGGCAATGCCCAACGCCAATGGCCCCGGCCGCACCAACCCGCGCGCCAACAGCTGCTGCGGCAATGGCCGCGCCACCCGCCGCCAGTCGTATTCGATGCCGCTGGAATTGATCAGTGCCGCGCCATGCACCACGCAGGTTTCGGCCTCACCACGGCGACGGATGCGGATACTCACCCCACCGCTCAACGAAGGCTCCAACCCTTTGAACGATGCAGCATGAATCCGCAACCGCCCTTCCCCGTGCAGCCGCGCCACCAACTCGGCACTCAACGGCGGTGAGCGATGGTGATGGCTCTCCCACCACGGCCGCACATGGCGCACGAATTGCCGGCGTTGCACGTCCGTCGCCTGGTTCCACAACCGTCCGATGTGCGCCCGCACCGTGTCGAGTGGCGCTTGCCAGTCGATGCCTTGGGCGATGGCGTCGCGGCAATGCCGACGCAGTTCGCGCATCAGCTGACGCGGTGTGCGAATGCTGTGATCCTCGGCCAAAAAATCCGCCCAGGCCGGCGGCTGCCTACGCACGTGGGGCAACAGCCCATGCCGGGAAAACACTTCGATCGGCCCGCGATGCCCGGCCTGCTCCAGCGACACGACGGCATCGACCATGGTCAGCCCGGAACCGATGATCAGCACCGTGGATTGTGGATCGAGCTGCCGCATGGAAGCCACGTCCCACGGGTCGAGGGCGGCGGCGTTCAGGCCGCTGGATTCGGTCTGTGGCGTGCGTGCGGCGGGGAACATACCGGTGGCCAGTACCGCATAGGCGCCTTGCAAGCATTGCCCATCACTCAAGGTCAATTGCACTGAATCGTCCCGGGTTTGCAGGTCCACCACTTCGGCACGCACATGTTCGACGGTCGAACCGTGGCGCTCACCCACTGCCTGCGCTTCGGCCAGACGCTGCTGCACATAGACCCCAAACAGCCCACGCGGCGGGAACAATTCACTGACTGGCACATGTTGCTGATCCGACTCCGGCCATCCACCCGCCGCGATGTGTTCGGTGAGCCATTGGGTCAAATCATCAGCGTTGTCGGGATCGACACTCATGCGCGCCGCGTTGCCGTTAAGCGTATGCCCCAGTTCGACCGCGCTATAGGCCTCGCCCCGACCGAGTTCGGCGCGGGGCTCGATCACCAGCGCCTGACGCTTGCCCGGTAAACGCAACAACTGCGCCGCCAGCATCGTGCCGCTCAGGCCACCACCGATGATCAGGATATCTGCGTGGCGGATAGGTTTGGTCGCCTGTCCGCTTGGGGTATCAGTCATGGCGTTCTCACTGGTCAGTGTTTACCTGAATAGACGTCGGGCATATCGCCCCATGCAGTCAGTCATCGGCGCTGCCGGACAGCCCAACGTAGAAGAAAACACATCAACTAAAAAATGCAAGATGTTCCACTGTTGCCCCGCCAACAGCCTGGCCTGTCTCACCAACGCATCGATACGCCCAAATCGAGCACTTCGCTTTTATGGAATGGATCGTCGACCCAATACCGCATCTGCATTCCCCCCACCCACAGACTGTTAATAAATGCGCAAGCAGGAATCAAGAATGATGCTCGTCCCTCTTGAAGTGGAATCACTAATCTATTGGGAGTGTTGCCAACCTTGTATTCAAGGGTCACCTGCGGTCCCGGATAGACGTTCCGGTTCAATTCAATATCGACCCGGGCACCGGCAATGACATCTTCGATAAAGACATTGTCGCCGTAGGCCACGGGTAGTACGGGTGCAGGTAAAAGCTCTGACGGCTTTTTGTGATTAATAGACATGTCTGAATCCGATGTTAAGGAGTAGGCCGCCATTCGCCGGCGCACTCATCATTGTTGGATCCGAGGCACATCGTCTACTGTGAGAAGCAACAGGTATATACGTGTTTTACGCGACAGAATCGACACCGATCAAATCACCACATTACGCACAAAGCGCGCCGCCACGTCCCCCTCATTGCGATAGGAATGCGGCTGATTACTGGCAAACATAAAGAACTCACCGGCCGCGATTTTCTGCGGCTCGTTGCCGAGCATCAGGGTCAGGCAGCCTTCAAACACATAAATCTGTTCGCTATAGCCATCGGCATCCGGCTCCGAGGGGTAATGCTCGCCTGGCTCAAGGCGCCATTCCCAGAGTTCCACTTCACGAGTGGCGGTAGCTTTGGCCAGCAACACCGCTTTACTGCCAGGGATCGTGCCGGTCCAGGCCAGTTCATTGATGCGGCTCGGGTCGTGGGCTTCAGGGGCCTGGATCAAGTCGCTGAAGGCAACGTCCAGCGCTTCGGCCACGCGGTCGAGGGTGGTCAGGCTGACGTTCTTCTCGCCGGCCTCGATGGCCACCAGCATGCGGCGACTGACACCGGATTTTTCCGCCAGGGCGCTCTGGCTCATGTCGGCGGCATGGCGCAGACGTCGGACGTTCTGGCTGACGTGCTGGAGGACCGACGCCCGTTGGGTGGAATCTTTGTGCACTATATTGCTCACTTGATGGTGTTGCGCAGTATACTGCCCAACTTCCGGCGCATTGTGCGTCTCCCTCAGGTAGCGCGCAAGGTCATGACGTCGATGAACTCCTCCCCTGCTTCCTCCCGCTTCTCACGGTTCAGCAAAGCTGAGTGCGTGTTGGTGCTGATCACCATGGTCTGGGGCGGAACCTTTTTGCTGGTGCAGCATGCGATGACCGTCAGCGGGCCGATGTTTTTCGTCGGTCTGCGTTTTGCTGCGGCGGCGAGCATCGTGGCGCTGTTCTCCTGGCGTCATCTGCGCGAACTGACCCTGTTCGAACTCAAGGCCGGGGCGTTTATCGGCGTGGCGATCATGCTCGGTTACGGCTTGCAGACCGTGGGCTTGCAGAGCATTCCCAGCAGTCAGTCGGCGTTTATTACCGCGCTGTATGTGCCGTTCGTGCCGTTGCTGCAATGGCTGGTGCTGGGACGGCGTCCGGGGTTGATGCCGAGCATCGGGATCATGCTGGCCTTTACCGGGTTGATGCTGTTGTCGGGGCCATCCGGCGCTTCGTTCAATTTCAGCCCTGGTGAAATCGCCACATTGATCAGCGCCGTGGCGATTGCAGCGGAGATCATTCTGATCAGCACCTATGCCGGCCAGGTCGACGTGCGCCGGGTGACGGTGGTGCAACTGGCGGTGACTTCGGTGCTGGCGTTTCTGATGGTGGTGCCGACTCAGGAAATGATTCCAGAGTTCTCCTGGTTGCTGTTGTGCAGCGCATTGGGCCTGGGCGCGGCGAGTGCGGCGATTCAGGTGGCGATGAACTGGGCGCAGAAGAGTGTTTCGCCGACGCGGGCGACGTTGATCTATGCCGGAGAGCCGGTGTGGGCCGGGATTGTCGGGCGGATCGCCGGAGAGCGGTTGCCGGCGATTGCGTTGGTTGGCGCGGGGTTGATTGTCGCGGCGGTGATTGTCAGTGAGTTGAAGACCAAGGGTAAGGTTGTTACGGCGCAAGAGGATTTGGAGCGGGAAACACAAGGGTAAGACCCGATATCTGCGGCGTCTGATGGATCGTCTTCGCGAGCAAGCCCGCTCCCACAGGGGATCTACGGCGTACACACAATGAGTGTCGCACCGAAACCCTAATGTGGGAGCGGGCTTGCTCGCGAAGGGGCCGGGACAAGCGAAATCGCGCTCACTGAAACAATGATAAACACGAATTTGCCGTTTATTTTGTAGGATTCTGCGACAGCTTGGCGTTTGGTGATCAGGGAGCTGGCACGTATGATGCTTCACAAACTTCCGCAGATTAGAAGCCTATGTCTCTGATAGTTCTACTGCTTCTGCCTTTTATCGGCAGCTGTCTGGCAGCCTTGCTGCCGCACAACGCGCGTAACACCGAATCGCTGTTGGCTGGCCTGGTGGCCCTGATTGGCACCGTGCAGGTCGCGCTCTTGTACCCGCAAATCGCCGATGGCGGCGTGATCCGCGAAGAGTTCTTCTGGCTGCCCAGCCTGGGCCTGAACTTTGTTCTGCGAATGGACGGTTTCGCCTGGCTGTTCTCGATGCTGGTGCTGGGCATCGGCACGCTGGTTTCGCTATACGCCCGCTACTACATGTCGCCGGACGATCCGGTGCCGCGTTTCTTCGCGTTTTTCCTGGCGTTCATGGGCGCCATGTTGGGGTTGGTGATCTCCGGCAACCTGATCCAGATCGTGTTTTTCTGGGAGCTGACCAGCCTCTTTTCATTCCTGTTGATCGGCTACTGGCACCATCGCGCCGATGCGCGACGTGGCGCCTATATGGCGTTGATGGTCACCGGTGCCGGTGGTTTGTGTTTGCTGGCGGGGGTCATGCTGCTCGGGCATGTGGTGGGCAGCTATGACCTGGACAAGGTCCTGGCCGCCGGCGATCTGATTCGCGCACATGCCCTCTACCCTATTCTGCTGCCCCTGATCCTGATCGGCGCCTTGAGCAAAAGTGCGCAATTCCCCTTCCACTTCTGGCTGCCCCACGCCATGGCGGCGCCGACACCAGTCTCGGCGTATCTGCACTCGGCGACCATGGTCAAGGCCGGGGTCTTCCTGCTCGCACGCCTGTGGCCGTCGCTGTCCGGCAGTGAAGAATGGTTCTACATTGTCGGCGGGGCCGGGGCCTGTACGCTGTTGCTCGGTGCTTACTGCGCGATGTTCCAGAACGACCTCAAGGGCCTGCTGGCCTACTCGACCATCAGCCACCTGGGCCTGATCACTTTGCTGCTGGGCCTGAACAGTCCGCTAGCCGCCGTCGCCGCAGTGTTCCACATTCTCAACCACGCCACGTTCAAGGCTTCGCTGTTCATGGCCGCCGGGATCATCGACCACGAAAGCGGCACCCGGGATATTCGCAAACTCAGCGGCCTGATCAAACTGATCCCGTTCACCGCCACCCTGGCCATGGTCGCCAGTGCCTCCATGGCCGGCGTGCCGCTGCTCAACGGCTTCCTGTCGAAAGAAATGTTCTTCGCCGAAACCGTGTTCATCAACGCGACGGCCTGGATCGAGATGACCCTGCCGATCGTCGCGACCATCGCCGGGACGTTCAGCGTGGCTTACTCCCTGCGCTTCACTGTCGATGTGTTCTTCGGCCCGACCGCCACCGACCTGCCGCACACCCCGCACGAGCCGCCACGCTGGATGCGCGCGCCGGTGGAATTGCTGGTGTTTACCTGTCTGGTGGTGGGGATCTTCCCCGCTCAAGTGGTCGGCCCGTTGCTCGCGGCGGCGGCATTGCCGGTGGTGGGCGGGACGCTGCCCGAGTACAACCTGGCGATCTGGCACGGCTGGAACGCGCCGATGATCATGAGCCTGATCGCCATGTCCTGCGGCATCATCCTCTATCTACTGTTGCGCAATCAGCTCAAGCGCGGGCGCTTCCCGCACCCGCCGGTGATCAGCCACTTCAACGGCAAGCGCCTGTTCGAGCGCGGCCTGGTGATCATGATGCGCCTGGCCCGTCGTCTGGAGCGGCGGATCAGCACCCGGCGCCTGCAAACCCAACTGTTTCTGGTGGTGCTCGCCGCCGTGCTGGCCGGGTTGATCCCGATGCTGCACAGCAGCCTGAGCTGGGGCGACCGACCGAAGATTCCGGGCTCGTTCGTGTTCGTGATCCTCTGGCTGCTGGCGATTGCCTGTGCCCTTGGCGCGGCGTGGCAAGCCAAGTATCACCGGCTCGCGGCCCTGACCATGGTCAGCGTCTGCGGCCTGATGACCTGCGTGACCTTCGTCTGGTTCTCGGCGCCGGATCTGGCCCTGACGCAATTGGCGGTGGAAGTGGTGACCACGGTGCTGATCCTGTTGGGCCTGCGCTGGCTGCCGCGACGGATCGAAGAGGTCTCGCCATTGCCGAGCAGCCTGCGCAAGGCACGCATCCGCCGTATCCGCGACTTGCTGCTGTCGATCGCGGTCGGTGGCGGCATGGCGCTGCTGTCCTACGCGATGCTGACCCGCCAGACGCCCAACGACATTTCCTCGTTCTACCTCAGTCGCGCCCTGCCCGAAGGCGGCGGCAGCAACGTGGTCAACGTAATGCTGGTGGACTTCCGTGGCTTCGACACCCTCGGCGAAATCACCGTGCTGGTGGCGGTGGCCCTGGCTGTGTTCGCCCTGCTGCGACGCTTCCGTCCACCGAAAGAAAGCCTGCAACTGCCGGCCCAACAGCGCTTGCTGGCGCCCGACGTGGTCACCGACCTGGTCAACCCGCGTCACGCCAGCGACACCGCGCTCGGTTTCATGATGGTGCCAGCGGTGCTGGTGCGTCTGCTGCTGCCGATTGCGTTTGTGGTGTCGGTCTACCTGTTCATGCGCGGGCACAATCAACCGGGCGGCGGTTTCGTCGCCGGTCTGGTGATGTCGGTGGCGTTCATCCTGCAATACATGGTCGCCGGCACCCAGTGGGTCGAGGCACAAATGAGCCTGCGGCCGCTGCGCTGGATGGGCACCGGGCTGCTGTTCGCCACGGTCACCGGGCTCGGGGCGATGGTGACCGGGTATCCATTCCTTACCACTCACACCTGGCATCTCGCATTGCCGCTGCTCGGCGAGATTCACATCGCCAGCGCACTGTTCTTCGACATTGGCGTGTACGCCGTGGTGGTCGGCTCGACGCTGTTGATCCTGACCGCCCTCGCCCACCAATCGGTACGCGGTCATAAAACCAGCGCGCAACCCAAGCCCGTGGCCAAAGCAGCTGCCACGCAAGGAGCCATCTGATGGAAGAAGTCATCGCAATCGCCATTGGCGTGCTGGCCGCGTCCGGCGTGTGGCTGGTGCTGCGGCCAAGGACATTCCAGGTGGTCATGGGCCTGTGCCTGCTGTCCTACGGCGTCAACCTGTTCATCTTCAGCATGGGCAGCCTGTTCATCGGCAAGGAGCCGAACATCAAGGATGGCGTGCCTCAGGATTTGCTGCACTACACCGACCCGCTGCCGCAAGCGTTGGTGCTGACCGCGATCGTCATCAGCTTCGCCATGACCGCGCTGTTCCTGGTGGTGCTGCTCGCCTCCCGGGGCCTGACCGGCACCGACCATGTGGATGGCCGGGAGCCTAAAGAATGAATCCAATGGCGCACCTGATCGCAGCCCCCATTCTGCTACCGCTGCTGACCGCCGCGGTGATGCTGATGCTGGGCGAAAAACACCGCCCGTTAAAGGCCAAAATCAATCTGTTCTCCAGCCTGCTGGGGCTGGGCATTGCCGTGATGCTGCTGCAATGGACGCAAACCACCGGCGTGCCGGGCTCCATCGGTGTGTACCTGCCGGGCAACTGGCAGGTGCCGTTCGGCATTGTGCTGGTGGTCGATCGTCTGTCGGCGCTGATGCTGGTGCTGACCGGGATCATCGGCGTCAGCGCCCTGCTATTCGCCATGGCGCGCTGGGACGGCGCCGGCTCGAGTTTCCACGCGCTGTTCCAGATTCAGTTGATGGGCCTGTACGGCGCCTTCCTGACGGCGGACCTATTCAACCTGTTCGTGTTTTTCGAAGTGCTGCTGGCCGCCTCTTACGGGCTGATGCTGCACGGTTCGGGCCGGGCGCGGGTGTCGTCGGGGCTGCATTACATTTCGATCAATCTGCTGGCCTCGTCGCTGTTTTTGATCGGCGCGGCGTTGATCTACGGCGTTACTGGCACGCTGAACATGGCCGACCTGGCGCTGAAAATCCCGCTGGTGGCGGAGGCCGATCGCGGCTTGCTGCATGCCGGCGCGGCGATTCTGGCGGTGGCGTTCCTGGCCAAGGCCGGGATGTGGCCGCTGAATTTCTGGCTGGTGCCGGCCTACTCCGCGGCCAGCGCTCCGGTGGCGGCGATGTTCGCGATCATGACCAAGGTCGGCGTCTACACCTTGCTGCGTTTGTGGACGCTGCTGTTCTCTGGGCAGGCCGGCGCATCGGCGTACTTCGGTGGCGACTGGCTGATCTACGGCGGCATGGCGACCATCGTTTGCGCCGCCGTGGCGATCCTCGCCGCGCAACGCCTGGAGCGCATGGCCAGCCTGAGCATTCTGGTATCGGCAGGCATCCTGTTGTCGGCCATCGGTTTCGCCCAGCCGAACCTGATCGGCGCGGCGCTGTTCTATCTGGTCAGCTCAACCCTGGCCTTGAGCGCGTTGTTCCTGCTGGCCGAATTGATCGAGCGCTCGCGGTCGGCCAACGAAATGCCGCTGTTCGACGACGGCGAGCTGCTGCCACGGCCCCTCGAATCCTTGCAGCCACCCAAAGGCTTCAACCTCGATGACGACCGCAAAGCCGTGGTCGGCCAGGTGATTCCCTGGACCATGGCTTTCCTCGGTTTGAGCTTTATCGCCTGCGCCCTGCTGATCATCGGCATGCCGCCACTTTCCGGGTTTATCGGCAAACTCAGCCTGCTCAGCGCTTTGCTCAATCCGCTGGGGCTGGGTAATGGCAGCGACGAACCGATATCGAACAGCGCGTGGGGGTTTCTCGTCCTGTTGATCTTGTCCGGTCTGGCCTCGTTGATCGCTTTCTCGCGTTTGGGCATCCAGCGTTTCTGGACCCCGCAAGAGCGGCCGTCGCCCTTGCTGCGGCGCCTGGAATGCGTGCCAATCGTCGTTCTGCTGGGGCTGAGCATTGCGCTGACGTTCAAGGCCGAACCGCTGCTGCGCTACACCCAAGCGGCGGCCGTTGCATTGAACAACCCGCAGCAATACGTGATGGCGGTGCTCGAAACCCGTGTAATTCCAGGCCCGCAAGCCAAGGCAGCGCTGCTGGAGGTGCAACCATGAAGCGCCTGTTTCCTGCACCTTGGTTGTCGTTGGCGTTGTGGCTGCTGTGGCTGGTGTTGAACCTGTCGATGAGCCCCGGCAATCTGCTGTTGGGCGCGATATTAGGGCTCTGCGCGCCGTTGATGATGCGCAAGCTGCGGCCGCGGCTGGTCCGCATTCGTCGGCCAGGGGTAATCCTGCGTTTGTTCTTGCTGGTCGGGCGCGATGTGATCGTGTCCAACCTCGCCGTGGCCTGGGGCGTGCTCAACGCGGGCCGTCGTGCGCCCCGCTCGCGGTTCATCAAGGTGCCGCTGGATTTGCGCGATGCCAACGGCCTCGCGGCGCTGTCGATGATCTGCACGGTGGTGCCCGGCACGGTCTGGTCGGAATTGGCGCTCGATCGCAGCATTTTGCTGCTGCACGTCTTCGATCTGGATGATGAAAGTCGATTCATCCAGCACTTCAAGACGACCTACGAGCGCCCCTTGATGGAGATCTTCGAATGAGCGCATTGCTGTCGAACGCGATCCTGCTGAGCCTGTTCATCTTTTCAATGGCGATGATTCTGACCCTGATCCGGCTATTCAAGGGTCCATCGGCCCAGGACCGGGTTCTGGCCCTGGATTACCTGTACATCATCGCCATGCTGATGATGCTTGCGCTGGGCATTCGTTATGCCAGTGACACTTACTTCGAGGCGGCGCTGCTGATCGCCCTGTTCGGCTTCGTCGGCTCGTTTGCCCTGGCCAAATTCCTGCTGCGTGGCGAGGTGATCGAATGAGGCCTGAACTGTCTCTGTGGGTGGAAATTGCGGTGGCGATTCTGCTGGTGCTGAGCAGCCTGTTTACGCTGATCGGCGCGGTCGGGTTGCTGCGAATGAAGGACTATTTCCAGCGCATGCACCCACCGGCGCTGGCCTCGACTTTAGGCGCATGGTGCGTGGCACTGGCTTCGATCATTTACTTTTCGGCGCTCAAGTCGGCGCCCGTGCTGCATGCCTGGCTGATTCCGGTTCTGTTGTCGATCACCGTGCCGGTGACCACGCTGCTGCTGGCCCGGGCGGCGTTGTTTCGCAAGCGCATGGCGGGGGATGATGTGCCGGCTGAGGTGAGTAGTCGGCGGACCGAAAGCGGGAGTTGAATCCATAGATTTGCGTTGAATTGCAGGGCCTCTTCGCGGGCAAGCCTCGCTCCTACAGGTTATGTTATGCGCAGACCTTGTAGGAGCGAGGCTTGCCCGCGAAGCTTTTCAAATCCAGGCCACTGTGAGCAATCCGGCCCCCAATACCACACACAGCGGCGAATACGCCCACGTATCAAGGCGGGCAAATCTCGAGTCCTTCTCCTGCTTGAAGAACCCCACCAAATTCGAATCGCCGATCGCCCGGGCGAACATCAGCATCGCGATCGCGCTGATCACCCACTGCAGGGACCAATGATGCACCGTGGGCAGATACAATCCGACCCGCAGGCACACCAGCATCGCGATCAGCAGTAAACCCACCGCCACCAGCAACGTGCCAAAGCCCGACGGCTTGAACGCCGGCCTTGATGCCTCACCGCCCTCCCCGGACACACGCGGCACCGCCGCCTCGCTGCCCCATTTGCCACCCGCCGCCCAATACAGGTGGACCAGGCTGATCAATAAAAAGATTGCAGCAATCCATTGCGCGACCAAAAGACTCATATTCAGGCATCCGGTATGAAATGTTGCAGCAGGATGAACTTCCTCACGCGTTTTTGTAAGGGTATTCGTCATTGACGGAGTTCCCCTTGTGGGAGCGGGCTTGCTCGCGAAGACGGCGGCACATCCAACCTCGAGGTGACTGACGAACCGCTTTCGCGAGCAAGCCCGTTCCCACACTGGATTCGCGTCGGCCAGGAATACCGGGATCAATCCAGTCCTCTGCCCCCCCTCTATTTCAGGGCGGCAGAAACTTTATCCGCCACATCCTTCGGCACCCAGGCCTGCCATACGTCCGGGTGCGCCTTCATGAAGGCCTCTGCCGCCTGACGTGGCGGGGTGTGTTTTTCGCTCATGTCAGCCAGGGCCTTGTTCAACGCTTCGATCGGTAAATCGACCTTGGTGAAGAACTCGGCAATCTGCGGGTATTGTTTTTGAAATGGCGTGGACACGCCGATGGACAGCTTGGAGGGCAGCGAACGCGTTGGTTTCGGATGGGGGTTGTCCGCGTCGGTCAGGGTTTTCCAGGCGTCGGCGTCGAACGGTGGCTCTTGCAACTGAATCAGCTTGAAACGGCCGAGCAACGGCGTCGGCGACCAGTAATAGAACAGGACCGGCTTGCCGCGACGAATCGACGAGCTGATCTCTGCGTCCAGTGCCGCCCCCGAACCACTGCGAAAATTCACGTAACTGTCGTCCAGCCCATACGCCTTGAGCTTCTGCTTGTTGACCACTTCCGACGTCCAGCCGATCGGGCTGTTGAGAAAACGCCCCTTGCCCGGGGTTTCCGGGTCTTTGAACACGTCTTTGTAGCGTGGCAGATCACTGATACTGCGCAGATCCGGCGCCATCGGCTTGATGCCCTTGGCCGGGTCGCCCTTGATCACATACTCCGGCACCCACCAGCCCTCGGTAGCACCCTTGACCGTATCGCCCAGGGCCGCCACTTTGCCCTCGGCCTCAGCCTTGACCCAGACCGGACTGCGACCGGCCCATTCCTCGCCAATGACCTGAATGTCATTGTTGGCCAGCGCGGTCTCCAGGGTAATGGTCGTCCCCGGTAAGGTGTCGGTCGGCAAGCCATAGCCCTTCTCGACGATGATCCGCAGGATATCGGTGATCAGGCTGCCGCTTTCCCAGTTCAGGTCGGCAAAATGAATCGGCGCCTGGGCAGAGAACACCGGAACGGGTGAAGCCAATAAACCGAACGTGGCCAGGGTAGCGGCCAGTAACCGTCGAAATCCCCTCATGCTTTTGCACCTCGCGCTGTTCACAGCAATAGCAGGATGGCCTGACAAAGAAGACCGCAAGCCTCTGAATACTCAGTCATCTGACTGTAGTTGAGGTTCCTGCTTTCGAGGGACGAGGATTAACTTTCGCAAGGTTCCTGCAAGCGTGCAAGCTCTCTTCTGACCATGCTGGCGTACGCCGCCGGACGCAACAGGTAAATCTGTGACGCCACCCAACTCAGCCAGGCTCCCTGTAGAACGGCCTTTTGAGCCAACAAGCGCTGCGCCTCGGCGTGGGCACTGGCCTGGTTCTGTTCGTGGAAGTCGGCGCGGGTCAGGGTCATTACTCGCTGGCCTTGAAAGTCACCAGTTCGCCCTTGCGCCACTTGGCGGCCTTGGCGGTCACGGCTTTCAGGGTTTTGGTCAGGCCTTCCTGCAATTGTTGATGGGCCGCGAACACCATCACCACACTATGACCTTCCTTGAACACAATGCCGTGGCCGTCTGCGGTGGTCACGAACGCGTAATCCCCCAGCCCGTACACCGTCAGTTTGATTTCGCGGAACTTGATGTCCAGCTTGCCGCCTTCGCGGCTGGGCAATACGGAAGCACTGAAATGGTCGCCGACCTTGAGTTTAAGCCCTGGCTTGTCATCCACCACCAGCGCTGCTTCGGTGTCGAGCTCGGCAATGTAAATGCCTTCAGCGTTCTGTTCGGTGATGTAGACGAAACGTGACTGAAACTGTTTAACCAGCTTTGCGCGCAAATCACCCAGTACGAACAAAGCATGCATATCGAGATTACTTACTGCCAAGGAAACATCCCCACATCTGAAAATGACGCCGTACGCGGGAAACGCGCACAGCAGAAAAAAGCGGCAATGCCGAGGTGTAGCCAAATGACCCGGGTCGAATCCTGGAATGAGCAGAGGGCCCATTCATCGTGAGGTTTGAGAAGATTACTGGAACATCCCTCACGTCGTCTTGCCTGGCGGTCGTCAGATGTTGAAGGAAAACGCCCTTCTGACGGCCAGATAAAACCGGATTACCAACTTTAGGGAAAATTCTCTTTAAAAAAAGCACTTTTCCGACATATCGCCAGTAAAAAATTGCTTTAGATGGGCATCAATCGCCAACCATCAATGGCGATTCTAGAGCAGCCATGCTCACCGAGACTACCCATAACACCGTACACACGTCGGTAAAACCACGAAAAGGACTTCATATGTGCACACTGACTCACTTTGCCCAGCCTCACATCCGACACACAAATGGCTCGTCATCTCTGCATTCGATGGTGTTCCACGAGCAGGATTTCCTGCCTGAAGAGCGTCTGCTCCCACGTTTTCAGGTGGTATTGGCCGGCAACGCCTTTTTCCACATCAGGGAAATATCCACCGGACGTGTAAGAGGTTTCCGCGGCAACCATAACGATGCCTGCGCCCTTGCCCGTTTACTCGAGGAACGCAGTTGAGGCACCTGCAGCGCTCACTTCTATAGACGTTTCGTCACACCGGTGACTTAACTCAGCCGCCGACAGGCAACTACTGCCATACTGCCCGACCAATGAAACCCGCCCCCAGGGCGGACGGCGCTCAACACAACAACTATTTCCAAGGGAAGACTGCTACGTGACGGAATTTGATATCGGTGAATTTTTTATCCGGGGCGAAGCCAGAGAGGTCGAAGGCGAATTCCAGGCAGTCATTATCATGCGCGCCAAACCGCCGTTGACCACTGTGACGTCTCACCAGGTCGAAAAGGATCGCTGGTTCAAGACCGCGGATGTCGCGGCCGTTGCCGCCCAGGATGCCGCCAAGGCGCTGAAGCTTGCCGTCGATGAAGGTGCATTGAAGACCTGATCATCGGATTTGCAGTCTATGCTCATCCCTGCTTTTGCTCGCACTCGACGCGACGAATTATCTGCAAGGAGATGAAGATGGACTCACCCACACATGATTTGAAAGGCCTGTTCGACCAGCTCGGTCTGGACTCCAGCGAGAAGGCCATCGACGATTTCATTGCCAGCCATTCTCCCCTGGCCGACAACAAGAAACTCATCGACGCCGAGTTCTGGACCCCGCAGCAAGCCGGCTTCCTCAAAGAACAACTGCGTGAAGACGCCGATTGGGCGCATGTGGTCGACGACCTGAACCTGCGCATGCACCAAATCCACTAGCCAGATTCACTCTGTAGGAGCGAGGCTTGCCCGCGAAGGCGGTGTGCCATTCAACACTGATGCCGACTGACACACCGCCTTCGCGGGCAAGCCTCGCTCCTACAGGTAATGCTGTTCACTTAAGCTCAGCGAGATTTTTGTGGTTTGTAACCCAACCGCAAACCACCCCAATGCCGCCCCTTGAGCATGATCGGCACCGACAGGTCGTGCATCAGTTCACCGGTATCGCGGGTGTAAGTCTGCAACAACACGGCCTGTTGGTGGCTGCCACAACGGATCCCGGTGCGGTCGGTGAATTTGCGTTTGGTGCGGTTGTGCAGGGTATCGACCTGTACGTCACCGGTCAGCGGCTGGCTGAACACGGTGTTATGGGTGGGCACATAACCCTGCTGCGTGCAGGCGATGGCGAACACCAGGCCTTCATGGCGCGGCAGCAACGGTTCCTGAATCGCCGGCAATACCTGATCGGTGTAGCGGTCGAAACGGGTCTGGTATTTGGCCGGGCTGGTGTTGGGGATCGTCTGGTAACTGCGATCAAACAGGTCATCGAGGCTGATCCGGCCCTGATCGATGTCCGCTTCGAAGCGTGCCGCTATCTGACTCGCCCCTTCGCGGGCCAGATCGTAAATCCGCTGGTGATAGTCATCCAGCCCGACTTCGGCCAGGCGTTCGCTGATGGATTCGGCCTGCCCTTCCATTTGCACCGCTGCCTGGGCGAGCCGCTGGGTCTGCTGGTCGCTGATCGCCAGATCGCTGCGCATCTGTTCGATGGCGTGGAACAGACTGTCGAGTTGTTCGCGGTTGGTGTCTGCGCCCTGGGCGATTTCCCCGACCTGCCTTTCGACCCCGGCGGCCAGGCGCGCGATGTTTTCCAGGTGCTGCCCGGTGTGCTCGACTTGCGCAACACCGGTATTCAGATCGCTCGCCAGTTGACGAATCTGCTCCACCACTTGCGCGGTGCGCTGCTGAATGTCGGCAACCATCTCCCCGACTTCACCGGTCGCCGTCGCCGTGCGCGCGGCCAGCCCGCGAACCTCATCGGCCACCACCGCAAAACCGCGACCGTGCTCGCCGGCCCGCGCCGCTTCGATGGCCGCGTTCAGCGCCAACAAATTGGTCTGGCTGGCGATGGACTGGATCACCAGCGTGACCCGCTGGATATCGTCGCTGCGCAGGCTCAAGGCTTCGATCAGCTCGCGACTGCTGCTGGCACGCTCACTGAGTTGATGCATGCGCGCAATGGACTCGACCAGTTCCGTGCGCCCTGCCGCGCTGCTCTGATGAGCTTCGCTGGCCGCGCCCAAGGCTTCCCGACTGAGTTTCGACGTAGCGTGCTCGGTGGCGATCATCACTTCAGCGCTGCTGACAATCTGCGCCGCGGCGTTGAGCTGCGATTGCAGTTTGTCCGCCAGTTGTTTGACCGAATAGGCCACGCCGGCGGCCGACAAGGCGTTATGACTGGTGGTGTAGGAAAGATCGCGAGTCAATTCGGCGATGGCGCTGGAACTGTCTGCGGGGGTTGCATCAGGGAGAGTGCGCGAGCGCAGGCGCGGCAGCCAGATAATCAGCACGGCCAATGGCAGGCCAAGGTAAAGCGACCAGCCAGCCAATGCCATGCCGCACAGCAATAGCATCAGGGCGATGCTTTGCAGGGTCGGCGTCAGCCAAAGGTTTTTCGGCAAAAGTGCTGGTGCAGGCATTGCCCCAACCAGAGATCCGTCCCTCGTCATCTTCGTCACCCCACGCGTCTTCTAGTTGTTGTGATCGCATTAAACGCCACTACAAAGCCATTATCTATGGTCCGTTAGTAGTGGGGGTTGCAGCAGATCAATAGAAGTGCGTGAAATTTTTTTGGGCGACAAAAAGCTTCGCGGGCAAGCCTCGCTCCTACAGGTCATGTCCGTAGGAGCGAGGCTTGCCCGCGATGGGGGCGCTACTGAATCAAGCCTGACGCTGGTGCTTGTCGATCTGTTCGTGACGCTCTTGAGCTTCGATGCAGTACTTGGTGGTCGGGCTGATCAGCAGGCGTTTCAGGCCGATGGCCTCGCCGCTGTCATCGCACCAGCCGAAGCTGTCTTCCTTGATGCGTTCCAGGGCTTGTTCCAACTGAGGCAGCATGCGCTGGTCGCGATCGATCGCGTTCACCAGCCAGGTGCGCTCTTCTTCGACGGAAGCCGCGTCAGCCGGATCGGCCGGGGTGTCCAGGCTCTCGATGGCGATGCGATTCTGCTCGATGCGCTCATGGGTTTCGACTTTCATGTTCTGCAACAGCTCAGAGAAAAAAGCATGTTGCTCGGCATTCATGTAGTCATCCGCCGGCATGGCCAGCAACTTGTCCTTTGTCATTGATATCTCTATAAAAAAACGTGCATTAAGGCGAATTAGGGAGCGATCCGTTGAACCTGAAGCGTTCATTGGAAAGGCGCCGTTTATTCCAAGCGCCACCCGGCACTCAATTTACGAGGGGCGGCAGTCTAAGGCCGACTTGAGGCCTCAGCAACTGAAAAGACAGCAAATCTGTCCGACAAAGCCCTGAAAGTGCGCTACGGCTGGCTTTGAGGCGCTTATCGGAGTGCGTTTATAGCAAGAAATTCAGTCGAGCGGCTGTATATAGAAGACAAACGGCTGCGCCACGCGGGTCAGGCGTGGCGCATTTTCGCGTTTTGTCCGGCTTCAGCGCTTGAGTTTGCGCTTGTTGCGGTACTGGTCGATGACCACCGCCACCACAATAATCAGCCCCTTGATGATGTCTTGAATATAAGCATCAACCCCGACAAAGGTAAAGCCGCTGGCCATGACCCCGAGGATCAACGCGCCGATCACCGTGCCGGTGATCCGCCCTACGCCACCGGCCAGGCTGGTGCCGCCGATGACCGCCGCGGCAATCGCATCCAGTTCGTAAGACATGCCCATCCCGGCCTGCCCGGTCGCGGCCCGCGCCGACGCCACGACCCCGGCCAGGCCGGCAAGCAACCCGGCGATGCTGTAGACGATCACCAGATGCCGCTTGACGTTGATCCCGGAGGTGCGCGCCGCCTGCATGTTGCCGCCGATGGCGTAGGTGTATTTACCGTACTTGGTGTAGCGCAGGGCGATGTGAAAGATCACCGCCACCACCAGAAAGATGATCACCGGCATCGCGCCGTGTCCGATGGCCGTGTAGGAATCCGAGAGCATGCTCACCGGCTGACCTTCGGTGTAGTAGCGCGCCAGGCCGCGGGCCGAGACCATCATGCCGAGGGTGGCAATGAACGGCGGAATCCCGGTGATCGCAATGATGCTGCCGTTGATCGCCCCCGCCAGTAATCCCACTCCGAGCCCGACGATCACTGGAATCCACACCGGCAAGTCGGTCAGGGACGGAAACACCGCCCGGGCAAAGTCCGAGGTCTGGGCCAGGCTGGCGGCAATCATCGCCGACAGCGCCAGCACCGAACCGGAGGACAGGTCGATACCGGTGGTGATGATGACCTGGGTCACCCCGATCGCCAGCAGGCCGATGATCGACACTTGCAGGATCATCAGCACCAGACGCTGAGAGTTCATCAGGAAGCTCTGGTCCCGCACGATCCAGCCGAACATTTCGAAGACCAGGCCGATGCCGATCAGCACCAGGAAAATACTCAATTCGGTCGGAAAGCGCCGGCGACTCTTGACCGGTACCGCTGCAGGCTTGTTTTCCAGTATCGCGTTCATAACCACTCACCCTTCTATTGCGTCGCGACGGCGGCCATGGCCACCGCCAGCATCCATTAGTGAACCGCGGACATGCCCGAGGCCAGTTGCATCACCCGTTCCTGGGTCGCTTCGCTGCGGTCGAGAGTGCCCATCAGGTCGCCCTCGTGCATGACCATGACCCGGTCGCTCATGCCCAGCACTTCCGGCAGTTCCGAGGAAATCATGATCACCGCCATGCCTTCGCTGGCGAGGTAGGAAATAAGCCGGTAGATCTCGGCCTTGGCACCGACATCGATGCCCCGGGTCGGCTCGTCGAGAATCAGGATGCGCGGATTGGTCATCAGCCAGCGCGCCAGCAAGGCCTTCTGCTGATTACCACCGGACAGCGTGTCGATGCATTGCTCCAGGGACGGGGTTTTCACCCGCAGCTTCTTGCACATGTCTTCACATAACGCGCGCAAGGCTTTCTGCTGGATGAAGCCGTTGCCGACGTAATGGGGCAAGACTGCCATTTCCATGTTTTCCAGCACCGACAGGCACGGAAACAGGCCGCTCAATTTGCGATCTTCGGTCAACAGTGCGAAGCCCTTCTCGATCGCCATGTGCGGATCGCTGATGCGCACCACCTCGCCGTCGAGGCGGATTTCGCCACCGTCGCTTGGGGTGATGCCGAAAATCGCTTCGGCGACGTTGGTCCGCCCCGAGCCCATCAACCCGGCGATGCCAAGGATCTCCCCGGCATGCAGGTCGAAGGAGACGTCCTTGAAAATGCCGTCCAGCTTGAGGTCGCGTACCGACAGCAACAGATCGCCGATTGGCTTCTCGCGCACCGGGAACAACTGGCTCAGCTCGCGGCCGACCATCATTGAAATCAGGCTGTCGCCGTCCATGCTGTCGGCCCGCTGCAGGCCGATGTAGGCGCCGTCACGGAACACCGCCACTTCATCGGCGATGCTGAACACTTCGTTCATTTTGTGGGTGATGTAGATGATGCCTTTGCCCTGGCGCTTGAGGTCGGCAATGATCGAGAACAGATGGGCGACTTCCTTATCGGTGATGGCCGAGGTCGGCTCGTCCATGATCAGGACGTCGGAGTCATAGGACACAGCCTTGGCGATCTCGACCATCTGCCGTTCGGCGATGCTCAGGTTGCCCACCTGCTCTTCCGGGTCGAGGTTGATCCGCAGACGTTCCAGCAGTTTGGCGGTGCAACGGTGCATCTCGCGATGGTCGATCATGTGCAGGCCGTTGAGCTGTTCGCGACCGATCCAGATGTTCTCGGCGATGCTCATGTGCGGCATCAGGTTGAGTTCCTGGTGGATCATCGCGATCCCGGCCTGGAGCGCAGCCAGCGGTGTTTCGAAAACCACCGGTTTGCCCCGCAGGCGCAACTCGCCGGCGTCCGGCTGGTAGATGCCGGCAATGATTTTCATCAGGGTGGATTTGCCGGCGCCGTTCTCGCCCATCAGCGCCAGCACGGAACCGGGACGTACCCGCAGCTGTACGTCGGACAAGGCCACCACACCGGGAAATCCCTTGCTGACGTTGATGATCTCCAGCAGGTACGGCTCATCGACAGGTGTTGCAGTTGGCTGGACACCCATTAACGGGGTGCTCGAAGCAGTCGCTGAAGCGAACATGATCAGGTACTCCATCAGCAAGGTCGCGTTGCAACCTTGCGTGCTTATTGTTGTTATCGAACGGACGGACTATTTGAAGGTGTCGACGTTTTGCAGCGTGATCAGGCGATACGGCACCCACACGGCCGGCTCGACCGGTTCGTTTTTGGCCATTTTCACCGCCGTGTCGATCGAACCGTCCGCCTGACCCTTGGCGTCCTGGAACACCGAGACCAGCAGAGAGCCCTTCTTCACCGCGTTCAAACCGTCGGGCGTACCGTCGACACCGGCGATCAGCACACTGCCTTTGGCGACGCCAGCCTGTTGCAGGGCCATTGCCGCGCCAATCGCCATCTCGTCGTTGTTGGAGACCACCGCGTCGAATTTGCGGCCCTGGGTCAGCCAGTCGTTGACCAGGGTCATGCCCTTGTCCCGCGACCAGATGCCGGACTGCTCTTGCTCGATCTTGATGTTCGGGTACTTGGTCAGCACCTCTTTTACGCCCTTGGTGCGGTTGGTGGTGGAGTTGTTGGCCAAATCACCGAGCAGAATCACGATGTCGCCCTTGCCGCCCATTTTTTCGGCCAGGTACTGCATCTGCATCTGGCCGGCCTCCAGATCGTTGGAGGCGACAGTGACCACGCCTTTGGGCAGGTTCAGGTCATCGGGACGACGATTGACGTACACCAGCGGAATACCGGCCTTGACCGCCGCTTCAGTGATTTTTTTGGTGGCGGCGGTATCCACCGGGTTGACCACAATGGCGTCGACCTTCTGGCTGATGAAGCTTTCTACCTGGCTCAACTGCCTGACCACGTCGCTGCGCGCGTCTTCGAACTGCAGCTTGACGCCATCGGGATAGGACTTGGCTTTGGTGTCCATGGATTCGCGCAGGTAGGTCAGCCAGGTGTCATCGAACTGCGACATGCTGACGCCGATCTTCATGTCAGCGAGTGCGGCGCCGCTGGCGAACATCAGGGACAAGGCCAGCGAGGCGAAACGGATCTTGGTCTTCATGAAAAGTCTTTCTCCACATTCTTGTTGGTTTTATGGATAAGGCGTGACGATTTCAGTGAGCGGGCAAGCGGACTATCGGTGCACCCGGAATACAGCAGACCAGGGCGCCATTGCGTTCGACGCAAAGCAAGCGAAAGAAGGAATGAAACGAGACGCGACGCAGGTCGCGAGAGAGGTGCAGCGCGGAACGTAAAGCATGCAGAGCAGAGTTGAAGGTTTTCATCGACGGTACCTGGCTTTGTTTCTTGTTTTTGGTGCGTCCTTCACTCGTTCAAGGCCTGCTTGAGCGTGATCGGACGTTGATAGTCGGCAACCTGGAAATGACTTTATTGGAAAATAATTTCTATATCAACTCATTTTAGAATTTTATTCTGATTTTATTCCATGACTGTCGAACGGGCTCAGTGCCACCACTTGATGTCGCTCAAAGCTGAGCCGCGCAGCGTCTAGCACGCGGGTGGTCGCCAGTGCATCACGTGCCTCGACCGGCAGTGGGCCACCGCTCTGTAACGCGGTTTGTAGCTGCAAATAGAACTGATTCCAGCAGCCACGCTCGGACGGCACCCGCTCACGCACCTCGCCCTGCTCGAACCAGCCCCAGCGCCGATGCTCTTCGACGCCCCAGCGCTCGCCTTCGGATTTCGGCGTGAGCCCGGCGAGGGTCGACGCCTCCTGCCCGTCCAGACCGTCGACGCTGTAGCAACCCTGGGTGCCGGTCACGCGAAAGCGCGGGCCGGGGGTGTTTTGCAGGCAACTGCCGCCCAGGTGCGAGATCACGCCGTTGGCATGGGTCAGGGACATAAAGAAGCCGTTGTCGAAGGCCTGGCCTTTTTCGAGGTAATCCAGTTCGGCGTAAACCCGGGTGACGGGGCCGAACAACAAGAGCGCCTGATCCACCAGATGGCTGCCCAGATCGCGCAGGAAACCGCCGCCGCTGCCGTTGTTCACCGACTGCGGCGAATAGCGCTCGATCCGCGATTCGAAACGGGTGACCTGACCCAGCGCACCGGACTCGATGAGTTTGCGCACGGTGAGAAAGTCCGAGTCCCAGCGCCGGTTCTGGTAGACGCTCAGTTGCACGCCTTGGCGCTCGGCCATGGTGATCAGGGTTTGCGCTTGTTGCGCATCACCAGCGAACGGCTTGTCGCTGACCACCGCCACTTCGTGTTCGATGGCGTCGAGCACCAGCGCCGGGCGACCTTTGAGCGGTGTGGAGATCACCAGCACATCGACCCCGGCTTCGACCAGTTGGCCGATGCTGTCGAAAGCCGGCACACCGGGATGCTCCGCCGCCAGCAGTTGTCGGCGCTCGGCAGAACGGGTGACCACGCCTACAAAGGTCGCCGCCGGCAAACTGCTGATCAGCGGAGCATGAAAAAACCGGCCGCCATGGCCGTAACCGACAAGTCCGATACGCATGAAAGTATTCTCCTTATAGTTAATCACCGGATGCACACGGACCTTGTGGGAGCGGGCTTGCTCGCGAAGGCGATGTGTCAGGTGATATCAATGCTGAATGTGCCGCCGTCTTCGCGAGCAAGCCCGCTCCCACAGGTTTTGTGTATGCCGGGGTTATTGGCAGAGTTCGCGGGTCACGCGTTCAAGCATCATGCGATTGGACTCGTCCGGCCGGTCTTCCCAGGCGAATACCGAGACGGTCGCGATGCCATCGAACTTGATCTCGCGCAGGGTACCGAAAAACGCTTCCCAGTCGACCTCGCCCTGGCCGATGTCCAGATGCTGGTGCACGGTGGCGGTGACGCCCGGCGGGTTGACGATGTAGCGCAAGCCCGAGGAAGCCTTGTGGTTGTAGGTGTCGGCGATGATCAAGTGGCTCAGTTTCGAGCCGGCGTACTTGAGCATCGAGGCGATGTCACCGACACCGTCGTCATAGAAAAACGTGTGCGGCGCAGCATAGAGGTAGTTGATCCAGTCCCGGTCCAGACCGCGAATGATGTCCACCGACTCGTTATTGCGCTCGCAGAAGTCATAAGGGTGGGCCTGGATATCGAGCTTGATACCTTCGTGTTCGAACTCGGGGATCAGTTCGTCCATGGAGCGCATGAACTGGTTTTCGCACACCAGCGGGTTGTCCGACTGGCCGGTGAACTCGGTGTTGACCAGTTCGCAGTCCATCTCCACGGCAATCTGGATCGCGCGCTTCCAGTTACGCACGGCGGCCACACGCAAACCTTCATCGGCGGCTGCCCAGTGGTACATCGGTAACAAGGAAGAGAGTTTGACCCCGGTGTCGCTCAGGGCTTTGCGAAATTCCTTGATCCGCGCCTTGTCGACCCGCGGGGCTTTATAGAACGGCAGGAAATCTTCCCGGGGCGACAACTCGATGTGTTCGTAACCAAGCTCGGCAACCTTGTCGACCATCTTGCCCAGGGACAGGTTGCGGTACATGTAGGGGTCTAGTGCGATGCGCATGTTTTTTTGTTCTCCTTAACCAGAATCTGAACCCAGACACCAACCCCTGTAGGAGCGAGGCTTGCCCGCGAAGGCGCACGTTCAGCCGACATCAATGTTGAATGTGCCGACGTCTTCGCGGGCAAGCCTCGCTCCTACAGAGGGATCGGGGTTAGCCGTAGAAACGGGGGCGGTCTGGCAGGCCGACTTTTACGATCTGGCCGCTGCTCTGCGCTTCGATGCAGGCATCCGCCGCCACCGCTGCCGCGAAACCATCCCATGCCGACGGCCCGCCGACCTGCCCGGCCCGCACGCCATCGATGAACGCCTGCAATTCGACGTCATACGCGGCGATGAACCGGTCCTTCCAGTCCATCAAAATTGCATTGGACAGCTTCGCCCCACTGCGCAACTGAACCTGCGACGGTTCCGGCAGTTTGGCGATGCCGGTCTCCCCCACCACTTCGCACTGGATGTCGTAGCCGTACTGGCAGTTGACGAACACTTCCACATCGATACGGGTGCCCTTGGCGGTTTCCAGCAATACGATCTGCGGGTCTTTCAAATGGGCGTGGGCCTTGCTGGTCTTGCGCGGGAACACCACTTGCACCGACACATAATCGTCGTCGAGCAACCAGCGCAACACGTCCAGCTCATGAATCAGCGTGTCGGTGATCGCCATGTCAGTCTTGTAGTTTTCACCCACGGTCGGGTTGCGGTGGGCGCAGTGCAGCATCAACGGCTCGCCGATCTGGCCGCTGTCGATCACTGCTTTCAACGCCCGATAACCCTCATCGTACGGGCGCATGAAACCGACCTGCACCAGCCGTTTGCCATGGGCCACTTCGGCCTCGACGATCTTGCGGCAGCCTTCGGCAGTGACCGCCAGCGGTTTCTCGCAGAAAACCGGTTTGCCAGCGGCAATCGCTGCCAGTACAAATTCTTCGTGGCTCGGGCCCCAGGAGGTCACGAGAATCGCGTCGACTTCCCGCGCCTTGATCAACGCATGACCGTCAGGATAGACCTCGGCAGTCAGCTTCAGATCGGAAACGACCTTGGCCGCTTGCTGCAAATTGATGTCGGTGACCGCGACGACCTGGCTGTTGAGCAAGGTCTGGCTGCAACGACGGATGTGGTCCTGGCCGATGGCCCCGGTGCCGATAACGCCGATCCGCAACGAATTGGAAAGCAAAGACATATAAACACTCCTGTGGGTTCGTTCAGGGCAATCAGTATTGACGGGCCTTGGCCAGTCGTTCATTGAGGGTCTTGGCCACCGCATCGGTGCGGGCGCTGGTGGAGACTTGCGCCACGCCGACCCGCCACCACGACAGGTATTTGTGAATCATGGTTTTGGGCAGGACCTTGATGTCGATCAGCGTCGACACCGTTTGCAAACGCGCATCGGCCAACGCGGCTCGCAGCTCTTCAACGGTGTTCACTTTGTAAGTCTTGCAGCCGTAAGCCGCCGCGCTCATGGCGAAATCCACCGGCACGAAGCCGCCATCGAGCTTGCCGGTTTCCGGATTACGGAACCGGAACTCGGTGCCGAAGCTGTCCATGCCGTGTTCCATTTGCAGGTTGTTGATGCAGCCGAAGGTCATGTTGTCCAGCAGTACCACGTTGATCTTGCGCCGCTCCTGGATCGAGGTCGCCAGCTCCGAGTGCAGCATCATGTAGGAGCCATCGCCCACCAGTGCGTAGACCTCGCGCTCAGGCTCGGCGAGCTTCACGCCCAGCGCGGCGTTCACCTCGTAACCCATGCACGAATAACCGTACTCGACGTGGTAAGTGTTCACGCCCTTGCTGCGCCAGCTGCGCTGCAAGTCACCGGGCAAACTGCCAGCGGCGGCGACGATCACGGCGTCATCGGCCAGGGTTTCATTGAGCACGCCGAGCACCCGGCTCTGGGTCAGGCAGGAGCCGGTCAGCTCGATGAATTCGCGCAGCACCGCCGGGTCCAGGTGGTCATTGATTTCCGGGACGAAATCTTTGGCCTGGTATTCGACCTGATAAATGCGATCGACTTCTTCATCCAGTTGCGCCTTGGCTTGACGGGGTTGATCACCCCAGCCCGAGCGGTAATCGCCCAGTGCTTCGGCCAGTGCCTGCAAACCGGTTTTGGCGTCTGCCAGCAGTTGCACGCCGTCGAGTTTCAGCGCATCGCAAGGGCTGATATTGAGGTTGAGAAATTGCACGTCCGCATGTTTGAACAAGGATTTCGACGCGGTGGTGAAATCGCTGTAGCGAGTGCCGACACCGATGATCAAATCAGCATCCTTGGCCAGCAGGTTCGCCGCCAGGCAACCGGTTTCGCCGATCCCGCCGACGTTCAGCGGATGGCTGGACACCACCGCGCTTTTGCCGGCCTGGGTTTCGGCAAAGGGAATATCGAAGCGCTCAGCGAACGCCTGCAACGCTGCATTGGCGCCGGAGTATTTGACCCCACCGCCACAGATGATCAGCGGCTTGCGCTTGCCTTTGAACAGCGCCAAGGCATCACCGAGCATCGCTTCGGTGGCCGGGCGGCGCTCGATGCGGTGTACGCGTTTTTGCAGGAAGTAATCGGGGTAGTCGTACGCCTCGGCCTGCACGTCTTGCGGCAAGGCCAGGGTTACCGCGCCGGTTTCGGCGGGGTCGGTGAGCACGCGCATGGCGTGGATCGCCGCGGTCATCAGTTGCTCGGGACGGTTGATCCGGTCCCAGTATTTGCTCACGGCCTTGAACGCATCGTTGGTGCTGATGCTCAGGTCGTGGAACTGCTCGATCTGTTGCAGTACCGGGTCCGGTTGGCGGCACGCATAAACGTCACCGGGCAACAGCAGCAAGGGAATACGGTTGGCAGTGGCCGTCGCGGCAGCGGTCAGCATGTTCGCTGCCCCCGGCCCTACCGATGAAGAGCAGGCGTAGATCTTGCGCCGCAGGTGTTGCTTGGCGAAACCGATGGCGGCGTGGGCCATGCCTTGCTCGTTGCGACCCTGATGGACGATCAGGTCGCCGCTGTCCTGTTCCAGGGCTTGCCCCAGACCCAGCACATTACCGTGGCCGAAAATGGTAAAGATCCCGGCGACGAATTTGCTCTGAACCCCATCGACCTCGATGTACTGGTTATCGAGGAATTTCACCAGGGCCTGGGCCATGGTCAGTCTTGTTGTGGTCATGCTTGCACCTTTTCTGTATGCAAATCCGATCAATGTGGGAGCGGGCTTGCTCGCGAAGGCGGTGTGTCAGGCGACTTCAATGTTGAATGTGCCGCCGTCTTCGCGAGCAAGCCCGCTCCCACAGTTGATCTCCATCAGTTCAAAAACAATGTCAGCTCAGGGATTTCTGCAGGTGATCCATACTCGCGCCAATCGCCGTCTGGATATCCGCCAGGCCATGGACACTGTCGGCGAACGGCTCGAACGACAGGTAGCCGCTGTAGCCGGTAGCGAGCAAGGTTTCGATCTGCGCCGCGTTGCCGAGGATGTCGCCCTCGCCCACCAGCACCCGGTGGCCGTCGCGGATGGTCGCCAGTGGCGCCTCGGCATCTTCGACGCCGGAGATGTGCACCAGCCCGGTCAGCTCGGGGAAGAACTCATGTTCGCAGGCCAAGTGATGGTGAAAGGTGTCATGCACCAGACGGAACACATCCAGCCCACCGATGGCCTTGATCGCGTCGACCGCCGTGCGTTTGCGCCGCAGCGAGCATTCTTCGAAACCCAGCGGCTCGATGAAACCGAGGATGCCGTGATCGCGCAGGATCGGCGCCAGTTCGCTCAACGCCGTGCGCAGCCCGGCAGCACGCTGCGCCTCAGTTCGTGGATCGGCACGGTCGTTCAACGGGCACATCACCAAACCCTGCGCGCCGCAATCACGGGCATAAGCGGCGAGTTTCAGGGCGTGTGCACGGCGCTCGTCATTCCACACATCGAACGGATACAGCGCGTTGATCGACAGCACGGTGATGCCTTTGGCCGCGCACAGCTCACGCACGTGTTCGGGCGCGGTGCCGTCCTCGATCTCGACACCCTTGAGGTCGTTGCGGATCTCGATGGCGTCGGCCTTGAGGGTCACCGCCAACTCAATGAACGCGGGCAGGGACAAACGTGGGGCGACCATACGATTCAGGGCGAAACGCAGGGGTTTGCTCATTTTTTGTTGTTCTCCGCACAAGTGAATTATTTGGCTGTCGGCATGCTGAATTCAGGGCCCTTGGCAATACTGTCGGGCCAGCGCTGCATCACGCTTTTGTAACGGCTGTAGAAGCGGATGCCTTCTTCACCGTAAGCGTGGTGATCACCGAACAGCGAGCGCTTCCAGCCGCCGAACGAATGCCAAGCCATCGGTACCGGAATCGGTACGTTGATGCCGACCATGCCAACCTTGATGTTGCGGGCAAATGAACGGGCGATGCCGCCATCGCTGGTGAAGCAGGACACGCCGTTGCCGAATTCATGGGCGTTGATCAGCGCCACGGCGCTGGCGAAATCCGGCA
Source organism: Pseudomonas sp. PDM24 (assembly GCF_019218905.1). NCBI lineage: Bacteria > Pseudomonadati > Pseudomonadota > Gammaproteobacteria > Pseudomonadales > Pseudomonadaceae > Pseudomonas > Pseudomonas sp. PDM24. The sequence continues at coordinate 878,561 of NZ_JAHUWR010000001.1, read as the reverse complement.
CGCGCACGATGCCCAGCACCGGGCCGAAGATCTCTTGCTGGTAGATGCTCATCTCAGTGGTGACGTTATCGAACAGCGTCGCGCCGACGAAAAAGCCGTTCTCGGCCCCCGGCACCTTGAAGTTGCGCCCGTCGACAATCAGCTGCGCGCCCTGGGCCACGCCTTCACCGATAAAGCCCTCGACCTTGGCCTTGTGCTCGGCAGTCACCAGCGGCCCCATGTCGCTGTCGCCCTGCATGCCATTGCCGACTTTCAGTTGATCGATACGCGGCAGCAGTTTGGCAATCAGTTGGTCGCCGACATCACCGACGGCCACGGCAATCGAAATCGCCATGCAACGCTCACCGGCCGAGCCGTAAGCGGCGCCGATCAATGCATCTGCCGCTTGGTCCAGATCAGCATCGGGCATGACGATCATGTGGTTCTTCGCCCCGCCCAGCGCCTGTACGCGTTTGCCGCGCGAGGTCGCTTGCTGGTGGATGTACTCGGCAATCGGTGTCGAGCCGACAAAGGAAATCGCCTCGATGTCCGGGTGTTGCAGCAAGGCATCGACCGCGGTCTTGTCGCCCTGGACCACGTTGAACACACCGTCCGGCAGCCCGGCTTCGGTCAATAATTTCGCCATCAGCAAACTGGCCGACGGGTCGCGCTCGGAGGGTTTGAGGATGAAACAGTTACCGGTGACCAGCGCCAGCGGGATCATCCACAGCGGCACCATCACCGGGAAGTTGAACGGCGTGACACCGGCGCAGACGCCCAACGGCTGGCGCAGGTTCCAGTTGTCGATGCCGCCGCCGATGTTGTCGCTGAAATCGGTTTTCAGCAGGTTCGGCGCACCGCAGGCGTACTCGACGATTTCGATGCCGCGCGTCACTTCGCCCTTGGCGTCCGAGAACACCTTGCCGTGTTCGCGGCTGATGATTTCCGCCAGTTCATTGTGATGACGGTCGAGCAGTTCCTTGAACTTGAACATCACCCGCGAACGGCGCAGGGACGATTGCTCGGACCACGCCGGAAACGCCTTCAGGGCCGAGGCGACGGCTTCGTCCACGGTCTTCTGGCTAGCCAGCCCGACCCGCGCCTGTACCGCGCCAGTGGCTGGGTTGAAGACATTGCTGAAGCGCTCGTTGCCGCTGTCTTGCACCTGACCGTCGATGTAATGGCCTATTACCGGGGCATCGCTCATTGTTCTTGTTCTCCCTTTGAATGTTGAAATTCAGGCTTTTTAGTTCAGAGCTCAAGCAGCCAACTGTGCTGCGGATCGTTATGGAACTGCCAGACGCGTTTCGGCCCGGCCATCACGTTCAGGTAATACGACTCGTAGCCGTAGGGCACGCTGACCGGGTGATAGCCCTTGGGCACGACGACCAGGTCGCTGTTTTCCACGGCCATGGCCTGGTCGATACTGCGATCGTCGGTGTAGACCCGCTGGAACACGAAGCCCTGGGGCGGATTGATCTGGTGGTAATAGGTTTCTTCGAGAAAACTCTGGTGTGGCAGATCGTCGGTGTCGTGCTTGTGCGGCGGGTAGCTCGAGGAGTGCCCGGACGGCGTACGCACTTCCACCACCAGCAGCGAATGGGCCGGTTCGGTGTCCGGCAGGATGTCGCAGACGTAACGGGTGTTGGCGCCCTTGCCACGCACACTGCGCTTCATGCTGTCGGGTTTGATCAGCCGTGGGCCGAGGTTTTCGGCGGTCGAACCGGGCGCGGCGCAGACGGCGATCTGCACGTCGCTGAGTGCGACCACTTGCGCCTGACTGCCCGGTGGCAAGTACGCGGCGAACGGCGACTTGTCTTCGAACACCGATTGGCGATCGCCGATGTTGTCCCAATCGAACGCGCCCTGCCCCGGCGCTTCGCCCTTGATGCTGACCCGACCGCTGAGCAGCACCAGGCACAGTTCCTTGTCACCGGCGCTGACCGGCAGGGTTTCGCCGAGGCTCAGGCGGTACGCGGCGAAGCCGACGTACTCCAGCTCCCCTTGCCCCAACTCGACCATGGTCCGCCCGCGTGCATTGCTCTTGACCAAAAGGCTCATCACTTAATCCTCTCGTCGAGCAGCGCACGCAGCGTGTCGTAGCCTTTTTTGGCATAGACATAACTCGGTGCCACCGCCGGATCCTGCTCGGCCTCGACCACCAGCCAGCCGTGGTAATCGGCACCCAGCAGCACGTCGAGCAAGGCACCGAAATCGATGTCGCCATCGCCGGGCACGGTGAACGTACCGTTGATGATGCAGTCCGGGAAGCTCCACAGGTTGTTGCGCGCCAGTTGCACCACCGGTTTGCGCACGTCCTTGAAATGCACGTGGCAGATGCGTTCGATGTGTTTGCGCAGCACCTGCAAGGGTTCACCGCCGCCCATGTAGCAGTGGCCCGAATCGAACAGCAGGCCGACTTCGCTGCCGGTCAATGCCATCAGTTTGTCGATGTCCGCCGGGGATTCGACGTAGGCGCCCATGTGATGGTGATACGCCAGGCGCACGCCCTGAGACAGGGTGAAGCGTGCCAGTTCGGTGAGTTTGTCGGCGTAATCCTGCCAGGCCTGTTCGGTGTGAAAACGCGGGCGCTCGACCAGTGGAATGCGCTGACCTTGAATCGAGTCGGCGACTTCGCCATAGACCAGCACCTTGGCGCCGTTCTTCGCCAGTAGCTCGACATGGCTGGCGATGGCGTCGATTTCCTCGGCCACGGAACGGCGGGCCAGACGGCTGGAATACCAGCCAGACACCAGCGCCAGATCGTAGGGCCGCAGCACGTCGCCGACGCCTTTGGCATCCTTGGGGAATTTACCGTTGAGTTCGAAGCCTTCGTAGCCGATGTCCTTGCCTTCGCTGAGGGCGGTGTTCAACGGCGTCTCGCCACCGAGGGACGGCAAGTCGTCGTTGCTCCAGGAGATCGGGTTGATGCCAATTCGGATAGCGGGCATGGCTGCACCTTTTATTGTTTTCTAAATTACCGTTGAGTCTGAGGCCGCCTTCGCGGGCAAGCCTCGCTCCTACAGAACACCGCAGCTTCCCGTAGGAGCGAGGCTTGCCCGCGAAGAACGATAACGCGGTGTTACGTCAGGCCCGGGCCGTGCGCCAGGCATCGATCAATTCGACGAACGTGCCCTGCACCTGGCGGATCAGCGTTTCGTCGTCGATTTCACCGGCCATCCACGCGCGGCTCGGCTCCTGGAAAATCGTCCGGCCTACGGCGAAACCACGACAGGTCTGGCTCTGGCTGGCCTGCTGAAACCCTTCGGCCAACGCCGCCGCCGGTGCATTCAAGCCCAGCAGCACCACGCCACGGCAGTACGGATCGCGTTCCTGAATCAGCTCGTCGAGTTGTTTCCATTCCTCGGCGCTTTGCGCTTCGATCTTCCACCACGCCGGGTAGATACCCAGGTTGTAGAGGCGTTTCAGCGCGCGATACAGCACGTCCGGATGCTGTGATGGGTGATCCTTGGGCGGAATAATCTCCAGCAGCAGTTCATGACCGCTGACTTGCGAGGCCTGATACAAACCCTTGATCTGCGCTTCCTGCTCCAGACGCAGCAGGGGTTCGTCGTCGGGGTGGAATTGCACCAGGCATTTGATGATCTGCTCTTGTGGCCAAGCGATCAGGTTGCTGCCAATCGAGCGACCGTGTTCGAACGCCAATGGTCGCGAACCCTGTACTTCCACCGGCCGCGCCACCCACCAGCCGCGACCGGTGGCAGCATTCAGCGAGTCCTGACCGAAACGTTGATCGGCCAGCAAGCCGACGTCGGCGTCGACGCCCTGCTCACGCAAATCCGCTTCGACCCGTTCCACGGCCTGGATAAAGAGTTGTTTGAGTTCGCCGATCGCGTTCAGGTCGCGACCGCCCTTGTGGGCCAGCTCCACCAATTGCCCGCGATGATCGAAGGCAAAGATGAACAGTTGTTTCCACTGTTTGCGCGGCACACTGACCTGATGCAGACGCTGCAACACGGCGTCCTGATCCGGCCGGGTAATTGGTACCGGGCTGTTGAATAGATAGTCGAGTTCGGCACGGGTCGGCATCGCCGGGGCGCATGCATGGCGCGACACCACCAAGCCACCGCAGGCATTGGCCAACTGGCAGCAACGCTCGACGCTGGCGTCCTCCAGCCAGCCGCTGAGGAAACCGGACATGAAGGCATCGCCGGCCCCCAGCACATTCAGCACTTCGACGCGCACGCCGGGGTAGATCGCGCCGTCTTCGAGACGCGCCGGGATCGCTCCGTGAATCACCGTGCAGCCTTGCGGGCCGAGCTTGACCACCAACGTCGCCGCGCTCAGGCGCCGGACGTTCTGCAATGCAGTGAGCAAATCCTCGGAACCCCCGGCAATCAGGAATTCTTCTTCAGTGCCGACGATCAGGTCGAAGCGCGGGAGGATTTTCTGCACGTGCTGGCTGACATTCTGGTCGGCGACGAACCGGGTTTCGCCGTCCGCCTTGCCGGCCAGCCCCCAGAGCACCGGGCGATAGTCGATGTCCAGCACCCGTTTGACGTTGTGCTTTTCGGCATAGTCCAGCGCCTGGATGCTCGCCTTGTAGACGCCATCGGTGGAGAAATGGGTGCCGGTGATCAGCAAGGCTTTGCTGGAGGCGATAAAGGCTTCGTTGATGTCTTCGGCGCGCAACGCCATGTCGGCGCAGTTTTCGCGGTAGAACACCAGGGGAAAGGTTTCACGGTCCTTGAGGCCCAGCAGGACCATGGCGGTCAGGCGTTCCGGATCGACCTTGATGCCGCTGACGTCGCAGCCTTCACGGGTCAGCGATTCAACGAGGAAGCGACCCATGTGGTCGTCTCCTACCCGGCTCAGCATCGCCGACTTCAGACCTAGCCGAGCGGTGCCGAAGGCGATGTTGGCGGACGAACCGCCGAGGTATTTGGCGAAGCTGCTTACATCCTCCAGCCGCGCTCCGACTTGCTGCGCATAGAGGTCGACGCCTAGGCGCCCCAGGCAAATCAGATCCAATTGACGCCCACTGGCAAAACGAGTCTGGCCCATGCTGGCTCCTGTTATTTTTATCAGCCTGCGTTCGGGGCGATGAAGGCGCCGAACACTCTTGGTGGATGCAGACTAAAACGACCGGGACCGAACAATCAATAATTATTCCAAATATTTTTTGCGTGGAATATTTTTTCCAATAAACTTCTACACAAGCGTTCCAGACACAGTGCATCGTTTCAGCAGACCCCAAGGCGGGCGCAAGCTCAAGATTTTATTCCGGCCTACCCTGTAGACTGCGCACAGCCAACCTATTGTCAGGGGATGACCCGCCTGTCATCTCTATAAGCACAAGCCAGAAGGATTCCTTATGTCCCGCACCGATCAGCCGGCTACGACCGAGAGCACGCCCGACAGCGATCTCGCCAGCCCTCCGATCAATGCCGAGCGTTTGTTGCAGCTGATCACCGATGAATACGAAAGCCTGCCGCGCCAGCTCAAACGCATCGCCAGCTACATGAGCCAGCAGAGCGACCGGATCATGGTCGACCGCATCAGCGACATCGCCCGCGAATGCGAAGTGCACCCGTCGGCCATCGTGCGGTTTTCCCAGCGTTTCGGCTTCAGCGGTTTCAGCGAAATGCAGGCGCTGTTTCGCGAGGCCTACACCCACAAGACCACGCCGGTGCAGAACTACCAGCAGCGCATCCGCAGCATGATCGCCAACAAGTCCCAGAAGGCCAGCGGCGGCGATCTGGCGCGCGAATGCATCAACGCCACCCTGTCGGGCATTGAACGGCTAGGGTTGGAACTCGATGACCAGGCCTTCGACAAAGCCGTGGACCTGGTGGTGAATGCCGACAACATCTACGTGGTCGGGGTGCGTCGCTCGTTCGCGGTGGCCGATTACCTGGTCTACAACCTGCAACACACCAACAAGCGCATCCACTTGGTGTCGGGTCTGGGCGGCAGTTACCGCGAGCAGATGCGCAGCGTGCGCGCCAATGACCTGGTGATTGCCATCAGCTTCACGCCCTACGGCAAGGAAACCCAGCACTGCCTGCGTATTGCCCAGCACCATCAGGCGAAAACCCTGATCATCACCGACAGCAACCTTTCACCGTTGGCCAAGCGCGCCAACACTGTGCTGCTGGTCAACGAAGGCAGCTCGTTTGCCTTCCGCTCGCTGAGTGCGACCTTGTGCCTGTGCCAGGCGCTGTTTATCGCCGTGGCTTATCGACTGGAATTGAAGGTTGATGAGATTCATGAGCAGGTAGGTTTTGAGGATTAGCGCGAGGCCGTTTGCAGGTCGCTGAACCTCAGCTAAGGTTGTCCATCCCCCAAGGACCGTCAAGGAGAGGCTCAATGAAACTGATCGGCATGCTGGATTCGCCCTACGTGCGGCGCGTCGCCATTTCCGCCAAGTGCCTGGGCATACCGCTGGAGCATGAGTCGGTTTCGGTGTTCAGAAACTTCGCGCAGTTCCAGCAGATCAACCCGGTGGTGAAGGCGCCGACCCTGGTGCTGGATGATGGCGAGGTGTTGATGGATTCGACGCTGATCATCGACTACCTGGAAGCTCTGGCTGCGCCGGGTAACAGCCTGATACCCAACGATCTGGAGCAACGTTTGCGCTCGCTACGGCTGACCGGCCTGGCGTTGGCAGCATGTGAGAAATCGGTGCAGCTTTATTACGAACGTAACCTGCGGCCAGCGGAAATTCAGTACGCGCCTTGGGTGGAACGAGTCGAAGGACAATTGGCTGCGGCGTATTCGGCGCTGGAGCGGGAGTTGGAAAAACAGCCGCTGAAAACCGACGGTTCGATTGCGCAAGACGGAATTACCCTGGCGGTGGCCTGGAGTTTTACCAACCTGATGGTGCCGGATCAGGTGGAGGTTGCGCAGTTTCCACGGATCAGCGCGTTCACGGCGTATGCCGAGGGGCTTGAGGTGTTTGTCGGTACGCCGATCGATTGAGAATTGTTGCGCCAGTACCGAAGTCTTCGCGGGCAAGCCTCGCTCCTACAGGTAATCAGTGCCCGCATGATCGGCGCAGAACCTGTAGGAGCGAGGCTTGCCCGCGAAGGCGTCCTCAAGCACTCCATTTCTGCCGCGCCCGGCACCGATCTTCAGCTGGAAAACACGTAGTGCCCTTTGACTTTCTTCGAGCCCAGGAAGCCCAGATCCGGGAACAACAGCGTCTTGAGGTAAGCGACGAAAAACACCATGCCCAAGGTGATTGCCGCACCCATGAGCGTCAGCAACGGATCTTCCTCAAACCCCTGAAACATGCGTGGAAACTGGCTCAGGGACAGGATCACGTAAATGGTGTAGGCCTGCGCAACATTCCTGTAAAAACCCCAGGCGAACAGCAGCGGCACCCCTGCGGCAAACAGGGTGAAAAACACAGCGGCACCTGGCCCGATCATCGAGCCGAGGAAGAATCCGAAGACTGCACCGAGCAACGCTTGAGCAATCGTCAGAAACAGTAATGCCTTGATCTTGCCGGAGTGCCGCTGACACAGCGCAGGGTCCGCATAGGCACCGATCCAGTACGCCAGCACCCGATCCTTGACCTCCCCGCCGGACAGCGTCTTGAAAATTTCGGTCTTCGAACGCCCGCTTTCGAGCATCGTCACCAGTTGCCGTTTGCTTTCCTTTTTGTCCAAGGTATTTCTCCTGTGAGGCAACACAAAATTTAAGTGGAAGCAGCTGTGCGTACACAGGGGTGATTCTCGCTGTATCAGGGACGGAAAAGCAAAACGCCGCTTCTACCTGAAGTAAAAGCGGCGTAGACAAGCGCCTCAAGGAGTCAATGCGTGAGCAAGGCAATCAGAATGATGATCGGGATCGGTACGCCAAGAAGGAACAGCAATATAGAGCGCATGAGGGTTCTCCCGGGTTAGCGAACAGGTGGCAGTGTCGTGGTTGTGGTGGTGGTCACGTAGGCATCGGTTTCCAGGTACTCCACGGCATCCCGACGACGACCGCCGAAGATCGCGGCGAGGCTGGCAAAAAATGCACCGGCCAGCAGCGCGACAAACATCCACAACGCCGTCAAGGCTGCGACTTTGGCTGCGGTGTCAGCCGCTTGTTGCGCAGCCAGTTTGGCGTCGGCGACGGCTTTTTGGGTGCGGGCATAGACTTCATCGACACGACGTTCCGCATCCGCTTGCGTGAGGTTGGTCCGCTGGGCGACCAGTTGTGCCAGGTAGGTCCGATCCTCGGGCGCCAATTGACCGTCGTTACGCAGGCTGCGCGCGAAGATCCGGGTGACGGTGCCATTGACGGCGTCCTCGCTGACAGCGACGGGTCGATCATCACGAAACAGGCTGTCGATAAAGTAACCGTACGGGTCATTGTCGGTATGACCGACCGCGCTACCGGCAGCCTGGGTCATGGCGCTGGCGGCACCGCCGGCGACCGTGGCCCCGGCCTGCACGCCGCCGCTGACGATGTTGCTGACCGAGCCGACCACCAGGGTCGCGGTCACCAGCGTCGCGATACACCAAGCCAGGAAGCCATGGGCGGTGTCACGGAAGTAGACCTCATCGCCGTGCAGGTAGGCCCACCTCACCCGCAGGCGACCGGCGATGTAGCCGCCGAGCCCAGACGCCACGATCTGAGTAAAGGCCAGCCAGATAATCGTCGAGATACCCAGGCCCTTGGCGCTGACGCCTTCATGGGCCCACGGCGAAACCGCCGAAAAACCCAGGCCAAAACCAAGCAGTACGAGAATCAGCGACAACGCCGCAGCCGCCGCAGCCCCGGCGAAGATAGCGGCCCAGGACACGCCCGAGAGCGTGCTGAACTCATCTGCGACAGGATAAAAACCATCAGAGGATCTGTTCATTGTTGTAGTGCTCCAGGCAGGTATTACAACTCGTCAAACGAGCAATTGCAGTCAACGTGCCAGTCGCACTACTTAAATAAATCGTTCTATTTCAAATAGTTGAAAACAATGAACTTCTCAGGGTCATGCAGTTTGCAAGGAGCCGGCCATATCGGCGGGTTTTATGCATTGCGCTAAACGAATTACTTGCGCTTGTAGCTCTTGTTGCCGCTGGGCGTCAGGCAATACACCCCGCCTCTTGGCCCGGTGCAGAACGTGCCGGTGCCGCAGGCGCAACCATCGGAATCCTGCAACAGCGTCTGCGGACGCGCCTGGCTTTCACTACCAAACATCGCCGAGCAGCTTTTCTTCGAACCACTGATGGAACCGTCATTGCACAGGAACAGATCGCCGTCGCAACGATCGATGCCGCCCTTCTTCCCCGAACATGGCGTGTTGGCAGCCCAGGTAGATGAGCCGACCATGCACAACAACAGCAAAAACATCGGCATCCAGCCACGAACCATTAAAGTGCGCACAGTGCAGCTTCCCTTTAGAGTTATGGCCGGATGATATCAACGTTCCAGCCAGGCTCACGAGACAACATGAAAGTTAATTTAAAAAGTCGCGCGTAATTCTTGGCAAAATGAGCCCCACTTCGTATTGAACCGATTATCAGGCAAGCCCTATGACCCGCATCTTGACCATCGAAGACGACGCTGTGACCGCCCGGGAAATCGTCGCTGAACTGAGTAGCCACGGCCTCGACGTGGATTGGGTCGACAATGGCCGCGAGGGTCTTGCGCGCGCGGTCAGCGGTGACTACGACCTGATCACCCTCGACCGCATGCTGCCGGAGCTCGATGGGCTGGCGATTGTCACCACCCTGCGCACCATGGGCGTGGTCACGCCGATCCTGATGATCAGCGCCCTCTCCGATGTCGATGAACGGGTGCGCGGCCTGCGCGCCGGCGGCGACGATTACCTGACCAAGCCGTTCGCCACTGATGAAATGGCCGCCCGGGTCGAAGTCTTGCTGCGCCGGCAAAACACCGTGACCGCCCAGGCCACCACGTTGCGCGTGGCGGATCTGGAGCTGAACCTGATCAGCCACGAGGCCAGCCGCGACAGCCAGTTGCTGACGCTGCTGCCCACCGAGTACAAGTTGCTGGAATTTTTGATGCGCAACACCGGGCAGATTCTGTCGCGGATGATGATTTTCGAAGAGGTCTGGGGTTATCACTTCGACCCCGGCACTAACCTGATCGACGTGCACATCGGCCGTCTGCGCAAAAAGATCGACCCGCCAGGCAAAGTCCCACTGATTCGGACGGTGCGAGGCTCGGGTTATGTCATTGCTGAACCCCTCTAAAGGCTGGCGCTCCTCCAGCAGCCGCTTGCTGGCGCTCTACAGTTCGCTGTTCGTGGCCTGGAGCGGGATTCTCATGGGGGTCATGTACTACGAGGTGTCCAGCTACCTGGACACCTTGGCCAAGCATTCGTTGATGCAACGTCAGCATCTGTTTTCCCGATTTCAGGGCGCGCAACTGGAGGACGCCCTCGCCGCCAGTGTGACCTTCGACGTTCGCGGCATCGATGCCTATGGCCTGTTCGATGACCAGCGGCGCTACCTCAGTGGCCCCTTGCGCCAGATCCCCCAAGGCCTGCCGCTGGACGGCAAGATTCACATCCTGGGCGACTGCGTCGATGCCGACGACCCGACCCTGCCCGCCGACAGTTGCGATGCCGCGGCGACCCGGACCCTGGACGGGCGCTGGCTGGTGCTGGTGCGGGACAATGGTTCGTTGTTTGCGGTGACCCGGATCATTCTGCACGCGCTGCTGTGGGGCGTGTCGCTGACCATTCTGCCCGGTATCGCCGGCTGGCACTTATTGCGACGGCGCCCGCTGCGGCGGATCCGGGCGATCCAGGCCAGCGCCGAAGCCATCGTCGCCGGCGACTTGACCAGACGCCTGCCGCTGTCCAACCGCCGTGATGAGCTGGACATGCTCGCCGCCATCGTCAACGCCATGCTCGAACGCATCGAACGCTTGATGAACGAGGTCAAAGGCGTGTGCGACAACATCGCCCATGACCTGCGCACACCGCTGACGCGCCTGCGGGCGCAGCTGTACCGGATTCAGCAGCAGGCCGATGACGGTTCGACGCTGGCCGTGCAACTGGATTCGGTGCTCGGCGAGGCCGATACCTTGATGGCGCGTTTTCGTGGCTTGCTGCGAATTTCCGAGCTGGAGGATCGCCAGCGCCGTTCGGGTTTCGTGCAACTGGACCCGGTGCCGTTGCTGCAAGAGTTGCATGACTTTTATCTGCCGCTAGCGGAAGAAGGCCAATTGACCTTTGAACTGCAACTGCCCGAGTCCCTGCCCCGGTTCAATGGCGACCGGGCGCTGCTGTTCGAAGCCGTGGCGAATTTGCTGAGCAACTCGATCAAATTCACGCCGCCGGGTGGCAAGGTGATTTTGCGTGGGATGAATGACGCCGGGCATACACGAATCGAAGTACTCGACTCCGGCCCCGGCATTGCGCTGGCCGAGCGTGAGGCGGTGTTTCAGCGCTTCTATCGCGCCGAGGGCGGTAACCCGCAAAGCGGTTTCGGGCTGGGGTTGTCGATCGTCGCGGCGATTGTCAGCCTGCATGGGTTTACGCTGGAAGTGGGCAGCAGCGAACTGGGTGGTGCGCTGTTGGTACTTGATTGCCGGCAGAGTTTGATTGCTCAGGCCTGACACCATCGCCATCACAAAGAAGATCCAATGTGGGAGCGGGCTTGCTCGCGAAAGCGGTGTATCAGTCGACATCACTGTTGAATGTCAGACCGCTTTCGCGAGCAAGCCCGCTCCCACAGGGGATTTGCTTGGGCCCGGATACTCGATTCAATACCCCGGAACCTCGCGCAAAAACACCGGCAGGTCAGTGATCGGCGGCAAGGCCGGAATCTCGACGTACATCTGGACCACCCAGCCTCGGTGATAACTGGCGTGGTTGACCACATGCAACAGCATCGCGCCGGCGCTCATGATCCCGCTTTCCCCCGAGACGGAGGTGAATTCGATGGGTTGATCCAGAGAATCGTCGGTCTGGGCCGCACTCCATCCACAGAACCATTGATCGATCTCCTGTTGCGCCATTCGCAGCTCGGGGAGTTCGGTATGGAGCAGGTCATGGGAGGTTTTGAAGTCGTGCCCTCGGCCCTCCAGGTGGGCTTGCCAGATGCAGTCCACCACGTAGATATGGTTCAAGGTGCCGATGATGTTGTTGAACACCGACACCCGTTTGCGGTTGAGCTCTTCCGGTGGCAGCGCCATGAGGCTGTCAAAGAGTCGCTGATCGGCCCAGTGCCTGTAATCGGCGAGCATGCGGGCAGTGCGTACGTTGATCATCAGAGGTCTCCCATGAGGATGGGCGCATTGCCAAGAATAGCCCTCGCGGTGAACGGCATCGCAGACACTGATAACCGGCACCTTCACGACGACCTCTGCAGCTGGCGCTAGGTGGGAGCGGGCTTGCTCGCGAATACGGACTGCCAGTCGACAATGATGCTGCCTGACACACCGCTTTCGCGAGCAAGCCCGCTCCCACATTGGGCCAGCGGCTACAGGATTTCGTCGCGAATCAAATCAAGATCAGACGCTGCACCACCCGGTCAGCCAGCGCCAGGCAACTGGTCAGCCCTGGTGATTCGATGCCGAACAGGTTGACCAACCCCGGCACGCCATGCACATCCGGGCCGCTGATGATGAAGTCGGCGGCCGGTTCGCTCGGCCCGCTGATTTTCGGGCGAATCCCGCTGTAGGCCGGTTGCAGGCTGTTATCGGGCAATGCCGGCCAGTAACGCCGGATCGCCTGATAGAAACCTTCGCTGCGGCGGGGATCGACGCGGTAATCGACTTGCTCGACCCATTCGACATCCGGCCCGAAACGCGCCTGACCGCCCAGGTCCAGGGTCATGTGTACGCCCAACCCGGCGCTTTCCGGTGCCGGGTAAACCAGATGCCGGAACGGCGCCCGGCCGCTGAAACTGAAGTAACTGCCCTTGCACAGCCAGGCCTTGGGAACGTGCTGCGCTGGCAAGCCTTCGATCCGGCTCGCCACTTCAGGCGCGGACAATCCCGCGCAGTTGATCAACTGACGACAGCTCAACGTCATCGGCTGAGCGCCACCCATGCGCAGCTCGAAACCGTGCCCGGTGCAACGGGCCGACTCCAATGGCGTGTGAAAGGCTATCGAAGTACCGCACGCTTCAGCATCGGCCTGAAGCGCCAGCATCAGGGCATGGGAATCGACGATGCCGGTGGACGGCGACCAGAGCGCGGCAACACAGGATAACGCCGGTTCAAGCGCCCGCGCCCGCCCGGCCTCCAGCCATTGCAGGTCATCGACACCGTTGCGCCGGCCCTGCTCCAGCAACGCCTGCAAGGCATGGCGCTGACGTTCATCGGTGGCCACGATCAGCTTGCCGAGACGCTGGTAATCGACGCCGCGTTCATCGCAGAAGGCGTACAGCCGTTGCCTGCCCTCCACGCACAACTGCGCCTTGAGACTGCCGCTCGGGTAATAGATCCCGGCGTGGATCACTTCCGAATTGCGCGAGCTGATGCCCACGCCAATCCCCTCGCCCGCCTCGACCAGAATCACTTCTCGCCCGATCCGCGCCAGGGCTCTGGCCACCGCCAGCCCGACCACACCGGCCCCGACCACCACGCATTCGATATCGACGTTCACCTGCCCTCCCCCCATTCAAGCCAGCCCTCGCTCCCGATAATCGACCACGCTGGAGATTATCGCCAGCATGCCCATGAAGATCCCGTCACGGGTTACCTACGGTCTATGTAGGGTCGGGTGTTCGTCAGGTACCACGATCCGGCTGCGTGATCAGTGGCTGACTATGGCGCAACCGTGCGGTTCTGAGCACTCACCTGTGCCTATATCGAATCGGCAGGGAACTCCTGAGCACCGTCAGGCATCCTAAATTATGTGTTACTTCCTTTACGCTTTCGGAGGACGCCGTCATGCGCCGTCTGTTGCTCATATCTTCACTAGTGCTTTGTTTGCCCGTTGGTTCGGCCATGGCCGATGTAGACGCAAAAGATGTCGCCACTTCGGCCGGGGTCTCCGCATCGCTGTACTCGACGTTCAAGGATGACAAAATCGTGATTCCCGCACGGGATGATGCCTCTAGCTTCGTGGCAAGTGGCGGTACGATTCGCGGCGTTTATCTGGAGTCGGTGCTGAAGGAAATTCGACAGAATCATCCCGACCTCAAGGCAAGCGATGAGGACCTGGCCAAAGCGATCCTCGCTCAATAAAGTCCAGTCAGTCGCTGAAACCTGTAAAAGTCAGCCGTGGGGCTCGCAACACCGGGATAGTGTTCGAGCCCTAGGTTGCTTGCGCCCCAGCGGACAGGCGCGCCCAGCCGGCGACCAATTGCGCGCTGACGCTGACGCCGCCGCACACCACAATCACCACATCATGGGCCTCGGCAATCGCCGGATGGTCGAGGTACGCCACCGCCAATGAAACGCCGCACGCTGGCTCGACCAACTGACGCAAGTCGTTGGCGTAACGGACCACTCCCATGATCGCCTCATCATCGCTGAGCACCACGCATTCATGCGCAAAATCGAGGATGTGTTGCACCGGCCAGGCCGCCACCTGCGCCGCGCCAAGTGAGGTGGCGACGGTGTCGATGCGCGGCAATCTGACCGGGTGGCCGGCACTGATGGCCGCCGCGAAAGACGCTGCGCCCTGGGTTTCGCACGCAACGATTCGACAATCCATGCGCTGATGACGAATCAGTCCAGTGAGCAGGCCCGCCAGCAACCCTCCGCCGCCCACCGACGTCACCAACACATCGACCTGAGGACAGTCCTCGAGAATTTCATCGATCATCGTGCTGTGCCCTTCCCACAACACCGGATGATCGAAGGCCGGCACGTATTCGGTGTCCGCGCCCTTTGCGAGTTCTTTCGCCCGTTGATTGGCTTCGTCCCAGACCTTGCCATGAACGATCACCTCGGCACCGGTTTTCCTGATCCTGGCGCGGGTGGTTTCCGGGGTGGTATTCGGCACCACGATGCAGGCTTTCAGCCCCAGGCTGACAGCGGCCACAGCGGTGGCCAACCCGGCATTCCCCCCGGAAGGACAGACCACTTTGCGCTTGCCCTGCTCCGCGGCCTGACTGCACAGCAGGCCCATGCCGCGCAGCTTGAACGAGCCGCTGGGTTGCAGGTTTTCCAGCTTGAGCCAGATTCGCCGGGTCGGGGTTGACAGGCCTGGATGCAGAATCAGGGGCGTTCTGATGTGAAGCATCGTGTGCTCCTTGTGACGCTCCCGGCCCAGCGAAATGTTCAACGCGCCGGGAGTGAATAGATAGAATCATCCTTATCCAAGCTTAGTTCACCCAGCCCCGCGACTAACATCCTGGCGATAACGCGCTGCCCCGCGTAGGAGCTGCCGCAGGCGGCGATCTTTTGATTTTTGAGCGATATTGATAGGGGCAAGGTCAAAAGATCGCAGCCTGCGGCAGCTCCTACATGTCCTTTGTGAAGTCAGTCATGAAAATCTCGGCCAAACTCGCGTTTTTCGCCCTCGTCAGCACCCTTGCCTACCTCTCTCTGGCGGTAGTCGGGCTGGGCGGGTTGGCAGCTTTTTTCTCGCACCCGCCGTTGGTGGTCATTGCGCTTGCAACCCTGGTGATGGCGGTCGTGTCTTTGTTCAGCGAGGGCAACCTGAGCTCCGGCGAACGTGAAGACCGGGCCAATCGCTGGGTATTGCCGGTTTTCGGGGTACTTGGGCTGTTGAGTGGGTACCTGCCAGCCTATACCGACCGGATCGACTTCTGGACCTTCGGTGGCGAGGGCGTGCGTTGGCTGGGCGCGTTGCTGTTCATCGTCGGCGGCGCGCTGCGGATGTGGCCGGTGTTTGTGCTGGGCAAACGCTTCAGCGGCCTGGTGGCGATTCAGCCGGGGCACCGGCTGGTCACCGACGGGATTTATCGGACCTTGCGCAACCCCAGCTATTTGGGGCTGCTGGTCAATGGCGTGGGCTGGGCGCTGGCCTTTCGTTCCGGGGTCGGGTTGCTGCTGGTGGCGCTGATGTTGATCCCGCTGATCGCCCGCATTCACTCCGAAGAAGCGCTGTTACGCACGCAGTTTGGCAGTGAATATGAGGCTTACTGCGCCCGTAGTTGGCGATTGATTCCCGGGATCTACTGAACCCACCACAATCTACTGTGGGAGCGGGCTTGCTCGCGAAGGCGGTGTATCAATCGACATCAATGTTGAATGATGAACCGCCTTCGCGAGCAAGCCCGCTCCCACATTAAAGCGTGTACAGGCTGATCTGGCTGTGGAGATCCACTCGTGCCTCGACCGAGTCATAACTGGCCAAAGTGGCGTGCGGGGTCTGGAGCGGATGAACATGGGTCGCGGTGATGACCATGACGTGGCCGCCCGCCGCTTCACCCGCACGAATCCCCACGGCGGCGTCTTCAAAGATCAGGCACTCGGTGGGCTCGACCCCTAACCGACTGGCGGCCAGCCGATACCCCGCTGGGTCGGGTTTGCCGGCGCTGACGTCTTCGGCGGTGACCATCACCAAAGGCTCGGGAATACCTGCCGCCGCCATTCGGCGCAAGGCCAGCGCCCGTGGCGCCGAGGTAACGATGGCCCATTGGTTGGCGGGCAGCGACTTGAGGAAACTCGCCGCACCGGCCACTTCGACAATCCCTTCCACATCCTCGATTTCCGCCTCGGTGATCCACGCGGCTTCAGCTTCGGCGTCCACCCCGGGCAAGGCCAGACGAGTGATGGTGTCGATGGCGCGTACGCCATGGATGGTCGGCAGGAAGGTATCGACATCGACACCGTGGCGCAGGGCCCAGGTGGTCCAGATCCGCTCGGCGGCAGCGATGGAATTGAGGACAGTTCCGTCCATATCGAACAGAAAGGCGCGGTACGAAGTATTGAACACGGAGGCTTGAATGGACAAAGGGCGACTTCCAGAACCAGGCGAATGTTGTCAGGCAATGTACATCACCCACGGAGCTGCCGGTTCGAATGCAAGGCGTTTTGCACACAATCGAGCAACTGTCCCACCGCCCAAGGTTTCTTGATGAACGCAACCCGATGCTTGACCCCCGAACTTTTCGGGGTTTCGAAGCCGGACATGATCATGATTGGCTTGTCTGGCCAACGGTCGCCGAACTGATTGGCCAGGTCCGCGCCATTGAGTTTGCCCGGCATGGTGATGTCCGTCAGCAACAGTCCTACCTCCGGCGCGTGCTGCTCCAGAAACTGCGACGCGGCGTCTGCGCTGACCTGTGGTTCAACCGCAAAGCCCTCCTCCTGAAGAATTTCGCAAAGAAACTCCAGAATCAACGGGTCGTCCTCCACCACAAGAATCAAACCGTCAGACAAGTGTGCGCCCGCCGTTGATACTGGACCCATGACTGTGTCACTCCCTGATTACGTAAATGATTTGCGCGGGCTCAAATCCGCCACCTACAGGTATGAACAGCGGACTTCGTGGAAAATTCATTTTTGATACACCTGACGTGGACATTCTCCGTCCAGGCTGACAAATACGACCGTTTGTCAGCGCATAATTGTGGTTAAAATGCCGCCCCCCCATGCATGGCCGACTTTGCCCGATGAACCCAGATGCCCTCTCCGTCCTCCACGACCATTTGCTGACTGCGCTTGCGGCTGCGCCCGCAGAAACCCGTCGGCTGTTCCACGGCCGTGGCCGCTGCTGGCCGGGGCTGGAGCAATTGACCGTCGACTGGCTGCAGGGCGTGGTGCTGGTCTGCGTGTTCAAGGAACCGCAAGCGTCGCAACTGGACGATTTGAAGCAGCGGCTGATGGCGATCACGCAGTCGCCTGCATGGGCGACATCCGGCGCGCATACCTTGCTGCTGCAACATCGATACCTGCAGGAAAGCACCACCGAATGGCTGCTCGGGGAGCCGATCGAGGAGATGACGATCACCGAGGGCGGCCTGCATTATCGCGTGGACCTGGGCCGCAAACAGAACACCGGCCTGTTCCTCGACATGCGCTACGGCCGCGATTGGGTGCGGGCCAATGCTGATGGCAAGCGGGTGTTGAACCTGTTCGCCTATACCTGCGGGTTTTCGGTGGCCGCCATTGCGGGTGGCGCAACGCATGTGGTCAATCTGGACATGGCTCGCTCGGCCCTGAGCCGTGGCCGCGACAATCATCGGCTCAATGGGCATGACTTGAGCAACGTGAGTTTTCTCGGCCATGACCTGTTCAAGTCCTGGGGCAAGGTGATCGGCAAAGGCCCATATGACCTGGTGATCATCGACCCGCCGTCCTTTCAGAAAGGCAGTTTTCTGCTGACCAAGGATTACCAGCGCGTGCTGCGCCGCCTGCCGGAATTGCTCAGCCCACAGGGCACGGTGCTGGCTTGCATGAACGATCCGGCGTTCGGTGCGGACTTTCTCATCGATGGCGTCACCCGCGAAGCGCCAAGCTTGCGGTTTGAGCAGCGACTGGAGAATCCGCCAGAGTTTCCCGATGCCGATGTTGAGTGCGGGTTGAAGGCGTTGGTGTTCACGCTGAAAAACTGAGTCACCGCTCGCCCACAAGGTATCAACGCGGCTGCAACACCAGCGCAAACAGCTCCCCATGCCCACTCACATTGAGCTTGTGATAGAGATTGCGCCGATGCACCTTCACCGTTTCCGGGGAAATACCCAGTTGCTGGGCGATGGCTTTGCTGGAGAAGCCCTGGAGAATCAACCGCGCCGTTTCGACTTCGCGCACCGATAAACGCGCGTCGAAGCGATCCAGCAGGGTCGCCAGATCGCCGGCCACGGCCTCGGCGGTCGGCCCTTCCGGGGGCATCAGTTGCAGGTGACGGCGCATGGCCGCCAGCACCCAATCGCGCACACACAGCAGACGGCCCTGCTCTTCAAGGGTGAACGTCGTCGAGCGCCCCAACGATAAACCGAGTACCGCGCCGTCGACGTTGACCATGAACTGCAACTCGTCGCGACCCACCACCGAGCGGAAGTAGCTCAGGTAATACTCGCTCTGCTGAAACTGGTCGGGAGCCACGGCGGCCAGGCTGTGCAAGCCATCGGCAATACCGGCACAAGCGGCCTGGTAGAACGGATCGAGCAGGTACATGCCGGCGCTGTAGTCCGCCAGTTCTTCATGCTCGTCGGCGCCACCCTTGGAGTCGAAATCAATCAGCAGCCGTGGCACTCGCCCCGATCGCATTACCGCGACCAACGCGTTATCCAGCGGCACCAATAGCCGTAGCGTGTCCACCAGCGCACGCCAGAACCCGTCCTGAGCCAACGCCGCAAAGACCCGCGCCAACCCCTGGTGCACCGGCAATTCTTTGAGCAACGCGTCCACGCCCTACCCCTTTCGAGTAACCCATGATGGGAATGGGTGAGTCCCCCGCCTGCCGATACGCTGCAAGCACCTGATCATCACCGGCCTGCAGCAGGCCAGGAGTGCCGCATCATGAGTTGTCATCGCTCGCATATCAACCTGGGACTGGGCGCCTGTTTGTGCGCTTCGCTCTCGGCGGTCGCCGCTGACGCCCCCACCGTGAACGTCTACAACTGGTACGACTACATCGGCCCCAACACCTTGCAGGATTTCAAGCGCGACACCGGGATCCAGCCGGTTTACGACACCTTCGACAGCGCCGAAGTCCTGGAAGGCAAACTGCTGACCAGCCGCAGCGGCTACGACGTGGTGGTGGCCAGCAACTTCAGCCTGCCGACGCTGATCAAGGCCGGGGCGCTTGCACCACTGCCTCGCGCGCAAATGCCTGATTACAAAAACATGGATACCGCGCTGCTGGCGAAACTGGCCAACAACGATCCGGGTAACCAGTACGCTGTGCCGTATCTATGGGGCACCAACGGCATCGGCTACAACGTCGACAAAGTCCGCGCCGCCTTGGGTAACAAGGCGCCGGTGGACTCCTGGGAGCTGGTGTTCAACGAAGCGAACCTGGCCAAGCTCGGCGAGTGCGGCGTGGCGATGCTCGACTCGCCTTCGGAGATGCTGCCGGTCGCGCTGCATTACCTGGGCCTGCCGCCCAACAGCACCAACCCCGAGGACTACAAGAAAGTCCAGGCGCTACTGCTCAAGCTGCGCCCGCACATTGCCTACTTCAATTCTTCAAAATTCATCAGCGACCTGGCCAACGGCAACATCTGCGTGGCGGTGGGTTGGTCCGGCGCGATGCTGGAAGCCAAGACCAACGCCGAACAAGCAGGCAATGGTGTGAAGATCGCCTACAGCTTGCCGAAGGAAGGGGCGCCGGTGTGGTTCGACACCTTGGTGCTGCTCAAGGACGCGCCGCATCCGCAGCAAGGCCTGGCGTTCATCGACTACTTGATGCGCCCCGAAGTCATCGCCCCGGTCACGGACCACCTGTCCTACCCCAACGGCAATCGCAGCGCGACCCGCCTGGTGGCCGAGGCGACTCGCAACAACCCTGCCATTTACCCGCCGACCGAGGCCTTGGCCAAGCTGTTTACCCTTGAACCTCTGCCCAAGGCGACCGAGCGCGTACGCACGCGCGTCTGGAGCGCCGTGAAAAACGGTCAGTGATCCTACGCAATCCCTGTGGGAGCGGGCTTGCTCGCGAAAGCGGTGTGTCAGACGACATCAATATTGACTGTGCCGCCGCCTTCGCGAGCAAGCCCGCTCCCACAGGTTCCTTACCTTCGGGTCAATAAGCCCCCTTTTTTCAGACCAATCGAACATGAGAACCACCATGAAACCACGTGCCCGCGACCTGAACATTCAGTTCGGCCAACTGCAACCCGGCCCCCTCAACGCCATCACCGATGTGCCCGGCGTACGGGTCGGCCACAGCAATGTGCGAGGACGAACTGCCAGCGGCCGCAACATCCATACCGGTGTCACGCTGATCGAGCCGCGTGACGGTTCCGCCAATCAACAGCCATGCTTCGCCGGCGTCCATGTGCTCAACGGTAATGGCGACGCCACGGGGCTTGAGTGGATTCGCGAGGCCGGTCTGCTGACCAGCCCGATTGCCTTCACCAACACCCATAGCCTGGGCATCGTGCGCGATGCGCTGATCGTTTTGGATCGTCAGGAGCAACCCGACGATGGGCGCCTTTACTGGAACATGCCCGTGGTGCTGGAAACGTTCGACGGCTTGCTCAACGACATCAACGGTTTTCATGTACGCCCGGAACATGTGGCCGAAGCGCTGCGCACAGCCGTCGGCGGCCCGGTCATCGAAGGCGCGGTGGGCGGTGGCAGCGGGATGATCTGTCATGAATTCAAGGGCGGGATCGGCACCGCATCGCGCCGGCTGAATGGTGCTCAAGGAGGCTGGACCGTCGGCGCAATCGTCCAGGCCAACCACGGCATTCGTCACGAATTACGCGTCGACGGTTACCCCGTGGGGCGTTATATGGAGCAGGTCGACTCGCCCTTCCTCAAAGCCTCCCTGCCCCATCCGGGCATGGGCTCCATCGTCGTCTGCCTGGCCACCGACGCGCCTCTTTTACCCCACCAATGCACGCGCCTCGCGCAACGTGCCAGCCTCGGCCTGGCCCGCACCGGTGGCGGCAATGAAGACCACAGCGGCGACATTTTCGTGGCCTTCGCCACCGGTAATCAGCACGTGCCGCCAGCCGCTTATGAAGGCAAAGGCGCCCCCACCTGCGACCACCTGAGGATGGTCAACAACGACCACATCAGTGAGCTGTTCCTGGCCGCCACCGAAGCCGTGGAAGAAGCCATCATCAACGCCCTGTTGGCCTCGAACACCACCGAAGGCAACGGCCATACGGTGCCGGGCCTGGATGCCAACACCTTGCTCAAAGCGCTGCGCCAGGCCGGTTGGCCGGGGGGATTAGACTAATGGTACTTGAGTGCCAGCCACCGGCTTCTTACGATGGTTATACGTAGCGGTTGGAGGTTTAAAGCCGTTGCGTAGGTGGTGAGTGAACTGAACCCCAATAAGCTCACCACTTGTTTCATGCGCATCTTGAGCCTCTGGCTCTACTTCCTCCCCATCAAAGAGCTTTGAGGCTCTTTTTTTGTCTGTAAAAACTCCAGCGACCCTAAAGCCCGGCATCTGACCGCAACGCGAGTCAGGACTTTGTAGGAGCCAGGCTTGCCGGCGAAGGCGTCCATAAGAGTGCCTTCGCCGGCAAGTCGGATCGCCCACCGCTGGCTCCTACGAAAAGCGGTTTACTCGCTTACTGACGCCGACTGCAAAACAGCCCCTTCAGACTGAGACCACCCCCGCCAGGACAGCAGCGTAATGCCACCTATACTCCAAACCACCTTCCCCCACGGGGGGCTGCGCTACCAACAATAAAAAGCAGAGGTGGAACATGGTCTGGCAGCAAATCTACGACCCTTTCGATAATCCGATGCTATCAACCATCATGGCGGCGGTGCCGGTGGTGGTGATGCTGGCCTCCCTGGCGTTTTTCCACATCAAGGCGCATCTGGCGGCGTTGTTGGCCCTGGGCTCGGCCTTGTTGATTGCGATTTTTGCCTTCGGCATGCCGGCGAACATGGCGGGCTCGGCCGCGCTTTACGGCGCCGCCAACGGTCTGCTGCCGATTGGCTGGATCGTGCTCAATATCATCTTCCTGCACCGGCTGACCACCGAGAACGGCTCGTTCAAAGTGCTGCAAGACTCCCTGGCGCGCATCACTGACGATCGACGTCTGCAACTGCTGCTGATTGCCTTCTGCTTCGGCGCTTTCTTCGAAGGAGCCGCCGGTTTCGGCACCCCCGTGGCGGTGACCGGAGCCATTCTGATCGGGCTGGGCTTCTCGCCCCTGGCCGCGTCTGGCCTGGCGTTGATTGCGAATACCGCCCCCGTGGCATTCGGTGCCCTGGGCACGCCCATCATCACCCTGGCCAAAGTGACCGGGCTGGATGAAATGGAGCTGTCGATGATGGTCGGCCGGCAACTGCCATTTTTCTCGGTGATGGTGCCGTTCTGGTTGATCTGGGCCTTCGCCGGCTGGCGCAAGATGCTGGAAATCTGGCCGGCGATCCTGGTCGCCGGGGTCAGCTTCGCCATACCGCAATTTCTCGTGTCCAACTACCACGGGCCGATGCTGGTGGATGTAATCGCCGCGCTGATTTCCATGGCCTGCCTGACCGGTTTCTTGAAGGTCTGGAAGCCGGCCACTGTGCATACCTCCGCCGCGTTGTCAGGCCGGGCCGACGACTCCAGAGTAGAGCCTGACCCGGATGAGAAACCCAGCGCAACCTTTGCCAGCGACGCCAAACCTGCCGTGATGCGGGCGTGGATGCCATGGATCATCCTCACGGTCTTCGTGTTTGCCTGGGGCACCCAGAGCTTCAAAAACCTGTTCGATACCCGCCCGGTCATGGATCCCCAAACCCACTCGGCCAAGCTCGATCCCCAAGGCAAGCCGATGCGCGAGGCCAACCCGATCTTTGCCCCGACCTTGACCTTCGCCACGATTCACCAACAGATCGAAAAGGTGCCGCCCGTGGTCCCTACACCTAAAAAAGAGGACGCGGTCTACAAGTTCACCTGGCTCACCAGTACCGGCAGCGGCATCTTGCTGGCGGCGATCCTCGGCGGGCTGCTGATGGGTTATTCCATCCCGCAGCTGCTGCACCAATACGTGCGAACGCTGTGGGTGGTGCGTTACTCGCTCATCACGATTGTGGCCATGCTTGCCCTGGGCTTCCTGACCCGCTACTCGGGCCTGGACGCCACGATGGGGCTGGCCTTCGCCGCAACGGGCATTTTCTACCCCATGTTCGGCACGTTGCTCGGCTGGCTCGGCGTTGCCCTGACCGGTTCGGACACGGCCTCCAACGTGCTGTTCGGCGGCTTGCAACGGGTGACCGCCGAGCAGTTGGGCCTGAGCCCGGTCTTGATGGCGGCGGCCAACAGTTCCGGCGGGGTCATGGGCAAGATGGTCGACGCCCAGTCGATCGTGGTCGCGTCCACCGCCACCCGCTGGTACGGCCATGAAGGGGAAATCCTGCGCTACGTGTTTTTCCACTCCGTGGTGCTGGCGATTCTGGTCGGCGGGCTGGTGACGTTGCAGGCCTATGTGGCGCCGTTCAGTCATATGGTGGTGGGCGGGAATTAACCGAGGCGAGCGCTGTTAACCATGGCCCGGCATCGCAACCCGGGCCATGGCTCACGCCCGAACCGCCGTTCACATCAGGCCGAAACTTGCGCATAGCAACAGTAGGCTAAGCTTTCAGCAGCTCATTGCTCACGATGCTCGATTCTGCAGGGTTTGGTTTTTTCTGGAGAGCGTCTGCAACAGCTATTTCAGACAGGCCCAAACCTTTCACGCAGGATTGACGTGATGACCGAGCCCCTCCTCAGCTTTGATGCACTCAAGCGCGCCGCTGCCTCTGGCGAAATCGATACCGTGTTGGTCTGCATGGTCGACATGCAAGGACGACTGGTCGGCAAACGATTCCAGGTCGAGTTTTTTATCGACAGCGGCCATGAAGAAACCCACTGCTGCAATTACTTGCTCGCTGACGACATCGACATGGAACCGGTGCCGGGTTACGCCGCGGCCAGCTGGAGCAAAGGCTATGGCGATTTTGTCCTGAAACCCGATATGGCCACCTTGCGTCGCGTGCCTTGGCTGGAATGCACGGCGCTGGTGCTCTGCGACGTGCTCGATCATCACCACCGGCGCGACCTGCCGCACAGCCCGCGGGCGATTCTGAAAAAGCAGGTCGAGCGCCTGCGCGAACGTGGCTATACCGGCATGTTCGCCTCGGAGCTGGAGTTCTATCTGTTCGACGAGAGCTATGAGGCGATCCACGAGCGCAACTACCACAAGCCGAAGACCGCCGGCCATTACATCGAGGATTACAACATCCTGCAGACCACCCGCGAGGAGCCGGTATTGCGGGCGATTCGCAAGCATCTGCAGGCCTCCGGCATTCCGGTGGAAAACTCCAAGGGTGAATGGGGGCCGGGGCAGGAAGAGATCAACATCCGTTATGCCGATGCCCTGACCATGGCCGACCACCATGTGATCATCAAACACGCCTGCAAGGAGATTGCGCAACTGCAGGGCAAGGCGATCACGTTCATGGCCAAGTGGCGCTATGACGCCGCCGGTTCCAGCAGCCATGTGCACAATTCGCTATGGGACAAGAATGCCAAGAAGCCGCTGTTCTTTGACCCCAAGGCCGAGTTTGGCATGTCGAAACTGATGCGCGCCTGGGTGGCCGGGCAGCTCAAATACGCCAACGACATCACCTGTTTTCTTGCGCCCTATATCAATTCGTACAAGCGCTTTCAGGCCGGCACCTTCGCGCCGACGCGGGCCGTATGGAGCCGGGATAATCGCACCGCAGGCTTTCGTTTGTGCGCGGAAGGCAGCAAGGCCATCCGCATCGAATGCCGCATCGGTGGCGCCGACCTCAATCCTTATCTGGCCTTCGCAGCCTTGATCGCCGCGGGCCTGGCCGGTATCGACGAGAAACTCAACCTGGCGCCGCCCTTCGAAGGCGATGCCTACGTCGACGAGCACTTGCCTGAAGTGTCGAAAACCCTGCGCGAAGCCTGCGCCGCGCTCAAGGCGTCGAGCATGTTGCGCGAGGCATTCGGTGATGAAGTGATCGACCACTACGTGCACACCGCCGAGTGGGAGCAGAAAGAGTACGACCGGCGCATCACCGACTGGGAACTGCAGCGCGGCTTCGAGCGCTATTGAGCACGCCATGACTGAGATCGTTCAACTCATCTCCCCGGTCGATGGCCGGGTCTACGCCGAACGCCGCCGTGCCGATGCGGCGCAGCTCGACCAGGCTCTGACGGCGGCCGCGGCCGCCCAGGCGCAATGGCAGCGCCGGCCACTGAGCGAACGCGCCGCGTTTTGCAGCGCCGCCGTGGACGCGATGCTGGCGATGAAAGACGAGATCGTGCCAGAGCTGGCCTGGCAGATGGGTCGCCCAGTACGCTTCGGCGCTGGCGAGCTGCGCGGTTTCGAAGAACGTGCGCGGTACATGATCGCCATTGCGCCTGAGGCATTGGCAGCGGTTGAACCTGTCCCTGTCGCCGGTTTTCGGCGCTGTATCAAACGTGAACCGTTGGGTACGGTGCTGGTCGTTGCACCGTGGAATTACCCCTATCTGACGGCGGTGAATACGATCATCCCGGCGCTGATGGCGGGCAACAGCGTGATCCTCAAACACGCCACACAAACGTTGCTGGTCGGCGAGCGTTTCGCCGAGGCGTTGCGCCGCGTCCATCTGCCCGAAGGTCTGTTCCACAACGTGCTGCTCGATCATAAACAGACCGCCGCGATCATCGCTTCAGGACGCGTGCAGCAGGTGAACTTCACCGGCTCGGTTGACGCCGGCAAAGTCATGGAAAGCGCCGCCACTGGATGCTTCCTCAGCGTGGGCCTGGAGCTTGGCGGCAAAGACCCCGCCTACGTCCGGGCAGACGCCAACCTTGAGCATGCGGTGGAAAACCTGGTGGACGGCAGTTTCTTCAACTCCGGACAGAGTTGCTGCGCCGTCGAACGTATCTATGTCGATGAAAAAATTTACCCGGCCTTTGTCGAGCGCTTCGTCGCCTTGACCCGTCAATACGTACTCGGCAATCCGCTGGACGAAGCCACCACCCTCGGCCCCCTGATCACACCGAGCGCCGCTGAATTCGTTCGCGGGCAGATCGCCGATGCGCTGGCACAAGGGGCCAGGGCGTTGATCGATCCAAAGGGCTTTCCCGCCGACGTGCCGGGCAGCGCCTACCTCGCGCCGCAGGTACTGGTGGACGTCACCCATCAAATGTCGGTGATGCGCGAGGAAAGTTTTGGCCCGGTGGTCGGCATCATGCCGGTGGCCAGCGACGACGAAGCCATCGCCTTGATGAACGACAGCGAGTTCGGGCTCAGCGCTTCTATCTGGACCCAGGATCTCGCCGCCGCCGAACGCATCGGCGACGAGATCGCCACCGGCACCGTGTTCATGAACCGCTGCGATTATCTGGACCCTGCCCTGGCCTGGACCGGGGTGAAAAACAGCGGGCGCGGCGTCACGCTGTCGCGCCTTGGCTATGAACACCTGACCCGCGCGAAATCCTTCCATCTGCGCCACGAGATCTGAGCCATGAGCCTGACCGCGAACTGGAACTACCCCACGAGCATCCGCTTCGGCGTTGGCCGCATCGCCGAACTGGCCGAGGTCTGCCGCAGCCAAGGGATCCAGCGACCGTTGCTGGTCACCGACAGCGGCCTGGCGCGTGCCCCGATCACCACCGCGGCGGTGGAATCCTTGCGCGCTGCCGGCCTTGGTGTAGCGCTGTTTAGCGACCTCAAGCCGAATCCGATCGAAGCCAATCTGGCAGGTGGACTCGACGCCTGGCGCGCCGGCAAACACGACGGCGTGGTCGCCTTCGGCGGTGGCAGTGGCCTGGACATGGGCAAGCTCATCGCGTTCATGAGCGGCCAGACCCGACCGGTTTGGGATTTCGAAGACATCGGCGACTACTGGACACGCGCCGACGAAAGCAGCATCGCCCCGGTCATTGCGGTGCCGACCACCGCCGGCACCGGTTCCGAGGTGGGCCGTGCGGCGGTGATCATCGACGAGCGTACGCACACCAAACGCATCATCTTTCACCCGAAAATGATGCCGCGGGTGGTCATCAGCGACCCGGCCCTCACCGTCGGCATGCCGGCAAAAGTCACCGCCGGCACCGGCATGGATGCGTTTGCCCATTGCCTGGAATCGTACTGCGCTCCCGGCTTTCATCCCATGGCCGAAGGTATTGCGGTGGAAGGCATGCGCCTGGTGGCCAATGCCCTGGTACGCGCCGTACACACCCCCTCCGACCTCGACGCGCGCGCGCAAATGCTGGCAGCTGCGGCGATGGGCGCCACCGCTTTCCAGAAAGGCCTGGGTGGCATGCACGCACTCGCCCATCCAGTGGGCGCCCTGTACGACACCCACCACGGCATGACCAATGCCACGTTCATGCCCTATGTGCTGAAGTTCAACCGCCCAGCCATCGAGGAACGCATCACCCGCCTGGCGGCTTATTTGCGTCTGCCCTCCCCGGGATTCGACAGCTTTCTGGCCTTCGTCCTCAAGCTGCGCAAAGACATCGGCGTGCCGCATACGCTGTTTGAACTGGGGGTGGATGACAAGCAGGCCGATCTGATCGCGGACATGGCGATTGTCGACCCCTGCGCCGGCGGCAACCCGCTGCCGTTGACACGAACTGGCGCGGCAGAAATTTTCGACGCGGCGTTCCACGGCCGCCTCTAGAGCAATCGTCTGTCCATGGCCAACGTGTGAGCACGCAACCTGGATGGATTTCAACCGTTAGAGGCAGGAGCAGTACAACAGGGGGTTGAAGACAAACCCATTCGGCAACGCACCACGCGGATGGATGTGGATCAAAACCTGAACAAGAGCACACGTTATGAGTCCAGTAAGCCAACCTGGCGCCACCGCGCCACAAGACGACGACATCAAGGTGTTGCACAGCATGGGCTATGCCCAGCAGCTTTCGCGACGCATGGGCGTTTTCTCCAACTTTGCCATTTCCTTTTCGATCATTTGCATCCTCTCGGGTGGCATCAACTCGCTGGCACAGGGCACCTCGGGTGCAGGCGGTGCAGCCATCGGTATCGGCTGGCCACTGGGCTGCCTGATCTCCGGGGTTTTCGCCATGGCCATGGCACAGATTTCCTCGGCCTTCCCCACCGCTGGCGGCCTTTATCACTGGGGCTCGATTCTCGGTAACCGCTTTACCGGCTGGCTGACGGCCTGGTTCAACCTGTTGGGGCTGATCACGGTGCTCGGCGCGATCAACGTCGGTACCTATTACTTCTTTTTCGGTGCCTTCGGACCGGCCCTGGGAATGGAAGACACCATCACCACACGGATTACTTTCCTGGCGATCCTGACCGGCCTCCAGGCCTTGTGTAACCACTTCGGCATCGGCCTGACCGCAAAACTCACCGACTTCTCGGGCTACCTGATCTTCGCCACGGCGCTCGCGCTGACCATCGTCTGCCTGATCGCCGCACCCAGCTATGAGTTCGCCCGACTGGTGACCTTCGGCAACTACTCCGGCGAGGCTGGCGGCAACGTCTGGCCACAGGTGTCGAACAGCTGGATTTTCATGCTCGGCCTGCTCTTGCCGATCTACACCATCACCGGCTACGACGCCTCGGCGCATACCTCCGAAGAAACCCATCAGGCATCCGTGTCGGTACCGGTCGGGATGGTCAGCTCGGTGGCCTGGTCGCTGCTGTTCGGCTGGGTGATGCTCTGCTCGTTTGTACTGATGCTGCCGAGCATGGACGAAGCGGCGAAGCAGGGTTGGAATGTGTTCTTCTGGGCGATGGACACTCAGGTGAACCCGGCGATCAAGATGGCGCTTTACCTGGCCATTTTCATCTCGCAGGTTCTCTGCGGGCTGGCGACCGTGACCTCGGTTTCGCGCATGATCTTCGCGTTTTCCCGTGACGGCGGCCTGCCCTTCTCCAAAGCATTGGCCTCGGTCTCACCGACCCATCGCAGCCCCGTGCCAGCGATCTGGACCGGTGCCACGCTCGCGGTGTTGTTCGTGTGGGGATCGTCCCTGGTATCGATCGGCGAAACGCCGGTTTACACGATCGTGGTCTCCTGCACGGTGATCTTCCTGTTCTTCTCTTTCATCATTCCCATCGTGCTGGGCCTGTTTACCTACGGGACTGCGAAGTGGCCGACCATGGGGCCGTGGAACATGGGGCGCGGGTTTTACTCATTGTTCGCCATCCTCTCGATCCTTTCGATGGTGCTGATCTTTGTCATCGGCATTCAGCCACCGAACGAATGGGCGCTGTACATCACGCTCGGTTTTCTGATTCTGACCGCGATTGTCTGGTTCGCCTTTGAAGCCCGGCGCTTCCAGGGCCCACCCGTAGGCGACATGATCATCAAGCGTCAGGCAGAAATTGCAGCGGTTGAAGAAGCGTTGAACAAACAGGCTGGGAGCTGACATGTAGGAGCCAGGCTTGCCGGCGAAGGCGTCCTCAAGAGCGACTTCGCAGGCAAGTCTGGCTCCTACGAAAAGCGTATCAACCAACAGGAAGCACAAGGTGCGTTACTTGTCTTGATTAATCAAATACGAATAATGGCGATAAGGAACTTAACGTTTATGAAGAAATCACTGAACAGGTCTTTCTTCATTACCATTCTTAATATTGAACCTACCGCCGCATAACCCATCGCGATTAATAAAATAATATAAAAATTACTCTTCAGTTGCCCATTGCATATTTATCCGCGCCTGCTTAACTGCAAAAACTGCTGATGACAGCAGTGCCCGCAAAACACCACGGAAGGAATCGTTATGAGCAGTTCAACTCGCCATAGCATGCCCCCCTATGGGGTGGCCATCCAAAGCGCGATCAAGGCAGGCGACCTGCCGCAAATGAAGACGCTGTTGAAACAACGCGATGCATCCACACCAGAAAACAAAGAGCTAAATACCGCTTACGAGCAGTTGGCCAAGGAAGTCGCACGCCTGGAAAAGCACTAACAGCTATTTCCGCTCCCCTTATTGCAATGGAGGCAATAACCATGTCTGGTTCTAATCAGCAACTTGTCGGTTTGTTCCCGCTCGGCTACCGAATTGGTACTTCGATGCCGGGTGCACAAAGTCTGGCACTCAATCTCCTGGTCTTTACCCCTGATGAGACTGTAATCGGCACCGCCGCAATCACTCAGGCGACCAACCCGCCTCTGGATGTGCATTCCGATGTCTGGGGCGAATACACCTACCTGACGGTCATGTCACCCGGCGTCAGCAAAATCCTGATCACCGCCCAAGGCAATCACGGCGGCTCGGGCTCCAATTCCATCGTGAATTTCAAGTTGCGACTGGTGGTGGGCACCGACTGGAAAGAAGGGGTCGCCAACTACTCGTACTTGAATGGTCAGCAGTGGGTCGAGGTCAACAATGCTCCCGCCCACCTCATTGAGGCGGTGCCGTCCCACGTTTCCCCGCTGCCGTTGGAACCCGGCCCGGTGATTCCGCCGGAATCATCGTATCCGCCAATCATGCCGCTGTACGCCGCACCGATTCAAAGTGCAATGGCCAGTGGTGACCTGGCCCAGATGAAGAACCTGTCGCGCCTGGCCCAGAAGCAACTGGATCAGCAACCCCAACTGCAGACGGCGCTTGAAACGGCCAAGGAAGAAATCAGCCGGCAGGAACGCCGCTGACTCGAACACGAAATATGCCCGACTTGTCTTGAACACAAATAAGGGAGTAGCACCATGTCAATCGGACTTTTTCATACCCGCCTCAACATCAGCAGTCACCTGCTGGGCGCACCGGTTTTAACCCTCGATTTGCTAGTGGATACCGCAAAGAAAAAAGTCAGCGGGATTGCCAGTATTTTCCAAAGCACCTACCCACCCCTCAACTTCCGAGCCCGTGTATGGGGTGAGTACTCCGAGGCCAAACTGGTGCCGACGGCGGAGAACCACATCATCCTCACCCTGGCCGGCAGCCCGAGCGGCCCTCTCAGCCAGATCGCCCAGACCTTCGGTTTGAAGGGCATTTTAGGCGGCGATTGGGCGAGCGGTTATGCCGACTACAAGTACGAGAATCAGGGCCAATGGCATTACGTGAAACACGCAGCGGTCAGCCAGGCTCCCGTTATTGTGCGTCCAGAGCATCCGCACCATGCGGTACCGCTCTACGCCGTCGCGGTACAGCAAGCGCAAGCCAGCGGTGACCTGGCGCAACTGAAGGCCGTGGTCAGCCAGGGTGAACAGCAACTGGCTCACAGCGGTGCGTTGCGTAACGCACTGGATCAGTTGAACGTTGAAATCGCCCGGCTGGAGGCTCGCTAACCCGCACCCGGTAATGCCGTCAGGCAAGCATCCATGTGGGAGCGGGCTTGCTCGCGAAGGCGGCAGCACAGTCAATATTGATGTTGCCTGACACACCGCTTTCGCGAGCAAGCCCACTCCCACAGGGTTCCGCGCTTAACTGACTGGTCCGGTTCACTTCAACAACAAAAGGTAAATCCGGTCGCGCCACTGCCCCAAGGAAGGCGCGAACACTTCGATGGATTCGTGCCGCGCACACGTTGGTGCGCAAGGATTTCCCATGTCAGACACTCGCCCTGCCCGCTACCTCAGTGAAACCGACCTCAAACGCTACGTGCCGGTGCATGTGGTCTGGGAAATCACCCTGGCCTGCGATCTCAAATGCCTGCATTGCGGCTCACGCGCCGGCCACAGACGCCCCGATGAATTGAACACCCGGGAATGCCTGGACGTCATCGATTCCCTGGCCGCCCTCGGCACCCGTGAGATCACCCTGATCGGTGGTGAAGCCTATTTGCGCAAGGACTGGACGCAGCTGATCCAGGCCATCCACGATCACGGCATGTATTGCGCCATACAAACCGGTGGACGCAACCTGACACCGGCGAAAATGCAGGCAGCGGTGGATGCCGGGCTTAATGGCGTCGGTGTTTCACTGGATGGATTGGCCCCGCTGCATGACGCGGTACGCAATGTTCCGGGCTCCTTCGACAAAGCGGTTGATACCCTGCGGCGGGCCAAACAGTCCGGGCTTGCGGTGAGCGTCAACACCCAAATCGGCGCAGCCACGTTGCCCGACTTGCCCGAATTGATGGACCTGATTATCGGCCTCGGTGCCACTCACTGGCAGATCCAGCTGACGGTCGCGATGGGCAATGCCGTCGATCACCCGGAGCTGCTGTTGCAGCCATATCAACTGCTGGAAGTGATGCCGTTGCTGGCGCGTCTGTATCGCGAAGGTGTCGACCGCGGGCTGCTGATGAACGTGGGCAACAACATTGGTTACTACGGGCCTTATGAACACATGTGGCGTGGTTTCGGCGACGAGCGCGTGCATTGGAGTGGCTGTGCCGCCGGCCAGACCGTGCTGGCGCTGGAGGCCGACGGCACCGTCAAGGGTTGCCCGTCATTGGCAACCGTGGGGTTTTCGGGCGGCAACGTTCGCAACATGAGCCTGCACGATATTTGGCACTACAGCGAAGGCATGCACTTTGGCCGATTGCGCGGCGTCGAAGATCTGTGGGGCTATTGCCGAAGCTGTTACTACAACGATGTCTGCCGTGGCGGCTGCACCTGGACGTCGCACTCCCTGCTCGGCAAACCCGGCAACAACCCCTACTGCCATTACCGCGCGCTGGACCTGCAAAAACGCGGGCTGCGCGAGCGCATCGTCAAACTCGAGGACGCGGCGAAGACCTCCTTCGCCGTCGGACGTTTTGACCTGATCACCGAACGCATCGACACCGGCGAGACGGTCAGCAGCGTCAGCGACAGCGGCCAGGTGATCAAACTGGCCTGGGCAAACCAGGGCCAGAAATCGCCGGACGAAGGACGTATTCCACCGCAACTGGCGCTGTGTCGGGGTTGTTTGCAGTACATCCATGCGCACGAAGTGACCTGCCCTCACTGCAACGCCGATGTCGCCGCCGCAGAAGCCGTGCACCAGACAGACCGTGCCCGGCAACAAGCGATTATCAACACCCTGACTGGCCTGCTGGGGATGCCGCAAAATACCTTGATGTAAGGGAGTAATGGCCCGTCAGTCAAAATGCGATACCTGTGGGAGCGGGCTTGCTCGCGAAGACGGCGGCACAGTCAACATTGATGTCGTCTGACACACCGCTTTCGCGAGCAAGCCCGCTCCCACATGGACTGCGCTTAACTGACGGGCATTTGCCAAGGCGGCCCTTGCGCAAATCTTGCCTCCAGCCATTCCTTGAAGGCCATGAGCGTTGCCGGCGTAAAAGCTGCTGACGCTCGCACCAGATAAATCCCGCCCTGAGCATCCAGATCCCACTCCGGCAGAACGCGAACCATCTGGTCGTTGGCGATTTCCCGGCTCATCAGCCACTCGCCAGCGCCCAAAATACCGACGCCAGCCTTGGCCGCGGCGAGCAACGCTTCGCCGTCGTTCGAGGTCAAGGTGCCCCTGGTGATGACCCTCTCCTGCCGATCACCCTTCGACAAACGCCATTCAGGAAACGCCGCGAGGCCGGTGAAGCCCAGGCAGTTGTGCTCGGTCAGTTCTTTCGGGCTGGCCGGTAAACCATGCTGTTCTATGTAACTCGGTGAAGCGCAGAGAATGCGGCGATGATCGCTGAGCTTCTTCGCGACGAGGCGGTTGTCGTTCAGTTCACCGATACGAATCGCCGCATCGAATCCTTCACCAATGATGTCGACCACGCGATCGCTGTAATCCACCTCGACGGAGACCAGCGGATGAGCCGCCAGAAATTCCGGCAGCATCGACGCCAGCCACAGGCGCCCCATCGCCGCAGGAAAAGCCAGGCGCAAGACACCACGAACCTGCGCCGCGCCCAGTGACGCTTCCTGTTCAGCCTCGATGATCAACCCCGTGGCGCAGCGCAGACGTTCGACGAGACGGTTGCCGGCATCGGTCAACCGCACCTGTCGCGTCGTGCGCTCCATCAGCCGCACGCCCAGGCGCTTTTCCATGGCCGCCAGGCGCTTTGAAATCACCGTCGGATGGCGTTGCAGCAGACGTCCGGCAGCCACGAACGAATGTGCCGAGGCGACCGCAAGAAGCGCTGCAATTTCATCAATGTGGCGGCTATCCAGTGGGTTCACAAAACACTCTTTTGTTCAGGTAAAAACAATCACGGCTTGAGGACGATCGCTCCGCGAGATTGGCCGCCTTCCAAATCGGCATGGGCCTTGGCCACATCGGCCAATGCATAGCGGCCCCAGATGCCGGGCTTGATTATGCCCGCCTCGACCGCCGCCAGTACATCATCGGCCCGTTGCCGGTATTCGGCGATATCCGTGGTGTGCGCGGCGAGTGAAGGACGGGTCAGGAACAGCGAGCCCTTGGCATTGAGTGTGGCCACTTCGACCGCCGTCGGCGCTCCGGAGGATGCCCCAAAAGACACCATCAACCCACGCGGTCGCAAGCAGTCGAGCGACGCTTCGAACGACACCCGCCCGATGGGATCGTAGACCACATCGGCTTTCTTGCCGTGGGTGATCTGCGCCACATCCGCGGCGAGTGTCTGGGCATTGAACACCAGCACCGCATCGCAACCCAGCGCCTTGGCTGTCTCGACACTCTCGGCCCGGGACACAATGCCGATGACAAAAGCCCCCAGGTGTTTGGCCCACGTCGCCATGATCTGCCCGAGGCCGCCCGCTACGCCATACAGAACCAGAATGGTGCCGGGGCCGACCGGATACGTCGTCTTCAGCAGGTATTGCGCGGTAATGCCTTTGAACAACACCGCGGCCGCCTCTTCAGCCGTCAATGCGTCGGGAATCGGCACCAGCCGCTCGGCCGGAAACAATCGCGCACTGGCGTAAGCGCCAACAGGCCCCGTTGCGTACGCCACCCGATCACCCACCTTGACGTTGTTCACTCCCGCGCCGATGGCGGCAACCCGGCCCGCCCCTTCAAGGCCCAGCCCCGACGGCAATGGCAGCGGTACGGCGCCCTTGCGCTGACTCACATCGAGGAAGTTGACGCCAATCGCCTCCTGCTCCAGCCAGACTTCACCCGGCCCCGGCTCACGCGCCGTCACCTGCTCGATGGTCATCACCTCAGGTGCGCCGGTGTGTGCGATACGAACGACAGAAACCATTGCCTGACTCCTTCACTTCAGCGCAGCCCATCTGCGCCATGTGGGGGAAGTATCGGCATTCGATTTAACGTGAACAATACGACCTCACTGCAGTTCATTACTGCATGCAGTGCAGCAGTGTGAAACTCGCAGCGTCAACGCGACAGCAAGGGCCAGGACGATCAACAGCATGGCGACGGCAAACGTTATCCGCATACCGCTGGCGATGGCGGCGGGAGATGCCGAGGTGATGTCTGCCGTCGCCGACGCAAAGGCAAACACCGCGCCCATGACCGAGGCGCCGGTGATCAGTCCGAGATTGCGCGACAGGCTGAGCATGCCGGCAATCACGCCGCGCTGGTCCGCATGGATGTCGGTCATGATCGCGGTGTTGTTGGCCGCCTGGAACAACGCATAACTGGCAGTGATTACCGCGATGGGCGTGAGGTAACCGAGGATGCCGAAACCCGCCGGCATCATCGATAAAGCCCCCGTGCCGAGCGCCATTGCCACAAGCCCGAGAAGGGTCATGCGCCGAGTGCCAAAACGATCCACCAGGCGACCGGCCGGTATACCGGTCAGCGCCGCCACCAACGGCCCCACCGACAAGGCGAAACCGACAAGTGCCGTGCCTAGCCCAAGCGCCCCCGAAAGATAAAACGGCCCGACCACCAGCGTCGCCATCATCACCGTCGAAACGAGCGTGCTCATGGCTAGGCTCGCGCTCAATCCTGGCTCGCGGAACAGCGCCAATTTAATCAATGGCGAGGCGACCCTGGCCTCAACAAATATGAAAATCCCGGCACCGACAACAGCCGTCAGCAGCAGCGCGATGTTGACCGACCCAAAATCACCCTGCCCGATCGTCATGGCGAGCGCATACGCCGCGAGCGTCAACCCCAGCAGCAACGTGCCAGTCTTGTCGAATCCTACCCGCAGCGCTTTCGTCTGCGGTGCATCCGCCGGCAAATAGCGATACGCAAGCCAGATATTCAGAACACCCAGCGGCACGTTGAGCAGAAAAATCGCCTGCCAACCGAAACCGGAAATCAGTAACCCACCCAGTGACGGCCCCAGCGTGGTGCCGACCGCCGACATCGTGCCAAGCAGCCCCATGGCACTGCCGGTCTGGGCTTTCGGCACCGTCTCCCCGACAAACGCAACGGTCAGCGCCAACATGATCGCCGCCCCGAGCCCTTGCACTGCCCGGGCACCGACCAGCCACCCAAGCGACGGCGCGACACCACACGCCAGCGATGACAGGGTGAAAATGCCGATGCCCGTCAGCAGCAAACGCCGACGACCGACGAGGTCACCGAGTCGTCCGACGCTGACAATCAGCGTGGTGATCGCCAGCAGATACGCCAGAACGATCCACTGCACTTGTTGAAAAGAAGCATCGAACGCTTGGGCCAACGTCGGCAAACCCGCATTGGCGATACTGGTGTCGAGTGAGGGCATCAACATCGATAGCGAAAGGCTCGCGAGCGCCCAGCGGACGGAGCCTGATTGGGTGATGAGTTTCATTGTCTGGCCACATCTGAAAGGTAGATCAGCAGCGTATGCCCATGCGTGACATGGCGGAAGGCGCACCATTTGCACTTGATAGTTGCGTTTGACGGCATATCACCCACACGCCGTGCTAACGTGGAGGCATGACGACTCCCGACCTGAATTTGCTGATTACCCTGGATGTGCTGCTCGCCGAAGGCAGCGTCGCGCGCGCCGCCCAACGACTGCGCCTGAGCCCGTCGGCCATGAGCCGGGCGCTGGCGCGATTGCGCGAAACGACGGGCGACCCGCTGCTGGTACGGGCCGGACGCGGGTTGGTGCCAACGCCACGAGCACTCGAACTGCGCGAACAGGTCAGTCGATTGGTGCAAGATGCCGAAGCCGTTTTGCGCCCCGCCGAACAGCTCGACCTCAAGCAACTGGGGCGTACATTCACGCTGCGCACCAGCGACGGCTTCGTCGAAAATTTCGGCCCGGCGCTGATTGCCCGCGTCAGTGCACAAGCACCCGGCGTGCGCCTGCACTTTGTGCAGAAGCTGAACAAGGACAGCGCCGCCCTTCGCGACGGTTCCGTCGACCTTGAAACCGGTGTGGTCGGCGGCACGACGAGCCCGGAAGTGCGCACCCGTGCGTTGTTCGAGGATCGTTTCATTGGCGTCGTGCGCACGGGGCATCCGCTGAGCCAAGGCGAAGTCACCGCCTCCCGTTATGCCGCTGGCAAGCACATCCTGGTCTCGCGACGCGGGCTCGATAAAGGGCCGATGGATGAAGCCCTGGAAGTGCTGGGACTGGAGCGCGAGATCACCACCATCGTCGGCGGCTTTTCGGCCGCGCTGGCGCTGGCTCGCGCCTCGGACCTGATTGCCACCGTGCCTGCACAACACACACGAAACCTGCACGCAGGCTTGTACAGTTTCGACCTTCCGTTCGATCTGCCGCCGATCACCATTTCGATGCTCTGGCACCCACGCATGGATGCCGACTCAGCGCATCGGTGGCTGCGTGAATGTGTTCGGGAGGTTTGTGCGCAGCCCCATGAGCTGGTGAAGTCAATGTCAGCCACAACGCACGCTTTGTAGCTGCGCTACTGTGGCGAGGGAGCTTGCTCCCGTTCGGCTGCGAAGCAGTCGTAAATTGGTTTTGGGACAGCTGCGCTGTCCAGCGGGAGCAAGCTCCCTCGCCACAGTAGTGCAGCCTTCGCCAGATGCTATAGATCGCATTACGGCTTGCTGACGGGCATTACCCTAAAACACTCTTTTTCTGCAGCCCCTTCAACCGCAAACTCGCCCGCTGCGCCGCCGCCATTTTTTCCGGACGCTTCATGCGCTTCCATTTTCTGATGTCGTCCTTGGTGCGGCCACAACTGACACACAGCTCACCACTGAGCTGGCAAATGGAAATACACGGATTTTCGATATCCTTGGCCACGCTTCAACCCCGCGTCGAGCGCTTGGGCGCCAGGCGTTGCTGCCAGTTGCCGGCATTGGCGCGCTGACATTGCTCTTCAGAATCAAACTGCACATGGGCCGCTACCGGGCTGATGAGTACATCCGCTTCACTGAACGCCACGGCCGTCAGTTCGACCATACGCTCGCCCTGCCCGCTCGCCAGCGCCTGATCCTTGTTGGCCTGCGTATCGAAGACCCAGATCACCCGCAGACTGGAAGGAAAGACCGCGTAATCGACTTCGTGGGTCAGCCAGCAGAACCCGACTATTTCCGCTTTGGCGGTTTCACACGCCTCGGTCAGGGTGGCGACCAGGCGACGTTCGATTTGGGCCTGATCGCGTTTGCTTAAAGACATCGGGGAAGGAGTCCTTGGGTGGGTGTCGATGGAAAGGGCTCATCATACCTTCGGTCGCTCGTTTCCTCTCTGCGTCATTGCCCGCCCACGACCCCGGTTGGTGTTCAGTGACAAATAGCGCGGCAGACCTGAAAGCTTCTGTGTTTGTGCTGCCTCTTCGCGAGCAAGCCCGCTTGTATGGAAGGAACGTTTTCATGTGCATGACACAAATCCCCTGTGGGAGCGGGCTTGCTCGCGAAGAGGCCCGATTAAACAGCACAAATCCCGACCCGAAAAATATTCAGAGCCGCCCGTGGCTCCCAATCTTTTTCATTTGTATGAGCGCTACACGGCGCCCATCCGGCGACACTCGCTCCTCAACCCCAAACGGCACAAATCCAAGCTGCGGATACAGAAGCAGCCCCGCCGTATTCTCGTTGAAGCACGAAATCTGTACCTCGCTTGCCCGATGACGCTCAAAGGCCAGCGCCACCATCGTCTCCACCAAAAACTTCGCGACACCTTTCCCCCGCGCCTTGGGCGACACGATCACATTGCCGATCGCGCAAACGCCATCGCGCTCAAACGCATAAAAGTTCGCAAAGCCAACAACAGAACCGTCCCCCTCAACCACCGTCGAGTCTGAACGTAGAGCAATCGATGCACGCAGTTGATCTTCCGTCAGCGGGTAGTGCGCCTTCGGGAACATGTAAAACAGTTCTTGGGCGTTTTGCGGAAAGTCGCAAACAGTCAACACATCTTCAGCATCGACGGGGCGGTGGGTGAGTAGCATGGGTTGGGTCCATCCAAAGGTCGGTGCGACAGATTACGTTTTGCCGATGCTGGATAAAAGAGACTCGTATCAGCGGTTCCATCTCGACGGCTCAGGTAAAAGATTCTGCCTATCAAGCGTGAATACTCCACCTATTAGCTGACTGCTTTATAGGCGTCTAACCTTAATGCAGCGCTGGCGTGAGCCGGCCGGTTGAGACTTGATAAAAGATACGAATGAATCAGAAGCGTACTAGGCTTGCCGTGGGCCACCGTACAGGCAACTCGATTTGCCGCTATCCAGATTCCCCTGTGACCACGATGAACGGTTGATCGAACGGCTGCAGCCTATGTCATTGATTTCGCTCGTCGCTATTGCGCGCCCACCCCGGGCCGGATAGCCGGATGAATACGACCAAAGGTAGTGCACACATGGCAAATGAATCGAAATGCCCGTTCAATCACGCCGCCGCGGGCGGTGGCACGACGAACCGCGATTGGTGGCCGAACCAACTGAACCTGAAGATCCTGCACCAGAATTCGCGGCTGTCCGACCCCACGGACGAGGGCTACAACTACGCCGAAGCTTTCAAAAACCTGGACTTTCAAGCGCTCAAGCAAGACCTGCACGCACTGATGACCGATTCGCAAGACTGGTGGCCTGCGGACTTCGGTCACTATGGGCCGCTGTTTATTCGCATGGCCTGGCACAGCGCCGGCACCTATCGCGTTGGTGACGGTCGTGGCGGTGCCGGCTCCGGTCAGCAGCGCTTTGCACCGCTCAACAGCTGGCCGGACAACGTCAGCCTCGACAAGGCGCGCCGGCTGCTCTGGCCGATCAAACAAAAATACGGTCGCAACATCTCCTGGGCCGATCTGATCGTGCTCACCGGCAACGTCGCGCTGGAGTCCATGGGCTTCAAAACCTTCGGCTTTTCCGGTGGTCGACCAGACGTCTGGGAACCGGATGAGGCTGTCTACTGGGGCTCCGAAAACAAGTGGCTGGGCGGTGACACCCGCTACGAAAAAGACAAGAAGGAACCCATGCAAGAACCCGGCGAAGGCCCACTCGTTGCTGAGCCGGGGGAAAATGAGGACAGCCGTACCGACGGAGGACGCAATCTGGAAAACCCGCTCGCCGCGGTGCAAATGGGCCTGATTTACGTCAACCCGGAAGGCCCGGAAGGCAACCCCGATCCGGTCGCTGCTGCGGTGGACATCCGCGAGACCTTCGGGCGCATGGCGATGAATGACGAAGAAACCGTGGCACTGATCGCCGGTGGCCACGCCTTCGGCAAGACCCACGGCGCCGGCCCTGCCGACAACGTCGGTGCCGAGCCCGAAGCCGCAGGCCTCGAACAGCAAGGCCTGGGCTGGAAGAGCACCTTCGGCAGCGGTAAGGGCGGCGACACCATCACCAGCGGGCTGGAAGTGACCTGGACCACCACGCCCACCAAGTGGAGCAACAACTACCTGGAAAACCTGTTCGGTTTCGAGTGGGAACTGACCAAGAGCCCGGCGGGCGCCAACCAGTGGACGGCGAAAGGCGGCGCTGGCGCGGGCATTATTCCGGATGCTCACGACCCGTCGAAGCGGCGTAACCCGACCATGCTGACCACGGACCTGTCCCTGCGATTCGACCCGATCTATGAGCCGATTTCACGGCGGTTCCTGGCGAACCCGGACCAGTTGGCCGACGCGTTCGCCCGCGCCTGGTTCAAGCTCCTCCACCGCGACATGGGCCCTCTCTCCCGCTACCTTGGCCCGGAAATGCCCAACGAAGAACTCCTGTGGCAAGACCCGATTCCGGAGGTCGACCATGCCTTGGTCAACGACAGCGACGTCGCTGCACTCAAAGGCAAGCTCCAGTCCTGCGGCCTGTCGGTCTCGCAACTCGTATCGACTGCCTGGGCGGCAGCTTCCACCTTCCGCGGCTCCGACAAACGCGGCGGCGCCAACGGTGGACGCCTGCGCCTGGCTCCGCAGAAATTCTGGCAAGCCAACCAACCTGAGCAACTGGCGAACGTGCTGGCGAAACTCGAGAGCATCCAGAACGAGTTCAACAGCGGCGGCAAGAAAATCTCGCTGGCAGACCTGATCGTGCTGGCCGGCTGCGCCGGTGTCGAACAAGCGGCG
Source organism: Pseudomonas sp. PDM24 (assembly GCF_019218905.1). NCBI lineage: Bacteria > Pseudomonadati > Pseudomonadota > Gammaproteobacteria > Pseudomonadales > Pseudomonadaceae > Pseudomonas > Pseudomonas sp. PDM24. Next base: position 836,919 of record NZ_JAHUWR010000001.1, on the reverse strand, counting down.
AAAAATGCCGGCCACACCGTCACGGTGCCTTTCACGCCGGGCCGGATGGACGCCTCGCAAGAGCAAACGGATGTCGAATCCTTCGGGTTCCTCGAACCCGCCGCCGATGGCTTCCGTAACTACCTCAAAACCCGCTACAGCGTACCGGCCGAGGCCTTGCTGATCGACAAAGCGCAACTGTTGACACTCACCGCGCCAGAAATGACCGTGCTCATCGGTGGCCTGCGGGTGTTAAACACCAACGTCGGACAAACTCAGCACGGGGTGTTCACGAAGCAGCCAGAAGCGTTGACCAACGACTTCTTCAGAAACCTGCTGGACATGAGCGTGGAATGGAAACCGGTGTCGCAGGCCAATGAAGAGTTTGAAGGGCGCGACCGGAAAACCGGCGACCTTAAATGGACGGGTACGCGTGTCGATCTGGTGTTTGGCTCGAATGCGCAGTTGAGGGCCTTGGCTGAGGTCTATGCCTGCGACGATGCGAAGGAGAAGTTTGTGAAAGACTTCGTTGCAGCCTGGGACAAGGTGATGAATCTGGACCGGTTTGATGTGAGATGATCTGAGCAATATTGCTGAAAACCTGCAACGCCTCCCTGTGTGGAGGCGTTGTGCTTTTTGCTGATCTATCGGCCAGAAGCTGCCCCCCAAGCAGCCATTGCGGGATTTAGTGCGCCAGAATTTTCGATAGCACATGCTCCAACACCACTTCAAGTGGGTGGCGCAGCTGCCTGTTGGCGCGACGCTTTACCTGACTGCGACAGGAGTAACCCGTTGCCAGTGCTTCTCCCGCCTTGTCCAGCTTGCCGGCCCATGACTGCTCGAAAATGGTCCGCGAGGTGTCCTGGTTGCGGGCTTCATGGCCGTAGGTTCCGGACATGCCGCAACAGCCCGTCGCCTCAGTCACCAACTTGAGGCCAAGCCGGGCAAACACTGCTTCCCATTGCGAAGTACTGGCCGGCACATTGGTCTTCTCGGTGCAGTGCGCCAGCAAACGGAATGTCTGAGTAGCCGGATGCGGGTTTTCAGGCAACACATCGAAGAGCCACTCCTGGGGTAGCAAGACCTTTGGGCAATCATTGAGCCCCGGCACTTTCTGGTATTCCTGGCGGTAGACCAGCGTCATCGCCGGATCCAGCCCCACCAGCGGTACCTCGCAGTCGGCTAGCGCCTTGAGTTGACTGGCGTTGCGGATCGCCGCTTTGGCGAATGCGCCGAGGAAGCCTTGTACATGCAACGGCTTGCCGTTGGCACTATAGGGCGCCAGAAACACGCGATAGCCCAACTGATGCGCCAACTGGATAAAGCTCGCCAGCAACGGTGTTTCGAAGTAACGGGTGAAAGCGTCCTGCACCAACACCACGCTGCGCTGACGTTGCGCGACGGTGAGCTCGCGCAGGGCTGGCACGCTGGCGACCACCACCTTGCAGCGGGTCAATGTGGCCTGCAAGTCGTAACGGTTGATCAGCGGGCTGTCGAGCATGCCGACGTGTCGCGCAAGCAAGCGGCTCATCCATGTTGAGCCCATTACCGCGTTGTACAGGCCCGGCGCATAGGCCATATAAGGAATGGTGAACTCCAGCGAGCCGATCAGGTAATCGCGAAACGGACGTTGATAGCGACCGTGATAGAGCTCCAGAAAACGCGATCGGAAATCCGGGACATTGACCTTGACCGGGCATTGTCCGGCGCAGGATTTACAGGCCAGACAGCCCGCCATCGCGTCGTAGACTTCGTGGGAGAAATCCGCCTCGCCGCGCGAGCGTGCCAGGTTATTGCGCATCCTCGTTGGCAAGCCGCTCAACCACGACAACCTGCCCCGCGCCGCTTCCAATACATCGATATTGGCCGCGCCTTGCAATCGCAACCATTCGCGAATCAATGACGCCCTGCCCTTTGGCGAATGCTGGCGTTCACGGGTGGCTTTCCACGACGGGCACATTGCATCGTCGGGATCGTAGTTGTAACAGGCGCCGTTACCGTTGCAGTGCACAGCGGTGCCGAAACTTTGCCAGACACGCTCGTCGATTTGCCGATCCAGCTCACCGCGCAGCGTCACTTCGTTAACCTTGAGCAAGCCTTGGGCGGCATCCGGCGGAGTGCAGATTTTGCCGGGGTTGAGCTGATTGTGTGGATCGAACGCGCCCTTGAGCAATTGCAGCGCCGGGTACAGCTCGCCAAAAAACTCAGGGACATATTCCGAACGCAATCCCTTGCCGTGCTCGCCCCACAGCAAACCACCATAGCGCCGGGTCAGCTCGGCCACGGCATCGGAAATCGGCTTGACCAGCGCGGACTGGGCCGGGTCTTTCATGTCCAGTGCCGGGCGCACATGCAACACACCCGCGTCGACATGTCCGAACATGCCATAGGCCAGGCCATGGCTGTCGAGCAAGGCGCGGAACTCCGCGATGTAGTCGGCCAGTTTCTCCGGCGGCACGGCGGTGTCTTCCACAAAAGGCTGCGGGCGAATCTCGCCTTCGACGTTGCCCAGTAGCCCGACCGAGCGTTTACGCATGGCGTATACGCGGGTCACTGCTTCGGCACCTTCGGCCAACGTGTGGCCCAACCGCTCGATCGTGGTGTCGGCCTGCAGATGCGCCACAAACGACGCCACGCGAGCCTTCACTTGCGTCAGGTCCTCCCCGCTGAACTCCACCAGATTGATACCCAGCGTCGCGCGCTCGGCGTCCGTCGGGAAATACTCGGCGACGCTGTGCCAGACAATGTCTTTCATCGCCAGCATCAACACTTTGGAGTCCACGGTTTCGATGGACAGCGGCTTGTGCGCCAACAGCGCATTGGCGTCGCGCAGCGCATCCATGAAGCTGGCGTAGCGTACGTTCACCAACACCGAGTACTTGGGAATCGGCAGCACGTTGAGCTTGGCTTCGACGATGTAGCCCAACGAACCTTCCGCACCGCACAGCACGCTGTTGAGATTGAAGCGTCCGTGCTCATCACGCAGGTGCGCCAGGTCGTAACCCGTCAGGCAGCGATTGAGTTTGGGGAACACCGACTCGATCAGGTCGGCCTGGGTTTCCTGAATATGCCGCGCGGTGCGGTACACCTCGCCGATGCGGCCGGATTGTGCGCACACCACCTCCAGCTCCGCATCGGACAAAGGCTGGCTGTGCAGGCGTTCACCGCCGAGCAGTACGCTGTGCAGTTCCAGAACATGATCGCGGGTCTTGCCATAGGTGCAGCTGCCCTGGCCGCTGGCGTCGGTGTTGATCATGCCACCCACCGTGGCGCGGTTGGAGGTCGACAACTCCGGAGCGAAGAAAAGCCCATGAGGCTTGAGCGCGGCATTGAGCTGGTCCTTCACCACGCCCGCCTGCACCCGTACCCAACGCTCGGCGACGTTGATTTCGAGGACAGCGTTCATGTGCCGCGACAAGTCGACCACGATGCCTTCGGTCAATGACTGGCCATTGGTCCCGGTGCCACCGCCTCGCGGGGTCAGCTTGATCTGGCGAAAGCGTGGTTCGGCCATCAATGTCGCGATGCGCACGATGTCGTCCGCGTCCAGGGGGAACACCGCCGCTTGCGGCAGACGCTGGTAAATCGAGTTGTCGGTCGCCAGCACGGTCCGAGTGGCATAGTCGGCGCTGAGCTGACCGCGCAAGCCACTGGCGCGCAGGGCTTGCAGAAATTCCGGGTACTGTGCCGCGGGTTCAACGGTCGTCAACTGGGCGATCATCGCAGGATGGTCTCTTGTAGGTCTAATCACAGAAAAATCAAAACACTTGTCGCCTGAGCATTAATGGGTCAGCCTCAGGTCGTCGGCTATGCCAATGATCCTGCAGGCTCGGGCACCGGACAAACGGATAATCCTGCCGCTATTGATGACTTTTACGAATGAATTACCGTCACCTCACCCCCTCGATGTCGTTGCTGCTGGCCTTTGAAGCCGCCGCCCGACATGAAAGCTACACCCACGCTGCGCTGGAACTCTCCCTGACCCAAAGCGCAGTCAGCCGCCAAGTCCAGGCGCTGGAGCAGCAACTGGGCCTGACGCTGTTTCGCCGTGAAGGCCGCCAGGTGAAGTTGACCGATGTCGGTCGTCTTTATCAGCGGGAAATGAGCGAAGCGCTCGGACGCATCCGTAGCGCCACGTTGCAGGCCATGGCTTATCAATCCGGCAGCGGCACATTGCGCCTGGCCACATTGCCGACCTTCGGCTCGAAGTGGTTATTGCCGCGCCTTCATGACTTTTATAAAAGCCATCCTGGCATGCTGGTGCACATCAACTCCCGGATCGACGCCATCGACTTCGAAACCAGCGGCATTGATGCTGCGATTGTCGTCGGCAATGCTGATTTACCGGGCCTGATCAGCCATCGGCTGCACACGGAAGAACTGATGGTGATCATTTCTCCGCTAGCGGCCAAGGCCCATGACGCCTGGCCTGCGGAGCGCATTGGCGGGCAGACGCTGCTCAATGTCGCGAGTAATTCCAACGTCTGGGGCGAGTGGTTCAGCCACCACGGCTTGCCCCATCGAATGATGCGCCTGGGGCCGAGTTTCGAACTCACCTCACACTTGATCCAGGCCGTCAGAGCCGGCATCGGAATAGGTCTGGTGCCTCGTATTCTGGTGGCGGACGAATTGGCCAATTCAGAGCTGATCGGCCTGGACCTGCCCTTCGCCAGTCAGCGCAGTTACTACCTGACCTACCCGCCGCGCAACGAAATGCTGCCGTCACTCATCGCGTTCCGTACCTGGTTGCTGGAACAGATATGAACGCCCGGGATCTCAAGGCGAGAGCCGCCCTCTCACCTACACCGGAGAGATCGTGGCAAGCGCACCAATCAAAATGGTCAACACCAGAAATCCACCCAGGAAAAATGCCATCTTGCCCATTGGGCCTCCTACGTTATGAGTTTGCGGTGCAGCGGCTACCGCCGCTGCTGACCGTGCTGTCATTGTGAGCCGCAGGCTGATCCCATTACAGATGCAGATGACGAAGGAAAAACCGTATCAGCCCCGACCTTGACTGACTCATCGCGCCACTTTCCGGTTAGCGTTTACCTTGGGAGCGGTACGGCGGGAACGCACGATGGGCCAGAACAATTCTTCTTTCCAGCTTATCGGTGACACGTGTTCGATGCCGTAGGCTGGCGGACGTCGACGGGTAATTTTTGCGGTTCCGAACAGCACGTCCCAAAAAAACAACAGGTTGCCAAAATTGCCTTTGTAATGGGTAACGCCATCCTCGGCCGTCAAACCGTGATGCGCAGAGTGAGTGGAGGGTGTGGAGAAGGTTCGTTCCAAAACCCAGACAACCGGGCGTAATGCGCGGATGCGATATAGTTTGTCGTCCCACGCAACGCTGCTGTGTGCAGCGAAGATCACGGTCATTTTCAGAATCAGATAACCATAATAAACCGGTGCAAGTCCAAGGTAGATCAACACCCCGGATAACCAGATGCCGGGCATCAGAAGATAGTAGAAACTGTTGTTGCGATAGACGATGCGCACACTCATATAGGGTGCGGAATGATGCGCACGGTGCAATGCATAAAGTGCGGGAACCCGGTGAGTCAGGCGATGCCACCAGTATTGGGTCATGTCATCGAACAGTAAAAACAAGACAAATCCTGCAATCCACGGGATTCCAGCCAATGCGTCCTTCATCTCCGGTACAACCTGACTTGATATTTTGCCGCTTAGCCACATGACTAAAGGGAACGTGATCGCCACCAGGATGCCGGAGCCGACGACTTCAATGAGTACGTCACGTTTGCCGCCTGACGACTGACGAAACGAGGAACAGGCCAGTTCCAGCAAAATGAAGGCAAGGAAAATCCCGGCCACTATTACAGCAGGGTTATTGGCGAGCATTGTTATATTCATGGCACTCTCGATTCAGGCCCTTGCGGGCAATGCCATGTGATTAGAAACCCAGGAGTCAGCCCTCCCAATGCGCGAAATGGACAGAATTGAGCTAGAACCGGCCAATCGCCCGCCCCAGCGCTTTCATCGAGGCAGGCTGGGCCAAGTGCTGGAGCGCTTCCTTGACAGCCAGGTTTCCCGAAAAAGCACGGATTACAGCCTGATCGAACTGGATCAGCTTTGGCGCGAGGCGGCGCGCATTGATCCGGCGATCGGGTTAAAACTGTTCGAGCTGTTCACGCCTCAGGACTGGCACGTCCTGGCTTATCTTTGCCTGTATAGCCCCGACGTTTTGTCGTCCATGCACCTTTGGGCCCGGTACGCACCGCTTGCATCGGACACGGACAATGTGAGGTTGGTGAATGACGAAAACGGCGTCGGAATCGAGTTGTGCGTCGATGCGCCAGGCGAGTTGGCGCGGTATGTCATCGAACACTACGGCGTGATGTCCATCGCGCAATTGCGACGTGGAACGGGGCAGGATGTGCAGCCGATTCTGGCAAAATTCATGCATTCGCGTCCGTCGTATTACAAGCAATACACCCAATGGTTTGGAGACCGCATCGAGTTTGACTGCCCGGTTAACTGTTTCTATTTCCATGCCCAAAGCTTGAGCCTGCCGATGCAGACCCGTCATCACGGGATGTTGGAGTTATTGACTCAGGAGCTGGATCGACGGATTGCCGCGCATCGCAATTTCAGCGGTTGGTCAGCCAAAGTTGCCGAAGGTGCGCGACGCTCTCTGGCCAGAGGTGAAACTCCAAATCTGGACAATCTGGCAAAGACGCTGCACCAGACGCCCAGGACATTACGCAGACGCCTGGAAGAACAAGGCACGAACTTCAGGCAATTACTCGATCAGGTTCGTGCAGAACTGGAACTGCATCTTGAGTTGCAAGGCGAGTCGTTAACAGAGATTGCAGCTCAATTGGGCTATAGCGATTTGACGGCCTACCTCCATGCCCGAAGTCGATGGCGCGACAGGAAATAAGGTGGCGGCCAGATTATTTCGAGCCTGTCTTTTGCTTTATCTATCCTGCCCTCAAGTCAACTCCTACGCCGACCGCATGCACCCCTGAGGTACGCCATCATTACCCCGCCCGCCACCAAACGACCATTCATCTGCCGCGGTAGTGGTAATCACCACCATGACGTCTTCAGAGTCGATGCCCGGTGCTCGACTCAGTCTCTCGACCAGGTTGCGATAGAAACGCTGTTTCGTCTCGATGTCCCGAGGGCGGCCGGCAGTAATCGCGATCAGCACAAAGTCATGGCTGCGCGGACCGCCCAGGTAGCCGGGATCAAATATCAGTTCGCCCACTTCATGCTGGTGAATGACCTGGAACCGGTCGGCCATGGGCACTTCGAAGCTTTCTACCAATGCGTCGTGCAGCCCCTGTGAGAGGGCTTGTAAATACTCGGCCGACTTTCCCCGGTGCAATGAAATACGTGCAAATGGCATAACGGTCTACTCCTGAAAAACCCACTGACAGGAGAAAACTATCAAGTCGCGATAATTCCGAATATCCGATTTAATAGCGGCCATAGTCCTGAATTAGTGGATGATTCGATGCGCCGTCCAACCTTCGATCTTGATGTGCTGCGTACTTTCGTAACCGGTGTGGAATTCAACAGTTTTGCCAAAGCGGCGGATCGGCTCAATCGCTCGACGTCTGCCGTGAGCGCACAACTCAAGAAGCTTGAGGAACAGATAGGCACGCCAGTGCTGTCCAAATCCGGTCGAGGGCTGGTGTTGACGCCGGTGGGTGAATCCCTGCTCAGCCATGCCCGCCGACTGCTTGAACTGAACGACAGCATTTTCCAGACGCTGCACGAAAGCCAGACCGCCGCAACGGTACGCCTGGGGCTTCAGGAAGACTTTGGCGAACACTTTCTCAGCGACATCCTGCGACGCTACGTCAAGATGTACCCGAGGGTGAGCCTCGAAGTCAGGATCGCGCGTAATACCGAACTGCTTGCATTGATCGACGGCGGTGGCCTGGATCTGGCCCTGTCTTGGGACACAGGGCACATGTCCCCCTATGCCACACGCCTGGGTGAAACACAGATGCACTGGATCGGGCCTCGTGACACGCCATCGCTCAACTGCGATGTAGATTCTCCCCTGCCATTGATCATGTTCGACGCCCCTTGCGTGTTACGTAGCGCAGCAACCCAGGCACTGGATGAGGCGCGGATTCCCTGGCGAATCGCGCTGACCAGCCCCAGCGTGGGTGGAATCTGGGCGGCCGTTGCGGCCGGTTTGGGCCTCACGTTGCGAACCCGCATTGGACTGCCAGGACATCTCGCCGTCATTGCCGGCCTACCCACGCTGCCGACCCTCGGCTATGTGCTTTATCGTGGAGCAGAACACCTGGCGCCTGCCACCCGACAACTGGCTGCGTTGATACAAACCAGTCTGGAAGAGCAGGCGTTCAGTATCACCGCAGGCGCCACCGTATGATGCTGTCTAAAGCAAATCACCCAAGGTGTCGTACTTGTAATACTGGCTGTAATTCAGGACATCTCGAGGTGTCACCTTTTCCGGAAAAGGGCTGTACATCGGGTCATCTATCCGATGGAACTTGAGCGTATCCGGGGCATTTCCCGCAGGTACGTATGCGGCGGCGGGATGCTTCGCTTGCCATGCAGCCCAGAGCCGGTCGACGTTGCAATGATGCAGAAAGAACACTGGATCGTTCGGCGAGGACGACAATCCCATGTCTCCACCGACCCACACATGAACGTTGTTATGAATGCGTTCTTCGCCCGCCCATCCCTCGATGCTGTTGCGCGCACCACCGGTGGACTGCGCCGCGTTGTAGGGCGCTTTGTCATACACCGGGTTTTCATGGATGACCTTGCGCACATTGGCTCGGCTGGGCAGTGACCCACCTCTTCCCAGATAGCGCACCAGGGGGCGGTTTACCCCGTCGAGGTCCATGGTGCGGCCATTACCCGTCAATCGCACCCGCCACTGCCCATTCACGAACTGCCCAAGGTATTCATTCGACCAGATGAGTGAAGTCCTCGGGTCCTGAAGTTCCGCGTCAGTGTTCCAATCCCAGTACGGGACTCGAAAGTGTGGGTCGTTTATCGCCTTGCGAAGCAAGGTTTCCAGGCGCACGAGAAAGTAGCGGTGCCACGGCAAGAATGATGGCCCGCCATGCGCAGCGTTCCTGGCCATCTGTCCCGCAGGCGTTGAAATCATCATGGCCCGGTGATGCCAGGCCACGAACGAATCATAAATCGAGAGATTGGCCTGCCCGGGCCACGGATTCTGCGCGGGATCCTTGAGTCGCTTTACCCCTTCGACGTATTTCTTAAGCGCCGGGAGATCATTGACAGCATTAGACCTGATCATGATGTGCTCCGTGGGCATGGTGGTCCGGGTGCTCTCCCCCATCGCCATCGCCCTTGGCGAAGGATTCCGGATAGGCATCGATCACCGCGGTCATCAAGTCGAGAGCCGATCCGTAAGTGACGAATGGGGTGGCGTGCGTATGGACTTGGCCCGCATCGTCCACAAACAGATGCGCCTGGACCGGAGCCCCATCAACCTCCACCTGGTAGGTGGTCACGATCCGGACAACATGCCCTTTGTGGTTAATCTCGCGAACCGTCCTGGTTTCATGTCCGGCATGCGGGTCCACGTACTCAGGAAACTGCTCCTTGATCCACGCTGGGTGCGTTTTGCCAGGATCGGTGATGGATATCTCTGCGAGAGCATTTATGTCAGGCGGGCTCAATAGCGCATTGGGTTTCGTACCCGTTGGTTCGGGGCTGGAGACATTTTTCCGTGTCATGATTCCTCCTGGAGTATGCCCCGGACGGTTGCCCGGATTGGCTGGAGAAAGTGTAGTTGGTCGCGGGCAGGCATGCCGCTGAACCCATCCGCCAGGCGGACTTACTGGGTGGCTGCGTCTGGCCGATTGCTGTTCGACCCGAAGGGCTGCTTTCGACTGTGGATTCAACCCGGAGCAGTCATCGAGACTGCCGGTCGCGATGGTTCTGAATCAGGTTCGCAAGTCACCCGCTCTGATGAATTCTATGAGCGCGTTCAATGCCGGTGGCACATAGCGCCGGCTGGGGTAATAAAGAAAGAATCGGCTTGGCGGTGCTTTCCATTCCTGGAGTATTTCTCTGAGATGTCCGTTGCTGATTTCGTCGCGCGCCAGCTCCTCGTAGACATAGGCAATACCAGCGCCATCTTTCGCCGCCTGGATCATCAGCGCATCGTCTTCCAGAATGAGCGGGCCTGTGACGGACAACCGTATCGGTTGACCGTCTGCTTGATACTCCCAGGCGTAAAATTTGCCACTGGGAAAACGCCTGGCAATGCACGAATGCTCGAGCAAGTCGCGGGGGGCGTGCGCGATCCCCTTTGCGGCCAGATAGGCATCCGAAGCAACGGTCACGAACGATTGAGGGGCGCCGACAGGGACTGCGATCATGTCGCCGGCCAGGCTTTCACCAAAGCGGACTCCAGCGTCAAATCCGCCGTTCACGATATCAGTCAATCCATCGTCGGTGATCAGGTCCAACTGAATACGTGGATACCTGGCCACGAAGGGCGCGAGCACTTTCGCAAACACGATACGAGCCGCCGGGCGCGCCACGTTGAGGCGGAGTTTGCCTGCGGGAACTTCCTGCATCGAGGTCAATTGCGCCAACACATCGGCAACCTGGTGCAGGGTCGGGACCAGCGTCGCCAATAGCTGTTGGCCGGCCTCGGTCGGGGTCACGCTACGAGTGGTTCGGTTCAACAGCCTGATGCCCAGGCGTGCCTCCAACGCTCGCATCGCGTGACTCAACGCGGAAGCCGAAACGCCACGCTCGTCGGCGGCCTTGCGAAAGCTGCGATGGCGAGCGACGGCGGCAAAGGCATCGAGCTCAGAGAGATCGGGGTGATTACTCATGAATTTCGTTCAGCAGTTCAAATACGATTACCCATCTTATCGCCATCAGATCTCTCCCAGATACTTCTCACATCATTTGTGGAGAGGTCGCAATGCAAAAGAATCGTCTTGGATCATCGGATTTTCTGATTTCGCCTATTGGCCTGGGGACGTGGGCAATCGCTGGTACAGGTTGGGAATACAGTTGGGGAGCGCAGGATGACAAGGACAGCCTGGGCGCACTTGAATATGCCGTCGAACGCGGCGTGAACTGGATTGATACCGCTGCGGTTTATGGCTTGGGCCATGCGGAGCAATTGGTGGGGCAATTGCTGCGTCGGGTGCCGGTCTCGCGGCGTCCTTTGGTGTTCACCAAAGGCAGCCTGGTCTGGGACCCGGTCACGAAGCAGATTTCGCACTCCCTGGTCCCCCAATCCTTGCTCGCCGAGATCGACGCAAGCTTGCGCAGGCTCCAAGTCGAGACTATCGATCTGTATCAGATCCACTGGCCTGCCTTTCCTGCCGACGCAAGCAGTGAAGGTATTGAAATGGCGCTTTCGGCTTTGGTAGCCGCGCGCGATCAAGGAAAAATTCGCGCTATCGGCGTATCGAATTTCGATGTCGCTCAACTCAAGCGGGCGCAGGCGGTGACAGAGATCGTTTCGCTCCAGCCGCCGTACTCCGCCTTGATGCGGGACATCGAGAAAGACGTCCTGCCATTCTGTGAGCAAGCCGGGTTGGGTGTCCTTGCCTATTCCACACTTCAATCGGGGCTACTGTCCGGCAGCATGACGCGCGAACGCATCTCACAACTGCCCGAAGACGATTGGCGCAAGGCCCGAAGTGCTGATTTCCAGGAGCCCCGTTTGAGTGCGAACCTGACATTGGTTGACGTCATGGCACGCATTGGAGAAAGGCACGGGGTGAGTGCTGCAGCGGTCGCTATCGCCTGGGTACTTCGCCAACCGGTAGTGACGGGCGCCATTGTCGGAGCCCGCCGTCCAGCACAAGTAGACGGGCTGATTGCAGCCTCGGCGTTGCGCCTTAGCGCCGCGGAAATCGACGAAATTCGACCGTTCCTGCCGTCGGGCATGGGAACAAATGTTCCTGGCGCCGCCTGACACCCGGGGTGGTCCGAGTGCTCTCCTCCCTCGCCATCGCTGGCAGGTGGGCTGTCTCACGCAACTGCTCGTGAAGCGCGCACTTTCTCGTATCGTGCGAATCCGATCTTGATGCCGACCAGAATGGGGGCGGCGATTACAAAAAGCAGGGCCACGGCGACGAACGCTGTGTCGAAGGCAATCACCGTGGACTGACTTGTCACTAACCGGCCTAGAAGGCTCGTCGCTGCCCGGCCAGCGGCCACTGCATCCATTCCTTTCGCGCTCAGCATGGCTGTCGTGGTCGTCATCCGCTCGATGACCGCGGCCCCTCCAGGGATAACGTTGGCACCAAGGACCACGGCATTGGTGACGACGTTATGGTCGATCAGTGTCTGGAGCCCTGCGACCCCGATAAGGCCACCCAACTGGCGCCCCGTATTGAAAAGGCCTATTCCGCCAGCGAGGTTTCGGCTGTTGAGGTGGCTGAAAGCGATCAGCGTGATCGATAGAAACAGGAAGCCAAGCCCCAACCCGCGCAACAGGATGGCCGCCATCATGTCGTCTGCGCCGCTTTCGCTGGTCGAACCGGACAGCATCCACATCGCCACCATGATCATCAGGATTCCAAAGGGCACGGTGGCGAACGGCGCAACGCGGTGGGCCTGCATGAGATAAGCAGATATCAGAAGCGCGCCGACAAAAAACGTGCCACTGGGCAACAGCAGCTGACCGGCATCGGTAGGCGTGAATCCGAGGACCGACAGGGCGAACGCCGGAATCAGGAACGCGCTGCCGAACAAGGCGGCGCCGGCGACAAAACTGACGATAAAAGCGAAGGAAAAATCGCTCGTTTTGAACAGGGTGAAGTCGAGCAGGCCCTGCCTCTTGGCCAACACTTGTTGGCCGAGAAATGCCAGCAAAGCCGCTGCGCCGATCACCGTTAGCCACAGGATGCGAGGCTCCTCGAACCAGTCCCATCGGCTGCCCTGGCTGAGAACGTAGGTGAAACACAACAGCGTGGTAGAGATCAGCGAGAAGCCGATCCAGTCAAACGGACGCTGCCGGATCTTGGCGGGCATTGGGCCGTCTGCGATCAGCACAAGCCCGCTAGCCGCCAAGGCAATCGGGACCACGCTGAAGAAGATCCATGTCCAGGATTGGCTATCGATCAACCACCCTTGAAGCGCCGGGGCAAGCGTCGCGGGCGCGACAACGGAGCCCATGGCAAACAGGGCCTGGAGGATGGGCTGACGGGACCGCGGATAAGCGCGAAAGATGATCGCCTGGCCCCCGACCAGCAGGGTGCCGCCGGCGAAGCCCTGAATCACCCGAAGTGCAACCAGCAGATCCAGCCGAGCGGTGATGGCGGCAATGCCGCATGCCAGGCCCATGACCAGGGTTGAGCCGATGATCACATGACGCGCAGCGAAACGGTTCATCAGCCAAGGGGCGGTCATGAACCCGATCAGCTTGAGCGCGATGTAGCCGATATCCAACCAGGCAAACTCATCAGGCGTTGCATAGGTGTCGCCGATGATGTCGCTGCGTCCGAGCGACAGAACGGTGCTGGCGATCGCTTCCGTCAGCGTGGCGAGCACGATGCCCGCCATGAGCAGGACACCGGTTGTAGCGCTGGCGTTGCTCCGCGTGGCGCTGGCAACCGTGTTCATGAGCCGCCCCCTTGCGCAACCTCGACACGCGCGGACAGGCCAGGGACGATGCGGCCCGGCAACGGGTTGTGGGCAAGCCGGATTTTTACCGGAACCCGCTGCACGACACGCACAAAGTTTCCTGTTGCGTTGTCTGTGGGCAGCAAGCTGAACGCCGACCCGCTACCCGGAGCAAAGCTGTCGACCACGCCTTCCAGTGCCCCGTCGGGATAACCATCGACCGTGATGCGCACACGCTGACCGGGGCGGATATGTTCGAGCTGGGTTTCCTTGAAGTTCGCCACGACCCACACATCATTGACCGGCACGATATCGAGCAACGAAACACCCGGCGTAACGAATCGGCCGACCCGGACCTGACGGTTACCGATAACGCCATCAACAGGTGCGTGGACCACGGTGCTGTCGAGATCGATCTGGGCCAGATCGCGCGCGGCCTGTGCCTGCGCCACAGCAGCAACGGCAGCTTCTCGCTGGGCCACAAGGACGGTGATGCGTTGCTGTTGAGCCTCGACCGTTGCCGAAGCTGCCGACACCGTCGCCTCGGCTCTGGAGCGTGCCGTGCCGGTTTCATCGACCAGGGCCTGGCTGACCGCGTGGCTGACGATCAGTTTTTGGCTGCGATCATGGGTCTTGGTCGCCAGATTCATCTCGGCGGCGGCCGAGCGGCGCTGGGCTTCGGCCTGTCGAATCAGGGCACGCTGAAGCTGGGTTTCGGCATCGACATGGGTCAGGCGAGCCTCGGCAGCGCTGACATTGGCAACGGCCTGCGCAAGCCGTGCGCGATAGTCCCGATCGTCAATCCGGAACAGGACGTCACCCGCCCGGACGGTCTGGTTGTCCTCTACTTCTACCGCCGTGACATAGCCAGCAACCTTGGCGGCGAGCGAAGTGAGGTCGCCGCGCACATACGCGTTATCGGTGGAAGTCGAACCGCTCGAAAGCGCCATGGCCCATCCGCCGGCCAAGGCCACCACGGCACCGATACACAGCAAGATGCCGATCATCTTTCTCTTGCGTTGCCGCGCCACCACGACAGGGATCTCGACGCTTGCGCCGGTGGCAATGGCGGCCTTGTCCTGAAGCGAGTTCATGTTCTTGTTTCCTGTTCAATGCCAAGGATCCGCAGCAGCCACAGGACGGCAGTGACCTGCCGCCCGGCTGTCGAGCGTCGATGAGCGCGTTGATCGGCTCACTTTTTAATAGGTGTAACGAGTTCCTTTTCGTTGCTGTCGAGGACGAACACGGCCAGCAGGCGTGCAGGTTTCGTGTCGCTGGCGTTCGCGCTGACTTCGTGCACGGAGCCCGGCTCCTCTACAAAGTTTTCGCCGACGTTGTAGATCTTTTCCGGCTCGCCTTTGACTTTGATGCGAAACGAGCCCTCCAGGACCGTTGCATAGATGAAAGCCGTTTTCGGATGGGTGTGGGACGGCGACGCGGCGCCCGGCCCATACTCGACCAGCACGCCCTTCATGCTCTTGCCTGGGAGGTTGGGAATGGGGCGGTCGAATACGACCGTCACCTTGCCGGCGGGCGGCTCGGCGGCGGACGCAGCGCTGATCGACAGCGCTGCGAAGGCTGCGGCCAATAGATATCGGGTAACCATGGCGATACTCCTTGGTGAGTCGGTGGTGTGAGCGCGCGGCCCGATACCGGGTCGCCGCTTTCCTGATGTGTCTTGGGTAGCCTCAGCGCGCCGCTTGGGCCGTCGACTGACCGAGCCAGTCCTCGAAGCGCATCGCGCCCAGGCGCGGGTTCTTGCCGGGCGTCAGCGATTGATCGTCGAGCACCGAACCGAAGTAGCGCGCGTGCACATCCGGCACGACCTTGCGCGTGTCCTGAGTGGCACGCAGGAAGCGCCTGACCAGTTCGTCGAGCGGCATGGCCTCGGGACCGGCGACTTCGACCGTGCCATTGACCGGCGTTGCCAGCGTGACCTCGGTGAGCGCCGCCACCACGTCGTCGGACGCCATCGGCTGGATCAGCGCCGGCGACAGGCAAATCTCCTCGCCGACGGTGGCCGCCTGCGCAATACCACCGACAAACTCGAAGAACTGTGTGGCACGCAGGATGGTGTAAGGAATGCCGGACGCCTTGATCAGGTTTTCCTGCGCGACCTTGGCCCGGAAATAGCCATTCTCGGGAAGCCGTTCACTGCCGACGATCGACAGGGCCACGTGATGGCGAACGCCAGCGGCCGCCTCGGCAGCCAGCAGGTTACGGCTCGACGTTTCGAAGAAATCGAGAACGGCCTGGTCTTCCCACGAAGGCGCGTTCGCCACGTCGACGACAATATCGGCGCCATCCATCGCCTGGGCCAGGCCCTCGCGGGTGATGCTGTTCACGCCCGTGCTAGGGGCGGCTGCGAGCGCGTCATGGCCGCGCTCGCGGAGGTTCTGCACTAGTTTCGATCCGATGAGGCCGGTGCCTCCAATGACGACGATCTTCATGGTTTCTCTCCGCTTCTCGACGGCAACCATTGCTGTCGATGTAGATCGAGAGTGCCAGCGCGCGTCGGGGACGTCCTTGTACCGGCCTTGAGTTTGCCTTCAAGGAAGCTTGGTTTTTCGTCCAGAAAAACAGTTATTCGACGGGTCTCCCTTGCCGCAGACGGTGCAGCGGGTCAGGCGCTGCCGTATTATCGATACCTCTTACCAACCGCCAGCTCAGACACGGAGTCGAGGGCGCTCGATCAGGGGATCCTCACCTTGCAATTCGTGTTTGAAGACTACGTGCTCGATCAGCAGCGCCGGGAACTGACCTTGCGCGGGCAAGTCGTGGCTGTCGGGCCGCAGGTCTTCGATCTATTGCTGCAACTCGTCAGCAACCGCGATCGCGTCATGAGCAAGGACGACCTGCTCAAGGCCGTGTGGAGCGGTCGGATCGTCTCGGAATCGACCATCACCAGCCACATCAATGCGGTGCGCAAGGCCATCGGCGATACCGGCGAGGAGCAGCGCCTGGTGCGCACGGTCGCCCGCAAGGGATACCGCTTCGTCGGCGAGATCAAGGTGGATGAGGTCGGGGAAACGCCACAGCCTGACATCGAAGAACCCACGCCCGTGGACCTGAAACAAACGCCTGCGCCCACCCTCGTCCTGCCGGACAAACCCTCCATTACTGTCCTGCCCTTCCACAACCTGAGCGGCGATCCGGAGCAGGAATATTTCGCCGACGGCATGGTGGAGGACATCATCACCGCCCTGTCGCGTATCCGCTGGCTGTTCGTCATCGCACACAATTCAAGCTTCACCTACAAGGGTCGGGCCGTGGACGTCCAGGGCGTCGGCCAGACGCTCGGCGTGCGCTACGTGCTGGAAGGTAGCGTGCGCAAGTCCGGGAACAAGGTACGCATCACCGGGCAACTCATCGACGCAACAAATGGGACGCATATCTGGGCGGAGCGCTTCGAAGGCATGCTCCACGACATTTTCGAGCTGCAGGATCAAATCGCCGAAAGCGTCGTCGGCGCCATAGCACCGCAGTTGGAACGGGCGGAAATCGAGCGCGCCAAGCGCAAACCGACGGAAAGCCTGGACGCCTACGACTATTACCTGCGCGGAATGCCGAAACTGCACAACGGCACCCGCGAAGCCATCGAGCAAGCGCTGCCGTTGTTCTACAAGGCCATCGAGCTCGATCCGGAGTTTGCCTCGGCCTATGGCATGGCAGCCTGGTGCCACTTCTGGCGCAAGCTGAATGGCTGGATGACCGATCGGACTCAAGAGATCGCCGAGGGCGCACGACTTGCGCGTTTGGCGGTGGAGCTTGGCCGGGACGATGCGGTGGCGCTGACGCGAGGCGGACATGCACTTGGCCATCTCGCCGGCGATATCGATGGCGGTATTGCCCTGCTCGACAGGGCACGCCTGCTCAACCCCAACCTCGCCCCCGCCTGGTACCTGGGCGGAATCCTGCGCGCGCTGCGCGGTGAAACAGACGCCGCCATTGCGGATTTAACCCATGCCGTTCGCTTGAGTCCGCTGGATCCGGAAATGTTCAGGATGCAGGTTGGAATGGCACTCGCACACTTCTTCGCCGGGCGCTTCGATCCCGCTTCTGCCTGGGCGGAAAAGGCGCTGGGTAACCTGCCCTGCCTCCTGGTGTCGGTTGCCCTGATGGCGGCCAGTCATGCGCTCAGCGGACGCATGGACAAAGCGAAGCAGGCGATGCAGCGTTTGCACGAGCTGGATCCGTCCTTGCGCGTCTCTAACCTGAAGGACTGGTTGCCAATCCAGCGTCCTGAGGATTTTGCACGGTTTGCTGATGGGTTGCGGCTGGCTGGGTTGCCTGAGTGACTGCGGCCCGATCTGTAGCTGGCTTCGCCAACTGCTCCAAGGAATGCGCAGGTTCGCAGATTGCAATATACGAATGGAAGCTACACTGAAGTTGCTTGAATCTTGCATCCCCTCTTTCGGGAGAGCCAAGTGGATCTAACGATCGAGCCAGGTTCAAAGCAGCAGAAGCCAGTTTTGGCTGGTACGAAACTGCGACTTAAATGCGTTTTAGTTGTTTGTGCGCAGCTGCGGGGGGCAGTGACATCAACCCCATTGCCGCAGCGAAAAAGCAGTCTGTTCGGTGGCATGCGTCACTCGAAGGGGTCATGCAGTGCATTAGCGACCATCTCTTGTTAGCCCGTCACCTCTTGAACGATTCCGTTTCGGTAAGGAGATTCAGATGGTCGACTCCGTCAGCAACATCGACAAAGATGCCCTGCCTCACAAAGATACCCAGATCTCTGCCTCCAGCGATAAGTTGAAGTTCGGAGCATTGATCGCTCTGGTCGTCGGCTCCATGGTGGGCGGCGGGATTTTTTCGCTACCGCAGAACATCGCTAAAAGTGCCAGTGCTGGCGCCACACTGATTGGCTGGCTGATCACTGGCGTCGGCATGCTGATGCTGGCATTCGTCTTCCAGACACTGGCCAACCGCAAGCCCAAGCTCGATGGCGGGGTTTACGCCTATGCCAAGGCCGGGTTTGGCGACTACATGGGTTTCTCTTCGGCTTGGGGTTACTGGATCAGTGCCTGGATCGGCAACGTCAGCTACATGGTGTTGCTGTTCAGTACCCTCGGGTTCTTCTTCCCGATGTTCGGAGAAGGCAACACGCTACCGGCGATCATTTGCGCCTCCGTGCTGCTCTGGCTCCTGCATTTTCTGGTTCTGCGCGGAATCAAGGAAGCCGCCTTCATCAACGTGATCACTACCATCGCCAAGATGGTGCCGCTGGCGCTGTTCATTGTCATTGCCGGCGTGGCCTTCAAGATGGATGTTTTTACCAGCGACTTCTGGGGCGCTGGCAACAGTGACCTGGGCACGGTGATGAATCAGGTTCGCAACATGATGTTGGTCACCGTCTGGGTGTTTATTGGCATTGAAGGGGCCAGCATCTTTTCCGCCCGTGCTGAAAAGCGCAGCGACGTCGGCAAGGCGACTGTGGTTGGCTTCGTCGGGGTGCTGCTTTTACTGGTTCTGGTTAACGTGTTTTCTCAGGGGATCATGGCCCAGGCACAACTGGCCGGCCTGAAAAATCCTTCCATGGCGGGCGTACTGGAACATGTGGTGGGTCACTGGGGGGCAGTACTGATCAGCGCAGGGCTGATCGTCTCGCTGGTCGGTGCGCTGTTGTCCTGGACACTCCTCTGCGCGGAAATCCTCTTTGCCAGTGCCCGCGACCACACCATGCCGGAGTTCTTGCGCAAGGAGAACGCTAATCAGGTCCCCGCCAATGCGCTATGGCTATCCAACGGGCTTATCCAGCTGTTCCTGATTATCACGTTGTTCAACAGTTCCACCTATTTAAGCCTGTTGTACCTGGCAACCTCGATGATCCTGGTGCCGTACTTCTGGTCCGCCGCCTACGCTTTACTATTGGCCTGGCGTAACGAAACCTATGAGGAGGCTCAAGGCGAGCGGACCAAGGACCTGATAGTCGGGGTGATCGCTGTGCTCTATGCCGTATGGCTGGTGTACGCGGCCGGGGCGCAGTACCTGCTGCTGTCTGCACTGCTTTATGCTCCCGGCGCAATCCTGTTCGCCAAGGCCAAGCGCGAACTGGGCCAACCGGTGTTCACCTCCATTGAAAAGGTCATTTTCGTTGCCGTGATGATAGGTGCGCTGATCGCGGGTTACGGCCTCTATAGTGGTTTTCTCAGCCTCTGAAACAAGGGTTTGCGTGGCGGACGGAAAGCTCCGTCTGCCATGCAGCTTCAATGAAAACCAAGGCGGACTTTTTCAATGGCATGGGCCATTAGCAATCGGTTGTCCGTCACTTAGCCTGATTCGATGGATAAAGACCGGCAAACCGAGCGATCACAACACCAACGTAAAAGACGCCTGAAAACTCTTCGACCATTACCAGTGAGCGAGCGTGATTGGTCAACGGGAGAATATCTCCGTAACCTGTGGTTGTGAGCGTCGTGAGGCTGAAATAGATTAATTTGAAGAACGTGCCAGGCTGTGCGAAGTCGAGGTGGCCAGGACCGAATGAGCCAGCGCTGGATATCTCCACCAGGGCATAAACGAAGGACCAAACGAAAGCCAGCATGATGTAACCCGCCAGCGCACCATGCAGCTTGCCGGCTGTAATTGGCCCGCGCTTGAGAATGTAGAGAAGCACTCCGCTAAACGAGACGGCAAGAGACGCCGTATACGCTATCCCGGCAAGGCTAAGAATCGCGATACTCTCAGTCCATAACGCCGTCCATTGAAGGCCAACCCCAAGCAACGCCAGGCCCAGTTTGAGAATGAACCCCCACCGAGTCTGCCTGGTGGCAAAAGCCCCCACGAGCAGCACGATCGAAAAAAGAATGCCGAGCAAAGTACGAGCAAATATACCTTCCTCAAGAAAGGGAAACAGAAGGATCAACCCTAGCAAGAGCAGCAATAGATAGGTGTAGGGACCCTTCCCCATAATCAACCGAGCTAAATCCTCGTCGGGTTCGGCTTTATTTTGAGGATTTGTCATATCGGTTTCCCAGAGGCTGAAGTAACGCTCGATATCTGACCGTGCACCGTTGAAATCTGGCTTGGCTTTAGAATAGTCGGGGGTGAAATCCTTGAGTGGCGGATATGGGTCGAATTCTGCCTGTCAGGAAGGGCAGCAGTCGGTCAGAAGCGGCCATTTTCGGTCAGTTGTGACAGGCTAAACTCGTCAACGTGCTTCGCTGCGACTCCAGATTTTTGTCCTGAGTGGGAACCGAGCGTATCGGATTTACCTCCCTTCTTTCTCAATGCCACATCTGTGCATCTCATGTCGCAGATAACTGAGTACGTGCGACAGTTTCACGCCCGAATTAGTCGTCGCATAACTCAGAAGTTATGCGATGGCATTTTCAAATCTGCACCAGTATCAAAGCGCAAGGCCCATCGTAAAAAGTTAACTCACTCATCTTAAACGCTGCGCCCCCCTAAATTCATAAGTTCGTTAGTCATCATCAGCCATATGACCATGGTGTATTGCCGCTTACCTCACGTAAACTCCCGAGACGGTTCCCCATTAATATGTATGGTTTGAGTGAGGCAGTAGCCACGATTTCTGACTGCGCGAAAGAGATACCTACCTCCAGCGCTTTTCTTGAACTTTACTTGCAGTCTACTCAAACTCATCTCCAGGCCACGATAGAGGCCAGGCTCTCTCCCAATACTACTAATTAGCTCTGCCCTACTGATTACGCGCTCCTCCTTGAGGAGCATGTTCTTTACAATGATGCTCTCAATATTTGTCAAGTGTATTTGATTGGCACCGTCAAACAGGATTCGATTATTTATATCGAGCTTCCAGCATTGAGGGCATTGAAGTGATACATTTGCAAAGTTTGTCATGATTTTTGATTGTACAATTTATTAATATAACAAAAAAACAAATCGCAAAAACTATTACTTATTTTTGTCTTCAGCAATGTAATTTAGGAACGCATTTTTAAACGTAAGCTTTATTAGGGTAACTGCGCAGTCAGGCTGTTGACTTATAGCAATATATTTGTAAGTTAGATATTAAGCACTTATAGTATTGTTAGTTTGTTAAAATTCTTAACTATCCATATTCCAAGTTGATGAATAATTTTCAAATATACCAAGCACACTAATAGATAGCCAGCTTATGATCTGTAACAGTCTACTGCTGTTTTGGTAACAATGTGCCGTCCAACCGACAGCGCACTAGACGGGGAGGACGCAGAAAACGGAGATTTTTGCCATCTGCTCGCGCTGCCCCCAAGACTGCCGCAGCATGCAAAGCGGGGCCCCTAGGGAGGAAAAGAACTGCGTTATCGACCGCTCGCTCATTGTCCCTTCTCCATTCGTAGGAAATGCGCAGATTTCTCCAAAGACGTTTCGCGTCCGTGAGCGCCAACAGCCAAATAGCTGGGCTTGCTGCGCAAGCTTGAGGAGGAGTTTATAGACGTGGCGTGCGCCAGCCTTTCATTTGACGACAGCGTTTTTTCATTTCATGACAGCCCATAACCTTCGATCTGACATTGCACATAGCGTTGTTTGAGTCAGTTTTTGCGTGGTGGTCATGCCACTCTCCAGACCTACCAATATGTCGTCAGTGGTTTGCAAATTCGCGGATGGGGTTTGAGAGTACAAAATCCTGAGGGTCAGCTTTGGGTCGATTCTGTTGCCCTTCGCGACCGGCAAGAAACCACACAGCGGTCATTGGTTGCCTGGAGGACAGTAGTTAGTCGGCGTTAGTGTTTGGACAGGGTCGCCTTAAGCGCTTCGGTGACAAGAGCAATCAGAATTGGCTGGGAACTCGCCTGCATATCTCTACCAATTTCGGATTGCTGTTCTTTCACTTTTCCCGCGTATTTTGCAATCGGCCAAAACGGTCATTCGTGCGTGTCGTCCAACGACGAAGCGAGTCAGCGCGCTTTGTGCAACATCCATTTATCCCCTCTACGACTGAAGCTACGATTGAATAGATAATGATGCGGTCATTTGCGCGTGACACACCGCCAGAATTTCATCGGCCAGCGCCGAGTCGTCAGGACAGGCGCGCGATAACATGATCGCGCCGACCGCGCGCGCCAGCAGGTCGATCATTTTCACCCTCGCCTCACCCGGCGCCGCATCCGGCCCCGTCGGGTATTTTTCGCCGAGCGTTTGCAACGTGCGCTCGATGCCTTCAGCGAATGCCGACTTCAAATCGCCTGACTGACGCGCCGCGTCACCGCACAACGCCGCCATGGTGCAACCCGTGGCGCGCCCGTCGCGATGATCCCTGGACACATACACATCGATGAAATCCTTCACGCTCAATGCTTCGGCGCTGGCCAGAGACTGCGCAAGACTGTTGGCCGAGGCTTCGGCCATCAGGTCAGCCTTCGAACCGAAATGTTTATAGAAACCGCCATGGGTGAAACCGGCGGCGGCCATCAGGTCGGCCACGCCGACACCGTCAAAACCGCGCTCGCGAAACACGGCTGAGGCCGTTTCGACGATGTGCTCCCGATTTGCCTGGGCCTGGGCCTTGGACACTCGCATGTTGGATACCTCGCTACCGCTGGAAATTCATCACCTGATGATACATAGATGTTGACCATAATCAAAACCATTGACAGTTTAGATTTCGATCATCATCCTAAATGCCAGCCATATGAAATTCACCAACGGGCACGGAACACACACCCATGAGCGACCAGAATCTGTTTACCCCTTACACGCTTGGCGCCCTGACGCTGTCGAACCGCGTGGTTCTCGCGCCACTGACGCGCAATCGCGCAGGCAAAGGCTTTGTACCGAGTGAATTTGCTGCTGCCTATTACAGCCAGCGGGCCAGCGCGGGCTTGCTGATTTCCGAAGCCTCGCAGATCTCGCAGCAGGGACAGGGCTATCAGGACACCCCCGGCATTTACACGCAGTCGCAGATAGAGGGATGGCGCAAGGTGACCGATGCCGTGCACGCCAAGGGCGGGAGAATTTTCCTGCAGCTGTGGCATGTGGGCCGTGTTTCCCACGTGGATCTGCAACAGCAAGGCGCGGCGCCGGTAGCCCCTTCCGCGCTTCGTCCCGCGACCAAGGTGTTCGTCAACAATCGCTTCGAGGACGTTTCCGAGCCGCGAGCGCTGGAGACTGACGAACTGCCGGGCATCGTCAACGATTTCCGCCAAGCGGCGGCAAACGCCATTGCGGCAGGCTTCGACGGCGTGGAAATCCACGGTGCAAACGGCTATTTGCTGGATCAGTTCATCAAGGACGGCGCCAACCTGCGTACTGATGCCTACGGCGGCTCGATCGCAAACCGTGCGCGTCTGCTGCTGGAAGTGACGGCTGCCGTGGCCGCCGAGATTGGTGCTGATCGCACGGGCATTCGCCTTTCGCCTGTCTCTCCGGCCAATGGTGTATCGAGCAGTGATCCACAGGCTCAGTTCGATTACATCGTCGACCAACTCAATGCTCTGGACATCGTTTATCTGCACGTCGTCGAAGGCGCGACCGGTGGGCCACGCGACGTGGCGCCCTTTGATTTCGACGCCTTGCGCCAGCGCTTCAGGAACACCTACATCGCCAACAACGGCTATGACCTGGACCTGGCCACGGCACGCCTTACGCATGACAAGGCCGACCTGATCGCCTTTGGCCGCCCTTTTATCGGCAACCCTGATCTGGTGGAGCGGCTCAAGAACGGTGCGCCACTGTCCGCCTTCGACCCCTCCACGCTCTACGGCGGCGGTGCGGCGGGATACATCGACTATCCGACGCTTGCCGAATCAAGCGCTGCCGCGAACCAGGCACAAGCTGATCGGGCCTGATTTGATCGTGCATCCATCCCCATTCATGTTCCCGAAAAAAGAGCTGACATCATGACTACTCACCCTACCGTTCTCATCACAGGCGCTTCCACCGGCATCGGCGCGGTTTACGCCGAGCGTTTCGCCCAACGCGGGCATGATCTGGTGTTGGTCGCCCGCGACCACTCGCGCCTGGAAACGCTCGCCGCAAAGTTGCGTGGCGAACACAACGTCGCCATTGAAGTGCTTCAGGCCGACCTGACTCAACTCAGCGACCTGCACACCGTCGAAGCGCGCCTGCGGGATGACGGGCGCATCGGTATCCTCGTCAACAATGCCGGCGCCGCACAGTCCGGCAACTTCATCGAGCAAAGCACTGACAGCGTTGCGCAACTGGTGGCCCTCAACACCACCGCGCTGGTGCGGCTCGCCAGCGCCATCGCGCCACGCCTGGCCAAAGCAGGTGAAGGCGCGATCATCAACATCGGTTCGGTGGTGGGTCTGGCGCCTGAGTTCGGTATGTCGGTCTATGGGGCGACCAAGGCGTTTGTGCTGTTCCTGTCCCAAGGCCTAAGCCTGGAACTTTCGCCTCAGGGTGTTTATGTGCAAGCCGTGCTGCCCGCCGCCACCCGCACAGAGATTTGGGATCGCGCCGGTATCGACATCAACACCTTGAGCGAAATCATGGAAGTGGGTGATCTGGTCGACGCCGCACTGGTTGGCTTCGACCGTCGCGAACCGGTGACCATTCCTCCGCTGCATGAAGGCGAGCGCTGGGATGCCCTGCAAACCGCGCGTCAGGGTCTTTTGTCGCAGATCAGGCAGTCCGCCGTGGCGCAACGCTATTTGACTCAAGCCTGACCCATGACGAGCAGGTCGGCCTCGCCCCGCAATTGGACGGAGTAAACATGACTGTTTTGGCTAGAAGCAATCATCCAGGTTCGCAGTCGTCATTTATCAACGCGGCGAACCAGTCGGTTCTGGTTGGCGGGATACCTTTCGCCTATCGTGATCTGGGACCCAGGACGCAGGTCCCGCTGGTCATGTTCAACCATTGGGGGGCAGTGTTGGATAACTTTGACCCCAGGATTATCGACGGTTTGGCAAAAAACCGGCGTGTCATCACTACTGATTACCGCGGTATCGGTGGCTCGGGCGGCGCCGCGCCATTGACCGTCGGTGAGATGGCTGACGATGGCATCGGCTTTATTCGTGCGTTGGGTTTGGACAAGGTTGACCTGCTCGGCTTTTCACTCGGCGGCTTCGTCGCTCAAGACATCGCCATGAAAGCACCCGAACGAGTGCGCAGATTGATCCTCACCGGAACCGGACCGGCTGGCGGCACAGGCATCGACAACGTCGGCTCGGTGACCTGGCCGTTAATGATCAAGGGTCTGCTGACGCTCCGAGATCCCAAGTTCTACCTATTCTTTACCACCACGGCCAACGGACAACGCGCCGCGTCCGAGTATTTGCAACGATTGAAAGAGCGCCGGCAAGACCGCGACAAAGACCCCACACCCCGCGCGTTTTTACGGCAATTGAAAGCCATAACAGCGTGGGGCAAGCAGGCGCCGCAAGATCTCGGTCGCCTGCGCATGCCGACGCTGATAGCCAACGGGGACAACGACATCATGGTGCCCACCGTGAACTCGATTGAGCTGGCGAAGCGAATCCCCAACGCGCAACTGATCATTTACCAGGACGCCGGGCACGGCAGCATTTTCCAGCACGCTACCGATTTCGTGGCCAAGGCTTCGATGTTCCTCGACACCTGACAGCCTGCACGTCTAATCGCATCAACGTTGTCGGGGCCGCGCCCCATTCTCATTCCACCGACAAGAGCAGCTGCAACATGAAGGCATTTTTTATCGACCGCTACGGCAAGCAGAACGGAACGATTGGCGAAGTGCCCGACCCCGCGGTCGGTGTGCATGACGTTCTGATCCAGGTGCATGCAACGAGCGTGAACCCGTTGGACTCGAAGATCAGAACCGGGGAATTCAAACTGATCCTGCCCTATACATTTCCATTGGTATTGGGCAATGACCTGGCAGGTGTGGTCGTTCGCACGGGCTCGGCGGTGAAGCGATTCAAGCCAGGAGACGAAGTCTATGCACGCCCTCCCGAGGCACGGATCGGGACGTTTGCCGAACTGATCGCCGTGAACGAAAACGCGCTCGCGCTGAAACCCTCGAATCTCGATATGGCCGAAGCGGCGTCCGTCCCCTTGGCCGCCTTGACGGCCTGGCAGGCGCTGGTTGAGACCGCCCAGGTGAAAAAAGGCCAGAAGGTGTTGATTCATGCCGGATCCGGCGGTGTCGGCACGTTTGCCATCCAGCTCGCCAAACACCTCGGCGCCTTCGTTGCGACCACCACCAGCACGGCAAATGTCGAATGGGTGAAAGCACTCGGGGCGGATGTGGTCATCGATTACAAACAGCAGGATTTTGCAAACGAGTTGCGCGATTTCGACGTGGTGTTGAACAGCCTCGGTGCCGATGTACTGGAGAAATCGGTCAAGGTTCTCAAGCCCGGCGGACAGCTCATTTCCCTCTCCGGACCACCGACAGCAGAATTTGCCCAAGAGCAAGGCTTGTCCTGGGTGCTGGGGCAAGTCATGCGCCTGCTGAGCAGCGGTATTCGCAGAAAAGCCCGCAAGCACGGGGTGAGCTATGCATTTTTGTTTATGCGTGCCGACGGGGTACAACTGCAAAAAATCACCTCGCTTATCGAGGCTGGCGTCATCAAACCGGTCATCGATCGTTCCTTCCCTTTTGAATCGACTGCAGAGGCGTTGCGGTTCGTCGAGCAGGGCAGATCAAAAGGCAAAGTCACCATAACAATCAAATAAGCGCACTAAAAAAAATGTCAGTAGATAACGTGCATGCCGCCGAGTATCAGACTCCAGCGCCTGAACCAGAGGAGCAACCCCCGCACAACAGGCCCACACAGGAGCAGTTGCAACCGGAAGTCGCGCCGGTAGAAAAGCCGATGATCATTTGGCGTAGCTTGATGCTTGAGCAGTAACGAGAAATGGTTGAAGCCACTCCTCAATCGAAACAATGCTTACATCGCCACAAGCTCATAGCGAGTGGCAAGTTTGCATCAAAAGCGGATGTAGGCCGAACGTCCGCTAAGTGGCCGACTGCAGCCCTTCGCTACGGGCAGAAATCGGCCAAAAGCGGTCAATCACCCGATGAAATTTGCCTTGCCCGCCCCTTGAATGTTGTATGTAATCCAACGCACATTCAGTGCATAAAATGGTTCGTAGGAATGGACACCAGTTCCCTCACATTTCAACAGTTGTTTCGTCCGGGAAGCTCCTCAAATGGCTGCACCGTGGCCGAACGATTCTCCATCGATTTTCTGATTAACGGACGTTCGTTGCTCAATGCTCTCGTCTTAGCTGATGGTGGTCATTCAGATTTCATGGGCTGTTTCGTCAAGGGCTTCCCGGAGCCAAACAGCCTATCTAACTCTCGACTACTTTTACGCGAACACGCTGAAACAGAAAGTGGTCGTATCCTCCTTTACATCTGCCCCGAGTGCGGCGACATCGGGTGTGGCGCCTACTCAGTATATGTTCGCCAAAACGATGACTGTTTCACGTGGGATTCCTTTGCTTACGAGAACGGCTATGAAGAACCTCAAATCATAGACGGTGTTGGCCCCTTCACATTTGAGAAGCATGCATATGAGGCAGCTATCAACGATGCGGCGGCTTTCTAAAAGGTAATTCAACAGCCCTATTGCAGGCATTCGCAACGGGCACAATCGGCCAGTACCGGCCATTCGAGAATGGTGCGCTCGCAGCCATGTTATGGTTAGAAACTGAAAGGTAACGCACGGAAATCAAACATGAATCTGGTTCGACTCGCCCCTGCGGCATATCACACAACGGACAGCTACTGGCATCTTCTTAACGCAGAAGATGGCTCAATATATATTCTCGTCGAGTGTGAAGCGTCTTTTGTGAGTTACGAATGCCTGATCAAGCTCAACGACGAGGAATTGCGTGACTACCAAGGCTTGGGCTGGCTGTCCATTCAGCACCTTGCTAACCGAATTAATTACTTTGTCGATGTTTACAACGGCCGACGGATCACGGGCCCTTTGCTCGAAGAAGCCATTCAGGCGTCGAAGCACTAGTCATTCCAAGACATCTGGCTAATGTTCGTCAATCCGCAAATGGATGACGAAGGGTCGTTTTCAGCCGGTGACGACAGGCAGAAAACGGCCAAAAGCGGACATGGAGCGCCAACGAAAGCTCAGTATCGCTATCCGTTGTATAGGCACTTTCCTGAAGAATAGGAAAGCGGGCCTCCTGCAAATTCGCAAAGGAAAGGAGACCCAGCTCCACGATCGCACCAGGCTAAGTCCCGCCATACGAGACACTGGACTGATATTTATGACTCATCTGACTAAAATGGCCTTCACCTCCAGCAGATGTTTGCGTAGCCGGTCTGCATAATCCTCGGCGACAGCAGCCTGAACGCTAGCGCGATTGGCCAGTGCATGACGCCACTCGGCAATGCGACCAAGTCCATCAAACAATGAATGACTTGGTTCGAATCCCAGTATGTCGAAGTAGCGAAAAACTGGGGCTACAGCAATATCCACCATACTGAACGTCTCGCCAGCGAAGTACGGCCCCTCCATCTTTTCACCGCCAAGTCTCTCCAGCTTTCCCCTCAGCGCTGAAGACTTACCAAGCGCTGTCTGCTGATCCGTTGCGTTCAAATATCCCCATGCATCAGCAAGCATACCAGTGGCGAATTCGATCCAAGCACGGTGTTGAGCACGGGAAATTGCATCTTTCGGGTGCACAGCGGGCTCCGGATACACCTGTTCGATGTATTCACAGATAGCCACGCTCTCGAAAAGTACGGTCGCTTCCTCATCGCCTTTTTGCACCATTAGAAGCGGGACTTTGCCCGTTGGCGACATGACCAGAAACCAGTTGGGCCTGTCCTTCAAATCCACATCAACCCGTTGAAATGGAGCCTCTTTTTCGAGGAGTAAAATTGCTACTCGCTGAACAAACGGACAAAGCCCGTGGCTAACAAGCGTGAGCCGTGATTGCGACATTTGAATACCCACTGTTATTTCGACAACACCCGCTTCCGAGCGGGAAGCGGGCTGTATAGAAGTGAAGTTGTGACTAGCCCATTAAAGCGAGCGCCCACCATCAACAATAATTTCCGTTCCGACCGTCCAACGAGACTCGTCCGACGCCAGATACAGAACCGCCTTAGCTACTTCTTCAGGCGTACCGAAACGGCCAAAGGGTATAGTCGCGGCGATATCTTTGTTGAGCTGCTCGCGATAGGCATCGGGGATACCCAGCTTGTCGTACAGCGGAGTATCGATCGGGCCAGGGCTGATCGCGTTTACACGAACACCACGCGGGAGAAGCTCGCTAGAGAGCGTTTTCGACATGTTCAGAAACGCCGCCTTCGTTGCCGCATAAACGGATGAACGCGCGACGCCCAGGTGCGCACTTACCGAGGTGTTAAGAACCACCGATGCAGGATTAGAGAAGGCCGGCAGCAGTGCTTGCAGGAGGAAGTAAGGGCCTTTGACATTGATGTCGAAGGAGCGATCAAACATCTCCTCGTTCCAGTCTTCGATTGGCATCCAGACGGATACGCCAGCATTGAGGAAGGCAACGTCGAGCTGCCCGTAATGAGACTGAACAGCCTGCGCCAGCTCCTTCTGGGCTGCGACACTAGCTGAGTCGGCTCGCAGCACCAGGACTTCGCTACCTAAAATTGCTTGAGCATTTGCCATGGACTCAGGATTAACACCTGTGACGATCACGCGTGCGCCTTCGGCGAGAAATTGCTTGGCGGTCTCCAGACCGATGCCGCTTGTACCGCCAGTGATGAGGGTACGCTTGCCTTGTAAACGGGACATGTAAATTTCCTCTCTTTTGGGCGGCCAGCCGGACGACTGACCTTCTGAGAGCAACTATGTATTCATGCCAGCGCGCTGATAAGATGGGCAAATAGAATAGATCTCATGCAAAATCTGCATGAAAAGGGGCGTGATGGACCGGTTGTTACTGATGAGCTGTTTTGTACGCGCTGTCGAGACAGGTAGTTTTTCTGCTGCGGGACGTGATCTAGGACTAGGGCAACCGAACGTCAGTCGTTACGTCGCTGCTCTTGAAGACCATTTGCAAACCAGGCTGCTTCACCGATCCACACGAAAGCTGATGCTCACGCCCGAGGGTGAACGGTACTACGCAGATGCGCGGCGTATTCTGGACTCAGTGGAACAGTCAGAGTCCTCACTGAGAGGGAACGTAGCGCCGTCTGGGTTACTGCGCGTCGCTTGCCCGACCGCATTGGCTCATACCTTCATCGTACCGCACGTCGCGAGCTTTCTAGGGCGCTATCCCGAACTGTCGCTCGATCTTCAAATCAATGATCGCTACGTCAATTTAGTCGACGAGGGGGCAGAACTCGCGATTCGTATTGGGCACCTGGAGGACAGTGCAATGCGAGCCCGGCCACTAGCGAGGTTCGAGCGTGTGTGCGTTGCCAGCCGTGCGTACCTAGAGAAACGTGGCTCTCCCTCTTCGCCTGATGACCTGAAGGAACACGACTGCCTCATTTATACCCTCCTATCCACTGGAACCAACTGGCGGTTTAAGGATACTGATGTCCCGATCTCCGGACGACTGCGTGTCAACTCGCCTGAGGCGATACGTGAGTACGTCAATGCAGGATTGGGAATCGCGCAGGGGCCTCAATGGCTTTATGAGGAAGGGCTGAGAAGTGGCAATCTTCAATTGCTGCTTAACGAATACGTGGCGCCACCCGTCCCGATCCAAATCGTATACTTAGCGAATCGGCTGCTGCCCCAGCGAGCCATCGTTTTCATGGATTTTATGGCGGATGTTTTTGCTGCATTCCATGAGCGCCCTAAATAGCCTCCTAGGCCACGGCCAGGGTGCGAGCGGAGAACCATCAGCATGGCGGCCCCTTGGGCGAAAATCGCTGCACACTCACCATTCTTGCTCGTCAACGGGGCTTTAAGTAGTCGCACCGGACTGCAGAGCTTGCCTCTCAAAGTGTCCTGATTTATTGCCAACGCCGATTCGATACATCTTTAAATCAAAGGTGCAACGCTCATCTCATGCGGTTAAGAAAACGGGGGCAGATTTATTTATTTGGATTACCGACCGCTTCTGGCCGATTGCGGGCCTTCGCGACAGGCAACAATCGGCCAGAAGCGATCATTGGATTTAGGGTGCTTGCGCCTCTAGTTGTAGCGTTGCAGGATCCTGCGAGCGCACCGACATTAGCGGTTCACATGAACAGCAGATCAAGCCTGGAAATCGAGGGTGTTGATTTAGATTCCGAGACTTCGATTGCGCTGCTATCAGATATGGAGATTCTTCTGCTTTGAATTATGAATGCGGCTGTGACTACAGCAACTGCCCGCCCGAGATATCAAAAGTCGTCCCGTTAGCCCAGGCCATGTCATCGGACAGGATCGCGGCAACCGCACCGCCTATATCGTCCGGTAGACCGACACGACCCAGCGCGGTGCCCTGCGCCACATAGGCGTTCACATCCTGGTTATCGCGCACGACACCACCGCCAAAATCGGTTGCGATGGCACCAGGGGCAATCGCATTCACCCGAATTTGGCGCGGACCAAGTTCTACAGCCATGTAACGGGTGAGCACTTCAACTGCGGCCTTCAGCGCCGCATAAACGCTGTACCCCGGCAGAGTAAAGCGCACGAAGCCGGAGGAAACGTTCAGGATACGACCGCCGTCTTCCACGAGCGGTAACAGCTTCTGAGTCAGGAAAATCGGGCCGCGAAGGTGCGTGGCGACCAGTGAGGCAAACTGGTCTTCGGTCGCGTCAATAAAGTTCGCAAAGAGGCCATTGCCGGCATTGTTGACGAGGACGTCGAAGCGCTTAAACCCGATGACCGCTTCGCTTCGCGATACGTTGCAGCGCTTATTGTCATTGCTCGACACACCTGCCGATATCCCGGTTCTCGGCCCCATGGTCGAACGGGAATTGCTCTATCGTCTTCTACAGGGCCCCAAGGGCGGCTGCTGCGTCAGATTGCCCAACCCGATGGCGCACTGGGTCGCATCCGGCGAGCCGTTGCCTGGATCAGGGACAACTACAATACTAGACTTCGCATCGAGGCATTGTGCGATGCAAGCGGGATGAGCCGGGCAAGCCTGCATCACCATTTTCTGTCGATGACAGGCCTCAGTCCCATCCAGTATCAGAAACAGCTTAGGTTGCAGGAAGCTCGCCAGCTGTTGCTTGCTGGCGAGCATCGCGCGTCTGACGTGGCGTTCGCTGTCGGCTATGAAAGCGCATCCCAGTTTAGCCGCGAATACCTACGGCAATTCGGCGCTTCGCCTGCCCGCGACGTGCGCGAGATACGGCAGGCGATCACTCCAAATTAAATCGATTCTCAACGGCTGCCCTCGGCCAGAGTCGGCCCCCAACGATCAATATAAGAAGTAGCCGTTGTGCAGGTCATGTCCCCTTGCCAACCAGGCACCGTGCGGATACTGTCGGTTTTATGAATCAGTTACGCATTGCCTCGACCACCACTACCACGACCGCCCGAGGCGGGTCGTGAGAGGTGTCGTGAACCAATAACGCACGAACTTCAAAGGCCCGCCAGCGATGGATAGGGCCTTTTCTTTTGCCCTTGTGTCGTTGGTCCAAACGCAAGGAAAAGCACTATGCATGCACTGTTGATTCTCGATATGCAGGTTGGATTGTTTCATGGCCCGGATAAACCATGGGATGGCGAAGCGCTGCTGAATACTTTGAATAGCCTGTTGAGCAAAGCCCGCAGGGCAGGCGCGCCTATTTTTCTTGCTCGCCACGTAGGTCCGCCTGGCTCGCCTATCGAACCTGGAAGCCCGTTGACGCAACTGGTGCAGGAACTGTTACTGCAAGGCGACGAGGTGATCTTCGAAAAAAGCCGACCCAACGCTTTCTACATGACTGATCTGGCCGATCGGTTAAAAGCTTGTGGATCTCAGGGCGTGGTTATTGCCGGAATGAAGACCCAGTATTGTGTCGACAGTACCTGTCGCGCTGCACGCGATCTTGGATTCGATGCGGTGCTGATCGCCGATGGTCATACCTGCGCCGACACTCCTGCGTTGAAGGCCGAAAATATCGTCGCTCATCACAACGCAACCCTGGCCGGCCCATTCTGTCGTGTAGTGCATGCTGAGGACTGGCGTTTCTAACCGGCATTGATAGATCGGCTCAAGACTGGGTCGATCTCCACTTTGGGTCGATTGCAGCCCTTTGCGACCGGTTGAATTCACCACCCAAAGCAGCCCTTGATGTATGTTTGTTGTCGCCATATGTAATTGGCATTCATGGAGGATTCTGACTGATGGCACGTGTGGGATTGATACTGACACCCGGTTTTGCGGACTGGGAATATGCTTTGATTGCTGGAACTGCGTCCCCGTTTTACGGGATCGACGTCAGGTTTTTCGCTCCTGCTACGGGGCAGTTCCGCTCGCAGGGTGGATTGGCCGTAACGGTTGATAGCAGTTTGCAACAATGTCTGGACTGGAAACCGGACGTTGTTGTCGTCATTGGAGGAATGGTCTGGGAACGTGCAGAAGCACCGGATATTCGAGACTTTCTTCATGCTAGTCGTTCAAGTGGAGCGACAATTGCCGGTATCTGTGGGGGAACGCTGGCACTTGCGAGGGCCGGGCTTCTCGACACGGTTCCTCATACCTCGAACAGCGCTGACTTCTTACAACAGAATGCCGTAGGTTATGAGGGGCGCACGCTTTATCGAAGCAGTCCAGTGGCTGTGGTTGCAGACCGCATCATAACTGCTCCAGGCCCTGCACCCGTTAGCTTCACCTGCGCAGTGTTCGAAGGTGCCGGGCTATCTTCAGAGATCATTTCTCAGTTCAGGTCAATGTTGGCAGCGGAACATCGGTGACCGCTTGGTCCTACAAAACAGCCGATCAGGTGATGTGTTCGAGTGGCCGCTCATGGCTGATAGCGGAACGTTCATGACTGACCGCTTGCGGCCCGAACGCTGGTACGTGAAACGAGATGAATCTGCCCTTTGCAGCAAACACTCCCCTCACAAAAAAACCCACTGACCGTCACCGATCCAGTGGGCTTTGCGATTACGCTTCTACTTACAAAGCCATATCCGTCGCAGCATTAGCCTTCGGCGCCTTGGCAGGAGCAGCCGGAGCAGCAGCCGGAGCCGCCACCTGACCAATCGCCGGCGGCGGAGTCAGCTCCAGCACCTTGGAGGTGTAAGCCCACTCTTGAGCCACTTTCTCAGGGCTGCTGTTCAGCTGAGTGCCATAGCTAGGCACGATCTGGTGCAGCTTTTCCTGCCAGGCTGGCGAGGCAACCTTGTCCTTGAACACTTTCTGCAGCACGGTCAGCATGATCGGTGCGGCAGTCGAAGCACCTGGCGATGCGCCCAGCAGACCGGCGATGGTGCCGTCTGCGGAAGCAACGATTTCGGTGCCCAACTTCAGCACGCCACCAGCGGCTTCATCACGCTTGATGATTTGCACGCGTTGGCCGGCTTGCCACAGGCGCCAGTCTTCGGCTTTGGCGTTCGGGAAGTATTCTTTCAGGGCGTTGAGGCGGTCTTCATCAGACAGCATCAGTTGGCCTGCAAGGTACTCGACCAGCGGATATTCCTTGATGCCGACCTTGGTCATTGGCCACACGTTGTGTGTGGTGGTGGTCAGCAGGTCCAGGTACGAGCCTTCTTTGAGGAACTTGGTGCTGAAGGTCGCGAATGGGCCAAACAGGATGACGCGCTTGCCGTCCAGGACACGGGTGTCCAGGTGCGGAACCGACATTGGCGGAAAAGGGGACTGATTTATTTTGAAGGAAATATATCAGTCCCCTTTTTGCACCTTTTTGCAAGACGTTGCCCGGCAGGTTCGGTGGATCAGCGAGCTGCTGGCTTGAGGCCTTTTCAGGGGGTATACGAATGTTGCCGAGCGGTGATCCGGTAAGGTGAAAGCAGGCAAGAAGCAGAGGCTTCACTGGGCGTTGAAGAGTGGGTCCTTGGTGTGAAAGTTTCCATCTGCTGACCTGGCGCAGACCTGTGGTCGCATTGGCGTTTCTATTGTGGTATTTCCAACAGCAGTGAGTTTGCGTAGCTGAATGATGCAACCCGCTTTGAACGTGCTGATTTTGACAATCTGGAACTGCATTTCATAATCCTGCCCCGGCTCTGGCGTGAACACCACGGGTTTGGGCGAGCATGAAACCGAGCCAACCATGCCAAAGGTCGCAATGAAGGGTTGGTTGGCAGTCACGACATGCTCGTCGTAGAGTCGGGGTGATTCGTTGATCAGCTTGCTCTCCTTGCTCGCAGGCATGCCAATCACGCTGTTCTGATGGTCTGACTCCCGGAATGGATAAAGACCTGCGGAGTCGATATGGGCGGTTTTCCAACCGGACTGTTCGATGGGAAAACTCTTGAGAGACTCGTTGTAAAACTTCTCGCAAGTCTGGCCGCTGACGAATCCGCCGTGCGCGTTATCGCCTGTGATCAGACGGACACGGGCGGTGGTGGTGGGGTCAAACTTGCCAGCCTCGGCTTCATTGCGAACGTCGGTTTTACTGGTGGCGCAGCCGATGAGAGTCAAACTGATTGCCAAGGGGAGAAGTTGACGCATAAGTGTCCTTTCTTTTCTGTGAAAATTTGAGAGCTTGAACGTGAATTAGGACGAACAGAGGCGGTCCGCCTGGCGACTGAACTTATCGAAGTGCCTCAGTCGTTAACGGCTGATGATCCTGGAGGAGGGGCTCGCTCTGGCCTATAGCGGCCTGAGGTCGCAAAGGTTTAGCGATAATAAAAATGGGACAGCTGTCAGGTCGCCTTCGCGGGCAAGCCTCGCTCCTACAAAATCCATCGGCGTACACCCGCCCCTCACCACTCAACAGGCCGAGCGTTAGCTCGCCTGCAGCTCTTGATCTTGATCCACCCGCCCCTTCGGGAGGCTGAGCGCAGGTGTTCATCTGGGGTTTCCATGTGCCTCCTGTCACCGCCGCAGTGACTGGGCGAAGCAGCCCGTGGCACGTTAGGTTGTAGGTGCCTCTCGAAGGGACAGCTCCACCAGAGGCAACCTTGAGAATTTACCCTCGATCAAGGCTGTTTGAGTTTCCTGGGCAAAAAAGTGAGTCCCTTGCTAAACGGCAGATCTTGCCGCCGTTTAGCAAGGGACAAAGGCGACTTGGGCTAACGCCTACTATGCTCTTCTCGCCTCAATTCATTTTTCAGAAAGGAAACAAGGATGCGCTCAAGGATCGCCGTCAGTACATTGCTGGTCGCTTTGCTAAGCGGCTGCACATCTGTACCCCCTCTGAATTTCTCCGTTCCAAGTATTTCGCCCTCGACTCACAAAGTGGACGCGGACCTTCGTGCAGTATCCGTTTCCTTCGCTGCCCCCAATGAGCAAACAGGAAATATACCGTCCGATGGTGAAGGCATTCCCGAACTCTGGGAAAGGGCAGTAGTAGAAGCCATTAACAAGAGCTCAGTGTTCGACGACGAGTCGACAAAAAAAGTGAATCTTTTCGTCAAAATCCAGGAGCTGGATCCGCCGGCAGCAGGCGTGACCATGGTCACTGATGCTTCCGCAAAGTACCTGCTGGTAAACCGCAAAACGGGCGAAACCTTGCTCGAAGAAACGATCATCACCCAGGGCATCGTCCCTCCAGGCTACGCCTTCGCGGGTGTCGTCCGCCTCAAGGAATCAGTCAATCGCGCCGTACAGAACAATATTCGAGACTTCCTGGCGAAACTGGAAGCTCAGAAGTTGAACTAGGCGTAAAGACTAGGTGAATCGCCTTGGTAGGACGTGCTCGGTGAAACGCTGTATGACTTCGTGAGGCTACAACATCCAACGCCATTGCCTACACCCGCTACAGAATTGGCCGCCTGTTTCGCCAAGCGGTCGCCAGTATCTTGTCTCCCGTCACCGCCGCAGTGACCGGGCGGAGCAGCCCGTGGCACGTTGAGTTGCATGTGCCTCTTTTGAATGGACAGGCAGCTCCATGCCTAATGTTGATGGTGACTGTACACAGGGTGCCCTCAGGCAAGTCGGTATTGCGAAGCTCCTCCCACGACTCCATTACCTGCATACAGTTGCCATCCTTTTTCAACCCCGGCTCGTTCAAAAGGACCGACGCAGCGTTCAGCGTCCTATCCATCCGCCAGTGACCGATCCGGCATCCTCCTACCAAATCCTCGATTCAAAAAACCACGACGCCGTGCGCCCTACATGATTTTAAGCGGGCGACAGGTGCAGCCGCGCCGCAACACAACCCTAAAAATGTCAGACGCTTCCTCTTTTTTTTGAAAGCGCTCACACGTTTAACGATGCGTGTTTAAAGACACCCACTGTTACGTCCTAACGGCTACAACGCCTTGCGTCGTTGCCTACGCGTGCGCCAGAATCCGCTGGCTTGTGCGGCTGTGGGGCGGGCTATATCGTTTCCCTGTCACTGAAAAACAGTGATCGGGTTTGGTAGCCCGCCTTTAAGTAGTCGCATGGCGACACCTTATGCAGCACCTTTTTTGGGGCTCAGCTTTATATGGTGGTCATGCGTGGGGCTCCATTGTGAGCGCCGGGTTTCCTACTTAGACCGGTCTACCAACCCGCGTATGGCCGCCACCCTTCGTTTGGTAGCGAGGGTGATGGCTCTTATTTATTCTAAGTGGGAGTTTCATCTATGTTCAAAGTGACACCCAATCCACCGGAACCGGACACCGATCCGGCATCCCCGTACGAATCCCTCGACTCGAAAAAATTCCACGAAGCCGCCGAGCGTGCCCTGAATTTCTACCTCAACCCGGCAGCGATCATGAACAACACCCCACGCAAACCCAGCACCATGTACATGGTTGCGCCGGATGTCGGCCATGAAGCCTTGCTGGTTCAAACGTGTGAGAACCTGGCATCGGCCAGTGTCATGGCCAGCGACATTGCTGCATTGGTGGAGGGCACCCACCGCAATACCCTGCTGGCGCTTCAGCAGGTCATCATGCTGGCGGAACTGGCGGTGAATCGAATGCTGGATAACTTCGTTCCACCTAAGTAATCACTCAGCCCTTTACCGAGAGGCTTGCCCCTCGGTAAAGGGCTTTGATCGTTGCAACGCGGAGGGGTTCGCGAATGGGCCAAACAGGATGACGCGCTTACCGCCTAGTGCACTGGGTTCTAGAGCAAGAGCGGTTATTCGCCATGGCTGTCGGCAGATTCTTTGTGCAACAATCGTCGGCTATTCGTTTTACAAGGATGTTCAAAATGGCTGGCAAACCTGCTGCCCGTTTCACGGACCCAACTAGCTGTCCGCTTCCCGGCCACGGGGTTAACCCCATCGCCGCTGGCTCCCCCGATGTTTTCTTCGACGGCTTGGCTGCTGCTCGCCAAGACGACAAAAGTGCGTGTGGCAGTCCCATTGTCGGAGAGGTCGCCTCTACCGTTCTTATCAACGGCAAACCTGCCGCAACGGTGGGCAGCATCGGAGCCCATGGCAATAACGTGGTGAGTGGCTCCGGTACGGTGATCATCGGCAACACCCACACCCCCGCAGAATTCACTCCGCCTTCACCGATGCCTCTATGGCTGCAGCCATTCAATGAGCAGTTCCGTATTCTCGGAAGCGACGGCCAACCACTCGCCCATGTTCCCTATCACATCAAAGATGAAACCGGTCAGGTTTACACCGGTTTTTCTGACGAGTCAGGACATACGCTACGAATCACTACCAAAAAACAGGAAACACTGGAAATCACAACAGGCGTTGTGGCACTTGAAAAATGGAGTGAGGCATGACCGAGTTCTCTTGTAAGGTTCCGACGAATCAGCAAGCCGGCTCGGTAAGCAATGTGTCTGGCTATCCAATGCCTGCCAACATCCATATGTTTGTTGTGGTCGAGGAAATTGGTAAAGATGGTTTTCTGGTAAGAAAGATTTATGCATCTCCGGACAACCCTCACCTGATTGCAAAGAGTCTCCCAGATTTTCAAATCAAACATGAAATCTGGCCAGAAAAATTCTGGCATGATCCCTGTTAACCCGAAATCACACGCCACCGTAGCCGAACATGTTTTTAGCAGCAGGAAATATCCATCCAGCTACGTTTCAACCAGTTCTATCTTCCCTGATGGCTCGCCACGTTTTGAAGGAAAGGCCGTTTACATCGATGTTGCGAAAGCCAAGGCTGCAGGGGCAAAACTGGTTAGCACCGAAGTAATATTAAAGTCCTTGGAAGAATATAAAAAAGTCGCGCCTAAAAACGCGACCAAGATCGATCAAATTGCGGAATGGGTAAAAAACATCGATAAAGAGGTATTAGTTCAAGCTGACAAAATACCTCCTAAAGCAATTTTTACACCTGGCTCGTACAAAGCCACAAACGTACTCATCAAAGGTGCGAGAGTGGTCAGAGTATTTGCCATTGGCTTCACCGCATATGATTTAAAATTGGCTGCAGACGAGTCAATCAAGCAAAAGAGCATCAAACCTATTTCTATTGAGGTGGTCAAGCAGGCTGGTGGTTGGGGCGCTGCTATTGCTGGAGCAAGGATAGGTGTCGTCGCGGGTGCTGCGGTTGGCATTGAAACGGGTCCCGGAGCAATCGTTAGTGGAGCTATCGGAGGGATTATCTTCGGCACCGCAGGTTATTTGGGGGCTAGTTGGCTCACCGAATACCTACAGGACTGAGACAGATCATGAGCATCTTTAGTCGTATCAAAGCCTTTATAAAGCAGGAACCGAAAGAACAAATCGTCGGATATTCCATACCAGAACTGAAGTCGATCTTTACTAAGTCTTTATTAAGCATTGCCCCCCCCTGCCCGCCTATCCGCAAAACACGTCGTTGGAGGACATAGGCATTCCAGCCTACTACTCTCCATTTTTAATCGGCCACGAAGATACTCGTAAATTTTTGACACTGATCGAAGACAACTTCACGTATGCGACTGAAAAATCTTTCAATGAACTACCCGTAAAGCAGTATGTAAACACCCAGAAAAATGAGCACTTGGTATTTTTCATATCTACCAGAGAATTCAATTCTGTGACTGTACGACTGGTCACCAATAGCGTTGATTTCTTGGCCATTATTGCTCGCGAGAAATTCTCCGTGCCCCCTCCATGGATTGTTTTCGAGGGATACAACCCTTCGTGGTGGGGAGGAAATATGCAAGGTGTTCAGGGCTATTACAACGATAATTACCTTGCCCCGTTTTTTACTAATTTAAGCGCAGCAGAAAGGGAAATTTATTACGCAAAATTCAACGCGACGAATGAATGGATAAAAAGCGTGGAATTGATGTACGACGTTGAATGATCGTTCACCATTCTGGGGCTTCTTCGCAGCCCAACGGGGACAAGCCCCCTCGCCACAAAAAACTCGTCATCCTTAGCATTTCGTAATCTTCAATATCGAATCCCGGACACAAAAAAGCCCACTGACCGTCACCGATCCAGTGGGCTTTGCGACTACGCTTCTACTTACAAAGCCATATCCGTCGCAGCATTAGCCTTCGGCGCCTTGGCAGGAGCAGCCGGAGCAGCAGCCGGAGCCGCCACCTGACCAATCGCCGGCGGCGGAGTCAGCTCCAGCACCTTGGAGGTGTAAGCCCACTCTTGAGCCACTTTCTCAGGGCTGCTGTTCAGCTGAGTGCCATAGCTAGGCACGATCTGGTGCAGCTTTTCCTGCCAGGCTGGCGAGGCAACCTTGTCCTTGAACACTTTCTGCA
This sequence comes from Pseudomonas sp. PDM24, assembly GCF_019218905.1. Taxonomy (NCBI): domain Bacteria; kingdom Pseudomonadati; phylum Pseudomonadota; class Gammaproteobacteria; order Pseudomonadales; family Pseudomonadaceae; genus Pseudomonas; species Pseudomonas sp. PDM24. Next base: position 795,826 of record NZ_JAHUWR010000001.1, on the reverse strand, counting down.
GCACGGTCAGCATGATCGGTGCGGCAGTCGAAGCACCTGGCGATGCGCCCAGCAGACCGGCGATGGTGCCGTCTGCGGAAGCAACGATTTCGGTGCCCAACTTCAGCACGCCACCAGCGGCTTCATCACGCTTGATGATTTGCACGCGTTGGCCGGCTTGCCACAGGCGCCAGTCTTCGGCTTTGGCGTTCGGGAAGTATTCTTTCAGGGCGTTGAGGCGGTCTTCGTCAGACAGCATCAGCTGGCCTGCAAGGTACTCGACCAGCGGGTATTCCTTGATGCCGACCTTGGTCATTGGCCACACGTTGTGTGTGGTCGTGGTGGTCAGCAGGTCCAGGTACGAGCCTTCTTTGAGGAACTTGGTGCTGAAGGTCGCGAATGGGCCAAACAGGATGACGCGCTTGCCGTCCAGGACACGGGTGTCCAGGTGCGGAACCGACATGGGCGGTGCGCCAACGGAGGCTTTGCCGTAGGCCTTGGCCAGGTGTTGCTCGGCAATGGTCGGGTTTTCAGTCACGAGGAACGAGCCGCCAACCGGGAAGCCTGCGTATTCCTGGGCTTCAGGAATGCCGGACTTCTGCAGCAGGTGCAGTGCACCGCCGCCCGCGCCGATGAAGACGAACTTGGCGTCGGTTTCGGTTTTGGTGCCGTCTTTCAGGTTTTTGTAGCTGACGCGCCAGCTGCCGTCTGCGTTCTTGGTGATGTCTTGCACTTCGCTAGACAGTTTCAAGTCGAACTTCGGCGTGGTTTGCAGGTGCGCGACGAACTGGCGGGTGATCTCGCCAAAGTTCATGTCGGTACCGATCGGGCTCCAGGTGGCCGCGACTTTCTGGTTCGGGTCACGCCCTTCCATCATCAGCGGAACCCACTTCTTGATGACAGCCGGGTCTTCGGAGTACTGCATGCCGGCGAACAGCGGGCTCGCTTGCAGGGCTTCGTAGCGTTTCTTCAGGAACTTGATGTTGTCATCGCCCCACACAAAGCTCATGTGCGGAGTGGAGTTGATGAACGAACGCGGGTTCTTCAGCACACCTTGCTGAACTTGCCAGGCCCAGAACTGACGGGAGATCTGGAAGGCTTCGTTGATTTCAACGGCTTTCGCGATCTGAACGTTGCCCTTGTCGTCTTCCGGGGTGTAGTTCAACTCGGCCAGGGCGGAGTGACCGGTACCGGCGTTGTTCCAGCCGTTGGAGCTTTCCTGGGCGACGCCGTCGAGGCGCTCGACCATTTCCATCGACAAGTCGGGTTCCAGCTCATTAAGCCAGACACCCAGTGTTGCACTCATGATGCCGCCGCCAATGAGCAGCACATCGACTTTCTTTGCCTCTTCCGCGTAGGCGGACGTGATCCCCATCGACAAAGCCAGCCCCAGCAGGGCCGTGTTCAGTTTCTTAAACATCTGTAGCACCTATGATAAACGCCATCCGCCTCCAATCCTCAACATGAGCAACCCAAGAGTACGGGTACGCAGGCAGCGTGCCGTGGGTTCCTGCACTTACAAGGATTTGAAGGTGGGCACACAAGGCCGACGTGTCTCCATCGACCTCAGTTATATGTCCCTCGTGCACTGACTTTTTATCATTATTGGCTCAGTTACTTGAGCGACATTGATTCTGTCGGACGTCTGTGGACGTACGAACCGAATAAGTCAAACCAAGTTAATGCGACAGAATATCACGCCTCGGCCAGCCTGCGCGCCCGAAAGGACTCAACAGTCTAGTCGGGACGAGGTCCGCTCACGGCGTCTTTGCTCAAACGATCCAGCACAAACGCCTTGGCATTGCGCGTCATCTGGTCGAGATGCCGGTCGCGCTGCTTCTCCGCATCGATCATCGCCCGCTTGCCGTGTTTCTGCAGCAGGTACGTATGTATCTGCCGCACCTCCAGAGAACTGTAGATTGATGTGACATCCAGTAAGCCCATCAAGCCTTCGGTGCCGTGATCACGGGTGTTCATCAGCACCTGAGTGCCGCGCACGCCCAGCACCTGGAAGCCCATCGACTCGAACCAGGGCACCTTGGCGACGGTGCAGGTCAGTTCGGCATGCGGGTAGCGATCGAGCATGTTTTGCAGCATCGCCCGGGCGACGCCCCGCCGCCGGTGGCTGGCCTGCACCGCCATGTACGCCACGCCGCACGCCTCGGGGTCGTCTTTGACCGGCAGGTACAGCAGAAAGCCGATGACCTGCTCAGGGTCTTCGTCATCCGTGGCGACGATCAGTTCGACCGCAATGCCTTTGGTGCCACTGAGCGCTTCGAGGTAGAGATGAACCTCATAGCCCACCGCGTATTGATAGACGTTGTACAACGGGTTGCTCGGCGCGATGCCCACCATGCTGATGTCGGTTAAATTGTCGACGACCATCTGCAGAATCTGGCTGTTGATGGGCTCCGGGCACGGGGTGGCGAAGTGGGTGAGCTGGGGCATTGCGTTTTAGACTCCGGGTTAAGCCCGCTATTGTCACAGATCGAGCCCTCGCAGGAAAATCAACGCTCGGGCGCGACGATGCGGAAGCGGATGTTGATGTCGTTGGAGACAACATTGTCCGCCCACTCCCCTTCCCCGATCTTGAAGTCCCTGCGTTTCACGATGATGTCGCCATCGAAGATGCCGATGGCCTTCTCCGGCTTCAGCAATACCTTGACCTGCAACTCACGCGTCATGCCCCTGAGCGTGAGGTTGCCGGTGATCAGGTAGCGATGGTCGCCCAGCGCTTTTACCCCGGTTGATTCAAAGGTCGCCACCGGATACTCCGCCGTGTTGAACCAGGCAGGCTTTTGCAGCTCGCTGTTGGCGTCGCTGCCCCCGGCGTCGATGCTGGCAAGGTCGATGGTCATCTTGGCGTGGGCCGCGGTGGGGTTCGCCGTGTCGAAATCGATTGTGGCGTCGAATTTGCCGAAGGTGCCATACGCCCTGGAGCCGAACTGGTTATAGGTGAAAGAGATCTTGCTGGCGGTGGTGTTCACCTGGGTGTATTCGACGGCGTGGGCGCAGGGCAAGGTGCCGACCAGGAGAATGGCGAGCAATGCGGCGAAACGCGGGAATCGAGGGGGCATGGGATTCTCCGGTTGAAGCGCCCTTCAGGGATTTGAAGTACCGCACCGACGTGGCTGCGATAGCTGGACTTAAGCAAATAATCGTTGGTTACGCTAGGTCCGGGGATAAATGCGATGTGTAGCAGCTGTCGATTGGAAGTCCTCGGTGTAGAGGACTTCCCTGATTTCTTTAGATGATAACGCCACCAACCCGAAGGATCAGGCACCCGGATGGGTATGGTAGATCTTGCTGACGATGGTCCACTTGCCTTCTACCTTCAGCAGGTTGAAGAAGTCGGTGAAGCGGAACCCGGAAACGTTGTCAGTATCGACCCGCGCACTGGCCGCCGTGCCGACGATGTCGATGCGCACGATGGCGGCTTTGGCTTCCGGGGATGGACGGAACGCTGTGTCGATGACGTCGTAGAGATTCTGGATCGCGCCGCCGACGAGCTTGTCGCCATCGACGCCGAACATCGTGGCCTGCTCGTTGAAGGCGGGCTTCATCAGTGCGCTGTCGGCCTTGGCGCCACCTTCGTTGTACTGGTTAAGCACATCGACAATCGCGTTGTATTCCTGAACGTAAGTAAGATTGCTCATTGCATGACTCCTGATAAGTAACGGGTGTGGAACCTGTGGGAACGGGCTTGCTCGCGAAAGCGGACTGACAGTCGACATGGATGTTGAATGTTATGACGCCTTCGCGATGTAAGCCCGCTCCCACATGGATTGCGTTTAACTGACTGGCATTGCTAGGTTTTCTGCACCACCCGGGCTACACCTGAAGGCTCAATGCTGACCTTTTCCCACTTGGCGATGACCAAGGGTGCAATCGCATTGCCCAGCACGTTCAGGGTGGTGGTACCGCTGTCGATAATCCGGAAGATGCCGGCAATCAGTGCGACCCCTTCCAATGGAAGACCGGCCGATGCCAAGGTGGCGGACAGGATGATGATGGCGAAACCGGGCACCCCGGCAGCCCCTTTGGAGGTCAGCACCATCGTCACCACCAGCAGTATCTGCTGGGACAGCGACAGGTCGATCCCATAGAGTTGCGCGACAAAAATCGTCGCCACGCCGAGGAAGATCGACGCGCCATCCAGGTTGAATGCATACCCCACCGGCACCACGAAACTGACGATACGGCGCGGCACGCCATAGTGTTCCAGCTTGCTCATCAGCTGCGGCATGACCGACGCCGAGGCGGCGCTGGAGAACGCCAGAATCAGCTCATTACGGAAGTACTTGATGAGTTTGAAAATATTCTCGCCAATCAGGTAGCAAATGCCGCCCAGCACCACCAGCGCAAAGACAATCAGTGCCAGGTAAACCACGCCGATCAACTTGAGCAAAGGCAACAGAGAGGCAAAACCGAAGGTCGCCACAGTAGCGCCGATCATGCCGAACACCCCGATCGGTGCATAAGCCATGACAATACTGACGACCTTGAACATGGCATCAGAGATGCCTTGAACCACCGCCACTACCGGTGCGCTTTTTTCTCTGGGGAGCGAGTTCAATGCCAGGCCAAACAACACGGCGAAGAACAGTACCGAGAGCAACTTCGCTTCCGACATCGCGACAAAAACGTTATCGGGAACGATGTTCTGCAGGATGACGAGAGCGCCCTTCGAAGGCTCCATATTGACCGAAGCGGTGCTGTGGGAAATGCCCGAAATATCAGTGCCCGTGCCGGGCTCGAAGATATTGGCGAAACACAACCCCATCACAATGGCCAGGCCGGTAATCGCGAAGAAATACCCCAGCGACTTGACGCCCATGCGCCCAAAAGACTTGTTATCACCGCCGCCGGCAATCCCCAGGATCATGCAACAGAACACAATGGGAACAACGACCATCTTCATCATCTTGATGAAGATATCGCCAAGGGGTTTGAGGATTTCAGAACTGATCCACCCTTGATACTGCGGGTGTGTATTGAAGTACCAACCGACGAGCACGCCAAGCAACAGCCCGGCAACTATTTGCCAAACCAAAGGGATACGTTTCATGTCTAGCCTTCTTGTTGGAATGAAAGGACTGCGTTACGTAGCAGTTGCTAGAGTCATGAGCTTCCAGCTCATTTGAAATCGAATGGCACAACAAGGTTGTGCCATTACTTCTATTACTTGGCGAAGAGCTGGCTCATATCCTTGAACGCCTTGAACTCAAGTGCGTTGCCACACGGATCGAACAGGAACATGGTGGCTTGTTCGCCGACCTGCCCCTTGAATCGAATGTAGGGTTCAATCACAAACTCGGTACCAAAGGACTTCAGGCGCTCGGCCAGGGCTTCCCACTGCTGCCACTCCAGGATGATGCCGAAGTGCGGAACGGGGACGTCGTGCCCGTCTACCGGATTGCTATGCACGCTCTCCTGAGAAGCAGTCTTTGGGTGCTCATGAATAACCAGTTGGTGACCGTAGAAATCAAAGTCGACCCACTGCGTGCTGGAGCGACCCTCTTGCAGCCCGAACACTTCACCGTAAAAGGTGCGTGCCGCCGCGAGGTCATAAACAGGGATCGCCAGGTGAAAAGGAGAAAGGCTCATCGGAACTCCAATCAAGGTGTTTTTATCGGTTTTGTTTTTGAGAACGGAGCCAATCGTAGAGCCGCAGACCAAACAAAAAAATCAATATATATTTCTTAGAAACACAATTAATATTTGTGAATGATCAAAGAACTGAAAACACTTATCGCCGTCGCACGGGAAGGCACATTTGCCGCTGCCGGCAACAGGATCGGGCTGACGCAGGCCGCCGTGAGCGCCCAGATGCAACGTCTGGAGGCCGAGCTGGGTTTCCAGATTTTCGACCGCAAGGGTCGCTCGGCTCACCTGAACAGAATGGGGCATCAGATACTTCTGCAGGCGCAGGAGCTGCTTCGCCTTTATGACAATCTGGGCTCCACCACGGTTGGGCTGCCGGCCAGCGTGCTGGTGAACATTGGCGCCATCGCTTCCGTGCAGCGTTCGTTCTTGCCGGATGCGCTCGCCAGATTTCACCAACAATGTCCGCAATGCCGAACCCGTGTGATCCCGGGTCTGTCGATGGAGTTGGTCAACCTGGTGGATGCCGGCGAGATCGACATGGCGGTGATCATTCGCCCGCCCTTCTCGCTGCAAAGCGATCTGCGCTGGACGACTCTGGCACTTGAGCCCTATCGGCTGATCGTTCCGCGCGATGTGCCCGGAGAAGACTGGTCGGCACTGCTTTCCAGCCAACCCTTCATTCGCTATGACCGGTCATCGTTCGGCGGCAGGCAGGTCGATCGTTTCTTGCGGCAGATGCATTTCACCTTGCGTGAAGTGTGCGAGCTGGATGAACTGGAGGCGATTATCAAGCTGGTCGAAAATGGCGTCGGTGTAGCGCTGGTGCCGCAGACGGCGACGCATCAGGACTGGCCGGCCGGGGTGCGTGTGCTGGACTTGGGGCAACACACCTTTCATCGTGATATCGGCCTCGTCCATCGGGCTCGGCAAAGTTTTACCGAACCGGTACGGGTATTGGCCCAACTGATCGTTGAGCAGGTTCAGAGCGGTTCTTGAATCAAACCTGCACAGCCACGACACACACTCTGTAGCAGCTGTCGAAGGCTGCGTTCGGCTTGTAGCAGCTGTCGAGCCCGCGAGGCTGCGTTCGGCTGCGAAGCAGTCGTAAAATCAGAGATTGCGGTATGCCAGGCAGACCGCGTTAGCCGGATTCACGACTGCTTCGCAGCCGAACGCAGCCTCGCCGGGGCTCGACAGCTGCTACGGGCGAACGCAGGCTTCGCCAGCTGCTACAAGGATTGCGTAGCGGCTTATTACGAATAAGCCCCAATCATCCACTTCACTTTTTCCAGCGCCTCCCTCAATGCACCCATCTCCACAGAGCCCAGCGCCAGACGAAACGCATGCGGGACGTTGACCGAAGTGGCGAACGGTTCGGCGGTGGAAACCGAGACGTTTTCGCGCATCAACGCCATGGCGATCTGGTCCGCCCTTGCGTCTTCCGACAATGGCAGCCAAAGAAAATACGACGAGGGATGGCGAATGCAGCGCAGCCCCGCCAGTACCTCGCCGGCCACGACTTGCCTTGCTTGCGCGTCGCGACGCTTTTCGGCTTCCAGTTGCATGACGGTGCCATCGTCGAGCCAGGCAGTGGCGATTGCCGTCATCACGCCCGGGGTATTCCAGGTGGTCGCTTTGATCGTGCGTTCCAGCGCGGGCACGTGTTGAAGGGGGGCGACGACGAAGCCGACGCGCAGTCCGGTGGCCACGCTCTTGGAGAGGCCTGATACGTACACCGTTCTCTCAGGGGCGAGGTCCGCCAGTGGTGCGGGAGGATTTTCCGCGAGGAAGGCGTAAGCGGCGTCCTCAATGATCAGCAGCCCATGCCGACGGGCAATCGTCACCAGGTATTCCCGTTGATCGGCACTCATCACCCATCCCAGCGGATTGTGCAGGGTCGGCATCGTGTACACGGCCCGCACGCGCCTGTGCCGGCACAGGCTTTCCAGCGCCTCCAGATCCGGGCCGTGATCGAGCACGGGAATGGGCACGATTTCAAGGTGCAGTGAGTCGGCCAGAGCCTTGAACCCTGAATAGGTCAAGGCATCCGCCGCAATCACGTCACCGGGTTGCAATAGCGCCATCATGGTCACGGCCAGCCCCTGCTGGGCACCGGTGACGATCAGCACCTGCTCTGCCTCAACCGCCAGGCCTCGGACGCGCAGATGGCGCGCCACCGAGGCGCGTTCATGCAGGCGCCCCGCGTGTGGCTGATAGCGCAGCAGCGATTCCAGATCGCCGGCCGATGCGAGCTGGCGCAGGGCATTTCGTAGCAGTTCTGCCTGCCCGGGAAGCGCCGGATAGTTGAAGTTCAGGTCCGTCATGCCAGCGGCAACGCTATGCTGGTCAATACTCTGGCCCGGCGACCATGACGTTTCCCTGACGAAAGTCCCCCGCCCCATCTCTCCGCTGACCAGGCCCATGGCTTCCAGCTCCGCGTAAACGCGGCTAGCCGTCACCAGCGCCAGGCCTTCCGTTGCCGCCAACTGACGGTGGGTCGGCAAGCGCGTGCCCGGCAACAGTCGTCCTGAGCGGATGTCCGCGGCAAATTCATCCACCAGTGATTTGTAGCGGGAACGAGGCATGCGCAAGTGTATCCATGACAATATTTTGATTGTATTGAGTTTCGTCCATAGGATGCCTCCCATGCAACCGGCATAAAGGGAGTCCTCAATGGAACGCACATCGAATCTGCAAACCCACACCACGGAAAAGACCGCGAGCGGCTGGCTCAACGGGTTCATCGGCGTGCTCATTTTCAGCGGCTCGCTGCCGGCGACGCGGGTGGCCGTTCTGGAGTTTGACCCGGTCTTTTTGACGGTTGCGCGGGCCAGCATCGCTGCCCTTCTGGCGTTGTGCATGCTGCTGCTTTTCAACGAGAAACGGCCGGCCAAGAGTCAGCTTCTCTCCCTGGCAATCGTGGCTCTGGGCGTTGTATTCGGGTTTCCGCTGCTGACGGCGCTGGCACTGCAATATGTGACGTCTGCGCATTCCATCGTCTTCGTTGGCCTGTTGCCACTGGCCACGGCAGCCTTCGGCGTCTGGCGCGGTGGCGAGCGTCCCCGGCCGGTCTTCTGGTTCTTCTCAGTGCTGGGAAGCCTGCTGGTGGTAGGTTTTGCCGTGTCCCAAGGCCTGACCGCCTCTCCTGCGGGGGACATTCTGATGTTGCTGGCCATCCTCGCCTGCGGATTGGGCTATGCAGAAGGCGCGAAGCTTTCAAGAACACTGGGCGGCTGGCAGGTGATTTCCTGGGCCCTGGTGCTGTCGCTTCCCGTCATGGTCCCGCTGACCTGGTTCCTGGCCCCGCCTTCGCTCTCGGGAATCACCCCGACCGCATGGATCAGCCTGGCTTATGTCTCGCTGTTCAGCATGTTTCTCGGCTTCGTGTTCTGGTATCGCGGGCTGGCCCAGGGAGGGATTGCCGCCGTCGGTCAGCTTCAGCTATTACAGCCGTTTTTTGGCCTGGCGCTGGCGGCCACGCTGCTGCATGAGCAGGTCAGCCTTGGCATGTTGGGTGTGACCGTTGCGGTGATCCTTTGCGTGGTCGGTGCGCGCAAGTTCTCGAAATAGACGGCTCGCCGTCAGAAACCGACTGTTGGTCGGTCTGGCGGCCGCAGGAATACTAACCTTTTAAGGTAAGGCCTGAATCTGTCGTGGTGGACCGGCCTCCGAGACGTTCCCGGCCCACCGCAGTGCTCGATAGGAGGAATAAAAAATGGCCAATTTCGAGAAGAAAATGCCGGTGCAGACCGACGACGAAAAAACCGATCAGCAACCGACGGTGGCAGACCCTTGGCGGCCCCTGGAAAAACTGCGCCAGCAGGTCGATCACCTGTTCGAAGACTTCAATCGTGGCTCGGGGTTGACCCCTTTCCGGCGTGGGCTGTTCGATGTCGAACCGTTCTGGAGTCGGGAATTTATCGGCCGCAGCCTGCCTGCGGTGGACATTACCGAGAAGGATGAAAGCTTCGAAATCACCGCCGAACTGCCGGGCATGGATCAGGAAAATATCGACATCAAATTGTCCAATGGCAACCTGATCATCAAGGGTGAAAAGAAAGAGGACAAGGAAGAAAAAAGAAAGGGCTATCACTTGTCAGAGCGTCACTATGGCTCCTTCCAGCGGGCATTCAGCCTGCCCAAAGGCGTCGATGCCGACAAGATCGAAGCGAACTTCAGTAAAGGTGTGCTGAGCATTTCGCTGCCGAAGAAGCCCGAAGCCATGAACGCGGACAAAAAGGTGCAAATCAAATCAAGCTGAATCGCCCTTCGCGCGACAGAAAGCCCCTTGCCGGGAAACCGGTCAGGGGCTTTTTTTGTAGTCGCGAGGGCGCCAGGCAGAACCTGTCAGTCGACCCGGGGCAATGGCTTGACGATCGTCAGACTGGAGGGCGACCGGTTCAACACACTTTCGGCCGTACTGCCGATGAACATATCGATCCCGCGATGGTAGGTTGTCCCCAGTACTACCATGTCGAAGGCATGTCGTTGTACAAAATGTGCGATCACCTCAGAGGGAATCCCAGGCAGTAGATGTTGCTGTTGTTTCTCGATTCCGTAGCGCTCGGCAAGCACCTCAAAGGCCTCCAGCTGAGCATCGATGACCGCGTCTCTCAAACTGCCATCCAGTGTCGCTGTCGGCACGTTCACCTCAGACTCCCCCAACTCCGACCAGCCGTCGACGTTGAGCAGGTGCAAGGTGGCGCCGCAGGATTCAGCCAGCGTCGAGGCCAGGTCGAGAATCCGGTCATTAAGCCCTTGGGTCAGCGCCTCCAGATGGGACAGGTCGACGGTGGCGAGTATGCTCAACGGGTTTGGATTTACGGCATCGGTGACCAGGTGCAAAGGGGCCGGACAGTTGCGCAGCAACTGCCAGTCCAGAGGCCGGTGAAAGGCGCGATCGAGTGCCGACACGCGATGTGTGTCCTTGATCACCAGGTCCGCATGGAAGTCATTCACGTACTCAAGCAGATGCGCCAGGCTCGGTCTGGCCCAGACCACTTCAGTGGTCACCTGCAACCCTTCGCATCGTTGAAACCGGGCTTGCTGTTCCAGCCAGTGACGATGCACCTGCAAGTAACCTTCCCGTGCCTGGGCCATTGCGTCGTGGTCAAACAGGCCGGCCACCGCCAGTGCCTGGACATGATCGAAAGCAACGATGTGCAACATTGCACCGGTTGCACAGGCCAGGGCTCGCGCCCGATCGAAAGCCGGGGTGCGGACCATTTCGGTCGGGGCAATCAACAGCAGACGTTGAATTTTCACCTCTACTCTCCTTGCAACATCGGCAATTGCATCGCGCGGGCCAACATGGCGGCCCGGTCGAACGCTGGAGTACGAGTCATGCCGAAAGGAGCGATCAGCAGTAAACGCTGTGTCTGCGACATAGGGCACCTCGGCGCACGGCCATCTCGATGCAGTGGGTAGAACCACAGAGTGAGCGCTTCAGAACCAGGGGATTTGATCTTTGTCAGCTATAGGGTCGACCGTTCTTCTGAATCGTCAGTTTGCTGGAAACAAACCCGAAAGCGGCTCTACAACGCCCCCCACCACACGTCGGGGCGCATGCTGCATCACTCGCCAGATTGATAAAGATCAATCCCGTTCCTCCCGTCAGTGACAGGATAAAAAACAGAGCATCGGTGCCCAAACGCATGGGTGCCATGGAGCACAGGTGTTTCCGCAGTTTTTGACAGGAGCTTTGTCATGTCTGAGCAATTACGCTTCATGCTGGTCGTCTCGCCGCTCATGGAAAACAGCCCCGCGTTCGATCGGGCCGCCGCGTTGGCCAAGGCCGCGGGCGCGGCCCTGCACATCGTCGCCTTCGATTACCTGGAAGGTTTGGCAACGGCCAGCCTGGTCAATGAACAAGTGCAGGAGCAGATGCGGCTCGGGTATGTCGAGCGCCATCGCCAATGGCTCGAAGAACAGGCCCGTCCCTTGCGTAAAATCGGTGTGCCTGTCACCACTGAGGTGGTTTGGGTAGAAAGACCGTTGCAGGAAATCCTCGTTCACCTCAAAGAACAGCCGATGGCAGTCCTGATCAAGGCTCTGGAGTACGAGTCGCTGCTGTCACGGATCATGTTCACGCCCCTGGATATTCATCTGCTGCGCGAATGCCCGGTTCCGCTGCATTTTGTCAGCCATGTGCAGCACGCGTTGCCACGCAAGATCGTCGCCGCGGTCGATCCCTTCCACAGCAATACTCAGTACAAGGATTTCAACGACAGGATTCTGCGCGAGGCGTCAAAGCTGGCCAGTACCTGCAACGCCGAGCTCGATGTTATCTATGCCCATGACCTGTCATCGATCAGCGCGGACGAGTTCGATTTCGACAACAGCTCGACGTTTTTCTCTTCAGGCAAAGCCAAGACTCTGTTCGACGCACAGGGCGATGCCTTCCGCGAATTGGCCGAACGCAACGGTATTGCGCCGGAGCAACAGCACATGATCATGGGCAACCCGGCCAAGGTCCTTACCCATTACGCCGATGCGTACAACGTCGATGTGATTGTCATGGGCCGGGTCGGCCATCGTGGCATGGGTCGATTGGTGGGCAGCACCGTGGAGCATCTGCTGTACAAAATGCCGTGCAGTGTATGGGTGGTTTCACCTGAAGATCTGTAGAGGGACGCTGCGACAGCGCTCGGACACTACTGTCGGGCGCTGAGCCGCGCCATGAAACTCAGGACAATTTTTGGCACAGGTCCTTGCTCCTCTCATCCCCGGCCCTTTGCCGGAAAACCGGCCAAGGGGTTTATTGTCAGAGTGATGAGCTTGAGGGCTGATCGAGGGGGGTTAATTCAACACTGTCGCGGTACTCCGGCACCGAAACCGACCAGCCCAGTTCCAGACTGATACGCCGGCGCAGTACATCCGAGGCATTCGGTTCCCCGTGCACCACATAGGTGTGCTTCGGCGGCCGTTTGAACCCGCGCAACCACTGCATGATTTCATCCGCATCGGCATGCGCGGACAGCGTTTGCATCGGTACCACTTCGGCCCGGATCGGCACGTCTTGGCCATGGATACGCACCGATGGAGCACCGGCGATGATCTGCGCACCACGGGTACCGCCCGCCTGGAAGCCCGGCACCAGCAGCGTATTCAACGGGTTGGGTGCCAGTGCCTTGAGGTGATGAAGTACGCGCCCACCGGTGGCCATGCCGCTGGCGGCGATGATCACCGCCGGGGTGCGTTGCTGGTCCAGTTCGATAGAGTCTTGGGTCGAGCGCACGAAATGCGCGACATGGCACATGCCTTCGCATTCCTGCGGTGACAACCGGTGCTCGCTGCGAAAACGCTGGTACAGGCGCGTGACGTCGGTGGCCATGGGGCTGTTGAGGTAGATCGGCAGGTCCGGGATCGCTCGCTTCTGGACAAGCCTGTACAGGTAATACATCAGCAATTGCGCACGTCCGACTGCAAACGATGGCACCAGCGTGATGCCGTGGCGCAAAGCGGTGCGGGTGATGACCTGCGCCAGTTGCTCCTCCGGGGATTCAACAGGGTGCTGTCGGTCACCGTAAGTCGACTCCACCAGCAGGTAATCGGTCTGCTCGATGATTTCCGGGGCGAACATCAATGGATCGTTCGGCCGCCCCAGGTCCCCGGAACACACCAGCGTCATACCATCAGCCACCACTTCCACCGTGGCGGCGCCCAGTATGTGTCCGGCGCAGCGCAACAGGATGCTCATGCCCGGAACAATCTGGACCCGGTGGTGCAACTCCACCGGATGCAACAGTTTCAGCGCCTGTTCGGCGTCTTGCTCGGTATAAAGCGGCAGCGCCGGAGTGTGTTTGGAGAAGCCATGGCGATTGGCAAACTCGGCCTCTTCTTCCTGCAAGCGGCCACTGTCACGCAGCAGGATTTTCACCAATTCACAGGTCGCGGGGGTGGCATACACCGGCCCGCGATAACCGTTGCGCACCAGCACCGGTAAATAGCCACTGTGATCCAGATGGGCATGGGTCAGCACGATGGCGTCGAGGTCGCGAACCGGTACCTGGAAACGGTCCCAGTTGTGCAGACGCAGTTGTTTATAGCCTTGGAATAAACCACAGTCGATCAGCACATGGTGGTCGTGATGTTCCAGCAGGTACTTGCTGCCGGTCACCGTGCCCGCCGCACCGAGAAATGTCATTCGCATCGTCATTTCCTCAAGCCAGGTAACGCTTTACCCGACGGATAAACGCTTATCCATGGTTTCCCCTCGGTTCATCGCGGCAGGGAAGTGTCAGGCTGTGATGAACAGTATCTGGCGTTATCGCCGCGGGGCTCTGATTTTTGTCAACTAATGGCCGGCGAGTGATAGCCGGACGCACTCACAGAAGCCTTGTTGATTTAGCTCAATGTCTTGATGTCGTTCCAGTGTAGAAAAAACTGATCGGGCCAGGCTTGCGTCCGTTGTAATCCACGTATCAGACAGAGGGCATCACCATGAGCGACTTGAGTTTGCGTCAACATATTCTGGAAGAGCTTGAATTCCAGCCTGATATCGATGCTGCCAACATCGGTGTGACCGTGGACAACGGCGTCGTCACACTCTCCGGGCACGTCAAGAGCTACATGCAGAAAATCAACGCAGAACGCGCGGTAAAAAGCATCAAAGGAGTACGCGCGCTGGCCGAAGAAATTCAGGTCAGACCGGAGAAAAACGCTGGCACGGCGGATGACACCATCGCAGCCCGGGCCTTGAACATCATCGCGTGGAGCTCAGACGTTCCCGAGGATGACATCGAAATCACGGTGCAGAACGGCTGGGTCACCCTTGAAGGCGAAGTGGACTGGCAATACCAGAAAGAAACCGTGGAGCGGGCCGTGCACAAATTGTCGGGAGTGGTCGGCATCGACAACCTGCTGACCCTTCGTGCACGGGTGAATGCGGTCGATGTCCAGCAACGTATCGAAGAAGCCCTCAAGCGCAATGCCGAAGTCGATGCCAAGGAGATCCACGTCAAGGTCGAAGGCGACGTCGTGAAGCTTGAAGGCAGGGTTCATTTGTGGCGCGAGCGCAAAATAGCGGAACGTGCAGCCTGGTCGGTGCCCGGTGTAAAGCAGGTTGAAGATCATTTGCTGCTCGCCTGAGTCAATGATCTGGGGAAATCGTGGATCGCACCGGCCGCGTTTCACTGGAGGTGCATGATGTTCGCGGTCACATTGATCAATACGCTGGTGGTGATCGTCGCAGTGGTGATCCACTACGAATGCCTGTTACGCCTCAATGACTGGTTGCCGAGGCTTAAACTCTGGAGCCGCTTCAGGATTGTCGTCGGGGTGTTCGGTGCTCTGCTGGCCCATGCCATAGAGGTGTGGTGCTTCGCGCTGGTCTATTACCTGATGGTGCGCTCCGGAGAATGGGGCAGCCTGATTGGCAACTTCGATGGTTCACTGATGGACTGCGTGTACTTTTCATTCACCACGTACACGACAATCGGTTTCGGCGATATTGCACCGGTGGGCAACCTCAAGTACCTGACGGGTCTGGAGGCCCTGACCGGTCTGGTACTCATCACCTGGACGGCATCCTTTCTGTTTATCGAAATGCAGAAGTACTGGAAGCGCAAATAACCCGCCGCCCTTCCCTTGCACGGATCGACTGAGACCGGCTTTTCATTAGCGTCTGTCGAGATAACGGAACAGTTCCTCCTCCTGGTCAAAGTGCAGTTGCACAAGGGTATCCAGACGAATCAACTGGTGCTGAATCTCATCGGCGCAAGCCGTTGCAGGGTCGGCACTGAAGTCAGCGCTCATGCGCGCCAGCACATGGATAAGGCGAAAGATCTCTCGATGGGCATGGCTCAATGCCGACAAGGGGTCCTCACCCTGCATGCTTCTTGTCAGCAGCGGGTACAGGTTTTTTTCATCTTCGCGTTCATGGAGGGCCAGTGAGGCTTGCAGCTTATCCACCAGTTCACCCAAGTCGGCCTGTGCTTGCTCAAGTGGACGCAGGGCAAAGTCGTTGGCCATCTTATGCAGATCGCTCAGCACCGTGGAAAGCTGATCATGTTCATCCTGCAGGCGATCGATATGCTCCCCGGCAAGCTGTTGGTGCAGACCTTGCGATGGCATCAATGCACGCAGGGCATTGATAATGATCACCACGTCGATGCCTTCCTGCACAATGGCGCCGATAAGCGGCGGCAGGTAACCGAAGGCCGCCACAACCATGGCCAGCACGGACATTCCCATGCCGACCAACACGCCTTGGCGGGCGATGTGACGGGTCCGGCGGGCAATGTCCAGCGCCTCTACCAGACGATCCAGGCGATCCACCAGCAGCACAACCCCCGCGGCTTGCGCAGAGGCCGTGGCACCGCTGGCCCCCATCGCCACACCGACATGGGCGGCCGCCAGTGCGGGGGTATCGTTAATGCCATCGCCCACCATCAGTGTGCTGGCGCGCAGGCAGCCTTCCTGGACCGCACGCACTTTATCCTCAGGGGTCAACCCGGCACGCAGCTCGTCAATACCGGCAGACAGCGCAATCATCTCGGCGGTTTCCAGGCGATCACCCGTGAGCATGACGATTCTCTCAATGCCTCTGTTGCGCAGTCGACGCAGGGTTAGCGGGGTTTCCCGACGCAGGTTGTCCGAGAAAACCAGCAAACCGGCGAGTGCCCCATTCACTTCAATGAAACTGCCACTGCACGCCAGGTAATCCATGTGGCGCAGCATGGTTGTGGCCCAGCCAGGCACAGGCATGTCTTTATGAACAAACGACAAGGTGCCGAAGCGCACTCGCAGGCCATCGATCAGCCCGCAAAGACCCGCGCCCGGAATCTCCTCAACGTCCTGCGGCAGGCTGAGCGGCAATCCACGCTGATAGGCCGCTGTGACAATGGCTTGGGAAATCGGGTGCGTCGAGGCCTGCGCCAGCGAAGCGGCCAGGCCAAGCAGGCGCTGCGGATCGAACGCTCCGTTGGTTTCAATCGACTGCAGACGGGCATGGCCGCTGGTCAGCGTGCCGGTCTTGTCGAGAAACACCTGCTTGACCCCGGCCAGCGCTTCCAGGGTCACGCCGTCCTTGATCAGGATCCCGCGCCGCGCCGCCCTGGAGATACCTGACATAATCGCGATCGGCACCGCCAGAATCAAAGGGCAAGGTGTGGCCACCACCAAAACCGCCAGCGCTCGCAAAGAATCTCCACTCATGTGCCAGGCGATCCCGGCAATCAGCAATGTCAGAGGAATGAAGAGCAATGCATAACGGTCGGCCAGACGCACGAAAGGCGCGCGCGAGCGTCGTGCGGTTTCGGCCAGGCGCACCACCCCGGCATAGGTGCTCTGCGCTGCCGTTCGCGTGGCTGTCAGGAGAATGGGCGCACCGACATTGGTCACGCCACTGGGCAGTTGCTCCCCTGCCTGGCGGGTGACCGGCAGTGACTCACCGCTGAGCGCCGATTCGTCCAGAACGGCTGTAGAACTGAGTAGACAGCCATCGACCGGTACCACCTCCCCCAAGCGTACAAGCAGTGTCTGGTGCGGTTGGATCTGCTCAACCGGTATCTGCCGTAAATCGCCACTTTCTTGCAGCCAGGCAAAGCGTGGCGCCCGGTCTACCAGCGCACGCAGCTCGCGTTCGGCGCGTTGTTTGGTAAAAAACTCCAGGATGCGACCTGACGCCAGCATCAAGGCAATCACCGCCGCCACCAGCGTCTGTTCAAAAAACAACGCCGCTGCAATCGACAGCAGTGCAATCAGATCTACACCGGCCTCGCGTCGGGCCAGGCGCCTGGCAATCTCGACGAGCAATACCAGGGCCATCACCAGACTGCCTGCGGCCCAGAAAATCGATGCCCAGTCAGACTTCCCGACGACCTGCGCAATGCCCCCGACCAGCAGGGTCAGGGTGGTGAGCAGCAATAGAGCCGGATCCAGCCACTTACCGAGCATTGATGTGAGTTCCTGCGCGCGACATGAATGGATAGAGCTTAGGACTCGAATGCCCGGCATGTTCGTAATGCGTCATCGGTATTGATCAGTATCGGCTTGATTATTTCGGTGGGTGGCGCCCTGCTCGCCTGGACGCTGCTAGCGGCCGAATCGGTGTTTACCCCGGCCAGGGAAAACGTCATGCCGGGGGCGCTCGCCGTGGAGAACAGCCAGGGTGTGCCGGCCAATGCGCTGTGGATCACCAATGGCTGCATTCAACTGTTCCTGCTGCTGACGCTGTATTCACCTTTCCATTTGGCGTATGACAAGCATCAGACGGTGGGGGTCGACGCTGGACGACTACCGTGCAAATACCGCTCGAACCAGTCGCCAGCCAGCCTGGCGACTGTTTCAAGCGCGCCTGTTTCTTCAAAAAGATGCGTAGCGCCCGGCACGACTTCCAGACGTTTCTCACACCGCAAGGCATGACTGCTTTGCACATTTAGATTGATCACCACCGGATCTTGCTCACCGACAATCTGCAGGGTCGCAGCCTTCACGCGGGCCAGCGCCGCACCCGCAAGGTCGGTCCGCCCTCCTCGGCTCACCACGGCATGCACCACGTCCGCACGCTCGGCCGCTGCCATCAGCGCCGCAGCGGCACCGGTGCTGGCGCCGAACAATCCGATCCGAAGCTGTTGCAGTTCGGCATCCTGGCCAATCCAGTCGATCACCTTCACCAACCGCCCGCAAAGCAGTGCGATATCGAAACGCAGCTCCCGGGTCTGATTATCCAAGTGTTGCTCCGGTTCCGTGAGCAGGTCGAACAGTAATGTGCCCAGCCCTCGCCGGGCCAGCGACTCGGCAACTTGTTGATTACGCGGGCTTGAACGACTGCTGCCGCTGCCATGGACGAAGACCACCAGGCCGACAGCGTTCTTGGGCAGACGCAGGTCGGCAGACAGCGCCATGTCCCCCAGGTCCAGCTTTCGATAGCGAGCCTCAATCATTTCAATCCTCCTGACCGGGAACACTCCCGCCGGATTCTCTGTGCCAGGCCCGTTGCAAAAGATCGATGACTTCATCGTCCGAGGTCTGGGAAAAGTTCATGTACCAATAACCGATCGACATCATCCACTCAGGAATGAGCGGGCAGATCACCTCATCGACTTCGCTATACAGGGCCTCTAGCGTATCAAGCGGTGCCACTGGCACCGCAACGACGATGCGCGACGGTGATTGCAGGCGCACCGCGTGTATCGCCGCCATCATCGAGGCGCCGGTCGCCAGGCCGTCGTCGACCAGAATCGCCACCTGATCCTTGAGTTGCACCGGTGCCCGCGTCCCGCGGTAGGCACGCTCGCGCCGCACCAGCTCCTGCGTTTCCCGTGCAACCACGTTATCGAGTGTGCGTTGATCGATACGGTTCGCCCGCAGCGCCTCTTCATTGACGATTTGTATGCCGCCACTGGCAATCGCGCCCATGGCGAACTCCTCATGGAATGGCACCCCCAGCTTGCGGACCAGCATCAGGTCGAGGCGCACCTCCAGGGCCGTGGCAATTTCATAGGCAACCGGCACGCCGCCACGGGGCAAAGCGAGAACGATGACATCGGGTCGATGAGCGTATTTGAGCAACGGTTCTACCAGTCTCCGACCGGCATCAACCCGGTCGCGCAAGAGGGTTTGCGATGAGGGGTTCTGAATCACTTGAAACCTCCCCGGCGATCACGCCTGTCGGTTCGTATCACTCCGCCCTGACTTCTCCAGACCGTGGGCAGCCGTCGCGTCCTCACTGAATCAAGCATCATCCTTAGTTTAGATTCCGCTCCTGAAGTCTCCTTGTTGTTGATTTATATCAAGTGCCCGCGCAAGGCTGTCCAGTGGTCCTCCCAAGGCGCATGCTCTACACAGCCCTTACGTTATGATTCACCCATCGGGCTTTCGACGGGAGACTGCCATGCCTACTCTGCCTTCGAGTCAGCGGTTGCGCTTGTACGACAGCGATGAACTCGAATTGGTGCTGCAGGCAATGGCGCGCCAGGCCGCAACACTGTTGCCGCCCGCTCAAGCGGCATTGGTCGGCATCCAGCGCCGTGGTGAGCCTCTGGCACAGCGTTTACGGCAACATCTGTCACGTCAGACCGGCCAGCCAGAACTGCCTCTCTACCCACTGAAGGTCAAGCGCTATGCCGATGACCTCAAGGTGCTGCATGCACACACTGCACTGACCGAGAACCCGCTTCTCAACACGCTGGACCTTGCCAATACCACCCTGCTGGTTGTCGATGATGTGCTGTTTGAAGGCCATTCGCTCCTGCGCACCTGCGCGTACCTGGCGCAACTCGGTGCTCGTCGGGTCTACACGGCAGTACTGGTCGACCGGCATGTCTGCCAGCAGCCGATCCATGCCGATATTGTCGGCGTGCACCTGCAAGTGGCCGCCCATGACATCGTCGAATGCAACGTGCCGCCCTATGAACTGGAGTTTTGCATTGAAGTGCTGCGTCATGGCGCTGCCCGCTGACTCGCTTTCCAGCCAATTGAGCGTAGTCGGCAAGGTCCGCCCCTAGACTGCCAGAACGCTGCAAGGCACCTGATACAGGATATGTTCGGTGGTGCTGCCCACAAGCTTGTTCAAGCCGTGAGACTGCACCCTGCCCATCACGATCACATCCACGTGTTGCTCAAAGGCGAACTCACTCAGCGCCGAGACGGGATGTCCCAGGATGAAATGCCGACGGTCAGACGGCACACCGTATCGACCGGCCAACTTGAGGAACGATTTCTCCAGGGCTTTACGCATTTGCCTGGTCAGTTCCGACAGCGTCAGACCACCACCGCCCATATCACCCAGATAGTCTGTCGAAGTGTCGCAGGCGTACAGCAGGTGCAACTCGGCATCACACTGCAGCGCGAGCCCGGTAGCCTGCTGGATAATCCGCTCATTCAGCTCGCTGTCTGAAGGGTCGGTATCGCAAGCATCAACCGCTGCCACCACCTTGCGCGGCAAGGCATGGCCACTGGCGCCCACCAGATAGACCGGAATCGGACAGTGGCGCAGCAGGTGCCAATCCTGAGGGGTGAAGAGCGCGCGCTTGAGCGCAGATTCATGCTGAACTTCCTTGATCAACAGGTCGGGCTGCATTTCCGTGACGTGATCAAGAATGTCCTGCTGCAGGTCATCGGCCCAGGCCACCTCCGTCGTCACTTCGATCCCCCGACCACGGATATTTTTTGCCTGACTCTGCAGCCAATCGCGATGGTCCTGCAGGTAACTCTCCCGAGCCGTTTCCCGCACGCCCTCTTCCAGCAGGGACAGAATGTCCAACGACTTTATCAAGGCAACTATGTGCAAAGTTGCCCCGCTGGCCTTGGCCAGGGCCGCTGCATGGTGTATTGCAGGAGAGTGACGCAGGGCCGGGTTGATGATCAGCAATAACCGTTGGTACTGGCTCATGATCTGACTCCAGACAGGTGGCTTTTCAACGCCTGCACTACCTGTTGCGGGAGGCAGCCGTTGCGTCCTCGCTGGGTCAAGCACCAGCGTTAACCTCAGACTCCTCCGTTGGGATCTCCCTGGCGTTGATAAATATCAAATACCTGCGCCAGGCAGGCTACCCGCATAAACCTGCCTGGTAAGCGATAGCAGTTTGTGCGCGTCGATGCTTCTAGTCGTCACGCGTCCAGCTGACGCTCAGCCCGTACTCATTATCGTTGTACTGATAATCGGAGTGTCCTTTGAAAGCCGCTTCAAGTGCGTGACCCAGACGGTTCGCGAGATGGATACCGGTGGTGGTCACAATCAGCGCATCCTCTGAGTCGGTCAGGCTGATGAGGCGCTCCAGGGCATGTTCCGCTTTTTCCTGTTCCTCGGTATTTTTGATCAGGTTGACGATTTCATTCAGATGCTCAAGCAAGAAGCTGCCCGATAGCGTCAGCGTGCCGGCAGGCCTGTTGTCATTGGTACGCCGACAGGCTGGGCAGATCATCGATTGCGCGTCATGAATCACCGTGTTTTCAGGAATCTTCCAGGTCCAGTTACCCGCTTGATAAGCGGCTCCACACTCCGAACAGATGGCAGAACCTTCGACTCGCGGCAAACAATACGGATCATGCGCCGGGGTTTTGAACAGGTTGTTTTTTTGACTCTGCTGATACTTGTCCATGGTCTTTTCCTCACAAATGACTTGGATAAAAATCCCACGCGAAGCCGTGCTTTCAAATCGCCCCCTTGCAGTGGCGCGCATTGAAAACACCGTGAACCTCAAGACTTAATTTGGACCCGGTTCCTTGCTGCACAGGTTGATAATTGTCAATTCGGGCCAACAACCGACAGTCGGTCACCCCGCTATTGCCAGGGTCCGCATGGCGTAGCGCTTCACCCGCGAGGGAGAAGCTGAAGCAGGCTATCTTTAGTAAAGGGGTCGGTCGCTGGCCTGCAGAAACAGGGTGTCGCTTTTCAATGACTTTTCATCCCCTGGGCGTGGAACAACCCTGACCGCGCGGTGGCGGCCCGTTATAAACGACCCTGCGTTCCCACTCTGAGCCAAGGCCATGAAAAAGAACGACCAGTGGAATCTGTCCTACTTCGCGATCGCTTTTATCGTGCTGAGCCTCGCACAGATTTTCTTCGGCGAGCGCCAGGCGGTGCAGCCCCTCCCGTACAGCCAATTCCTGCAACTGTTGAACGAGCAAAAAGTCAGTGATTTGCGGGTCGACAAGGACCAGATCAGCGGCAAGTTGCAAGAGCCCATCGACGGACGCGAGCGGTTCTCCACCGTGCGGGTCGACCCGGCGCTGGCGACCGAACTGTCTCAATCGGGCGTCGGTTTTACCGGAACCACCGAAAACACCTTTTTGAACAGCCTGTTGGGCTGGTTGTTACCGTTTGTCCTGATCATGGTGTTCTGGAATTTCCTGTTTCGCGGGATGGCGGACAAACAAGGTCTTGGTGGGCTGATGAATGTCGGTAAGTCCCGGGCCAAGGTGTTTGTCGAACGCGACACCGGGGTCACCTTCGCCGATGTCGCGGGCATCGACGAAGCCAAGGCCGAGTTGGTGGAGATCGTCTCGTTCCTCAAGGACAAGGCCAAGTACGCACGCCTGGGCGCACACATTCCCAAAGGCACCTTGCTGGTGGGCCCGCCAGGCACCGGCAAGACGCTGGTGGCCAAAGCCATCGCAGGGGAAGCCGGTGTGCCGTTTTTCTCGATCTCCGGCTCCGAGTTCGTCGAGATGTTCGTCGGGGTCGGCGCAGCCCGGGTCCGCGACCTGTTCGAGCAGGCCAGGCAGGCGGCGCCCTGCATCATCTTCATCGATGAACTCGACGCATTGGGCAAGATGCGCGGCGTCGGTACGCTGGGCGGCAATGACGAAAAAGAACAGACCCTCAACCAGTTACTGGCCGAGCTGGATGGCTTCGATCCCCGTGAGGGCGTGGTGTTGCTGGCCGCGACCAACCGGCCTGAGGTCCTCGACCCGGCGTTGTTGCGGGCCGGGCGCTTCGACCGGCAGATTCTGATCGACCGCCCCGACCGCAAAGGTCGGGAGGCGATCCTCAAGGTTCATATGCAGAAAATCACCGTGGAGCCAGGGCTTGATGGCGCACGTATCGCCGAGATCACCACCGGCTTCACCGGCGCCGACCTGGCCAATCTGGTTAACGAAGCGGCCATCGTCGCCACTCGACGCGGCGCCGAAGCGGTCAGCCTGAACGATTTCACCGCGGCCGTAGAGCGGCTCATCGCGGGGCTCGAACGCAAGAGCAGCCTGCTCGATCCCGACGAGCGCCGGGTAGTGGCCTATCACGAAATGGGGCATGCTCTGGCCGCCAGCACGCTGCCGGCGATGGATCCGGTGCATAAAGTGTCGATCGTGCCCCGCGCCATCGGCTCGCTCGGCTATACCCTGCAACGACCGACCGAGGATCACTTCCTGATCAGTTGCCAGACCCTCAAGGACCGGATTGTCGTGCTGATGGCCGGGCGCGCCGCCGAAGACCTGGTCTATGGCCAGATCTCCACCGGGGCCGCCGATGATCTGGGCCGCGCGACTGATATCGCCCGCCAATTGATCACCCGGTTCGGCATGAGCGCCGAACTCGGACAATCGGTGCTGGAGCGGCAAAACGCAACGTACCTGGGAGACCGCATGGCCACGGTAGGCGAGAAGGATTATTCGGAACAGACCGCCCGGGAAATCGACCTGGGTATCCGCGCCCTGCTCGATGAAGCCTACCAACGGGCCAAGGCATTGCTGGAGAGTCGCCGGGCCGACCTGGATGAGGGGGCCCGCCTGTTGCTGGAAAAGGAAACCCTCACCCCCGAGGAATTCCCGCCGCTGATGCCACTCAAGCCTGCCCCGGCATTACCGAAACTGTGATAACCATCAAGCCCGGTTATCCGGCGCCGGTGTCCATTGCCACTGCATCACTTCGGGCATGTCTTGCCCGTGTTCGATGAGATAAAGCTTGTGCTTCTCCATCGTCGCCCAGTAGCGCGCCCGGGCGGTCTGGAGCTGATCATGCAGCCGGGGCACGCGCTCGATGACATCCAGTGCCAGCTGATACCGATCCAGGTTGTTGAGCACCGCCATGTCGAACGGTGTGGTGGTAGCCCCCTCGTCCTTGAAGCCGCGGACATGAAAGTTTTCGTGATTGGTGCGCTTGTACAGCAGTCGGTGGATCAGCGCGGGATAGCCGTGGAAGGCGAAAATCACGGGTCGGTCGACGGTGAACAGTTCATCGAATGCGTTGTCCGGCAAACCATGGGGATGGTGGTACGACGGTTGCAGGACCATCAGATCGACGACATTGATCACCCTCACCCGCAAATCCGGCACGTATTCGCGCAGCAAGGTGACCGCGGCCAGGGTTTCAAGGGTCGGAACGTCGCCGGCACAGGCCATGACCACGTCGGGATCGCTATCATCCTGGCAGGCCCAGTCCCACCGTCCGATACCGACCTGGCAATGACGAATCGCCGCATCGATATTCAACCATTGCCATTCCGGTTGCTTGCCGGCCACGATCACGTTGACGTAATTGCGGCTTCTGAGGCAATGATCGGCCACCGATAAGAGGCAGTTGGCGTCGGGCGGCAGATAGATCCGGACCACGTCCGCGGTTTTGTTCGCCACCAGATCAATGAACCCCGGATCCTGGTGGGAGAAGCCGTTATGGTCCTGGCGCCAGACATGGGACGTGAGCAAATAGTTGAGCGAGGCAATGGGTTTGCGCCATGGCACTTCAGCGGCGGTTTTCAGCCATTTGGCATGCTGGTTGAACATCGAGTCGACGATGTGGATGAACGCCTCGTAACAGGAAAACAGCCCATGCCGGCCCGTCAGCAAATAGCCTTCGAGCCAGCCTTCGCACACCTGTTCGCTCAGAATCTCCATCACCCGGCCATCGGCTGCCAGATTGACGTCGTCGACGCCCAGCGGCTCCATCCATGCCTTGGCGCTGACTTCATACACCGCATCCAGCCGGTTCGAGGCGGTTTCGTCCGGACCGAACAGACGAAAATTGCTCGACGTCAGATTGTCTTTCATCACGTCTCGCAAAAACGCTCCCAGCACCCGTGTCGCTTCTGCGCGCAGACCACCGGGCACCTCGATGTTCACCGCATAATCGGTGAACCGCGGCAACTCCAGCGGCCGCAACAGCAGCCCACCGTTGGCGTGGGGATTGGCGCTCATTCGCCGGTGGCCGGTCGGCGCCAGGGCGGCGATTTCGGGCAGCAAGGTGCCATTGGCGTCAAACAGCTCGTCAGGGCGGTAGCTGTAGAGCCATTCCTCCAATTGCCGCAAGTGCGTGGGTTGCTGAAAATCGGCCAGCGGGACTTGATGCGCGCGCCAGGTGCCTTCGACCCGACGACCATCGACGAATTTCGGTCCCGTCCAGCCCTTGGGCGTGCGTAATACCAGCATCGGCCACAAGGGCCGTTCCGGTGGGCGGGTTTGCGGCCGTTGGCGTGCGATCCGTTGAATTTCACGAATCTCCAGCACCATGGTGTCCAGCGTCCTGGCCAGGGCCTGATGAACCTCTGCCGGGTCATCCCCTTCGACGAAATACGGATCGTAGCCATAGCCATACATCAACGCCGATAGCTCCTCCTCGCTGATGCTGGAGAGCACGGTCGGGTTGGCGATTTTGTACCCGTTCAGATGCAAAATCGGCAGCACCGCCCCGTCACGCGCCGGGTTGAGAAACTTGTTGGAGTGCCAACTGGCCGCCAACGTCCCGGTTTCGGCCTCGCCGTCGCCAATGACACACGCCACCATCAAATCCGGGTTATCGAACGCGGCGCCGTAGGCATGGGCCAGGCTATAGCCCAGCTCGCCTCCTTCATGGATCGACCCCGGAATCTGCGCTGAAACATGGCTGGAAATGCCGTAGGGCCAGGAAAACTGCCGGAATAGTCGAGTCAGACCGTTGGTGTTGCACCCCACCGACGGGTTGAATTCGGTGTACGTCCCTTCCATGTAGGTCTGGGCCACGACCGCCGGGCCGCCATGCCCGGGGCCGGCGATGAAGATCATGTTCAGGTCGTGGGTCGTGATCAGGTGGTTGAGGTGCGTATAGATCAGGTTCAATCCCGGCGTCGTGCCCCAATGCCCCAGTAGCCGTGGCTTTACATGCGCCAGCGTCAGCGGCTCCTTCATCAGCGGGTTGTCCTTGAGGTAGATCTGCCCGACCGCCAGATAGTTGGAGGCCCGCCAGTAGGCATCCAGCCCTTCCAGTTGCTCGGCACTCAAAAAATCGCTCATGACGTTCTCCGCAAGGGGCTCGGTATACCGATTAAACATGCGCCAATTCTGGGAGTCTGCAACGCGCAAGACTTGATTTACATCAAGTCCTGCGCCGGCCGCCCCGTCTCGACGAGGACGAGCCTTTTCCCGCTCGTCGATTGCCCCCGTAAACGCCCGATTTAAGTTGCGATCCAAACTATCCTTTACCCACTATCAGGGGGCTACAAGTGATGCCCGAAACCCGACCCTACCAACATCATTATCTGAAGGCCGCGTGCTCCAACTGCAGCGTCCTGGAGTTATGCCTGCCGATCGGCTTGACCGGTCAGGAGGTCGAGCGGCTGGATACCCTGATCGTTCAGCGGGTAAAGGTGAAAAAAGGTGCCGCCCTGTACCGGGCCGGTGATCCGTTGCGCTCGCTGTATGCGGTACGCATTGGTGCATTCAAGACCAGCATGCTGTCGGTCGATGGCCGCGAGCAGGTGACCGGTTTTCAGATACCCGGCGAGATGCTCGGTCTGGACGCCATCAGCGACGATCGGCACGCCTGCAGCGCCTTTGCCCTGGAAGACAGCGAAGTCTGCCCCCTGCACTACGCACAACTGGAGAAACTCGCCCAGGAGTTGCCCTCACTGCAACACAACATGAACAAGCTCCTGAGCCGGGAGATCGTGCGTGATCACAGCATGCTCATGATGATGGGTAACATGAACTCCGATGAACGCCTGGCAGCCTTCCTGCTGAACCTGTCGCAACGGCTGAGCATTCGCGGGTACTCGTCCAGAGACTTCGTGCTGAAAATGCGCCGTGAAGAGATCGGCTCGTATCTGGGCCTGCGCCTGGAAACCATCTGTCGGGGCATCGCTCATCTGCGGGATCAGGGGTTGGTCGAGATTTCCGGGCGTAATGTCAAAGTCCTGAATCTGGAGGGGCTCAAGCAATTGGTCGTCGGCTGTCACCGGCAGTCGCCCCCCTGACGCCCCAGGTGCATCGGCTTTTGGAGAATCGTCATGCGCGCGATGGTTTTGCATGCCCCCGGCCAGCCGCTGCAACGGGAGGAGCGTGCCATCCCGATACCCGACGCACACCAACTGTTAATCAAAGTCCTGGCCTGTGGCGTGTGCCGCACCGACCTGCATCTGGTGGACGGTGAACTACCGCAAGCGGTGCTGCCGCGGGTGCCGGGCCATGAAATCGTCGGTGAAGTGACGGCGGTGGGTGCCAACATCGCGCCCGACTGGGTCGATAAGCGCGTCGGCGTTCCCTGGCTCGGCTGGACGTGCGGTGAGTGCACATTCTGCCGCTCGGGCCGGGAGAACCTCTGCGATCGCGCCCGGTTCACCGGCTGTCACCTGGATGGCGGTTATGCCGAGTACACCGTTGCCGACGCCCATTTCTGTTTTCCCATCCCGGACGCGCTCTCGGCCGCCGAAGCCGCACCGCTGCTGTGTGCCGGGCTGATCGGTTTTCGCGCCTTGCAAATGGCCAAAGGGGCGCGTCATCTGGGTCTTTATGGCTTCGGCGCGGCGGCGCATCTGGCGATTCAGGTGGCACGGGGCCGGGGGCAGCAGGTGTATGCCTTCACCCGACCGGGCGACAGCGAGGGCCAGGCCTATGCCCGAACCCTGGGCGCCGAATGGGCAGGTCCCTCGGATCAACCGCCGCCGCACCCGCTCGACGCCAGCCTGATCTTCGCCCCCGTCGGTGCGCTGGTGCCACTGGCGCTGGAGGCCACCGTCAAGGGTGGCTGTGTGATTTGCGCGGGCATCCACATGAGCGACATTCCCAGCTTCCCTTATCGATTGCTGTGGGGCGAACGCAGCATCCGTTCAGTGGCAAACCTGACTCGCGAGGACGGCACGGCGTTTTTTGCAGAGCTGCGTCATACGCCCGTGCACAGCGATGTCACCTGTTTCGCCCTGGACGATGCCAATCAGGCACTGGCCAGCCTGCGGGCCGGTCAGGTCAAAGGCGCGATTGTGCTCATCCCCTGACACGCGATCCCGGCTGTTTGACCGCCAGAATACTGCCCGGCACCGAGTAAAGCGCCCGTTCCGTGTTGCTGCCGATCAACCGATCGAACCCCACCCGATGCACCGTGCCCATTACAACGACATCGGCCAGATACTCCTCGACAAACTCACTCAGCACCGGCGCCGGCAGGCCCATGATGAAATGCCGGCGCTCCGGTGGCACGCCATAGCGATCGGCCAGGCTCACAAACGCCTGGTGCAGGGATTGCCGCAGCTCCTCCATGAAGTCCACGTTCCACCCGCCGCTGACCAAGGGCGCATCGCCATTGAAGGCCGGCGACAAGTCATACGCGTACAGCAGATGCAGCGGTGCATCGCATTGCAGGGCCAGTGCATTCGCCGATTGAATGATGGTGTCGTTGAGGCCACTGATTTGCGTCGAGGGGTCGAACGGGTCCACTGCCGCCACGATCCGGTGCGGCAAAGCGTGACGGGCCTGATTGACCAGATGCACCGGCACTTGGCATTCGCGCAGCAGATGGCAATCCAGAGGGGTGACAAACACGCGCTTGAGCAGCGGCTCCAGCGTGACGTCCTTGATCAGCAGGTCGGGCTTGAGCTCTTCGACGCACCTCAGGATGTCCAGCAATGGATGAGTGGTGAAGACCACTTCCACGCTCACTTTCAGTCCCTCACCGCTGAGGCGCTGAATTTCTTCCGCCATCCAGCGGCGATAGCGGCGCAGATAGCGCTGGTACTCCGCCTCATCGGTTTTTTCTTCCCACAAATGGATGATCGGGGCCGGTTCTATGAACGCCCGCACATCCAGAATCGCCCCGCTGACCTTGGCGAGGGCAACGGCGCGCTGCAAGGCCGGGGATTGGTACAGGGTTCGGTCGGCGATCAGCAACACACGTTGATATTGACCCATCACACACCTCGATTCGGTGCCGGTCCAAAGCGCCGGTATGTTCCCAGACTGCGCTCGTTACCCCCTGGCCCGGTTGATTTACATCAGATGCAAGCGTTTGAGCCTGCCTGTCACGAGTGTCTGATCCAGATCAGATTCAAGCGCCGCCAGCGGCGTAAAAAAGAAATGAACCGCGTGGTTCGTTGCGACGCGCGAGCCTTTCAACCCGAATGGAGAATTGCACCATGCTCACTGTTAAAGACCACAATGACCGAGCGGCCGCCGCCTACGCTGCCGTCTCCGGACAGTACTGGATTGAAGCGCTCAGGGACGGGCGCCATGTGCTGATCCGGCCACTGACAGAAAAAGACCGCGAACGTGAATATGCTTTTATCAAGCAGCTGTCCCCGGAGTCGCGGCACATGCGCTTTCTGGCGCAAGTCAATGAGCCCGGCACGGCCATGCTCGACCAGTTGATGGATGTCGACGGCAAGAAGCGGTTGGCTTACATCGCCCTGATCCATGACAACGGCAAACTGATTGAAATCGGTGTCAGCCGCTATGCCGCCACCGCCGACACTGAGTGTGAATGTGCCGTGACGGTTGCCGATGAGTACCAGCATCTGGGCTTGGGCACCACGCTGATGGAGCATTTGATCAAGGCCGCGCGCAAGAATGGTTTTCGTCAGATGTATTCCGTCGACGCCGCCAGCAATGCCCCCATGCGCGATTTGGCCAAAGCCCTGGGCTTTGAGACCCGTCACGATCCCGATGACAGTCGTCAGGTCATTCATAGCCTCTATCTGTAAAAAAAAAAGCCCCTCGGCGTGATTGGATCCGCCGAGGGGTGTTTCAACACTCAGGGCTCTAACAACGAGTGCCGACCCGCCGTTCTGTGTTTTTTTCAACGGTGTCCGCCAACAACGCTAGGCTTACAAACAATGTGGTGATCATCGCCATTTTGCAGGGAGCGCAAAAATGGAAATCATTAACCGTTGGCAAAACCTCTCCCTCAGGATGGCCCAGGGAGGAATGCCGCAATGAAGCTTTCCAATCATTACAAATGGACTGCCTTGGGCGCCATTGCGCTGACTCTTTTCAGCGTACTGATATTTTTGCTGATCAAATCCTATTCCTACGACACATCGACCTACTTCGAGTCGCGCGACTTCGTTCGCCAACTCAAGCAGTTCGATGCCAACTGGAACGTGAAGGTTCTGAGAGCCAAAATCGGCCTGAACGACAATTTGTTTCTGGGAGCCCCCGCTGAAGCAGAACAGCGATGGGCGCAGCTCGACAACCTCAATGCGACCGGCCCCCTCTCGACCCTTTGGCAAACTCGACGCGAGGGTTATCTGGATGCGGTAGAAAACAAAACCCGACTGGTTGAGCAATTCAAACAGCACAACACGGCCTTGCGAATATCATTCGAGGCCCTGCCTGAGCTGGAAGATAACATTCGGGTGTTGCTGGAAGATTTCAACGACAAACGCCCGAAAGTGGATGCTGTGGCGGCCTCAGTGGTGTTCGATGTTACGTTGGATACCCTTGAATACGCCCTCTATGTCTCCAGCGAAAGGGCTGAGGAAATCTCCGGACATATGAAGTATCTGAATGAATACATCAATCAACTGCCGCCCGAACAGCGCCCGCCTTTCACTGCCTTTGTAGACGCGGTGAATGCCATTGTTCAAGAACAGCCCATCGTTAATGATCTGCTTGATCGCATCAGTGTGATTCCGGTCGGACGGCAGTTGGACAGCATCAACGAGTTATTGAACGAGAAACAACGGCGTACCAGCGCGACAGACCGCCAATATCACCTTTACCTGGGCATATGCGCCGGCATTATGGCCCTGCTGTTGTTGTATCTGGCCGGCCGCCTGATTCGCAGTTATGCCCTGATCAACAAGATGAACAATGAGTTGCAAACGGCAAACGAGCGACTGGAACAACGCGTCGAGGAACGCACCCGCGAACTGCTGGAAGCCGAGCGCGAACTGGTCGATGCCGCGCGGATGGCCGGCATGGCGGAGATCGCGAGCAATGTGCTGCACAACGTCGGTAATGTGCTGAACAGCGTTAACGTCTCGGCAGATGTGATCACCCGCAAATTGGCGGCCAGCAAAACCCTTGGCCTGGGTAAAGCGGTGAACATGATGAACGAACATGCCGAAGACCTGGGGCAGTTCATGACCTTCGATGAAAAAGGCAAACTGCTTCGCGGTTACCTCAATCAACTGGTCGACTCCATCGCGACCGAGCAATCGAGCATCGTTGACGAACTGTCACAACTCACCAAAAGCATCGATCACATCAAGGACATCGTTTCCACTCAACAGGCCTATGCCGGTGCCGCCAGGCTGGTCGAGCCGTTGAACGTCGTCGATCTGTTCGAGGATGCGTTACGCATGAATTCCGGCGCCTTGAGTCGACACCATGTCGTCGTCACCAAGGACTACCAGGACACGCCAACGATCATCGGCGACAAACACCGACTGCTGTTGATCCTGATCAACCTGATCAGCAATGCCAAATATGCAATGTCCAAGGTCAGCGACCATCAGCGCCAGATGACGCTGGGCGTCAAGATTATCGATAACGCAATACTGCGCCTCAGCGTAGAGGACCAGGGCGAAGGGATCGCTGCCGAAAACATCACCCGCATCTTCAATCACGGCTTCACCACGCGCAAGGAAGGTCATGGTTTTGGCCTGCACAGTTGTGCGCTCGCGGCGGTAGAGATGAACGGGCATCTTCGCGTGCATAGCGATGGACCGGGCCACGGAGCGGTTTTCACCCTGGAGATTCCGCTGGAAACGGCGCATGCATTGCCGACCGCTGGAATGTCAGTTAGTTAAGCGCAGAACCTGTGGGAGCGGGCTTGCTCGCGAAAGCGGTATGTCAGGCGACATCAATGTTGACTGTGCCGTCGTCTTCGCGAGCAAGCCCGCTCCCACAGGGACTGCGCTTGATTCACTGGCATTAGTCGTCCCGCCAACACGACTACCCCACCAAGGCCATCAACTGTTGACGCTGCGCATCCGTGAGCATCGGGCCAAAACCGGCACCGGCGTTTTCCGCCATGTAGCGCGGGTTGCTGGTGCCGGGGATGACACAGGTCACCGCCGGATGAGCCAGCAGGAACTTGAGCGCCAATTGCGCCCAGCTAATGACCCCCACTTGCGCGGCCCATCCCGGCAGCGGTTTGCCTTTCAAACGCACGAGCAAACCGCCGCCGCCGAAAGGTCGATTGCAGATCACCGCCACACCGCGCTCACGGCACAGCGGCAGGATTCGCTTCTCGACACCGCGGTCGTCCAGGGCATAGTTGATCTGCAAAAAGTCCATCGGCTCGGCTTTCAATACCGCTTCCACCTCGTCATACGCCGACGCGGTGTAATGGGTGATGCCGATGTAGCGGATGCGCCCTTCTGCCTTCCATTGGCGCAGGGTGGGCAGGTGGGTTTTCCAGTCCAGCAGGTTGTGAATCTGCATCAGATCGATACGGTCGGTCTGCAAAAGCTTGAACGACTGTTCCATCTGCGCGATGCCTTCTTCGCGACCCTGGGTCCAGACCTTGGTGGCCAGAAACGCAGGCGAACGAGGCCGATGGATCGACAGCAATTCACCGGTCGTCTGCTCGGCGCGACCATACATCGGCGAGCTGTCGATCACCGTGCCGCCCTTCTCGAACAACGCGATGAGCACGGCGGGCAGTTGCTTGTAAGGGGCGTCGGAAGGCGCGACATCAAAGCCGCGATAGGTGCCCAACCCGACCATGGGTAACGGCTCGTTGCTGGAAGGAATGGCTCGGGTCAGCATGTTCTTGCCTCCTGTTTCCGTCGACGGCGCCGATGCGGCATAGGCCGGATCGAAGGTGAAGACCGCCGAAACACCGGCAGCCAGCGTGAGTATTTTTCTACGGCTGAAAACAATCATAGGCAAAGACCCATGCCAGTCAGTAACGCGCAACCCTGTGGGAGCGGGCTTGCTCGCGAAGACGGCGACACAGTCGACATTGATGCTGCCTGACACACCGCTTTCGCGAGCAAGCCCGCTCCCACAGGAATTGCGCTTGATTGACTGACATTGGGCACCTCTCCTGCGCAGCTGAATTTGCTGGACTACACTTTGGCGGCACTCAAGCAATAGCTGTCTCAAGGCCCGAAGCAGTCCATGTCGTCCACTAAACTTAGTCGAATGTCGCGCACCCTGATGTCTCTCTTCGCTTTCATTGCAATTGCGTACCTGGTGCTCTGCGCGACGCTGTTCGTATTTCAGCGCGCCCTGATCTACTACCCGCAACCACGCGCCATCGACGCGCCCGAAACACTGCTGACGCTGCAAGTCGCCGATGCGCAAGTGCTGGTGACCGTCAGGCCACACGACGGCCCGAAGGCGTTGATCTACTTCGGTGGCAATGCCGAGGACGTTTCCCGCAGCCTGCCCGATTTTTCCCAGGCCTTTGCGGATCATGCGATCTACTTGCTGCATTACCGAGGCTACGGTGGCAGTTCCGGGTCGCCGTCCGAGGAGGCGATTCAGCAAGATGCCATGACCTTGTTCGACATGGTCTACAACACCCATCCCACTATCGCCGTGGTCGGGCGCAGCCTGGGTTCGGGCGTCGCCGTGCGCCTCGCCAGCCAACGCCCGGCCTCGCGCCTGATCCTGATCACGCCCTACAACAGCCTTGAAGACCTCGCCGCCCGGCAGTTCCGTTGGTTCCCGGTGAAGTGGCTGCTTCAGGACAGGTTCGAATCCTGGAAATATGCCTCTCACATCACGGTCCCGACGCTGTTGATGGCGGCCGAACACGACGAAGTCGTACCGCGCTCAAGCACGGAGCGGCTCTACACGCATTTCGCCAAGGGCGTGGCCTCGCTGCAGGTCATACCGGGCACGGGCCACAATTCGATATCCGAGAGCCCCCAATACTTGAAACTGCTAGGCGCCGCGTTATAAGGGCCCGCAGGACGACTGGCACATCAGGGGACAGTCACAAAATCGACATCAACGCTTAACATTTTTTTTACATATGAGCAGGCACGGTATACGGCGGCGGGCACTGCGCTCATGAGCACCGCGCAAGCTTGGGATAAACAACGGAGCAAGGCATGGAGCCTACAGTTGTATCAACCAAAAAAAATAAGCTGATCAACACACACTCAGGGGTGAATATCATGCAAAGGCCTCCTTTGCGCACGACGGGGATTGGTCGCGCACAGGCGCGGGCCTCATGACGGTTCTGGTCACGGGCGCCGCCGGTTTCATCGGGTATCACACCGTCAAGCGTTTGTGTCGGGAAGGCCTTGATGTAGTCGGTATCGACAATCTCAACGACTACTACAGCGTGGAATTCAAACATGCACGGCTCAAGGCGCTGGAATCCTTGCCGGGCTTTCGTTTCCAGACCTTGGACATCATCGACAAACCGGCCTTGATGGCGCTGTTCGAAGACCATGCTTTCACCGAGGTTGTGCACTTGGCGGCCCAGGCGGGCGTTCGCTATTCGCTGGACAACCCGGACGTCTACGCGCAGTCCAATCTGGTGGGTTTCCTGAATATGCTGGAAGCCTGCCGACACCACCGCCCCGCGCATTTGATCTATGCCTCGAGCAGCTCGGTGTACGGTACCAACCGCAAAATGCCGTTCAGCGTCGAAGACAGCGTCGACCATCCCATTTCGCTGTATGCCGCCACTAAACGAGCCAATGAACTGCTGGCGCACAGCTACTGCCACCTCTATGACCTGAAGGCCAGCGGCCTGCGCTTTTTTACCGTTTACGGGCCTTGGGGGCGCCCCGACATGGCGCTGTTCAAGTTTACCGAGGCGATCATCAAAGGCTTGCCGATCGACCTCTATAACCATGGCCAGATGTCGCGCGACTTCACCTACATCGACGACATCGTCGAAAGCATCGCTCGCCTACGCTCAAAACCACCGGTGCCGAACGGGTCAGAGGATGGCGTAAACCGAATCTTCAACATAGGCCGCGGTCAGCCAGTGCCGCTGCTGGAGTTCGTCGATTGCCTGGAAGCGGCATTGGGCATCAAGGCCCAACGCAACTTCATGCCGCTACAGGCGGGCGATGTGGTCAAGACCTGGGCCGATATTTCGGCACTGGCCGAGTGGGTCGACTTCCGCCCTCAGGTGACCGTTGAAACAGGCGTTGCAGAATTTGTGAAGTGGTATCGCCACTTCTATCAGATATGAAACGTGAGCCCTTGATAATAAAAGACCAAGGCGCAAGGGGGACTCTATGAGCCAAGACATTTTTGTATCTGTATTGATTCCAGCAAAAAACGAAGCAAACAACCTCAAGCCCTTACTTGAGGAAATCCACACCGCACTGGCCGATGAGGCTTACGAAATCATTGTCGTGGACGACGGCAGTACCGATTCCACCTTGCATGAACTGCGGCAGATCAAAAACAACGGTCTGAGCACGTTGCGCATCCTGCGTCATGAGCGTTCGCTGGGGCAAAGCACCTCGCTCTACCATGCAGCGCTCAATGCCCGGGGACAATGGCTGGCGACACTCGATGGCGACGGTCAAAACGACCCCGCGGACATCCCCGGGATGTTGGCGCTGGTGCGCGGTGAACAGGGTCTGGTCGACGTTCAATTGGTGGCCGGGCATAGGGTCAATCGCCGTGATACCGCCAGCAAGCGCTGGGCCTCGCGTTTCGCCAACGGCCTGCGCAGCCGCCTGCTCAAGGACGCCACCCCGGACACCGGTTGCGGGCTGAAACTGATCGAGCGCGCGGCGTTTCTGCGCTTGCCGTACTTCGACCATATGCATCGGTTCATTCCTGCGCTGATCCAGCGTCACAACGGCCGCATGATCGTCCATCCGGTCAACCACCGCCCCCGCACGGCCGGGGTGTCTAAATACGGCAACATCGACCGCGCCCTGGTGGGCATTCTCGACCTGTTCGGCGTTTGGTGGCTGATCAAGCGCACCCGGTTGAACACCAATGCACAGGAGATCGAAGGATGAACCTCTCCCGCGAAACCCTATGGCTGGTGATCGGCTTCGGTGGCCAGATCGCCTTTACCGGTCGCTTCGTCTTGCAGTGGCTGTACAGCGAATACAAAAAACGCAGCGTGATCCCGGTGAGCTTCTGGTACCTGAGCATCGTCGGCAGCACCTTGCTGTTCGCCTACGCCATTTACCGGCAAGACCCGGTCTTCATTGTCGGCCAGGCCTTTGGCTCCATCGTCTATTTGCGCAACTTGCAATTGATTGCCCGCAGCAGACATTTAAAGGACTGAACCATGCGCAAAACCCTGTCGCCCGGGATCGAATGCCTGGGCCTGATGCTGCTCGCCTTGCTGTTGATCGGCGCCGGGCTGGGGCTGCGTCAACCGCAGAATGTGGACGAAGAACGTTTCCTCGGCGTGGCCCTGGAAATGCTGCACAACGGCGCGTGGTTCATCCCCCACCGTGCTGCGGAGATATACGGCGACAAGCCGCCGATTTTTATGTGGACGGTGGCATTCTTCGCGTGGCTTACCGGCCTGCCTGCCCTCGCCCTTTATATTCCGGGGCTTTTGTCGGCCGCGACGGTCACGGCCATGGTCTACGATCTGGGTCGCAGATTATGGAATCAGCGCATCGGTCGGACGGCGGCGCTCTTGTACCTGGCCACCTATCAGACTTACAGCATCTTGCGAACCGGGCAGATCGACAGCTTTTTGATTCTGTTCACGTCGCTGGGCCTGTACGGGTTGGCGCGACATCTGCTGCTTGGGCCGGCGTGGCGTTGGTTCTATGTGGGCTGCGCCGCCATGGGCATAGGCGTGATCACCAAAGGAGTCGGCTTCGTCCCGGTGTTGATGCTGATTCCGTATGCCTACGCGGTGCGCAAAAACTGGTCCGGTGTGGTGGCCATGCCGGGCGAAGCGCGCAAGTGGTTCCTGGGCTTTTTGGTTGCGCTCGGCGCCATCGCCATCTGGCTGCTGCCCTTGGCGCTTTCCATTGTGCTCAATGGCACTGCGGATGAAGTCGCCTATGCACGAGAAATCCTGCTGCGCCAGACGGCAGCACGCTATGCCGCCGCGTGGGACCACCGCGAACCGTTCTGGTATTTCTTCGTCAACGTGATTCCGCAATACTGGCTGCCGTTGGTGCTGGCCCTGCCGTGGCTGGTGCCGGCCTGGCGCCGGCAACTGCGCAAACACGACGGTCGAGTGCTGGTGCTGCTGGGCTGGGTCGTGCTGGTGGTGTTGTTCTTCTGCCTGAGCAGCGGCAAGCGCAAGTTGTACATCTATCCGGCGCTGCCAGGGCTGGTGCTGGTGGCCGCGCCGCTGATTCCATGGCTGCTCAAGCGCTGGTTCGGCAAACGCCCGCGCGGTCGGCGAATATTCCAGGCGCTGGTGGTGACCTGGTTTGTTCTGTGGTTCGCCCGCGGTTTCGTCGAGCCGATCAAGGAAGGTCCCAACCCCCATGAAGCGCTCATGGCGCAGGCGGCAACCATGACCCACGGCGCTGACCTGGTGCTGGTCAACTGGCGCGAGGGCCACTGGTTATTCGCCCGGCAGCCGATCGTGCATTTCGGCGTTAGAAACTCCTCGGTCGAACAAGCGGCACAGTGGTTGCGCGACCATCGTGAGGCGTACGCCCTGGTGCCGGACGGAGTGTTGAGCCAGTGTTTCAATCCTGAAGCCGCCCATGCGCTGGGCGAAACGTCTCGTGCGCAGTGGTCGATCGTCGGCGCCGATGCCGATAACGGCCGTTGCCATCCCGGACTGCCACCCAAGGTCTATCGCTTCAGCTGGGACAAGGAAAAGCCATGAGCAAGGCATGGAAGTCGGGAATATTTTTCATTGTTGTATTGCTTGTCGCCTACGCGGTTTCGGTACATTTTATGGTCCACCGGCAGCTGTATGCGCACTGGCAAAACTTCTGGCATGGCAATCAGGCGCCGGACAAGAATATCTGGCTGCCAGACTATAAAGCCGTGATCCAGGCCAAGCCTGTCGCAGACGTGACTAATTTGTCCGGCATCGCCTATGACCCGGACCACGATCGTCTGCTGGGCATCACCAATAATGCGCCCATGGAGATTGTGGCAATGAGCCGTAACGGCGACCTGCTCGAACGTTACCCGCTGATCGGGTTCCAGGACGCCGAAGGCATTGCTTACATGGGCAACAGTCGCGTGGTAATCGCCGATGAAAGCTTGCAGCGACTGTACGTCCTGACCTTGCCGGACAGCCCAGGCCCCATCCCTGTGGAAAACGCACAGTTTCTCGCCATCGAGATCAACCTGAGCGAACACAACAAGGGCTTTGAAGGCGTGACCTATGACGCGGCCAATGATCGTATCTTCGCGATCAAGGAGCGCGATCCGCGGCAGCTGTATTCGGTCACGGGCATGCTCGCCTCCATGGGTGGCCCGTTGCAGGTGCGCATCAAGGACTTGACGCACTGGATCGACCGTAGCGTCTTCAACCTGGATCTTTCCGAGGGTTACTACGATCCTCGGACCGGTCACTTGCTGCTGCTGAGCGAGCAGTCCTCCAACCTGACCGAACTCGATCAGGACGGCAACTTCGTCAGCATCCGCTCCTTGCTCGGCCTGACGGATGACCTCGAAAAAACCATACCGCAAGCCGAAGGCATGACCATGGACGCCGAGGGCGAGCTTTACATTGTGAGCGAGCCCAACCTGTTTTATCGGTTCAGTAAATCGAAGGCTGCTGTGGCGCATTAATGGGTTTTGTGTGGGATGGGCCGGCCTCTTCGCGAGCCCGCTCCCACAGGGGATCTGCTGTAAACCCGTTTTTGCGATCGCCGCAGATCAAATGTGGGAGCGGGCTTGCTCGCGAAGAGGCCCCAAGACCACCCTCCTGTTTCCGGTTAAATCACACCGAATCAGGCCCAGCTTCAGCCGCCAACATATGCGCCTTCAAAAACCCGATAAACGCCGTCACCTTGGGCGACGGCAAATGCTCCCGAGCCGTTACCGCATTCAGGTCCTGTGGCGGCCCGATCCATTCCGGCAGCACCCGACGCAGTCTTCCCGCGTCCACATCGGCCTGCATGCTTTGATCCATGCCCAGGCTCAACCCTTCGCCGGCACACAATGCATCTTTTAGCAGGGCAGGATCATTGGCAATGATGGTCGGCTCAACCCGATAACTGCGCATTTTGGCGCCAGCCTTGCGCAACGGCCAAACGTAACCCACATCGCGACGAGCCTGATGCAGCACCAATGTGCGGTGTTGAAGCAGTTCGTCCGGCGTCGCCGGCAGGCCGTGGCGCTCGATGTACTCAGGCGCGGCGTAGATGCCCGTGGCGTAACTCGCCAGGCGGCGGGCGACCAGACTGGAATCCGGCAAGGCGCCGAGGCGCAGCGCCACATCAACCTCCTCGCCGACCAGATCCAATGGCACGTGGGACGCCAGAATCTCCAGTCTGATGTGCGGGTACGCCTGACGAAAACCGGCCACCAACGGTGAAAACCAACTGACCCCAAACGAGTACGGCACCGTCACCCGCAGCCAGCCGCGCGGATCATCGCGCAGTTGATGCACTGCCAGCTCGGCGTGTTCCAGGGTGGTGGCGATGTCCTTGCACTGATCAAAGTAAACCGCCCCCGCCTCGGTCAGGCTCAACTGGCGCGTGGTACGGCGCAACAACTGCACACCGATGGCCTGTTCCAACTCGCGCACGCGGCGGCTGACGGTCGTCTTCGGAATCTGCAAGGCATGGGCGGCGGCGGTGAAACTGCCCAACCTCACCACGCGCACAAACACCAGCGTGTCATTCAAGTCCCGGATCATTCGAGCCACCTGCGAGGGAAAATCAAGATGGCTCAATTGTGCCACTGACGGCACATTTCATACCGCTTTTATGGGCTAATCAGCGTCGCGGGTGGCACCTATCATCGGGGCTCTCAACTGGAGAACCCTCATGAATCTGAACGAATATGTAACCTACGACGGTATCGGTCTCGCGCAATGGGTGGCGACTGGCGAAGTCACGTCGGCTGAACTGGCGGAGCTGGCCATTGCCGCCGTGCAACAGGTCAACCCGCAAATCAACGCGGTCATTGAACACTGGTCGCCCACTGTCACCGAGGGCACGGGGCCGCTGGCCGGAGTGCCCTTCCTGATCAAGGACCTGGCGATTACCTCGGCCGGCCGCCGCGTTGAGCTGGGCAGCCGATTGGCCCAAGGCCTGGTGGCCGAGTCGGATTCGTACCTGATGCAACGCTTCAACGCCGCCGGCCTCGCCACCCTCGGGCGCACCACCACCCCGGAAATGGCCTTTAGCACCGAGACCGAATCCGTGCTCCAGGGCCCGACCCGCAACCCATGGGACACTCGGCTGTCGGCCGGCGGTTCGAGCGGTGGTTCGGGGGCCGCGGTCGCTGCCGGCATCGTGCCAATTGCCCATGCCACTGACGCAGCGGGTTCGATCCGCGTACCGGCATCTTACAACGGGCTGGTCGGGCTGAAACCGACGCGCGGCAGAGCCTCGAACGGCCCGGCGCTCGATGAGGTATTTGCCGGTTTCGGCGTACAACTCGGTCTGTCTAGAACCGTCCGCGACAGCGCGGCGTTGATGGACATCGTCCAGGGCTATGCGCCGGGCGATCCTTACTACACCGCTGCACCGGCCGAAGGTTTTCTGGCGCAGGTGGGACGCGATCCAGGACGCTTGCGCATCGGCCTGCTCGACACACCGTGGAACGGCGCCGCACTGGATCCCGAGATTGCCGAGGCCACCTTGGCCGTGGCCCGTGAACTGGAAGCGCTCGGTCATCGCGTGGAACGAGTGACCGCACCACTCGGTACGTCATGGGATTCATTCGTACAGGCCAACGCCCACATCTGGTGTGCCACCCTCGTGCGCTGGATCGACGGGCTCGCCGCGACCACTTCACGGCCCATCGACCTGAGCACCCTGGAGCCCGCCACCCTCGCCTGCTACGCGTACGGCCTACAGGCCCGCGCCGTGGAGTTCGCCGGCGCGCTGGAAGTGCGTAACCTCATCGCCCGCAGCGTGGCCGGTTGGTTCAACGACTTCGACGTACTGCTGACGCCGACCCTGCCGCGCCTGCCCCACGCCCTCGACACCTACAGCCGTGGAGCGCAAACCATGGACGGTTTGCAATGGACTGCGCGGGTCTTCGAGCACTCACCGTTCACACCGGTGTTCAATGTGGCGGGGACGCCGGCGATGTCGTTGCCGCTGGCCATGTCCCGCCAGCAGGGTTTGCCCATAGGCCTGCAATTTGCCGCGCGATTCGGGGCTGAGGAGGTGTTGTTGCGGTTGGCCGGGCAGTTGGAGCAGGCGCTGCCGTGGCATGAGCGCAAGCCGCGGATTTGGGTCGGCGATGATTGAGTCAATGCCCCGACAACGACAGGGGTGGCGGCTGGAGATATCGATTAAACATTGTCTGTTTATCGGTCTGTGGGTTTTGTAGTGGATGGGACGGCCTCTTCGCGAGCAAGCCCGCTCCCACATTTGATCGGTGTTGGTCACAAATTTCGTGATCACAGTAGATCCAGTGTGGGAGCGGGCTTGCCCGCGATGAGGCCAGCACGAACCCCCTCAAACATAACCGCTGGTTTATTTACTACTCACGGATAACTAAACCCCTTAACCAACGTCAACTCCCCCACCGCCCGCATTGGCACCAGGAACGTTTCCATCTTCTCGTTCGGCGTCCCCTCTTCCGTAATCACCGTAATCTGCGCCGTGGTCAGCGGCTGGACCGCATCCTCCTGCCCCTCCTCATCACTGCGATACCCGCCACCGTAGTAGTTCACGTACACCAGGTATTGCCCCTTGATCGGCGCCGGCATGGCGAAGATTTCCGGGCCGTAGCCGGTGGTGACGTCGACGTCGAGTGCGCCGCCGTTGGCCGCGACGCGGTCGCCGTACCAGATGTGGCCGCCGTCAGGCGTGACGACATGCAGGTCGAGGTCGGTGCCATCGCTGTCCCAGGCCAGCAGCACTCGCAACTTGGCCGGGGTGGCGCCGCCGCTGGTGTTGAGGAATTGAGTGCGATGGCGTTGTTGACCATCGGGGCTGCGGACCTCAACGCTGTTGCTGCCGTTGGGGAATGAGAACGGGCGATCGTAGCGGCCGGCGGGGTCGATTTTCAGCGGCATGCTGACGCCGTTGACGATCAGCTTGCCGGGCTCATTGCCCTTGGGCGTGGATTTGATTTGGCCGGTAATGCGAGCAGTGTTGGCCTGCCCCACCGGTGTGTTGACCGAGGACGCCGGGTAATTAACCGTCTGACGAAAGTTTTCGCCTTCGCCTTCGGGCGCGCCTGTGCGCCAGCCGCCGACGGGCGTGTCGAGTTTGACCGCGCTGTCGGTGGCGAACGTGGTCGGCCATACGCAAAAAGAACAAAGGAACAGGAGGACCTGTGGGTAACGGAGTTTCATGGCCTATTCCAGCAAGAGGTGGCGGGCGAGCCCTTCGATGTAGGTTTCATCCTGGCCGTTGGGGTGTGCTTCGAAGGCCAGGTGCAGGTATTCGTGAGTCAGGTCGAGGCGGTCTTGCAGCGACAGCACGCCGCGCACGTAAATGCGCTGGCGTTCGCGGTCGACAAAAGGACGGCCGAAGGCCAGGCGGCAGACGGCGAAAGTGTTGACTTCGTTGTAGCCAACTTCGCTTTCCAGCTGTGGACGCCAGCCTCGACGTTGTTTTTGCAGCCAGTCTTGCGCGGCGGGCAATGCGTCGCAGGAAGCCACTGGATTGTCCCAGCGGCTGAGGCTGGCGCGCGGGTAAGCGTGCAGCAGGATGGCGTCGTAGCGTTGACCGGCATTGGCCTGTTCGACGGCTTGCAGCCAGGAGAGTTTGTCCGGCCCCGGTTGGTCGGAGTGATAGGTAACGTTGCTGCCGGCCAGGACCAGGTCGCTGGTCCACGCGGCGATGTTGCGCGACTCGCTCGCGGCTGGGCGTGGGGCGACGCGCTGTCGGCTGCTGCTGTCGTCGATGCTCAGGCAGTCGCCGTTGCGGGCGGCGTTTTGCAGCAGGTAGGTGCGGATCGCGACGCTCAAGGCTTTGGCGGCTTCGGCAGGTTCCGGTCTGGCTTCGCGCTGCAGGACGCGGGCGACGTATTCTTCGCGGTCCAGGCGGGCGACGAGTTTGTCTTTGAGCAG
The DNA here is from genome assembly GCF_019218905.1 of Pseudomonas sp. PDM24. Lineage (NCBI taxonomy): Bacteria > Pseudomonadati > Pseudomonadota > Gammaproteobacteria > Pseudomonadales > Pseudomonadaceae > Pseudomonas > Pseudomonas sp. PDM24. The sequence continues at coordinate 752,586 of NZ_JAHUWR010000001.1, read as the reverse complement.
GAACAACTCGCCGTCGCTATGGATATCGAGTTGATTGCCATTGGCGAACTCGACGCGATAGTCGCCTTGCAAGGGCCCGGGCGCTAACACGCGATCCCCCGACAGCACGCGTTTCAGCGGATAACGCGCGAACAGACCGACCTCGACGCACTTCCCCGCCTCCGCCGGCCATGACGAAGGCAACGCCGTCGCCAGTGCCTGACCGTAATTGCGCAAGACCATTTGACTGGTGCCGCGCCCACCGGCCCAGATCGGCGTGCCGTCCGCCGTCCAGCCAGCGAACCCGCCCTGACGCGATGAAGGATCCTGATCCCCCAACCAACTCCAGGTTTTCACCCGCAACCGGCCGCCAAGCTCACCGACGACATTGCCGTCAGCAGCATTCAGCACCACATCAAGCAAGACCCGCCGCGCCTGATCCTGTGCCGGCATCACGGCCAATACCTTCAACAACTCAGCCACCGAAACCCGGGTCTGCGGTTGCAACGACGGCAAGTCCAACAGCCACTTCGGCGCTTGTCTCGCCTGCCAATACTCGCGCCACTCAGCACCGGCAATGCCCAGCCGTGCAGGCTCAAAGTACAACCCGCAAGACTTCACCAACGCCTGATCACGACCGATCGTGCCGCCCGCGGTGCAGCAATAGACTTCTTCCTTCGATTGCCCGCGACACGCATAAGCCGGTTCACGCGCGCCGGTGTCCACCAGCCAGCCGTAGACAAACAGCTTCCACAAACTGCCCAGCGGCGTCTGCAGATCAGCAGGCAATGGCTCACGCGAGATCACCTGAGTCTGGCTCAACGAAAGCAATTCATCCTTGAAGCCCAGTCGCAACGGCTCGTCCTGCGCTGTCGCCAGCGCAGGGATCAAACACAACAGCCACCAGACCAAACGCCGGGTCATGTCAGTTGACCGTGACCTGGCCGAGCGCCTGCTTCTGTTCCTGAGCCTGGTTCTGCGGTGCGTAAACCTGAGTGAAACGCACCGGCGGCAGGTTGAACTGACCTTTTTGCGAGAAGCGCACCAGATGACGCAGGCGCAATTCACCGCTCAAGGCATCCACCGGAACCGCATAAGCCATTTGCCCCGGTTCGAAACGCGCCTTCTCCAGCGAAGTCGGCTCGGTGCCGGCCTTGCCCATCAGCTTGATGCCCCACGTGGTGCGCTCGACGTCCGCACCCGGCGGCAGCGGCACTTCGAGCATGCCGTAGCGCAGCGGTTTCGCGGTTTTGCTGGTGATGATCACTTCGTCCAGGTACAGGCTGTCGCTGGACAATGGCTTGGTCCCGACCGCTTCGAGTTTGAATTCGAACGCTTCGTCACCCGGCACCAGGCGCGACAGGCGACGGGTGATGGTCACGGCCATCGGGGTCACTGGCGGTTTCTGGGTCTGATAGCTCAGCGCGGCACGCAGCGGGCGTTCTTGCGTCCCGCTCAGCGACAACGTTGCAGGCACGGTTGCAGCGCCTTGCCATGTCCAATACATCTCACCGGTATCACCGTACTTTTTCTTCCAGCCTTCGCCCGGTGCCAGTGCGATGGTGGGCGAGGCCTGTTCGATGCTGCGTTGCAGCCAGGTCAGCGCCAAGGCGCGTTCCAGGGTCGATTGCTGCGGCAACAGGCGTTGCAACAGCGCTTGCGCATGCGCCTGATCGAAGGCTTGCAGCGACAGGTTCAACGCTTCGACAAACGGCTGGGAACTGGCGGCCACTTGTTGCTGCGCTGCCTCCAGTTGACCATTGAAAGCCTCCGGCAGATTGACCTTGGCCTGACGCGCCAACGATGCGGTCAACAGCCGAGCACTGGCCAGCCCCAATGCCGAATCCGGATCGCTCATGACGAGGCTCTCTTCGCCATCGTCCATCACGCTCGCCCCATGACCTTCGCCGGCTTTCACCAAGTCGTCGATCAAACCGCTAAGCAGCGTGTTCACCGGCAATTGCATCTGTTTGGCAAACGACAGAATCAGCGCCCGCTGCAACAGTGGCGTGTTCTGCGACTGCTTGGCGTACACCTCCAGCACCCGCTGCCAATGCTCCGGCGGCAGGCTCAGCTCCAGCGCTTTGCTGGCGTGCCAGTCGGCGTAGTAGGCATACGCGGTGAGGAACGCATCCGGCTCACCGTCAAAGCCCCACCAGGTGAAGCTCGCCGACGGACCGGCCATTTGCACCAACCGCAGGCGGCTGTTCTGCATGATCAAACGCAAGCGATCACGGATCTGCGGGTTCGACGACAAGGTTGGATAAGCGATGCTCAACGGCAGCAAACGGCTGGCGGTTTGCTCGACGCCGCCGTACGGATAACTCAGCAAATCATCGAGCGCCGAACGGAACAGCGCTTGCGGGCTGTCATCCAGACGCAGGCGAATATCCGTGGCGTCTGCCGGCAAGGTCAGCGGCGTATCACCGCTGGCCACGTCCAGGCTTTGGCTTTGCGTTACCTGCCAGCCTTCGCCGGTCGCGGTCAGGCGCACGGCCAGGGCATCAGCGGTTTTGCCGTCCTGCACCAGTTCGGCGGTCCACTCGCCATTGGCCACTGTGAACGCGGGCAAGGCGATGTAGTTGATGCCGTTGTTCAACGTGACCGGGACACGTTGCTCGGCGCCCGCGTAATGAATCACCAGCTCAGCCTTGACCGGTTTCTCGGCCTGACTGAACGCGAACACACCGAGATCCGGTTTGTCGCCGTTGCGGAACTTGGTCGGGCCGCTCCACTTCAGGTACAGCGGTTTTTCCGAGCGCACGAACTGCTTCTTCTGCCCGACCTGACCGTCATCAGCGATGGCGCGGGCGGTGATGCGCCAGCGCGTCAGCGAGTCCGGCATTTTGAAGGTGAAGCGGGTTTTGCCATTCGCATCGGTGATCAATTCAGGCTGCCACGCGGCGGTGTCGACGTCTTCGCGACGTGGCCGCTCCAGCACTTTCACGCCACGCTCGCTGCGGTTGGCTTTGCCCGGCGCGCCTGGGCTGCCCGGCAATGCCACGTCGTAGCTGATGAACGACAAACTGGCGCTGGTGCGCACGTTGTTGCGGCGTGGGTGATAGAAGAACTGGTCGATGGTCGGCGCGACTTCCGGTTGCAGGGCGTAGACCATCTCGTCCACGACACTGACCGTCAGGTGCGCCGGAATGGCTTTGCCGGCGAACTGGGTAGCGAGGTCGACAGTGACGGTATCCCCTGGTTGATACGCCTCTTTGTCGGTAGTGATCGCCACATCGATTTGCGGCGCGACAACCTTGATCCCGGCGTTCTGGAAGCTGTACTGACCGCCCTTGGTGTAGAGCACGGAGAAGGTCAGGTTCGGCGCGAAGTTGTCCTTCACCAGGATGCGCGCGCGGTACTGGGTTTCGCTGATTTTTTCCATCTTCAGCCAATCGCTGCCCTTGGACAGCAGCGCCGTGGCCTCGACCTTGTCGCGCTCCAGCGACAACAGCGCATCGATAATCGGCTCGGGGAAAGTGATCAACGCGAGGGCTTCGTCGCCGGCCTTGTACTCGGGTTTATCGAGGACGATTTCCACAGTGCCGGGTACGGCTTTGACGCCGTCGCCGGTGACCGAATGACCGGTCGCGCCAAGCACGCGGCCGTGATCATCCTTCAGCGTCAGGTTGTAAGTGCCCGGACGGTCGAAGGCCAGGGTGAAGCCTTTATCTTTGGCGGCGAGTTTACCTTCGCCAGTGGTCTGATCCTCCAGACGCACCCAGCTGTAGCTGCTCGGGTTGACCGCTTTGCTCTGCTCGCTGCCACCTTCGTTGGCATAGCTGAAGGCAACCTTGCCGCCCACCGCGCTGAACCGCTGCGGCGCGCTCAGGCGGAAACTCGCAGCACCGCGATCGATGAGGATTTCCTTGGTGGTCTTGACCCGATACGCCGCGCCATCGCTGGCGAACACGGTGAGCATGTAGCGGCTCGGTTTCTCGGCGGCGGGCAGGTCGAGGCTGGCGTTGCCCTTGGAATCAGTGGTCAGTTCGGCGCTGGTCAGTTCCACCGGGAATTGCCCGAGGTATTGCAGCTCGTTATCGACCATCGACAGTTGTTGGGCACGCAGGCTAAGGCTCAACTTGGCGTTGGCCACCGGTTTGCCATCCGGGTACAACAGCACCAGACTGCCCTTCACCGGTTCGCCGGTGCGGTAATCCTGCTTGGCCAGGTTCATGGAAATTTCGAAGTGCGGCTTGATGTATTCAGCGACGCGGAAGGCGCTGCTGTAGGCCTGATCCTTGTAGCTGAAACGCAGCTCATAGCCGCCTGCCACGGCGTTGTCCGGCAACTGGAAACGGCCCTGAGTACCGGCCTTGGAATCAAGCTTCAGCGCCAACGATTGCAGCGCCGTGCCCGTGGCATCGAGCACAGTGACATTGACGTCGGCAGCGGTCGGCGCGACGGAATCCCGCGCATTCTTGAACTCGCGGCCGACGATTTTCAGCGACACCCAATCCCCCGGCCGATACAGCGGCCGGTCGGTGAACGCATAAAGTTTGGTGTCGTAGATTTCGCTGTCGTAGTAGAAGTTCTCGGAGACGAACACCCCGCCCTCTTCGTCCTCGCCGATCACGAACGAACGCTCCGGGCTGACGTGTTTCAGACGCAGCAAACCGTCGGTGTCGGTTGCGCCGCTGCTCATCACGCCCAGGCCGTCGGTCCACAGCACATTGACCTTGGGCACCGAACTGCCTTCGTGTTTGCGCGCGGCCCAAACCAGCAATTCATCGCCAGCAATCTTGCTCACGGCCACGGTGTTGGAGACGAAAACCATGGTGGTCGCGCGGTATTTGCCGACCAGTGCTTCCACCAGGTACAGGCCCGGCTTCAGGTTGCCCAACGGGATGTACACGTTGCCCGGCGAGACACTGACGAACTCGCTGGAAGAACCGGCCAGGTTCACGCCCTCAGGCGGCTGGATCGGTTTGGCTTGCCACAGCGGATAACGGAATTGGCTGACCACCGGCAGGCCCGGAATCAAGGCGAATTGCGGCTGTGCGTCGTAAGGCGTTGGCGCGGCGATGGCAGTGCCCATCTTCAGTTCCGGCACCTCCTCGGTAACTTGTTTACGCGATTCGTAGGAAAACGCCCGCTGCATCACCCGACGGGATTTGCGGTACCAGTTGTCCCACAGGTACGCGAGGGTGTTCGACAGGCCTTCGCCCTTGAACTGGCCGTCACTGACCACGCGGTGCAGGTTCTTCTGGCGCTTGAGGAAATCCAGCGGCTTGTCGATGCGATACACACGAATGTCTGCGCCGCCGTAAGGCTCCATGCGGAACCGGCGGTAATCGCGGCCCGGCGCTTCGAGGCGAACCATCGCCTGTTCATCGCTGGCGAAACTGCTGTCGGCCAGCAGGAAAAAACTTTCACCGGCCACCGGCGTGTAGCCGCTTGGCTCGACGGTGTCTTCGGCGTTGACCGTGGATAAAGGCGCCAGAAGGGCCAGCAGCAATGGAATTCGAGAGCAAATGCGCAGCATGCGGGCACCGATCATTGGGAGAGGAAGTTCAGTCGATAGACGCCGATGAAGTTGGGGTTGGCTGCGTCGGGTATCCATCGGGTGTCCTTCCATGTCATGAGTTGTTGCAGGCTTGCGGAGCGCATGCCGTTGTCGGTTGGGGTGGTGGTACCGGTGTGATAGGCGATGAAGCGGCCCATCCAGATCATCAGGTGCTGGTCGTCGCCCTGATCGAAAAACATCAGGTCGCCGGGTCGGGCCTGGGCCAGATCACGGCCGACCAGATGACTGTTGAACTGAATCAGTTTGATCGCGTTGACGTAAGGCCCGACCTTGCCGCCGCCCTGCTGCCATTGCTGGGCAAGGCTGCGTTGGGCATCGCTCAGTTGCAGTTCGGGCGGCAGGTAGCGATTGGACAAGCCATTGCTGCGCAGCCATTTGTCGTCATGGACTTTCAGCGCTTCGTTGGCGGCAAACCGCACCAGCCCGGCGCAGTCCTGCTGATACCAGCGCGGGCTCGGGCCTTGGGTCAGTTGTTCCTGGGCGATGCGCACGAACCAGGCGCGGAATACCTGGGATTGCTGCGGGTCGAGCGCTGCGGCTTCGCTGGCAAAGGTGCGAGTCCCCAGCAGCAACGCCAGCAGGCCGAGGCCTCGGATAAGTGCTGTCACAGGGCTTTCCACTCCAGCGGCAGCCATTGCCAGTGGCCGTCGGGCTCGCTGCCTTTAGGCAAGGTCAGGGCATATTTGCCATAGCCGCCGAGGGTGCGCAGTTTCGGGATCAGGTAGGTTTGCGCGGCGTTGTAGAACACCGGCTCCATGTCTTGCGGCAGGCTGTCGAGGGTTTCCTGTTGCATCAGTTGCGCCATGGAGTCCGGGCCGAAATAGATCGGCATCAGCAGGTCTTTCGGCACGACGTCAGCCATGGGCGGGAAGCGTTTGTCGAGGGTGCCGAGGGCTTTGTCGACCAGTTTGTCGTCAAGGGAGAACAGCAGCGTCGAACCGTGGCGAGCCAGGCTGACGCGCATAAAGGCTTTGCCGGTGATCGCGTCCGGTTGCTCGGCATCCTTGGCTTTATAGGGGCCGAAATTGGAGCTGACCTGGCGCTGCCACTGATGGGTCTGGCCTTCCTGTTTCTCGACCACCGGGAACGCGTGCTCGGCGACGTTGCCTTCGTAGGCGCCGACCATCGAGCCGAACAAGTTGCCCAGATCGCCGTCGAGCTTGGCGCTGTCATCGTCATTCAGGCTGGCCACCAGCAGCGGCGTGTACAGCCGCGAGTCGGCGTACCAGCACAAGCCGGCGGCACCGGCCATGTGTTCGGTCAGGGCTTGGGCCACGGCGTCGTCGGCACCGAGTTTCACCAGCAGCGGTTTCTGTTGTTCGGCGGCCAGTGGCAAGGTCACGCAAGCACTGGCGCCCATCGGCATGGCTTGCCAGATCGGTTTGAAGTCGAAGTCTGGCTGGTTTTCCAGTTCGTCCATGGCGAGGAAGCTGTGCCAACCCTTGTCGTCCATGTCGAAACGCAGGCCGGCGAAATTCGGGATGAAGCGCTGGTAACCCATGGCCAGAACGCTGGAGTTGACCGAAAGGCGTTGTTTTACCTCAGGCGCGCGGGGTTGCAGGCCGAAGGCTTCGGGGAACAGTTTCTGGCCGCCGAGCAGTGCTTCCAGCGATTCGGTCGAGACCATGCCGGGTTCGTCGACTGGACCGTGGCCGGCGTCATAAAGCTTGGCCGGATTGGACAGCACCACCAGTTTGTCGCCATGAGAGGCGAACAGCAGCGCTTTGCTGTTGTTGTAGGTGAGTTGATAAAGCGGCACCACATCGCCGGCGACCTTGATTTCAGCCAGCTTGCTCAGCTGCGTATCACCCAGCGCCACTTTCGCCAGCGGCTCCAGCACCTTGGCCAGCCCGCCGCGATCCATCACCAACAGGAAATCCTTGAGACGCCCATCCGCCCCGCGCCACAGCGCCACGTCCGCCGGTTGATCGAACAGCTGCTCGATCAGGCTGTCCTGCAATTTCAGGTCATGCTCGTAAATGATCCGCCGCAGACTGCCGATCAAACCGAGACGATCGGCGTGGGCCTGGTAATAGAAGACGAAATCTTCGGTCAGGGTTTCCTTGAGAAACGGTACCGCCAGCAGATCCTTGGGCAGTTGGCTCAGGGAATGGGTTTCGAGCAAACCGTCCGGCCGGCCCATGCCCAGTTTGTCACTGGCCAGCTCCGCAGGCGGAGCCTTGGGTTTGTTCAGGAACCACCCCAACCCGCCCGCCACGCCGGCCACCAGGCACAGCCCGATGACCAGCGCCGGCCAGCGACGGGAAGTGTTGGCGGCAGGTGCATCGGCGGCAGCCGGGGAAACAGTGTTATCACTCATGTTCACAAACCCAATTCATCCGTGGTGCGGGATGTTTAATAGTTGAAAGTCTTGACCAGCAGCAGGTCGCCGATCGCTCGCAAAGGCACGATGAAGGTCTCGCGTTTTTCGTCGACGGTGTTTTCGTTGAGCACCAGATTGATTTGCGAGGTGATCACCTCGTTCTGGTTGCTGGTCTCATCGAAGTTATAGCCGCCGCTGCCGAAGTTGCCCCAATAGTTCACGTAAACCAGATAAGTGCCATGCATCGGCGCGGTCATGGTGAACATTTCCGGGCCGGGGCCATCGACCCCGTCCGGGTCCAGGCCGCCGCCATTGCTCATCGCCGGGCGAGCCCAGAACGCATGCTGGCCGTCGGGCGTAATGATGTGCAGATCGAGTTCGGCCTTGGGATCGTCCCAACCCAGCACCACGCGAATGCGTGCCGGCGTGCGCAGGTTGTTGGCTTCGTAGAATTGAACGCGCTTGAGCGACTTGCCCTCGGAACTGCGCACTTCGACGCTGTTGGACCCGGCGCCGAACGCATACGGCCGGGCGAAACGCCCTTGGTCGTCGGTGTACAAATTAAGGGGATTGCCGTTGACCGCCAGGCTGTGCGGCGGTCGGAGCGTGCCGAGGGCCTTGAGCTGGCCTTCGATCATCGTGCGATTGCGCTGCACGCCCCGGTCGATGGGCGGCGTGGGATAAGCGACTCGCGGATTTTCACTACGGTCCAGCAGGCCGTGATAACGCCAGCCGCCCACCGGTTCCGACAACTCGGCCGCGGGCTCGGCCCATGCCACCTGGGTGCAGACCAGCGTGATCAGCAGTGAAAGAACACAACGCATGTAACGCCTCCTGCCATGCATAACGAAGCCTTGCGCCCGATCCTCGGCGCGTTATTTGAACTGACTGCTGGGAAGGCGCTTGAGTAGCCTCAAATAAGCCTTCGAACTTCAAAACATGATGGGTGCAGACGCCCAATGCCAGTCAGTTAAGCGCAATCCATGTGGGAGCGGGCTTGCTCGCGAAGACGGCGGCACAGTCAACATTGATGTCGTCTGATACACCGCTTTCGCGAGCAAGCCCGCTCCCACAGGTTCCGCGCCTTAACTGACTGGCATTGGGGCAGCGGCTGGCAATATAACATTCCCGCCAATCTGTTTTTCCGGTCTTTTTGTGCGCATCTCTGCATTTTTTCAAGTTGACCCGATCGTCGTCTGAGCGAACCACCTATCGGACAACACGAAGCAATTCCATTGCGGGTCTTTAATGGTTGCAGGATTCAACGTCAGCCCCTCGATCTGTCCGGGACTGACATCGCATCGGGAGACTCGTCATGAAAATCGTCGTCATTGGCGGTACCGGGCTGATCGGCAAACACCTGTGCAAAAACCTGCAAGACCAGAGACATGAAACCCTGGCCGCATCACCGAGCACCGGCGTCAACGCCCTCACCGGCGAAGGACTGCAAACCGCCTTGCAAGGCGCCGACGTGGTGGTCGACGTGGCCAACTCGCCCTCCTTTGAAGACGCTGCCGTGCTCGATTTCTTCGAAACCAGCGGGCGCAACCTGCTCGCCGCCGAGAAAACCGCCGGCGTCAAACACCATGTCGCCCTGTCGGTGGTGGGAACCGAGCGCATGCTCGACAGCGGTTACTTCCGCGCGAAGATGGCGCAGGAAACACTCATCAAAGACTCAGGTATTCCCTACACAATATTGCGGGCCACGCAGTTCTTCGAATTCATCGGGGCTATTTCGCACTCGGGCGTTCAGGACGGCGACACCGTCCGCCTGACCTCCGCCGAGCTACAACCGATTGCCGCGGTCGATGTCGCGATGGCGTTGGCAAAGGTCGCCGTGCAAGCGCCGAACAATAAGACATTGGAGGTCGCAGGCCCTGAACGCTGGCCGCTGGTGGAATTCGTGCGCCTGTTTTTGCAACACACCAACGACCCACGCCAGGCCCAAGCGGACGACACGGTCCCCTACTTCGGCGCGCCCATCGATGACCATTCGCTCACGCCGGGAGAGCACCCCATCATCGGGCCGACACGCTTCGAGACCTGGCTCAAGAGCAGCGTTTGATACTCAAATGGGTAATTGCACAGACTTGCCCACCCATTTGCATTCGACCTGACCAGTCATTTGCATCGGATTTTAACCAGCATGCTTCATGGCCATGACCGGCAGAGAGCGACCCAAAGCTGCCCTTCGCGGGGGCAGCTCACGGCCAGAAAGCGAGTCGTCAGCCTAAGACGATTGCGCTGCTTCATGCCGAAAATCACGGAATCTCGCCGCGTTTGGTTCAAGGGCAAGGGTCAGGCTATTGGCGATATACGATACCGTTCGATAGAAGCCCGCCAGCATCAGCAGTTCAAGGATTTGATCGTCATCGAGGTATCGTCGAGTGGCCTGAAATTCCGCTTCAGTCAAGGTAGCGCGATTGTGCAGGGCATCAATAGTAGCCAGCAGCACCGCCTCTTCCTCCGTCCAGTGCTCCGCCCGGAGCGGATAATCCAAGGTGTGGCCGATATCGTCTCTCGTCAATCCGGCCCGCTCTGCGAAAGCCATAACGTGCACACCCCACTCATATTCGCATCCGGTAAGTGCGCAGACCCTATTGATGATTAGCTCCCGCTGACGAAGCGTCAGCAGGTTTCCATCCAGCAGTGAACCAGCCGTGAACTTCCGCCATGCCCTTTCGCTGGTGGCGATGGTGGTGAACAACAACAGTGGTGGGACGCCCTCTCCCATTATTTTGTCGAACGTCGCCTGGAGGCCTTCCGTGTAGGGTTTTTCGAGTGTTTTGATTCGAGCCATGATGTACCCTTCGCTATCAAATGTGTAGCGATAGTATTTGCTACATTATCTGTAGCGAGCAAGGGCCATATGCATGAATGATGATCAAAGCTTGGGATTGCAAATGATGAGTGGGCGTCGCCCAATCATGGCGCTTTTGGATGTGCTCGGACAGAAATGGGCGTTGAGGATCCTTTGGGAGCTTCAGCACGGTTCACTCAGTTCCCGTGCACTGCGAAGCGTGTGTGGCGATATCTCGCCCACTGTCTTGCAAAGTAGGGTCAACGAACTTCGTGGAGCAGGTTTCATCGAGTCAAACGAGGGCGGTTACGGGCTCACTCCACTGGGTATGGAGCTTTCGGAGTCGTTCTTCCCTCTGTATAGATTCGCCAATAAATGGGCCGATTCATTGGGCAAAAATAAGGTTTGATTCCTGGTGGAATGTCCCCCTTTCGGGGTGTAAGGAGCCAACGGCGAACGTCTGCATTTGGCCGACTGCTGTCTTTTGCGAAGCGCAGCTTTTGGCCGAGGCTGTATAAAACGTTTTTGATCGTAATAGGTGGCTGGATTCGACACAAAAATTGCGCTCCTACGCAAATTTCAGGTCTGCTGAGTTGCCGAGTGCCAGCAATCCTAGAGCTCCACTTTGTTGTTCGCGGACTGCGTCAAAAACTCGGTGATCAGTGACGTAACCTGCTGTTGGATTACCTCGCGCGGGCGAGCATTGTCGCCATCCCCGCAAATGATGCCATCGCCAGGAATGTCCTCTTCGAGCAATGCCACTGCACCTGGTTTGCAAATCGGCAAGAAGCTGAAATGGCTGGCGTCACTGATCTCGACATAGCGGCTGGACGCTTGGGGCAGGCGTGTGGCCAGGTTGGCGGACTCCAACTGAGCAGGCAGTTCCACCGATGGTGCGCCGGCAGCGATAACTAGCACCGGCACCGGCAGTGCCGCAAGGCTCTCATCGGTCATCCCGCGCGAGAGTCCCAGGTCCAAAGAAACCACAGCGGTGACGCGTTGATCGCGCAAATCGCCGGCCAGAGCAGCCTTTAATGCCGGAGTACTCTCAGGGTTGATCTTTTGATAATTGGTGCAACTGGATAACTGCGGATGGAGTTTGCAGTCACGGGCAAACAGGGCCGGGTCGAAACGAGCACCGGCGATCTCCATTGCAGTCCAGCCGCCGAGTGAATGGCCCACTACAGCAATTTGACGCTTTGCGACCACGCCAAATTTTTCAGGTTGAGTGGTGACCGCCTCAATGGCCCGATGCAGGTCAATGGGCCGCTGCCATAACCGCGCCGCCGCTTGCGGGCTGCGATCATGGGTCGTGGTGCCGGGGTGGTTGACCGCTGCGACAATGTAACCCTTATGGGCCAATGCACTCGCCAACCAGTTCTGATTGTTCCAATTGCCTCTGAATCCATGGGAGAGCACCACCATTGGGTGCTCGCCGGCAGAGGGTGGCGCGTTGCGAACCGCAGAAGCACCGACAAACACCACATCGTCGCCGATCAACTGTGGGGTGACGGTCGTTGTACTGGGATACCAGACGACCATCTCCAGCGGACGCTCATTGTGTGGGTCCGGCAGGGTGGAGGATTGGAAGCCGACAGAGTTGACGTCAGCGAGAGCGCTGGTCGTCAGACAGGTTAAAAGCAGGGCGCCGAGAGCTGTTTTCAATGGGGTTTGTCTTCCTTGATTTAGATAGGGGTTCAGAACCTGGAACCCACCGATAGCGTGCATCACATCTCGCAAGTTATAGAAATCCAGCGCCGTGAGCAGGTGAATCTGCACCGACATTAAAGCCGATACTCCGACTGACATGCATAGTTTTCGTTATCTGCATTGACCGGTCAGCAGCCGGGCTTTCGGGGCAAGTCCGAAGGGCCGCGACGGCCAGCAATCGACCAAAGCTGACGGTCGACCAAGCAAGCTCAGAGCCAAAGATGCATTCCCAATAGGAATGCATTGCATAAAATTAATGAATTTTTATTATCGCCCTGTATGACCTAACTTGATTCAAGGACATGGAGAAGCGCCTTGAAATCATTACCGCTCAACTCAGCTGAAAAATTTGATACCCATCGGGCCAATGAGTACGGAAGACAGAGTCGTATCGCATTAGCAGGCTATGACGCCTGCCACGATCTTGTTGCGTGCATGCTAGCGGCAAGCCTCGGCGATACAAATTCGGCGAAAGTACTGGTGGTTGGCGCTGGCGGCACTGCGCAGGAAATTGTTGCGATGGCAACGCTGGAGCCTGCCTGGCGCTTCACTGCCGTTGATCCATCCGCGCCCATGCTGGAGGCTGCGAAGCACCAGTTGGAGGCCAACGACTTGCTTGAAAGAACGGACCTGCATCTGGGGCATGTTGAAGACCTGGCAGCAGGCCCGTCCTACGACGCAGCCACCTTGATCGGTGTCCTGCATCATCTCGAAGGTGATGATGCCAAGCACCAGCTTTTACGTTCCATTCGGGCTCGTCTGAAACCCGATGCGCCACTGATTGTCGCGGGAAATCAGTACGCGTATGCCAGCCAACCGCTATTGCTGGCTGCCTGGGGCCAACGGTGGCGGCAGCACGGAGCCAGCCCGGATGAAGTGAAGGTCAAGCAGGGAAAAATCCTCCAGGGCGCTGACCCGCCACATTCTGAGGCGGCGGTTCAAAAACTGTTGAACGACGCCGGGTTCGGGGACGCTACGCGTTTCTTCAGCAGCCTGTTCTGGGGTGCCTGGTTGACGTGCAAAAGGGTTTGAAGGTGGACGCGACAGGCCGCAAATGGCCCAGAGTGTGTAAAAACGCTCTGACCTCATCGTCTTGAATCATCGACGTTCGTTGGCTGAGCGATCGCACGGTCAATACTGCGGGCCGCATCGGTCGCGACCTGGAACACGTCAATGCTGTTTTTTGCCACGTCATAGATGAAGGCATCGTTATTGAAACGCCCATCAGCCTTGGCTCCAGAGGTCATCGGCTTGGGCACATAGGCGGTGATACCGGCATCGTGACAAGCCAGGACTTGTTCGCTTTTGAAGTAACCTCGGTCAGCCACTACCGACAACGTATCTGACGCCATCGCCTCGCGGGCTTGCTTGGCCACCGAGCTGAGTTGATCGCGGTCGGAGCCGACATTGGTCACCTCATGTGCAACGATCAAATGGTGCTGGGTATCGACCGCTGTCTGCACGTTGTAGCCGACGATTCCCGTGCCACGCGTCATCATGGAACGGGTGTCTGGATCGGTCAGTGAGACCTGTTTATCCGGTGATTCATTGAGCTGGATTTCGATCGCCTGAAGCTCTTTCATTTGAGTTTTGAGCTTGGCGATTTTCTCTTCCGGCCGAACGGCACTGGGCTCGGTAGCTGTTGGTTCTTGCCGATCGGCAGCATCGAGTGCCGCCAGGTAACGGCTGATGCTCGATTCAATTTCTTCCATTCACCGTTTCAGTTTGGCGCTGGTGAAATTGCGGTCACGATTGTTGACCGCTTTGAATTTACTGCCATCGATGGCAACCAGATTTTCTCCAAACAATCCCAACTGCTGGCAGAGCACGACGAACTGGCGACAAACGCCTCGGATGGCCTTGCTGTTGTCTTTTCGGAAGTTGGCAATGGTCTTGAAATCGGCATCAAACGCCCGGTCAGCCACATCAGCTCAATGTTGCGTTGGGCTTCTCGTTCCAGCCGTCGGCTCGACTGAATGCGGTTGAGATAGCCGTAGATATAGATCTTCAGCAGGATCGCCGGGTGATAAGCAGGACGGCCTGTGTCAGCGAGAATAGCGCCGTCAAAACCCACCAAGTCGAGTTCGTCGACGAAAACGTCGACTACACGCACTGGATTGGTGTCGCTGACGTAATCGTCGAGGCTCTCGGGAAGCAAGGTGCCTTGACCCCGATGTTCACCATGAAAAAAGCGCTTCATGGGCGATCCTCGCGATGAAATCCTCGGAAATCATTAGCAAGGGTTTTCGGGCTGGATAGATACTCAATCGTAGACTTATTGAACCAGTTGCCGGCCCCCTAGAGACAAAATCAAACCACCGCATAATCGATCAATAGCTTTTTTCCTCCTTCGATACGCTGAAGCGATCTCAGGTTGCGAAAGAGCGATTGCGACCACTCCATACCAAGTCATCGAAACCACCACTACGACTGCCAGCATCGATAAAAACGTGCTTGGTGAAACGTGGGCGGGGGCTGCCGCTGAGAAAATAGCGGCATAGAAGGCCATGGATTTAGGGTTGCCAATGTTCGTAATGACCCCCTGAATGAATGACTGCCGAAAGTTTCCAACGACAGCATTATTACAGGGGGAAAGCGCGCTCTTCCCGGCCTTGAGCAGCAGTCGGAATCCAAACCACATCAGATAGGCTGCCCCCAGAACTTTTACGATCAGCGCCGCCCAAGGGAACGCAGCAAATACAACGCCGATACCTGCGATTGCACAGGTGGCCCAGAATAAATTGACCAATACGATGCCTGCTACCAAGGCCAAAGCTTCTGACCGCGTAGCAGCTACCGCTTTGTGGACTACTGCAACGAAATTTGGCCCTGGAATAACGACACCGGCCAGGTAAACCAAAAAGACTGTCAAAACGGCGGGACCATCGATCATGTGCATTCCTTTGCGAGTATTGTGGCCGGGGACGGTCATCATTCAGTTCAAGGCCGCCCGCGGCTTCAACGTACAACGAAATAAAAATTTGATACAGGGCTTTGAGCGTAGTTGTGTTTTTACACACTCTGGGCCGATTGCTGCCCGCTACGAAGCACAGCTATCGGCCCAAGATCCAAAACGCGGTCAGCACAACGACTTCTGGTAATAGAGCCGGATATGTCCCGGTGGATAGTCTGCCAGGCGTCCGAATTCGGAGTAACCAAGTTTTCGATAAAACCCGGGAGCCTGAAAGCTGAAGGTCTCTAGCCAGATACCAATGCAGTGTTTTTTCTGCGCAACTTCTTCAGCCATGCGCATTAGCCGTTCTCCGATACCCTGACCACGCATCGACTCGGGAACGCTGATAAGATCGATGAGCAGCCATCGATAAGAGACCTTGCCGTACAGCCCGCCAACAACTTCATTGCTGTCAGCGTCTCGTAGCAACAGAGCAAAAGTTTCATAGGCGTCGTCTCCACCGTTGGCCAGGTTATGGGCCAGCAATGGGGTCAAAATTCCTATTCGCTCTGCTTCAGAGGCATTTTCCGAAAGCTGAATTTCTACAGACATGGCGCTCTCCCTGAGCAAAACGAAGGCCCTACACCAACCGCTCAATCTTCTGATGCTGCCAGACCATTTTGTAATACAGCGTCTGCAACATCAGCATGCCCAGATAGGCCACCGGAAACGCCATCCACACACCTTGCAGCCCAAAGCGCGCATCCAGCAGATACGCCACCGGCAACTGCACCCCGACCACGCAAACGATCGTAACCACCACCGGCACCAACACCGTGCCGCTGGCGCGCATGATGCCGCCGACAATCGCCTGAAAGCCAAACACCAGCAGACTCCAAAGCATGATGTGCAACAGGTGTTCGGCCATCGCCCGGGTGGAATCATCCGTGAGGAACAACCCCAGCAACCAGTGCGACAGCAAGTAACCCAACACCACCAAACCACCGGTCAGGCACACGTTGATCAACAGCCCCGTGCGCAAAATCGGCCCCATGCGCTCGATGCGCCCTGCCCCAATCGCCTGCGCACCGAGAATCGACGCCGTGATCGCAATCGACAGCGCCGGGAACTGCACATAATTGACGATCTGCGTCACCGCCCCGTACGCCGCCGTCGCCTGGGAACCGTGCTGATTCACCAGCGCCAGAATCACCAGCTCCGACAACGACAGCACCACCATCTGCAATCCGGTCGGCAGCCCGATGCGCAACACCTTGCCGAGGATGTCCATGTCCAGCCGCATCGACGCAAACATCTCCCGATCCGGCGCCAAAGGATGCCCCTTGCGAATCAACCGCCACGCCAGCCACCCCATCGCCGCCAAGTTACCCGCCAACCCCGCCCACGCCGCACTCTGAATCCCCATCGGCGGCAACCCCAACCACCCGAGAATCAACGCCGGCGTCAGCGCCAGCCCGACACACGTCGACACCACCAGCGCCAACAACGGCGACACCGTATCGCTCACCCCACGCAGCAACTGCGTGAACAACACAAAGACCAACAGCGACGGCAAGATCCACATCATCACATGCGCATACGCCACCGCATCGTCCAGCACATCCACCGGCGTGCCCAAACCCTGCAACGCTGGCCGGGCAAACACACTGCCCAACACCGCCGCCGCCAACCCGATCATCGCCCCCAACAGCAACGTCGAACCAGCAATCGCCTTCACCAAATGCAACTCGCGAGCGCCCCAGGCTTGACCGATCAACACCCCGGCGCCAGCGCCGAGGCCGATGACCAGAGCGATGAAGAAAAACACCACGGGGAACATGCCTGATACCGCCGCGAGGGCTTGGGTGCCGAGCATTTGGCCGATGTAGATGCTGTTGATGGTGCCGGACATGGACTGGAGGAAATTGGAGAGGACCATGGGGGCGAGGAACAGGAGGTAGGTTTGCCAGAGGGGGTGTTGGGTGGTGGGGGTTTGCATTGAGGTTCCGTCTCGGGTGGGGGCTGGCGTTTGGGAAATTCTACGCTACGGAACTGGGAATAACGCGCTCCTATTTTGCGGATTTGGGGAGCATGAATATTGTTTGCTTTCGGCAAGCAGCGGCCACTGGAACGTCGTTTGTAGTGGATCGAGCCCTGGATTGCGCAAATATGCAGTCAGCAATTGACTTCACCTAGCGAGACCGCCCTATCTGTTTTTTCCAATGTGGCGGAGGTTAATCTGACCATGGTGCAAGTGGAAGAAAACCTGATTGCTGGCAAACATTCCACAGTGTTTTCGCACAAAAGTTCGGTTTCCACGGGGCGTTTTCTGCCGACTTTGAGAGGCAGAAAACGACTAAAAAAACAGACAGAGGAAAGGGGTAAAGATTGTCCCCTTTCTCGGCTCCGAGCCAGGCAGCCTATTGTTTCTACTTGACGAACCTGAGGCACGCAAAACCCGTCTTGATGCGCAACTGTTGAATGGGTTCGACGCTCTCCTGAGTCCCGACTTTTTTGACTACGCCAAGTCCGCAGTAATATTGGTCGCTGGTGAAGATGAGGCACCACTTAACTTGTTGTCCCGCTCGTTCCTGTAACATGCCAGCCCCACCACCACGAGCCTTGAAAATGGATTCTCACTCGATTCTGACGTTTACACTGGTCGCCGCGATTGCCATTGCCAGCCCTGGGCCTGCGACCTTGATGGCGATCAACAATAGCCTGGCCCATGGGCAGCGCAGCGCCATATGGTCATCGCTCGGCAACGCCAGTGGCCTGTTCTGCCTGTCGTCCGCTGCCATGCTGGGGCTCGGGGCGCTGCTTGCCAGCTCCGAATGGCTGTTCAACGCGGTGAAGTTCATCGGTGCCGGTTATTTGTTCTACCTGGGCATCAGACAATTGTTCAAAAAGGGCCCGATGCTCCCGGATGGGATTCAGGACGACTTGAAGGAAAGCCGGCCGACTCGTTCCAAACTGTACAAAGCGGCCTTCCTGACGGCGGTGACCAACCCCAAGGCGACGATGTTCTTCACCGCGTTGTTCCCGCAGTTCATCGATCAGAGTGCGGCATTGCTGCCGCAATTTCTGATCCTCACCTCGATCTTCATGGCATTGTCGGTGTCGTCCCTGAGCCTCTATGCCGCGCTCGCCTCGCGGGCCAAGGGTGTGCTGACCCGGCCTGCGCTGTCCCGCTGGGTCAGCCGGGTGGTGGGGTCGACATTCATCGGTTTCGGTGCTGCTATCCTGACCATGCGGCGGCAGGCGGCGTAAGGGAGCCGGGCCTGTAACTCCGGTAACAGGGAAGGCTGATAGGGCGTAAGCGTGTGCCCTGCCCATTGAGCCGCGCCGACTGGATCAAACTCATGATCGCAGCCGCACGTTTGCCACTGCGTTTACGCGCAGCCAGCACATGCTTGTTCGATCCAGACGGCTTTGCTTACGTTCGTCGGCACACTCAGCATGCGAAGGCCAGGTGTTTCATCGGGGTTCTCTGTTCATTCGTGTGTGGCGCGCACCAAATCCGGAAGCCTTTTTCAGTATTCCCGAGCGATAATCGGGCACGCCTGCGCCGCATTAAAACTGATTTAAATCAGAGTTTAGTGTGAAAAAATTGCAAATTGCAGGCGTTGGAGGGTGATTTGCGCCACAAAATAGAAGCTATTTTGAAAATCCTGGTGAGTTTTATGATTTTCGGTAAGTATCATCGTTTGGACTATAAGCGCCTCGCGACACTCGATCTCAATTCAAACAAAGTAAACTGCGAGTGCTATTCGATACGGGGTTGTCGCTAAAGGCCGAGGCGGAACAGGGCAAACTGCACGGGATTTAGAATGAGCTGAAACTAAACGATTTAGGCTTTCGAAATACTGCAACAGTGGTGTTCAACGCCAGAACAAGGCCCGAACGTAGCAGAATGATAGTGAGGGGTAGACGACGCTATCTCCCATAGATTAGAGTGTTGTCGTATCAGAGCATTGCTGCCATGGAGGCATTTGTGTGTATACGTCTTAACTCCCGCCAAAAAACCTTACTCCGTTCCGCTCATGCGTCTAGGTGCCAGACACTATTGCGCACGATATCTAATTAAAAATAAGCCTCTTGGTTCGACTATCTAAATACTCGACCGCGAACATAGACTTTTAAGCTCCACAACCAATGAAACAGTTCATTGCTTGTTGCTGCATGTAATTTCAACCTGTGACGTTATAGCGAGGCTACTATGCCTTCCACCAACAATGATTTATCTATAAAACAAAACACCCAGTCTCTAAAAAATTTTTGGGCCGACACCTTCGCGCTAAATACGTTTTGCTACTTAATCTCCATACCTATCGAACTAGGTTTTGCGCAGATGACACTTAGCACACACCTAAGTGCTAGACTCGTAGGGCTTTTCATTATCACCAGCACTGCTCGCCCCTTCGGTATATGGCGCGACTTTGTCTTTAAAAAATTCAAGATTTCCGACAGGGACAAAGGTATAAAACCTTACCTTGTCGATACCTTGGCCTATCTTTCGTTCGAGCTACCACTCTACATAATAAACATGAGCATAAGCGGTGCAACCTTAATGCAAGCCATCAAGGCCGCCTTGATATTTTGTATTATTGCAGGTTTTGTTGGCAGACCTTACGGAATCTATAGAGCACTCATTAGAAAAAAACTATTTGACCTGAACTGAGAACACAAAATGGATATTGACTCAATAGTTCAAACCATCACCTCAGAGAAAAATCTAAGAGAAAACATTGTAATCGATTGCGGTCACACGACCATATTCTCATCTCACGACGGCTATTCATTTGGAATACAAGGAGAACCTAGTCCGACGGAGATTCTCACATTCGAACTGGGGATTGCATTACATGACGCCTTAAAGCGTCATAACAAAAACGTATCCATAAACCTGTACCTTTCTGACCTTATAGGCATCAAAGGTGGGAATGATGAACGGCGGAAAATCACTCAAGACATCCAACACCGTGAGAAAGCCGTTTATATCCCCAGTGCCTATCAAAAAATACTTGCCGCAAGTGAAATACCTTTAGAAAAAGTAGCAATTCATTTGCAATCCAAAGGCAACGATCACTTCCGGAAAATCATCCGTCGGACTCGCTCCGGAATTGAACAACTCAAGTCAACCAGTCAAAACTACATCCACGAGGTATTCAATAAAACAAACGCACTATTCCTCTCTACCGAAGATCAGGGTCTATTCTCATTGACCACTCCCTACCTGTTCGACACACACGATGAGGACTCCTATTTTGGAGGTTCATGGTGGAAGAACAACGAGAACCAGATTAAACAGAGCGACCTGGAAAACTGCCCTTTGGCCCGTTTGAAAAAGAACCCGGTGATCAATCTCTACGAAACAGGAGGACGAGTTCTTTGCCCTGCGACCTACGGTGGCTTGCTTTGTCAATTTGACAACTCCGTGGATCATATCGCTATTTACGCAAGAGCAGATGACGAGTTCATTGGAGAGAAGGTGTATCGCGGTGTTATATCGGCAAACTTACTGATCGAAAACTTTTCCAGAAATTGCGCGCAGATCATCATCAACAAAGAAGAGCTGGCCGAGTACACTTTCATTGAAAAAAATCTGATTGGCCGCTCAAGCACAGACAGCATAGAGTTTACGAACCAGATACAAGATATGCTGCACAACAACAACATGGAAATAATATAAGGACATACATGATCTATCTTGACAGCGCTGCCTCTGCATTACCTTTTGAAGATGCTGTGACTTTCTCCCCTGAACCTGGAAACCCATCAAGCGATCACTCTGCTGGCTATGCAGCTAACGCAGTGCTTGAAAAAACCAGATCGCTGCTGAGCGCGATGTTCGGAGGGCGGTCAAGCGAGTATCATTTCTGCTCAGGCGCCACCGAAGCTGCTAACTTAATTATTCAAGGAAGATGCCATTTTCTTAAGACGGCCAATTCGACAAGAAACGAAATAATTGTCAGCGCCATTGAACACCCTGCCATATTCAATACCGTAAAACACATGCGACAGTCCGGCTTTATCGTCCATATTGTTCCAGTTGATCATCGAGGAATTATAGAGACTTCTTTCATATATGATTTGCTCAATGAACATACTTCAATGGTATTAGTCATGGGCGTCAACAATGAAACTGGGGCACGCCAACCTATCGACGATATCGCTAAAAAGGTAAAAACCATAGATCCGGACATCTCCTTCATTTGTGACGGTGTACAGACACTGACCAAAGTCTCCTCCCCCGACTTAACGTATATCGATGCCCTTATTGGTTCTGGCCACAAACTCGGAGCGGCAATGGGGGTCGGTTTTTTTTATTTGAATCATCGTTTTCGACTCTCCCCTTTGATATTTGGAGGGGAGCAGGAGGCTGGCGTCAGGCCAGGAACGGAAAACATCTACGGCATAGAGTCTTTATATAGAGCTCTCGTACATCACCAAAAAAACGCTGACCACTACCATAATCACGTTCGCGCCTTGAGCCTGCTCCTTCAAAAGACGCTTGAGCAGTCAAACATCTCATTTTCGATCAATACCCAGGATGGAGAGACTTCGGGTTACATACTCTCTATTTGCTTTAACGGTATCGATGCCAGCAGGGCGATCAAGTTTCTCTCGCAAAGAGGTATTTGCGTCTCGAAAGGCTCAGCTTGTAGCAGTGTGTCTCCTACACCTTCCCGGGTGTTAAGCGCCATGAAGCTCAGTCACGCCCAAATGAGCTCCACCCTACGAGTCTCTTTTAGTCCGCTAAACGTCAAGGAGGACGTTCTCACTTTTTGTGCAGCAATGAGTGAATTGCATTCATATAACGTCGAAACCTCAGCTTTAGAGCAACAAAGCCAGATGTAAGCCTCATCGCTGAAAAAAGCAGTACGATGAATACACTCTGCGTTCATCGTACCGCTGCCTTAATTATGGAATTCCCAACCTTGCAACCGCCAAAATCATCACAGACCACGTTTGAGTGCGCAGCCACAGGGACGGAATAAATCCGAGAATCATCTGGCCGGCCTCCCCTCCTCACGGAGGTGACGCAAAATACAAGGTGCGAACTTAGATAGTTACTGCTTGGCTTGATCACAGTGTCCATCAGCACCGAACCTTCTCACGCTGATTGTCTACGCCAAGTGCCGGGTGATGTGCCGAACTGGCGTTTGAATGCGCGACTGAACGCAGCTTCGGATTCATAGCCAACTGCAAAGCCGATTTGCGCCACATTACCGCGACCTTCGCGCAGCTGTTGAGCCGCCACGTGCATACGCCAGAGCGTCAGGTATTGCATCGGTGGCTGTCCGACCAATGCCGTGAATCGCTCCGCGAATACCGAGCGCGACATGCCCACTTCAAGCGCCAGGGCTTCTGCAGTCCAGCCCTCGGTTGGACGAGCATGGAGCAGCGCCAGTGCGCGCCCGATATGCGGATCTCGCAAACCCGCCAGCCACCCGCGCCGTTCAGCGGGGAGGCTCGCGACGTACTGGCTGACGGCTTCGACGAATAGCAATTCGGAGAGCTTGGCGATGACCGTTGTCGAGCCGAGGCGCCCCGCCGCAATCTCACTGACAGCGAAACGGAATGAGCTTTCAATCCAGGCTCCCGAAGCCGTCGCCCGCAAGTCTAGTTTCAATAAGGATGGCAGCGATGAAAGCAACGGACTGAAGGGGGTTTCAGAGCCGAGGAATCCGCACAATAGCTGCGTGACCTCGCCGCCCCCGCCGTACTTGATTCGTGAAATAGCGCCGACTTCTGGCGGCTGAATAACTTCGCCCGCCGGCATGGGTGCAATGCTCAGGTCGCTGCCAAAAGAATGAGCGTCATTGTGAGGAAGCAGAACGAGTTCGCCTGCCCGCACGTCAATGGCGGCACCGCCGTCGACTTGTAATTGCATATGCCCTGCAGCGACAAAATGCGACGCAATGATATGTCGAGGTGCCGCCAGGAACGGTTTGCAATCGTCCGCAGAGATTCGTCCCTTGATGCACCAGGGCGCAGTGAATTCCGACTCGAGAAAAACCCCTCCAGACAGCCGAATCACACGCAACACATCAGAAAACGCATCCAACAATTGCCAGCCCTCCTTTCCGGAGTCCGGAGCATGTAATCAGGCGCACTGGTCATTCATCGCCTGAACTGCGAGGCCTAGATTAGCACCAACGTGGACTCCGTGATCGAGACGATCCCCAGACGTTTCACCGATGGTCATTGGCTCCGACGTTAACCGTAATTACCCCATTCCAACTCGACCAGGCAAGCAGGAGATCGATATGAACACCGTTGCTACCATGCCCAGCGCAGATTCGGATAACGCCGCCCGTTATGCTCAACTTGTCAGATCATCGAAGAAAGCGGAATGGCAGATCGATCGTGATTTGCTACAGGATCGGAGTTTCGACTTCTCGCGCAAATTCCTGCCCGACGGACTGTCGCGGATCGACCGCCTGACTTTTCTCGACGCGGATGAGGCGCGCCTGCTCAGTCAGATTCAGGGCCGAACCTATGCGTATATCTTTGGCTTGGTCGAGCGTTTTATCAGCGCCAAAATGCTCGATCAAGGTCGGGGCCATGTCTTTGACGATCAGCTCGCACTCGAAGCGCTAGTGCGTTTTTCTAACGACGAGATCAAGCACCAGGAGCTGTTCCGGCGTATGGAGACGATGATTAGTTCGCACTTGCCAGCGGGGTATCGTCAAGTTGCCGATCCAAACGATGTGGCGCGCTCGGTTCTTGCGGCCAGCACCTGGTCAGTGCTGGCGCTGACCTGTCATATCGAGCTGTTTGTTCAGGCGCACTACGTGCAAAGCATCGCCCCGCGTGAGGAGCTGTGCCCACTCTTCAAGGATGTTTTCAAATTTCACTGGAAGGATGAAAGCCGGCACGTCGTACTCGATGAACTGGAGTGGAAGGCGGAGCACGCGAAACTCTCGTCAGCCGAGCGCGACCAGGCAGTGAACGACCTGATTGCGCTGGTGGCGGCCGTCGACGGAATACTGCAGGCACAATCGGCATCCGATGCCGACTACTTTATTCGCAATGTTTCACGGTCATTCAGTGTCGATGAGACAGCGCAAATCAAAGCCTCCGTGCTGAGCGCCTACCGCTGGCAATACATAATCTCGGGCGTGGAGCATCCACACTTTGGCCGACTGCTTACGCGCATGACAACACCCGCACAGATGTCCACGATTCAGACCGCACTGGCGCCAATCATGAGCAATTGATCGACAAGGGGCGGCCGACCGTACGTCGGCCGCGCGACGCTTCACTTCACCATGCTGCCAGCGACGGGCGAACACACCTCCCTCCTACAAGGCTAAGGGAGGCGAAATCATGCTTTTCGCCGCAACCCACTGATGCGGCAGCAGTTGCCCTATCTCACTCGCTCGCTGTGTCAGCAGGCGTGTGGAGCGAATCACAGCCGGACTGAATTGGTGAGCGCTACGTCCCGAATAGGGTCATTCCAAGCGATGGGTGAGAGTAGGAATACTACGATAAGGAAAGCTACCTGGGACAGGTAGAACGGCTCCAGCCACTGTTGCTTCAACGCGACGTAAAGAGTGTTATGGATTACGTCGACCAAAATAATCGCTGCCGTAAGCACGATTCCGGCTCTTGGCTTGATGAATAGTAGCAATGCTGCAAGCGGGTCAAAAAACGTAAGCGCCCCCCAGAAAATACGGCTGGCCAAGTAAGTGCCAGGCCCGTATCCGTAGTCCCAGAACAGTCCATGCGAAACGTCTGCACGGATGTGATTAGCGGTTGCAATCAAAAGGCAGCATGCGAACAAAATTCTGACGGCGAATGACAATTTTGCGGCTATACAGAGCCATGATCTCAGCCCTGAAAGATAAGTCTTAAAGTCGTCAGCTTTCATAATCACCGGGGCTCAGCGAGGCTGAAATCTTGGCCCCGCGACGCCAATATACTGATCCTATTTTTGGCTGAGTGCCGCTATCGATACTCCCGAAGCAACGAAGGTGAGTCCTGCCCCTACGTTCAGGCCATTTACCAGTCGTGGCCTCTGACGCAAAAATCGGGACAGTGCAGTGGCAAATACGCCCATAAGTGCGAATCCCACTGCCGTCAGTGCGGCGAACCATATGCCGTACACCAGCATCTGCACGCTCACTGAGCCGCGTTGTGGGTCGACGAACTGAGGGATGAACGCAAGAACGAAAAACCCGGGCTTCGGATTGAGTGCTGCCGAGAGTAATCCCGTGAGGAAAATACTCGGCAGTGATTGCCGAGTCGTTGGCTGGAAGCTAATCAGGCTACGAGAGCGTAGGACTTTTATGCCAAGCCAAAGTAGATAACCGGCGCCGATGAGCTTGACGACCCAGAAGGCAACTGCAGACGTCTGCATAAGCAAAGTCAGTCCGAGTGAAGCAGTTGCCACATGAAAGAGAATTCCCGCCCCGGATGCCATGCCCGATACGATAGCGGCTATCCTGCCCTGACTGAGTCCTCGGCCTACGGCCAGCAGATTGTCCGGGCCTGGTGCGAGTACCAATAGCAAGCACGCGGCAGTATAGGTAAGCCAGATATTGATCGGAAACACGGCATTCTCCTTAAGCTTCACCGAGGCATCCATCCTCACGTAGCGCCAGACTGTGCCCGTACCAGATTGCAAAGTCAAAGCCACTGAATTTGAGAAGATCTATTTACCCTTATTCACCCATTTCGGGGCGTCCCCCAAGAGGGAACCTTCGATACTTTCTATGGAAATGGCTTCCAGCAGCACCTGCTCCAAAATGACAAAAAAACACTTGATGTGAGCCTGCTTCAACGCCTGCGGCCGGGTCACCAGAAAGACCTCCATATCTGGAAGCTGGATCTGCGGGAACACCCCGATCAGGTCCTTCGCCAGAATACAGGGCAGCACTGCCACGCCCATACCTCGCCTCACCGATTCAAGCTGAGCCGCGAACGAGTTCACGCTGATCTGGGTGCGTTCCAGGCCCGCGGCCTTTGCCACACACAGTTGCGGCAACATATCCAGCGGAGGTAGCAAGGCAATATTGACCGCAGTGGCCGGGGTCACTTCTGGAAACCGCTTCAGATAACTTGCATCGGCGAAGACTCCGTAAGCGAGCCTGCCGAGGGGTCGATAAATCAGCGACGGCTCGCCCAGATGAACTGTGCGTACGGCAATGTCTGCGGCGCCGCGGGCGATCTTGTGAAAGTCTGCTGTTATCAGCAACTCCACCGAGCATCGCGGGTGCGCGCAGGTGAAGCGACTCGCTGCCTCCAGCACGCAAGAGGAGAACCCCTCCCCTGCACTGACCACGACAGTGCCAGATAACTCTGTGTGTGGCTCGGACATGCCCGTAACGGTTTGACGCCTCAAGCCCGCTTCCGCAGCCAGGGCAACGTCCACGAGGGATTGGCCTCGCGGGGTCAACCAGCATCCTTCAACACCCCGCTCCACGAGTGGCTCGCCCAGTGCCCTTTCAAGTTGGGTCAGCCGTCGCGACACAGTAGACGCAGCGATCCCCAGCAATTGGCCGGCCTGAAGAAAGCTGCCACGTCGCGAGACTGCCAACAGCAGGCGAAGATCGTCCCAGTTTGCTTGCAAAGCCATGCTTCATATCTTCCCTGATTTGCAAATGTGCAAAGCCATTATGCAGCAGTCGCTGTTTTTCGGCAGAGGCGTCAACGGTATATCTACACGCCCTCGAAACGAATGGAACGGACTGAATGACTACTGGCCCCAACGACTTTGCGGAACGCGCCGCCAGCGCCTTCAATCGCCGTGATGTGGAAGCGATGCTTACGCTGGTTTGCGAAGACTTCATCTACTTCGATGGGATGGGGATGCAAACCGGTCGCGAATCCATGCGCAAACGAGAAATCGCATTACTCGAAGCCTTCCCCGATGCCCAGCTGACCTTCAGCCCATTTGCCGTCAGTGACGATCGTTTGGCACTGACCGCCTTCCTGACCGGCACCTTCACCGCACCATTAGTGATGCCGGACCGGGTGATTCCACCCCATGGCCGCCATATTGCCGTGTACTACGCCGCACACTTCACCTTCAAAGACGGGCTGGCCATCCGTGAAGAGGCCTACTTCGACAGTGCGGTGTTGATGTCATTTTTTAGCCGATCAGCGTGAGGGTTGACCTATGCATAGCACATTCGTCACTGGCGCGACCGGCTTGTTGGGCAACAACCTGGTGCGTGAATTGGTCGCTCGTGGCTGCGCGGTCAAAGCCCTGGTTCGATCAAGAGCCAAAGGTGAACAACAGTTCAAGCATTTGCAGGGTGTGGAGCTGGTCGTTGGGGACATGGCCGATGTCGACGCATTCGCAGCGTCGCTGCAAGGCTGCGATACGGTGTTTCACACCGCCGCGTTCTTTCGCGACAACTACAAGGGCGGCAGCCACTGGAAGGAACTCGAAAAGATTAACGTGGAGGGTACGCGACGCCTGCTTGCCCAGGCCTACAACGCCGGTATCCGACGTTTCATCCATACGTCTTCCATTGCCGTGCTCGACGGCGCACCCGGCACGTCAATCGATGAAACTTGCCTGCGGGCCGACGCCGACGCCGATGACTACTACCGGAGCAAGATCCTCGCCGACCGTGTCGTCTTGTCGTTCCTGGAACGCCATCCCGAAATGCATGCCTGCATGGTCTTGCCTGGCTGGATGTGGGGCCCTGCCGATATTGGCCCGACCTCCTCCGGACAGCTGGTTAACGATGTCGTGCGCGGCAAATTGCCCGGACTGATCCCCGGCAGTTTCTCTGTTGTCGATGCCCGCGATGTGGCATTGGCGCAGATTGCCGCAGCCAGACATGGACGGCGCGGTGAGCGCTATCTCGCGGCGGGTCGGCATATGACCATGCGTGAGCTGGTGCCTGTTCTGGGACGCATAGCTGGCGTCAAGACACCCGTTCGACAACTACCGCTGCCCTTTCTATACGCCTTGGCGTCGATGCAGGAGATTTATGCGCGTGTCACCGGCAAGCCCATTCTGCTGAGCATGGCCACACTGCGCCTGTTGATACGAGAGAAGGACCGCACCTGTTTCAACCACAGCAAGAGTGAACAAGAGCTTGGCCTGAGTTTCCGGGCGCTGGAGCTGACACTCACTGACACCGTGGCGTGGTACCGCGATCACGGTTGGTTTGAAAAACGCACATCCGTCATGGTCGACGACTGACTTTCGCAGATAAGATGACCGTCGGATTCCACATTCACCGCATACCAGGACAAGGACGTAAACATTCTGTGAGTAGGAAAATAATCCTGATGCGTCACGGTCAGCCAAAGTTGGTCGCAACCGATAAATTGTCAGCGCTCGATATGAAAGAGTGGATCGAACACTACAACCGATCCGAAATCACCAGCCAGCCCGTCCCGGATGCCAGCATGCAGCTCGCCGCAACCGCCATGGTGATTGTCTCAAGCAACGCGCCTCGTGCGCTGACTTCCGTCCAGGCTCTTGGCCTGAAACCCGCCCTCGTCGACGCACTTTTCTGTGAAGCACAACTGCCTTATGGTCACTGGAAACTGCCACGACTATCACCGTTTACCTGGGCATTTATCCTTCGAGTCTTATGGTTGTGCGGTTACTCACGCAGCGTCGAATCCGTCGCCACTGCGAAGATGCGCGCCAGCACGGCAGCTCAACGACTTCAGTCCCTTGCTGCCAGCGAAGGACCGGTTCTACTGCTCGGTCATGGCTTTATGAATCGAATGATCGCCAAACAACTGGTGGCAGATGGATGGACTCGGCAAAAACGTAACGGCAGCCAGTATTGGAGTGCGACGGTGTATCAATATGGCGGTGTTTGAGAGTTATCGCACGACTGCTACGCGTCGCGGTAATCCACCAATATCCGTTCCGAAGTCCCACGATCTTTTCAGCAAACGGAGTCACTTACATGGAAGTCATCAATCAATTACAACCCGCGGAGTGTGAAGGCATGGAGGACATCCGACGCGAAATCGATGCCCTTGATCACGCCGTTATCAAGCTGTTGGGCAAGCGTTTTCAGTACGTGCTGGCGGCCTCGAAGTTCAAGACCTCGGCGACTTCGGTGCGTGCTCCGGAGCGTTTCAAGGCGATGCTGGCGACACGTCGCGAGTGGGCCGAGACCGAGGGCTTGAGCCCGGATGCCATCGAGAAGATGTACAGCGACCTGGTGAACCACTTCATTGCCGAAGAGATGAAACACTGGGCGGCTCATCAATCCGAAATCTGATCCATTGCGCAACGACCAAGTAGTTCTACCAGAAAGGGAAGCGACCTTATGAGCCCCGTCAGAATTCGTACCCTACAAAGTACTGACGCTGAGGCGTTGTTGGCATTTGAAATGGACAATCGCGAGTGGTTCGAGCGTTTCATTGACGCGCGCGATGCTGCTTTTTACACGGTGCTGGGCGTCACTGACCACATTACGGCTTATTTATCTGGTTTTACCGCCGGAACCTGGCACCCATTTGTCCTCGAAGATGTTGACGGAAAAATAGTTGGACGAGCGAACCTGAAAGGCATCGATATGTCCGAGCGGTCGGCAGAAGTTGGCTATCGGATTGCTCAAAGCGCTTGCGGACGGGGACTGGCAACGCTGGCGGTGAGGCATCTGATTCAGGAGGCGCAGTTACATTGGAACCTTAAACAACTGGTTGCCAACGTCTACGCTGGAAATATGGGTTCGGCAAAAGTACTCGAACGGTGTGGCTTTTTGATCGAACCTCTATCCCGGCAAGAAACGACAGAGCATGAATATCGGTTTGATCTTTCGATTTAGATGATTGAAAAACGGGCGCCTTGTCAGGTGTCCGTTTTTTTTACAGTTGGTCATCGCAGTTTCTGACAACGAACCCGGCTGATACACAGAGGTCAAAGCAGGTGATGACGTCGCCAATGATCGAAGGCCTCATTCAAGGGCGAAGTCAGTAGCTCACATATTTTAGGGTGCGCCGGATAGTTTCAGCAGGCTCGGATTGTTCCGAGGGGCAAGTGCTGACTGCTGCTCATATCCAATGCTCCCGTATCGGAGTACTAACATGACTCAGTCAATGCGGTTCTTCCTATCGATTGTCCTTGCGACACTGGCATCGGCCAGCTTCTTGAACACTGCTAGTGCGGCAACTGCCGAGGATCTGGATGTCGACTCTCGGCAAGCGTTGCAAACTCTGTACAAGTCCACACCATTTGCTGAAAGCATTTCGCACAACGCCAAAGCGATTCTTGTCTTCCCGAAAATCATCAAGGCGGGCCTTGTGTTTGGCGGCAGCTATGGTGAAGGCGTGTTGTTGAAGGACAAGAAAGTAGAGAATTATTACAACTCCGTAACCGGGTCCTGGGGGCTGCAAGCAGGTGCCCAGTCGTATGGCTATGCGGTTTTCCTGATGACCGACAAAGCCGTGGACTACATACGCAAATCCAAGGGTTGGGAAGTCGGCGTAGGACCCACCGTTGTAATGGTTGATGAAGGGGTGGCGAAGAATCTGTCCAGCACGACCGTGAAGCACGATGCCTACGCGTTCATTTTCGACCAGCAGGGGTTGATGGCCGGGATCAGCATCGAAGGAACCAAGATTTCGCTGATCAAGCGCTAACACCGGTTGTTTGGCGCAGGGATGCGCCAATCCATAAATGCGCCCGCTTGAAGCCATGCGGGGTCCAGTTGCTGATTCAAGCGACCGGCCCAGTCAACGACCTACACCAGCACGGTTAACCAGGCCGACACCAACAGCAAACAAGCCAGTGCAGTGTTCATGCGTTTGAATGCCTGCGGCGAACCAAAAGCCCGGGCACTGCCCACGCCGAGCAACGCCCACAGGGTCATGCAGGGCACGGAGACCAACAAAAATATCAGCGACAACACCACCAGCCGCAGGGTCTTGTCACCGCCACCGACAAATACGCTCACTACCGCCACCGCCATCATCCAGACCTTGGGGTTGACCAATTGCAAGGTGGCGGCACCGAACACGCTGACACCTTCGTCGCGCGAGGTGGTCGGGGCCAGGGACGGCGGTGCGCTTCGAAAGATCTGCCAGGCGAGCCAACTCAGCCAGAGCACCCCGGCCCACGCCATTGCCTGCTGTACACGCGCAAACCGCAGCAGCGTTTCGCCCACGCCGAGCCCGACCGCAAACACAATCAGCGCCGCCGCCCCGCAGGCAGCAAAAATGATGGGCAGTGTGGCCCCCAGCCCCCGCCGCGAACTGTGGCTCAACACCAGAATATTGGTCGGCCCCGGGGTAATCGAGGCAACGAACGCAAACAGCAGGAAAGGCAGCAACGATTCCATGGCATGGACTCCTTGATCAGATAGGAATCCATGGTCGCGGATCAGCGAAATTCAGTCTGGAAGGTTTGAGCAGCGCTTGCGGTAATCCGCGGGTGTGAGCTGGTAGGCACGGCGGAACCAGCGCCCCATATGACTTTGATCGGCGAACCCGAGGGCACTGGCCACCTGCGCCGGCGACTCGCCCCGCGCCAGCAGCTGTCGCGCCTTGGCCAGGCGCAGCTGGATCAAATAAGCATGAGGCGCCAGCCCAAAGGCTGCCTTGAAGGCCCGCGTCAGACGAAAGCGATCAACACCACAGGCTTTGGCCAGATCATCCAGCCCAATGTCTTCATAGACATGGGCATGCAAATAGTCACGCGCCACCTGGGCCACCCACGGCAGGCGCGGATCAAAAGCCTGACGCTTGCGCCAATCAAGGTGGCCAGTGAGCGCCCCCAACAAGGTGTCGATGGCGCTCTGGCGCACAATGCGCAAATCGCCCTCATGGAGCGCGTGGAAGGCTTGAAAAATGGCAGTGGCCAGGCTCGGATCCTGGCTCAGGGTGTCGGCAAAACCCGGCTGACTGTTGGCCGGCGCATGCTCGAACAACGCGTGCAACTCCCGCTCCAGCCAGTGCGGATCGAGGTAGAGCATCGAATAGGTAAACCCCTCCTCGGTCGGCGCATGCCCATCGTGGATTTCCCCCGGTTCCAGCATGAACACCTTGCCCGGTGTACTGAGGTGGCGAACGCGCCGGCAATTGAACTGCTGCACGCCCTGCTCGGTGACCCCCACCAGAAAACTGTCATGCCAATGCGGATCGTAGGCATGGCCCTGAAAATGAGCACGAATTGATTCAATCCCGGTATCGGCGTCCTGGGACAGCTCAATCCAGTTGCGTCTATCCACGGAAGGCTCCATTGGTTCAGCGTTTATCTGTGCGGACGACTAAATTACCGCGCAATGGAAATGACGTTTAGAAGATTTGTGCAGGCTCCTCGGCAAATGCATCCTTGATGAATGCCTCCAGCTCTTTCTCTTCAAGCAGCTCAATAGAAAAATGCCCAAAGCGTTTCGGTAACCAAATTATGCGTGTCCCACTAGGCGATTGCAGATTATCGCGGGACAGTGGTTTTCCGTTCTCATTTTCCGGCTGGACTCCTGCATCGATCAATTCGTCGTACGCTGCCTCAATGTCTGGTGTGGAATAGCAGTGACGATAGATCGTGCCTTCGCCGTTGGAGTCCATCAGCGCCTTGAGATTTCCGGTAAACGGTTGCACTAACATAAGGCGCTCCGTTCCAAACATGACGATCGCATAGCGCACATGCAAACCGTCGCGCTGCCAATCAAGTGTCTTTGAGATCCTGGCGCTGAAAACTCGGGCGTAATACCTGCACGCTTCTTCAAGGTCTTCGACGAGAACATCCACGTGGCTGAACTTTAATTTCAATTGCCTCCCCCCTTTTCAGACATACGATTCGTTTGCTGTCAGTCCGGGCATTCTGATTCGCTAACCTTTGCGATAGCTACTGATGTCTGCATTCGGTCAAAAAACGGTCATTCCGTTCAAGGTGCCTTGCAGTCCAGCCGCCTAACGCGTCCCCACATGCTTTCGACCAAGGCTGTCGCCAAAACCACGGATCACCTCCAACAACGACTTCACCCGCAGCGGCAGATTCCCGGCCGGGTACACCGCATGCATCTGCGGGCTTTCACCGCTGCTGGAGGTAAGTTTGTACTCGGGACAGACCCGCAGCAGGCGCCCCGCTTCCACTTCGGGCTCCGCAATCCAGTCCGCCAGTCGAGCGATCCCGACGCCCGCCAGCGCCGCCTGGAACACCGCCAAACCGGAGCTGAAACGAAATTTTGGATGAACCCGGAAGCTGATGGCCCGCTCTTCACTGCGAAAATTCCACTCCTTGAGAATCCGCGGCGCCGTATGCAGGATCAGCGAGTGCGACTCCAGCGCCTCGATGGAGTCGGGTATCCCGCGCCGCTCCAGATACCCGGGGCTGGCATACAGGTAACGTGAATAATTCCAGAGCGGATAGCCGATCAGGTCACTGGATTGCGCAAACGCGCCGCGAATCGAGAAATCCAGCTTGCTCTTGGCCGGGTCGATGAGCTCATCGGTGAAAATCACATCGACGTTCACGTCTGGATAACGCTCGCTGTACTGCGCGATCAACCGGGGCAATACCCCGTGGCCGAGAAACTCGGGGACGGAAAAGCGGATCCAGCCATAGGCCAGGCCGCTGATGCCGGCCAGGTCTTCATCCGCCTCACGTTGCAGATCCAGCATTTTGTAAGCGTGAGGCATCAAGCGCTCACCCGCCTCGGTCAAGCTCACGGCATTGGACGAGCGATTGAACAACTTGACCCCGACACTTTCCTCCAGGGCTTGAACGGCACGGGTCAGCGCGCTGGGGGAGCGCCCCAGAGTACGTGCCGCCGCGATGAAACTGCGCTTGCGAGCCACCGTCGCGAAGGCTTCAAGCTCCCCCAACATATTCAATGCCATGCGCCACCTCGTTGCACTTTTCACAACGTGGCATTGCAACACAAAAAAAGCCCTTCCGTTAACCTTCCTGCTCAAGGACGCAGGCAAGCCGATGCGATGAAACACGTAGAAGCCGCCGGACGCTCACCCCCCTTCAACGTCAGAGCCTGATTTCATGATCGATATTGTCATCCTTTGCGTGTTCGCCTTCGCCGCCGGCCTGATCGATGCGGCGGTGGGCGGCGGCGGACTGATCCAGATACCCGCGTTGTTCAACGTGCTGCCCACGGCACAACCGGCGGCGCTGCTGGGTACCAACAAGGTCGCGGCAGCCTGCGGCACCGCATTCGCGGCCCGGTCCTTCGTGCGTAAGGTGGTGATCGACTGGGGGCTGGTGATCCCCGCCGCCTGTTCGGCCTTTGTCATGGCCTTCTTCGGAGCGGCCACGGTGTCGTTCGTGCCCCAGTCGATGATCCGGCCAGCGGTGCTGGTGTTGATCGTGCTGATGGCGATCTACACCTTCTGGAAAAAAGACTTCGGCGCCCTGCACAAACCCATGCGCATCGGTACCAAGGAGAAACTGCTGGCGATCGTCATCGGCGGCGCCATCGGCTTCTACGACGGACTGTTCGGTCCTGGCACTGGCAGTTTCCTGATCTTCCTGTTTATCCGCTGCTTCGCCTTCGACTTCCTTCATGCCTCGGCGTCGGCCAAGCTGGTGAACATCGCGACCAACGTAGCGGCGCTGATATTCTTCATTCCGACGGGTAACGTGCTCTACCTGATCGCAATCCCCATGGCGGCATTCAACATCCTGGGCGCGCTGACCGGCACGTGGCTGGCGGTTCATAAGGGCGTGCCCTTTGTCCGGACTCTGTTCCTGGTGTTGCTGGTGATCCTGATCGGCAAACTGTCTTATGACCTGTTCGTGTAAGCGCGTTTTCTGCCGCTACACTCAAGCGGAGCAGGCATTTCACATAGGCATTACGCCATTTCCATCGTCTATTGAGAGTGAGTCGTTCATGAACCGTCGATTGCTCACCGTTTTCATCGCGATTTCTCTTTCATGGACCAGTGCACAGGCCGGCTACTGGAAGGATTCAAACGGCAAACCAATCCCGGACACTGAATCAAGACGAACCATCGGAGAGTTTGGTGGCTCGCTGTTAATCACTTCCGATCCCGATTGGGAGAAAAAGTGGAATACGCCGGCCGAAACCACTCCAGTATTTACCGAAGCCAAAATAGTCACCCGAGGTGAAAGGATCTTCGCGCTTACGTTTTTTGCAAACCCGAAGCTGAATGCCAATCACGAAGCCAACATCACGTGCGATTTGAAAGCCACAAGGCCGAACGGTACAGAATCGATCAATCAGAGAGATGCCGTTTGTTTTCAAGGGCGCCTTAACGGGGATCCGAACAACATGTATCTCGCCGCCCCCGTGATCGGTTTCATCGGCGAGCCTGACGATCCCGTAGGCATCTGGACGCTGGAAATCACCCTCAAAGACAACTTGCGTAAGGTTGTCATGCCGCTAAAAGCAACATTCACGCTGAAGTAAGTGGTTCTTTACACACTCCGAAGATGCAGGCTCACCTTCTCCAGAATCGTCTCCGGCATCTCCCGATGAGGTACGTGATGGCAATCCTCGAGGATCAAACATTCGCTGGCCGCCGTCGTCAGCCTGGCGATACGCGCCGGGTGCAGCACTGATCCGTACTCGTCTTGCGCACCATGAATCGCGAGCAGCGGGCTGTGAATCGAGGCGACACAGCTTTCGATAGTCCAGTCCTTGAAGGCCTCCGATAACCAGGTCTCCGTCCAGGCCGACAGCACCCATTGCGCTTTGTCGTCGTGGTATTTCCGAAGTCGCTCTATCTGCCCCGGCATTTCGAATTGCCCCTTGGCAATCCGAATACCTTGTAGCGTCCGGTCTTCAACAAACGCTTGGGCCGACTCGGTGATCAGCGCTAAACAGCTGTGCGGATACAACGACGCGCAAACTGCTGCCATCGCCCCGCCGACGCTATGACCGAACGCGACTAACCGGTCGATCCGCAACGCGGCGCGCACCAGAGGAAAGAAGCACTCGGCTTCGTCGCGACGTGGACTTGGCATTTTTTTTTCCCACTACGTTTCAACCATTGCTGGCATCGATAGTCACCATCACGTCAATGAAGTTCTCATAAAAAATCCTCGGCGTAACATCCGCTCCATACCCAACCAATAACACCCCGGAGCACACCATCATGAAACGCCAAATCATCCTCAGTATCGCTTTCTCGGTTTTTGCAGTTAACGCTTTTGCCACGTCTTCTACTCACCCGGTTGTCGCTGAAGGCGGCTCGGATCGTCTGATCGAAAACCGCATCGCTGAAGGTGGTTCGGATCGTTTGATCGAGAATCGCGTTGCTGAAGGTGGTTCGGACCGTCTGATCGAGAATCGCGTTGCTGAAGGTGGTTCGGACCGTCTGATCGAGAATCGCGTTGCTGAAGGTGGTTCGGATCGTTTGATCGAAAACCGCGTCGCTGAAGGTGGTTCGGATCGTCTGATCGAAAACCGCGTCGCTGAAGGTGGTTCGGATCGTCTGATCGAGAACCGCGTCGCTGAAGGTGGTTCGGATCGTCTGATCGAGAACCGCGTCGCTGAAGGTGGTTCGGATCGTTTGATTCAGAATCGTGCGGCATGAATGAGTGGCTTTACCGCAACACTCAACCAAAAAACCCGGCCTCATCAGCCGGGTTTTTTCATGCGTTTTTAGTGCCCGACGGGATCATCAAAGATGGTCAGCGCTGGTACTCGAGCATCGCTGATGGGTGTTCACAGTGACATTCTTTTTGATCTAAATAACAATTCTTTCTACAGCAGCGTTTTGCCTATAACAGTCATTTAGTGTTTGGACATAAGGCCATGAAGAACGCCCAACCTTAATCCCGGTTCGGAAGGACTCATGTGCGAGATGCCGAATACCTTGAACGCCGCCAGCATGAGCACCAGGCCACCGGGCAAGATACTCAGGCGATGGGGTGGCAAGCCCGCCAATTTGAGTTGTTTAACATGCCCCACTTCCAGCAGACGCAACGATAAGCGCAACAGGCCGCCATAGGTGATACCGCTTTGACCATTGTCATTCAAGCCATTGGCCTTGAGCACTTTGGCCAGCATCCGTGCAGTACCTGAAGAGCCAATAGTTTGCTGCCAACCCAGCGCGCGATAACGACGGGTAACTTTTTCAAACTGCAGAGTGGCCACGCGCTCGGCCTCCAGGAGCGCCTTCGTCGATATACAGCCGCCCTGAAAATAACGCGCGCCAAAAGTGCCACTGCCAATGGCAATGCTCTCGGTCAAGAGAGGCTGAGTGCCCTGCCCCAGGATCAATTCAGTAGAGCCGCCGCCGATATCCACGACCAGGCGCAAACTTTCTGTACTGGGTATCGTATGGGCAACACCGGCGTACACCAGTTGCGCCTCTTCATGCCCAGAGATGACATCTATACGAAAGCCCAGGTGCCGCTCCGCGCTGGCCAGAAAAAGTTGGGCATTATCGGCTTCGCGGACGGCACTGGTCGCCACTGCCCGCACGCGACCAGCCTCAAAGCCGCGCAGTTTTTTGCCAAATCGCGCGAGCGCTTGCCATCCCCGATCCAGCGCCAACTCGTCCAGCGCCCCTCCCTGAAATCCTTCCGCCAAACGGACAGGCTCTCGCAAGGTTTTCACTTCCTGGATCATGAACCCCTGATTGCGCCTGACCGACTGGCCGATCATCATGCGAAACGCATTGGACCCCAAATCAATGGCCGCAAACAGGGAGGCGTCTCCTTTCATAGGGGGATTCCTGGCAAATGCATCAGCCCGCAGACGGCGTTCCGTCTGAGCGCTCAAGACGGTTTGCGAGGAGCTTGCCATTCGTTCGATGACATCATGATGACACCCTCTAACCTTTTCGAAAGAACAGACACCGGGCAAACCTGCCTGGGTAACCGTAACGTTGCGGCTTACACACCCTGCCGCTACCAGGCCTCGCCGCCGATTCATCAAGAACGACCGTCCGTAACTCTGCCCCGGCAGCCTCGAACCCTTCGCTATTCTTAACCACACACCACCGCTGGCACGGCTGAACATCCGGCTTGCGGCATCATCGTCAGGAGTAAGGATCCGGGTAAGGAGCACGCCACCTCAACAGAGTATCGAATAATGAAAATGCTACTGATGGTCGAGTTTCCCCATGAGCCTTTCAACGCGCTTGTCAGGTCGGGGAAAATCGGCGAAATCATGAACCGCGTGCTGGAAACCATTAAGCCGGAGGCGACTTATTTCACTGAGCAGGATGGAATGCGAAGTGGGATTTTTCTGATCGATGTAGAAGACCCTTCCGAGATTCCCGGCTATGCGGAACCCTTCTTTCTCAACTTCCAGGCCAACTGCAAATTCCGAGTGGTCATGAGTGCGCAGAACCTGCAAGACGCGGGTCTTGAGGAGCTCGGAAAAGCCTGGGGGTGAGGTGCGATCAATGAGTGAGAAACCTGTGGCGAGGGAGCTTGCTCGCGCTTGAGTGCGTAGTATTCACAAAAATCGGCAGTTGCTGTCAGATTTTTTGGGGCCGCTACGCAGCCCAGCGCGAGCAAGCTCGCTCGCCACAAGCGTGCTCGCCACAAAGGCAGAGCCTGTCGCTTACTGAACGGTTTTCAGCTTGATCACATCACCGGAGATCTTGGTGGTGTAACCGGTCAGAGCCCAAGCCCAGAACCAGTTTTCCTGCACTTGGGTGTTGATCATCGCGTCACCACCACGGGCTTTGATCGCAGCGTTCTGAGCGCGGATGAAACGGTTGTTCTGCTGAATCGGTATGAGGCCGAACAGCAGGAGGCCAGTGGCGGTCGCTTCACTGTGGCCGACAACGGTGTACTGGTTGCTGTCGTACTGCTGAGTCTTCATCGGGGTGCCGGTGCAACCCGCCAGAACCAGACCGAACACGGCTACGGCAACTACTTTGCTGAGGTAATTCACTGAGTCACTCCATTAGAAATACCCGGGATCCATCTCTCGGGCGGCACATACTTTAACGGATGAAGTGGCTCATTGATATCACTTGTACAGACTTTATGCGGTATCCAAAAACGGGTTGATAAGACACCGATTACTGCGGCTGAAATGTCTGAAGGTAGGCCAAAAGGTTTTCGATCTTCTCCGGATCGCTGAGGCCCCAGAAAATCATCCGGGTTCCGGGGACTACTTCTTTTGGCGCTTCGATGTAGGCGGTCAGTGTTTCGCGAGTCCAGACAAGGCCTGATGATTTCATCGCGGATGAGTATTGGTAGTCCGTCGTGCTTCCCGCAGGGCGTCCGAAGATGGCATTGAGTTGCGGACCAAAAGAGCCCCGTGCCGAAGTCCCTACCTGATGACAGCCGCCGCAGATACGGTTAAACAGTTTCTGACCGGCTTCAGCATCCCCCGCCGCTTCGGCTTGCATGCTGAATAACCCGGTAGTGAGCATCAAGGCGAAGGTAAGTACGGCGGCATTTTTCATGTGGTGCTCCCAATCAGGTGTTGCTGACAGCAAAAACGGGCGGCTATTTCATCATGACTGGCTGCTACACCGAAGCCTTGAAGTTAATCTATAACCCTCTTCGTCCCTTTAACGTCGTTGCAGGAGAGCCAGAATGAAA
Source organism: Pseudomonas sp. PDM24 (assembly GCF_019218905.1). Classification (NCBI taxonomy): domain Bacteria; kingdom Pseudomonadati; phylum Pseudomonadota; class Gammaproteobacteria; order Pseudomonadales; family Pseudomonadaceae; genus Pseudomonas; species Pseudomonas sp. PDM24. The sequence continues at coordinate 712,927 of NZ_JAHUWR010000001.1, read as the reverse complement.
CCCGTCGAACCCTTTTATCGGGACGCCGGCAAGGGACCGGGCATTGTCTGCTTTCATGCCAATGCGAGTCACTCGGTGCAGTGGCGTGGACTGCAAGATCACCTGGCCGCAAAGTTTCGGGTTCTGGCGCTCGATTCGTTTGGCGCCGGCAAGAGCCCGGCGTGGCCCACCGATCGAATCGTCACCCTCAGTGAAGAAGCGCGCTTCGCCGAACCGGTACTCGCCCGTGCCGGCGAACCGCTCATTCTGGTCGGTCATTCTTATGGCGGGGCGGTGGCGTTGATCGCGGCGTTGCAGAACCCCGGCCGGGTGCGCGCCCTGGCTTTGTATGAGCCGACATTGTTTGCCCTGCTCGACGCCGAATCCCCTCCACCCAATGAGGCAGATGCCATTCGTGAAGTCGTCGCAAACGCCGGGCTCGCGCTTGAAGCGGGTAACCTGGACGCAGCGGCCCGGCACTTCATTGACTACTGGATGGGTGCCGGGGCCTGGGAGCAAACCCCGGAACAACGCAAGCCTTCCATCGCCGCCGCGGTGGCCAATGTGCAGGGCTGGGCTCACGCGCTGTTGAACGAGCCGACGCCATTACAGGCGTTCCGCTCGCTCAACCTGCCGGTGCTTTTCATGGTCGGCAAGGATTCACCGGCATCGTCACGGGCAGTGGCGCGGCTGCTGACCGGCACACTGCCGAACGTTGAAGTGGTAGAACTCGAGGGGCTCGGTCATATGGGGCCCATTACGCATCCGGAGATCGTCAATCAGGTCATCGTGCAATTTATTGAGCGCCATTGACCTGACTTCACACCGCTACAGCGCAGGACGTTGCAGTTTGACCCACTCCTGCACCGTAGGCCGCTGCCATTGACGCTGGGCGTATTCCACCAGTGCGGATGGCACGGCGTCGCCGTTGAGTATCAGCCGGTTGAGCATCAAGGCCAGATCCACATCGGCGATCGACCATTGCCCAAACAAGTACTCGCGACCGTCAACCAGCAGCGCTTGTGCGGCACCGATCAGCTTGCGCTTTGCCGACTCGGCAGCGGGCGACAAGGGCGCTGATTTGAGGCCATAAAACACCACCAGTGTGGAACGTTCCTGCCGGATGGGCAGCAGGTCACTGCGCAGCCACGCCTGGATTTGTCGTGCCTTCGCGCGCGGCCTCAATTCTTGCGGGTAAACCGGCGTCTGAGGAAAAACGTCTTCCAGGTATTCAGTGATCGCCGACGATTCAGACAAGGCAAAATCGCCATGCACCAGCGTCGGTACGCGCTGGGTCAGCGAGAGGCTGGCATAGTCTTCTGCCTGGTTTTCGAACGCGTCGAGGTCCAGCGGGCTCAGTTCGAATTCGATACCCTTTTCGCGAAGGGCCACGAAAACCGACATGGCATAGGGGCTGGTGAATTGAGCATCAACGTACAGGCGCAGGCGGGAATCATTCACGAGGACATCTCCATAGGGTGAGCAGACACGCTACGAGATCCGATGCCATAAAGAAAATTCATGATTTTTATGGGGACATTCCTGAGCGGAATACCTGCGATTGATAGCAGCTCAGCTCGCCCCCGGTTGAAACTTCTTTCGGTAAGCCGCTGGAAGCAGGCCCACTCGCTGCCGAAAAAGCCTGCGAAAGGAATTGCCATCCTCGTAACCGACTTTGTAAGTGATGCTGTCCAGCGTCATTCGTGTCGACTCAAGAAGCTGCTTTGCCCTCTCCACGCGTAGCGCTTGCAGGTAGGTTAGCGGCGTATAACCAGTGGCTTCCTTGAAACGCCTTTTGAAGTTCCTGACGCCGAACCCGAATCGCTGGGCCACGTCATTGATCAACAGTGGCTGATGGAAGTTATCCTCCAGCCAATCTTGTACTCGCAAGATATCGCCATCCCCATGGTTCTTCGGCAGTGACCACATGACATAGACCGATTGCTCGCTGCGCACGTTGTCGACCAACAAATATTTGCCACACTTCTGCGCCAGCTCCAATGAAGCGAACCGACGGATGAGGTGCAGCAAAAGATCCATGGCAGCACTCGCGCCCCCGCAGGTGATGACGCGATTATCCTCGCAAAGGATTTGCTCCTCCTCCAGACAGATCGTGGAATATCGACGGCGAAAAAGATCGGCAAAGGCCCAGTGCGTGGTGGCACGAATACCGTCCAGCATTCTCGCTTCGGCCAGCATGAACGTCGCCGTACACATTGAAGCCACAACGGCACCTTGCGCATGCTGTTTGCGCAACCACGGCCCATAACCTGCAAATGCAGGCAAGGCATCCTTCAGGGTGAAGAGGAACCCCGGGATCACCACCAGATCGGTTCGACAGACTTCGTCGATGGATCGGTCCACGCGTAGCGTCTGCCCGCCCCACGCGGCGACGTCACCGCCATCCAAAGAGGCGACGACTACATCAAATGGCGCGCTGGTGGTGTCGGCGAACAGGTTGGCGGCACTGAGCACCTCCAGCGCCAAGGTGGCGCTGGCGGCGGAACATTGATCAGCCAGTAGCAAAGTAACGTGCATGAATGAATGATCCAGATTGCGCTTTTCGCATGAAAAAAGTCATTTGTGCACCTACCTTATCCGATTTCTCCGTCCTAAAGTGCACCGCTCTACTCAGCCCTCGGCGTATTTATGAATCTCTGGTTTCGACTGTTCCTCATGCTGTTTCGTCGCCCATGGCGCAAGCCGGTTGATGGGCTGGCCACTACCGTCATCCGCATGCGCGTCTGGCCGCTCGATCTTGACCTCAACCGGCACGTCACCAATGGCCGCTATTTCACCTTGGCCGATATAGGCCGTATGGACTTCGTCCTGCGCAGCGGTGCCTATCGAGTGGCCCTGCGCCATAGGGCGGTGCCGATCGTTGGGGATACCTGGGGCAAGTTTCGGCGGGAGCTGAAGCTGTTCGAATCGTTTGAGATTCATACCCGCATACTCGGCTGGGACAATAAGTGGAGCTTTATGGAACACCGCTTCGTGAGCAAAGGACGGGTAGTTGGCGTCGTCATCATGCGAGGGCTGTTCCGCGCGGCCAAAGGCACGGTCGCACCTGCCGAGTTTGTCCGGGAGCTGGGATTGGCTGAACAGTCACCCGAGATGTCGCCGTGGCTGACAACCTGGTCGCAAAGCTGCGACGATATGAGCCGCCAACTCCGAGAGGAAGAAGGCCTGGCGCCTCAGCGCCGTCCTGTCTCTGAACCCTAACAGGCGGCCAAATAGAAGCTAATATTCCTCTGAATCCCCCTGCCAAGGACTGCAACCATGAGCCGGCTCGAGCTACTGACCAAATGGAATCGCATGATCGTTCGGTTGCAGATTGAACATGAAATCAGTGCCCGGGATTTCGAGAAATTCAGCTGGAAACTGGGCATTCCCTGCGTGGTGCTGTCGGCGATCGTCAGCGCCAGCGTCTTTGGCTCGATCAGTGATTCCTCGCCCGTGTGGCTCCAATACGTAGCCGGTGTCCTGTCACTTCTGACCCTGGTGTTGAGTTCGGTTCAGACCTTCCTGAACTTTGACACCCGGGCTGCCGGGCACAAAGACACCGCGGAGAAACTCGGGGCGATATCGCGTGAGATTCAGGACGAAATCGCCAGTGGCAAGGACGAGGCTATCCTTGGCCCAATCGTTTTTGACATCCGCAAGCGCATTGATTCGATTCTGCTAGATGCGCCGACCTTGCCCAAGTCGACGATAAGGAGACTGGGGGATGTTCGCGTCTACACAGAGCCACCGCCAGCGGGGCAAGACACCGTCCCGGCTTGATCAACGGCCAGACCTGGCCCGCAGCATCGTGAAAGGAGGCGTTTGAAATGCAACTCATCACGTTGAAAATCGACAAGCCAGAAGCGACGAACTTCATTTTGGGCCAGACGCATTTCATCAAGTCCGTCGAGGATATTCATGAAGCGTTGGTCAATGCCGTGCCAGGTATCCAGTTTGGCGTGGCCTTTTGTGAAGCCTCCGGCAAATGCCTGGTGCGATGGTCCGGCACCGATACCGCCATGATCGAACTGGCGCAGAAAAATGCGCAAGCCATCGGCGCGGGCCATAGCTTCATCATTTTCCTGGGCGACGGTTTCTATCCGCTGAACGTGTTGAACACCGTCAAAATGGTGCCAGAGGTGTGCCGTATTTTTTGTGCAACGGCCAATCCCACCGAAGTGATTCTCGCTGAGACGGGACAGGGACGCGGGATTGTGGGCGTGGTGGATGGCTTCTGTGCCAAAGACATTGAAGGCGATGACGACATTCTGTGGCGCAAGAACTTGTTGCGGCAGATCGGCTACAAGTTGTGATGCCAGTCAGTTAAGTGAAATCCCCTGTGGGAGCGGGCTTGCTCGCGAATGCGGTGTGTCAGGCGACATCAATGTTTGACTGTAACGCCGTCTTCGCGAGCAAGCCCGCTCCCACAGGTTGTGCGACTTGACTGACTGGCATTAGGCCTTGCACCTCACCTGCCCGAATTCTGCACCAGTTGCTCAACAAAAAACTCCACATGCCCTCTCGGATGAGTGGGCAACGGCCAGCTATCGACATTGTGAGCCAGGGCCTGGAAGGCTTGAGCGCATTTGGAACGGGGAAAGGCTTCAAGCACTGCACGCCCCTTCTGCACGGCTTTGTGCGCACATTCATCGTTGGGTATCGCGCCGACGTATTGCAGCGAGACATCCAGGAACATGTCGGTAATCTTTTCCAGCTTGGCAAACAGATTGCGGCCTTCCGACGGACTGCCCGTCATGTTGACCAACACCCGAAAACGGTGCAGACCGTAGTTCAGGTTGAGCAGTTTGATCAGCCCGTAGGCGCCGCTGATTGAGGTGGGTTCATCGCACACGACCACCAACACTTCCTGGGCCGCGCGAATGAAGTTGACCACTGAGCCACCAATACCGGCGGCGGTATCGATCACCAGCACATCCAGCTTGTCACCAATATCGCCAAAGGACTGGATCAGCGCACGGTATTGCGCCGGTTCCAGATGAATCATGCTCTGCAAGCCCGAAGAGGCCGGGGCAACACGAATGCCTCCAGGCCCAGGCAACAGCGCCTCGGACAGTTCGCAACGCCCTTCGATGACATCGGCCAGCGTGTAGCGCGGCGTCAGCCCCAACAGAATATCGATATTCGCCAGGCCCAGATCGGCGTCCAGCAATACGACACGCCGCCCCATTTTGGCCAGCGCCAACGACAGGTTAACCGCCACCGTTGTCTTGCCCACGCCACCTTTACCGCCAGTTACAGCGATAACTTGCACGCAATGCACATCATCCATTTTGTCTTCCTTCCTTGCGCATCGTGTGCCAGTACGTCATGGCCACCGTCCAGATGCCGCAAGAATAGCTGAAAAGCGCGAAATAGCCGCGTTGTCTTCCGACGAGAGGCACTTCGCCACCTGCCATCGAACCTTTTCAACGAAAACGCCGCTAATGGGTTGATTCAGAGAATGACACTGCGCTGCTGAATGCTTGCTGGCAGATGTACCGATAGAGCCTCAAAGCCCTCATCGATGATGCACTTCGCTGGGCCAGATCATGGGCGAACACCTGTCCTTCTACAGCAACCTGTTCGGCAGCTATCTTGCCGTAAAAGGCGCCTTAGCCCTGCTCACCCATACAAAATGGAGAAAATACTGAAGCGTCTAAATCCAGACGTCATTGATTGCGGTTCTTTCTCCCTCCTGATCGCCGGTATTCAGCACGCCACGCGGCTCGATCAGTAACATTTTCACCTCTCGCTCGGCGTACGGCTTGTGTTCGACGCCCTTGGGGACAACGTACATTTCTCCCTGCCGAACCACGACGGCCCCCTCTCGAAGATCAATGCGAAGCTCGCCTTCAAGGACGATGAAGGTTTCATCGGTGTCGGCATGGGAATGCCAGACAAAATCGCCTTCGATTTTCACCACCTTGAACTGGTAGTCGTTCATTTCGGCAATAACTTTGGGCGCCCATTGCTCGCTGAACAAAGCAAATTTCTCGGCAAAGTTAATCGCGGTGCAGGTTGTCACGCCGGGTTGGGAATGCATTTGAGTCGCCCTCACTAGACACGTTATCGAGGTCTGACTTTAGGAGAGGACCAGCACTGCGTATTGCATGATTGTGCAAGTCGAGCGCCCTTAAACAAGGCCCAGCCTTTTCATCCATCGACCGGGTGAGACACCATACGTCTGGACGAACTGACGCGTCATGTGGCTTTGATCGAAAAAACCTGCGCAGACGGCCGCCTCCGCCATCGAGTAGCCGCCGAACATCAGTGCTCTTGCCAGATCGAGACGTCGTTGAGTCATGTATCGATAGGGGCTAGTACCGTACAGCGCACGAAAATCACGGCTCAGGCTCCAGCGGTCTCGACCACTGGCCTGCGCTAACTCCTCCAGGGTAATGACTCGATGCAGCGACTCATGAATCAGCGCACGCGCGCGTTCGGCCGCTGCGAAATCAAACGACTTGCGCCGCCCGCGTTGCCCCGAGTTCACATCCAACGCCTGCGCGAGATCGTAAATGGCATCGTCTTCTTCCAGGGGCTCGATGCAAGCGTCGAGGTTTTGCAGTAGCACCTGAGTCGCGGCATAAAGCCGTGGGTCGCTGGATATACCACCCTCGATGAAGGGCAAGGGCTTGCCGCCTAATACTTGCTGAATCAAAGCAGGTTCGATGTAGATCATCCGATAATGAAAACCCGCTTCGGTGCCGGCTTCACCGTCATGCACCTCGTCTGGATGCAAAACTATGGTTTTCCCGGGCAGGCTGTGACGCTTGGTGTTGCGGTACTGGAAGCTTTGTACACCCGACAGCGTTCGTCCGATGGCATACGTATCGTGGCGATGCGGCGTAAACCCATGGCCGCCAAAAAAGGCTTCGATACGCTCCATCTTCAACGGCTGAGCCGAGCGCTTTACCCAATCCTTGTCACCCCTGGCTTTCGTCATGTCCCTGTACCACCTGAATGATGTCAGTACGGTACCAGCCCGCGTGTCCGATGTCCTCCGACGGGCTGACCCGTGCAAGCCTGAATCAGCCCCCACGGCGGCGGTGCTAAATTTGTCTCTTCCCCTCGTGAACCAGTCTTCAGACCCGCAGTCTTAGCCGTGCCGTAAAAGAAGCTCACCCAACGAAGCGCTCCTACGGTCATTGCTCGCTCCTGTCCCCCTATCGTCGTCATCTCATCAGAGCTGTCCGTTCATGCGCCCAACCGTCCGCCGCTGTCGCTTTATCTCTCTGTGCCTGATGCCTTTGCTCCCGCTGCTCGCCAGCCCCGCCCATGCCAGTGGGGAACGGCAACTGGTGGAGGTCATCAATGACTACCGCGCCGATCCCGATCGCTGCGCAGGGCGTACGGTCAAGCCGTTGCGGCCGTTGTCGCTGAAATCGAACCTGGCCTTGCCGGTCGGTTATGGCGGCGGTTTGCGAAGTGCCTTGAAAGCCAACGGCTATCAAGCGGTGACGGTGCGCACCCTTCGCGTAGTCGGCGCGCAAGATGCCGATGAGGCGTTTGACATGCTTGAGAGCGACTACTGCGGGGCGCTGCTCGATACTCAGTTCGCCGATATTGGCGTCACTCGCTCCCGTAGCGAATGGCAGATAGTGCTGGCGCAACCGGTGTTCGACGGACGTGCCGGTGATTCGCGAGCAGCGGGCAAGGCGTTGCTGGCCGAGGTCAATGCGGCACGGGCCAGGCCGCGCATGTGCGGCCGCCAACGCTTTGCCGCCGCACGGCCGTTGACCTGGAATGCCGCCCTCGGGGCCGCCGCGCAAGGCCACAGCAAGGCAATGGCCTACGGAAATTACTTCGCCCACCGCGATCCTGACGGTGATATGCCGGCAGACAGGGCCAGAGCCGCCGGTTACCGCGGTCGGCAGATCGGCGAAAACATCGCCGCCGGGCAAAGTTCACCGAACAAAGCGATGGCCAGCTGGCTGGCCAGCCCCGGGCACTGCGCCAACCTGATGAACCCGATGTTTACCCAGGTCGGCGCAGCCTATGCCGCCGATTCGCGCAGCGATAAAGGTGTTTATTGGACGATGTTGTTTGGTGCGCCTTGAATCAGGCGCGTTCCATAACCCCAAAAATACCAGTCGGTTGATCGCAAAACTCGTAGGAGCCAGGCTTGCCGGCGAAGGCGTCCTTCAGATCGCCTTCGCCGGCAAGCCTGGCTCCTACAAAAAGCGCTCGCGAAGGCGGCGGCACAGTCGGCATTGATGTCGTCTGACACATCGCTTTCGCGAGCAAGCCCGCTCCCACAGGTTCCGACGGTGTTCTTCAGACTCGGGGCATTATTCAAATACTCGACGGCGCTGCCACGCTTTGCCGCCCTTTGAAGGCCAGCGAAAAACAGAAAAATATCGCCAACGCGAACCCTGCCGGGAACAGCCAGATGTTTTTCCAGTCATGGCTATCCGCCGACGCATAGTGATCGGTGACCGCCCCGGCCACCCAAAAGCCAATCAGCATGCCCAAGCCGTACGTCGCGAGCGTGATCAGCCCTTGCGCGGAGCTTCTGAAACGCTCCGACGCTTTGGCATCGGTGTAGATCTGCCCTGAAACAAAGAAGAAGTCGTAGCAGATGCCGTGCAGGGCGATGCCAGTGAACAACATGAAGGCGAGGTCCCCATTGTTGCCGTAGGCGAATAACAGGTAGCGCAACGCCCACGCCAGCATTCCCACCAGCAGCGCGATCTTGATGCCGAAACGCTGAATGAACAGCGGCAGGAGCAACATGAACAGCACTTCCGAGACCTGCCCGATCGCCATCTTGGCGGTTGGATTGGTCACGCCGATTTCCGCCAGGAACGGGTTGGCATTCTGATAATAAAACGCCAACGGAATGCAGATCAGAATAGAGGCGATGAAGAACACCAGGTAACTGCGGTCCTTCAACAAACCCAAGGCGTCCAGCCCCAGTATTTGCTTCAAGCCGACACTGCCTGGTTCAGGTTTGAGCGGCGCGGTGCGCGGCAGGCTGAAGCTGTAGATTCCGAGCACGAATGAGGCGATGGCCGACATCAGAAACGTGTTGCGCAAGCCACCGGATGAGATCGCTTGTTGTGAATCCCAGGCAAACACAAAGCTGATCACCACGCCCGCCACAATCCAGCCGATGGTGCCCCACACTCTGATCCGCGAGAACTCAAGGGCCGGGTCGCGCATCTGCCGGAACGCCACCGAATTCACCAACGCCAGCGTCGGCATGTAGATCATCATGTAGGCCAGCACGAACGGGTAAAACCCACTGAAGTCAGGCGCTCGATAGAGTTGCAACAGCAGCACCGCGCCGATCAGATGCAACACCGCAAGAATGCGCTCGGCATTGAAGTAGCGGTCGGCAATCAAACCGATCACAAAGGGCGCGATGATCGCCCCCCAGGACTGCGTCGAGAACGCCATGCCGATCTGCCCGCCGCTGGCCCCAAGATTACTGGAGAGGAAGGTGCCGAGGGTCACGAACCATCCGCCCCAGATAAAGAACTGCAGGAACATCATTACGCTTAATCGCGCACTCATCAGGGTCATATCAATCACCGTCTTATTGTTTTTTTTGGAGAAAGGGGCAAACAGGTTTTCAGGCGTCGGGCAAACCCAATAGCCGTCGGTTGAAACGCTCGTCGGACGCCACGCTGGCGAAATCGTCAAACGCCTTTCGGGTTTTGCTGATCATGTGCTGGCGGATGAAGGCCGCGCCTTCTGCGGCGCCCTGCTCCGAATCCTTCAGGCAACACTCCCATTCCAGAACCGCCCAGCCGGCAAAGTCGTACTGCGTCAATTTGCTGAAAATCGATTTGAAATCGATCTGCCCATCGCCCAAGGAACGGAAGCGGCCAGGCCGATCGACCCAACCTTGATAACCGCCGTAGACACCCGAACGGGCGTCTGGCCGGAACTCGGCGTCCTTGACGTGGAACATGCGGATGCGCTCATGGTAGCGATCGATGAAGCCCAGATAGTCCATTTGCTGAAGCAGCAGATGGCTCGGGTCGTAAAGGATCGCGGCGCGCGGATGGTGATCGACGGCCTCAAGGAAACGCTCGAACGAGGCGCCATCGTGCAGGTCTTCGCCGGGATGGATCTCGTAGCAGAGGTCGACACCGGCCTCTTCGAAACAATCGAGGATCGGCAACCAGCGCTTGGCCAGTTCGGCAAACCCCTGTTCGACCAGACCGCTCGGGCGTTGCGGCCACGGGTAGACGTAAGGCCAGAGCAACGCACCGGAAAACGTCGCGTGCGCCTTCAACCCCAAGCGCTGGCTGGCGCGCGCGGCGAGCTTCAGCTGATCGATGGCCCACTCGGTGCGGGCCTGAGGCTGACCGCGTAAATGCTCGGGGGCAAAGTCATCGAACAACGTATCGAACGCCGGATGCACCGCCACCAATTGGCCCTGCAGATGCGTCGACAGTTCGCTGATTTCGACACCTGCCTGGGCGCAGACGGCTTTCAACTCATCACAGTAATCCTGGCTGTCGGCGGCGCGCGCCAGGTCGATGTACTGCGTGCCCAGGGTCGGCAATTGAATGGCTTTGTAACCCTGCGCTGCGGCCCAGCGGGCAATGTTGGCGAGCGTGTCGAAGGGCGCTTCGGCGGACATGAACTGCGCGAGAAAAATACCCGGGCCGCGCAGGCCTGCCGGTGTTGGGGAGGTGTGGTTCACGGGAGGGTTCTCCGGATTCATGGGTTGCAGACCAGTTGGGTCCACTTCGCGTCGCCGCGATGATTGGCGACCACCGCCTCGATGAACGCCATGCCACGCAACCCGACGTCGATGCCCGGCACGCCGGGGGCATCGTTGCCTTCGATGTTGCTGCGGATCGCGGTGGCGAAATCACCATAGAGATTGGCCATGGCCTCGAGATAACCTTCGGGATGCCCGGCAGGCAAACGCATGCGCTGGCTGGCGGCCTCGCATAACCAGGGCTGGCCGACACCGGAACGAAGGATGCTCAATGGTTGATCGAGGGAGCGATGGATCAGGCTCGCGGGCTCTTCCTGACGCCACTCCAGCCCGCCCTTGTCGCCATAGACGCGGATTTTCAACGGGTTCTCTTCTCCGGCGCAGACCTGGCTGGCGATCAACACCCCGCTGGCCCCGGCGGCCATCTTGAACAGCATCGCCGCGTCATCGTCCAGTTGCCGCCCGGCAATGTGCGAACCCAAGGTTGCGCACACCTGTTCGATGGGTTGGTCCGCGACGAATTCGGCCAGCGAAAAGGCATGGGTGCCGATGTCGCCAATGCAGCCGCCCAGCCCTGACTGCTCGGGCTGATCGCGCCAACTCGCCTGCTTGTTGCCCTGCCCGGCCACATCCCGACTCAGCCAGCCTTGCGGGTACTCGACGATGACCTTGCGCACAGCGCCGATCACGCCGCTACGCACCATCTTGCGCGCCTGCCAGACCATCGGATAACCCAGATACGTGTGGGCGAGTCCATAGAGGCGGTCGCTGCTCTGCACCACCGCCTTGAGCGCCAGCAGTTCGGACAGATTCAGTGCCGCGGGCTTTTCGCTGAACACATGAAAACCCGCATTCAGTGCCTGGCTGGCAATCGGCGCGTGCAAGTGATTGGGCGTGACGATGACCAACAGCTCCATGCGCTGGTCGGCAGGCAGTGCGCGCTCGCTATCGAGCATCTGCTGCCAGTCGCTGTAGCAGCGTGAGGCGGACAATCCCAGCGCGGCGCCGGTGTCCTGATTGTTGCGGGCGTCTCGGCTGAATGCACCGCACACCAGTTCAAAACGACCATCGAGGCCGGCAGCCTGGCGGTGGGCTTTGCCGATGAAGGCGCCCTCGCCGCCCCCGACAAACCCCATTCTTATTTTTGCCGTTGCAACATTCATCGCGAATTTTCTCTTGTTCGGGGCGGATTAGCGCTTCAGGTTTGACTATGATGTAACCGGTTACATCATGCGGGAAATTTAGGCTCAGTGACTTCAGGTGTCAAACCCTGGATTAAAAATGAAGCTCATTTCAGCGCACGGCCGGACTGCGGTAAGCTCGCCGGCCACGCTTACATCTGCCGGTTCGATAACGAGGTCGTCTTGTCCAATATCCGTGAAGTAGCCCGGCTGGCCGGCGTCTCGGTGGCCACCGTGTCCCGAACGCTGAAGTCGCCCGAGCGCGTACTCCCCGAAACCCGGGACAAGGTCAATGCAGCCGTGGAACAGGCCGGCTACCGGCCGAACCTTATGGCCGTGCAGTTTCGTTCGCGCAGAACCGGCAATCTGGTGATTCTGGTCCCGGCCATCGCCAACACGTTTTTCGCACGGGTGATCAGCGGTGCCCAACAGGCGGCGCAGGCGGCCGGTTATCGACTGCTGTTGTGCGACACCCAGGGCCGCGAGGAAATCGAGCGAGAATTTGCCGCGCTGGCGTACGCCCACCAAGCCGATGGCGTGATTCAGTTGCGCGCCTACGACCCTTTTGAATCGCCCTTCCCCAACGGCGAATCACCGCCCTTGGTCAATGCCTGCGAGGTGATTCAAGGCGGGCGGCATCCGACCATCAGCCTCGACAACCGGGCAGCGGCCAAGGCCATGACGGAGCATCTGATCGATCTGGGCCATCGCCGGATCGGCCTGATCAAAGGCCCGAAAAGCAGCCCGCTCACACGCGACCGAGTGGCCGGTTATCAAGATGCATTGCACCAGGCCGGGATCGCCTCGAATCCACAATTGATCTGCCACGGAGACTTCACGTTAAAGGCCGGTTTTGATGGCGCGGGAATGCTGCTGGAACTGCCCGACCGTCCGACCGCATTCTTTTGCGAAAACGATGAAATGGCGATCGGTGCGTTGAAGCGCATCAAACAACAGGGTTTGCGGGTCCCCGACGATATTTCGTTGGTCGGTTTCGATGACATTCCGTTCGCGGCCTACTGTGATCCCGCGTTGACGACCATCGCGCAACCCGCCGAAATCTTTGGCCAAAAAGCCGTTGAAATGCTGATCGCCCTCATCGAAAAAAAGCCCATCCCGGACCGCCATGTGGTGCTGCCGTTCACATTAACCGTGCGTAACAGTACGACCGCCCGAAAGGGATGAGGGAGAAATCATGGACATCAAAACCGACCTGCAACGCATCGCACTCCAGGAAGAAACCCTGAAGTTTGAGCGCTTCGACAAAGCGACGGCCTGGGACTTGGGCACCCGTTTGAAAACCGCCTGCGAGGAGCAAGGCGTGTCCGCCACGATTGAGGTCAGGCTGGCGCGGGACACGGTGTTTTTCTACTCGATGCCCGGAACCTCTGCCAGCAATGCCGACTGGGCACGACGCAAGCGAAATGTCGTGGAACTGATGGAACTCAGCTCATACCGCGTAGGCCGGTCCTTTGCGCTTCAGGGCGACTCACTCGAAGGTTTGATGGGGTTACCCCTGCGTGATTACGCCGATCATGGCGGCAGCTTCCCGATATCGGTCAAAGGCGTCGGGTGCATTGGCGCCGTCACCGTTTCAGGGCTGCCCCAGCGTGAGGATCATGCCCTGGTGGTTCAGGTTTTGGCGCAGATGTGTGGGGCCGACCCGAGCGAACTCGCGCTTGAGGGCGAGTAGCGCGCAGTCGCCACTGAGGCTTGCCCACAAATGAATTAGCAACGTACACAAATTTTGCGAACAACACCGATCACTGTGGGAGCGGGCTTGCTCGCGAAGACGGCGGCATAGTCAACATTGATGTCGCCTGACACACCGCTTTCGCGAGCAAGCCCGCTCCCACATGGATTTCGCTTAATTGACTGGCATTGGGTCTCCCAACAGATCGGTTACTTCGGTTGCGCCACCGTGCGCAAATAAGGTTTCAGCGTTTTGAAGCCATCCGGATACTTCTTCCGGGCGTCCTCATCGGAGACCGAAGTGGGAATGATCACGTCCTCGCCCGGGCGCCAGTTCACTGGGGTGGCGACGGTGTGCTTGGCGTTCAATTGCAGAGAATCGAGCAGACGCAGCACTTCATCGAAGTTGCGCCCGGCGCTCATCGGGTAAATCAGCATCGCCTTGACCTTTTTGTCCGGCCCGATGATGAACACTGAACGCACCGTAGCGTTGTCCACGGCAGTCCGTGCGCCGCCACTGGCATTCGGATGAATCATGTCGTAGAGCTTCGCCACCACCAGATTCTCGTCCCCGATCATCGGATAGTTGACCGCATGCCCCTGGGTCTCTTCGATGTCTTTGGCCCAGGTCTGGTGATTACTGACAGGGTCGACGCTGAGCCCGACGATCTTGGTGTTGCGTTTATCGAACTCCGGCTTGAGCCCTGCCATGTAGCCGAGCTCAGTAGTGCACACCGGGGTGAAGTCCTTGGGGTGCGAAAACAGGATCGCCCACTTGTCGCCGATCCACTCGTGGAAATGCAGCGGGCCTTCGGTGCTTTCGACGGTAAAGTCCGGTGCTTCGTCGCCAATACGGATTGCCATGTTCGTTCTCCTTACTGTTGAGTCGTAGGGAAGCCGCTGGCTGCTCCAACGGCATTCAGGATCTGCGTTGAACCTGTCAACGCGGATCAGTATAGGAGACGACTGAACACACGGGCTCAGAAGGCCTTGCTGGCACTGGCGACCACGGTGGCAGTGCATAGATCGCCATAGCCGTACCAGCTCGCGCATTCGCTTTTCGACAGGTCGGTATCGATGTAGCTGAGCCCCCAGGTCACGCCCACGAAATCACGGGTCAGTTTGGCTTCCCACTCGGTGTAGGCATCGCGACTTTCACCGTTGGCGGACCAGAAAGCCGGGTCTTTGACATCGTTGCGACCCACGCGCAGGTCCAGGCCGATCTCGGCCGGCAATTCGATTTTGTAGCTGAGGTAGGTGTAAAGGGTGTCCTGATCCTCACCAAAGAAGTTCGGCGTATCGTTTGAGTAGTTGGCGCCGAGCTTCACGCCATAAACGTCAAGGATGGCGTAGACCTCACTCATGTTGAATTGGCCTTCCTTTGGATAGTCGTACTTGAGGTACCCCAGATCCAGACTGATTGCCTCGCTCGCCTGCCAGTAGTAGCCCGCGTAGTACTCAAGTTCCTGCCGGGTTTTGTATGGGCCGCCGAAATCGACATTCGAGGTCCAGGCGCCAATGTACAAGCCGCTGCTGTGCACCAGCGTGGCGCCGGCCTGAACCGCCGGATCACCCAGGGTTTGCGAAATGCCTCGGGTGCGGTAGTCACTGACAACGCCCAGGGTCATGTCCAGGCTGAAGTCATCGTTAAGCGTCAGTGCCTGGCTGGTCAGGGGAGCCAATACGAGGCTGGCAACGGTCAATGCTGAGCGTACGTTCATACAAGTCTCTTATTTTTATGGATCAGCGGGTGATGTCGGGCATGGCGCTGCCCGGCCCCTCGCCATGCGAGGAGCAGGAGCAGGAGCATTTTTTTGGGTGCTGCCGGCAAGTGGTCAGGACGCGGGCGCGTAAACCTGCTTGCCAGCGAAGAAAGTCTTCAGGACCTTGGTGTCGAACAGTTCGTCGTCGCTGACCTTGAACACATCGCGGTCGAGGATGATCAGATCGGCCTGTTTTCCGGGCACCAGCGAACCAATCTGTTGCTCCAGCCGCAGGACTTTGGCGGCATTGAGGGTGTAGGCGTAGAACATGGTCTGGCGATCAATGCTTTCTTTGGCATTCAACACACCCAGCGGCCCTTTGCGCGTGCTGGCCTGAGCGATGGCATTCCACGGGTTGGGGCTGGACACCGGCCAGTCACTGCCACCGGCGATGACCGCACCGGCGTTATGCAGGGACCTGGCGGGATACTGGTAACCGTAAGCGAACGCGCTGATATACGGTTTGACTAACTCCACCGTGTAAGACTCGCCGGTAGCCCACAGCAGCTGCATGGAAGCGATCACGCCGAGTTGCTTGAAGCGCGGGAACTCCTTCGGATTGACCAGTTGCAGGTGCGTGATGCTGTGGGCCATCGGTGTCGGGTTGAGTTTGCGCGCGTATTCAAAACCATTGAGTGACTCACGTACGGCACGGTCGCCGACCGCATGCGTGTGCACAATCCAGTCACACTTCTCCGCCGCGACCACCAATTCACCAAAGTGTGCCGGGTCGATCAGCAACTGACCGTTTTTGTGACTGTTGGTGAACGGAACGATGACCGCTGCCGTCTGCCCTGGAAACTCCAGGACGCCGTCAGCGAAGACCTTGATGCCCGGGAAGCTCAGGTTGGGCACGCCCTCGAATTTCTTCATCACCTTGGCCAGCACTTCCAGATCGGCCGGCCGGCTCTTTGGGTTGGCCAGCAGCAGCGCCGCGACGTGGGCATTGAGCTCGCCCTTCTGCGCCAGTTCGCGGTAAAGCGGTAGAACACCGTAACTCTGCTCGGTGGCCTGGAAATCGAGCAGCGAATCGCCACTTCCGGCATTCGCTGCCGCGTCCATCCAGGCGGTAACGCCATATTGATTATTGACCTTCACCGCCTCGCGGGCGGCCTTCAGCATGACCTCGTTGCCGGGCGCGGGGATCTGACTGCGTACCTTGTCCCAGCGCGACTCGGCAAAATAACCATTGGGAGTGAAGTCCGCTGCGTGCCCCACGAAGCTGCGATCCTGTTCCGACAGACCTTTTACCAATGCCGCGTCGATCTTCAGACGCTTGAGCATCGCGTTGTTGGCCCAGCCGGTATGCCCGTCTATCCCGCTGAGGACCACCGGTTGGTCCGCCCAGCGTCCCTGATTGAAGCGCTGACCGAGCTCGCGGCTTTTCTCCCAATAGGCCGAACTCACCCCGGCAATGCTGATCACGTCACCGGCCCGTGCACGCCCCGCTTCATCCTGCTCGATCACCCATTGCTCAAGCTCCGGCAACGGCTTTACTTCATCCAGCAGGTTGGCCCCCTGGCTGTTGAAGGCCGCGACGACCGGGTGACTATGGGTATCAATCATTCCAGGCATCAGTACTTTGCCCGCCAGATCGATTCGTTGCGTCCGGGCATCGGCCAGGGCGTTGATCTCGGCATTGCTGCCCACTTTAAGAATCTTGCCGTCTTGCACCGCCACGGCCTGAACCAGTGCTTGACCGGGTTCGGCGGTAAAGACCTTGCCGTTGAACAGCACAAGATCAGCGGCGGCCATAGCCTGCACCGAGGAAAGGGCCAGGGCTGCGGTCAACAGGTTGGGAATGAATAGTCGCATCGGAACACTCTCTTGTTTTTATCGGGCGATTCGGGATGTGGACGCTTGTGACAATGCCTTCGGATCGGGTCCAACGAACGGCGCCTTGGCCCCGCTCAGGCAGTGTCCCGAACAGACGGCCGCAAGCCTCTGACATGCAGGCCTACCCTATAGGGCGCAAACGTCGGATGGACCTCTACAAATGAGGAGGGGTGAGGCAATTAAATGACAGGCGTCCGATCTGGATAGCGGCGGAACCTGTGGGAGCGGGCTTGCTCGCGAAGACGGTGGCACATTCAACATAGACCGAAGAGGCTTGTTTAAAAGACCTGAAAGTTACTTCCTGAAAGCTACAAAACCTTGCGCCGTTGCCTACGGCTGCACCAGAATCCGCTGGCTTGTGCGCTTTGGGGTCACTCGGTAACTTGATTCGTGTCACTGCTCATCAGTGATCGGGTTTAGCAGCCCGTCGTGACGAAGCGCATTTGCATCCAGACAGTCAGGTCATTTCATGCCTGCACTTTATGGTAGCTGTGCGCAGGGCGCCCTCGGGCGCGCCGGATTCGTCTCCGCCGGTCTGCTAACCTGCACACAGCTGCCACCCTCGTTTAGCAGCGATTCGGTGATGGCTCCATATTGTTGGAGACGTAAATATGTTCAAGGTAACGCCAAACCCACCAGACGCCGATCCGATCTCCCCATACGAACCCGATTCAAAAAAGCTCAATGAGGCCGCCGAGCGCGCCCTCGACTTCCACTTCCCATCGAATGCCGACATCAAAGCCACCGAGCGTAAACCCAGCAAGATGTTTGCCGTGGATCCAGAAGCCACGGCCGAAACCCTGGCGGTTTTTTTGGTCGAGACGCTGGCTTCTGTCGATGTGATGGTCCATCAGTTGGTGGATCATCTGGAGGGTGAGTCGCGCTACGCCCTGCTGGGCATTTCAAACAGCATCATGGTGGCGGAGATCACCGCGAATCGCGTGCTGGATAAAATAGAAGTGTGAGCTCCATTCCCCTGTGGGAGCGGGCTTGCTCGCGAAAGCGGTGGGTCAGGCAACATCAATGTTGACTGTACCGCCGTCTTCGCGAGCAAGCCCGCTCCCACAGGGATTGCGCTCAACTGACTGGCATCGCTGAACGCAGGACAGAACCCAGTTCCACTTTGCTCTTCACGCCCAGTTGCAGGTAGCAGTTGCGCAAATAAGTGCGGACTGTCGCAGGGCTCAACTCCAGGATTTTGGCAATTTCCTTGTAGGAATGGCCGGCGGCGAACAGCATGGCTGCCGTTCGCTCCCGTGGCGCCAGCATCGCCCCGCGCGACTGGGCTTCGAGCGACAGGATAACGTGCTCGGCGTTAGGGCTCAGTGTCAGGGCGCAGCGGCCCAGACGCATGACGCAGGGTGCCTTTGGCAGTTGCGCGATCACCTGCGCGGGAAGCATTGAACCGTTCCAGCCGGGTAACTCACGTTCAATGGCTGCACACAGCGTTGCCCCTACGTACAGCAAACTGCCGTCCATGCGCGCGACGCCAAAGTCCGACGCCCCGTTGCCCGTATCGAAGCGGATCATGTCCTGCACCTGGAATCGCCATAGCTGCAACAGATGGTCGCAGAAGGCCGAAAACAGATCGGCCTCGTTGTCGTTGAACGCCCAGGCATCCCTGCCTCGGTAGAGGCAGACGAAGAACATCAAGCCGCTTTCGGGTAGCTCGAAGGTGATGCACATCAGGTAGTAGAGGTCGTGGCGCCGAGCGAACACATTCACTTCTTCATTGGGGTCGGTGAAGCCGCTGTCGCGCACAACCTCACCGGGTCGACTCATGGTGTCATCGGAGAATTTGTCGTTGCGCGCACAGGTGTGCCACTCGGCGGTAAACGACTCGGGCAGATTGATTCGCCCGTGCATCCAGTTTCTGGTCGAAACATCGACACCCGGCGCAGACATCTCGCCCCACCAGGCCGAAGCGAAGGGCACCAGTTGGCTGAACGCCTGCAGGCCGTCGGTGATGAAGCGGGATGCACCGCGATCTCGGGCAAGACGCCCCAAGTGCAAGATGCAAAGGTTGAACGCTTGCAGCGTTGCCATCGACGCCTTGGCGCCGACCTCATCACCCTCCCCCATGTTCTGATCCTGTTCGCTGCATGGCGTACTATTTTTTTGACCATGCCACAGGCACAGCGAATGCGTCCAGCCCCTGGCACGCAAGCTCCCCGCCGCGGGGTAGGCGCTGTTTCAGAGTTTGATTTCGCCGGCCGGCATCACGTCGATCCGCGCCACGGAGCCGGTCAGGTGCGCCAGATCCTTGTTGTGTTCGGCGATGATGTCTTCGGCGCTCATCGCGCCATTGCCAACAGTGGAATGAGCGTCGGCCACCAGCACGACGTCATAACCCAATTGATGCGCTTGGCGAACGGTGGCGTTGATGCAGTAGTCGGTTTGCAGACCGCAGATGATCAGACGATCGGCCTCCAGCTCTTGCAGCTGTTCATGCAAGTGGGTCTGGTAAAACGAATCCGGGGTGGTTTTGCGCACGCGCAAGTCTTGGGGTGAAGTCTTCAGACCGTCGGCCAGTTGCCAGCCTTCGCCGCCGAATTGCAGCAGATCGCCCTCTTCTTCGTGCTGGATCAGGATCACCGGGATGTTGGTTGCCCGGGCTTTGGTACTGAGGTCGTTGATGGTGTCGATGACGCGCTGGATGTCGAAGCATTCATACTCGCCGGTGCACAGCGCGCGTTGGACATCGATGATCAGGAGTGCGGTGCTCATGGCTTCCTTCCTTAGATCGGTCGGTAAAACGATGCAATTCAACTCCCTTTTTAACCTGTAGCAACTGTCGAGCTTGCGAGGCTGCGTTCGAACCCCTGTAGGAGCTGCCGAAGGCTGCGATCTTTTGATCTTGCTTTCGCTGACATCAGAGGCAAAAGATCGCAGCCTTCGGCAGCTCCTACGGGATCGGGGCCACCCGGGGAGTTCAGGTGGCCGGTGATCGCCTGTTTCAGTAACCGAGTGACAACCCGGTATTACGCCGTGGATCGTTCGCGCCATAGAAACGGTTCTTGCCCACAGGCTTGCCTTCCAGCGAAGGCGCACCTACCAGAATAGCTGCGATATGGTTGGGGTCCTGCGGCCCGGCAAATTTGTGCCCCCAGCTTTCGAGCATCTTCTTGGTGTCCGGGCTGGTGGCGAAGTTCTCCAGGTTGGTTTCTTCCGGCAGCCATTGCTGGTGGAAACGCGGCGCATCCACCGCTTCCTGGATGTTCATGCCGTAGTCGATCACGTTGAGGATGGTCAGCAGGGTTGCGGTGATGATGCGGCTGCCACCGGGGGTGCCGACGACCATGACGACTTTGCCGTCCTTGGTGACGATGGTCGGGCTCATGGACGACAGCGGCGCCTTGCCGGGGGCGATGGCGTTGGCTTCGCCCTGCACCAGACCGTACATGTTCGGCACGCCGATTTTCGAGGTGAAGTCGTCCATTTCATCGTTGAGGATGACCCCGGTTTTGCTCGCCATGACGCCGGCGCCGAACCAGTCGTTGAGGGTGTAGGTCACCGACACCGCATTGCCCCATTTGTCGACGATCGAGTAATGGGTGGTATTGCTGCCTTCGTGGGGCGCCACGCCGGGTTTGATCTCGCGGGACACGCCGGCCTTTTGCGGATCGATGACTTCGCGGATTTTGGTCGCGTAGTTTTTATCCAGCAAATGGGCGATCGGATTTTTCACGAAGTCCGGGTCGCCGAGGTAGCTGTTGCGGTCCACATACGCGTGACGCATCGCTTCGATCTGGTAATGCATCGCCTGGGCCGAGCGGAAGCCCAGGTCTTTCATCGGGTAGCCGTCGAGGATGTTCATGATCTCGCAGATCACCACGCCACCGGAGCTTGGCGGTGGCGCCGAGACCACATGATAGCCACGGTAATCGCACTCGATCGGCGCCAGTTCGCGGGTCTGGTATTTGTCGAGGTCGGCCTGGGTGATGATGCCCTTGTTGGCCTGACTGGAGGTGACAATGGCGTCGGCCACCCAGCCTTTATAGAAACCGTCGGCGCCCTTCTCGGAAATTTCCCGCAGGGTTTTGCTCAAGTCTTTTTGTACGAGTTTCTGGCCCACCTGCATCGGCTCGCCATTGCTCAGGAAAATCGAGCCCGAGTCGCGCATGTCTTTTTTGAAGACGTCCGTGGCGTACTCCAGCAAGTCGACATCGCCCTGCTCCAGCACAAAACCGTCTTCGGCAAGCTTGATGGCCGGGGCGATCACTTCCTTGCGGGGTTTGGTACCGTATTTCTTCAGGGCCAGTTCCATGCCCGAAACGGTGCCCGGCACGCCAACGGCAAGATGGCCGCGTGTGCTCAGGTCCGGGATGACGTTACCCGCTTTGTCGAGGTACATGTCGGGGGTCGCGGCCAGCGGGGCTTTTTCACGGAAGTCGAGGAAGGTCTTGCGCCCGTCCGCCAATTGAATCGTCATGAAACCGCCGCCACCCAGGTTGCCCGCCGCGGGGTACACCACCGCCAGCGCATAACCCACCGCAACGGCGGCATCGACGGCGTTGCCACCATTCTTGAGCACATCGACGCCGACGTGGCTGGCCAGATGCTGCGCGGTGACGACCATGCCGTTTTCGGCCGCGACCGGGGCAACGGAGGCCGCGTGGGCGGTCAGGCAGCTCAGCGCCAATGCGGTTGCCACGAGCGATTTGGTAAAAGGTTCGAACTTCATGAGTCAGTCTCTTTTTGTTTTTAGGTTCTGTTCAAAAACAGCGGGAACGGTTCAAGAGCAGTAGGCAAGTATGGCTGGGATTGCGTATTGCGCCTCCCCGACGAGGCAGTATGCTGGGCCCCCTGTTCAGCACTTTTGCGGAGTCCGCCGGCATGTCCTACACCTTCACCACCCTGGCGTCTCCGGTCGGCGAATTGAAACTGGTGGCGAAAGACGCACGACTGGCGGCCATCCTCTGGGAAAACGACAAACCAGGCCGGGTAAGGCTGGGGCCGATGACTGAAGCAGCGGACAACCCGATCCTGGTGCGCACCGCACAGCAGTTGCAGGAATACTTCGCTGGCACGCGTAACCGTTTCGAACTGGAACTGGATTTTGCCGGGACGGAATTTCAGCAGAAGGTATGGCACGCGCTGCTGACCATTCCGTTTGGCGAAACTCGCAGCTACAGCGAGATTGCCCGGCAGATCGGCAATCCCAGCGCGGTTCGCGCGGTGGGTGCAGCGAATGGCAAGAATCCGATTTCGATTATCGCGCCGTGTCATCGGGTGATCGGTGCGTCGGGGAAACTGACGGGGTTTGCCGGTGGGCTTGAGGCGAAAGAGCGGTTGCTGACGCTGGAGGGGTACGAGTGCCACGGGGCCGGCAGGATGGATGATTTGTTTATCTAACGGCCCCTACAAAAAGACAGGGAATATCTCTCAGCAATTACCTAAATCGTCGCCCGCAATTCCCGTGGCGACAGGCCATAGTGTGAGCGAAAGCGCACTGCAAAACGTGAGGCCGAGGCGTAACCGCTGGCACCGGCAATTTCACCGATGGGGCGAGACGTGGTTTGCAACCATTGCAGCGCCGTCGCCAGCCGAACGTTTTCCAGGATATTCCTGAAACTGCTCCCCTCATTGGCCAGTTGGCGACGCAATGTCGACTCCCCCAGGTTCAGGTGTTGTGCCACGTGCGCAACAGTCCAGTCTCTTTCCGGGCTGCTCATTACCAGTTGCTGCACCCGTTCGCACAGTGGATCGTTACGATCCATCAGCAGCGGCCCGGCCTGGCCGCCGAGGCACAGGCTCAGGAGAACCGCTTCCCCATAATGGGTGCGCAATGCATCCGGCGCGTTTGCATTGATGGAGGCCAATAACTGATCCCATGCCTGTGTCGTATGCCGATCCAGAGGAACACATAGGTCTGTCTTCTGGGCATGGCGATGGCTGATGATCTGCTGGCCATATCGGCTGCTGAAGTTACGCAGTGTCGAACCGGGAAAGGTCACCACATCGGCAATGTAGTGACCGTGAAGGCCGGGGAAGTTCGAGATGCCAAGCTCGCGCCCGGCCGGCATCAGAATCAGATGTTGCGGCCCTGCACGCATCTGACGGTCATCCCATTGCAGCAGTTTTTCTCCCTGCCGCACTCGACACAAGGCGGTGGCGAATATCGGCACCCGTTGCAATGTATGGGGCTGTCGCGCCCGTATGACACACGCATCGATAATGTTTTCCCGGTGCTGTATGCCGACACAAGGGCGCATTGTTCTTAACGTCCGTAAGTTGAAGTGATGGTCGCTTTGGCCAAGGCGTTGGCATTGAGCATATAGCCCACCAAGGCGCCGCTGGCCTGGTTGTCGAGCGGTAGCTTATCGACTTTCAACGCCCATACGGTGAATTGATAGCGATGGGGCTTGTCGCCTGCAGGCGGACAAGCCCCGCCAAATCCCGGCTGGCCATAATCGGTTCGCCCTTGTACTGCACCGGCAGGCAGGTTCGAACCGACCCCTCTTGGCAAACTGCTGGTTGAAGCGGGCAAGTTGACCACCGTCCAATGCCACCAGCCGCTGCCGGTCGGCGCATCAGGATCGTAGACCGTGATCGCGTAACTTTTGGTGCCCGCCGGGGCGTTGCGCCAGGAAAGCTCGGGCGAAGTATTACCACCTTCGCAACCGAAGCCCTGGAACACCTCGCGACTGGTCAACGGGCGGTTTTCAGCAATATCCTGGCTCGTCAGCGAGAAGTCGGCAGCGTGTCCCGTGAGCACGACCCCCATGGACAATGCGGATAGGATTATTCTGATGTTCATCGTGACCTCATCTGAGTGTTGGCGTGAGGCACGAGTTTAGAGAGAGCAAAGGCTGGTTACTGTGCCGAAATGCTCAACCATTGTGCCTGAACGCTCTCTCGATTCAGAGGCCAATCCAATCCTGCTCAAACCGCTCCGAAGATGTTTTTCATCGCCGCATACTGCAGCAGCATGATGGTCTTGGCATCGCAGATCTCCCCGCGATAGAACGCCGCCAGCGCCTCGTCGAACCTCCACTCCAGTACTTCCAGTTCTTCGGTTTCTTCCTCCAGCCCGCCGCCATCACTGACCTTCGAAGACGCGTCGTACTCAGCGATGAAGAAATGCAGCTTTTCAGTCACCGAACCGGGGCTCATGTAGGCTTCGAAAACCTTCTGCACATGGTGGACGCGATAGCCGGTTTCCTCCTCGGCCTCAGCACGAATGCGCTCTTCAGGCGCAACGCCTTCCAGCAGGCCCGCCGCCACTTCAATCAGCAAACCATCGTGGCCGTTGACGAACACCGGCAGCCTGAACTGGCGGGTCAGTACGACGGTTTTCTTCTCGCGATTGAACAGCAAAATCGCCGCGCCATTGCCCCGGTCATAGACCTCACGCGTCTGGCGCTGCCAGTCGCCGTTGTTGCGCAAGTAATCGAAAGTGATTTTCTTCAGCAGATACCAGTCGTGGGACAACACCCGGGACTCGATGATGTTGACCCGCTCGGCTGTGTTCGACATGACAATCCATCCTTATGTTCGTCAGAAAGCGTCCATGTTAGGCGAAAACAGAAAAGCCCGGCGACTGATTCTAAGTGAACAGCTTTGCGCTTCACTCTCAGGAAAGTTGCGCCTTGTATTCTTTCTGATACTGCCCGGCCAGGGTTTCTTTCTGTTGCTCGTCGAGCAACTTGCCGGCCATCTGGAAGAACTTCTGCTCCTCCTCTTTGAGGTGGTGATGGACCTTCTCCGAGAGCTTTTTCGCCGTTGCCAACCAGGATGGACTGGACATTTCGGTCGCATCCAGCGCTTCCATCATCTCGTCCATTTCGTGGTGTTCGGAGATGGCGTGACGACTAAGATCCACGCCGTTGTCGAACGCCATCAGCGGCATGTAGAAATGGCGTTCTTCAGCGGTTTCGTGGGCCTGAAGCTCGGATTTGAGCCGTTTGTAAGCCTCGACCCGTTCCGGGGTGTCGCCCTGGGTTTGAATCAGCGCATCGGCATAACGGCGCTGACGGTCGTGGCTTTCGCGCAAGGCTTCAAAAATGTTCACGGGCTGTCCTCATTGGCTGCGTTCAGCAATGATGCTGTTCAGGCTAGACATTCCTGGAGTCCCCGGGGTTCCTTCGGTTGCGGGGGATAGAACAATCGCCACATCCGGGATAGGCTCCGTGTTCACTGCCATAAGGATGTGTAGCCTATGACCCTGCGAATCGAATTGTCGAAAAATGCCTCCCAGGAAGAACGCGAGGCGATCCTCACACCGCTGCGCGCCTATAACGCCTCAAAGGCCGGGGCCACGGTGTCAGAGCAGATTGCTTTGCTGGTACGCAATGACAGCGACGAGATTCTCGGCGGGCTTTATGGCCGAGTGTTTTACCGGTGGTTTTTCATTGAGTTGTTGTCGGTGCCGGAGCTGGCCCGGGGACAAGGGATGGGCTCGAAGCTGATGCAGATGGCCGAAGACCTGGCGCGGGAAAAGGAATGCGTGGGGATCTGGCTGGACACTTTCGACTTCCAGGCGCCGGAGTTTTACAAGAAGCATGGTTACAGCGAGTTGGGGCACATCGCCGATTACCCGCCGGGCCATAAGCGCTTCTTTTTTCAGAAGCGCCTCATTAACACTGATTAAGACGCGCAACCTGTGGGAGCGGGCTTGCTCGCGAAGCTTTTGGCGCCCCTGAAGGCCCCTTCGCGAGCAAGTCGGATCGCCGCACCGCCGCTCCCACATTGGAATGGCATCGGCCGATCGTCTGGGGATTGAGCCTCAAACTGCAGACTGCTCAGAGACAGGTCGCCAACGCCGCCAATCGGCGTTTGGCGACAAAATCGTCATGCTGCGCGTAGTAGCTCAACGCTGTACCCGAGGCGTCGGTGCTCACGTCCACGAAGGACTCGGCCGAACGGGTGTAGACCGTCGAGCCACCCTTCTTGCCCGGCTGCAAATAAGCGCCCGCATCGACGCCGAACACCGCTTCGTCCTGCCAGGCAAACTGCACGCACTGGGCGACGATTTTTTCCGGTTTGTCCGAGGTCAGGGTTTTGTACGGGGTTTTGGTGCGGGCGTCATTCATCGCCGATCCGGCGCAGCCCGCCAGCAAGGTTGCGGCTAGCGCCACCATCAGAATTCGCATTGCGTTCGCTCATCAGGAAAAAGCGGACTGTATCACTGCGACGCAGCGTATCGTTCTGCTTTACTTCATTTATACCGCGACACCGCGCAACGATTCGCGCACCCTGTTGCGCCATTAACGCCGCATCGCCCATTTTTTCCGGGCGCATTTTTCTGGAAAGGTCATGACACCCAACGCCGAATACTACAAACCGACCGCTGAATACGCCGACAAGCTGATCAGCCAGATCGGTCAGACGCCGTCCTGGATCGCCAAGCGAATTGGCGTCACCGACAAGCGGATTCGCTACATTCTCGATGGCGAAAGAACCGTTAAAGGCGAAACCACGCCGATCCAGATGACCTACCCCGAGCAATTTGCTCTGGAGTGTCTGGCCGCGGCTGCCAAGGCGAGCAAAAAGCAGTCTTCCAAGGAGTGACCATGGCGGCAACCGAACAGCAACACGAGCAGGCGCTGAAAAAGTTTCTCGATGAGCGTCCTGAGCTGCGCATCGAACTGGACAACCTGAATCCACTGTTGGCCCAGGCCAAGGGCGTGACAGTGGCGCAGTACCGCGACGAGCGCTTGCATGAAGCGTTCGAAGCCGAGGCTGAGCGCCTGGGTTTGTTTGCCTGGGAGCTGACGCTGCAACTGACTGCCCCCACGCCTGAGGATTACCAGGCCCAACGCCTGGAGGTGCACAAGGAAGTCGCGGAGATGGCCGGCATGGACTGGCTGGAGTATTGCGAGTTATATGGGCTAACCAAATAATCATCGCTGCTCAAGGAAGTCCTCTTCAATGCTGCCTTCTCCGTCAGGCACCCGGGCCACGCCGGGGCATCTGCATACCCATAAATGGCGCGGACGCATCGGCCTGGCGCTGGTCGCCGGTTTGTCGGTGCTCGCCGGCATGACCGATGCCATCGGCTTCATGGCCAGCGGCGACTTCGTGTCCTTCATGAGCGGCAACACCACACGCCTTGCCGTAGCGATCAGCGATGGCGATCTCGGGCTGACCCTGCGTCTGCTGATTCTCGTGGCCACGTTCGTCATCGGTAATGCCTTGGGCATTGTCGTCAGCCGGTTCGGTGGCCGACGGGCGCTGCCATTGATGCTGTGCATCGCCACGTTGCTGTGCGGCGCCGCGGCCTGGCCCTATGACAGGCAACTGCCGGCGCTGTTGGCGACGATCATTGCCATGGGCATGCTCAATGCCGCCGTGGAAGAGGTGAATGGACTGCCGGTCGGGCTGACCTACGTCACCGGCGCGTTATCGAGGTTTGGTCGTGGGCTGGGGCGGTGGATGCTTGGCGAGCGGCGCAATGGCTGGCGGGTGCAGTTGGTCCCATGGACCGGGATGTTTGCCGGCGCGGTGCTGGGTGCTTTACTGGAACATCATCTTGGGCTCAAGGCGCTGTTTGTCAGTGGGTTGCTGGCCGGGGCGCTGGGGGTGCTGTCATTGAAGATACCGCGGCGTTGGCAGTTGGGTTATATGCCGCGCTGAGCAGGTGATCAGATCCTGAATTTATGTTGCCGGGAAGTCCGTCTTCGCGAGCAAGCCCGCTCCCACACTGGATCTGCGGCGGACCACTGTTTTGTGTTCGACATAAATCCAGTGTGGGAGCGGGCTTGCTCGCGAAGGCAGCGACTCGGTCTTCAGGTAAACGCCCTTCGCCGCCCCGCCGATAAAGCTTTATCATGGGCGCAGTTTTGCTGATCGAGCCCATCATGAAATTCGCCATTGCGCTGTTTTCCGCCGCCCATGCACCCTCCTCGCGCCGTGCCTTGCTGTTCGCCCAGGCCGCGCTGGCCGGCGGGCATGAGATTGTCCGGCTGTTTTTCTATCAGGATGGCGTCTACAACGCGTCCGGCAGCGTGGTCACGCCTCAGGACGAGCAGGATTTGCCCAAGCAATGGCACAACTTTGTCACCGAGCATCAACTCGATGGCGTGGTCTGCATCGCCGCCGCCCTGCGCCGTGGGGTGTTGAACGAGGAAGAAGCCCAGCGCTATCAGCGTGAAGCGATAGCGGTGGGTGCGCCGTGGGAATTGTCCGGTCTCGGCCAGTTGCATGACGCGGTGCAGGACGCTGACCGTTTGATCTGTTTCGGAGGCACGTGAGATGGCTAAATCCTTGCTGATTATCAGCCGTCAGGCGCCGTGGTCCGGGCCGAATGCGCGTGAAGCGCTGGACATCGTGCTGGCCGGCGGTGCCTTCGATCTGCCGATCGGCCTGCTGTTTCTCGATGACGGCGTGTTCCAGCTCGCCAATGAACAGAACGCCAAAGCCCTGCAACAGAAAGACCTGAGCGCCAACCTGCAAGCCTTGCCGATGTTTGGCGTCGAAGACCTGTTCGTCTGCGGCGAAAGCGCCGCGACCCGTGGCCTGGACCCTGAAAACCTGTCACTTGAAGAAGCCCAGGTGCTGACCGCCCAGGAAATCACCGCCCTTATTGACCGTTACGACCAGGTGATCACCCTCTGATGTCGACTTTGCATGTGTTGTCTCATTCCCCTTTCGGCGACGACCGCCTGAGCAGTTGCCTGCGCGTGATCGGCGTCGACGATGCGCTTTTGCTGAGTGGCGATGCGGCTTATGCCTTGCAGCCAGGCACCGCGCCATTCAGCGCGCTGCACGCCCGCGGCCTGAAGTTGTTCGTACTGGCCGAAGATGCTCAAGCACGGGCGTTGCAAATCCCGGACTGGGCCGAGGCCATCGACTACCCGGCCTTCGTCGAACTGTCGATTCACTACGACAAGGTCAACAGTTGGCTATGAAATCCCTGACGGTCGGCGCCCGCGCCATTGAACTGGACAAGGACGGTTTCCTGGTCGAACTGAGTGACTGGTCTGCCGAGGTGGCCGCCGCCCTCGCCGCTGCCGAAGACATTGAGTTGAGCCCGGAACACTGGGAGATCCTCGAACTGCTGCGCAGTTTCTACGACGAATTCCAGCTGTCCCCGGCGACCCGCCCGCTGATCAAGTACACCGCATTGAAACTCGGCCCCGACAAGGGCAACAGCCTGCACCTGAACCGACTGTTCAAAGGCACCCCTGCCAAACTCGCCGCGAAACTGGCGGGCCTGCCCAAACCGACGAATTGCTTATGACCGACTATCCAGCACTGACCCTCGAAACGCCCGCCGAGCACCCGTTCGCCCAGTTCGTGCGGATTCTTGGCAAGGGCAAACGCGGTGCCCGCAACCTGACCCGCGAAGAAGCCCGCGAGGCCATGGGCCTGTTGCTCGACGACAAGGTCGAGGACACCCAGCTCGGCGCGTTCCTGATGCTGTTGCGGCACAAGGAAGAAAGCGCCGAGGAAATGGCCGGGTTCGCCGAAGCCGTGCGTGAACGCCTGAATCCGCCAGCGCTGGCGGTTGATCTGGACTGGCCGACGTATGCCGGCAAGAAGCGTCACTTACCGTGGTACCTGCTGGCGGCCAAGTGCCTGGCGCAGAACGGCGTGCGCATCTTCATGCATGGCGGCGGCGCGCACACGGCCGGTCGGCTGTACAGCGAACAACTGCTCGAGACGCTGAACATTCCACTGTGCCGCAACTGGCAGCAGGTCGGCGCAGC
This sequence comes from Pseudomonas sp. PDM24, assembly GCF_019218905.1. NCBI lineage: Bacteria > Pseudomonadati > Pseudomonadota > Gammaproteobacteria > Pseudomonadales > Pseudomonadaceae > Pseudomonas > Pseudomonas sp. PDM24. Next base: position 683,139 of record NZ_JAHUWR010000001.1, on the reverse strand, counting down.
GCTCGATCAGGGCAGTCTGGCGTTCATGCCATTGGTGGACTGGGCCCCGCAACTTCAGCGAATGATCGACCTGCGCAACACTTTGGGCCTGCGCTCGCCGATCCATTCCCTGGCGCGGATTCTTAATCCGTTGGGCGCCCGTTGCGGCCTGCAGAGCATTTTCCACCCCGGCTATCAGGCCGTACATCGCGAGGCCAGCGGTTTGCTCGGCGACACTGCCATCGTGATCAAGGGCGATGGCGGTGAAATCGAGATTAACCCGGATGCCGACAGTCATCTGTATGGCACCACCGGCGGCGAAAGCTGGGATGAAGAGTGGCCGCAGATGTCGACCCAGCGCCACGTCAAACCGGCCAGCCTGGAACCGGAGCATTTGAAAGCCGTGTGGCGTGGCGACGTGGTCGACAGCTACCCGCAAATGGCGTTGATCTCGACCATGGCCCTGGCCTTGCGCGGCCTCGGTCAGCCCCGCGAGCTAGCGTTCGAAACCGCCCAGCAATATTGGGAAGCAAGGGACCGATCGATTTAACCGATCATAAACGCCCAACCTTTGCGCTATTTGTTCGAACCTATGCGCATAGACTCCTCTCCAACGCTTATCGGTTGAGGAGTTTTGAACATGGGTTTGTTAGTCGAAGGCCGCTGGCAAGATCAGTGGTATGAAAGCAAGGACGGCACGTTCCAGCGCGAACAGGCGCAACGTCGCCACTGGCTGACCGCCGACGGCAGGCCAGGCCCGACCGGCATCGGTGGTTTTGCTGCCGAGGCGGGTCGCTATCATCTCTACGTCTCCCTCGCCTGCCCGTGGGCCCATCGCACGCTGATTCTGCGTAAGCTCAAAGGCCTGGAAAGCCTGATCGATGTATCAGTGGTGAGCTTTCTAATGCTGGAGAACGGTTGGACCTTCGACAAGGCTCACGGCTCGACCGGCGACAAGCTTGGCGATCTGAAATTTCTGCACCAGCGCTACACCACCGATACCGCTAACTACACCGGTCGCGTCACGGTGCCGGTGCTGTGGGACAAACAGACAAATCGCATCGTCAACAATGAGTCGGCGGAGATCATCCGCATGTTCAACAGCGCGTTCGATGAGTTGACCGGCAACGACCTGGATTTCTACCCGGCGCCCTTGCGAAACGAAATCGACGCCATGAACGAGCGGATTTATCCAGCGGTGAACAACGGCGTCTATCGCGCCGGGTTCGCCACCTCGCAGCAGGCTTATGAAGAAGCGTTCGATGAATTGTTTGCTGAGCTGGATCGGCTGGAACAGCTGCTGGACGCGAATCGTTACCTGACGGGCGAATACCTGACGGAAGCGGATATTCGACTGTTCACTACGATGATTCGTTTTGATGCGGTGTACTTCGGGCACTTCAAGTGCAACCTGCGACGGATTGCCGATTATCCGAATCTGTCGAACTGGCTACGGGAGATTTATCAGTGGCCGGGGATAGCCGAGACGGTGAGTTTTGAGCACATCAAGAATCACTACTACGGCAGCCACAAGACCATCAATCCGACCGGGATCGTGCCTAAAGGGCCGGCGCAGGACTTCACTGCGGCTCATGATCGGGGGCGGTTGAGCGGGAAAGGGGTTTGGCGCAAGGCCTGAGGTTTGTGCAAGATTTGAGGGCCTCTTCGCGGGCAAGCCTCGCTCCTACGGTTTTCCATTAACCCTGTAGGAGCGAGGCTTGCCCGCGAATGGGACGACTCGGTATTCAGACCTGCCCCTGAGCCCCTTCAAACCACGCCAGTTTCTCGCGCAGTTGCACCACTTCCCCGACGATCACCAGCGTCGGCGCATGCACTTCATGCTCCGCCACCAGCCGTGGAAGGTCGGCCAGGGTGCCGGTAAACACCCGCTGATTGACTGTGGTGCCCTGCTGGATCAACGCCGCCGGGGTATCGGCCGCACGACCGTGCTTGATCAACTGCTCGCAGATGATCGGCAGGCCCACCAGCCCCATGTAAAACACCAGGGTTTGCGCCGGCGCGACCAGGTCGGCCCACGGCAAATCGGTGGAACCGTCCTTGAGGTGCCCGGTGACAAACCGCACCGACTGCGCGTAATCGCGGTGAGTCAGCGGAATCCCGGCATAGGCCGCGCAACCACTGGCTGCGGTAATGCCCGGGACGACCTGGAACGGAATGCCATGGGCCGCCAGTTCTTCGATCTCTTCACCGCCGCGCCCGAAAATGAACGGATCGCCGCCCTTCAACCGCACCACGCGCTTGCCGGCCTTGGCCAGATCCACCAGATGCTGGTTGATCTGTTCCTGAGGCACGGAGTGATCGGCGCGGCGCTTGCCGACGTAGACTCGCTCGGCATCGCGACGGCACAAATCCAGAATTGCCGGCGCCACCAGACGGTCATACAGCACCACATCGGCTTGCTGCATCAAACGCAAGGCGCGGAAGGTCAACAGGTCGGGGTCACCCGGCCCGGCGCCCACCAGATAAACCTCGCCGGTAGCGACAGGTGCTTCGCCATTGATTTTCGCCAGCATCAGGCGCTCGGCCTCGGCGCCCTGCCCGGCCAGTTGCCGGTCGGCAATCGGGCCCTGGAATACATCCTCCCAGAACGCCCGGCGCTGCTGCACATCCGGAAACAGACCTTTGACCTGAGTACGGAAACGCGCCGCCAGACCGGCCAGTTGGCCATAGGTGGAAGGAATCCAGGTTTCCAGCTTGGCGCGAATCAACCGCGCCAGCACCGGTGCATCGCCGCCGCTGGACACCGCAATGATCAACGGAGAACGGTCGACGATCGCCGGGAAGATCACGCTGCACAGGGCCGGCGCGTCCACCACGTTGACCGGCACGCAACGCCGATGAGCATCGGCGGAGACTTGCGCGTTCAGCGGTTCGTCGTCGGTGGCGGCGATGATCAGCCCGCAACCGTCCAGATCCGTTTCGGCGTAGCCACGTACCAGGCACTCGCCACCGCTGCCGATCACCAGCTCGCGCAGTTGCGGTTCGATTTGCGGTGCAACCACCCGCAGCAGCGCACCGGCTTCGGCCAGCAGGCGGGATTTGCGCAAGGCAATCTCCCCTCCGCCGACGACCAATACACGACTGCCGCGAAGGTTATGAAACAGCGGCAGATAGTCCATTTAACCGATGACCTCAAGGCCACCCATGTACGGCTTGAGCACCTCAGGCACACGGATCGAACCGTCGGCCTGCTGGTAGTTCTCGAGCACCGCCACCAGGGTACGACCAACCGCCAGGCCGGAACCGTTCAGGGTGTGAACCAGCTCAGGCTTGCCGGTTTCCGGGTTGCGGAAACGCGCTTGCATGCGGCGGGCCTGGAAATCGCCGCAGTTGGAGCACGACGAAATTTCGCGGTATTTGTCCTGGCTTGGAATCCACACCTCCAGATCGTAAGTCTTGACCGCGCTGAAGCCCATGTCGCCGGTGCACAGCGCCAGGGTGCGATAGGGCAGTTCCAGCAGTTGCAGGACTTTCTCGGCATTGGCGGTCAGGCCTTCCAGCGCTTCCATCGAGGTCGATGGTTCAACGATCTGCACCATCTCGACCTTGTCGAACTGGTGCTGACGGATCATGCCGCGAGTGTCGCGACCCGATGCACCGGCCTCGCTGCGGAAGCACGGTGTGTGTGCCACGAATTTGATCGGTAGCAGTTTCGAATCGACGATCTCGCCAGCGACGATGTTGGTCAGCGACACTTCAGCGGTCGGGATCAGGTACAGATCGGCTTCGCCTTCGCGGCTGATTTTGAACAGGTCTTCTTCGAATTTCGGCAGCTGACCGGTGCCCTGCAACGCAGGCGCCTGCACCAGGTACGGGGTGTAGGCCTCTTCGTAACCGTGTTCGTTAATGTGCAGGTTGATCATGAACTGCGCCAGCGCACGGTGCAGACGGGCGATCGGGCCGCGCAGCAGGGCGAAACGGGCGCCGGACAGCTTGGCGGCGGTTTCGAAGTCCAGCCAGCCGAACTTCTCGCCCAGGGCCACGTGGTCCTGAACCGGGAAATCGAAGGCCTTCGGCGTGCCCCAGCGGCGCACTTCAACGTTGCCTTCTTCGTCATCGCCGACCGGCACCGATTCGTGCGGCAGGTTCGGGATGCCCAGCAGGATCGAATCCAGCTCGGTCTGGATCGCGTCCAGCTCGAGTTTACCGGTGCTCAACTCCCCCGCCATGCGCTCGACGTCCGCCATCAACGGCGCGATGTCTTCGCCGCGCTGCTTGGCCTGACCGATGGACTTGGAGCGCGCGTTACGTTCAGCCTGCAGAGCTTCGGTGAGGGTCTGGACGGTCTTGCGCTGTTCTTCCAGCGCTTCGATGCGCGCAACATCCAGGGCAAAGCCACGGGATGCCAGGCGGTCCGCTACGTCCTGAAGGTTGCTACGTAACAGTTTGGAATCGAGCATGTCGGTTTCTCGTTATCAAAGTTTGGTCAAGGACAGGCCAGCCCAGGTGGCGAGCAGCCCGCCGAATACGCTGATGACCGCATAGCCCAAGGCCAGCGGCACTTGCCCGGTTTCCAGCAGGCGCACCGTATCCAGTGAAAAGGATGAAAAAGTCGTCAGCCCCCCGAGGAAGCCGACCATCAACCCGGCGCGCACCGCAAACGGTACCTCCGGGCGAATCAAAAACAGACCGTATAGAACGCCGATCAGCAAACAGCCCACGATATTAACGGCCAGCGTCGCGGTATAGAAGTGCCGCGGCCAATTCGCGTTGATCCAGTTACCGGTGGCGAAGCGCAATAGCGTGCCGGCGACACCGCCGACAGAAACGGCAACGATCAATGGAATCACTATTTTCTCCGCTGCCGGGGGCTTAGACGATCAAGCTGCGCGAGGTGATTAAGCTTTTCGCCGATTTTCAGTTCCAGGCCGCGGGGCACGGGCTGATAAAACCGTTGCGGTTCGAGCTCGTCCGGGAAGTAGTCTTCGCCAGCGGCGTAGGCATCCGGTTCATCGTGGGCGTAACGATATTCATCGCCATAACCCAATTGCTTCATCAACTTGGTCGGCGCATTGCGCAAGTGCAGCGGCACTTCGAGCGAGCCGTGTTCGGTGGCGCTGCGCATCGCGGCTTTGAAGCCCATGTACACCGCATTGCTTTTCGGCGCGCAGGCCAGGTACGTGATGGCCTGGGCCACTGCCAACTCACCTTCGGGGCTACCGAGCCGCTCCTGCACTTCCCACGCCGCCAGGCACAGGCTCAGGGCGCGAGGGTCGGCATTACCGATGTCTTCGCTGGCCATGCGCACCACACGCCGGGCCAGGTACAGCGGGTCGCAACCGCCGTCGATCATCCGCGCGAACCAGTACAGCGCGCCATCGGGATTGGAGCCGCGCACCGATTTATGCAGTGCGGAGATCTGGTCGTAGAAGGCTTCGCCGCCCTTGTCGAAGCGCCGGCGGGTATCGCCGAGCAGACTTTGCAGCAGGTCGACGCCGATTTCGCTGTTGTCTTCGGCCAGGTCGGAGGCGTTTTCCAGCAGGTTGAGCAGACGCCGGCCATCGCCATCGGCGGCGGACAACAGCATCTGGAAGCCCTCGTCGCTGAGGGTCAGTTGCCGCTTGCCCAGTCCGCGCTCTTCGGTCAGCGCGCGGTGCACCAGCTTGCGCAGGGCGGCTTCGTCGAGGCTTTTGAGCACATAGACGCGTGCCCGGGACAGCAGCGCGTTATTGAGTTCGAACGAGGGGTTTTCGGTGGTCGCGCCGATGAAAATCAACGTGCCGTCTTCAACGTATGGCAGGAACGCATCCTGCTGGGACTTGTTGAAGCGGTGCACTTCGTCGACGAACAGGATGGTGCGTTTACCGTACTGCCCGGCCTGCTGCTTGGCGACTTCCACCGCCTGGCGGATTTCCTTCACGCCGGCCAGCACCGCCGAAACCGTTTCGAAGTGCGCATCGGAGACTTCCGCGAGCAGCCGCGCCAACGTGGTTTTACCCACCCCCGGCGGCCCCCAGAAAATCATCGAATGCAGGGCGCCCTGCTCCAGCGCTTCACGCAAAGGCTTGCCGCGAGCGAGCAGGTGTTCCTGACCGACGTACTCGTCCAGATTGGTCGCGCGCAGGCGTGCGGCCAAGGGCTGAGCAATCGGGGCGCTGCGAAACAGGTCCATCACTACTTATGAAACCTCACTGGGTCCTGATGCCGATCAGTCAAAGCACTAACACCGCAATCCCCGTGGGAGCGGGCTTGCTCGCGAAGAGGGAGTGTCAGTCGCCATCAATGCTGTCTGACACACCGCATTCGCGAGCAAGCCCGCTCCCACAGGTTCTGCGTCTTACTCCTGGATCACGTCCGCCCCTTTAGGGATGTCGAACTTGAATTTGGACGCCGGAATCGGCTCGTTGGCCTTCACGCCAGTGAACAGGATATTGGTACGCTGACCGACGCTATCAATCAGTTGCATGTCATTGACCAGACCGTTGCGGAACGACAGACGCAGGCTGTCGAACAGGGTGTCTTTGGTTTTCGGCTTCAGGGTGAAGTCGATCACGCCGCCGGCTTCCTTGGCGCTGATGTCGAAGCTCTGGCTGATCTTGGACACATCACCGGACAACAACAGGGCCGGAGTCTGGGTCAGGCGCTGGTCGAGGGTCTTGATGGTGACCTGCTCCAGGTCCGGGTCCCACAGGGAAACCTTCTTGCCGTCGGACACCATCAGTTGCTCTTGCGGCGCATCGGTGTGCCAGTAGAACAGGCCCGGGCGCTGCAAGGACATTTGACCGGCGGTTTCCTGCAACTGGGTGCCGCTGCCATCAAGAGTCAGCTGGGAGAAACGCGCGGTCAGGGTCTGGGATTTTTCCAGCAGTTGAGTCAGACGAGCCACGTCCTTGTCATCGGCGTGGGCCGAAAGCGTGGTCAAAGCCAGTACCGGCAGCAGCAACATGCGGATAAGACGCATGGGAGTCCTCATAAACATTCGTGGGAGTGCGGGCGGCGTCTCAAGACACCGCCCCTTTCAAAACCGGATCAGTCGCGCACCGGGCCGGGGGCCAGGACTTCACGCGAACCGTTGGTGTTCATGGACGTCACGACCCCCGCCATTTCCATGGCTTCGATCATGCGCGCCGCGCGGTTGTAGCCGATTTTCAGCTTGCGCTGAACCGCAGAGATGGACGCACGACGGCTTTCCAGGACGAACTGCACCGCTTCGTCGTAGAGCGCATCGGTTTCGGCATCATCGTCACCGCCACCGCCGCCGTTTTCAAAGCCGCTACCGGGCTCTTCGACACCGGCGAGGATGTCGTCGTTATATTCCGGCGCACCACGCAGTTTCCAGGCTTCAACCACCCGGTGAACCTCGTCATCGGACACGAACGCGCCGTGAACACGAATCGGCAGACTGGTGCCCGGCGGCATGTACAACATATCACCGTGGCCCAGCAGTTGTTCGGCGCCGCCCTGGTCGATGATGGTCCGCGAATCGATCTTGCTCGATACCTGGAACGCCATACGGGTCGGAATGTTCGCCTTGATCAGACCGGTGATCACGTCCACCGACGGACGCTGGGTCGCGAGGATCAAGTGGATGCCGGCCGCACGGGCCTTCTGGGCGATACGGGCGATCAGCTCTTCAACCTTCTTGCCGACGATCATCATCATGTCGGCGAATTCGTCCACGACCACGACGATGGTCGGCAGTTTTTGCAGCAGGGGTGCCTCGTCGTGGATGCTTTCGCGCTTGTACAACGGATCGCTCAACGGCTCGCCGGCGTCCTGGGCTTCCTTGACCTTGGCGTTGAAGCCCGACAGGTTACGCACGCCCATTTTCGCCATCAGCTTGTAGCGCCGTTCCATCTCGGCGACGCTCCAGCGCAAGGCGTTGGCGGCGTCCTTCATGTCGGTGACCACCGGGCACAGCAGGTGCGGAATGCCTTCGTAGATCGACAGCTCAAGCATTTTCGGGTCGATCATGATCAGCTTGGCGTCTTCCGGGCCGGACTTGAACAGAATCGACAGGATCATCGCGTTCACGCCCACCGACTTACCGGAACCGGTTGTACCGGCCACCAGCAAGTGCGGCATTTTTGCCAGGTCGGTGATGACCGGTTTGCCGCCGATATCATGACCCAGGGCCAGGGTGACCGGGGACTTGAAGTTATCGTACTCGGGGGTCGACAAGACCTCGGAGAACCGCACGATCTGCCGGTCTTCGTTAGGGATCTCGATGCCGACCGTGGTCTTGCCCGGAATCACTTCCACGACACGCACGCTGGTCACGGCCAGGGAACGGGCCAGGTCTTTCGCCAGGTTGGAGATGCGGCTGACTTTGACGCCGGCTGCTGGCTGGATTTCGTAACGGGTAATCACCGGGCCCGGGTGAATCGAATCCACCGAAACTTCGACGCCGAATTCCTTGAGCTTGATTTCCAGCAAGTGGCCGACGGCCGCCAGGGATTCGGGCGAATAATTGAGTTGTTTCTTTTCCGCGGGGTCGAGAATCGAGATCGGTGGCAAGGTGCCTTCCACGGCGCTGTCGACGAACAACGGCGCCTGTTTCTCTTTTTCCACGCGCTTGCTGGGAGCTGCCGGTTTGGGCGGAGCCGGGGCAATCACCGGCGGCACCTGTTTCTCGCGCTCGGACATGTGCTTGCTCAGGGCTTGCTCACGCTCGATCAGGCGCTCCTTGACCTTGGCCTGCTCGCGTTTGTCGGTGACAGTCGGCGCGACCACGTCATGCACGCGATCGTCGACTTCACGCAGCTGGGCGACCAGTTGCTTGCGTTCGACACGGGCCGCCCACCAGCGATTGGCCGCGCCCTGAAACAGTTCGAACAGATCAAGGGTGATCTTGCCAGTGACGTCCATCACCTTGAACCACGACAGGTCGGTGAACACTGTCAGGCCGAACAGGAACAGCGCGATGAACAACAGCGTGCTGCCCTGGATGTTCAGCGCGTTCCGGGCCAGATCGCCGAGGCTTTCGCCCAAAGCGCCGCCCGCGCCGGCCGGTAGACCGGTCGCCGCATGGAAATGGATGTGGGCCAGCGCCGCACCCGACAGCACCAGGAATACCAGGCCGATCAGGCGCCAGGAGAACAGCCAGCCGCTCCACTGCCACGGCTCGTGGCGCTGGCGGAAGATCTGATACGCCTTGATCGCCAGCAACAGCGGGAAAATGTAGGCGAAGTAACCCAGGACCATGAACAGGATGTCGGCGCTGTAAGAGCCGGCCGGCCCGCCGAAGTTCTGCACATCGTCGATCTTGCTGTTATGGCTCCAGCCCGGATCGTCTTTGCCGTAGGTCAACAAAGCCATCATCAGGAACAGGCACAAGGCGCCGATGGCGATCAATGCACCTTCCTTGAGCCGGTAGTGCAATTGCTGGCGCCAGAGCGGGACGACTGTTTTAGGTGCTGCGGTGGATTTCTTCAAAACGCTTCTTTTCCTGCGCCCATGGCGCGTCCATCTGTTGAATGACTATAAAAACTGCCCAATCCAGGCAGGTAAAAAAGTTAACAGGCGCAACTGAGACTACTTTTAACACTGCGCCCCGGTTTTTCGAAATACGGCACGCACCGCTTTTTTGATACAAACACTGTTACAAGCGAGCATTGTACGGGTTTGTTCACCCGATGCCATGCTTGAGACCCTTGGGTGCAGCATAGCCAACAGCACAGTACGCGCGGTCCAATTTGAGCATGCATTCTCTTTTGTGACAAAGGCTTATGAGGTGTTTTTATGACTGAAGCGAAGCATTCCCGCCTGATCATTCTGGGTTCCGGCCCCGCCGGTTACAGCGCAGCCGTTTATGCCGCTCGCGCCAACCTCAAACCCGTTGTCATCACCGGCATACAGGCAGGTGGCCAGCTGACCACCACCGTCGAAGTCGACAACTGGCCCGGCGACGTCGAAGGCCTGACCGGCCCGGTACTGATGGAACGCATGCAAAAACACGCCGAACGCTTCGACACAGAGATCGTTTACGACCACATCCATACGGCCAAGTTGCAACAGCGCCCGTTCGAGCTTATCGGCGACAGCGGCACCTACACCTGCGATGCACTGATTATCGCCACCGGCGCTTCGGCCCAATATCTGGGGCTGCCATCGGAAGAAGCCTTTGCCGGCAAAGGAGTTTCGGCCTGCGCCACCTGCGATGGCTTCTTTTACCGCAATCAGGTGGTCGCGGTGGTCGGCGGGGGTAACACGGCCGTGGAAGAAGCACTGTATCTGTCGAACATCGCCAAGGAAGTCCACCTGATTCACCGTCGCGACAAACTGCGCTCGGAGAAGATCCTCCAGGACAAGCTCTTCGAAAAAGCCGCCAACGGCAATATCCGCCTGCACTGGAACCAGAATCTGGACGAAGTATTGGGCGATGCCAGCGGCGTGACCGGTGCCCGCCTGCGGCACAGCCATACGGGCGAAACCAATGACTTGCCGCTGGCCGGCGTATTCATCGCCATTGGCCACAAGCCCAATACCGACCTGTTCCAGGGCCAGCTGAAAATGCGCGACGGTTATCTGCTGATCAAGGGCGGCAGCGAAGGTGATGCCACCGCCACGGACATTGCAGGCGTGTTCGCCGCCGGTGACGTGGCCGATCATATTTACCGCCAGGCGGTGACGTCCGCCGGGGCCGGCTGCATGGCCGCGCTGGATGCCGAGAAGTATCTCGATGACATCCCCACCGTTTGACGGTTAACCTCCTCAGGCGGGCTCAACGGCCCGCTACCACCCTCCCCTTCTGCAAGCCCGGATGCCATGCTGACTTGGTTACAACGCAACACCCTGACCTTCCCGCCGCTGGAAAAAGCCATGCGCGACCCCAACGGGCTGCTGGCCGCGGGCGGCGATCTGTCCGCCGATCGCCTGATTCAAGCCTATCGTCACGGCTGCTTTCCGTGGTTCTCGGAGGGCCAGCCGATTCTCTGGTGGTCGCCGGACCCGCGCACAGTACTGTTTCCCGACGAACTGCATATCTCCCGTAGTTTGAACAAACTGCTGCGCCAACAACGCTATCAAGTGACCTTCGATCGGGATTTTGCCGCGGTCATCCGCGCCTGCGCCGCACCGCGCGAGTACGCTGACGGCACCTGGATCACCCAAGCGATGCAGGATGCCTATGTCGAACTGCACAGGCGTGGTTACGCCCATTCGGTGGAAGTCTGGGACGATGGCGCGCTGGTCGGCGGGCTCTACGGCCTGGCTATGGGGCAGTTGTTTTTTGGCGAGTCGATGTTCAGCCGCGCCGACAACGCTTCCAAATATGGCTTCGCCACCCTGGTGCGACACCTGAAAGACTCGGGTTTTGTGCTGATCGACTGCCAGATGCCTACCGATCATCTGCACAGCCTGGGTGCCCGAGCGATTCCCCGCCGCGAATTTGCCGGCTACCTTGCGCGACACCTGGATCAACCGGGCCGCGCCACTTGGGTTTGCTGAGCGACATTGGCGCGTGTGGCTTACACTTAATGCGGGGAAACTCATTGAGAGCGCCCCCTAATCAAAAGCTTATCCCGAGGGTTGATCATGACCGAGTTGGCGCGTTTGAAGTTTTATGCCACTCAGCCCCACTCTTGCAGCTATCTGCCCGAGGAGCAGGCCACGACGCTGTTCCTCGATCCTAGTCAGCCCATGGATGTGCATGTCTACGCAGATCTGTCGGAAATGGGCTTTCGTCGTAGTGGCGATCATCTCTACCGGCCGCATTGCCAGCATTGCAATGCGTGCGTACCGGCGCGCATTCCTGTGGCGCAATTTACCCCCAACCGTCAGCAAAAACGCATTCTCAAACGCAATGCCGACTTACAGGTGCGTCCGGCCAGACCAAAGTTCAGCGAAGAGTACTTCGACCTGTATCAGCGCTACATCGAACAACGTCATGCCGACGGCGATATGTATCCGCCGAGCCGCGACCAGTTTTCGACCTTCCTGGTACGTGATCTGCCATTCTCCCGCTTCTACGAATTTCGTCTCGAAGGCCGCCTGCTGGCCGTGGCCGTCACTGACTTGCTGCCCAACGGCCTGTCGGCGGTCTACACCTTCTATGAACCCGCGGAGGAGCGTCGTAGCCTGGGGCGCTATGCAATCCTCTGGCAAATCGGCGAAGCCCGACGCCTGGGGCTGGAAGCCGTCTATCTCGGCTACTGGATCAAAAACTGCAAAAAAATGAGCTACAAGACCCAATATCGCCCTATCGAACTGCTGATTAATCAGCGTTGGGTCATCCTGAGCTAGTGCCCTGTCTCGCAAATACTGTTCCTTTTTGACGGCGTCTGTTGTCATCATGCTGCGTTGCCGCTCCTTGCCATAGCGGGCTATGACTCGTCGCGGCGCCTTGCCTGACGACAACAGCCACTCGCCAAAAGAGGAACGTATTTGTGAGACAGGACACTAACCCCTTGGCTTAAACCCCATTTTTCGGGCACAATGCACGCCGCTTTTGCCTGGCGCAGTTGCACCGGGCCATTCATTGGACACCGAGGGCTTTACTGCATGTCGAAAGAAGACAGCTTCGAAATGGAAGGCACTGTCGTCGACACCCTGCCCAACACCATGTTTCGTGTGGAGTTGGAAAATGGGCACGTCGTAACCGCGCATATCTCCGGCAAGATGCGCAAGAACTACATCCGTATTCTTACCGGCGACAAAGTGCGCGTCGAGCTGACGCCCTATGACTTGAGCAAAGGGCGCATCACCTACCGCGCTCGCTAATCAAGTCAATACAAAACGCCCGGCTATGCCGGGCGTTTTTGTTTGCCTGCGATTTAACAACCACCTTAAATCCAATGTGGGAGCGAGCTTGCTCGCGAATGCGGTTTCACATTCAACATTGATGCAAGCTGACCCACCGCTTTCGCGAGCAAGCCCGCTCCCACAGGGGACTTATGTATTTCTCGAGGCAGCAAAAAGGCGCCAATCGGCGCCTTTTTGCTTTGCTGCGGTTTAACGTCAGGCCATTTCAGCCGTGGTCTCGAACTCGAAGGTCAGCTCGCCGTCCTTGAGGTCGATGTGTACCACACCACCATGATCGGCCAGTTCGCCAAAGAGGATCTCTTCGGCCAGTGGACGCTTGATCTTGTCCTGGATCAAACGCGCCATTGGACGAGCGCCCATTGCCGTGTCGTAGCCACTCGCTGCCAGCCAGCCACGCGCTGCGTCCGTCACTTCCAGCTGCACGCGCTTGTCTTCCAGCTGCGCCTGAAGTTCGGTAAGGAACTTGTCCACCACGCTTTTGATGACCTCATGGCTGAGGCGACCAAACTGGATAATGGTGTCCAGACGATTACGGAATTCCGGCGTGAAGCTCTTCTTGATCACTTCCATCGCATCGGACGAGTGGTCCTGATAGGTGAAACCGATCGAAGCACGTGCCGCAGTTTCGGCACCGGCGTTGGTCGTCATGATGACGATCACGTTACGGAAGTCCGCCTTGCGCCCGTTGTTATCGGTCAGCGTACCGTGGTCCATGACCTGCAACAGCAGGTTGAAGACTTCCGGATGCGCCTTCTCGATTTCATCGAGCAACAGCACGCAATGAGGCTGCTTGGTGATGGCTTCGGTCAGCAAACCGCCCTGATCGAACCCGACATAGCCTGGAGGCGCACCGATCAGACGCGATACGGTGTGGCGCTCCATGTACTCGGACATGTCGAAGCGAACCAGCTCGACACCCAACGCCTTGGCCAGTTGCCGCGCGGCTTCGGTTTTACCGACACCGGTCGGCCCTGCGAACAGGAACGAACCGACTGGCTTGTCAGGTGACTTGAGGCCGGCACGGGACAGTTTGATCGCAGTCGACAGCGAGTCGATCGCCGCATCCTGGCCAAATACCGTGAGTTTCAGGTCACGCTCAAGGTTACGCAGCAGCTCTTTGTCGGAACTGGTGACGTGTTTTGGCGGAATTCGCGCGATTTTCGCGACGATGTCCTCGACCTGAGGCACTTCGATGCGTTTCACGCGTTTCTCGATCGGCTGCAGACGCTGGTAGGCGCCCGCCTCGTCGATGACGTCGATCGCCTTGTCCGGCATGTGCCGGTCATTGATGTAACGCGAGGCCAGTTCCGCAGCGGCGCGCAGGGCTTCATCGCTGTATTCGATGTTGTGGTGCGCTTCGAAACGTCCTTTCAGGCCACGCAGGATGCCAATGGTGTCTTCCACCGAAGGTTCCGACACATCGACCTTCTGGAAGCGCCGAGCCAGGGCACGGTCCTTCTCGAAGATCCCACGGAACTCCTGGAACGTGGTCGAACCGATGCAGCGAATGTCGCCCGAAGACAGCAATGGCTTGAGCAGGTTCGACGCATCCATGACGCCACCGGACGCAGCGCCCGCACCGATGATGGTGTGGATCTCGTCGATGAACAGAATCGCCTGCGGACGTTTTTTCAGCTCATTGAGCAGCGCCTTGAAGCGCTTCTCGAAATCGCCGCGGTATTTGGTCCCCGCCAGCAAAGCCCCCAGATCGAGGGAATACACCACGCTGTTGGCCAGCAGATCCGGCACCTGGTTGTCGACAATGCGTTTGGCCAGGCCTTCGGCAATCGCGGTTTTACCCACGCCGGCCTCGCCCACCAGCAGCGGGTTGTTTTTGCGACGACGCGCAAGGATCTGCGCGACGCGCTCGACTTCCAGCTCACGGCCTACCAACGGATCGATACGACCCTGGCGCGCGAGTTCGTTGAGGTTGCTGGCATAAGCATCCAGAGGATTGCCTGAAGAAGAAGACTCACCGCCCTCGTCGTCCTGCATATCTTGTTCACCTTCAGAGTGATCGCCATGCCCTGGCACTTTGGAAATGCCATGGGCGATGTAGTTGACGACATCGATGCGCGCAACGCTCTGCTGTTTCAGCAGAAACACTGCCTGACTCTCTTGCTCACTGAAGATTGCGACCAGCACGTTAGCGCCAGTCACTTCGCGTTTGCCCGAGCTCTGTACATGAAAGACAGCACGTTGCAGTACACGCTGAAAGCCCAGGGTTGGCTGGGTTTCACGATCCTCGTCATGAAGAGGGATCAATGGCGTGGTGGAGTCGATGAACTCCTGCAGATCATGCTTGAGTTTGTCGAGGTTTGCGCCGCAGGCACGCAAAACGGTGGCGGCAGCCTCATTATCCAATAGGGCCAGCAGAAGGTGCTCGACAGTCATGAATTCATGACGCTTCGAGCGAGCCTCCTTGAAGGCAAGATTGAGGGTGACTTCGAGCTCGCGGTTTAACATAGCTTCACCTCATACCCAAGTGGTCGGCGATTAACCGTCCTTCTCGATTTCACAGAGTAGCGGATGCTGGCTTTCCCTGGCGTACTGGTTGACCTGCATGGCCTTGGTCTCCGCGATGTCGCGGGTAAACACTCCACATACTGCCCGTCCTTCTGTATGGACGGCCAGCATGACCTTGGTCGCCAGCTCGCGATTCAGGTTAAAAAACACCTCGAGCACTTCGACGACGAAATCCATCGGTGTGTAGTCATCGTTGAACAAAACCACCTTGTACATCGGTGGCGCCTGTAGAGCAGGCTTAGCCTCCTGAACAGCAATGCCTGCGGAATCGTCGTCGTGTAAATCAGGGCGATCCTGATTGAATGTTAGTCGAATCTGGCTGATTGCATGCATGGAAAGAAAGGTTCGTCAGTTGTGCAAATACAGTGGTGGGGGCTGTTATGAACGTTTTCAACTCCGACTGCCCGGTCACCTTGACTATCGGAAAATCGGTGTTACAAACAATAGAGCCCACAGTGGGTAAAAAAGGTCCGCGGAGTCAATCCTGTTTGCAAGATAGACTGCGGATTAACTGGATGATACTCCAGTGATGGAGTCTGTTGCAGAGGGATATGGGTATGGCTGTCGGTAAGGTGAAATGGTTCAACAATGCCAAGGGGTTCGGTTTCATTAACACCGACGCCAGAGAAGGTCGCGACGAGGATGGCAAGGACATCGATTTCTTTGCCCACTATTCGGCTATTGAAATGGACGGATACAAAACCCTCAAGGCTGGGCAAATTGTTAGCTTTGAGATCATCCAGGGCCCCAAAGGACTGCATGCAGTAAAGATCACATCTGTCACCTCTCCGAACGAACAGAGCGCCCCTGCCACCCGGCAGGAAACAGTGTCGAGCTGACGCTGCTCGTCATCCAGCCATAAAAAAACCGCCCGAAGGCGGTTTTTTTTGTCAGCTGGTTTACATGTGCGAGATCAACGCATCACCAAACGCGGAAGACGACAGCAGTTTCGCGCCCTCCATCAGACGTTCGAAGTCATAGGTCACGGTTTTCGCGGAGATCGCGCCGTTGGTGCCTTTGATGATCAGGTCGGCCGCTTCGGTCCAGCCCATGTGACGCAGCATCATCTCGGCGGACAGGATCAACGAACCCGGGTTGACCTGGTCCTTGCCGGCGTACTTCGGCGCAGTACCGTGGGTGGCTTCGAACATGGCCACGGTGTCGGACAGGTTGGCACCCGGCGCGATACCGATACCGCCCACTTCGGCCGCCAGGGCGTCGGAGAGGTAGTCGCCGTTGAGGTTCAGGGTCGCGATGACATCGTATTCAGCCGGGCGCAGCAGGATCTGCTGGAGCATGGCGTCGGCGATGGCGTCCTTGACGATGACGTTCTTGCCGGTTTTCGGGCTCTTGAACTGCATCCACGGACCGCCGTCGAGCAGGGTCGCGCCGAATTCTTCAGCGGCCACTTCGTAGGCCCATTCCTTGAAGGCACCTTCGGTGAACTTCATGATGTTGCCTTTGTGCACGATAGTCAGCGAATCACGGTCGTTGTCGACCACATACTGCAGAGCCTTGCGCGCCAGACGCTTGGTGCCTTCCAGGGACACCGGCTTGATGCCGATACCGCAGTTTTCGTCGAAACGGATCTTGGTGACGCCCATTTCTTCTTTAAGGAACTTGATGACCTTGGTCGCTTCCGGCGAACCGGCTTTCCATTCGATACCGGCATAAATGTCTTCCGAGTTTTCACGGAAGATGGTCATGTCGACATCGCCTGGCTTCTTGACCGGGCTCGGTACGCCTTCGAACCAGCGCACCGGGCGCAGGCACACATACAGGTCGAGTTGCTGACGCAGGGCCACGTTCAGCGAACGGATGCCGCCGCCGACCGGGGTGGTCAGAGGGCCTTTGATGGAAACTACATAATCCTTGACCGCGTCCAGGGTTTCCTGAGGCAGCCAGGTGTCCTGATCGTAAACCTGAGTCGCTTTCTCCCCGGCGTAGACTTCCATCCAGGAAATTTTGCGCTCGCCGCCGTAAGCTTTCTTAACAGCAGCATCGACAACCTTGATCATGACCGGGCTGATATCAACGCCAATACCATCGCCTTCGATGAAGGGGATGATCGGGTTGTTAGGAACATTGAGAGAATGGTCTGCGTTGACGGTGATTTTGTCGCCGACGGCTGGAACCTGAATCTTCTTGTATCCCATGCTGTACTCCATTGTTTGGATTGAACATCTGGCTGCGTTCGAGCGTACCCCAGTTAAATCGGCGCGCAAACCCTATGTTCCGCCCATCTGCCGCAAAGCTGCACAGTTCGCGACGTACAAGCCTGAAAGCAAAGGGAAAAGCGCCAAACTCAAGCACGGCGAACGACTCTACGCGTCGCACTCGCCTGCGACCTTTAGACCAATGGACGAAAAACGTTGCATATGAACCATCGGCAGATTGCCAGCTACCTATGTATAATGCCGCCGCTGACCACAGAGTCACGACGGCCGACCGCTCTATCACAAGACGTTGGGCCCGAATAAGCCGGATTGTTACCGCAGTCCACCCGCTTGACGCTCGACTGATGCACCCAACATCACCGCGAAGAAACCTCGACATTCGGCTCATGGATGACTTTGAACGAACGCGCTTACCCGGCGCCCCTCGAGTTTCTGCGCACGCTTTAGCAAAGAAGAGAGAGTTAATCCGAATATGCCCACCCGCTCGAAGATCATCTATACCTTCACCGACGAAGCCCCAGCCCTCGCCACCTATTCACTGTTGCCTATCGTAGAGGCTTTCACCGCCTCGGCTGATATCGCCGTTGAAACCCGCGATATCTCTCTTGCAGGGCGCATTCTGGCCAGCTTCCCCGAGCAATTGGGTGACAAAGCCGTAGCCGACCACCTCGCCGAACTGGGCGACCTGGCCGTTACGCCTGAAGCCAACATCATCAAGCTGCCGAACATCAGCGCTTCGGTTCCGCAACTGCAGGCCGCGATCAAAGAGCTGCAAGCCCAGGGCTTCGCACTGCCGGACTACCCGGAAACCGTGACCAGCGATGCCGACAAGCTCGCCAAGTCGCGTTACGACAAGATCAAGGGCAGCGCCGTAAATCCGGTTCTGCGCGAAGGCAACTCTGATCGTCGTGCACCGCTGTCGGTCAAGAACTACGCGCGCAAGCACCCGCACAAAATGGGCGCCTGGGCCAAAGACTCCAAGTCCCACGTCGCTCACATGAGCACCGGCGATTTCTACGGCAGCGAAAAAGCCGCCCTGATCGACGCCGCTGACGCCGTCAAAATCGAACTGATCGCTCAAGACGGCACCGCCACCGTCCTGAAAGAAAAAACCACCGTACAAGCCGGTGAGATCCTCGATTGCGCCGTTCTGAGCAAAAAAGCGCTGCGCAGCTTCATCGCGGCCGAGATCGAAGACGCCAAAGCCAAAGGCGTGTTGCTGTCGGTTCACCTGAAAGCCACCATGATGAAGGTCTCCGACCCGATCATGTTCGGCCAGATCGTTGCCGAGTTCTATAAAGACGCACTGGCCAAGCACGCTGACGTGCTGGCCCAGATCGGCTTCAACCTGAACAACGGCATCGGCGACCTGTACGCTCGCATCAAGTCCTTGCCTGCCGAGCAACAAGCTGCGATCGAAGCGGACATCCAGGCGGTCTACGCCGTTCGTCCGTCGCTGGCCATGGTCAACTCCGACAAAGGCATCACCAACCTGCACGTGCCGAGCGACGTTATCGTCGACGCCTCGATGCCAGCGATGATCCGTGACTCCGGCAAAATGTGGGGCACCGACGGTCAGTTGCACGACACCAAGGCGGTGATCCCGGATCGCTGCTACGCCACCATCTACCAAGCGGTGATCGAAGACTGCAAGGCTAACGGCGCTTTTGATCCAACCACCATGGGCAGCGTGCCAAACGTTGGCCTGATGGCGAAGAAAGCCGAAGAGTACGGTTCCCACGACAAGACCTTCCAGATCAAGGCAAATGGCGTAGTTCGGGTTTCCGACAGCGCTGGCCGCACTCTGCTGGAACAGTCGGTTGAAGCCGGCGATATCTTCCGCATGTGCCAGACCAAAGACGCGCCGATCCAGGACTGGGTCAAACTGGCCGTCAACCGTGCCCGTGCAAGCGCAACTCCGGCGATTTTCTGGCTGGACCCAATGCGCGCCCACGACGGCGTAGTGATCGAGAAAGTTCAGGCCTACCTGAAGGATCACGATACTTCCGGCCTGGACATCCGCATCATGTCGCCTGTCGACGCGATGAAGTTCACCCTGGACCGTACCCGCGAAGGCAAGGACACCATTTCGGTGACCGGCAACGTATTGCGTGACTACCTGACCGACCTGTTCCCGATCATGGAACTGGGCACCAGCGCCAAGATGCTGTCGATCGTGCCGCTGATGAACGGCGGTGGCCTGTTCGAAACCGGCGCCGGCGGTTCGGCACCGAAGCATGTTCAGCAGTTGCTGGAAGAAAACTTCCTGCGCTGGGATTCCCTGGGTGAATTCCTGGCCCTGGCTGCCTCCCTCGAGCACTTGGGTGTTACCTACAACAACCCTAAAGCACTGGTGCTGGCCAAGACCCTGGATCAGGCCACTGGCCAGTTCCTGGACAACAACAAGTCGCCATCGCGCAAAGTCGGCAACATCGACAACCGCGGCAGCCACTTCTACCTGGCGCTGTACTGGGCACAAGCCCTGGCAGCCCAGACCGAAGACACTGCACTGCAAGCGCAGTTCGGCGAACTGGCCAAAACCCTGACCGAGAACGAAGCGACCATCGTTGCCGAGCTCAACGCCGTCCAGGGCAAGCCAGTGGACATCGGCGGTTACTACCACGCCAATGCCGAGCTGATCAGCAAGGCCATGCGCCCGAGCAGCACCTTCAACGCCGCGATCGCTGCGCTGGTTTAAGGTTGTAAGGATGCAAAGAAGCCCCGGCCCAGTGCCGGGGTTTCTGTTTCTGGCGCTCACACCCTTCCAATGTGAACATTGGTCCAATGTGGGAGCGGGCTTGCTCGCGAATGCGGTTTATCATTCAACATCTTTATTGACTGACCCACCGCTTTCGCGAGCAAGCCCGCTCCCACAGGGGCCGCGTTTCACTATTCAAAATTCAAGGAAGTCTTATGGACTGGCTACCCCACATCACCGTCGCCACCATCGTCGAAGACAATGGTCGCTTCCTGATGGTCGAAGAGCTCAAGCACGGACGAACGGTGCTCAACCAACCCGCCGGCCATCTGGACCCGGACGAAACCCTGATCGAAGCCGCCGTGCGCGAAACCCTCGAGGAAACCGGCTGGGACGTCGAGCCGACCGGCGTGGTGGGCATTTATCTCTATACCGCTCCGAGCAACGGCGTGACTTATCAGCGGGTCTGCTTCACCGCAAAACCGCTCAAACACCACCCCGACTATCAGTTGGATGACGGTATCGTCGGCGCAAAATGGCTGACGCATGACGAACTGCTGCAACAGCGCGCAAACTGGCGCAGTGAGCTGATCATCCGCTGTATCGATGATTATCTGGACGGTAAACACTTCAGCCTCGAGCTGATCCGCCCTTCTCTTTAGCCTTGCGGGCTTCAGCCTGCTAGAATCGCGTCCTTTTTCAAGACACTCATTGAATCCCTATGCGTGATCCAGCCCCTTCTGACACACAAAAGAAGCGCGTCATTGTCGGCATGTCCGGCGGCGTGGACTCTTCCGTTTCCGCTCTCCTGCTGATCGAGCAGGGTTATGAGGTGGAAGGCCTGTTCATGAAGAACTGGGAAGAAGACGATGGAACGGAATACTGCACCGCCATGGATGACCTGGCGGACGCTCAGGCCGTGTGCGACAAGATTGGCATCAAGCTGCACACCGCCAACTTCGCCGCCGAGTACTGGGACAACGTGTTCGAGCATTTCCTGGCCGAGTACAAGGCCGGTCGCACGCCGAACCCGGACATCCTCTGCAACCGTGAAATCAAGTTCAAGGCGTTCCTCGACTACGCCATGATGCTCGGCGCCGACCTGATCGCCACCGGCCACTACGTGCGCCGCCGTGACATCGATGGCCGCACCGAATTGCTCAAGGGCCTGGATCCGAACAAGGACCAGAGCTATTTCCTGCACGCTGTCGGCGGCGAACAGATCGCCAAGACCCTGTTCCCGGTCGGCGAGCTGGAAAAACCCGAAGTGCGCGCGATTGCCGAGAAACACGACCTGGCCACCGCGAAGAAAAAGGATTCCACCGGAATCTGCTTTATCGGCGAGCGCCGCTTCAGCGACTTCCTCAAGCAATACCTGCCGGCCCAGCCGGGCGAGATCAAGACCACCGAAGGTGAAGTCATCGGCCGTCACCACGGCTTGATGTACCACACCATCGGCCAGCGTCAGGGCCTGGGCATCGGCGGCTTGAAAGACGCCGGTGACGAGCCGTGGTATGTGCTGATCAAAGACCTGGAACACAACGAACTGATCGTGGGCCAAGGCAATGATCACCCTTATCTGTTCTCCCGCGCCCTGCTCGCCTCGGACATCTATTGGGTCAACCCGATCGATTTGACCGAGCCGCGCAAACTGACCGCCAAGGTGCGTTATCGTCAGAGCGACCAGCCTTGCACGCTGGAGAAGACCGCCAACGGCTACCGCGCGACCTTCGATGACCCGCAACGCGCGGTCACTCCAGGCCAATCCGTGGTGTTCTACGACGGTGAAATCTGCCTCGGCGGCGGCGTGATCGAAGTGGCCGAACCCTGGACCAGCAAGGGTCAGCGTTCATGAGCCCGACTCAAGAGCAACTGACGGCCCTGGGCGGTGTGTTTCTCGCCGCCGTACTGGTCGACAAGATCGCCAAGAGCGGCCAGACCAATGAAGCCGGGCTGACCTGTATGCTCGGCAGCCTGTTGATTCGCGACCCCAAGGACACGCTGGAAGTCTATGGTGGCGACGACATCAATCTGCGTGACGGTTACCGAGCATTGATCGGCGCCTTGGAGCGCGACCCCAGCACCCTTCAGCGCGAACCTCTGCGCTACGCCCTGGCGATGCTGGGGCTGGAGCGCCAGCTGGCCAAGCGCCAAGACATGCTGGAAGTGATCGGCAAGCGTCTGCCGCAGATTCAGTCTCAGGTCGAACACTTCGGCCCGGCTCACGAAAACGTGATCGCCGCCTGTGGTGCGTTGTATCAGGACACCCTGAGCACCCTGCGCCAACGGATTCAAGTGCATGGCGACATGCGCAACCTGCAGCAACCGAGCAATGCCTCGAAGATTCGCGCGCTGTTGCTGGCCGGAATTCGATCGGCGCGCCTGTGGCGGCAGCTGGGTGGTCATCGCTGGCAGTTGGTGATCAGTCGGCGCAAGTTGCTTAAAGAGCTTTACCCGCTGATGCGCA
Source organism: Pseudomonas sp. PDM24 (assembly GCF_019218905.1). Classification (NCBI taxonomy): domain Bacteria; kingdom Pseudomonadati; phylum Pseudomonadota; class Gammaproteobacteria; order Pseudomonadales; family Pseudomonadaceae; genus Pseudomonas; species Pseudomonas sp. PDM24. Next base: position 660,569 of record NZ_JAHUWR010000001.1, on the reverse strand, counting down.
GCAGCTGAACCGCGCCCGCAATACCGTTTTGTAGTCAGTAACGCGTAATACGCCGGTCAGTTGGCAACGGACCGGCGGATTTTTTTCATGTATGATACGCGCCCCATTTCGTTGCCCGACTGTCCGAGAACACCCCATGCAGCTCTCTTCGCTCACTGCGGTTTCCCCTGTTGACGGCCGCTACGCCGGCAAAACCCAGGCCCTGCGCCCGATTTTCAGCGAATACGGCCTGATCCGTGCTCGCGTTCTGGTTGAAGTGCGCTGGCTCCAGCGCCTGGCCGCTCACCCTGCCATCAGCGAAGTGCCGGCGTTCTCTGCCGAAGCCAACGCGGTGTTGAACACCTTGGCGGAAAACTTCTCTCTGGAGCACGCCGAGCGCGTCAAAGAGATCGAGCGCACCACCAACCACGACGTCAAAGCCATTGAATACCTGCTCAAAGAGCAGGCGGCCAAGCTGCCGGAACTGGCCAAGGTCAGTGAATTCATCCACTTTGCCTGCACCAGCGAGGACATCAACAACCTGTCCCATGCCCTGATGCTGCGCGAAGGCCGTGATGACGTGATGCTGCCGCTGATGCGCCAGACCGCTAACGCCATCCGCGAACTGGCCATCCGCTTTGCCGACGTGCCGATGCTGTCGCGCACCCACGGTCAACCGGCTTCGCCGACCACCCTGGGCAAAGAGCTGGCGAACGTGGTTTACCGTCTGGAGCGTCAGATCGCCCAAGTCGCCGCCGTTCCGCTGCTGGGCAAGATCAACGGCGCTGTCGGCAACTACAACGCTCACCTGTCGGCCTACCCTGAGATCGACTGGGAAGCCAACGCCCGCGCCTTCATCGAAGACGAGCTGGGCCTGGGCTTCAACCCGTACACCACGCAGATCGAACCGCACGACTACATCGCCGAGCTGTTCGACGCGATCGCGCGCTTCAACACCATCCTGATCGACTTCGACCGCGACATCTGGGGCTACATCTCCCTGGGTTATTTCAAACAGCGCACCATCGCTGGCGAAATCGGTTCCTCGACCATGCCGCACAAGGTCAACCCGATTGACTTCGAAAACTCCGAAGGCAACCTGGGTATCGCCAACGCACTGTTCCAGCACCTGGCGAGCAAGCTGCCGATCTCCCGCTGGCAGCGTGACCTGACCGACTCCACCGTACTGCGCAACCTCGGTGTCGGCTTCGCCCACAGCGTGATCGCCTACGAAGCCAGCCTCAAAGGCATCAGCAAGCTGGAGCTCAACCAGCAGAAGATTGCTGCTGACCTGGACGCGTGCTGGGAAGTATTGGCCGAGCCGATCCAGACTGTGATGCGCCGCTACAACATCGAAAACCCGTACGAGAAATTGAAAGAGCTCACTCGCGGCAAGGGCATCAGCCCTGAAGCGCTGCAGACCTTCATCGACGGCCTGGACATGCCTGCGCAAGCCAAGGCCGAGCTGAAACTGCTCACCCCGGCCAACTACATCGGCAACGCTGTAGCGCAAGCCAAACGCATCTGATCGACCGCTTTACCCGTTTGAGACGCCCGGCAGCGCCGGGCGTTTTTATTCCCGTCTGAAAAGTGCTTTTTTTCAATAGGTTACACATGAATCCTGATATTCCTCTTCAACTTCTGGGCGGCATCACGGCGCGCGAATTCCTGCGTGACTACTGGCAGAAAAAACCCCTGCTGATCCGTCAGGCGATCCCTGATTTCGAAAGCCCGATCGACGCCGACGAACTGGCCGGCCTTGCGCTGGAAGAAGAAGTCGAATCGCGCCTGGTGATCGAGAACGGCGAGCGTCCTTGGGAATTGCGCCGTGGTCCGTTCGCCGAAGACGAATTCAGCAAACTGCCGGAACGTGACTGGACCCTGCTGGTTCAAGCGGTCGACCAGTTCGTGCCGGAGGTCGCTGAGCTGCTGGAGAACTTCCGCTTCCTGCCGAGCTGGCGCGTCGACGATGTGATGATCAGCTTCGCCGCCCCGGGTGGCAGTGTTGGCCCGCACTTCGACAACTACGATGTGTTCCTGCTGCAGGGTCACGGCAAGCGCAACTGGAAAATCGGCCAGATGTGCGATTCCGAGAGCAAGCTGCTGCAACACGCCGACTTGCGCATCCTCGCTGATTTCGACGCCACCGACGAATGGGTGCTGGAACCAGGAGACATGCTCTACTTGCCGCCGCGTCTGGCTCACTGCGGTGTGGCCGTTGACAACTGCCTGACTTACTCGGTCGGTTTCCGCGCACCAAGCGCCTCTGAAGTGCTGACCCACTTCACCGATTTCCTCAGCCAGTTCCTGTCGGACGAAGAGCGTTACACCGACGCCGACGCCCTGCCGGCGGTCGATCCTCATCAGATCCAGCACGACGCCCTCGATCGCCTGAAAAGCTTGCTGGCCGAGCATATGAGCGACGAGCGCTTGCTGCTGACCTGGTTCGGCCAGTTCATGACCGAGCCGCGCTACCCGGAGCTGGTGGTGGGCCCGGAAGAGGTCGAAGAAGAGGACCTGCTCGCCAGCCTCGAGCAAGGCGCGATCCTGATCCGCAACCCGAGCGCGCGCCTGGCCTGGTCTGAAGTCGATGATGATCTTTTGCTGTTCGCCAGCGGCCAGAGCCGTTACCTGCCGGGCAAACTGCGCGAGCTGCTGAAAATGATCTGCGCCGCCGACTCCCTGCATACCGACAACCTTGGCGAGTGGCTGAACGACGAAGACGGTCGCGGCCTGCTGTGCGAGTTGGTCAAGCAAGGCAGCCTGGGGTTTGCTGATGAATAAAATTCACGTACGTGTCGCAGACTGGCAGAAGGACAACGCCGAGATCCGGCGCATTCGTGAGACGGTGTTCATCGCCGAGCAATCCGTTCCGCCTGAGCTGGAATGGGATGCTGATGACGCAACGGCAGTCCACTTTCTGGCCTTTGAAGGCGACTTCCCAATCGGCACCGCTCGGCTGTTGCCAGATGGTCACATCGGTCGGGTGTCGGTACTGAAGGACTGGCGCGGCTTGAAAGTCGGCGATGCGCTGATGCAAGCGGTGATCGGTGAAGCCGAGAAGCGCGGGCTGAAGCAGCAGATGCTGAGCGCGCAAGTGCAGGCCACGGCGTTCTATGAGCGCTTGGGTTTCAGCATGGTCAGTGAGGAGTTCCTGGAAGCCGGGATTCCGCATGTGGACATGGTGCGGCATTCGGTTTGAGACCGAGGTGAAGCCTTCGCGGGCAAGCCTCGCTCCTACAGGTATTCGCGTACCGTAGGAGCGAGGCTTGCCCGCGAAGAGGCCCTGAAGAAGACCCCAAAACGCCCCGCCATCAACCGATGCCGGGGCGTTTTGCTGTCTACGATTCAACTTGCCCCACCACGGGCCGACAAACTGGCAATATCAAGACTTTAAAGGCCGGAGATAACGGATATGTCCCTACGCACCCTGCTCACAACACTGCTGCTGACCTGCAGTTTTTCGGTCATGGCCGCCACCGAGATCGTGCCCCTGAACTATCGCACCAGCGCCGACCTGCTGCCGGTGGCGCAGAATTTCATCGGCAAGGACGGCCAGGTCAGCGCCTATGGCAATCAGCTCATCGTCAACGCAGAACAGCGCAAGATCGACGAACTTAAGGCCTTGATCAGCCAACTCGATGTGGCCGCCAAGCGCTTGCTGATCACCGTCGATACCAACGAAAACAACTTCCAGGGTGATCAGGGTTATTCGGTGAACGGTGCCAAGCCGAGCCAGACTCGCATCATCAACCGCAGCACCGACAGCCGCGACGGCGGTATCCAGCAGGTTCAGGCCAGCGAAGGCACACCCGCGCTGATCCAGGTCGGCCAGAGCGTGCCGCTCACCAGCACCCAGACTGACAGCTATGGCGACCTGCGCAGCCAGACCGAATACCGCAATGTCACCCAAGGCTTCTACGTCACCGCGAGCGTCACCGGCGACATCGTTCATCTGGCAATCAGTACCAACCGTGACCGGATGAGCCAGGAACGTCCCGATGTAGTGAATGTGCAAAGTACCGACACAACTGTCACGGGTCGACTGGGTGAATGGATCACCCTGGCTGGCGTGAACCGCCAGACTCAGGCCGACAAACAGGGCCAGACCCGCAGCTACTCGACTCAGGGCCGGGACGACATGACCCTGCGGGTGAAAGTCGATACTTTGGACTAAACCACCAAAAACTGACTGATTAGTCGTATTAGACTAAAGATGTAGTGCTTGAAAAAAAGCACTACAAAACGTTTGACGAGCCAAAAAAGCAAAGGCATGATGGCCTCGCTCCCGCTAATCAGAGGCCCTGGCAAGGGCTTTCGAGTCGCTGTTCGCACCTACCCCGCGAGCCGATTCGTGTCTGTACCGCCCACAAGGTGTGTTTGACGAGGTTGCCGACTGGAACGAAGTTGTCCCGAGGGACGGAAGCGTAATTAGGTAACCCGGCTCCACACTGAAGTTCGCACCAAGGCCCACGACGCCCGAATGCGCTCGCCAGTTCGCCCTTACCTGCTCACTTCCCCTCGAGCCCATCGTTCATCCCGTCGCCATCCCCGCCGAATCCGACTTGACCACCTAAGCTTCTGGTCAGCGAGCAGCCTTTTACGCCCCTTTAAAATGCGTTATCTGGCTGGAGCAGGAATTTCCACCAAGAACGACTTTTTATCAAAGACGCGACGAGGTTTATCTCCATGGCACTGACACGCGAACAGCAAATTGCAGCCCTCGAAAAAGATTGGGCTGAAAACCCGCGCTGGAAAGGCGTGACACGCAATTACTCCGCTGCTGACGTCGTCCGTCTGCGTGGCTCGGTTCAACCTGAGCACACCTTTGCAAAAATGGGCGCCGAGAAGCTTTGGAACCTGGTCACCCAGGGTGCCAAGCCGTCCTTCCGTCCTGAGAAAGATTTCGTCAACTGCATGGGCGCCCTGACCGGCGGCCAGGCTGTGCAACAAGTCAAGGCCGGTATCCAGGCGATCTACCTGTCGGGCTGGCAAGTAGCTGCGGACAACAACTCCGCCGAATCGATGTACCCGGATCAGTCGCTGTACCCGGTGGATTCGGTTCCAACCGTGGTCAAGCGCATCAACAACTCGTTCCGTCGCGCTGACCAGATCCAGTGGAAAGCCGGCAAGAACCCGGGCGACGAAGGCTACATCGACTACTTCGCACCGATCGTGGCTGACGCTGAAGCCGGCTTCGGTGGCGTACTGAACGCTTACGAGTTGATGAAGAGCATGATCGAAGCAGGCGCCGCCGGCGTTCACTTCGAAGACCAACTGGCTTCCGTGAAAAAATGCGGCCACATGGGCGGCAAGGTACTGGTTCCTACCCAGGAAGCTGTGCAGAAGCTGACTGCTGCTCGTCTGGCAGCTGACGTTGCCGGTACACCGACCATCATCCTGGCCCGTACCGACGCCAACGCAGCCGACTTGCTGACTTCCGATTGCGACCCGTATGACCAGCCATTCGTGACTGGCGAACGCACCCAGGAAGGCTTCTACAAAGTACGCGCCGGTCTCGACCAGGCCATCGCTCGCGGCCTGGCCTACGCACCGTTCGCCGACCTGATCTGGTGCGAAACCGCCAAGCCGGATCTGGAAGAAGCACGTCGCTTCGCTGAAGCGATCAAAAAGGAATACCCGGACCAACTGCTGTCGTACAACTGCTCGCCTTCCTTCAACTGGAAGAAAAACCTGGACGACGCGACCATCGCCAAGTTCCAGCGCGAACTGTCCGCCATGGGTTACAAGCACCAGTTCATCACCCTGGCCGGCATTCACAACATGTGGCACAGCATGTTCAACCTGGCGCACGACTACGCCCGCAACGACATGACTGCCTACGTGAAGCTGCAAGAGCAAGAGTTCGCTGACGCTGCCAAGGGTTACACCTTCGTGGCTCACCAGCAGGAAGTGGGCACCGGCTACTTCGACGACATGACCACCGTAATTCAAGGTGGCACGTCCTCGGTGACCGCGCTGACCGGTTCGACCGAAGAAGAACAGTTCCACTGATCTGCTTCATCTGAGTAAACGGCCGTTGCGGACCGAATAAAAGCTAACCGCAGCGCTGCACATCTGACGCCCCGACTGGTTCGGGGCGTTTTTTTGCCTGCGATTCCCCTCTCCTCTGTAGGAGCGAGGCTTGCCCGCGAAGAACGATGACGCGGTATGCCTGAAAAACCGCAGCGCATTCTTCGCGGGCAAGCCTCGCTCCTACAGACTCAGGCGGACAAAAACATTGATCCAGAGCGGTGTCGCGACCAGAAAAAGAGGGTAAAACGGGGGCGCCTGCTACTTGCAGTAACGCGCATATAAGACAACTTCCCAGCCACTCACCTGTTAAACAGTTTGAAAAGCGCGACAAATAATATTGATTATCATTTAGCGGCAAGTATGTTCGTTACGTTCCCTACAAAACATATTTGACAAAACCCCCGCTAATGCCCGAGCGGCATGGGCTACAGGGCTTTGGAGGCACGCTATGTCCTTATTCTTGTAAATAATTTCGCTATCTGAATTTTACTTGCTCGGTGTTTAGCCATAAAATCACCGCGATTGATTGCTGCGACATATCGTCACTGCTTTGTTTCTTTTCAAGCTCAGAGACCTTTGCTCTCTGTTAAGGATTTCCAGCATGCCCGAAGCGACCGGACTCATGGCCCACAACTGGGGCTTTGCCATTTTCCTTCTGGGTGTCGGCGGCCTTTGCGCCTTCATGCTCGGCGTCTCCAGCCTCCTCGGGTCAAAAGCCTGGGGCCGCAGCAAAAACGAACCGTTCGAGTCCGGCATGCTACCTACAGGTGGCGCCCGCTTGCGGCTCTCAGCCAAATTCTATCTGGTCGCGATGCTCTTCGTGATCTTCGATATCGAAGCCCTTTTTCTCTTTGCCTGGTCTGTGTCCGTCCGCGAAAGCGGCTGGACCGGATTCGTCGAAGCTCTCGTTTTCATAGCAATTCTGTTGGCAGGTCTTGTCTACCTATTCCGAGTGGGTGCCCTTGACTGGGCTCCGGAAGCTCGGCGCAAGCGGCAAGCGAAGCTGAAACAATGAGGCTTTGGCAATGCAATACAATCTCACCAGGATCGACCCCGATGCTCCTAACGAGCAGTATCCGATTGGCAAACGGGAAACCGTTTCCGATCCGTTAGAAGATCAAGTCCACAAAAACATTTTCATGGGCAAGCTCGAAGACGTGCTCAACGGCACGATCAACTGGGGGCGCAAGAACTCCCTGTGGCCGTATAACTTCGGTCTTTCGTGCTGCTACGTGGAAATGACCACCGCCTTCACGGCGCCCCACGACATCGCGCGCTTTGGCGCCGAGGTTATCCGGGCATCGCCGCGTCAGGCGGATTTCATGGTTATCGCCGGTACCTGCTTCATCAAGATGGCGCCGATCATTCAGCGTCTCTACGAGCAAATGCTCGAGCCTAAATGGGTCATCTCCATGGGTTCGTGCGCCAACTCCGGTGGCATGTACGACATCTACTCCGTCGTTCAAGGGGTGGACAAGTTCCTGCCCGTGGACGTCTACGTGCCTGGCTGCCCGCCCCGCCCTGAAGCTTTTCTGCAAGGCTTGATGCTGTTGCAGGAGTCGATTGGCCAGGAGCGTCGTCCACTTTCCTGGGTCGTTGGTGATCAAGGCGTCTATCGCGCCGAGATGCCTTCCGAAAAGGAAAAGCGCCGCGAACAGCGTATTCAGGTAACCAACCTGCGCAGCCCCGACGAAGTCTGATCCAGATCTGTTCTTACAAAGAAACGAGAAACTGGCTTCATTCTTTACGTTGACCGAAAGCGATAAATAACCATGACTACAGGCAGTGCTCTGTACATCCCGCCTTACAAGGCAGACGACCAGGATGTGGTCGTCGAACTGAACAATCGTTTTGGCCCGGAGGCGTTCACCGCCCAGCCGACCCGCACCGGCATGCCGGTGCTTTGGGTTGCCCGCGCCAAACTCGTCGAAGTCCTGACCTTCCTGCGTAACCTGCCCAAGCCGTACGTCATGCTCTATGACCTGCACGGCGTGGACGAGCGTCTGCGCACCAAGCGTCAAGGGCTGCCAAGCGGCGCCGACTTCACTGTGTTCTATCACTTGATGTCGATCGAACGTAATAGTGACGTAATGATCAAGGTCGCCTTGTCCGAGAGCGACCTCAGCGTGCCGACCGTGACCGGTCTGTGGCCGAACGCCAACTGGTACGAGCGTGAAGTGTGGGACATGTACGGCATCAACTTTGCCGGTCACCCGCACCTGACCCGCATCATGATGCCGCCGACCTGGGAAGGTCACCCGTTGCGCAAGGACTTCCCGGCCCGCGCCACCGAGTTCGACCCGTTCAGCCTGACCCTGGCCAAGCAACAGCTTGAGGAAGAAGCCGCGCGCTTCAAGCCTGAAGACTGGGGCATGAAGCGTTCCGGTGCGAACGAGGACTACATGTTCCTCAACCTGGGTCCCAACCACCCTTCGGCGCACGGTGCGTTCCGCATCATTCTGCAGCTGGACGGTGAAGAGATCGTCGACTGCGTGCCGGACGTCGGTTACCACCACCGTGGTGCCGAGAAGATGGCCGAGCGTCAGTCCTGGCACAGCTTCATTCCGTACACCGACCGTATCGACTACCTCGGCGGCGTGATGAACAACCTGCCGTATGTGCTCTCGGTCGAGAAGCTGGCCGGCATCAAGGTGCCCGAGAAGGTCGACGTCATCCGCATCATGATGGCCGAGTTCTTCCGGATCACCAGCCACCTGCTGTTCCTGGGGACTTACATCCAGGACGTCGGCGCCATGACCCCGGTGTTCTTCACCTTCACCGACCGCCAGAAGGCGTACACGGTGATCGAAGCCATCACCGGTTTCCGTCTGCACCCGGCCTGGTACCGCATCGGTGGCGTCGCTCACGACCTGCCGCGCGGCTGGGAAAAACTGGTCAAGGATTTCGTCGAGTGGATGCCCAAGCGTCTGGACGAATACCAGAAAGCCGCACTGGACAACAGCATCCTGCGTGGCCGGACCATCGGCGTCGCCGCCTACAACACCAAGGAAGCCCTGGAATGGGGCGTCACCGGTGCCGGCCTGCGTTCCACCGGTTGCGATTTCGACCTGCGTAAGGCTCGCCCTTACTCCGGCTACGAAAACTTCGAATTCGAAATCCCGCTGGCGGCCAATGGCGATGCCTACGACCGTTGCATCGTTCGCGTCGAAGAAATGCGCCAGAGCCTCAAGATCATCGAGCAGTGCATGCGCAACATGCCGGAAGGCCCGTACAAGGCGGATCACCCGCTGACCACGCCGCCACCCAAAGAGCGCACGCTGCAACACATCGAGACCCTGATCACGCACTTCCTGCAAGTTTCGTGGGGCCCGGTCATGCCGGCCAACGAATCCTTCCAGATGATCGAAGCGACCAAGGGCATCAACAGTTATTACCTGACGAGCGATGGCGGCACCATGAGCTACCGCACCCGGATTCGTACTCCAAGCTTCCCGCATCTGCAGCAGATCCCTTCGGTGATCAAAGGCAGCATGGTCGCGGACTTGATCGCGTACCTGGGTAGTATCGATTTCGTTATGGCCGACGTGGACCGTTAAGCATGAACAGCACGCTTATCCTGACAGACCGTTTCGCCCTGAGCGAAACCGAGCGCTCGGCCATCGAGCATGAGCTGCATCACTACGAAGACCCGCGCGCGGCGTCGATCGAAGCCCTGAAGATCGTCCAGAAGGAACGTGGCTGGGTGCCTGACGGCGCGCTCTACGCCATCGGCGAGATCCTCGGCATCCCGGCCAGCGACGTTGAAGGCGTGGCGACGTTCTACAGCCAGATCTTCCGTCAGCCTGTGGGCCGTCACATCATTCGCGTCTGCGACAGCATGGTCTGCTACATCGGCGGCCACGAGTCGGTGGTCAGCGAAATCCAGAGCAAGCTGGGCATCGGCCTGGGTCAGACCACCGCCGACGGTCGTTTCACCCTGCTGCCGGTCTGCTGCCTCGGCAACTGCGACAAGGCGCCGGCGTTGATGATCGACGACGACACGTTCGGTGATGTGCAGCCTGCCGGTGTTGCCAAATTGCTCGAGGGCTACGTATGACCCTGACTTCCTTCGGTCCAGCCAACCGCATCAAGCGTTCGGCCGAGACTCACCCGCTCACCTGGCGTCTGCGTGACGACGGCGAAGCCGTATGGCTCGACGAGTACCAGGCCAAGAACGGTTACGCCGCTGCGCGCAAGGCCTTCGCCGACATGGCCCAGGACGACATCGTCCAGACCGTGAAAGACTCCGGCCTCAAGGGCCGCGGCGGTGCAGGCTTCCCCACGGGCGTGAAGTGGGGCCTGATGCCCAAGGACGAATCCATCAACATCCGCTACCTGCTGTGCAACGCGGATGAGATGGAGCCGAACACCTGGAAAGACCGCATGCTGATGGAGCAACTGCCCCATCTGCTGATCGAAGGCATGCTGATCAGTGCTCGCGCGCTGAAAACCTACCGTGGCTACATCTTCCTGCGTGGCGAATACACCACCGCCGCCAAGCACCTCAACCGTGCCGTGGAAGAAGCCAAGGCAGCAGGCCTGCTGGGTAAAAACATCCTGGGCAGCGGCTTCGATTTCGAACTGTTCGTCCACACCGGCGCCGGGCGTTACATCTGCGGTGAAGAAACCGCACTGATCAACTCCCTCGAAGGCCGCCGCGCCAACCCGCGCTCCAAGCCGCCCTTCCCTGCCGCCGTGGGCGTGTGGGGCAAGCCGACTTGCGTGAACAACGTTGAAACCCTGTGCAACGTGCCGGCGATCATTGCCGACGGCGTGGACTGGTACAAATCGTTGGCCCGCGAAGGCAGCGAAGACATGGGCACCAAGCTCATGGGCTTCTCCGGCAAGGTCAAGAACCCGGGCCTGTGGGAATTGCCGTTCGGCGTCACCGGTCGCGAGTTGTTCGAAGACTACGCCGGCGGCATGCGCGACGGTTACAAGCTCAAGTGCTGGCAGCCAGGCGGCGCCGGTACCGGATTCCTGTTGCCGGAACACCTGGACGCACAAATGTATGCCGGCGGCATCGCCAAAGTGGGCACCCGTATGGGTACCGGCCTGGCCATGGCGGTGGACGACAGCGTCAACATGGTGTCGTTGCTGCGCAACATGGAAGAGTTCTTCTCCCGCGAATCCTGTGGCTTCTGCACCCCATGCCGTGACGGTCTGCCGTGGAGCGTCAAGCTGCTGCGCGCGATCGAGAACGGTGAAGGCCAAGCCGGCGATATCGAGACCCTGCTGGGTCTGGTCGGTTTCCTCGGCCCGGGCAAGACCTTCTGTGCACACGCACCGGGTGCCGTGGAGCCGTTGGGCAGCGCCATCAAATACTTCCGCCATGAGTTCGAAGCCGGCATCGCGCCTACCAGCGCCGTCGTCCCGCCTCTGGCAAAGCCGATCGTAGTCGGCGCGTAAACGCTTAAAAAAGCGAAGGGTCCGTGCCCTTCGCTTTGTCGTGTGATGACGCCGTAAACGGCTGTGTTGATTCACACGAATAACAAGATTCCATTAGCCACGCCCGCTGACACCGGGCCAACGAAGAACTTTGAACCATGGCCACTATCCACGTAGACGGCAAAGAGCTCGAAGTCGATGGGGCAGACAACCTGTTACAGGCGTGTCTGTCGCTAGGCCTCGATATCCCTTATTTCTGCTGGCACCCAGCCCTTGGCAGCGTTGGCGCTTGCCGCCAGTGCGCGGTCAAGCAGTACACCGACGAGAACGACAAGCGTGGTCGGATCGTCATGTCCTGCATGACCCCCGCCACCGACGGCAGCTGGATCTCCATCGACGACGAAGAAGCGAAAGTGTTTCGCGCCAGCGTCGTCGAATGGCTGATGACCAACCACCCTCACGACTGCCCGGTCTGTGAGGAAGGCGGTCACTGCCACCTGCAAGACATGACAGTGATGACCGGCCACAACGAGCGCCGCTATCGCTTCACCAAGCGTACTCACCAGAACCAGCAACTGGGGCCGTTCATTTCCCACGAAATGAACCGCTGCATCGCTTGCTATCGCTGCGTGCGCTTCTATAAAGACTACGCCGGCGGCACCGACCTCGGTGTATTCGGCGCCCACGACAACGTGTACTTCGGGCGCGTTGAAGACGGCACCCTCGAAAGCGAGTTCTCCGGCAACCTCACCGAGGTCTGCCCGACCGGTGTGTTCACCGACAAGACTCACTCCGAGCGCTACAACCGTAAGTGGGACATGCAGTTCTCGCCGAGCATCTGCCATGGCTGCTCCAGCGGTTGCAACATTTCCCCGGGCGAGCGTTACGGCGAACTGCGTCGCATCGAAAACCGTTTCAACGGTTCGGTGAACCAGTACTTCCTGTGCGACCGTGGCCGTTTCGGCTATGGCTACGTCAACCGCGAAGACCGCCCGCGTCAGCCACTGCTGGCCAACGGCGCCAAGCTGGGCCTGGACGAAGCACTGGATAAAGCCGCTGACCTGCTGCGCGGTCGCAACATCGTCGGTATCGGTTCGCCACGCGCCAGCCTCGAAAGCAACTACGCGTTGCTTGAACTGGTTGGCGCCGAGCACTTCTACTCCGGCATCGAAGCCGCTGAACTTGAGCGCATTCGCCTGGTTGTGCAGGTGCTCAAAGACAGCCCGCTGCCGATCCCGAACATGCGCGACATCGAAGATCACGATGCGATTTTCGTCCTCGGCGAAGACCTGACCCAGACTGCTGCGCGCATGGCCCTGGCCCTGCGTCAATCGGTCAAGGGCAAGGCCGAAGACATGGCCGACGCCATGCGCGTTCAGCCATGGCTCGATGCCGCAGTGAAGAACATCGGTCAGCACGCGCTGAACCCGCTATTCATCGCCAGCCTGGCTGAAACCAAGCTCGACGACGTGGCTGAAGAATGCGTTCACGCCGCTCCAGACGACCTGGCCCGCATCGGTTTCGCCGTGGCTCACGCCCTCGATGCCAGCGCGCCGGCCGTTGAAGGCCTGGACGCTGAAGCCCTTGAACTGGCTCAGCGCATCGCCAACGCCCTGCTCGCTGCCAAGCGTCCGTTGATCATTGCCGGTACCTCGCTGGGTTCCAAGGCGCTGATCGAAGCTGCAGCGAACATCGCCAAGGCCCTGAAGCTGCGCGAGAAGAACGGTTCCATCAGCCTGATCGTGCCAGAGGCCAACAGCCTCGGCCTGGCCATGCTCGGTGGTGACTCGGTCGACGCAGCCCTGCAAGCGGTGATCGACGGTAAGGCCGACGCCATCGTCGTGCTGGAAAACGATCTGTACACCCGTACCGACAAAGCTAAGGTCGATGCTGCCCTGAATGCCGCGAAAGTGGTAATCGTGGCGGACCATCAGAAGACCGCCACCAGCGATCGCGCGCACCTGGTGCTGCCAGCTGCCAGCTTCGCTGAAGGCGACGGTACGCTGGTCAGCCAGGAAGGCCGCGCCCAGCGTTTCTTCCAGGTCTTCGACCCGACTTACCTCGACGCAAGCATTCTGGTTCACGAAGGCTGGCGCTGGCTGCATGCCCTGCGTTCGACCCTGCTGAACCAGCCGATCGACTGGACCCAACTGGATCACGTCACCGCTGCCGTTGCTGCGAGCAAGCCGCAACTGGCGCGCATCGTCGATGCCGCACCGTCCGCCGCGTTCCGCATCAAAGGCCTGAAACTGGCTCGCGAACCGCTGCGTTACAGCGGCCGGACTGCCATGCGCGCCGACATCAGCGTGCACGAACCGCGTACTTCCCAGGACAACGACACCGCGTTCTCGTTCTCCATGGAAGGTTACTCGGGCTCGGTCGAACCGCGTCAGCAAGTACCATTCGCCTGGTCTCCGGGCTGGAACTCGCCGCAAGCCTGGAACAAGTTCCAGGACGAAGTCGGTGGTCACATCCGCGCTGGCGACCCGGGCACTCGCCTGATCGAAAGCACCGGTGATTCGCTGAACTGGTTCGCCAGTGTTCCGCGCGCGTTCAACCCGGCTCCGGGCACCTGGCAGGTCGTGCCGTTCTTCCACCTGTTCGGCAGCGAAGAGAACTCTTCCAAAGCCGCTCCGGTCCAGGAACGCATTCCAGCCCCTTACCTGTCGCTGGCCAAGTCCGAAGCCGATCGTCTGGGCGTCAATGACGGTGCCCTGCTGAGCCTGAACGTGGCTGGCCAGACCCTGCGTCTGCCGCTGCGTATCAACGAAGAGCTGGGCGCCGGTCTGGTCGCCTTGCCGGCCGGTATCGCCGGTATTCCGCCAGCGATCTTCGGCAAATCCGTTGACGGTCTGCAGGAGGCAGCGCTATGACCTGGTTCACTCCTGAAGTGATCGACGTAATCATCGCGGTCCTCAAGGCCATCATGATTCTGCTCGCCGTGGTGGTGTGCGGCGCGCTGCTGAGCTGGGTCGAGCGTCGTCTGCTCGCCCTCTGGCAGGACCGTTACGGTCCGAACCGCGTCGGCCCGTTCGGCGCGTTCCAGATCGCCGCCGACATGATCAAGATGTTCTTCAAGGAAGACTGGACCCCGCCGTTCGCCGACAAAGTGATCTTCACGTTGGCGCCGGTCGTGGCCATGAGCGCCTTGCTGATTGCCTTCGCGATCATCCCGATCACCCCGACCTGGGGCGTGGCGGATATCAACATCGGCATCCTGTTCTTCTTCGCCATGGCCGGTCTGTCGGTCTACGCGGTGCTGTTCGCCGGCTGGTCGAGTAACAACAAGTTCGCCCTGTTGGGCAGCTTGCGGGCCTCGGCACAAACCGTGTCGTACGAAGTGTTCATGGGCCTGTCGCTGATGGGCATCGTGATCCAGGTCGGCTCGTTCAACATGCGCGACATCGTTGAATACCAGGCGCAGAACCTGTGGTTCGTCATTCCGCAGATCTTCGGTTTCCTGACTTTCTTCATCGCTGGCGTCGCCGTGACTCACCGTCACCCGTTCGACCAGCCGGAAGCGGAACAGGAACTGGCCGACGGTTACCACATTGAATACGCCGGCATGAAATGGGGCATGTTCTTCGTCGGTGAGTACATCGGCATCGTGCTGATTTCGGCGCTGCTGGTGACCTTGTTCTTCGGTGGCTGGCACGGTCCGTTCGGCATTCTGCCGCAGATCCCGTTCATCTGGTTCGCACTGAAAACCGCGTTCTTCATCATGTTCTTCATCCTGCTGCGCGCCTCGATTCCGCGCCCACGGTATGACCAAGTGATGGATTTCAGCTGGAAGTTCTGCCTGCCGCTGACCCTCGTCAACATGCTGGTGACCGCTGCGGTCGTGTTGCTCAACACGCCCGCCGTCGCGGCTCAGTGAGGATAGAGAATCATGAAGTACATTTTTGACATCGTGCATGGCTTCTTCACCCAGCTTCGCAGCCTGGTGATGATCTTCGGCCACGCCTTCCGCAAGCGCGACACGCTGCAATACCCGGAAGAGGCGGTGTACCTGCCGCCGCGCTTCCGTGGCCGTATCGTGCTGACCCGCGACCCCGACGGCGAAGAACGTTGTGTAGCCTGCAACCTGTGCGCCGTGGCGTGCCCGGTCGGTTGCATCTCGCTGCAGAAAGCTGAAACCGAAGACGGTCGCTGGTACCCGGACTTCTTCCGCATCAACTTCTCGCGCTGCATTTTCTGCGGCCTCTGCGAGGAAGCCTGCCCGACCACCGCGATCCAGCTGACACCGGATTTCGAAATGGCCGAGTTCAAACGTCAGGACCTGGTGTACGAGAAAGAAGATCTGCTGATCTCCGGCCCCGGCAAAAACCCTGATTACAACTTCTATCGTGTTGCAGGTATGGCGATTGCCGGTAAGCCTAAAGGCGCCGCGCAGAATGAAGCCCAGCCGATCAACGTGAAGAGCTTGCTGCCTTAAGGAAGAAAGATGGAATTCGCTTTCTATTTCGCATCGGGTATCGCTGTTGTGTCCACGCTTCGCGTGATCACCAACACCAACCCCGTGCACGCCCTGCTCTACCTGATCATTTCGCTGATCGCCGTGGCCATGACGTTCTTCGCCCTCGGCGCACCGTTTGCCGGTGTACTGGAAGTGATCGCCTACGCCGGCGCCATCATGGTGCTGTTCGTGTTCGTGGTGATGATGCTGAACCTGGGCCCGGCCTCGGTTCAGCAAGAGCGCGTCTGGCTCAAGCCCGGCATCTGGCTGGGCCCGGTCGCACTCGGCGCCCTGCTGCTGGTTGAACTGCTGTATGTGCTGTTCAGCGATGCCAGCGGTCAGGCCATCGGCCACACCACCGTAGACGCCAAGGCCGTGGGCATCAGCCTGTTCGGTCCGTATCTGCTGGTGGTCGAACTCGCCTCGATGCTGCTGCTCGCCGCAGCGGTTACGGCATTCCACTTGGGCCGCAACGAAGCCAAGGAGCAATGACGATGCCTGCTATCCCTATGGAGCATGGTCTGGCGGTTGCCGGCATCCTGTTCTGCCTCGGTCTGGTCGGCCTGATGGTCCGGCGCAACATTCTCTTCGTGCTGATGAGCCTGGAGGTCATGATGAATGCCTCCGCGTTGGCGTTCATCGTTGCCGGTAGCCGCTGGGGTCAACCGGATGGACAGATCATGTTCATCCTGGTGATCAGCCTTGCAGCCGCCGAGGCCAGTATTGGCCTGGCGATTCTGTTGCAGCTGTATCGCCGCTTCCACACTCTCGATATCGACGCTGCCAGCGAGATGCGCGGATGAACCTTCTCTATTTGACTTTCCTGCTCCCCCTGATCGGTTTTGTGCTGCTGGCGTTCTCCCGGGGACGCCTCTCGGAAAACCTCTCGGCGCTGATCGGCGTCGGTTCCATCGGCCTGTCAGCGATCGTCGCGGCCTATGTGATCTGGCAGTTCAATGTTGCGCCACCGGAAGGTGGTCACTACACCCAGATGCTGTGGCAATGGATGGCGGTGGAAGGCTTTACGCCGACCTTCACCCTCTACCTGGACGGCCTGTCTGTGACCATGCTCGGCGTGGTGGTGGGCGTGGGCTTCCTGATCCACCTGTTCGCGTCCTGGTACATGCGTGGTGAAGCCGGTTACTCGCGCTTCTTCGCTTACACCAACCTGTTTATCGCCAGCATGCTGTTCCTGGTCCTGGCCGATAACCTGCTGTTCGTGTACTTCGGCTGGGAAGGCGTGGGCCTGTGCTCGTACCTGTTGATCGGTTTCTACTACAGCAACCGCAACAACGGTAACGCGGCACTCAAAGCCTTCATCGTGACCCGCGTCGGCGACGTGTTCATGGCCATCGGCCTGTTCATCCTGTTCCAACAGTTGGGCACGCTGAACATCCAGGAACTGCTGGTCAAGGCGCCTGAGCACTTCAAGGCCGGCGACTTCTGGATCGTTCTGGCGACCCTGATGCTGCTGGGCGGCGCTGTCGGTAAATCCGCGCAACTGCCGCTGCAAACCTGGCTGGCGGATGCGATGGCCGGCCCGACTCCGGTTTCGGCACTGATCCACGCCGCGACCATGGTGACCGCCGGTGTCTACCTGATCGCCCGTACCCACGGTCTGTTCGCCCTGGCGCCGGACATTCTGCACCTGGTGGGTGTTGTGGGTGGCGTGACGCTGGTGCTGGCAGGTTTTGCCGCACTGGTGCAGACCGACATCAAACGTATCCTCGCCTACTCGACCATGAGCCAGATCGGCTACATGTTCCTGGCGCTCGGCGTAGGTGCGTGGGACGGCGCGATCTTCCACCTGATGACCCACGCCTTCTTCAAGGCGCTGCTGTTCCTTGCATCCGGTTCGGTGATCGTTGCCTGCCACCACGAGCAGAACATCTTCAAGATGGGCGGCCTGTGGAAGAAACTGCCACTGGCCTACGCCAGCTTCATCGTCGGCGGCGCGGCCCTGGCGGCCTTGCCTCTGGTGACTGCGGGCTTCTACTCCAAGGATGAAATCCTTTGGGAAGCGTTCGCCAGCGGTAACCAGGGTCTGCTTTATGCCGGTCTGGTCGGTGCCTTCATGACCTCGCTGTACACCTTCCGCCTGATCTTCATCGCGTTCCACGGTGAAGCGAAGACTGAAGCGCATGCCGGTCACGGCATTGCTCACTGGCTGCCACTGTCGGTGCTGATCGTACTGTCGACGTTCGTCGGCGCGATGATCGTTCCGCCGCTGCACGGTGTACTGCCACAGAGCGTCGGCCATGCCGGCGGCGAAGCCAAGCACAGTCTGGAAATCGCCTCGGGCGCCATCGCCCTGGCTGGTATCCTGCTGGCCGCGCTGCTGTTCCTCGGCAAGCGCCGCTTCGTCACCGCCATCGCCAACAGCGGCGTCGGCCGCTTCCTTTCGGCCTGGTGGTTCGCTGCCTGGGGCTTCGACTGGATCTACGACAAACTGTTCGTCAAGCCTTACCTTGCGATCAGCCACATTCTGCGCAAAGACCCGCTCGACCAGACCATCGGTCTGATCCCGCGTATGGCCAAAGGCGGTCACACCGCCCTGAGCCGCACCGAGACCGGTCAATTGCGTTGGTATGCCGCCTCGATGGCTGCTGGTGCCGTGCTGGTAATCGGCGCCGTCGTGCTGGTAGCGGTCTGATATGAACCTTGCGAACTTGCGAAAGGAAACGAGCCCGTCATGATTCTGCCCTGGCTAATCCTGATCCCCTTCATCGGCGGCCTGCTGTGCTGGATGGGTGAGCGCTTCGGCGCCACCCTCCCCCGCTGGATTGCGCTGATCACCATGTCCCTGCTGCTCTCCCTCGGCCTCTGGCTGTGGGCCAACGGTGACTATTCATTTGCACCGGCGCCTGGCGCCGATCCGACCTGGGCGATTGAGTTCAAGCACGTCTGGATCCAGCGCTTCGGCATCAACGTGCACCTGGCCCTCGACGGCCTGTCGCTGTTGATGATCCTGCTGACCGGCCTGCTGGGTGTCCTCTCGGTACTCTGCTCGTGGAAAGAGATCCAGCGTCATGTGGGCTTCTTCCACCTGAACCTGATGTGGATCCTGGGCGGTGTCGTTGGCGTGTTCCTCGCCCTCGACCTGTTCATGTTCTTCTTCTTCTGGGAAATGATGCTGGTGCCGATGTACTTCCTCATCGCGCTCTGGGGTCACAGTTCTTCGGACGGCAAGAAAACCCGGATCTACGCGGCGACCAAGTTCTTCATCTTCACTCAGGCTTCCGGCCTGATCATGTTGGTGGCGATCCTGGGCCTGGTACTGGTCAACTTCAACGACACTGGCGTGATTACCTTCAACTACGCCGATCTGTTGAAAACCAAGATGTCGACGACCACCGAGTACATCCTGATGCTCGGCTTCTTCATCGCCTTCGCGGTCAAGCTGCCAGTCGTACCGTTCCACTCCTGGTTGCCTGACGCTCACGCCCAGGCGCCGACCGCGGGTTCCGTGGACCTGGCCGGTATCTTGTTGAAGACTGCGGCGTATGGCCTGCTGCGTTTCGCCCTGCCGCTGTTCCCGAATGCCTCGGCCGAGTTCGCGCCGTTCGCCATGACTCTGGGTCTGATCGGGATCTTCTACGGTGCCTTCCTGGCTTTCGCACAAACCGACATCAAGCGTCTGATCGCCTTCTCGTCCGTTTCCCACATGGGCTTCGTGTTGATCGGCATCTACTCCGGCAGCCAACTGGCGCTGCAGGGCGCAGTGATGCAGATGCTGGCGCACGGTCTGTCGGCCGCGGCACTCTTTATCCTCTCCGGTCAGCTGTACGAGCGTACCCACACCCGCGATATGCGTGAGATGGGTGGCCTGTGGTCGAAGATTGCCTACCTGCCGGCCCTCAGCCTGTTCTTCGCCGCCGCGTCCCTGGGCTTGCCGGCGACCGGTAACTTTGTCGGTGAGTTCCTGATCCTGATCGGCACCTTCGCCAGCGCGCCATGGGTCACCGTGATCGCCACATCCGGCCTGGTGTTCGGTTCGGTCTACTCGCTGATCATGGTCCACCGTGCCTTCTTCGGCCCGTCGAAATCGGACGCGGTGCTGCATGGCATGGACGGTCGCGAACTGATCATGGTGGTTGGGCTTGCGGCGCTGCTGATTTACATCGGCGTGTACCCGCAACCGTTCCTCGATACCTCTGCCGCGACGATGCATGGCGTGCAGCAGTGGCTCGGCACCGCCTTCACTCAACTCGCTTCGGCCCGGTAAGAGCGCTATGGAATTCACGACTCAACACTTTATCGCGCTTGCGCCGTTGTTGATCACCAGCGCCACGATCATCGTGGTGATGCTGGCTATCGCATGGCGCCGCAACCACTCACAGACCTTCCTGCTGTCGGTGGCAGGTCTGAACCTGGCTCTGCTGTCGATCCTGCCAGCCCTGAAAGTCGCGCCGCTGGCCGTGACTCCGCTGCTGCAGATCGACACCTTCGCTTGCCTGTACATGGCGCTGATCCTGGTCGCCACCCTCGCCTGTGTGACCCTCGCCCACGCCTACCTCGGCGATGGCGGTTCGGGTTACCCGGGCAACCGTGAAGAACTTTACCTGCTGATCCTGATGTCCGCCGCCGGTGGCCTGGTCTTGGTCAGCGCGCAGCACCTGGCTGGCTTGTTCGTCGGTCTGGAGCTGCTCTCGGTACCGGTTTACGGTCTGGTGGCGTATGCCTTCTTCAACAAACGTTCGCTGGAAGCCGGCATCAAGTACATGGTGCTGTCGGCTGCCGGTTCCGCGTTCCTGTTGTTCGGCATGGCCCTGCTCTACGCCGACGCCGGCAGCCTGAGCTTCAACGGCATCGGTCAGGCCCTGGCGGCCACTGGCCTGCCAAGTTCGCTGGCTCAAATGGGCCTGGGCATGATGCTGATCGGCCTGGCGTTCAAACTGTCGCTGGTACCGTTCCACCTCTGGACCCCGGACGTTTACGAAGGGGCTCCGGCACCGGTGGCAGCGTTCCTGGCCACCGCGTCGAAAGTCGCTGTGTTCGCGGTGATGGTGCGTCTGTTCCAGATCTCCCCAGCGGCGAGCAGTGGCGTGCTGAGCGATGTGCTGACCATCATCGCCATCGCGTCGATCCTGTTCGGTAACCTGCTGGCACTGACCCAGAGCAACCTCAAGCGTCTGCTGGGTTACTCGTCCATCGCCCACTTCGGCTACCTGCTGATCGCCCTGGTGGCGAGCAAAGGCCTGGCCGTGGAAGCCATCGGCGTGTACCTGGTCACCTACGTGATCACCAGCCTCGGCGCATTCGGCGTGATCACCCTGATGTCCTCGCCGTACAACGGCCGTGACGCGGATGCCCTGTACGAATACCGCGGCCTGTTCTGGCGCCGTCCGTACCTGACCGCCGTCCTGACCGTAATGATGCTGTCCCTGGCCGGTATCCCGCTGACCGCGGGCTTCATCGGCAAGTTCTACATCATCGCTACCGGTGTCGAGTCGCACCAATGGTGGCTGGTCGGCTCCCTGGTACTGGGCAGCGCCATCGGCGTCTTCTACTACCTGCGTGTGATGGTCACGCTGTACCTGATCGAACCGAACCTGCGTCGCCACGACGCGCAACTTCACTGGGAACAACGTGCAGGCGGCGTGATGCTGCTGGCGATTGCCGTACTGGCGTTCTTCCTCGGCCTGTACCCACAGCCGCTGCTGAACCTGGTTCAGCAATCGGGGTTGGCGGGTTGATCGCTTAGGCGTACTCGGCAGAAAACAGAAACGGCACCTTCGGGTGCCGTTTTTGCGTTTGTGGGATTTATTACCGCCGCACTCCCCTCCTCCTGCAATACCCGAAAGCTCTCGCCAGACTATCCGCCTCGTCCTACATCCAGCACTGCGCACTTGGCTCTATCTTGAATGACTGGCTGGATAGATAAATCAACTCGAGAAATAACAATGAACCGTGACATTTTTTCCGAACTGGTAGAAGACTTCGACGCCTTGGCCGCTGATTGCCAGGGTAATGTCACGCTGCTGCCCCATAGAGTGAAGCGCTCCAAACTGGCCCCCGTCCCCCTTGAGAAATCGCGCAGCTTTACCGCCTCCAAATATTCTGGCTATATTTGTCCAGAATATGGGAGAGAAATCATGATCGTCGTTCCGTTGGCCGAAGCAAAAAACAATCTGTCCAAACTCGTCGATGACGCAGCCGCCGGACAGATCATCACGATTGCCAAACATGGTCGGGCTCTTGCGCAGCTGGTTCCGGTGGGAAAACCCTGCGGGCAGCGTATCGGAGCGATGAAAGGCAAACTGGTGCTTCCCGAAGACTTTGACGCCTCACTGCCGGACGACATGCTCGATACTTTTGAAGGCACTCAAGAATGAGGCTTCTGCTCGACACGCATATTTTGCTCTGGACGCTAAGCGATGACCCCAGGCTATCCGGCAAAGCCAGAAAGCTAATTGAGAACGCTGCCGATATTTACATTAGCGCAGCGACATTCTGGGAGATGGCGATCAAGGTCGGGCTGGGAAAGCTGAACGTTGACCTGGAAGAAATCCGCCAGTACTGCCTCGACAGCGGGTTCATCGAGCTGCCTGTGACCTCAGAACACGCCATTGCCGTGAAGGACCTGGAACATCACCATCGTGACCCATTTGACCGCCTCATTGTTGCAACGGCCATGACAGAACCCATGAAACTCCTCACTGCCGATCCATTGGTTGCCCAGTACACGGATCTGGCTGTTTTGGTCTGATCGGCCTACCACCACACGTGATCATTTGTTCAAGAAATGTTTATTCGGTTGGAGAAACTGGATGAATGGGATGCCCCTATCGCGAGCAGGCTCGCGATAGCAATGGAACAGGCACAAATGAGAACGGCACCTTTCGGGTGCCGTTTTTGCATCTGTACGATTTGTTACCGCGCCCTCTGCTCACGCCCCCCCCGCCCCTTCTAAAACCGCGAACAAGGACGGGCAACCAGATGCACATGACGAAATTGTAATTCCCCCATCACCTTGGCGTTATCCGCAGCTTGCAACGATGTCACCCGGCGACCATGCCGGCGGGCCCTTGCCCGCCGAACAATAAAACCCACGCCGAAGCACGTTCCCGTTCTGCCGAACCCAAGGAGTGATTGATGGTTAACAATACAAAAATGTCGATGGCCGCTTTAGCCGTGGTAGTCGGCTCCGGGCCGTCCATGGTGTTGGCGCAAGATAAAGCCGAGGGGTTTATCGAGGGCAGCAGCCTGACGGTGCTCAACCGCAACTTATACTTCAATCGTGATCATCGTGACGGCCAGTCGAGTCCCACCGGCAATGGTTATTCCGAGGCCTGGGCCCATGCGATCATCAGCAAGTTCGAATCCGGCTTTACCCAAGGCACCGTCGGGGTCGGTGTCGATGCGTTTGCGATGATCGGCTTGAAGCTCGATACCGGTGACGGTCGCAACGGTGGCCGCAGTTCTTTCGATGTGCTGCCGGTCGACAGTGACGGCCAGGCGCGGGACGAATACACCAAGGTTGGTGGCGCCGCCAAAGTGCGCGCCTTCGATACAGTCGTGAAGGTCGGCGATGTGTTCCCCGCCAACCCGGTGGTTGCGGCGGGTGACTCCCGACTGTTGCCGGAAAGCTTCCGGGGTGTCACGGCCACCAACACCAGTATCGAAGGTCTGTCAGTACAGGGCGGTCGCTTGCATGCGATGAGCCAACCGGTGTCCAGCGACATGCGCGAGAACTTCGCGACCTTCTACGCTGGCCCGGTCAATTCGCCATGGATTGCTTACGGCGGTGGCGACTACGCGCTGAACAAGAACCTCAGTTTCAGCCTGTATTCCAGTCGCCTCAAGGATGCCTGGAATCAGTACTACGCCGGCACTGCATGGACTTATCCGCTGTCGGATGACCTGTCGCTGTTCGGTGGCCTGAACTATTACAAGGCGGTCGACGAAGGCAAACAGCTGCTTGGTGAGTTCGACAACAACATCTGGAGCGGCCGCGTCGGCGTGAAACTCGGCGCCCACTCCGTTGCCTTGTCGCACCAGCGCAACAACGGCAACGACGACTTCGACTACCTGCGCCAGTCCGACTCGATTTTCCTCGACAACTCCATCCAGTACAGCGACTTCAACTCGCCCAAGGAACGTTCGTGGATGGTGCGCTACGACCTCGACATGAGCAGCTATGGCGTGCCGGGTTTGTCGTTCATGACCCGTTACGCCCGTGGCACCGATGCCGACTATTCCAGCGCCAACGCCGTGTACATGCGTCGCGATGCCGACGGCAACCCGCTGACCGACCAGAAGCGCTGGGAGCGTGATATCGAAGTCAAATACGTGGTGCAGAGCGGCTCACTGAAAGACATGTCGTTGCGCCTGCGCCAAGCCACTACCCGCGCCACGGCATTTGAGTCGGATCTGGATGAGGTACGGGTGATTGTCGAGTATCCGCTGGCGATTCTTTGACTTCACGGTTGATGCAAATTCACCTTTAGAAGCTCCTTGCTCCTTTGGTAAGAGGTGAATCTTTTGGCGTCCTTTGGGGCGCCTTTTTTATGCCCGGTCTTTAACACACCGCGAAAAACTGTGGGAGCGAGCCTGCTCGCGATGATGCCGGCACAGCCAACATCTCATGGCCTGAGCCACCGCTATCGCGAGCAGGCTCGCTCCCACAGGGTTATGCAGCCGGCTCGACGTTATCCAATGCCTGATTCACCGCCAGTTCCCCCAACATCACCACTTGCGCAATGCCCAGCAAAGTCTTGCGATGGCTGCCTTCCAGCAGCGCGGCGAAGTCACCGAGCATGACCGTGGCCGAGGACAATGACTCGCTGGCATTGGCCAGCAGGGATTCGGTGTCGGCTTTGGGATTGGCGAAAAACATCTGATTGGGGGTGTGGGGCGTGGCCATGACGTGGGCGGTAGGGTTCAGGTAGTAATCGAGCGCACGTTCGGCGGCTTCGTGGAGTTTTTTGGAGTCGATGGAGGCGTAGGGGGATGTTGGGGCGGTGTCCGTAGCGGTATCTGCTTCGGGAGGGTTGGGTGTTGGCTTTTTCATAAGTAACTCCGGTGTGGCTGTGGAGCTGGCCCATTCGGTTCCAATCGAAGGGGTGGCAGCTGTACGCAGGTTGGAACCCGGGCCACCGAAAAACCCGACAGACTCGAAGTCTCCCGCGCACAGCCGCCATAACGGAGTGCACACCATCAAGGTGCGCAAGCATACGTCATGAAAGATGCTTTTGCTTTCAGTGGAGTCTCGGGGTTCCAATCCCGATCGCTGAATTGGCAGCGACATGCACAGGCTAGAGAGCGGACGTCCGACGGACAACCTGAAAACATTGTGGGAAGCTTCTGTGTTTGCACTAACGCCTTTAAACATCCCGAATTGAAATACGGATTGTTCGGCAGCTCCTACAGGGGTATCCGATGTCAGTTACCGCGTTTGCAAAGAGAAAGGCGTTGTCAGCCGCCACGTTTGCGGCAATCCCCCGCCACTGTGTATTTGATGGTGTTGAGTCGGCCCTGAGAATCTTCATAGGTCATTGCGGCAGGTACTACGGCGCAGGCAACTTGCGGTCGCGCAACGCTCACCACTTTGACCACATCCAGTTTCATCCCGTATTCGTAGTCTTTCACCACCGGCGCAGGTTTGCCCTGGCTGGCAGCGTATTGCTCCATGGCTTGGGTGTTAGCGCTCAGCATCTTTTCGAACGTCCTATCACCGCCACCTTCAGCGAGCACATTCATGGACATCGCCATCAACCCGGCGAACGCAATCAATTTGATCAATTTCATATTCCGCACCTTCGAAATCCGACTCATAAAAAAGCCCGGCATCGACGCTCGATGACGGGCTAGTTCAAGTGCGATACGCTTACAAGTCTTTGGTCTTGTCGTCCTTCTTTTCATTCAAGACGACGGGGTCACGCGCCTGTTCTTTGGCGACAAACTTCTCCACCGAGCGGTCATTGGCCACCATCATTTTTTCAAAGGCTCTATCGCCGCCGCCTTCAGCCAAAACAACAGAAGACATCACCAACGCTGCTGCAAACGCACTCAGTTGTGCAAGTTTCATGTTTGATTCCTCGTTTAATTAACTAACGAGGTCAAGGTAACAATCCGAACCTTTCGTGACGGTGGCATGGAGATTACATATCCGTTATGTGGGAGGGACAGTCATTGCAGAGTACTGATCACTCAGAATATCTGCAGACTGAGAAATACCTGTGGCGAGGGAGCTTGCTCCCGCTGGGGCGCGAAGCGGCCCTTGCTCTTCATCCGAAAAGCGAGGTCTGCTGCGCAGTCCAGCGGGAGCAAGCTCCCTCGCCACAGGGGTTGTACTCACAGGGTTGGTTAGGGGGTGGGAGTTACTTCCTCGTCGCGTCGATGGGCGAACTGATACAACGCCGGCAGTATCAGCAACGTGAGGATGGTCGAGGACAGAATCCCGCCGATCACCACCGTCGCCAGCGGTCGCTGCACCTCTGCGCCGGTGCCGGTTGCGAGGGCCATGGGAATGAAGCCCAGGGATGCGACCAATGCCGTCATCAACACCGGACGCAGTCGTGTGAGCGCCCCCTCATTGATTGCATCAGAGAGTGAACGCCCCTCCTCACGCAGGTTACGGATGAACGCGATCATCACCAGACCATTGAGCACCGCCACCCCAGACAACGCAATGAAACCGACGCCCGCCGAGATCGATAGCGGAATGTCCCGCAGCCACAACGCCATGACGCCCCCCGTCAGCGCAAACGGAATCCCGGTGAATACCAGCAAGCCGTCCTTGAGGTTGTTGAACATCATGAACAGCAGGCCGAACACCAACAGCAAGGCCACTGGCACCACGATCTGCAAGCGTTTGGCCGCCGATTGCAGTTGCTCGAACTGCCCGCCCCAACGGGTCCAGTAACCCGCCGGAACCTGAACATCGCGCTCGATCACCTCACCCGCCTCTTTAACGAAAGAGCCAATATCCCGCCCACGCACGTTGGCGCTGACGATCACCAACCGCTTGCCGTTTTCGCGGCTGACCTGATTCGGCCCGAGCACCAGATCAAGGCTGGCGACTTCCTTGAGGGCGATGAAGCCAATCTGATCGGCAGCGCCACTCGGGGGCGCCGGCACTGGAACCAACAGCGCTGACAAGCCTTCGATGTCCTTGCGCATGGCATCGGACAGACGCACCACCATGTCGAAACGCCGATCACCTTCATACAGTGTCCCGGCCTGGCGCCCGCCGACCGCCACCGCAATGGTGTCTTGCACGTCGCCGACGTTGAGCCCGTAACGCGCCGCCTTGTCGCGGTCGATGTTGATGGTCAGCACCGGCAGGCCGGTGGTTTGCTCGACCTTGACCTCGGACGCGCCACTGACCTTCTGCAGGGCGGCGGCGATCTTCGCCGCCGTGGCGTTGAGCACGTCCATGTCATCTCCAAACACCTTGACCGCCACATCACTGCGCACGCCGGAGATCAGTTCGTTGAAGCGCAACTGGATCGGCTGCGACAGTTCATAGTTGCTGCCCGGCAGCGTCGCGGCGGCTTGTTGCAGTTTGGCCATCAGCGCTTCACGGGACTTGCCCGGATCCGGCCACTGCTCCTTCGGCTTGAGCATCACGTAGCTGTCGGAGATGTTCGGCGGCATCGGGTCGGAAGCGATTTCAGCGGTGCCGGTACGGGCGAACACGCGCTCGACCTCCGGCACTTTGCCGAGAATCAGGGTTTCCAGACGCTGCTGCATATCCACCGACTGGGTCAGGCTGGTGCCCGGCACGCGTAACGCTTGCAAGGCAAAATCGCCCTCACTGAGGCTCGGCACAAACTCGCTGCCCATGCGACTGGTCATCACACCGCTGAGCGCAATCACCCCGAGCGCCATGCCCACGGCCAGCGCCCGATGGCTCATCACCCAGGCCAGCGCCGGCGCATAAACGCGACGCGCGCCGCGCATGACCACGCCCTCTTCTTCTTTGACTTTGCCGGTGACAAACAGCGCGATGGCCGCCGGAACAAAGGTCACCGACAACAGCATGGCACCCAGCAGCGCGATGACCACAGTGAAGGCCATCGGGTGGAACATTTTCCCTTCTACACCGCTCAAGGCGAAGATCGGCAGGTACACGACCATGATGATCAACTGGCCGAAAATCAGCGGTCGGCGCGCCTCTTTGGCTGCCGCAAACACTTCGCAAAAACGCTCGGAGCGGGTCAGTAAACGCCCGTGATGTTGCTGCGCATGGGCCAGCCGGCGCAGGGTGTTTTCGACGATCACCACCGCGCCGTCGACGATGATGCCGAAGTCGAGTGCGCCGAGGCTCATCAGGTTGGCGCTGACTTTGTTGGTGAACATGCCGGTGAAGGTAAACAGCATCGACAGCGGAATGACCATCGCGGTGATCAACGCCGCGCGGATGTTGCCCAGAAACAGGAACAGAATCGCAATGACCAGAATCGCCCCTTCCACCAGGTTCTTCTTCACCGTGGCGATGGCTTTGTCCACCAGGTGCGTGCGGTCATACACCGCAACGGCGATCACGCCTTTGGGCAGCGAGCGGTTGATCTGTTCAAGCCTGGTCGCCACTGCCTGGGAGACCGTTCGGCTGTTTTCGCCGATCAGCATGAACACCGTGCCAAGCACCACTTCGCGACCGTTTTCGGTGGCGGCACCGGTACGCAGTTCGCGGCCGATGTCTACGGTCGCGACGTTCTTGATCCGGATCGGCGTACCGTCGACATTGGCCATCACGATATTGGCGATGTCGTCTGTGCTTGCCACTTGCCCGGGCGCACGAATCAGCAACTGCTCGCCGCTGCGCTCGATGTAACCGGCGCCGACGTTGGCGTTGTTGCGTTCCAGCGCCGTGATCAGATCGGTGAGGGTCAGCTTGTAAGCCGCCAGCCGTTTCGGATCGGGGGCGATCTGGTACTCCTTGGCGAATCCGCCGATGGTGTTGATCTCGGCCACGCCCGGAACGTTGCGTAACTGCGGCTTGATGATCCAGTCCTGAATCACCCGCAGATCGGTCGGCGTGTAGGCCGTGCCGTCCTCCTTGAGCGCACCTTCCTGCGCCTCCACTGTCCACAGGAAAATCTCGCCAAGCCCGGTGGAAATCGGCCCCATCAGCGCTTCCGCGCCCTCGGGCAATTGCTCCTTGGCGATCTGCAAACGCTCGTTGACCAATTGCCGGGCGAAGAACAGATCGGTGCCGTCCTTGAAGATCACCGTGACCTGCGACAGCCCCGAACGCGACAGCGAACGGGTCTGTTCCAGCGCCGGCAAACCGGCCATGGCGGTTTCAATCGGGAAGGTGATGCGCTGCTCGGTTTCCAGCGGCGAGAACCCGGCCGCGCCGGTGTTGATTTGCACCTGGACGTTGGTGATGTCCGGCACGGCGTCGATCGGCAGCTTTTGATAACTGGCGATGCCGAGGCCGGCCATCAGGAGAACGGCGAGCAGCACGATGATGCGCTGCTCAATGGCAAACTGGATCAGGCGTTCGAACATGAGAACCTTCCGGTCGAGGTTGACGGATCAGTGGGAGCCTTCAATGAGAATGCTCGGCTGAGGCTTTGCCCAATTCCGATTTGAGGACGAAGCTGCCGGCTGCGGCGACTTGCACGCCGGATTCCAGCCCTTGAGTAACTTCCACCAAACCGGCCGCGCGACTGCCCAATTCCACCGGTTGCGCCTTGAAGCCGTCGTCGGTGCGCACGAACACCGTGGGTTTGTCCTCAACGGTCTGGATCGCGGTTTCAGGTACGGCGACCTTGGCTTGGCGACTGTCGGTAGCAACCAGCGCCGTCACGAATAATCCCGGACGCCACGCGCCTTGAGGATTGGCCAGAGTTACGCGAACCGTCGCGGTGCGCGTCTGCTCTCCCAGCAAACTGCCGACGTACGCCACGGTGCCGGCGACTTCGGCATTGAGTTCCGGGGCGCTGACGGTGACCGGTTTACCCACCTGCACCTTGGTCAGATCCTTGGGCGATACGCCGAAGGTCACCCACACCCGCGACAGGTCGGAGAGCGTAAAAGCCGCCGTGGTTTCATCGACCACCTCCCCCGGCGTCAGGTGTTTCTCTACCACCACACCGTCGAACGGCGCGCGCAACTCATAGCGATTGCCGCCGGTGGCGACCACGCTGCCGCTGAGTACGCTGATTTTTTGCCGGGCATTGGCCAGGGCAATTTCGGCTTCTTCCAATGCTTGCCGGGCCTGAAGGAAATCCTGCTCGGCGGAGATCTTGTCCTGCCACAGTTTTTTCTCGCGTTCATAGGTGGTGCGCGCCAAGGTCAGGCGACGCTGTGCGGCAGCCTGTTCACTGCGCTGATCGGAGATCTGCTGACTGGCGATCACCGCCAGCAACTGACCCTTTTTCACCGACTGCCCGAGGTTGACCGACACCGACTCAACCACGCCGGGCACCCGAGGCACCACGTGCGCGGTGCGGTCTTCGTCGAAGCGCACTTCACCGGGGAATGGCAAGCCGAGGCTGATGTTCTGCGCTCGCGCTTCGGTCAATTGAATGCCCGCCGCCGCAATCTGTTCGGCGCTCAACTCCAGGCGCCCTTCTTCTGCATGTTCACCCTCGGCTGCTGCACCTTCTTCAGCGTGATCGGCGTGTTCCGCCGCTTCATCGGCGTGAGCGTCGATGGACGCATTGCCCGGCCACATCGAACCGATACCAATGCCCAGCGCCAACGTTGCCGCGGCCACAATGATCAGTTTTTTTTCCATGGAAACTCCTCTGCGCCATGCCATCGCGCAGTGATCTGAAAGATGAAATTCAAGGGCTGACGGTGAGGTCGCCGAAGATGCGTTCGATGCGTACTCGGGCATCCGTCGCCTCGCTGACGGCCTGGATGTATTGGCTGCGCGCGCTGATCAGGGTGCGCTGGGCGTCGAGCACGTCGAGGAATCCGAACTTGCCCATTTCGAAGCCGCGCGTGGCGCTGTCGACCGCACTTTGCGCGGCGGGCAGGATGGTCTGGTTGAACGCTGCGACTTCGCCATTGGCGGTCTGCCATTGCTCCAGGGTGGTCTGGATTTGCGTGCGCAAACGCAGCTCGGTGGCGTTGCGCAGATCCCGCGCCTGATCGCTGCGCCGGGCCGCCGCCAGCACGTTGCCCTGATTGCGGTTGAACAGCGGAATAGGCATCGACAGCCCGACCACATTGACCCGCTCGCGCTCGGTTTCGCTGTATTGGCTGCCAATGCTCACGGTCAGGTCGGGAATGCGTTGCGACTTTTCCAGACCCAATGAAGCTTCGCGCTGATCGATCTGCAATTTGGCCAGACGCAGTTCGGCGGTCTCGTTCAGGCGCTCAAGCAATCGGGTCGGCGGTGGCACGGTGGGCATGCTTTGCGTGGCCGCTTGCACGGTGGTCGAGGTGGGCAACGGTGAGCCCATGACCTGCGCCAATTGCTGATAGGCGTTGGCCTGATCGCGTTCGGCGCGGCTCAGTTCCAGGCGCACTTCGGAAAGCTGCACTTGCGCACGGGTGCCTTCGACTGGCGATGATTTACCGGCCTCGATGCGTCCTTGGGCGACGCGCAAACCGTGTTCGGCGAGTTGCAGCGACTGGCGGGACAACTGCAAGCGTTGTTGCGCGGTCTGGGCGCTGTTGAACGCCTGAATCACATCGGCGCGCAACGCATAGCGCTTGCGCTCCAGTTCGATCCCGGCGGCGTCCTGCGCGCGACTGGCGACGTCGATCCGTGCGCCACGTTTGCCGCCCAGTTCGATGGGTTGGCTGAGCATCAGCGTGGTGGTTCGCGAATCACGACGGGTGTCTTCGGCCTCCCACGACACTTCGGGGTTGGGGATCAGACCGGCCTGTTTGCGCTCACCCTCGGCGATGCCGATTTCCCACTGCGCAGCCGCCAGATCCGGGTTACCGGCGAATGCCGTTTGCAGGGCTTGATCCAGGGTCAGGGTCGATGCATGCACAAGACCCGTGCCGGCCAGCAACACAATGCTGGCCGTCACTGTCCTCGTTGTTTTTTTCAGGCGTGATCGCGCCGTCAGTTCTTTTAAACCGGGCAATGGAGGACTTCCTTCATTCAAGAATCTTTGATGCCGCCACGGTAGGGTTTTGAACTTATCGACAAGGTGACTGAAACATTACAAATACGTTATCCACGGCATGTGGAAGTTGTTTTGATTTAGGATGCGAAGTGCGAAAGGTGATATAGCAATACATGGAAACAAATACACGGTAGTTATCTGCCGAACAGCCCTTGCCTGAATGCGGCGCATGGGCATTTAGGCTTGCCTACTGCGACAGGCTGTCGCAGATCGCTATTTTCAGGGCTCAAGACCCAGCATTTCAGTTGACTCTGTAGCCACTACAGCCTTTACCTTGCACGCCATCACACAGGGAAACCTCTGAAGGAAACCAGAAACTCACAACCTCTAGTCGTTATTAAAACCCGTCCGGCCTCCCCTACAAAAACAACAACTTCCCCGGCCACCCTTAATTAAATATCCATTAAATAAAAGTGGTGATTGACCATGCGAATCCTTGTCGTCGAGGACGAGCTTAAAGCTGCCGAATACTTACATCAGGGACTGACGGAAAGTGGTTATATCGTTGACCACGCGGCCACGGGCGCCGATGGACTGCATCTGGCCCGACAACAGGTTTATGACCTGGTGATACTGGACGTCAATCTGCCGGAGCTGGACGGCTGGGGCGTGCTTGAACAACTGCGTCGTACCCACTCCACCCGGGTGATGATGCTCACCGCGCGTGGTCGTCTGGCCGACAAGATTCGCGGCCTGGATCTGGGTGCCGACGATTATCTGGTCAAGCCATTCGAGTTTCCGGAATTGCTGGCGCGGGTCCGCACGCTGATGCGCCGCAGCGAAAACATCCCGGTGCCGCAAGTGCTCAAAGTCGCCGATCTGGAACTCGATCCGGGGCGCCACCGCGCCTTTCGCGGCGAGCAGCGCATCGACCTGACCACCAAGGAGTTCGCCCTGCTGCATCTGCTGATGCGCCAGTCCGGCGAGGTGCTCACTCGCACCCAGATCATTTCGCTGGTGTGGGACATGAATTTCGACTGCGACACCAACGTGGTCGAAGTGTCGATCCGGCGTTTGCGCGCCAAGATCGACGACCCGTTCGACAGCAAACTGATCCATACCCTGCGCGGTGTCGGCTATGTGCTGGAGGCGCGGGAATGAAGCCGGCCAGCCTGTCAATGCGGTTGGGGCTGACGGTGAGTATTCTCGGGGCGCTGCTGGTAGTGTTTCTGGCGATCCTGGCGTATTTCGCCCTGACCCATGAGTTGAACGCGCTATCCAGAAACAGCCTGGCCCAGAAAATGGAACAGGTGGAACACAGCCTGTCGCTGTATGCCGATTCCGCAGAAATTCGTTCGGCGCCGCACATTCTGCTCGATCAGGTCATGGGCCATGACAACCTCACTCTGACGATTTATGACCGCACCAACTTACGCACGCCGCTGTTGAAATCCGGCTCCGGAATGGCCGACCCGCGCCTGGAACGCAAGGCAGTGCTGGCCGCCAACGAACAACTGGCGTTCTCCAGCAGCACCGACGATCAAGACAAGCGCTACCTGACGGCCTCTCGGTTGATCCGCATCAAGGACGGCACCCGCATCCCGGTGCTGCTGTCGATGGACGATGCCCACAATCAGGCGTTGCTCAACGCCTATCTGCGCTCGACACTGATTGCTTTGCCGTTGCTGCTGATCTTCATCGGCCTCAGTGCCTGGGCCGCCGTACAGCGGGGGCTGACGCCGCTGCGCGAGTTTCGCAAAGTGGCGGCGATGGTCTCGACGCAAGACCTCGGCCATCGGCTGTCGGTGCTCGACATGCCCCAGGAACTCAGTGAACTGGCCCGGGGGATCAACTTCATGCTCGATCGCCTCGACAATGGTGTGCAGCAGTTGTCGCAGTTCTCCGATGATCTGGCTCATGAATTGCGTTCGCCGATCAACAATCTGATGGGCAAGGCACAGGTGACGCTGTCCCGGGAACGCACGACCGAGGAGTACAAGAACGTTTTGGTGTCTTGCACCGAAGAACTGGAGCGTGTCGCGCGGATTGTCTCGGACATGCTGTTTCTGGCGCAGGCCAGTAACCCGGCAGCGCTCACGTCCTTCAAGTCGGTCGCCCTGGAAGAAGAAGCCGAGAAAGTGGCCGAACTGTTTTCCTTGTCGGCGCAAGACAAGCGCATCAGCCTGAGCGTGACCGGCAGCAGCGCGCGGGTACGGGGCGACCGCCTGATGATTCAACGGGCGATCTCGAACCTGCTGTCCAACGCCCTGCGCCACTGCCCGGCCGGGCAAACGGTTTCGGTACACATTGAACAAGAAGCGACTGAGGTTTCGCTGCGGGTCAGCAACCCCGGCGCGGGCATCGAAGCGCAGCATCTGCCGCATCTGTTCGACCGCTTTTACCGGGTCGACAGCAGCCGCTCCCGCTCGCAAGGCAGCACCGGACTGGGCCTGGCCATCGTGCGTTCGATCATGAGCCTGCATCAGGGGGTCGCTGAAGTTAAAAGCTTGCCCGGGACGGTGACGGTGTTTCGATTGGGGTTTCCCGCCCCCGAGGAATAAATGTCGCCGCCCCATTGGTTGCCCAGCACACAGATTTAGCAATTTTGGGTTAGCCCGGCCTGCCTTTCCCAGTCTCATCCCCCCTTTCCAGAATCGTCTCGCGGGTGAATCAGCCGCGTCCTACATCCCGGTCCTGCCTTCGACTTTAATGTAATGACTTGACCGAATTGGCAGGCACAGAAGCCTTGACCTATTCGATTCTTGTGATAGAAATATACGCAGGTAACGTACAGAACATGGACGCTCTTTTTATCGAATTACCCGCATTTCAAAAGCATCGAAGTGACTACCTGGACGACGAACTGTTTCGCAGCTTTCAACTGGAGCTGCTGAAAAACCCGGAAACTGGCGACCTGGTGGAAGGTATGGGCGGGTTGCGAAAGGTCCGTTTCTCCGACCAGCGACGAGGCAAAGGCAAGCGCAGTGGACTAAGGGTGATTTATTACTGGTGGTCGGGTTTTGATCAATTCTGGCTGTTCACCGTATATAGCAAAAACGAGCAAGACGACTTGTCGCCTTCCCAGAAGAAACTTTTCAGACAAACTCTAGATAGCGAAATCAACACGAGATCCCACTATGAAACGTGACATTTTTGCCGAACTGATGGAAGGCCTTGAAGCCTTGGCCGACGAGCGCCAAGGCAAGGTCACGCTGCGAACCCACAAGGTCAAACTGCCAAAACTGGTGCCAATCACTGCCGAGGAAGTGGTAGCCATACGCCAACAGCTCAACCTTTCCCGTTCTGTATTCGCGATGTATTTGCGTACGAATACCCGGACGCTGGAGAACTGGGAGCAAGGACGGGCGAAACCTAATGCTCAGGCGACAACACTGATCCGGCTGGTTGAGCGCTTTCCGGATACGGTTCAACAACTGGCGGCGCTGACCTGAAGTGTTTGCGGCGTACTCAATGACGCCTTCGCGAGCAAGCCCGCTCCCACAGTGGATCTCCAGTGAACAAACCATTGGGGGAACTCCTGCGATTAACTGTGGGAGCGGGCTTGCTCGCGAAGGCGGCCCATCAGACAAAAAGGCAAAACGGCACCTTACGGTGCCGTTCGCCTTTCACATTACAGACGCTTACTTACGCGCCGCCTCCCACGATTTCAGCAGTTCGGCATAGCTCACGGTTTCGCCTTTAGGCTTCTCGTTCGCCAGTTTCGCTTTCGGCACCCCCGGCTGATCGAACCAATACTGCGCATCCCGCTCAGGATTCATTTTCGGCCCGCAGGTCGGTTGTACCTTGGAGCGTTCCAGACGGGTCATGATCGCATCCTGATCCTTGGCCAGACCGTCCAGTGCCTGTTGTGGCGTTTTCTCGCCACTGGCCGCTTCCGCGATGTGGCTCCACCACAGTTGTGCCAAACGAGGATAGTCCGGCACGTTGGTCCCGGTCGGGGTCCATTGCACGCGGGCCGGGCTGCGATAGAACTCCACCAGACCACCGAGTTTCGGTGCCAGGTCAGTCATGGCTTGCGAGTTGATGTCCGACTCGCGAATCGGCGTCAGGCCGACGATGGTTTTCTTCAGGGATACGGTTTTCGAGGTCACGAATTGCGCGTACAGCCAGGCCGCGAGTTTTTGCTTTTCAGGCGTGGACTTGAGGAAGGTCCAGGAACCGGCGTCCTGATAGCCGAGCTTCATGCCCTCCTCCCAGTACGGACCTTTCGGCGAGGGTGCCATGCGCCATTTCGGCGTGCCGTCGGCGTTCATCACCGGCAGGCCCGGTTTGGTCATGTCGGCGGTAAACGCGGTGTACCAGAAGATCTGCTGGGCGATATTGCCCTGGGACGGCACCGGCCCGGATTCGGAGAAGGTCATGCCCGCCGCTTCCGGTGGCGCGTATTTTTTCATCCAGTCAACGTACTTGGTGGTCGCATACACCGCCGCCGGGCCGTTGGTATCGCCGCCGCGGGTCACGCTGGAGCCGACCGGATGACAATCCTCGACGCGGATACCCCACTCGTCCACCGGCAAACCGTTGGGTATGCCTTTATCGCCAGCACCCGCCATGGAGAACCAGGCATCGGTGAAGCGCCAGCCGAGGGACGGGTCTTTCTTGCCGTAGTCCATGTGGCCGTAGACGCGTTTGCCGTCGATTTCCTTGACGTCTTCGCTGAAGAATTTGGCGATGTCTTCGTAGGCCGACCAGTTCACCGGTACGCCCAGCTCATAACCGTATTTTTCTTTGAATTTCGCTTTCAGATCCGCCCGCTCGAACCAGTCGGCGCGAAACCAGTAGAGGTTGGCGAACTGCTGGTCGGGCAGTTGATAGACCTTGCCATCCGGCGCGGTGGTGAACGAGATACCGATGAAGTCTTTGATGTCCAGGGTCGGTGAGGTGTAAGCCTTGCCTTCGTTGGCCATCAGGTCGGTGATCGATTCGGTCTTGCCGTAGCGAAAGTGCGTACCGATCAGGTCCGAGTCGTTGACCCAGCCGTCATAGATGTTCTTGTCCGATTGCATCTGGGTCTGCAGCTTTTCCACCACGTCGCCTTCTTGCAGCAAGTCGTGGGTCAACTTGATCCCGGTGATCTCGGTAAAGGCCTTGGCCAGCGTTTTGGATTCATATTCGTGGGTCGCGATGGTTTCCGAAACCACCTTGATGCTCATCCCGCGAAACGGCTCGGACGCTTTGATAAACCACTTCAGCTCTTCGAGCTGCTGGGCTTCGGTCAGGGTGGACGGTTTGAACTCGCTGCCAATCCATTTCTTGGCGGCGTCTTCATAGGCATCGGCCCAGGCCGCAGCGCTCAACCCGCTGAGTGCCAGCATGGCTGCCAATGAAACGCTATGTCGCAGCTTATTGTTTTTGTCGAACATAGAGACCTCCTGTTTAGGTTTCGGGACATGCATGCCGATCGATTTCGACTAGCCCCAACGCATCACAGCCAACAGCCACACCAGGGACAACGCGAACGCTACCCAGATGCTCCAGTCGGTGACGCCGATTACCAGCAAATGCAGGTAGGCGCTGCCGAGAAGACCGATAAACAGCCGATCACCACGGGTAGTGGCAATCGGCAAAAAACCACGTCGAGGGATGCTCGGCGAACGCAATTCCCAGGTCGTCATGCCCGTCAGGATCAAGGCAATGACGCTGAAGAATGCCGCCGTGGGGCCCGTCCAACTCATCCATTCCATCATCAGTTCCTCATACCCGGCCCAGGGCAAAGCCCTTGGCCACGTGGTTGCGAACAAACCAGATCACCAACATGCCCGGCAGGATAGTCAACACCCCCGCTGCCGCCAGCACGCCCCAGTCGATGCCGGACGCCGAGACCGTGCGGGTCATCACCGCCGCGATGGGTTTGGCGTTCACTGAGGTCAGGGTTCGCGCCAGCAACAGCTCGACCCAGGAAAACATGAAGCAGAAAAACGCCGTGACGCCGATCCCGGAGCCGATCAGCGGGACGAAGATCTTCACGAAGAACTTGGGGAAACTGTAGCCGTCGATGTAGGCGGTTTCGTCAATTTCCTTGGGAACGCCGGACATGAAGCCTTCAAGAATCCACACCGCCAACGGCACGTTGAACAGGCAGTGAGCCAGCGCAACCGCGATGTGGGTGTCGAACAGCCCGATCGAGGAATACAACTGGAAGAATGGCAGCAGGAAAACTGCCGGTGGCGCCATGCGGTTGGTCAGCAGCCAGAAAAACAGGTGCTTGTCACCGAGGAAACGATAGCGTGAAAACGCATACGCCGCTGGCAGCGCCACGCTCAGGGAAATCACCGTGTTCAGGCTCACGTAGTACAGCGAGTTGAGATAACCGGTGTACCAGCTCGGGTCAGTGAAGATCACCTTGTAGTTGGCGAAGGTGAAATCCTGGGGAAACAGCGTCAGACCGCCGAGGATTTCGGTGTTGCTCTTGAAGGACATGTTCAGCAGCCAGTAGATCGGCACCAGCAGGAACAGGATATAGATCAGCAACGGGAAAAGCTTTCTCTTGCTCATGGCAGGCCTCACCGATTGGCGTCAGAGTGAGTCATGGCGGTGTAGAACAGCCACGACACCAACAGAATGATCAGGAAGTACACCAGTGAGAAAGCTGCCGCCGGGCCGAGGTCGAATTGCCCTACGGCCATTTGGGTCAGCGTCTGACTCAAGAAGGTCGTGGCATTCCCCGGACCGCCCCCCGTCAGTACGAACGGCTCGGTGTAGATCATGAAGCTGTCCATGAAGCGCAGCATCACCGCGATCAGCAGCACGCTCTTGAGCTTGGGCAACTGGATGTGTCGGAAAACCGCCCAGGCCGACGCTCGATCAATCCGCGCAGCCTGGTAATACACGTCCGGAATCGCCCGTAAACCGGAGAAACACAACAGCGCCACCAGCGATGTCCAGTGCCACACGTCCATCACCAACACCGTGACCCAGGCGTCCATGGTATTGGACGCATAGTTGTAGCTGATACCCATGGCATTGAGGCTCGAACCGAGCAAACCGATGTCGGCCCGGCCGAAAATCTGCCAGATGGTGCCGACCACGTTCCACGGGATCAGCAGCGGAATCGCCAGAATAATCAGCACAACCGACGACCAGCGGCCCTTGGTCGGCATGGTCAGGGCGATGGCGATGCCCAACGGAATTTCGATCAGCAACACGCAACCGGAGTAGATGAACTGGCGCAGCAGCGAGTCATGCAACCGAGGGTCGAGCAGCACTTGCTTGTACCAGTCGGCGCCGACGAAGTAGCGGCTGGACTGGTCGAAGATATCCTGCACCGAGTAGTTGACCACGGTCATCATCGGGATCACCGCACTGAACGCCACCAGCAAAAACACCGGCAACACCAGCCACCAGGCCTTGTTGTTCTGCACCTTGTTCATGGCCGCACCTCCAACAGGTAATCATCGGCATAGACCATCAGCCATTGCGCCGGAAAACTGATGTATGCCGTGCCTTCGGGCACCGGTTTGTCTTCGGCCAGGCGTACTTTCAGCGGAGCGCCGTCGAGGTTCAGGGTCATGATCTTGTAGGTGCCCAGGTCTTCGACGTGTACGACCTGTGCCTGCATCGCGTCATCACAGGGTTCGTCCCACACATGAACGAACTCCGGGCGAATGCCGACCTTCAGGGTTTTCCATTCGGACTCGGCGATTCGTTTCTGCATCGCGTCGGACAACGGCAAGTGGGTCCCGGCAAAACCGACACCGCCGGCTTGTGGCTGGACCTCGATCAGGTTCATCCCCGGGCTACCGATGAAATAGCCGACAAAGGTGTGGCTCGGCCGCTCGAACAATTCCCGTGGCGTACCGAACTGCACGATTTGGCCGCCGTACATCACGGCGATCTTGTCGGCGAAGGTCGAGGCTTCGAGTTGATCGTGGGTGACATAGACCATGGTGATGTTGAACTGCTCGTGGATCTGCTTGAGCTTGCGCCGCAGTTTCCATTTCAGGTGTGGGTCGATCACTGTCAGCGGTTCATCGAAGAGGATCGCCGACACGTCATCGCGCACCAGCCCACGGCCCATGGAGACTTTCTGCTTTTCATCGGCAGTGAGGTTGCGGGCCTTCTTGTACAGCAATGCCTGAAGGTCGAGGACTTCGGCGATTTCCTGCACCTTGGTGTGAATTTTCGCTTCCGCCATGCCCTGATTGCGCAATGGAAAGGCCAGGTTATCGAACACCGTCATGGTGTCGTAGACCACCGGAAACTGGAAAACCTGGGCGATGTTGCGCTTTTCCGGGGTCAGTTCGTTGACCACTTTACTGTCGAACAGTACTTGGCCCTGGGACGGGCTGAGTAACCCGGAAATGATGTTGAGCAAGGTCGACTTGCCGCACCCCGAAGGCCCGAGCAACGCATAAGCACCGCCCTGCTCCCAGACGTGGTCCATCTCGCGGATCGCGTAATCCTCGGGGCCGGTTGGCGTAGGGGTGTAGCTGTGGGCAAGGCTTTGCAAACGGATTTCGGCCATCAGGCAACCCTCGCAATGCGGCGACCGGGCGCCTGGACCAGCCGCCCCTGCATATCGAACACAAACAGTTTATGGGTCGGGATATAGATGCGAATTGGCGCATCGACGTCGTATTCGTGAACACCCGGCAAGTGCAGCACCAGCAGGAAATACTCGTTGCGTACGTGCAGGAAGGTTTCCGAACCGCTGATCTCGGCCACCTCGACGGTCACCGCCAACTCCAGATCGTCGTCGTTGCTCGGCACCAGCGAAATGTGGCTAGGGCGCACACCAAAACGGAACTCGCCCTCGCCCACCGGCCGCAGATCGACGTTCAACGGGAAGTGCACGAAGTTGGCGAAACTGACTTCGTTGCCGGCAATGCGCCCCGGCATCAGGTTGATCGGCGGTTCGGAGAACAACTCCGCCGCCAGCACGGTTTGCGGCTGGTGATACACCTCGGAGGACTTGCCGCTCTGAATCACCCGACCTTCGTGAAGAATCGTGGTGGTGCCGCCCAGCGCCAGGGCTTCATTGGGTTCGGTGGTGGCATAGATAGCGATGGTGTGATGGGCCGCGAACAGCTCGCGCATTTCCTGGCGCAGCTCTTCGCGCAGCTTGTAGTCGAGGTTGACCAGTGGCTCATCGAACAGAATCAGCTCGGCGTCCTTGACCAGCGCCCGGGCCATGGCCGTGCGCTGTTGCTGGCCGCCGGAGAGTTCCAAAGGATGGCGCTGGAGGAATTTCTCGATGCGTAGCATCTTCGCGGTTTCCAGCACTTTGCTTTGGATCAGCTCGTTGGAAACGCCGCCCTGACGCAGTGGCGAGGCGATGTTCTCGAACACCGTCATGGTCGGGTAGTTGATGAACTGCTGATAGACCATCGACACATTGCGCAAACGCACCGGGCGTTGGGTGACGTCGACGCCGTTCATCAGGATGCGGCCGCTGTCGGGCTTGTCCAGACCGGCCATCAGGCGCATGAGGCTGGTTTTGCCGGACAGCGTGCGACCGAGCAAAACATTGAACGATCCGGGTTCGAAGTTAAGGCACGCATCGTCGATCCAGGTCTGACCCTCGACGGTACGGCTGACGTGCTCCAGGATTAGTGACATGGCTCGGCCTTTTTATTATTGGAGTCAAGCGACCGGAGCACTACAGCGACATTCGTGCCAGAAATTCCAAGCGGTTGATCTGGCTTGAAAATCCGTCAAATGGAGGAAAAACCGCGTTCGTAGCTGAACAGAAATGAACAACCGCGACTGAACAATTGAACAGTTAAAAGATTGACAAT
Source organism: Pseudomonas sp. PDM24 (assembly GCF_019218905.1). NCBI lineage: Bacteria > Pseudomonadati > Pseudomonadota > Gammaproteobacteria > Pseudomonadales > Pseudomonadaceae > Pseudomonas > Pseudomonas sp. PDM24. Next base: position 618,966 of record NZ_JAHUWR010000001.1, on the reverse strand, counting down.
GAACAAATGTGAACAACACTCTACGGATGCTTTACTGCGGGAAATTCTGAATTGCGCACGCCCTGTGTAGCAGCTGGCGAAGCCTGCGTTCGGCGACGCAGTCGTCGTGAAATCAGGCATCGCGGTGTATCAGGATGACCATGCAAACAGGTTTTACGACGCGTCGCCGAACGCAGGCTTCGCCAGCTGCTACATGAATCGCGTTACTCATAACAAAAATAATAATGCTCAGAGATCGACTGCCATGGCCGCACCTGCCCCGCCGCTCTCCCACGACGCCATCATCCAGGACTCCTGGTCCCGCTGCCGCGCGTTCGGGCTCGATCATCAGAGCGCACCAGCGTTCGATCAACTGCCGGCCGATGGCATCGCCCAGTTGCTGGAGAGCCAGCATTCACTGGTGCAGACCACCCATCAGGAAGTCCTGCCGTATTACGAGAACATCCTCAGCAACTCCAATTGCCTGATCATGCTCGCCGACAATCAGGGCCAGGTGCTGACGTCCTGGGGCACCCAGCGTTTCATTGAGCCGAGCCTGGCTCGCGGTTTCAGCGCCGGCGCCAGCTGGATGGAACGTTGCAGCGGGACCAATGCGATCGGCACTGCGTTGGCCTGCGAGCAGGCCGTGCACATCGAGCACGATGAACATTTTCTCAAGGCCAACCGCTTCATGACCGGTTCCGCCGCACCGATTTTCGATGCCGAGCGCAAGGTGATCGCGGTGCTGGATGTGTCCAGCGACAGCTACCTGCCGCCGTCCCACACCCTGGGCATGGTCAAGATGATGAGCCAGACCGTGGAGAATCGGCTGATTCTCAACCTGTTCCACGGCCAGCATTTCCAGCTGACCTTCAACACTGGGCTGAACAACCTCGACAGCCAATGGGCCGGGTTGCTGATCTTCGACGAAACCGGTCAGGTGCTGTCGGCCAATCGCCGGGCCGATAATCTGCTGGGCATCAGTCTGTCGCGGGTCAGCGTCGAAAGCCTGTTCAAAGTCTCTTTACTGGAACTGCTGAACCAGCCGGACGGCCTGCCGTTTGCCCTGCAAGCCTCGGGGCGCAACCGTTTCCAGTGCCTGTTGAAGCGGCCGAAACAGGCGCCGATTCAGGCTCGATTGTTTTCTGAATTAAAGAGCGCTGAACTCACGACATCAGCACCCGCCGCCATCAGCCTCAACACCCTGCATTTTGGCGACAGCCGCGTGGAAAAAGCCGTGCGCCAGGCCGAGCGCTTGCTGGAAAAGGACATTCCGTTGTTGATCCACGGGGAAACCGGGGTCGGCAAGGAAGTCTTCGTCAAAGCCCTGCACCACGCCAGCTCGCGCAGCAAACAACCGTTCATTGCCGTCAACTGTGCGGCGATCCCCGCCGAACTGGTGGAATCCGAGCTGTTTGGCTATGAGAAAGGTGCGTTCACCGGCGCCAATCAGAAAGGCAGCATCGGGCTGATCCGAAAGGCCGACAAAGGCACCTTGTTCCTCGATGAAATCGGCGACATGCCGCTGCCAACCCAGGCGCGACTGCTGCGGGTGTTGCAGGAGCGTTGCGTGCAACCGGTAGGCAGCAGTGAGCTGTTCCCGGTGGACATTCGGATCATTTCAGCGACCAACCGCTCGTTGCGTGAGCAGGTTCAGCTGGGGCGGTTTCGTGAGGATTTGTATTACCGCATCGGTGGCTTGACCCTGGAGTTGCCGCCCTTGAGAGAGCGCAGCGACAAGCAGGCGCTGTTCAAGCGCCTGTGGGAGCAACACCGTGAACCGTCGCAGTGGGCCGGGTTGAGCCCCGAAGTACTCGCACTATTCGGCCGCCATCCGTGGCCGGGCAATTTGCGCCAGGTCAGCAGCGTGATGCAGGTGGCGCTGGCCATGGCCGAAGAGCAACCCGTGCGGCCAGAGCATTTGCCGGATGATTTTTTTGTCGATCTGGAGATGGAGCCGGTGGATTCGCCGGAGCCTGTAGCGGTTGATTTGAATGATGCCGAGGCATTGAATCGGCAGTTGCAGGCGGCTGGGGGGAACATTTCGCACCTGGCGCGGCGGTTGGGGGTTAGCCGCAATACCCTTTACAAGCGATTGCGCCAGGTTGAGTGACGCGTTCGGCTTGAGAACATTCGCGGGCAAGCCTCGCTCCTACAGGGACCGCGCCGTTCGCCAATATCGTGACGATCCCTGTAGGAGCGAGGCTTGCCCGCGAAGACGTCAGCCCAGACACCACCTACTTACGCTCAACCCACAAACAAAAACCCGCACAAGGCGGGTTTTGTTTTGTAGCAAACGCAGCAATCAGTCAGCCAATCGCCAGGTCGTCCCGCCCTTGCCGTCTTCCAGTACCACGCCCATGGCGGTGAGCTGGTCGCGGATGCGGTCGGATTCGGCCCAGTCCTTGTTGGCACGAGCCGTCAAACGAGCCTGGATCAGTGCATCAACCTCAGCCGCATCGACCCGCCCTTCGGCACCGGCCTGCAGGAAGTCATCGGCTTCAAGCTGCAACACACCCAGCACGCTCGCCAATTCTTTCAAACGAGCCGCCAGACCGGCCGCTGCATCGAGATCGCTCTCGCGCAGACGGTTGATCTCGCGGACCATCTCGAACAGCACCGCGCAGGCTTCCGGCGTGCCAAAGTCGTCGTTCATCACCTGAGTGAAGCGCTCGACAAAGGCTTCGCCACCAGCCGGTGCCACGTTCGGCAAGCCTTTCAACGCATGGTAGAAACGCTCGAGTGCGCCTTTGGCGTCCTTGAGGTTGTCTTCCGAATAGTTGATCGCGCTGCGGTAGTGGCTCGATACCAGCAGGTAACGCACGACTTCCGGGTGGTACTTTTCCAGCACGTCGCGAATGGTGAAGAAGTTGTTCAAGGACTTGGACATCTTCTCGCCATTGATGCGAATCATGCCGCAATGCATCCACGCGTTGGCGTAGGTCTTGCCGGTGGCCGCTTCGCTCTGGGCGATTTCGTTTTCATGGTGCGGGAACTCGAGGTCGCTGCCGCCGCCATGAATGTCGAAGGTTTCACCCAGGCAGCAGGTCGACATCACCGAGCACTCGATGTGCCAGCCCGGACGCCCGGCGCCCCATGGCGATTCCCAACTCGGCTCGCCCGGCTTGGCGGCTTTCCACAGCACGAAGTCCAGCGGGTCCTGCTTGGACTCGTCGACTTCGATCCGTGCGCCGATGCGCAGGTCTTCGATCTTCTTGCGCGACAGCTTGCCATAGCCCATGAACTTGGCGACGCGGTAGTACACGTCGCCATTGCCCGGTGCGTAGGCGTAGCCCTTGTCGATCAAGGTCTGGATCATCGCGTGCATGCCCGGGATATGGTCAGTGGCACGCGGTTCCATGTCCGGCTTCTTGATATTCAGGCGCGCTTCATCTTCGTGCATCGCCGCGATCATGCGCTCGGTCAAAGCTTCGAACGACTCGCCGTTCTCGTTGGCCCGATTGATGATCTTGTCGTCGATGTCGGTGATGTTGCGCACGTAGGTCAGGTCGTAACCGCTGAACCGCAACCAGCGGGTCACCAGGTCGAACGCGACCATGCTGCGGCCATGGCCCAGGTGGCAGTAGTCGTACACGGTCATCCCGCAGACGTACATGCGCACCTTGTTGCCATCCAGCGGCTTGAAGACTTCTTTGCTCTTGGTGAGCGTGTTGTAGATCGTTAGCACTTTATGTTGTTCCTTGAATCACTGGCCCCACGAATCACGCAAGGTCACGGTACGGTTGAACACCGGAGCGCCCGGTTTCGAGTCCTTGATATCCGCGACGAAGTAACCTTCGCGCTCGAACTGGAAACGGTCTTCCGGCTGTGCATTGCCCAGCGAAGGCTCGGCACGACAACCAGTGAGAACTTGCAGCGAGTCAGGGTTGATGTTGTCCAGGAAACTGGCGCTGTCTTCGGCCTTCTCAGGGTTGGCCGAACGGAACAGGCGATCATACAGACGCACTTCGCACTCGACGCTGGCCGCAGCCGGCACCCAGTGCACCACGCCTTTGACCTTGCGACCTTCAGGGTTCTTGCCGAGCGTTTCCGGATCGTAGGAGCAACGCAGTTCGACGATGTTGCCATCGGCGTCCTTTATCGCTTCGTCGGCACGGATCACGTAGCTGCCGCGCAGACGCACTTCGCCGTTTGGCTCCAGGCGCTTGTAGCCCTTCGGCGGCTCTTCCATGAAGTCTTCACGGTCGATGTAGAGCTCACGGGCGAACGGCAGAACGCGCACGCCCATGTCTTCTTTCGGGTGGCACGCCAATTCGAGGTTTTCGACCTGGCCTTCCGGGTAGTTGGTGATCACGACTTTCAGCGGACGCAACACGCACATGGCGCGTGGGGCGCTGTGGTCAAGGTCGTCACGGATGCTGAATTCAAGCATGCCAAAGTCGACGACGCCGTCGGAGCGGTTGGTGCCGATCATTTCGCAGAAGTTGCGGATCGATTTCGGCGTGTAGCCACGGCGACGGAAACCCGACAGCGTGGACATGCGCGGATCGTCCCAACCGTGAACGTGCTTTTCATCGACCAGTTGCTTGAGCTTGCGCTTGCTGGTGATGGTGTAGTTCAGGTTCAGGCGGCTGAACTCGTACTGACGCGGTTTCGCCGGTACTGGCAGGTTCTCGAGGAACCACTCGTACAGCGGACGATGGCTTTCGAACTCCAGGGTGCAGATCGAGTGGGTGATGCCTTCGATGGCATCCGACTGTCCGTGGGTGAAGTCGTAGTTCGGGTAGATGCACCACTTGTCACCGGTCTGGTGGTGATGCGCGTGACGGATGCGATACATGATCGGGTCGCGCAGGTTCATGTTCGGCGAGGCCATGTCGATCTTGGCCCGCAGCACGCGTGCGCCGTCCTTGAATTCGCCGGCCTTCATACGGGCGAACAGGTCGAGGTTTTCTTCAACCGAGCGGTCACGGAACGGGCTGTTCTTGCCCGGTTCGGTCAGGCTGCCACGGTATTCCTTGGCTTGCTCGGGGGTCAGGTCGTCGACGTAGGCCTTGCCGGCCTTGATCAGCTCTACCGCCCAGTCGTGCAACTGGTCGAAATACTGCGAGGCATAGCGCACTTCACCGGACCATTCGAAGCCCAGCCATTTGACGTCGCTTTCGATCGCGTCGATGTATTCCTGGTCTTCCTTGGCCGGGTTGGTGTCGTCGAAACGCAGGTGCGTGACGCCGCCGAATTCCTGGGCCAGACCGAAGTTCACACAGATCGACTTGGCGTGACCGATGTGCAGGTAGCCGTTGGGCTCAGGCGGGAAACGGGTGACGATCTGCGTGTGCTTACCCGAGTCCAGGTCCGCCTGGATGATCGGGCGCAGGAAATTGACCGGCACGGCAGGGCCGGTCTTGGAATTCGAGGTAGGGTCGACAGTGGGCTTGCTCATAGGATCCTTGAACGTACAAGTGCGCGGCCAGTTGGCCAAATCAAAGCGGCTGTTATAAATCAAAGGGGCTTATCATAGCCGATGCTGTCAAGTGGCTGACAGAGCAGGCCGGCAATCGGCTGCATTTAATCGGCTGGCAATGAAAAACAGCCTCGAAATTCGCGCCCGGCACGCTAAACTGCCTGCCTTGGCCGACACTGGCCGGACCGGTTGAGGGCCTGAACTCCCTGAAACCCACGAATTCATAGAAAAAAGAGTACCGATCATGACCCAAGTCAAACTGTCCACCAACTTCGGCGACATCGTCCTGGAGCTGAATGCTGAGAAAGCCCCGATCACCGTGGCCAACTTCATCGAGTACGTTAAAGCCGGTCACTACGAAAACACTGTTTTCCACCGTGTCATCGGCAACTTCATGATCCAGGGCGGCGGTTTCGAGCCAGGCATGAAAGAAAAGAAAGACAAGCGCCCAAGCATCCAGAACGAAGCCGACAACGGCCTGCCGAACGTGAAGTACAGCGTGGCCATGGCCCGCACCATGGAGCCGCATTCGGCTTCCGCCCAGTTCTTCATCAACGTGGCTGACAACAGCTTCCTGAACCACAGCGCCAAGACCGTTCAGGGTTGGGGCTACGCTGTATTCGCCAAAGTAGTCGAAGGCACCGACGTGGTCGACAAGATCAAAGGCGTGGCCACGACTTCCAAAGCCGGCCACCAGGACGTACCCGCAGAAGACGTGATCATCGAGAAAGCCGAGATCATTGAGTGATACTGCTGATTTCAGACTTGCATCTGGAAGAGGAGCGCCCGGACATTACCCGGGCGTTTCTGGATTTGCTCGCTAGACGTGCCCGCTCAGCGAGTGCGTTGTACATTCTGGGCGACTTTTTCGAGGCGTGGATTGGCGACGATGCCATGACGCCGTTCCAGCGTTCCATCTGCCAGGCCCTGCGCGACCTCAGCGACAGCGGCACGGCCATTTTTCTGATGCACGGCAATCGCGACTTCATGCTTGGCCAGGCCTTCTGCAAACAGGCCGGCTGCACGTTGTTGAAAGACCCGAGTGTCGTGCAGTTTTACGGCGAGCCGGTGCTGTTGATGCATGGCGACAGCCTCTGCACCCGCGACGTCGGCTATATGAAGCTGCGACGTTACCTGCGCAACCCGATCACCCTGTTTATCCTGCGGCACCTGCCCTTGCGCACGCGCCATAAACTGGCGCACAAGCTGCGCAGTGAAAGCCGTGCGCAGGTGCGGATGAAGGCCAATGACATTGTTGATGTCACACCTGAGGAAGTGCCGCGGGTCATGCAGCAATATGGCGTGAAAACCTTGATCCACGGGCATACCCATCGCCCGGCCATCCACAAGTTGCAGATTGGCGAGCAGGCGGCCAAACGCATTGTGTTGGGGGATTGGGACCGTCAGGGCTGGGCGTTGCAGGTGGATGAGCAAGGGTTTGCGTTGGCGCCATTTGATTTTGGTAACCCGCGCCTGACTGCAGAATGAAACCCCTGTAGGAGCGAGGCTTGCCCGCGAAGGCGTCGCCACATTCAACATCAATGTTGACTGATATGACGCCTTCGCGGGCAAGCCTCGCTCCTACAAGGTTTCGATCAATGCCCCGCCGAGGCCGGCCCCGCCTTTGCCGCAAACGGCGGTTTCGCCAGCCACACCAGCAGAATCAACCCCATGAACGCCCACCCCAGCAACGTGAAGTAATCCACGGTGGAGAGCATGTACGCCTGGCTGGTCAGCACATGATCCAGTTGCGCATAAGCCGGGTTACCCGCCCCGCCGAGCGTGTTCAACGCCTCCCGGGTCGCCGGCTCATACGTGGTAATGCTTTCACTCAAATATGCATGGTGTTGATCGGCCCGGCGAATCCAGATCCAGGTGGTCAACGATGCCGCAAAACTACCGCCCAGGGTCCGCAGGAAGGTCGCAAGTCCTGCGCCGTCGGCAATCTGGCTCGGCGGCAAGTCCGACATCAAAATGCTCAGGGTCGGCATGAAGAACAGCGCCACGCCAATGCCCATGAACAATTGCACCAGCGCGATGTGCTGGAAGTCCACTTCGTTGGTAAACCCGGCGCGCATGAAGCAACTCAAACCGATGCAGAGGAACGCGCCACCAGCCAATAGTCGGAGGTCGAACTTGTGCGCGTACTTGCCGACAAACGGCGACAGCAGCACCGGCAAAATACCGATCGGCGCCACCGCCAATCCGGCCCAGGTGGCGGTGTAGCCCATCTGGGTTTGCAGCCATTGTGGCAGGATCAGGTTGATGCCGAAGAACCCGGCATAACCGCCCACCAGCACAATGGTGCCGATACGAAAGTTGCGGTAAGCGAACAGCCGCAGGTTGACCACCGGGTGTTTGTCGGTCATTTCCCAGATCACGAACACCGCCAGGGCAATCACTGAAATAGCCGCGCCGACGATGATGAAGTTCGATTCGAACCAGTCCAGATCATTGCCCTTGTCGAGGATCACCTGCAACGCGCCGACACCGATGATCAAGGTGATCAAACCCACGTAATCCATCGGCTGGTAACTGGTCATCACAGGACGCGCCTTGAGTTGCTGGCGCACGACCATCACCGCGAAAACCCCGATCGGTACGTTGATAAAGAAAATCCACGGCCAGCTGTAGCTGTCAGTAATCCAGCCGCCGAGGATCGGCCCTGCAATCGGTGCCACCACCGTGACCATTGCCAGCAACGCCAGGGCCATGCCTCGCCTGGCGGGTGGATAAACTGCAATCAGCAGCGTCTGGGTCATCGGGTACAAGGGACCTGCCACCAGGCCTTGAAGCACCCGAAAGCCGATCAGCTCTGGCATCGAGGTCGAGATGCCACAGAGAAACGAGGCCAGCACGAACAGCATCGTCGCCCAGAGAAACAGCTTCACCTCACCGAAACGCCGGCTGAGCCAACCGGTCAGTGGCAGCGCGATGGCGTTGCTCACGGCAAACGAGGTGATGACCCAGGTGCCCTGCTCCGAACTCACGCCCAGGTTGCCGGAAATCGTTGGCAAAGCCACGTTGGCGATGGTGGTGTCGAGCACCTGCATGAAGGTCGCCAGCGACAGGCCGATGGTACTGAGCAGCAGGCTGGGCGGCGTGAAAGACGCGTTATTGCTCATCGCAAATCCTTTGGAGCTGAATTTTTTGGAGCGGGGCTGGCGCTGCGCCCGTTACAGACGCAGCTGACCTTGTGGGAGCGAGCCTTTGTGGCGAGGGAGCTTGCTCCCGCTCGGCTGCGAAGCAGTCGCAGAGCTTTTGGGGTCGCTTCGCGACCCAGCGGGAGCAAGCTCCCTCGCCACAAAGGCTCACTCCCACAGGGGCGGCGTGATGACCAATCAGCGGTGCGCGGTTTTACTGACCGCGGCGCTGTTGTCATGGATTAACTGGGTGATCATCGCGTCGGCCTCGGCCAACTGACGGTCGTAGATGCCGGTGCTGAACGAAGCCTTTTGCGGCGACTGTTGCGCCAGCACCGGACCACTCTGGTCACGCAGATTCACATCGACCTGAGTCGACAGGCCGACCCGCAATGGGTGCCTGGCCAGCTCTTCGGCATTGATGTGAATCCGCACCGGCACCCGCTGGACGATCTTGATCCAGTTACCGGTGGCGTTCTGCGCCGGCAGCAAGGCAAACGCGCTGCCGGTCCCGGCGCCGAGGCTGTCGATGGTGCCGCTGTATTTGACGTCGCTGCCGTAGAGGTCGGCCTCGATGTCCACCGGCTGACCGATGCGCATGTCACGCAGTTGGGTTTCCTTGAAGTTGGCGTCGATCCACAGTTGATCCAGCGGGATCACCGCCATCAGCGCGGTGCCCGGCTGGACCCGCTGCCCCAGTTGCACGCTGCGTTTGGCAACGTAACCGGTGACCGGCGCGATCAAAGTGCTGCGGGCATGGGTCAGGTACGCCTGACGCAATTGCGCGGCGGCGGACATCACGTCTGGATGCGACGACACCACGGTGTCATCGACCAGCGCGCTGGTGGTCATGAGTTGTTGTTTGGCGTTGGCCAGGGCGTTCTGCGCCGAGGTCAGGTCATCACGGGCGTGGGACAGTTCTTCCTGGGAAATCGCCCCGCCGGCGGCGAGGTTTTTCCGCCGATTGAAGTTGTCCTGGGCTTTCTGCACTTCGGCCTGCTGCGCATTGACCTGGGCTTTCATGCCGTCGACATTGCTGTACAAACCGCGCACCTGGCGCACGGTGCGAGCCAGATTGGCCTGGGCACTTTGCAGACCGACTTCGGCGTCGTTCGGGTCAAAGTTGACCAGCACCTGGCCTTCGTGGACCAGGTCGCCATCGTCGGCACCGATGCTGACCACGGTGCCAGTGACCAGCGGGGTGATTTCCACCACGTTGCCGTTCACATAGGCGTCGTCGGTGCTTTCGTTCCAGCGACCGTAAAATTCTTGATAACCCCACACGCCGAGCCCGGCGAGGATCACCACGATGGTCAGTGCAAACAGCATCACTTTGCGCTTGCGTGGATTGCTCGTGTCTTGAGCGTTGTCAGGGGCTTGGGATGTATCGACAGTGGCCATGACGGGTACCTTGAATTAGTTGTGCTGCGTGGCTGGGGTTGCGTTGGCTGCGGTCAGGGTTTCGCCCTGGAAGCCGCCGCCCAGCGCTTGCATCAGTTGAATCGACAGGTCGATCTGCTCGGCATTCAGGTTGGCCAGTTGACGCTGGGCCTGGAGCAATTGCTGCTCGATGCTGAGCACGTCCAGGTAATTACCGATGCCGGAACCGTAGCGCTGGACCACGGTGTTGTAAGAATCCTGGGCAATGTCGGTGGCGTGCTGCTGGGCGCCGATTTGCCGGCCGATATCGCGTAACTGATTGATGGTGTCGCTGACATCGCCCAGGGCTTTCACCAGACTTTTGTTGTACTGCGCCACCGCGAGGTCGTAATCGGCGTCGCGGGAATCGAGGTCGGCACGCAGACGACCACCGTCGAAAATCGGCACCGAGATCGTCGGCGCGACGTTGAAGAAACGACTGGCGGAACCGAACATCGCATCGCCCAGCAATGATTCGACACCGGCCGCCGCGCTCAGGTTGAGGTTGGGGTAAAACTGAGTCTTGCCCGCCGCGATGTTTTTGCTCGCGGCTTCAACCCGCCAGCGTGCCGCCACCAGGTCCGGGCGACGACCGAGCAACTCCGCCGGCAGCACCGACGGCAACGCCACGGCGCTGGCCTGGAGAACTTTCGGTCGGACGATTTCATTGCCGCGATCCGGGCCTTTGCCCAGCAGCACCGCCAAGGCGATTTTCGCGCTTTGCAGGCGTTTCTCGGCGTCGATCAGGCTGGCTTCGGCGCTGGCTTCCAGGCTTTCGGTCTGCTGGAACTGGTACTGGCTGTCGATCCCCGAGCTCAGGCGACGCTGGCTGAGGTCGAGCATTTGTTGGGTGCGCTTGAGGTCTTCGCTGGCCAGGTCATGGATGATGTGCGCCTGCCCCAGATCGCTGTAGGCGCGGGCGACATCGGCGGACAAGGTCAGCTGCGCGGCCTGCTGATCGACTTCGGCGGCACGGGCCTGGCCCAATGCGGCTTCCCAGGCGTCGCGCTGACCGCCCCAAAGGTCGAAGTTGTAATTGAAACTCGCACCGAGATTACGCACGGTGGAATAGGTGCCGCCCTGCCCGCTCGGGTCCTGATCGCGGGCCAGACGCGAACGGCTGACGCCGGCGCTGGCATCGAGGGTCGGCATCCGCGCGGCGTCGACGGCATAGGCAGCGGCGCTGGCCTGATGGGCGCGGGCGTCGGCGATTTGCATGTCGGGGCTGTCGTGCAAGGCTTCGCGGATCAGACCGTCGAGTTGCGGATCGCCGAGGCTTTTCCACCAGTCGCTTTTCGGCCACGCCGCGGGCGACAGCGTCACGCCGTTGAGGGATTGCCCGGCCTTTAGATTTTTCGCATCGAGGCTGACGCCTTCGGTGGTCAGGCCGCTGTAACTGGCGCAGCCGGCGAGGCTCATGGCCAACAGCACCAGGCTCAGGCCGCTACGCAGGCCTTTACTGTTCATGGCCACCTACCCGCAGCAGGGTGATCGAGTCACCCGCGGCTACCAGAATTTTCTTCAGGATCTGTTCCAGGGTTTTCAATTCTTCCGGGGTGATGGCGCCGGCCAGTTCATTCATGGCGTCGGCGCCGATCTGCGGCAACTGATCGGTCAGTTGCTGGCCCTGTTCGGTCAGCACCAACTGAACCTGACGCCGGTCTGCCTCGGAGCGTTGGCGGGCGAGGAAACCTTTCTGTTCCAGACGATCGAGCATGCGGGTCATCGAACCGCTGTCCAGCGACAAATGACGGCACAGTTCGGCCGGGGTATCGACACCGAACTGGGCCATGATGATCAGCACTTTGAACTGCGCGGCGGTGATGCCGTGGGGTTCCATGTGCGTGTCGATGATCCGGTCCTTGAGCAGCGCAGCGCGCCCGAGCAAAAGGCCGAGATGGCAATTATGGAAATCGTATGAGGTGAAATGTTTCATCTGACCACCGATTAGCTGCCTAGGCAGAGAATGTATGTCGAGATGTTACTGCCTAGGCAGAGAATGTCAACGCAATAGTTAGGATGCTTTGTATTTGACTGATAAGTGGCGACGGGATTTGTAGTGACCGCACTGCCGCCTTCGCGAGCAAGCCCGATCCCACATTTGATCGCATGCTTATGTAGCGACTCGGTCGAATGTGGGAGCGGGCTTGCTCGCGAAGGCAGCGACTCGGTTATGAAGTGGGGCGGGCCTAGAAATCCCGCTTGTAGAAGATGTCCAGCGAACTGGCCACGCCGCTGGCGGCTTCGAGGTAGACCTTTTTGCTCAGTTTGTAGCGCAAGGCGATGGTGTTGGCCGGTTCGAACACCCCGACGCCATAACGCAGGCTGAGTTTTTCCGAGATGTTGCCGCTGGCCACCACGGCGGTGCTAGTGCCGCTGCCTTGGGTGTCGAGCTGGAAGTCCTGAATGCCCAGATCCTTGGCCAAGCCGCTGGTCACGCCGGAGCTGCCCATCAAGCCCAACCCGAGGGCGGCTTGGGCGAGCATATTGTTGTCTTCACCGGTGGTGCTCAGCGGACGCCCCAGCACCAGATAGGACAATGCCTGCTCCTGACTCATCGCCGGTTCGGAAAAGATCTGCGTGGTCGGCTGCTCGGCGCTGCCACTCAGGCGAATGCCGGCGATGACATCATCGGTCTGGCGAATCGCTTCGATGTCCAGATACGGCTGATCGATGGGACCGGCAAACAACAGGCGCGCCCGGCGCACCGCCAGTCGCTGTCCGTAGGCGCGGTAACGTCCGTCGTTGAGCCACAGCTCGCCACGGGTATCCATGTTGTCGCCGATGTGCACCTGGCCTTGCAGGTTGGCGGTCAGGCCGAACCCGGCAAAGCTGAGTTTGTCCTGCCCCACCACCACATCGATGTCCATCGCCATGGCCATTGGCGGTTTGCCCTCTTCGGTCTGCTGACCGACGATCACCGTGTCATCGGAGACCTTGACCGTGGACGGCGGCAGCTCGCGCACGATGATCTCGCCCTTTGGCACCAGCACTTTGCCGACGATTGCCAGTCTGTCGTCCTTCATGGAGATCTTCAGGTCCGGCGCGACTTCCAGCGCGGCGTAGGGCTCGACGGTGACCGGCAACTGCGAGCCCTTGAGCGCCAGATCCACCACCAGCGCCTGGCCCCAGGCGATGTTGCCATTGAGGCTGCCCTGCCCCGCCTTGCCGCTTTTCCAGCCGCCGTTCAGTTGCACGGTTTCGCCGGCAATCACTGCTTGAAGTTGCAAGGCTTCGAGCGCCATTGGCAGTTCAGGCCCGGAGATTTCGCCGTCGCGCAGCTCTAGATTACCGTTGACCAGCGGTGCCAGCAGTCCGCCGGACAATGTGCCGCCTCCGCTCAAATGCCCAGTGAGTTTTTCTACCATCGGCACAAACGGCCGCGCCACCGACAAGTCCAGGCCACTGAGGCGGAATGAACCGGTCAGCGGTTTGTTCTTCGGCAGCGGGTTGATTTGCGCCTGAACCATCAGTTCACCGAGTTTGCCGCCGACAAAGTTGAGGTCGGTGTCGATGCGTTTTGGCGTGAGTTTGCTGGTGAGTTTCAGGGTCTGGTACGGGAAGTCCAGCCATTGCTCCTTCTCACGCATACGCAACGTGCCGCCACTGGCGTCGATGCTGACCAGACCGTTCGGGCCGCTGGCCGGCAAGTCCAGTTGCAGGTCGGCGTTGAGCTTGCCCTGCCAGGCGAAATCCTTCGGCAACCATTGCGCGAGGCTGTCGATGGGGAACTGTTTGAGGTGATAACGCAGCTTCGGCTCGGGCATCAAGCGCTGGTCTTCGCCGCACAGGCTGGCCGGGCCGGACATCCAGCAATGGGCGCCGAAGTTGATTTTGCCGTCCGCCAGTCGCTCAAGCTTCGCCGGATTTTGCAGCTTCCAGTCCTGACCACCGGCCTGAATAAGCCCACTGGCCAGACGCCCACGCCAATTGCCCTTATCCAGCGTGCCGTCGAGACCGAGCGCCAGTTTCAGCTTCGGTCCTTGCAAGTCGAGGGCGAGTTTCTGATTTTTGATGTCGCCCTGACCGCTGGCGGTCAATGTGCCCAGTGACGTGTCGCCGGTCTGAATGCCGCTGCCCTTGAGGTCGATTTTCGCCCGCTGGGCGCTGTCGAGGGTGGCGTCCAGATTGAGGCTTTGCAGGCGATTGTCTTCGAAGGCCAGTTGCGTGCCTTGCAGACCGAGCTTGCCTTGTGGCGCTTTGAGCGTGCCGGCGACATCGACCCGACCATTGAGCTGACCGCGCAGTTGCGGCCAGAGCTGGGCCAGACGCGGCAGCTTGATGTCGAGCTGGCCGGTGAGCTTCTGTTGCAGGCTGCCTTTGCCGTTGATGCTGTTGTCGCCGAGGCGAATCTGCAAGGTATTGAGGTTCCACTGCTCGCCGGCGCCATCGGCCTTGGCTTGCAACACCGCCGGTTGCCCGCGCAGCTTGCCCTTCAGGTCCAGGTCGGCGGTCAGGCTGAGCGTTTCGTTCTTCATCTCACCTTTGCTGCGCAAGGGACCGGCCAACGTGCCCGGTAGCTCCGCGAGCCAGTACGCCGGGTTGATTGCCGAGAGGTCCAGCGCCGTATCCCAGGCGATACCGTCGGCGAACTGCAGATTCAGGTGCCCTTCGGCCTTGCCCTGCCCGGCTTCGAGTTTGAATTGCGGCAGGTGGATTTTGGTCAGATCGCCGCTGAACGGGCTGTTCAGACTGAACGCTCCGGCCGGGCCATCCAGTGCGGCTTTGAAGTTACCGATGTAGTTGCCGTCGGTGTAGGAGACCTCACCGTTGAAGCTGCGCAGCGCCACTTGCGGCTCGTCGATCAGCGGATAGAGACGGTGCCACGGGAAATCCAGCCAGTCGATTTTCGCTTCAGCACTCAGGCCTTTGCTCCAGTCCACTTGCCCGATGAGCTTGAGGCTCTGTTTGTCGTTGGCCGTCAGGTCAAGGCCGGCGATTTGCGCGCCCTTGGCGTCGACCTTGCCTTGCAGCAACAGCGCAACCGGGCCTTGCTCTGCGGGGAACGTGGCCTTGCCGAGCAACTGGTAGCCGTTTTTCAGGTCGCCGTCACCGGTGAGCTCCAGTTGATTGAGTTGCAAGGTATCCGGTAGATCGGCGCTGGGTTTGAAGCCGTCGGCGGTGATGCGCACTTTGGCCGGCAGGTTTTCCACCAGCGGTTGCAGCTCGCCAGTGAGTTGGCCGTTCAGGTAGCCGCTGCTGTCGGCTTTCAGGTTCAGGGTTTTCAGCAGATCGCCGTCGACCTTCAGGGCCAGTGCCCATGGTTCGGTACCCGGAGACGGCAGGGTCAGTTTGCCTTCAGCGGTCAGCGGCCAGTTGCCGCTTGGTTGCAACAGGCCGGACAGGTTCAGGCTCAGTTCATCACGCTGCAAGTGCACCGAGTCGATCTGCAAACCCTTCTCGGTCCAGTGCGCTGCCAGTTGCAGCCCCTTGAGTTCTTCACTGCCGTTGAACAGCAGGCGGCCGATTTTGACGTCGCCCAATTCGATGGCCAGCGGCAATTTCAAGTCCGGCAGACTGATCGGCCCGCTGCTTTCCTCTTCCACGCCCGGCGGGAATTGCAGGCTGACCTGCTCCGCCTGCAATTGCTCGATGCACAACGTCATGCGCATCAGGCACAGCGGCGACCAGGCGAAAATCGCTTTGTCCAGCTCGACCCGGCTGCTGTCCTGCTGCCACTCCAGATGATCGGCGCTCCACTGCCCACCCAAACGGCCCTGGAAATTTTCCACGGTCAAACCCGGCACAAACCCGAGCGCCCAGCGACTGCCCGTCGGAGTACCCAGCACGGCGACCAGTGTCAGAACGATCAGCATCAGCAGCGCCGGGATCGCCAGCAACGTTACTTTCAAACCACGCTTCACAGCTCAGGCCCCATGGAAAAGTGCAATCGAATGCCGCCGTCGTCGTCCATCGCGTGGGCCAGGTCAAGGCGAATCGGCCCCACCGGTGAAACCCAGCGCACACCAATACCGACCCCGGTCTTGAGGTTCGGCAGTTCGAGTGTGTTGAAGGAGTTGCCTTGGTCGATGAAGGTAGCGACCCGCCATTTTTCGGCGATTGAGTATTGATACTCGACGCTGCCGGCCACCATGTAGCGGCCACCGATACGGTCGCCATCGGAGTTTTCCGGAGACAGGCTCTGGTAGTCGTAACCGCGCACGCTCTGATCGCCACCGGCGAAGAAGCGCAAGGACGGTGGCACTGATTTGTAACCATTGGTGGCGCTGCCGCCGACCTGCACCCGACCGAGCAAGCGGTGTTTGTCGAAGACCGTGGTCAGGCCTTTAACCAGCGCCGTGCCGTAGAGCAAGTTGGTGTCCGAACCCAATCCTTCCTTGGCGACTTTGGTTTCGAATTGCAGGCGATAACCGTTGTGCGGATCGATGCGGTTGTCGCTTTTCAGGTAGGAATAACTCACGCCGGGCATCAGCAAAGTGCTGAGCCCCGAATCGTCACCGAGTTGGTATTCCTCGCGTTGCCACTTGAGCGACACCACCCGCTGCCAGCCGCTGGGCAACTTGCTGTGCCACTCGGGGCCGAGGGTCAGCAGTTTGCTGAGGGTATCGGTGCCAGCGATTTCTTCATATTGATAACCACCGGCAAAACGCAGTTTGTCGGTCAATGGTGGGTCCAGCGGAACGTCGTAAAACAGCCCGACGTTCTGCCGTGGCGCCGAAATCTCGGCCTCCCAGCCGTAACTATGCCCTTGAGGATTGACCCAATGCCGCGTCCAGTTGGCTTTGACCCGTGGACCGACGTCGGTGGAAAAGCCCAGACCGAGGCCCATGGTCCGTGGCTTGCGGGTTTCCAGTTTGACCGCCACCGGGATCACGTCATCCTTGGACGCGGTCGGCGCCGCGTCGACGCGCACGCCCTCGAAATAACCGCTCGATTGCAGCGCCTGATTGAGTTCGGCGATCAGTTCGGAGTCGTAAGGCGTACCGGCCTTGAACGGCACCATGCGTTGCAGCAGGTCTTCGTCGAACGGCGTGTCGCCTTCAAAACTGACCTTGCCCAGCGCATAGCGTGGGCCGCTGTCGTAGATCAATTCGATGTCGGCGACGCCGGCGCGCGGGTCCACCAAGAGTTTCTGGCGGGTGAAGCGCCCACTGAAAAAGCCGTAGCGTGAGGCCTGGTTCTGGATCAGCCGCTTGGCGTCTTCGTAACGGCCATGGTTCAGCACCGCGCCGGGTTTGAGTAGATCGCTTTTCGGTACTCGAAAGGACTTGAAGGAGGCCGCCGGGCCGTCGATGCGCACCGTGACGTTGCGCAAATGGATCGGCTCACCGGGGTCGATGTTCAGCACCAGGCGCGGCGTCTTGCCGCCCTTCACGTCGCTGTCGATTTGCGGCTGGTAATAACCCAAGGCCTGGGCGGCCTTGCGCGCCTGTTCTTCGGCGCCGCGACTGAAGCGCAGCAAGGCTTCTTCATCGCGATCGCCGAGGCTACCGATATAGCCTTCTATATTGGCCTTCAGTTCATCGTTGGACGGTTTGATCCGCACATCCAATTCACTTTGCGCCAGCGCCGCGCAGCTGGAGATCAGCATCAACACGCCACTGGTAAATCTTCCGGGAAACTTCATAGCGCGGATGCTATCACGAGCTTGGGAGCCTGATAGAGCCTGACCTGCCGCGAAAGTTCTACCCTTATGCCGTTGCTGTTTGTAACACCTGCGGGTTGGCGTGGAAAAACACGTGCTCACGAATCGGTCCTACGGCCACTTCGCCGATTTCCTCGTAGCCCTGACGCTTATAGAACTCCAGATAACGAGGATTCCCGGTGTCGAGGATCACACCCTGTGAGTGCTCATCGACCGCGCACCAGTTATGGACCGCCTGTAGCAATTGTTCGCCGAAGTGCTTGCCCTGGAATTGCGGATGAACCCCCAGCAGCGGCAGGACATGCACCGAGTCAGACGGCACGCACGCCATCACGGCGGCGTGGTAATCGAGGTAGCGGCGGGTGCAGCGAAACCCGGTGCTGAGTACCATCCGCAGACGCCAGGCCCAACTTTCGGTGATGCCCAGGCGGCGTTGTGGCGGTGCGATCAGGGCGATGCCGATCAAGCGGTCATTCACTAGCAGGCCGATGGCTGGCAACTCCTGAAGAAAGTGTTGCTTGACCAGTTCGCGCACCGTGGCCCGTACTCGCTGTTCATAACCGGGGCGTTCGGCTTCGAACAAGTAGCCGAATGTCGGCTCGTGCCGGTACGCCTGATACAACAAGGAGCGTGCTTCGCGGGAATAGCCGCTGTCGAGCATGTGAATGTCGGCGATGGCGGTCGAGGTTTCGGGCATGCGGTAGATCTCCCCTGGGCGCGGCTCAGAAGGCCGCGTTCTTATTGGTACGAGCCTTTGGGTGGCTTCACAGTTCCCCAGACAGGTATAGACCAAGCCGGGAGCTTCATCGATCGGGCTGACGCCTTCGCGGGCAGGCCTCGCTCCTACAAAGTTCGCGTCGAGCCACGATTAAATGATCAACACCCAATTTGTAGGAGCGAGGCTTGCCCGCGAAGAGGCCCGATCTGCCAACACATCTCTGACAGAACACAACGAATCGCCTCACCCCAAGGCTGGCCCCATTCCTACATGTCAGCTAGCATCGCATTTTTGCCAGGACTGCCGACCATGAAGATCGTCTCCTTCAACATCAACGGGCTGCGCGCTCGCCCGCATCAGCTGGCGGCGCTGATTGAAAAGCATCAACCGGACGTGATCGGCCTGCAGGAAACCAAGGTCCACGACGACCAGTTCCCCCTGGCCGAGGTTCAAGCACTGGGTTATCACGTGCATTTCCATGGGCAAAAAGGCCATTACGGCGTGGCCCTGCTCTCGCGCCAGGCACCGATTGCCTTGTACAAAGGTTTCACCACTGACGAAGAAGACGCCCAGCGACGCTTCATCTGGGGCACTTTCGCCGACGCCAATGGCGTGCCGGTGACCATCATGAACGGCTATTTCCCACAGGGCGAAAGCCGCGATCACCCCACCAAATTCCCGGCCAAGGAACGTTTCTACAGCGATTTGCAGCAATTGCTGGAAAGCCAGTTCAGCAACGACCAGCCGATTGTGGTGATGGGCGATGTGAACATTTCCCCGGAAGACTGCGACATCGGCATCGGCCCGGACAACATGAAACGCTGGCTGAAAACCGGCAAATGCAGCTTCCTGCCGGAAGAACGCGAATGGATGGCCCGCTTGAAGAATTGGGGCCTGGTGGACAGCTTCCGTCACCTGAACCCGGACGTTGCCGACCGTTTCAGCTGGTTCGACTACCGCAGCCGCGGTTTTGAAGATGAACCCAAGCGCGGGCTGCGGATTGACTTGATCATGGCCTCCCATGGATTGTTGCCGCGAGTGAAGGATGCCGGCGTGGATTACGATTTGCGCGCAATGGAAAAGCCCTCCGATCACGCACCGATCTGGCTTGAGTTGAGCTGATCCTACAAAATCTACACAAAACCAATGTGGGAGCGGCGGTGCGACGATTCGACTTGCTCGCGAAGGCGCTGGGTCAGTCGACATCAATGTTGAATGATTGACCGCATTCGCGAGCAAGCCCGCTCCCACATTTGTTAATTGTCATCGTTCAGCAACCTTACTGACTTATTCTCCCGGCACTTTCCCAGGCTTATAAGGTGCCGGCATGACGCTGCGCGTGTTGTTTGTGTCGATGCTCGCCGCCCTGCTGCCGTTAACAGTGTCGGCCAGCGATTTGCCGACGCCCGAACGTGGCCCGGTGTTGCGCATCCAGGGCTCCAACACCATTGGCGCAGCATTGGGCCCGGCGCTGGTCGAGGGCTTGATGCGTGAACAGGGCCTGCTCAAGGTTCATCGCGAAGCCCCGGACAAAGCCAACGAACAACGCATCGTCGGCGAAACCGTTCGGGGACGCCGAGTCGAGGTGGAGATCGCGGCCCATGGTTCCAGCACCGGGTTCAAAGCCCTGAGAATCGCCTCTGCCGATCTCGCGGCTTCGTCGCGCCCGATCAAGGACAACGAACGGCTGGATCTTGAGCCGCTGGGCGACCTGAAAAGCCCGATTGCCGAGCAAGTCATCGCCATCGACGGGCTGGCAATCATCCTTCATCCGCACAATCCGCTGAAGCAACTCAACACCGTACAACTGGCGCGAATCTTCAGCGGCGAAGCGAAAACCTGGGAAGCACTCGGCGGCACCGGTGGGACGATTCATCTCTATGCGCGGGATGATCAATCAGGCACCTATGACACGTTCAAGGAACTGGTACTCAGCCCGCGTGGGAAAACCCTGAGCGGCAACGCGAAACGCTTCGAATCCAGCGAGCAATTGTCCGACGCCGTCAGTCTGGACCCGCAAGGCATCGGCTTCATCGGTTTGCCTTATGTGCGCCAGGCCAAAGCCGTGGCGATTGTCGATGGCGACTCCCAGGCCATGCTGCCGGTCAATAGCCTGATCGCGACGGAAGATTACCCGCTATCCCGTCGGCTGTTCTTTTACCTGCCGCCGAATGGGAAAAATCCCTGGGCCAAGGCCTTGGTGAAGTTCGCGCAAAGCAGCAAAGGCCAGGCGATCGTCGCAGCCAATGGCTTTATCGCACAGACTGTGCAGGCCATGGCCGTCACGCCGAATGCGTTGATGCCCGAGGGTTATCAGGCACTCAGCCGTCATGCCCAGCGGCTGACGGTGAATTTCCGTTTCGAAGAAGGCAGCGCGACGCTGGACAACAAGGCCCGACAAGACCTGTCGCGGGTACTCGACTATATAAAGCAGCACGACAAAACCAATCGGCAGGTGACGCTAGTGGGGTTTGGCGACGCCAAGAGCGACCCGGCGCGGGCCGATCTGCTGTCGAAACTGCGGGCCATGGCGGTGCGGCGAGAGCTGGTGAAAAGCGGCGTGGTGTTTCGCGAGATTCGCGGGTTCGGCGCCGAGATGCCGGTGGCGACCAACAGCGGGGATGAGGGGCGGATCAAGAATCGGCGGGTTGAGGTTTGGGTGTATTGAACCAGATACCCTCGCGGTGAAAGGTCTGACGCATTCGCGAGCAAGCCCGCTCCCACAGGTGACCGAGTTCTCTCAAGGGAGTGCGGTCAAATGTGGGAGCGGGCTTGCTCGCGAATGGCAGGCGCCGCGGATTTACTGACCGCTACGCATCATTTCCTTCGGCACATATTTGCCGATCTCGAACTTGCCGATCGCCGCGCGGTGCACTTCGTCCGGGCCGTCGGCCAGGCGCAGGGTGCGTTGCATGGCGTACATGTAGGCCAACGGGAAATCGTTGGAAACCCCTGCCCCGCCATGGATCTGGATCGCCCGGTCGATCACCCGCAACGCCACGTTCGGCGCGACGACTTTGATCTGCGCGATTTCGCTCTTCGCCACCTTGTTGCCGACGGTGTCCATCATGTACGCCGCTTTCAACGTCAGCAGGCGCGCCATGTCGATCTCCATCCGCGAGTCGGCGATTTTATCGATGTTACCGCCCAGACGCGCCAGGGGTTTGCCGAACGCAGTGCGGTTGACCGCACGTTTGCACATCAGCTCCAACGCACGCTCGGCCATGCCGATCGAACGCATGCAGTGGTGAATCCGGCCCGGGCCGAGGCGACCCTGAGCAATTTCGAAGCCGCGTCCTTCACCCAACAGGACGTTTTCGTACGGCACCCGGACGTTTTCGAACAGTACTTCGGCGTGACCGTGAGGCGCGTCGTCGTAACCGAACACCGGCAGCGGACGCACAATCTTCACGCCAGGGGTATCCACCGGCACCAGAATCATCGAGTGCTGCGCATGGCGCGGTGCATCTGGATTGCTCAGGCCCATGAAGATCAGGATCTTGCAGCGTGGATCACAGGCCCCTGAGGTCCACCACTTCTTGCCGTTGATCACCCACTCATCGCCATCACGCACAGCGCGGGCGGCCATGTTGGTGGCATCTGACGAGGCCACGTCCGGCTCGGTCATGGCGAACGCCGAGCGAATCTCGCCGCGCAACAGCGGTTCGAGCCAGCGTTGCTTCTGTTCTTCATTGGCGTAACGCACCAGCACTTCCATGTTGCCGGTGTCCGGCGCGGAACAGTTGAACGGCTCAGGACCGAGCAGCGAGCGGCCCATGATTTCCGCCAATGGCGCGTATTCGAGGTTGGTCAGGCCGGCGCCGAGTTCGGATTCAGGCAGAAACAAATTCCACAGGCCTTCAGCTTTGGCCTTGAGTTTGAGTTCTTCCATGATCGCTGTCGGCTGCCAGCGATCGCCCTCGGCAACCTGGCGTTCGAACACCGCTTCAGCGGGATAAACGTAGGTGTCCATGAACGCGGTCACGCGCTCACGCAGTTCTTGCACTTTGGGCGAATAAGCGAAATCCATGGGCAGCTACCTTCTAAAGGGAGGTTGTTCAGGTCATGCAATCGATGCTAGAACAGCGTTGATAATTTACCTAGCCTATTCTCGGCGTGTATTAACATTCATCACCGATATATGATCGACTGATCGAGCCACCTTCCTAAAACAAGAAGCAGAGAGCGCAGCGCAATGAATCTGAGCAAGGTCGACCTCAACCTTTTCATCGTCTTCGACGCGATCTACACCGAAGCCAACCTGACGCGCGCCGGGCAGATTGTCGGCATCACTCAACCAGCCGTCTCGAACGCTCTGGCCCGCCTGCGCGAGACCTTCAACGATCCGCTTTTCGTGCGTACCGCCCAAGGCATGGTGCCCACACCGATGGCGCAGAACATCATCGGCCCCGTGCGCAACGCCCTCTCCTTGCTGCGGGTGTCGGTGCAGGAAAGCCGCATCTTCAACCCGTTGCAGGCGGTCAAGACTTACCGCATCAGCATGACCGACCTCACTGAAGCGGTGATCCTGCCGCCGCTGTTCCAGCGCCTGCGACGCCTGGCGCCGACGGTAATCATCGAAAGCTTCTTGTCCAAACGGCGTGAGACCACCAAGGAACTGGCAGCCGGTCGTCTCGATTTTGCGGTGGATGCGCCACTCAACACCGACCCGCAGGTGCGTCACGTCAAGTTGATGGAGGACCGTTACGTGTGCGCCATGCGCAAGGGCCATCCGTTGGCGGGCAAAGAGAAATTCACCCTCGACGATTATCTGTCACTGACCCACATCCATATCTCCAGCCGGCGCAGCGGTCTGGGTTATGTCGACCTGGCCCTGGGCAAAATGGGCATCCAGCGCAAGATCGCCCTGCGCTCCCAGCATTACTTGATGGCGTCCCAGGTGCTGCAGCAGACCGACATGGTCATGACCGTGCCAGAACGCTTCGCCCGTCGCCATGACTTGTACGCGGTGAACCTGCCGGTTAAAGAGGTTCCGCCGGTGGAAACTCACCTCTACTGGCACGAAAGCACCGACCAGGACCCGGCCAACCGCTGGATGCGCGAGCAGATGATCGAGTTGTGCCAACAGGTTACGGCGCATGAGAAGAAGCTCGATAAGGTGTAGGGCTTTCCCTCAACCATAGAATCTCCCACAGGTTTGGTGTCGATCATTTATTCGTGGCTCGACGCGAACCTTGTAGGAGCGAGGCTTGCCCGCGAAGAGGCCGTCAGCAGCACCATAAATTCATGCCCCTTGACGTAAACGTCAACCTGCCATTAGCTTAGCGCCATGACCTTTTTCGAGCGCTTCCATGAGCAGCCAGACCTATAGCATTTCCGACCTCGCCCGCGAGCTCGACATCACCACACGGGCCATTCGCTTCTATGAAGAGCAAGGCCTGCTCAGCCCCGAGCGCCGCGGCCAGGAACGCATTTATTCGCCCCGTGACAAGGTAAGCCTGAAGCTTATTCTGCGGGGCAAGCGCATTGGTTTTTCCCTGGCCGAATGCCGCGAGCTGATCGAGCTCTATGACCCCTCCAGCGGTAACACCAAGCAACTGCACAGCATGCTGGCGAAAATCGCCGAGCGTCGGGAACAACTTGAACAGCAATTGCTGGACATCGAACAGATGAAACTGGAACTCGACACGGCCGAAGAGCGCTGTACCCAGGCGCTGGAACAGACAATCAAGAGCCAGCAGGCCGTCCAATAACCGTACAACAATTTAATGTGGGAGCGGGCTTGCTCGCGAAAGCGGTCTGTCATTCAACACGGATGTCGGCTGGCCCGACGCCTTCGCGAGCAAGCCCGCTCCCACAGTAGATCGTCGTTCGCCCACTACTACAGGTGAATCCTCCATGTCCCTACCCACCCACGTACGCCTGGTCGAAGTCGGCCCCCGCGACGGTCTGCAAAACGAAGCCCAGCCCATCAGCGTTGCAGACAAGGTGCAACTGGTCGACGCGCTGACCGCCGCCGGCCTGGGCTATATAGAAGTCGGCAGTTTCGTCTCGCCCAAATGGGTGCCGCAAATGGCCGGCTCCGCCGAGGTCTTCGCGCAGATCCAGCGCAAGCCGGGCGTGACCTATGGCGCCCTCGCCCCCAACCTGCGGGGCTTTGAAGATGCCATCGCCGCCGGGGTCAAGGAAGTCGCCGTGTTTGCCGCAGCGTCCGAATCGTTTTCCCAGCGCAACATCAATTGCTCGATCAGCGAGAGCCTCGAGCGCTTCGTGCCGATCATGGACGCCGCCAGACAACATGGCGTCAGCGTGCGCGGTTACGTGTCCTGCGTGCTGGGCTGCCCTTACGAAGGGGACATCGCACCGGAACAAGTCGCCTGGGTTGCTCGTGAGCTCTATGCGATGGGCTGCTACGAGGTTTCGCTGGGAGACACCATCGGCACCGGCACCGCTGGCGCGACCCGCAAGATGTTCGAAGTGGTATCGGCCGATGTACCACGTGAAAAACTGGCCGGGCACTTTCACGATACTTACGGCCAGGCCATGGCCAACATCTACGCCAGCCTGCTGGAAGGCATCGCGGTGTTCGACAGTTCCATCGCCGGCCTCGGCGGCTGCCCATACGCCAAGGGCGCCAGCGGTAATGTCGCGACCGAAGACGTGGTTTACCTGCTCAACGGCCTGGGTATTGAAACCGGAATCGACCTGGACGCCTTGATTCGAGCCGGCCAACAGATTTGCGCGGTGCTGGGGCGCCCTACCGGTTCGCGCGTGGCCAAGGCCCGCAGCGCACAGTGACAGTGTGAATGTGTCTGGGTGTTACCGCACAGGCTGAAACGTGGGCGGAAACGAGTAACACGGAAACAAATTGTCGGGTTTGGGTTGGATGAAAAAACCCACGAAAAACTCAAGGCATTGAATTTAAAGAGTTTTTAAAAGTTGGCACGGCTTCTGCTATCTCTATGGCATAACAAGAATAAAAACTGCAAACCAATAAAAATAAGACGTAACGACTCTGACATAACAAGAACAACACGGCAGAGACGCAGCTAACAGATTTTTTTGGAGAGGATGTGCTTTTCAGGGTGCTTTTCGAAGTAACCCGCAACCGGGCAGAGAACAATAAAACTACCTTCAGGTAGCTCCCGAACTGGTTGGATCGCTTAGCGAAAAAGTAGATCAGCGCTCAAAAAAATACGTTTGCTCTTGATCCCGGATGGGGATCGACAAAAACAGCGGTAAAGGGCCACGGTTGCCAAAAACAACAACAGACCGCCCCTCAATAATAAAAAAAGAGCACGTACGACAAAATTAAAGGGGAGCTTCGGCTCCCCTTTGTGCTTTCTTGCCTTCCGGTTTTTCTCGATCCAAATGTGGGAGCGGGCTTGCTCGCGAATGCGATGGATCAGTCACCATTAGTATTGACTGACACACCGCATTCGCGAGCAAGCCCGCTCCCACACTGGTTATGTGTCAGTCTTTGTTGATGCGCAGCTCCTCAATGCTGATCTCACGCATCCGGAATTTCTGGATCTTGCCAGTCACCGTCATCGGAAACTCCTCGACGAACTTGAAGTAACGCGGCGTCTTGAAGTGTGCGATGCGCTCCTTGCACCAGGCTTGCAGTTCCTGCTCGGTGGCGCTGTGGCCGGGGTGGAATTTGATCCAGGCGACGATCTCTTCACCATAACGGGAACAAGGAATGCCGATCACCTGCACGTCGGCTACCGCCGGGTGGGTGAAGAAGAACTCTTCCAGTTCCCTTGGGTAAATATTCTCACCGCCGCGGATGATCATGTCTTTGTTACGCCCGGCGATGCACACGTAGCCTTCGTCGTTCATGCTCGCCAGATCGCCGGTGTGCATCCAGCCCGCCTCATCGATAGCCTCGGCGGTGCCTTGCGGGTTATTCCAGTAGCCGAGCATCACGCTGTAGCCCCGAGTACACAGCTCTCCGATAGTGCCGCGTGGCACCAGGTTGCCCGCCTCGTCGATGATTTTGCTTTCCAGTTGCGGCTGTGTTCGGCCAACGGTGGTGACGCGCAATTCCAGCTCGTCTGACGGACCGGTCTGCAAAGACACAGGGCTGGTTTCCGTCATGCCGTAGGCAATCTGCACTTCGCTCATGTGCATTTCATTGATAACCCGGCGCATCACCTCGATCGGGCAGGTCGCCCCGGCCATGATCCCGGTGCGCAGGCTCGACAAATCAAACTCGGCGCGCTTGGGCTGATCGAGCATGGCGATGAACATGGTTGGCACGCCGTAAAGCGCGGTGGCTTTTTCTTCGGCGACGGTGCTCAGCGTCAGCAATGGATCGAAGGCGTCGTTGGGGTAAATCATGGTGCTGGCGTGGGTGACGCAACCAAGATTGCCCATGACCATGCCGAAGCAGTGGTACAGCGGCACCGGAATCACCAGCCGATCATTGGCCGTCAGCCCGAGGCTTTCGCCGACCATGTAACCGTTGTTGAGAATGTTGTAGTGGCTGAGGGTCGCGCCCTTGGGGAAACCGGTGGTGCCGGAGGTGTATTGGATGTTTACCGCTTGATCGAAATGCAGACTGTCCTGACGTTCGCGCAATTGCTCGACCGACACGCTGGCCGCCAGATCGGTCAGCTGCGACCACGGCAGGAAACCCGATGGCGGTTGCGTATCCAGGCTGATCACCCCACGCAGTTCCGGCAGGCGTTCGCTCTGCAACTGGCCGATGGATTGCTCCGTCAGTTCCGGAACCAATCCTTGCAACATGCCGTGATAGTCGGAGGTTTTGAAGGCCCCGGCACAGACCAGCCATTGGCAACCGGACTGCTTCAACACGTATTCGAGTTCGGAACTGCGATAAGCCGGATTGATGTTGACCAGGATCACGCCGATTTTCGCGCTGGCGAACTGGCTGATGCACCACTGGGCACAGTTCGGCGCCCAGATGCCGAGCCGGTCACCGGCCTGCAAGCCCAACGCCAAAAATGCTCTGGCGTGCCGATCGACGGTCTCTGACAGCTGCTGCCAGGTGCAGCGCAGCTGCTGATGGCGCACGACCAGCGCCTCCCCGTTCGGATATTGCGCGACCGTGTTATCGAACGCCTGCCCGATGGTCATCGCCAGCAAGGCTTTGTCCTGGGAACCACGGGTATAGCTGCGCTGCGGGCTTGCACTGGGTTGATCCATGACGACCCCTATTGTCTTTATTAGTGGGTTGCCGAACGTCACCTGTGGGAGCGGGCTTGCTCGCGAATGCGGTGGGTCTGTCGACATGAATGTTGAATGACAAACCGCTTTCGCGAGCAAGCCCGCTCCCACAGAGTCGGTCCGCTTTACCGTGTCGAAACTGGCTCTACTCTCGCTCAAGTTGACGTTAACGTAAAGGGTCATTGACAGCCATTCGTCACAGGCTTACGTTAACGTAAAGGTGAGAGCCGAATCACTGCCCTCCCCACCCTACAAAAAAGCCAAAAGGTGCCCCATGAGCTACCCATCCCTGAACTTTGCCCTCGGTGAAACCATCGACATGCTGCGCGATCAGGTTCAGTCCTTCGTCGCCAAAGAGATCGCCCCGCGCGCCGCTCAGATCGACATCGACAACCTGTTCCCCGATGACCTGTGGCGCAAATTCGGCGACATGGGCCTGCTGGGTATCACCGTGCCGGAAGAGTACGGCGGTGCGGGCCTGGGTTACCTGGCGCACGTCGTCGCCATGGAAGAAATCAGCCGTGGTTCGGCCTCGGTCGCCCTGTCCTACGGCGCCCACTCCAACCTCTGCGTCAACCAGATCAACCGCAACGGCACTCACGAACAGAAAAGCAAATACCTGCCGAAGCTAATCAGCGGCGAGCACATCGGTGCCCTGGCCATGAGCGAACCGAATGCCGGTTCCGACGTGGTCTCGATGAAACTGCGCGCCGACAAACGTGGCGACCACTACGTACTCAACGGCAGCAAAACCTGGATCACCAACGGCCCTGACGCCAACACCTACGTGATCTACGCCAAGACCGACCTGGAAAAAGGTCCGCACGGCATCACCGCGTTCATCGTTGAACGTGACTCCAAAGGCTTCAGCCGCAGCAACAAATTCGACAAGCTCGGCATGCGCGGTTCGAACACCTGTGAGCTGTTTTTTGATGACGTGGAAGTGCCGGAAGAAAACATCCTCGGCGTGCTCAACGGCGGCGTGAAAGTGTTGATGAGCGGCCTCGACTACGAGCGCGTGGTGCTCTCGGGTGGTCCGACCGGGATCATGCAGGCTTGCATGGACCTGATCGTTCCGTACATCCATGACCGCAAACAGTTCGGCCAGAGCATCGGCGAATTCCAGTTGATCCAGGGCAAAGTCGCCGACATGTACACCCAACTCAATGCCAGCCGCGCCTACCTGTATGCGGTGGCCCAGGCCTGCGAGCGCGGCGAAACCGCGCGCAAGGACGCCGCCGGAGTCATCCTCTACAGCGCCGAATGCGCGACCCGAATGGCCCTGGACGCGATCCAGATTCTCGGCGGTAACGGCTACATCAACGAATTCCCCGCCGGTCGTCTGCTGCGTGACGCCAAGCTGTACGAAATCGGCGCTGGCACCAGTGAGATCCGTCGCATGCTCATCGGTCGCGAACTGTTCAACGAAACCCGCTAAACGGAGCTGCACATGGCTATCCTGCATACCCAGCTCAACCCCCGCTCAGCGGAGTTCGCGACCAATAGCGCGGCGATGCTCAAACAGGTCGACGCCCTGCACACTCTGCTCGCGCAAGTGCAACAAGGTGGCGGTCCGAAGGCTCAGGAGCGGCATACATCGCGGGGCAAACTGCTGCCCCGTGAACGGATCAATCGCCTGCTCGATCCCGGCTCGCCATTTCTCGAAATCAGCCAATTGGCGGCCTACGCGGTGTACGGCGAAGACGTTCCCGCCGCTGGCGTGATTGCCGGAATCGGCCGGGTGGAAGGCGTCGAATGCATGATCGTCGCCAACGATGCCACCGTGAAAGGTGGCTCGTACTACCCGCTGACCGTGAAAAAACACCTGCGCGCGCAAACCATCGCCCAGCAAAATCGCCTGCCCTGCATCTATCTGGTGGACTCCGGCGGCGCCAACTTGCCGCGTCAGGATGAAGTGTTCCCGGACCGCGAACACTTCGGGCGGATCTTCTTCAACCAGGCCAACATGAGCGCCATGGGCATTCCGCAGATTGCGGTGGTCATGGGCTCGTGCACCGCCGGTGGCGCTTATGTACCAGCGATGGCCGACGAGGCGATCATGGTTCGTCAGCAGGCAACGATTTTCCTTGCCGGCCCACCGCTGGTGAAAGCCGCGACGGGTGAAGTGGTCAGCGCCGAAGACCTCGGCGGTGCCGATGTGCACTGCAAGATTTCCGGGGTTGCCGACCACTACGCCGAAAGCGATGAACACGCCCTCGCCTTGGCCCGGCGCAGCGTCGCCAACCTCAATTGGCGCAAGCTCGGTGAACTGCAACAACGCACGCCGATCGCGCCGCTGTACAGCAGCGACGAGTTGTACGGCGTGGTGTCGGCGGACGCCA
The DNA here is from genome assembly GCF_019218905.1 of Pseudomonas sp. PDM24. Lineage (NCBI taxonomy): Bacteria > Pseudomonadati > Pseudomonadota > Gammaproteobacteria > Pseudomonadales > Pseudomonadaceae > Pseudomonas > Pseudomonas sp. PDM24. The sequence continues at coordinate 589,181 of NZ_JAHUWR010000001.1, read as the reverse complement.
AGCAACCCTTCGACGTGCGCGAAGTGATCGCGCGGCTGGTGGATGGCTCGGTGTTCGATGAGTTCAAGGCATTGTTCGGCACTACGTTGGTCTGCGGCTTTGCCCACCTGCACGGTTACCCGATCGCGATCCTCGCCAACAACGGCATCCTGTTCGCCGAAGCCGCGCAGAAAGGCGCGCACTTCATCGAACTGGCCTGCCAGCGCGGCATCCCGTTGCTGTTCCTGCAAAACATCACCGGTTTCATGGTCGGTCAGAAATACGAAGCCGGCGGCATCGCCAAGCACGGCGCGAAACTGGTGACCGCCGTGGCCTGTGCCAAGGTGCCGAAATTCACCGTGATCATCGGCGGCAGTTTCGGTGCCGGTAACTACGGTATGTGCGGTCGGGCTTACGATCCGCGCTTTCTGTGGATGTGGCCGAACGCCCGGATCGGCGTGATGGGTGCCGAACAAGCGGCAGGCGTACTGGTGCAGGTCAAGCGCGAGCAGGCCGAGCGCAGTGGTCATGGTTTCAGCGCCGAGCAGGAAGCCGAGATCAAGCAACCGATCCTCGATCAGTACGAAGAACAGGGTCACCCCTACTACTCCAGCGCCCGGCTGTGGGACGACGGCGTCATCGACCCGGCGCAGACCCGCGACGTGTTGGCCCTGGCCTTGTCGGCGTCGCTGAACGCGCCAATCGAACCGAGCCGCTTCGGCGTGTTCCGGATGTGATTTTTTGTGGGAGCGGGCTTGCTCGCGAAGGATTCACCGCGGTTTACCTGATGCACCGCGTTATCGTTCTTCGCGAGCAAGCCCGCTCCCACATGAGTTGTGGAGACGTAACACATGAGCGACTTCAACACCCTCGAACTGCTGACCGACCCGCGGGGTTTTGCGACCTTGTGGCTCAGCCGTGAAGAAAAAAACAACGCCTTCAACGCCGAAATGATCCGCGAACTGATCCTCGCGCTGGACAAAGTGTCGAGCGATGCCAGCCTGCGTTTTCTGTTGATCCGCGGACGCGGCAAGCATTTCAGCGCCGGTGCCGATCTGGCCTGGATGCAGCAATCGGCCGAACTCGATTACCACACCAACCTCGACGACGCCCGGGAACTGGCGGAATTGATGTACAACCTCGCCAAGCTGAAAGTCCCGACCCTGGCGGTAGTACAAGGCGCGGCCTATGGCGGCGCACTCGGTTTGATCAGTTGCTGCGACATGGCCATCGGTGCCGACGACGCGCAGTTCTGCCTGTCGGAAGTGCGCATCGGCCTGGCGCCGGCGGTCATCAGCCCGTTCGTGGTGCAAGCTATCGGCGAGCGAGCGGCACGCCGCTATGCGTTGACCGCAGAACGTTTCGGCGGGCAACGGGCTCGGGAAATCGGCCTGTTGTCGGAAAGCTATCCGATGGCTGAGCTGGAGCAGAAAGTCGATCAGTGGATCGACAACCTGCTGCTCAACAGTCCGGCGGCCATGCGCGCCAGCAAGGACTTGCTGCGTGAAGTCGGCCATGGCGCGCTGACTCCGGCGCTGCGACGCTACACCGAAAACGCCATCGCCCGAATCCGCGTCAGTCCCGAAGGCCAGGAAGGCCTGCGCGCCTTCCTGCAAAAACGCTCGCCAACCTGGCAAGCCGAAACCACCCTCAAGGAGCCGCGTTGATGAGCGCACCTGTTCTCACCACCTTGCTGGTGGCCAACCGCGGCGAAATCGCTTGCCGGGTGATGCGCACCGCCAAAGCCCTGGGCCTGACCACCGTGGCCGTGCACAGCGCCACCGACCGGGATGCCCGGCACAGCCGCGAAGCCGATATCCGCGTTGACCTGGGCGGCAGCAAAGCCGCCGACAGTTACCTGCAAATCGACAAGCTGATCGCCGCTGCGAAAGCCAGCGGCGCCCAGGCGATTCATCCGGGCTACGGCTTTCTTTCGGAGAACGCCGGGTTCGCCCGCGCAATCGAAGCGGCCGGCCTGATCTTCCTCGGCCCGCCCGCCTCAGCCATCGACGCCATGGGCAGCAAGTCCGCGGCCAAAGCCCTGATGGAAACTGCAGGCGTGCCACTGGTGCCCGGCTATCACGGCGAAGCCCAAGACCTCGACACCTTCCGCGACGCCTGTGCACGCATCGGTTATCCGGTGCTGCTCAAGGCCACGGCGGGCGGCGGTGGCAAAGGCATGAAAGTGGTCGAGGACGTCAGCCAACTGGCCGAAGCCCTGGCCTCGGCGCAACGTGAAGCGCAGTCGTCATTCGGCGACTCGCGGATGTTGGTGGAGAAGTACCTGCTCAAGCCACGCCACGTGGAAATCCAGGTATTCGCCGACCAGCATGGCAACTGCCTATACCTCAACGAACGTGATTGCTCGATCCAGCGTCGGCATCAGAAAGTCGTCGAAGAAGCCCCGGCTCCGGGTCTGAGCCCGGAACTGCGTCGAGCCATGGGCGAAGCCGCTGTGCGCTCGGCACAGGCCATCGGTTACGTCGGTGCCGGCACCGTGGAGTTTTTGCTGGATGCGCGCGGTGAGTTCTTCTTCATGGAGATGAACACGCGCCTGCAAGTTGAACACCCGGTCACCGAAGCCATCACCGGTCTTGACCTGGTGGCCTGGCAGATTCGCGTGGCCCGCGGTGAAGTGTTGCCGATGACCCAGGCTCAGGTACCGCTGATCGGCCATGCGATCGAAGTGCGACTGTACGCCGAAGACCCGGGCAACGATTTTCTGCCCGCCACCGGGCGTCTCTCGTTGTATCGCGAATCCGCCGCAGGACCGGGGCGTCGTGTCGACAGTGGTGTCGAAGAAGGCGACGAGATTTCGCCGTTCTACGACCCGATGCTCGGCAAACTGATTGCCTGGGGCGAAGACCGTGAGCAGGCGCGGCTGCGTTTGCTGAGTATGCTTGATGAGTTTGCCATCGGCGGGCTGAAAACCAACATCAACTTCCTGCGCCGAATCATCGGCCACCCTGCATTTGCCGCGGCGGAGCTGGATACCGGTTTTATTCCGCGTTATCAGGAACAACTGCTGCCAGCACCTTCAGACCTCAGCGATGAATTCTGGCAAGCGGCCGCGCAGGCATTTGCCCAGAGCCAGACGAGCACGACCCGCACTGATGACCTGAGTTCGCCTTGGGGTATCGGCAACGGATTCCGTGCCGGACTGCCAACAGAAATCACCCTGCATTTGAGTTGCGAAGGACAAGACCGGGCACTGACCCTGGGCGATGCCGACGCTCATACCGCACAGCTCAAGGGTGAATACCTGCTGACCGAACACAACGGCTTGCGCCGCCAGCACCGGGCAATCCGCCGGGGCGATACGCTGTATCTGCAATGGGACGGTGAGCTGCGCCGCATCGAGTCGTATGACCCGATCAGTGCCGTCGAAGCCAGTCACAGCCATCAGGGCGGACTCACCGCGCCTATGAACGGCAGCATCGTGCGAGTGCTGGTGGAGGCCGGGCAAACGGTCGAAGCAGGGGCGCAATTGGTGGTGCTGGAAGCGATGAAAATGGAGCACAGCATTCGCGCGCCCCACGCTGGGATTATCAAGGCGTTGTATTGCCAGGAAGGCGAGATGGTCAGCGAAGGCAGTGCGTTGGTGGAGTTGGAACACGCGTGAAATGAAGATCGGTCCTACGCGTGACGAGGACCGATCTGATTAGAATTTGGCAGTCGCCTGAACCACTACGCCGATAATTCGGCATTCCTCGGTGAAAAGGGCTTTCGGATAGGTCGGATTGAGCGGGACCAGGTAACGCTGCCCGCCCTCTTCGATCAGTTTGCGAAAAACCGCCTCGGCGCTGCCGGGCCATTGGGCGATCACCAGTTTGCCAGGCTCCGGCACGATGGCCGGGTCCACCAGAATCAACATGTCCGCGGCAATGCTCACCCCCGTGGGTGCGGTCATCGCATCGCCAACCACCACCAACCAGAACGCTGCGCCCTGGGCATGGTAATCGGACAACTCGAAGCGCGGCTTGCTGACAGTCGATGAGGCGCCGTAAGCCGATAGTTCTCCATCGCGCACCTCTCCGGTTTCCCGCCAGTCACTGACCGGGTAGCGAAAGTACGGGTTGTACTTTTGCGTCAGAGAGATCTCCTCATCCTGTGAGACCTGCGGTTCCCTGATCACCATCGCGACTTCCAGATAGTCCATCCCCAGCGCCTTCAAGACACGGTTCATCTCTTGGATGCGGGGCTGACGACGTTTATTCAGCCAATGGCCGACGCCGCCCTGGGACATTCCGATGCGCTCGGCGAGTATTTCTTGAGTGACTTTGAGTTCACTCATTTTGGCCTTGACCAATTCAATCCATTTATCCATGTGCGGCACGATACGTGGGGTACTCCGACCAACAAAACACAAATTGTAGTATTTAAATTCAAGACACAAATACAGTACGTACTAAGCTGGGCTCACGGATTTGAATTTCTCACGGAGCTTGCCATCGCCATGACCATCCCCAGCATTACCCTGCCCGACATGCAATTCGACACCACACTCAACTCGCCAAAAGGCTCGGCTGCCGCGCAGCGGGCACTGGACTATTACTTGAAACCAGCTGTGTCAGAACAGGCCGGCGAAGAACGTTTCTTCGATGTGAACCGTAACATCAGCAGCGAAGAGGCATTGGTCCATGCTTCAGATCTGTTGCGATGTGCCGCCGCCACCGCGCATGAATCAGCCAACCAGCTGCAGGGCGCAAGCCGGGATCTGGCGTTTTCGACGGTGCACATGATCGACATGGCCAAGGCGATGGTTGATCGATCCCTGGAAGGGGCACAGCAGGGCTGAGGCGAATACGCAGGAGTAGAAAGGAAAGAATTTTCCAATCACGGAGATAAAAACATTTGACTTGCAAATGATAATGATTATTATTGCAAGCAACTGGTCGCGAGATCAGTCGATGGACCAGGGACCTTAGGTCGGTCTCCTGGACTATCTCCTCATCAGGCTAATCACGGTTTTTGACCCGGCTTTTTGCCGGGTCTTTTTTTGCCAGTTATTCTGGCTTTGGCTTCAGGCTAATGAAGTCTGTGGGTGCTGCAAAATCCGATTGGCGCGGATGATATCAAAAGAATATCTGTTGGCAAGAGAGGCCCGGTAGCATTGGGCCAAACTAACGCAAAATAGCACTTGAGAATCACTTGCACAGTCTCTAAGCTGCATCGGCGTCAAGGAGGACGCCCCCCTTTTCACCCTCGCAATTTCCCCCGGTTTTTCCCTCCCTTGCGTGTAAAGTAGCAGCCATAAAAAACATACTCAGGAATTGATTATGGCCGTGGCTAGATCTTCTTTCGACATCAACGCGAACTTCGACAGTGGCAACATCGAAGTGCTGGACATCAGCAATCCTTTGCAAGCACTGCTGGCGATCAAGCCAGACACTCGCAGCCAGCATTTCCAGTGGTTCCACTTCAAGGCCAGCGGTCTGCACGTCGGACAGGAGCATTGGTTTCGCCTGAACAACGCCAGCAAATCCTCGTACAACAAAGCCTGGGATGGCTATCAGGCGGTAGCGTCCTATGACCACGTCAACTGGTTCCGGGTGCCGACCATCTTTGAAGGCGACTGCCTGCGTTTCAGCCTGGAAGCCACGGCTACCCATGCCTGGTTCGCCTACTTCGAACCTTACAGCCGTGGCCGCCATGACTGGCTGATCGAACAGGCATTGACCAAAGCCGGCACCGAACTGCTGGCCACCGGCAAGAGCGTTGAAGGTCGTGACATCCAGTTGTTGCGCAAAGGGACGGGGGCCGAAGGTCAGCGCAAGGTCTGGATCATCGCCCAGCAACACCCCGGCGAACACATGGCTGAATGGTTCATGGAAGGCGTGATCGAGCGTCTGGAAAAACACGACGACCCCGTGCTGAAAAAACTCCTGGCCAGCGCCGACCTGTACCTGGTGCCGAACATGAACCCGGACGGCGCTTTCCACGGTCATTTGCGCACCAACGCCATGGGCCAGGACCTGAACCGCGCCTGGCAGAACGCCAGCCAGGAAGTCAGCCCGGAAGTGCTGTTCGTTCAGCAACAGATGGAAAAGTATGGCGTCGACCTGTTCCTCGACATCCATGGCGATGAAGAAATCCCCCACGTGTTCACCGCCGGTTGCGAAGGCAACACGGGCTATACGCCGCGGATCGAAAAACTCGAAGAACATTTCCGCAGTCATCTGAAACATCAGACCAAAGACTTCCAGACCAAGTACGGCTACACCCGCGACGAGCCGGGCAAAGCCAACATGACCCTGGCCTGCAACAGCGTCGGTCAGAAGTTCGACTGCCTGTCGCTGACCCTGGAAATGCCCTTCAAAGACCACAACGACGCACCGAACCCGCTGACCGGCTGGTCCGGCAAACGCTCCAAGCAATTGGGCAAGGACGTGCTGACGACCATCGCCGACATGGTCGATACCCTGCGCTGATTGTCCTTTAACGTCAAAAGATCGCAGGCTTCTGCCGAAGGCTGCGATCTTTTGACGTTTTCACTGGGCAGCGATCCGCACACAATCCTCCGGTCCCAACAAACGCCCATCCTCGGCACGCAACTCCAGCGGCCGCACCGGTCGACCGTTCTCACGATCGACAACCCGCGAATGCGCCTCCCCCGCCTCAAAGAAAAACGCCTCGCCCCACTGCCGCAATCCGATGATCAACGGGAACAGGCCCTTGCCCTTCTCCGTCAGCACGTATTCCTGATACGCGCTGCCGTCCGACGCTGGCACCAGATCGAAAATCCCGTGAGCCACCAATGTGCGCAGGCGTGCCGAGAGGATGTTTTTGGCCATACCCAGATTGCGCTGGAACTCACCGAATCGCCGCAGGCCATCGAACGCATCGCGCACGATCAATAACGACCACCAATCACCAATCGCGTCCAGTGAACGGGCGACCGGGCATTCGGCGCCTTCCATGCTTGTACGTTTAACCATGACCGCGTCCGCCGGCAAACAAATGTGGTTGCAATATAAAACCTGATTACCTACCGTACAACTGGTTTTATTTTGAAACCACACAAGGAAGCCCGTGATGAAACCTGACCACCCGTTAAGCGGCGCAGTGGTGCTGCTGTTTGCCCTTGCCTGCGGCCTGGCCGTCGGCAATGTGTATTACGCACAACCGCTGCTCGATGCCATGGCCGAAGCCTTCGCCATGGACCCGGCAACCATCGGTATCGTCGTCACCCTTACCCAGATCGGTTATGGCGTGGGTCTGTTATTGCTGGTTCCGCTAGGGGATCTGCTCAACCGCCGCCGGCTGATCGTCGTGCAAACCCTGCTGTCGGCGCTGGCTTTATTGATGATCACGTTTGCCTCGAACAGCATGTGGCTGTTGCTCGGCATGGCGCTGACCGGGTTACTGGCGGTCGTGACGCAAGTCCTGGTGGCCTACGCCGCGACCCTGGCTATCCCGGCGCAACGTGGACGTGTGGTGGGCGTGATCACCAGCGGCATTGTCGTCGGCATTCTGTTGGCACGAACAGTCGCGGGCGGCATGGCCGATCTGGCCGGTTGGCGTTCGATTTATCTGCTATCCGCCGGGTTGACCCTGGTGATGGCGCTGCTGTTGTTTCGTGTGCTGCCCAAGCACGAAGAGGCGCGACCGGAAAGCGCTTACGCTGCGTTGATCGGCTCGGTATTCACGTTATTCAAGGAAGAACCGGTATTGCGTCAACGGGCCATGCTCGCCCTGCTGACCTTCGCCAGCGCCATGGTGTTGTGGACACCCTTGGTGCTGCCGCTGAGTGCCCCGCCGCTTTCACTTTCCCACACCGAAATCGGACTGTTCGGCCTGGCCGGGGCCGCCGGTGCGCTAGCCGCTGCTCGTGCCGGGCATCTGGCCGATCGCGGTCTGGGTCAATGGACCAGTGGCCTGTCGTTGCTGCTGATGCTCGCCTCATGGCTGCCCATCGCACTCACCCAATCCTCGCTATGGGCGCTGCTGCTCGGGGTGATTACGCTGGATCTGGGTTTGCAAGCCGTTCATGTCACCAGCCAGAGCATGATCTACAGCGTGCGCCCCGAAGCGCAAAGCCGACTCACCGCCGGCTACATGCTGTTCTACTCGATCGGCAGCGCCTTGGGTTCCATCGGTTCGACGGCGATGTACGCTTGGGTGGGATGGATCGGGGTGTGTTGGCTGGGTGCTGGCATCAATGCCGTGGCGTTGATTTATTGGTGGCTGACGCTCGCCGCCAAAACACCCAACACCTGTGGCGAGGGAGCTTGCTCCCGCTCGGCTGCGCAGCAGTCGTAAATCAATCAGACGCAGGAGCGTCTGACTAACTGCATTTGGGGGCTGCTTCGCAGCCCGACGGGAGCAAGCTCCCTCGCCACAATGCCGTGCCAGCCTCCTGATCACCCGCGATCCTTACCCCGCAGCATGCTGTTCAGCACATCGTCGCGGCGCACCCAACCATGAAACAACGCCGCCGCCAAGTGCAGCAGCACAGTCAGAAACAGCAGATACGCCAGATACCCATGCGCCTTGCGCAGGAACGCAAACACCTGCGCATTCGCCGGCAGAATCGACGGCAACTGCAACGAACTACTGAGCATCACCGGATCGCCGGCCGCCGAAATCATCGCCCAGCCCAGCAGCGGCAAAATCAGCATCAAGGCGTACAGCAAGGCATGCGAGGCCTTGGCCGCGACCACTTGCCAACCCGGCAGGTCCGCCGGCAGCGGTGGTTGCCGGGTCGAAAAACGCACGGCCAGACGCACGATCACCAGCAACAGAATCGCAACGCCCAAAGGTTTGTGCAGATGGATCAGCCACTGATGGCGCTCAGACACCGAGGCCGCCATACCCGCGCCGATAAACAGCATCGAGAGGATCATCAGCGCCATCAGCCAGTGCAACAGCCGCGCCAATGGCGCGAAATGGTTCGGTTGAGCGCTCATTATTGAGACTCCTGTTTGGCGTTGGGCAACTGCTTCACTTCGCTGGTGCGGCGCAGGTAGGAACGGGCGTAACCCGCTGAGCGAGCGGCGAGCAGCGGGTCGTCGGAGCCTTCGATACCGCTGGGCAATACCAGTGGGTCGTAGTTGATGTCACGGCACTCGCCATTGAGTTGCGGCTGGGTGCTTTCGAGCACCAGCGTGCCGGCGTTCAGCACTTTTCGGCCGTCGGGCCAGGCTTTGCTCGCGTCGTTGACCGGGTCTTCGGGGTTCGCCAGAGTAATGTTCAACTGCCAACGCAGCGGTCCGGCGGACAAGCGCTGCACCAGATCTTTCTCTAGGAAATCACCGCCCTCGGGAGCCGTCGCACCTGCCGCGTCCTGAGCAACCGGCGTCATGCTCCAACGCACCGCCTGCCGTTGCCCGGCCGCGTTCACCAGGTAAAACGCGTTGACGCTGTTATAGGTTTGCGTCGCGTAACTGGCCGACGGTTTGGCGGTTTTGATCCAGGCCAGAAACGGCGCGGCTTCCGGGTGAGAACCGAAAAACGCTGGAACAGCCGCCGGGTTTGGTTTGCCGGTAGACGGATCCGGTGACTGTGCTTGTTGCAACTGATAGAACGCCTCGGGCGTGCCCACCGGGAACACCGGCATGCTGTTCATCCCGGTGCGCCACTGCTGGCCGTTAGCCTGAGTAAAACGCAACGCCAGACTGCGGATCGGCACGCTGTTGTCCGGCGCGTAAGGATTGCCGGCGGGCAGCGCGAAACGCCCGACCACCGGGGTCCGCGCTTCGCTGAACACTTGGGCGCTGGAATACTCGCGCGCCTGGCTGCTGCTCTCGAAATGCCCGATCACGCACACGCCTTTGGCGTGGTTACGACGGAACCCCGGGTGTACGCCGTTGTTTTTCTCCAGCACATTGACCAAGGCTTTCGGCGTCAGGCGCTGTGGGTCGAGTGTGCCGTTGACGTAGGCAAAAGCCCCGGCCAGCGCGGCGACCACCACGGCAATGCCGGTCAGGCGCAACGTCAGGCTCGCGGCACTCAGCGGTGGCCGGTCAGGCCCCGTTGGCGGTGATGAGCGATCTACCATGAATGACTCCAGGGCCATCGGCCACAAGTGAGAAGAATCAGGCAGACGAACCGCGCCAAGGTTTATTCCATCGCCCGGTGTTTATTTTTCCGGGCGTGGAATAACCTCGAATGCCGGGCGTCTTCCTGAACACTCACCACAGCGTAGTGACTGGTCAGAACTTCATGAACGATATCGACGAACAACTCAGGGAAGTCATTCCCAGGCTACGGCGTTTCGCCGTATCGCTGACGCGCAACCCCAGTAGCGCCGATGATCTGGTGCAGGCCTGCCTTGAGCGCGCGCTGTCGAGTTGGGGCGACAAACGTCCCGAGGGCGACTTGCGTGCTTGGCTGTTTTCGATTCTTTATCGGCAGTTTCTCGACGCTCATCGCCGCTCCCGGCGTTATGCGCGCATGCTCGAATTCTTTACCGGTCGTGATGATGCGCAGCCTTCGGCAGAACGTACCGTGATTGCCCAATCGACCCTGCAAGCCTTCGATCAGCTCAGCACCGAACAGCGCGCACTGCTGCTCTGGGTGTCGGTGGAAGGCTTGAGTTATAAGGCGGTCGCCGAGATCCTCGACGTCCCCACCGGCACCGTGATGTCGCGCCTGTCCCGCGCACGCCAGGCCTTGCGCCAGCTCAGCGACGGCGAAATCAACCGCCCTTCCCTGCGGAGACTCAAATGATCAGCATGCCTCCCAGCGAGCGTGACCTGCACGCCTACGTCGATCACCAACTCAGCGATGCCGACCGACATCGGGTGGAGACTTATCTGGCCAACAATGCCGAAGTGGCCGCGCAAGTACGCGCTTGGCAACACGATGCCCAACAGTTGCGCGCGGCCCTGGGCGGCGCCTTGCAGCAACCGGCCAACCCGCAACTCGACCCGGTAATGATTCGCCAGCGAGTCAAACGCCAGTCACGCCGCCATCTGGCCAGCGCCGCGATGCTGCTGATCGCAGTCAGCGTCGGCGGATTGGGCGGTTGGCAGGCGCGACAGATGACCCTGGTTAGCGCCCCGCTGCCGATGACTGATGCGATGCAGGCCTACCGACTGATTGCCCAGCAAGGCATCCTGCCGGCGGACTACAAAGTCAGCGATGACGGCGATATGCAGGGCTGGCTCGATCGGTATTTCAGCCAGGCCCAACGCCTGCCGAACCTGACCGCTGCCGGATACACACCCGTCAGCGGGCGACTGCTCAGTACCGAACAAGGGCCGGCGGCGATGGTGGTTTATGAGGATCAGGCCGGCCACAAAGTCAGCTTCTACGTCCGCCCGCCAGGACCTAAAAACTTCCTCCTGCCTCGAGGGAGCCGCAGCGATGGTGAGTTGCAGGCCGAGTATTGGTCCGGGGCTGGGTACAATTATGCGATGGTCAGCCCAAGTGACACGCCGGCGGCGCAGATGCTCAAGCAAACTGCGCAGTTCTGATCACCACCGCCAATCCCTGTGGGAGCGGGCTTGCTCGCGAAGGCGATTTAACATTCAACGTTTATGTTGACTGACCCGCCGCCTTCGCGAGCAAGCCCGCTCCCACAAGGGGTCGGTGGAGGCCTGAGGTTGTGCTTACCCCTGCCCAAACACCTGCGAAGGCCTGCGCAACAGCGGATCGAACGGATTGATCCGCGGCCCGATCAGCGCGGCTTCGCGTTTGAGCATCTCCACCACTGTCGGCAAGCGATCCGGCCCCAGGCGATCGCTGACCGTGGCCACACTCAACGCCGCCACCGCCCGGCCTTCGCGATCAAGGATCGGCACGGCCACCCCGGCCATGCCTTGCAATACGCCGGTGTTGCGTCCGGCGTAACCAAGGGTGCGCACATTCTCGACTTCCGAGCGCAGGAATACCTCGTCGTAGAGGTGGAAATCCTTGAGCCGCGGCAAGTTGTAATGAATCACCGTGTCGCGTTCCTCTTCCGGCAGAAACGCCAGAATCGCCAGACTGCCTTGCCCTACGCCGAGCGCCACCCGTCCGCCGATGTCACCGGTAAACGTGCGGATCGGAAACGGCCCTTCACTACGGTCCAGACAGATCGCATCAAAGCCACTGCGCGCCAGCAAAAACAACGAGTCCCCCAACGACGCCGACAGCCGCAGCAATGCCGGCCGCGCCAGCTCGCGCAAATTGCCGGTATTGCCGGCGCGGGCCGCCAAGGCAAAAAACTCCAGGCTCAGGCGATAGCGTTTGCTGCGCACGTCCTGCTCGACCATGCCCTCGTCCATCAGGCTACGCAGCAAGCGGTGCGTCGTTGGCTGCGACAAACCGATGCGTTGCGCCAGTTGGGTCACGCGCTCTCCACCTTCGACGGTGTCCCCCAGACTGCGCAGCACTGCAAACAGTCTTGAGACGGCACCAACACCGACTTCATTTTTATTTTCATTCCGCTCAATGGAATCAGGCATGTGATTTCTCGACAATAAATTTACTCACTGAATGAAACTGAAAATAGTCATCGCTTCAGTGAAATAGGCCATTGAGCCCATCCTATTCTTCGTCCTACTCTGCGTCCATCAGGGGCGATTCGAACAACAGAGGCAGCCGACAGAAGTCGAGCGCCAACGCACCCCGGCAACATCCTTTTCGTATCTGCCCATACAAAAAAGCGCGCCTTTGGCGACGCATAACAATCTCAGGTGGAGCGCAGTCATGGCCTTCGTGCAACTTGAAAACCTCGGCAAACGTTACGGCGAAATCGACGCGGTCGTCGCCACCAACCTGTCGGTGGAAAAAGGCGAGTTCGTTTCCTTGCTCGGCCCCTCCGGCTGCGGCAAAACCACCACCCTGCAAATGATCGCCGGCTTCGTCGAAGTCAGCAGCGGGCGCATTGTGCTGGACGGTCGCGACATCACCCACGCCAAACCCGCCAGTCGCGGCCTCGGGGTGGTGTTCCAGAGTTACGCGCTGTTCCCGCACATGACCGTGCAAGACAATGTCGCCTTCGGCCTGCGCATGCGCAAAGTGCCCAATGGCGAGTTGCAGCAACGGGTGGATCGGGTGCTGAAACTGGTACGTCTGAACCAACACGCCGAGCGTTATCCACGAGAACTCTCCGGCGGTCAGCGCCAACGTGTTGCGCTGGCCCGGGCGTTGGTGATCGAGCCGCCGGTGCTGCTGCTCGACGAACCGCTGTCCAACCTCGACGCCAATCTGCGCGAAGAGATGCAGTTCGAAATCCGCCGCATCCAGCGCGAGGTCGGCATCACCACGCTGATGGTCACCCACGACCAGTCCGAAGCGCTGTCGATCAGCGACCGGGTGGTGGTAATGCAGGCCGGACGCATCACCCAGATCGACGCGCCCTACACCCTCTACGAACACCCGCGCACCGAGTTCATTTCCGGCTTCGTCGGCAAGGCCAATCTGCTGCCCGGCGAACGGGACAGCGCTGGCGTTGTGCAGGTCTGCAATCGTGGCGACGGCGAACTGACCCTGAGCCTGCGCCCGGAAAAAATCGATCTGCGTGATGTTGGCCATGGTCGTTTGCAAGGCAAGATCGTCAGCCGCTTCTTCCTCGGTAGCCAATGGCTGTACGGCGTATCGACATCGTTGGGCGAACTCAGCGTGGTGCGCCGCAACGACGGTTCGGCTCCCTTGATCGAAGGCACGGCGGTCGGCCTCGACTGGGACTCGGCGCTGCTGCGGGTGCTGAGTGTCGATGAGGTGTCGGCATGAGTACGCTTGTCGTCATTCGCCAGGGACGCCAGGGTTATTGGCTGTCAGCACCGGCCCTGGCCTTGTACCTCGGTTTACTGGTCATCCCGTTGGGCCTGACGCTAGTGCTGTCGTTCAACGTCTTCGACTACAGCTCGGGAATTAACAGCGACGCCTACACCCTCGATCACTACAGCAGCCTGCTGGGCGATCCGTACTTCTACGAGATCTTTCTGCGCACGTTCTGGATCAGCGCCCTGACCACCCTGCTCTGCGTGGTGATCGGCGTGCCCGAGGCCTACATCCTCAGCCGCATGGGCGCGCCGTGGCGCTCGATCTTCCTGATTCTGATCCTCACGCCGTTGCTGATTTCGGTGGTGGTGCGCGCCTTCGGCTGGAGCCTGTTGCTCGGCGCCGACGGCCTGGTCAACCAGACCCTGCAAGCCTTCGGTGGCTCGCCGATGAAGTTGCTTTATACGCCGTTCGCCGTGGTGATCGCCCTGGTCCACGTGATGCTGCCATTCATGATCATTCCGGTCTGGACCTCGCTGCAGAAACTCGACCCGGCCGCCGAACAGGCCGCGCTGTCACTGGGCGCCAGCCACCTCACGGTGATGCGCAAAGTGGTGCTGCCGCAAATCATGCCCGGTGTGCTCTCCGGCACCTTGATCGTGTTCGGCCTCGCGGCCAGTTCATTTGCCATTCCCGGACTGCTCGGAGGACGCCGGATAAAGATGGTCGCCACGCTGATCTACGACCAGTACCTGTCGGAGCTGAACTGGCCGATGGGCGCGTCCATCGCCGTCGCGCTGCTGTTGCTCAACCTGCTGATCATGCTGTCGTGGAACCGGATGATCGAAGGCCGCTACAAGAAGTCATTGGGATAACTCGTCATGTCCAGAAACGGTCCTTTCGCCCTGCTGTTCCATACCCTTGTGGTGCTGTTCATGCTCGCGCCGCTGGTGGTGGTGTGCCTCGTCGCCTTCACCCCGGAAAACACCCTGAGCCTGCCGACCACGGAGTTTTCCCTGCGCTGGTTCCGTGCAGTGTTCGAGCGTGCAGACTTTGTCGATGCGTTCTACAACAGCCTGATCCTGGCGTTCTGCGCCGCCACGCTGGCGACGCTGATCGCGGTGCCGGCAGCCCTGGCGATCACTCGATTCGAGTTCCCCGGCCGGGACTTTTTCAACGGGCTGTTCTTGTCGCCGATCATCATTCCGCACCTGGTGCTGGGCGTCGCGTTGCTGCGGTTGTTTGCGTTGATGGGCGTCAACGGCAGCTTCGCCTGGCTGATCTTCGCCCATGTGCTGGTGATCACGCCGTACGTGCTGCGACTGGTGTTGGCCTCGGCCATCGGTCTGGACCGCAGTGCCGAACACGCCGCGCAATCCCTGGGCGCCGGACGCTTCACGTTGTTCCGGCAAATCACCTTGCCGATGATTTTGCCCGGGGTCGCCGGTGGCTGGCTGCTGGCGTTCATCAACAGTTTCGATGAGGTCACGTTGTCGATCTTCGTCACCTCGCCGGCCACGCAAACGCTGCCGGTGCGCATGTACGTGTACGCCACCGAATCCATCGATCCGATGATGGCGGCGGTGTCGGCCCTGGTGATTGCGCTGACGGCGTTGACGATGATTCTGCTCGATCGGGTCTACGGCCTGGATCGGGTGCTGGTGGGTAAACAATGAGGTCGCCATGGCTCTGCTGAAACGACTGGCCGAAGGCGACCGCCCGGCCCTGGACTTTACCCTCGACGGCAAGCCTGCCCGTGGCTTGCTCGGCGACACCCTGCTGACGGCCGTGCTGACCTGCAGCGAACACCTGCGCGGCAGCGACTTCAGCGCCGAACCCCGCGCCGGCTTCTGCCTGATGGGCGCCTGCCAGGACTGCTGGGTACGCCTGGGCGATGGCCGCCGGGTGCGGGCTTGCTCGACGCTGCTCGAAGCCGGTCAACACATCAGTCGCGAACCGGGGCGCTCCCTATGAACACCAACTTCCCCTGCAGAAACCCAATCCCCTGTGGGAGCGGGCTTGCTCGCGAAAGCGTCGTGTCAGCCACCACACCTATTGAATGTGCCGCCCCCTTCGCGAGCAAACCCGCTCCCACAGGATTGCAGTGTCGATCACTTATGAGGTGGGCATGAAACCTGTAGTCATCATCGGCGCAGGCCCCGCTGGAATCCGTGCGGCGCAAACCCTCGTTGCCCACGGCGTGCACCCCGTGCTGCTGGACGAAGCCGCCCGCGGTGGCGGGCAGATTTATCGGCGTCAGCCGGCGAATTTCAAGCGTTCGTCGCTCAAGCTGTATGGCTTCGAAGCACGCAAGGCCAACGCGCTGCACCAGACAATCGACGCACTGCGCGAGCAACTCGATTACCGTCCTGACACGCTGGTGTGGAACGCCGAAGCTGGGGCGCTCGACACCTTGCATGAGGGCCGCGCCGCACGGCTGGAATTCTCCCGGGTGATCGTCGCCACGGGCGCCACCGACCGGATTTTGCCCGTGCCAGGCTGGACGTTGCCGGGGGTCTACAGCCTCGGTGCGGCGCAGATTGCCTTGAAGTTTCAAGGCTGTGCCATCGGCGAACGGGTGGTGTTCGCCGGCAGCGGGCCGTTGCTGTATCTGGTGGCGTACCAATACGCCAAGGCCGGCGCCAACGTGATCGCCGTGCTCGACAGCTCGCCCTTCAGCGCTCAGGCCCGCGCCCTGCCCGGTCTGCTGGCGCAACCGACCACGTTGGCCAAAGGCATTTATTACCGCACCTGGCTGACCGCCCATGGCATCCCGGTGCACCAGGGCGCTACCTTGAAACGCATCGATGGCGAACACCGCGTGCAATCGCTGAATTGGCATAACGCAGCAAGTGAACATCGAATCGAATGCGACGCCGTAGCCTTCGCCCACGGCCTACGCAGCGAAACCCAACTCGCCGACTTGCTGGGCTGTGAATTCACCTGGAACCCACTCAACCGCGCCTGGCTGCCGCAGCGCGACAGCGCCGGTCGCAGCAGTGTCGCCGAGGTGTACCTGGCCGGTGACGGCGCCGGCATCATGGGTGCCGACGCCGCGGAAATGGCCGGTGAACGGGCTGCCCTGGCGCTGCTTGAAGACATCGGTTACCTGATCCCGCCGCAGCGTGCCACCCAGCTGGAACAGTCGCTGAACACTATCGGCAGATTCCGCCAAGGCCTGGAGCGCGCCTTTATCTTTCCCGAAAGCTGGGCCACCGACGCCGCGGATGAACTGATGATCTGCCGCTGCGAAGAAGTGCGCGCCGGCGATATCCGCCAGGTGGTGCGCGAAGGCCATTGGGAGATCAATCGGGTCAAGGCCCATTGCCGGGTCGGCATGGGTCGCTGCCAAGGACGGATGTGTGGCGCCGCCGCAGCGGAAATCATCGCCTGCGAAAGCCAGCGCAACCTGTCCGACATCGGCCGATTGCGAGCTCAGGCGCCGATCAAACCCTTGCCGTTCGGTCTGGAGGTCGAGCCATGATCGAGGTCGATGCAATCATTATTGGTGGCGGCATTGTCGGGGCCTCCGCCGCCCTGTTCTTGAGCAAGGCCGGCCGTCGCGTCGCATTGCTGGAGCGGGACTTTTGCGGTTCGCACTCCAGCGGTGTGAACTACGGCGGCGTGCGTCGTCAGGGCCGGCCGCTGTCGCAATTGCCGCTGTCGCAACGGGCTCACGAGATCTGGGGGCAACTGCCGCAGTTGATCGGCATCAACGGCGAGTATCAGCGCAGCGGTCACCTGAAGCTCGCCCGCAGTATCAATGACTTGCACGCCTTGCAGGATTACGCCGCCAGCAGCCAGGGGTTCGGCCTCGATTTGCAGGTACTCGACCGCAATCAGTTGCGCGCACGGTTTCCGTGGGTCGGCGAGGTCGCGGTCGGTGCTTCGTTGTGCCCGGACGACGGCCACGCCAACCCGCGACTGGTGTCTCCGGCCTTCGCGCAGGCGGCGCGTCGGCACGGTGCGCAAATCCATGAACAATGCGCAGTGACGGCGGTGGAGCATGACGGTCAGCGCTTTCACGTCAGCACTCAATCCGGCCTCGAGCTGCACGCCCCCTGGCTGCTGAATTGCGCCGGTGCCTGGGCCGGAAACCTCGCCGCGCAATTCGGCGAAGCGGTGCCAATGCATGCCGGTCACCCGGCGATGCTGGTCACCGAACCGTTGCCGCTGGTGATGAATGCCAGCACCGGCGTCGAGGGTGGCGGCATCTATGCCCGTCAGGTCGCTCGCGGCAATTGTGTGTTGGGCGGCGGCCAGGGCTTTGCCCTCGATGACGCCCGCGCCCGGCCTGGTCAGAACGCCGTCATCGAGATCTTGCGCCAGGCCGTCGAACTCTACCCGTTTCTCGAAGGCGCCCAGGCGATTCGCACCTGGAGCGGCACCGAAGGTTATTTGCCCGATCGCCAACCGGTGATCGGCCACAGCAGCACCCAACCCGGTCTGTTGCACGCGTTCGGCTTTGCCGGCGCAGGCTTTCAGATCGGGCCTGCGGTGGGCCAGGCGCTCACCGAGATCATCTGTAGCGGCGCGTCAAAGACGTCGCTGGATGCGTTTTCCATCACCCGGTTTCACTCCATCTCCGTTGCTTGATAGAGGAAGGTCGCGCCATGAATCATTTCAAACGCAGTGCACTGCTCGGTTTCTCTTGCTTGGGCGCCATGCTCACGGTCAACCAGGCCCAGGCCGAACCGACGCTTTACCTGGGCATGAACGGCGGAACCATGGAGCGGCTCTACGCCGACAAGGTGCTGCCGGCTTTCGAGAAAGCCAATAACGTCAAAGTGGTGATCGTGCCGGGAACCTCCGCCGATATTCTGGCCAAGGTCCAGGCCAGCAAAGGCAACCCGCAGATGCACGTGATGTTCCTCGACGACGGCATCATGTACCGCGCTATCGCCATGGGCTTGTGCGACAAACTCGAAGACAGCCCGCCCCTGGCGCAGATTCCGGCCAAAGGCCGCATCAAGGATCAAGCCGTGGCGGTCAGCCTTGGGGTCACCGGGCTGGCGTACAACACGCGGCTGTTCAAGGAAAAAGGCTGGAGCGCACCGACCTCATGGATGGACATGGCCGACCCGCGCTTCAAGGACAAACTGGTGTTTCAGTCGATGGCATCTTCGACCTTCGGCCTGCACGGTTTTCTGATGTTCAACCGGATTCAGGGCGGCAGCGAAACCGACGTCGAACCGGGGTTCAAGGCATGGCCGAACACCGTCGGGCGTAACGTGCTGGAGTACATTCCGAGTTCGGCGAAGATCTCCGAAATGCTCCAGACCGACGAAGCGGCGCTGTTCCCGCTGACCCCGACCCAGGTCACCGCGCTGAAACTCAAGGGCATGCCGGTGGAATATGCACAGCCCAAGGAAGGCTCCGTGGTGCTCAACGTCGCCGAATGCGCCATCGCCAACAATACCCAACCGGAACTGGCGCAGAAACTCGCGGCCTTCCTGCTGACGCCCGAAGCGCAAGCCGCCGCGCTTGAAGACGGCGATCAGATTCCGTCCAACCCGAATACGCCAACCACCGACAAGACCCGCGGTCAGGTCGAGGCGATGAAGCAGTATCTGACGACCGCGATCGCCATCGACTGGGATCAGGTCAACGAACAGCGCCCGGCGTGGAATGCCCGGTGGAATCGCAGTATCGAGCGCTAACCTCGAAGATCAAAAGATCCATGTGGCGAGGGAGCTTGCTCCCGTTGGGCTGCGAAGCGGCCCCAAAAAAGGAACTGCTGCGCAGTCCAACGGGAGCAAGCTCCCTCGCCACAAAAGCTCTCTCACCACAGTAGCTTCACCAACACCAGTGGAAGGCAAATTCCCCATTTGGTTAAACTACGCCGCCGCAGCTTGGGAGCGGCCTGAAGACTACGGGGTGACTTCACAGTGGCCATTCGACCACCCAACCGTCCGCGACTCACACCACGCTGGCCCGCGCTACGCCGTTTCTTCGGCAAGGCATCTGCGACGCCGGCCAGTGGCAGTACGCAGGGCCGGGTGATCCACGACTACTTCCACCGCAAGGCCCATAACCAGGGCTACACCCTCAGCCATAGCCAGCAACGAGTGATCGACTGCATGGCGCAGCACGCTTCGGCGCTGCTGGGCACATCAGCGCCGACACTCCCCGGTCTTTACCTCTTTGGTGCAGTCGGGCGCGGCAAGAGCTGGTTGCTCGACGGTTTTTTCCAGGCCATCCCCATCGCGGAAAAACAACGCCTGCACTTCCATGAGTTTTTTGCGCAACTGCACCAAGGCATGTTCATCCATTGCGATCAGCCCGATGCGCTGGCGGTCACCCTCGACGAACTGCTGCAAGACTGCCGGGTGCTGTGTTTCGATGAATTCCACGTGCATGACATCGGCGATGCGATGCTCATCACGCGGCTGTTCAAGGCGCTGTTTCGCCGGGGGATTGTGCTGCTGGTGACCTCCAACTATCCGCCGGAAGGTTTGCTACCCAACCCGCTCTACCACGCCCGTTTCAAACCGGTGATCGATCTGGTCAACACGCGCATGCAGGTGATGGAAGTCGGCGGCCCGCATGATTACCGCAGTCAGGCGCGCACCCACGCACAGCAGTTGTTCACCCAGGGCCGGTACGTCTGGCCGGCCACGGTGGCCCAGCGTCAAGTGTTGCAGCTGCTCGAACACGACGCACCGGCCATCCAGCTGCCCGTCGGGACACGGCACCTGCAAGCCCGATACTGTGAAGGGCGAAGCGTCGGCTTCACCTTCGCCGACCTGTGCGAACACCCCACCGCGGTCATGGACTACCTGGAACTGTGCCGACGGTTCGACCGCTGGATCATCGACAAACTGCCCAGCCTCGCCGACTGTTCAATCGCCGCCCAACAGCGTTTCATCAACCTGATCGACGTCTTGTACGACCAGGACAAGCACCTGATTCTGCTCGGTCACCAGTCATTGCGCGAAAGCCTGGGTGGCGATGCTATCGACCTGGCGCGTACGCGCAGCCGGTTGGGGCAGTTGGTGGAGGTCAAGGAAGAGGTTTGATCAAGACTCTTGTGTTGGGCGACCGGCCTCTTCGCGGGCAAGCCTCGCTCCTACAACGGTTTTGTGTTGTACCTCGATCTCTTGTAGGAGCGAGGCTTGCCCGCGAAGGCGGCCTGACAAGCACCACAACTTTCCCGCTATCATGTCGCCCATTTCCAGGCCCCCACGCCCTCCTCCTGATCAATAGCGAACCTGCCCATGGATACCCTCGCCCAACTGCGCGCCGGCCAACTGTCGGGCATCACCCGTCTGGATCTGTCCTGCGGACTGACCGAGTTCCCCCGGGAAATCTTCGACCTGGCGGACTCGCTGGAAGTGCTCAACCTCAGCGGCAACGCCTTGCGCAGCCTGCCAGACGACCTGCACCGCCTGACCCGTTTACGCGTGCTGTTCTGCTCGGACAATCAGTTCACCGAACTGCCCGCTTGCCTTGGCCAGTGCACCGCGCTGACGATGATCGGCTTCAAGGCCAACGCCATCGAAAACGTGCCGGGCGCCGCCCTGCCGCCGCTGTTGCGCTGGCTGATCCTGACTGACAACCGCCTCACGGAACTGCCGACCGAACTGGGTGAATGCCCGCATCTGCAAAAGCTCATGCTCGCCGGCAACCGGTTACAGCGTCTCCCCGAAAGCCTGAGTCATTGCCATCGACTCGAGCTGATCCGCATCGCCGCCAATCAGCTCACCGAGCTTCCCGAGTGGCTGCTGACCCTGCCGAGCCTGACCTGGCTGGCGTACGCCGGTAACCCGCTGGAAACCGAAGCCGACGCGGCTGCGCTTGAAGCCACGGCGAGCATTCCCTGGTCCCAACTGAACCTGGAGAAAAAACTCGGCGAAGGCGCGTCGGGGGTTATCCATCAGGCGTTGTGGGAACAGACGAAACAGGTCGCGGTAAAGCTCTACAAAGGAGAAATGACCAGCGATGGCTCGCCGTTGCACGAAATGAACGCCTGCATCACCGCCGGCATCCACCCCAATCTGATCCGGGTCGAAGGGCGAATCGTCGGCCATCCGCAAGCGCAGGCCGGGCTGGTGATGCAACTGATCGATCCGAGTTATCGCAACCTGGCCGGGCTGCCGAGCCTGGCGTCCTGCACCCGCGACGTCTACACCGACGACACCCGGTTCAGCGCTGGCGCGGCACTGCGCATCGCCAGTGGCATTGCTTCAGTGGCTGAACATTTGCACCTCCAAGGCATCACCCACGGCGACCTCTATGGTCACAACATCATGTGGAACGAGCATGGCGATTGCCTGTTGGGCGACTTTGGCGCGGCGTCTTTCCATGCCACTTCGGACAGCCTTGAAAGCCGCGCGCTGCAACGGATCGAGGTGCGGGCGTTTGGGGTGCTGCTGGGGGAATTGCTGGAGCGAATCGACTCGGGGTTGAGTGATGAACAGCGGGGCGCGTTAGAGGATCTACAGCAGCGTTGCTGTCAGCCGGATGTGCTGGCGCGGCCGGGGTTCAGCGAGGTTGTGCAGGCGTTGAAGGGACGGTGACCGCTGCGCGGTCAATCGCGAGCAGGCTCGCTCCCACATAGGATTTGTGAACGCCACAGATCGAATGTGGGAGCGGGCTTGCTCGCGAAGACGGCCTGCCAGGCAACAAAAGCCGTCAATGACACACAGACTTAACCCGCCAACCCGACAAACATGTCCTGCACGTCATCATGGTTATCGAGGCCTTCGAGGAACGCTTCGACTTCTGCCATCTGCTCATCGCTCAAACCACTGACCGGGTTCTTCGGCTGGTAGCCCAACTTGGCCGACAACACGGTGAAACCCTGCTCCGGCAGCGCTTTCTGTACCGCATCCAGGTCTGCAGGTTCGGTCAGGAACAGCGTCGCGCCGTCTTCACCCGGCTCGAAATCCTGGGCACCGGCTTCGATCGCAGCCATTTCCGGGTCGGCGTCAGGGCTGTCCGGGGACGCCTCGATCATGCCGACGTGGTTGAAGTCCCAGGCCACCGAACCGGAAGCGCCCAACTGGCCCTTACGGAACGCGACGCGGATTTCAGCGACGGTGCGGTTGATGTTGTCAGTCACGCATTCAACGATCAGCGGCACCTGATGCGGTGCGAACCCTTCATACGTCACGCGATGGTATTGCACGGTTTCGCCGAGCTGGCCGGAGCCTTTCTTGATCGCGCGTTCCAGGGTTTCGCGGGGCATCGAGGCTTTTTTCGCCTGTTCGACCACCAGACGCAGGTGTGCGTTGGTGGTGGTATCGGCACCGTTGCGGGCAGCGATGGTGATTTCTTTCACCAGTTTGCCGAAGATCTTGCCTTTGGCGTTGGCTGCCGCTTCTTTGTGTTTAACCTTCCACTGTGCGCCCATTACTCACTCTCTTGATCTGTGGCGCCGAGACATCTATTGGCCGACGCGTTGCGCAAGTTTATACGGCCTAAAGACGCCAATCGACCAAAAATTCCAAGATCTTCACCCCGTGACGAATCGACATCTTCATCAGTGTTTGTAGGGCGATTCTGAAAAGTCGATTTGCGGTGACGCTTCAGGGCTGTGGTTTCGTACCCTCTGCGCCCATCCTCCCTGGCAGAAGCGCGTTCGATGCACAACGACAAGGAAAGCCCCTTTACCCTGACACTGCTCGACGGCGGTCTGAGTCTGCAGGTGTTGCAGTTCAGCGGCCGTGAAGGTCTCAACCAGCCCTATCGATTCGACATCGACGTGATCGGCCTCGCTCCGGCGATGCACCTCGACCAATGGTTACAACAACCGGCGTTTTTGCGGCTGGCGGATGACCAGGGCATTCACGGCGTGATCCACAGCATCAGTCGCGAACATCGCGGCCCGCACCGGGTCGGCTATTCCCTGGTGCTGACGCCCCATCTGCAACACTTGGATCGACACAGTTTGCGTCGGGTGTTTCATCGTCTCAGCGTCCCCGCGATCGTGCGCCAGTTGCTGGAGGAGCATCAGTTGCCCGAGCACAGTTATCGTTTCGAACTGGCAAACGGCGGCTACCCGCCCCGGCCTTTTTGCATTCAGTACGATGAGAGCGATCTGGCCTTCCTGCAGCGGCTGTGTGAGGAAGAAGGCATCCACTATCACTTCGAACATCAGCCCGATGGACACGTACTGGTGCTGGCCGATGACAGCTTGAGTTTCCCCCAGGAGCCACTGTTGATGCCGTTCCAGGACGACGTATTCAACGACTCCGTCTTGCCGGTCATCAGCGAACTGTTCCAGCGCCATGAGCCGGTCCCCGCCCCGGCACGATGGGAAGCCAGAAACCGCGGCGCGCCGGTGGTCGGCGATGGAGCGGCTAATCATATGCTCGCCAGAACGGGCCCGGTCACGGCACGCCCTGCACCTGCACAGCTTCATCACGACCAGCTCAGCCGCCGACGGCTGGAACGCCTGCGTTGCCCGCAACGGCAGATCCACGGCCAAAGCAACCAGAGCGAACTGCGCAGTGGACGGATCCTGCAAGTGGCGCAGCATCCGCTCTCGAGTTTCAACGATCAGTGGCTGCTCACCGATATCCGGCACCAGGGGCAGCAGCCCTCGATTCTCGCCGAGGATCAGCCCGGCAGTGCCCGGCGCTATAGCAATCAGTTCACGGCCATTCCCTGGTCAACGGTCTTCAGGCCGGCGCTTAAACAGATCAAGCCGAGCATCCCGGGCTATCAGATCGCCCGGGTACTCGGCCCCGCCGGGCAACCGGCGGCACTCGATGATCAAGGCCGGATACAGGTCAGGTTATGGCCGACGCCGGCGTTCGAGGCGGATGAATCCGTCGGTCTCTGGCTACCGATCGCCCTCGCGGCGCCGGACAGTCGGATCGATCCGGCCAGGCTGCCCACGGCCGGCTCCGACGTGCTGATCAGTTTTCTCGACAGCGATCCGGACCGGCCAGTGCTGTGTGCCGGCATGGGCCATCCAAAGTCTTCCCGGCCTGCTTCCGAGCCACGCCGCGATGGCCGTCTGCTACTCGATTGGCTGGTCAACCGCCCGGATCTCGCCCCTTGAGTTTTGTCGGCGCACCGGGAGTCTGGTGTAGGCAGGTCCGGCCTCTTCGCGGGCAAGCCCGCTCCCACAGTGGATCTCTGTCGTACACACAATTTGTGTCTGCTGAAGATCAAATGTGGGAGCGGGCTTGCTCGCGAAGGCCGCACCTCGGTTTATCTGCCAGGCGCCAACCCAAAAAACGCCTGGATCAAGCGCAAATCCCGCCGCCGCTCCATGCACCCGATCATGTGCCGATTGACCAGACCCTCGCCAATAATCGGCACCGCCGCCACCCGCGGGTCATGGCTGACTTCCACCGACGACACCACGCCCACGCCCAATTCTGCGGCCACGGCCTCGGTCACTGCCTCGCGACTGTCCAACTCCAGTAACACCCGTGGATTGACCCTGGCCTGAGCGCATGCCTCGTCGAACGTGCGTCGGGTAATCGAACTCGGTTCACGCAAGACCATGATCACCTGGTCCAGCTCCTTGAGCTGTACCCCTTTCGACTGCTGCGCCCACGGATGTCCAGCAGGCACCAACGCACAAATCCTCGACTCGCTCAACGCTTGCAGGTGCAGCCCCTTGCGCGGCTCGACCTCGGTCAGCACCGCCACGTCGGCATGCTCCGACAACAACGCCGCCAATGTTTCCTGAGCATTGCCCAACCGCAGGTTCACGGTGATCCCCGGATAACGCGCACGCAAACTGGCGAGCATCGGCATGACCATATGCGGCCCGTCCGCCGCCACTTCCAGGCGCCCGGTCAGCAGCTGCCGGTTGGCCTCCAGCATCACCTGCGCTTCTTCGGCCAAGCCAAACATCGCCCGAGTGATCGCTGCCAGTTTGGTGCCCTCTTCCGTCAGCTCGACGCGCCGCGCGGTGCGTCGCAACAAAGTGATCTGGTAGTGCTCCTCCAACGCCTTGATGTGCCCGGTGACCGCCGGTTGGCTGATAAACAGGCGCTCGGCGGCGCGGGTGAAGCTGCCTTCCCGAGCCACAGCGTCGAAGGCACGCAGCTGAAACAGATTCATGAATAACTCTCACTGATGGCTGGCATAACAACAAACAATTTGATTGATAGCTCACCGAATTGCAATTTATGTCCCGTAGCTTCATCCCACTGAGCTTTTGCAAGGACACAAGAATGAGTACTGCCGAGCCCATCCTGCTCACCCCCGGCCCATTGACCACATCGAGCCGCACCCGTCAGGCAATGATGGTCGACTGGGGCTCATGGGATGACCGCTTCAACCAACTGACCGCCAGCCTCTGCGAACAACTGCTGACCATCATCAACGGCGGCGACAGCCATCACTGCGTGCCGTTGCAAGGCAGCGGCACGTTCGCGGTCGAGGCAGCCATCGGCACATTGGTGCCTCGCAACGGTAAAGTTCTGGTGCTGATCAATGGCGCCTACGGCAAGCGTCTGGCGAAGATCTGCGAAGTGCTCGGCCGCTCGTTCAGCACCTTCGAAACCGCCGAAGACGAACCGACCACCGCCGTCGACGTCGACCGCCTGCTGCGGGCCGATGCCAGCATCACCCACGTCGCGCTGATTCACTGCGAAACCAGCACCGGTATCCTCAACCCGCTGGCTGAAATCGCCCACGTTATCGAGCAGCACGGCAAACGCCTGATCATCGACGCCATGAGTTCGTTTGGCGCCCTGCCGATTGACGCCCAAGATGTGCCGTTCGATGCGCTGATCGCCGCCTCGGGCAAATGCCTGGAAGGTGTGCCAGGGATGGGCTTCGTTTTTGCGCGAAAAGAAGCGCTGGCCAATGCCGCCGGCAATTCGCACTCACTGGCAATGGACTTGTTCGACCAGCACACCTACATGGCCGGGACCGGCCAATGGCGCTTCACCCCGCCGACCCACGTGGTCGCGGCGCTGCACGAAGCGCTGCTGCAATACAACGAAGAAGGCGGCTTGCCCGCACGGCATCAGCGCTACGCCAATAACTGCCAGGTGCTGCTCGATGACATGGCCAAACTGGGGCTGCGCAGCTTCCTGCCCGCCGCGATCCAGGCGCCGATCATCGTCACCTTCCACGCGCCGAAAGACCCGCGCTATCAGTTCAAGGAATTCTACGAACGGGTCAAGGCCAAGGGTTTCATCCTCTACCCCGGCAAACTGACCCAGGTCGAAACCTTCCGCGTCGGCTGCATCGGCCACGTCAACCAGGCCGACATGCACGCCGCGGTGGCGGCGGTCGCCGAGGTGCTGCGCGAGATGGAAGTCATCGACATCTGAATTAACAGACACCGCCGTCCCTGTAGGAGCGAGGCTTGCCCGCGAATGCAGACGACACGGTCCGTCAGTTAAACCGAATTATCGTTCTTCGCGGGCAAGCCTCGCTCCTACAAGGGACACCTCACATGAACTACAGCAACCCAACCAAACTCCAAGCCGCCATCCTCGACTGGGCCGGCACCGTGGTCGACTTCGGCTCTTTCGCCCCGACGCAGATTTTTGTCGAAGCCTTCGCCGAGTTCGACGTCCAGGTTTCCATCGAAGAGGCCCGCGGACCGATGGGCATGGGCAAATGGGATCACATTCGTACCCTGTGCGATCAGCCGCAAGTCGCCGAGCGTTACCGCAACGTGTTTGGTCGCACACCGACCGACGATGACGTCACTGCCATTTACAAACGCTTCATGCCGCTGCAGATCGAAAAAATCGCCGAACACTCGGCCCTGATTCCGGGCGCCCTGGACACCATCGCCAACCTGCGCCAGCAAGGGATCAAGATCGGCTCCTGCTCCGGCTACCCGAAACAGGTCATGGACAAAGTCGTCGAACTGGCCACCACCAACGGTTACATCGCCGATCACGTGGTCGCCACCGACGAAGTGCCCAACGGCCGCCCATGGCCGGCTCAGGCACTGGCCAACGTGATTGCCCTGGGCATCGACGACGTCGCGGCCTGCGTGAAGATCGACGACACGGTGCCGGGCATTCTCGAAGGTCGCCGCGCCGGCATGTGGACCGTGGCGTTGATTTGCTCCGGCAACGCGCTGGGTCTGGACTACGAAGGCTATCGCGCCCTGAGCAGCGATAAACTGGCCAGCGAACGCAAGCGCATTCACGCCATGTTCGAAGGCTCGCGGCCGCACTACATGATCGACACCCTCACCGACTTGCCCGAGGTGATCGCCGACATCAACAAGCGCCTGGCCAACGGCGAGATGCCGCAAACCAACTGATTGCATCCCTCTCCTCACAGAAAAGCGCCAGTTCCTTTAACGGAACTGGCGCTTTTTTGTGGTCGATTACTTGATTCAGAGCATTGAACAGCCCATTGGTCTCAGGCAAATCCCCCAAACAGGATTACAGTTAACCCACGCCGTCGAACAAGAACGGTGACTTCAGACCAGACCTGTGAGGAAACACCGTATGCCCTGGAAGAATTCCGAATCACGCTACAGTACCGTATCGATCGCGCTGCACTGGTTGATGCTGGTTCTGCTATTAGTGGTTTACGCCTGCATCGAATTGCGCGGGATATTCCCCAAAGGCAGTGGCGGCCGGACGCTGATCAAGGAAGCCCACTTCATGCTCGGCCTGACGGTGTTCGTGCTGGTCTGGTTGCGGCTGTTCGCCCGCAGCCTGGGGCCGGCGCCGCAGATCTTCCCCGCCTCGCCACGCTGGCAGACCCTGCTCGCCAAACTGATGCATTGGGCGCTGTATATTTTCATGATCACCATGCCGATTCTGGGCTGGCTGATTACCAGCGCCGAGGGGCATCAGGTGATGTTCTATGGCATTGATCTGCCGTTGCTGATCGAAGAAAACAAACCGCTGGCCAAGCAGCTTGAGGGCTGGCATGTGCTCGGCGGGACGATCGGCTATTGGCTGATCGGCCTGCACGCCGTAGCCGGGCTGCACCACCACTATGTGGTGCGCGATAACACCCTGCTGCGGATGATGCCCAAGCGCGGTTGAGTTCGGCGTGGTAAATCAAGACACAAAACCTGTAGGAGCGAGGCTTGCCCGCGAAGAACGATGACGCGTGATACCTGAAAAGCCGCGGTGCATTCTTCGCGGGCAAGCCTCGCTCCTACAGGATTTAGCCCTCTCGCCGTGAACTGAACCCCCGGCGGCCCTGCAAGCCGCCGGTATGGACGAAGATCAGTCGCGTTCCCCGGGCAAATTTACCCGCCTCGACTTGCTGCTTGAGCGCCAGCAGCGCTTTGCCGGTGTACAGCGGTTCGAGAGGAATGCCACTGGCCTGTTCGGTCTGCTCGATGAACGCAAGCAACGGCGGATCGACTTTGGCAAAACCGCCACGGCTGGCGTCCAGCAGTTCATAGGCGGGATCGATCAGTCCGGCGTCCTGCACAATCATGTCGACCTGCTGCGCCACGCCATGATCGTCAGGCACCGCCAGCGCGCCATACACCGGATGCTCACCCGCCTCGGCCAGAACCAGACCGGCCAGGGAGGTACCCGTTCCGCAGGCCAGCCACCAGCCATCATAATTGCTCCAACCCAAAGCACTCAGTTGCTGGCAGGCCATCTCCTTCAGCCGCATGCACCCCTTCGCCCCAAGCAAGCCGCCGCCACCTTCCGGCACTGGATGTAGCTCGGGGTATTGCTCCCGCCATGGCTGCCAAAAGCCCGGTTCATGTCGCGCGCGATAACCGCCATAACCCAACCAGTGCAAGTGCATGCCGAATGCCTGCAAGTCCTTTACCGTCGGAGTGTCTTGCGGATGCCCACGCAGCAGTCCGACCGTGGTGAAACCAAAGCGTTTGCCTGCAGCGGCCAATGCATGGAGATGGTTGGAATGGGCACCGCCCAGGCTGATGATGCCTTGGGCGCCATTCTGGTCAGCGGCTTTGAGGTGTTCGATGAGTTTGAACCACTTGTTACCGCTGATCAGCGGGTCGATCTGGTTCAGACGAAGGATCGCGACGTCGATGCCGGCGGTGGTGAGCCAGTCGAGGTGAAGGGGGTCGAGGGGGGCTTGGGGTAGCCAGTCTGTTGGTGGGGAAAGCATTGATGCCGGCTCGGGGTAAAGAGCCCATATCTTAGCAGCAGACAGGACGCCTTCGCGGGCAAGCCTCGCTCCTACAGGTTTCAGGTTGCTCACCCAATGGTGCTTTAACTCGAAACCCTGTAGGAGCGAGGCTTGCCCGCGAAGGCCATTGGCAAGCTAAGCCTGCCTACTCCATTACAACTCAGCCGCCAACCGCGAACCCTGGTTGATCGCGCGCTTGGCATCCAGCTCCGCCGCCACGTCCGCGCCGCCGATCAAATGCACGTTCTGCCCGGCCGCGAGCAAACCGTCCTGCAACTCACGCAACGGATCCTGTCCGGCGCAGATCACGATGTTGTCCACCGGCAGCACCTGCGGTTCGCCGCTTTCACCGATACGGATGTGCAGGCCTTCATCGTCGATCTTCAGGTACTCGACGCTGTTGAGCATCTGCACCTGCTTGTTCTTGAGACCCGTGCGGTGAATCCAGCCGGTGGTCTTGCCCAGGCCATCGCCGACCTTGGATGTCTTGCGTTGCAGCAGGAACACTTCACGGGCCGGCGCATGGGGCTCAGCCTTGATACCCGCAACGCCGCCGCGCGCTTCCAGGTGTGTATCGATGCCCCACTCCTTCCAGAACGCTTCGCGGTCCTGACTGGTGGCCACACCCTTGTGAACGAGGAATTCCGACACGTCGAAACCGATACCGCCGGCGCCGATCACCGCGACGCGCTTGCCCACCGGTTTGCGCTCGAGGATCACGTCCAGGTAGCTCAGCACCTTGGCATGCTCGACGCCCGGTATCGCCGGCACCCGTGGCGCAATGCCGGTCGCCAGGATGATTTCGTCGTAACCGCCCTCAACCAGCTGCGCCACGTCCACACGGGTGTTCAGGCACAGTTCGACGTGGGTGGTCTGCAATTTGCGGTTGAAGTAGCGCAGGGTTTCGAAGAACTCTTCTTTGCCCGGCACGCGCTTGGCAATGTTGAACTGGCCGCCGATTTCGCTGGCCGAATCGAACAACGTCACCTGGTGACCACGTTCAGCAGCCACGGTCGCGACAGACAGTCCCGCAGGGCCTGCGCCGACCACAGCAATTTTCTTGATCTGCTGCACCGGCAGGTAATTGAGTTCGGTTTCATGGCAGGCCCGTGGGTTCACCAGGCAACTGGTCAACTTGCCGCCAAAGGTGTGATCCAGGCACGCCTGATTGCAACCGATGCAGGTGTTGATTTCATCGCCACGACCGGCCGCAGCCTTGTTGACGAAATCCGGATCGGCGAGGAACGGCCGCGCCATGGACACCATGTCGGCATCGCCTTCGGCCAGAATCTGCTCGGCGACTTCCGGGGTGTTGATGCGGTTAGTGGTGATCAGCGGAATACTGACCGAGCCACGCAGCTTGGCCGTGACTTTGCTGAACGCCGCACGCGGCACCTTGGTGGCGATGGTCGGAATCCGCGCTTCGTGCCAGCCGATGCCAGTGTTGATGATCGTCGCACCGGCCTGCTCGATGGCCTTGGCCAATTGCACGATCTCTTCCCAGCTGCTGCCGCCTTCCACCAGATCGAGCATCGACAGGCGGAAGATAATGATGAAGTTCGGGCCGACCGCTTCGCGCACCCGGCGGACGATTTCCACCGGCAGGCGCATGCGGTTTTCGTAAGCACCGCCCCAGCGGTCAGTGCGATGGTTGGTGTGGGCCGCGAGAAACTGGTTAATGAAATAACCTTCGGAGCCCATGATCTCGACGCCGTCGTACTCGGCTTTTTGCGCCAGGGTCGAGCAGGTGACGAAATCGCTGATCTGCTTCTCGATGCCTTCTTCGTCCAGCTCTTTAGGCTTGAACGGGTTGATCGGCGCCTGAATCGCGCTCGGGGCCACTTGTTTCGGGCTGTAGGCATAACGCCCGGCATGAAGAATCTGCATGCAGATCTTGCCGCCCGCCTCGTGCACTGCTCGGGTGACGATCAGGTGTTTGAGTGCTTCTTCCTCGGTGGTCAGCTTGGCCGCGCCGGAGTAAACCCCACCCTCATCATTCGGGCCGATACCGCCGGTGACCATCAGGCCAACGCCACCACGGGCACGCTCGGCGAAGTACGCGGCCATGCGCTCGAAACCGCCGGGCTTTTCCTCAAGCCCCGTGTGCATCGAGCCCATCAGGGTGCGGTTGCGCAACGTGGTAAAACCCAGGTCCAGCGGGGCCAACAGGTGCGGGTAATGAGCGGCGGCCATCGGTAACTCCACAACGAGCGATCACGGAAAAAATGCAGGAGCTCTTCGGCCCCCGTCAGTCATGTTCGACAGACTAAGAGTCGCACCGCTGTCACTCAATGACCGTAACTGACAACTTATTGATCCAAATGTGCAGCGCCCCTTGGCAAGCGCGGGGATGGGCCCTACCCTAGTCGCGAACCCTGCACACGGCCGTTGACTGTTTCCCCATGCGCAAACTTTTGTACCTGACCTTCTCCATGGCGTTGATCGCCGTCCTCACGACCTACGCCATGTGGGCCGCGGACCGTCCGGTGGGTCATTACCTGTCGGATTTGCGTATCAGCCTTGCGGTCGATCAGGGCACCCCCGCCGATCGCGGCAATCTGCTGGGTATCCAGCCCGAGCTGTTCCCCACCGATTATCAAAGCCCCGAACGCCTGCACCGCAAGCTCGCGGCTTACTTGCAGAAGGCTCAGGATCAGGGCCTGCTGAATGAAAAGACCATCGTCGTACTGCCCGAACATGTCGGTACCTGGCTGATGATCAGCGGCGAAAAAGACGAGTTGTACCAGGCCACTACGCTCAAGGAAGCGATGAACTGGCTGGCGGTGAGCAACCCGTTGCAGTTCATCCGCGCCCTGATCAGTGCCGAGGGCGGTAGCCGTCTCGACGATGCGCACTTGCGGATGAAAGCCAAGAAAATGGCCAAGAGTTACCAGGCGCTGTTCGGCGGCTTGGCGAAAGAATTCCGCATCACTCTGGTGGCGGGTTCCATCGTGTTGCCCGAGCCGAGTGTCAGCGATGGCACCCTGAAGATTGGCCGCGGTGCCCTGTACAACAGCAGCGTCGTGTTCGGTCGCGACGGTTTGCCGATCGGCCAGCCGCAGCGGCAAATGCACCCGACTTTCGCTGGTCACGACACCGTCGATGCCAATTCCGAACACACGATCAACGTCGTCGACACACCGGCCGGACGCTTGGGCGTGTTGATCGGCAGCGACAGTTGGTATCCGGAAAACTATCGCAAACTCGACGATCAAGGCGCGCAACTGGTGGCGGTCCCGGCGTTCGTCGTCGGGCGCGGGTCTTGGGACCAACCGTGGCGCGGCTACAAAGGCCAGTCCACGCCTAGCTCTGTCAGTCTCAAGGCTGGCGAACTCAGCGAAGGTCAGGCCTGGCATCGGCTGACGCTGATTGCCCAACCGTCCGGCAGCCAGACCATCGCCGGCATGAGCGTGTTCCTGCGCGGTCAGTTCTGGGACAAGGGCAGCGCCGGTCAAAGTTTCCTCAGCAGCAACGGGCAACAATTCGCCGACGGCGATGCCCGGGGCGCGCGTTTGCTGAACCTCTGGCTGTAAGCCGATGAAACCGCAGCCGATGCGCCTCGGGGATTTGTCGGTGGGCTTCGTCCATAGCCTGGCCGACGCCGTGCGCAGCCATGGCCTGGACCCACAACCGCTGCTCGAACAGTACGGCCTCGACGCCGCACGACTGGCCGAGGCCGGCGCCCGCCTCTCGATCCCGCGCTACATGCGCCTGGGTCACGGGGCCATTCAACTGACTGACGACCCGGCACTGGGTTTGCGTATGGGCCAGCTCAGCCGTCTGAGCCAGGCCGGCCTGGCCGGAGTCACCGCCGCCCAGGCCCCCACCGTGCGGGAAGCGGCGCGCTGCCTGATACGCTTTGAAGCGCTGTATGGCTCCAACTATCGCGGCCAATCGAGCTTTCATGAAGACGCCCAGGGCGCCTGGCTGCGGTTCTATTCGATCAGTCCCTACAATGCCTACAATCGCTTCGTGGTGGATTCGATCATCGCCGGCTGGTTGCAGCAATTGTCCAGCGTAAGCCCTGCCCCGCTACGCGCCGAACGGATCGAGATCGAGTTTGAAGCGCCGGATTACCGCGAGGCCTACGCCGTGTTGGGGGATTGTCCGATTCAGTTTGGCGCCGAACAGAATCAACTGCGCCTGAACCTGGACAGCCTCGCCCAGCGCAATCCGCAGCACTGCCCCAGTACCTGGCGGCACCTGCTGCAATTGTGTGAACGGGAACTGGAGCAACTGACACGCACCCGCAGCCTGCGTGAACGCATCACTCAGTTACTGGGGCCGTTGCTCAATGGTGGTCGGGAACCCGACCTGGAAGAAGTGGCGGCACGCCTGAAGCTGCCGACCTGGACCTTGCGTCGCAAACTCGCCGAGGAAGGCACGCAATTTCGTGCAATTCTCAACGACACGCGCCGCGACCTCGCCATGACTTACATCCGAGACACCGAACTGGCGTTCGGGGAAATCGCCTACCTGCTGGGATTTGCCTCTGCCGAAGCCTTTCAACGGGCTTTCAAACGCTGGAACGGCCAGACCCCCGGCGAGTTTCGCCGCAGTCATCGCCAATCCGCGTAAGGTTAGGGGGCGTTCTCAATAAGTTTCCCCGCTGCTCCCCCTAAAGCTCGGTAGCGTCTTCGGCTGGTTCCAGCGGGTCCAGTTCAAACGCCTGGTATTCGAGCAGTTCTTCCTGATAATCGTCCATTATTAAACCCCCATCGCTTGTTGAAAAAATCGCTTGAATAAATGACCAGCGCCCTGAGCATAAAGTGCCCGCATGAAAGAAAAATGACGCGGGCATTACACTACGTCGCTATCAATAAAACGTAGCAGGTGGTCAGGAATTTATCACAGGATTTTTTCGATACGAGCGGTGGGAATACGGCTCGACTTGATGTGGATCAAACTTGGAAGGTGTTGCGGGACGGAGTCGTCTGACCCGATCCCGTAACATCAGCCCATTACTGGCCGGAGACAGGCATGGCCGAAATTGGCTCGGTCGGTGCTGGCATGGTGCTTGAATCCGCCGGTGGAGCCACTGTTTCGGTGGACGAAGTCGGCTCGCTGCTCTGCACCGGGGTAATCGGCGCCGTTTCAGCAGGTGGCACAACAGGCTCCGAACTGGCTGGAGCGGTTTCAGCGGGTGCAGGTTCGGCTGCCGGCGCTGGAGCAGGCGCAGGTTCTGCCGCTGGGGTCGAGGTCGGCGCCAACTGAGCCGGCGCAGCCTTGGCTTCGGGCACACCCAGATCAGTCTTCGGCTTCTCGGTAATGTGTGCCGCCTTCTTCGCCTCCGGTGGTAGGAACAACTCGACCAAGGCAAAGAAACGCTCGTAGAACTTGGCCGAGGACACGGTTTCACTGGCGACCTTGACCATCGAATCGTCAGACGAGCCGATCGGCATCGATACCGAGCCCAACACACCGACACCGAGGCTGGCGGAGTTGTTGGTCTTCTTCAACGCATAACGGTCCTGCAGGGCGTTGGCGAACATTGTCGCGTGATGCCCTTCGCTGCCGTCATCGGCACAGACCACGCTGAAGCTGATCTCCATGTGGGTCTCGCCAGTCTGCTGGAAGCTCTTGTGTCCACTGACCAGCTTCGGATCGGCGCTGGTGATGATGTAACCCTGGCTGAGCAAAGCCCGACGGGCGGCCTCGCAGGTTTGCGCATCGGTCACCGGGTAATTGCGCGAGAACGTTCCGGAGTCGTCGAAGTTCTCATGCTCGTAGATGGCGGCTTTCTTCGACGAACAACCGGCAGCGGCGGCCAGCACCAAGGCCAGCCCGACAACACGCATGGGAATTGATTTAAACATTGAACATCCTGAGGAAAACGGTTCGGGGCGTATTGTGCAACAGATCGATGCTTAGCGTCGCACCGTTTGGTGTCTTGAAACAGTTACAAGTCTACTGACTGTTACTGACAGGAAAAAGTCGCGCGGTAAATAAGCAGGCGACGGGTAGCTCATGCCATTTTTGTTTCACCCATAAAAAACCCCAGCCTTACGGCCGGGGTTTTTGTGTCGCGCAAAGCTCAGTCAAGCATCAGAAACGCTTGATCTCAGCCTCGCTTTCCAACAGTTTGCGGTAAGCCGCGAAGTCTTGCTGGCCAATGCGCGAGGCGAGGAAGCGACGGTATTGAACCTTCTCTTCTTCGGTCGGCGCCGCAGCTTCGTTCACGCCGTTCAGACGCACGATCACCAGGCTACCATCGGCCAGGGTCACGCTGCTGAAGGTCGGCTTGTCTTTGGCAACCGGCTTGGGCATGCGGAACAGCGCTTGCAGCACAGTCGGGTCGACCCCTTCCTGAGCACGCGTCGCAGCTTGAGTCACTTTCCAGTTCTGGCCATCGATCGCCTGGTCCAGTGCAGTCTTGCCATCGCGCAGGCTGACGATCAGTTGATCAGCCTTGGTCTTGGCGGCAGCACTGGCATGCTCCTTGGTCAGCTGCGCACGGATGCTGGCAGCCACGCTTTCCAGCGGCAGTTGCTCAGGCTTGCGGTGTTCCTTGGCGCGCAGCACGATCACGGTTTCCGGGTCCAGCTCGATGGCGGTGCTGTTGGCACCCTCATCCAGCACTTCAGGACTGAACGCAGCGGTCACTACGGCACGGTTGGCCGCAATTCCTTCGCCACCTTCCCGGCCGAATGGCGCGGACGTGTGGACAGTCAGCTTCAGGTCTTGTGCCGGCTGGGCCAGATCGGAGGCTTCGAACGACGAGTCTTCCAATTGTTTGGTCGCCTCGACGAAACGCTGCTCGACCTGCTGGGTTTTCAGCTCGCGGGTCAGCTTGTCTTTCAGGCTGGCAAACGTCGGCACTTCAGGGGCTTCAACGCCCAGCAGCTTGATCAGGTGGAAACCGAAGTCAGTGCGAACCGGCTCCGAAACCTGAGCCTTGGCCAACGAATACAGGGCTTTTTCAAACGCTGGATCGTAGACGCCTGGACCTGCATAACCGAGGTCACCGCCGTTGTTCGCCGAGCCTGGATCCTGGGAGAACTCCTTGGCCAGAGCCTCGAATTTCTCGCCTTTGGCCAGACGCGCCTGCACTTCTTCGATTTTGGCCTTGGCTTGCGCCTCGGTCACCTTATCGTTCACTTCGACCAGAATATGCGCAGCCCGGCGTTGCTCGGACAGGTTCGCGGTTTCTTTCTGATACGCCGCTTGCAAGTCTTCGTCCTTGACGCTGACCTGATCAAAGAAGGACGCCTTCTTCAATTCGAGGTAGTCGATGACCACCTGATCCGGCGTCATGAATTCCTTGGCGTGTTCGTCGTAGTAGGCTTTGACTTCGTCGTCAGTCAGTTTCACCGCCGCAGGATCTGCCTTGACGTTCAAGGTGGCGAAATCGCGGGTCTGTTTTTCCAGACGGGCGAAGGCCAGAACCTGTGCATCGGTGACAAAGCCGCTACCGGCCAAGCCAGCACGTAGCTGACCGATCAGCATTTCCTGAGCCAGCATCTGGCGAAATTGCAGACGGCTATAGCCCAGTTGACGGATCACCTGATCGAAGCGATCGGCGTTGAATTTGCCTTCCACCTGGAATTCAGGCGTTTGCAGGATCACCTGATCCAAAGCCGCTTCGGAGAAAGCGAATTTCGATTTTTCTGCGCCTTGCAGCAGCAGTTTGCGATCAATCAGGCCTTTGAGGGCCGATTCGCGCAGCATTTTTTCGTCGAGCAAGGAAGCATCGAAATCCTTGCCAAGCTGTTGCATGAGCTGACGGCGTTGCATATCGACCGCCTGGTTCAGCTCGTTTTGACTGATTTCTTCACCATTGACCTTGGCCGCATCCTGGCTGTTGGTCGTCGCCTGGAAAATGGCCTCGATACCGGTGAAAGCCATCAGTACAACGATGATCCCGATAATGGTCTTGGCAATCCAGCCTTGTGAATTGTCCCTGATATTCTGCAGCATGCGTCCCCCAGAAACGGTTGAACTTCAAAATTAGGCAACCGTGGAGCGTGGGTAGAATCCGGATAGAAGAAAGGCGCATCCGAGGATGCGCCTTCTCGTAACTGGCGGAGCGGACGGGACTCGAACCCGCGACCCCCGGCGTGACAGGCCGGTATTCTAACCGACTGAACTACCGCTCCGCTGCCAAGTCAGGAATGACCCCGACCCGGATAGGCAAAAACCTGAATCGAACTTAGTTGACAGCTTCTTTCAGTGCTTTACCGGCTTTGAAACCTGGCTTTTTGGCAGCAGCGATTTCCAGCGTCTTACCGGTCTGTGGGTTACGACCAATGCGAGCTGGACGATCGGTTACGGAGAAGGTACCGAAACCAACCAGAACAACAGAGTCGCCAGCCTTGAGAGCGCCAGTGACGGATTCGATTACAGCGTCCAGCGCACGGCCAGCAGCAGCTTTCGGGATATCAGCGGATGCAGCGATAGCATCAATCAGTTCCGACTTGTTCACTCTAAGTCCCCTTATATCTATTTGAGTTTGATTCTAAGTTTTTTGGTGAAAGCAAAAAAACGAGTGCTGAATGGCCTACAGACACTTAAGAGCCGCTTTATAACAAGGGCTCTAAAAAACTGTCAACAAGCCCCCCAGGCAAATGCGTACTAATGCGTGCTAATTCTTTCCTTAGAGTCAGTCTCGCGTTTTTCATCCTTTGCAACGATCTCCGGAACCACATCCGGCAAGGGCTCCGGCGCGTATTGCAGCGCAATTTGCAGGACCTCGTCAATCCATTTAACTGGTTTAATCTGTAGATCTTGCTTGATATTGTCAGGAATTTCCTTCAGATCGCGTACGTTCTCTTCAGGAATGATCACCGTCTTGATTCCACCACGGTGAGCAGCCAGCAGTTTTTCTTTCAAACCACCAATCGCCAACACCTGCCCACGCAAGGTGATTTCGCCGGTCATGGCAACATCTGCGCGTACAGGAATGCCAGTCAATGCTGACACCAGGGCCGTGCACATACCTACACCGGCGCTAGGGCCATCTTTCGGCGTTGCCCCTTCAGGCATATGGATGTGGGTGTCGCGCTTCTCGTGGAAGTCCAGAGGAATCCCCAGGCTCTTCGCACGGCTGCGGACAACGGTCAGGGCTGCGGTGATCGATTCGACCATCACGTCACCCAGAGAACCGGTTTTGATCAACTGGCCTTTACCCGGCACGACCGCGGCTTCGATGGTCAGCAATTCGCCACCGACCTGAGTCCACGCCAAGCCTGTGACCTGACCGATCTGATCCTGCGACTCAGCCAGACCGTAGCGGAATTTACGCACGCCCAGGAAGTGCTCGAGCATGTCGGCAGTGACCTTCACCGAGAAGCGTTTTTCCATCGCATGCTCTTTGACCGCCTTGCGGCAAACCTTGGCAATCTGGCGCTCCAGCCCACGTACACCGGCTTCGCGGGTGTAGTAGCGGATGATGTCGCGGATCGCTTCGGCGTCGAATTCCAGCTCGCCTTTCTTCAGTCCATTGGCCGTAATCTGCTTCGGCGAAAGGTATTTGACAGCGATGTTGATCTTCTCGTCTTCGGTGTAACCCGGCAGACGAATCACTTCCATCCGGTCCAGCAGCGCCGGCGGAATGTTCATGGAGTTGGAGGTGCACAGGAACATCACATCGGACAGGTCGTAATCGACTTCCAGATAGTGATCGTTGAAGTTGTGGTTCTGCTCGGGATCGAGCACTTCCAGCAACGCCGACGCCGGATCGCCACGCATGTCGCTGCCCATTTTGTCGATTTCATCGAGCAGGAACAGCGGGTTGCGGACGCCCACCTTTGTCATTTTTTGAATCAATCTTCCTGGCATCGAACCGATATAAGTCCGGCGATGACCACGAATTTCCGCCTCATCGCGCACACCACCGAGGGCCATGCGTACGAATTTGCGGTTGGTGGCGTGAGCGATCGACTCCGCCAGAGAGGTTTTACCCACCCCGGGAGGACCGACCAGGCACAGCACCGGACCACGAATCTTCTTCACGCGCTTCTGCACGGCGAGGTATTCGAGGATCCGCTCTTTGACTTCTTCCAGACCATAGTGGTCGGCGTCGAGAATGTCTTCGGCACGAGCGAGGTCCAGACGCACCTTGCTCTGGGCCTTCCACGGCACTTGAACCAGCCAGTCGATATACGAACGCACCACCGTCGCTTCTGCGGACATTGGCGACATTTGCTTGAGCTTGTTCAGTTCGGCCTGAGCCTTGGCCAACGCGTCTTTCGGCAGGCCGGCGGCATCGATACGCTTCTTCAGCTCTTCGATTTCGTTGTGGCCTTCGTCGCTGTCGCCCAGTTCTTTCTGAATGGCCTTCATCTGCTCATTCAGGTAGTACTCGCGCTGGCTGCGCTCCATTTGCTTTTTAACGCGGCCGCGAATGCGTTTTTCGACTTGCAGCAGATCGATCTCGGCATCCAGCAACGCCAGAACGTGCTCGACCCGGGCCGACAAATCGATGATTTCGAGGATTTCCTGCTTCTGCTCGATTTTCAGGGCCATGTGCGCGGCCATGGTGTCAACCAGGCGGCCTGGCTCGTCGATGCTGTTAAGCGACGACAGGACTTCAGCGGGGACTTTCTTGCCCAGCTGCACATATTGTTCGAATTGAGCCAGCAGGCTGCGGACAAACACTTCCGACTCGCGCTCAGGCGCGTCGACTTCGTCGATCAGCGAAACTTCGGCACGGCAGTGGCCGTCGACTTCGCTGAAGCGCTCCACGGCGCCCCGCTGCTCGCCTTCGACAAGAACCTTGACCGTGCCGTCAGGCAGCTTGAGCAGCTGCAGAACGGTAGCGATGGTGCCTACGCGATAAAGTGCTTCTTCACCGGGATCGTCGTCAGCAGGATTTCGCTGAGCCAGCAGAAGGATCTGCTTGTCGCCCGTCATCGCTGCCTCGAGGGCTTCGATGGATTTCTCGCGCCCCACGAACAGCGGGATAACCATGTGCGGATAAACCACGACATCACGCAATGGCAGGAGAGGCAATTCGATGGTTGTCTTCATGATTTCGCCTCTACGGCGGCCATAAGGCCGTAAACAGATGGAAGTAAGCTTGAAACCAAGATGGGGGCTGTTTTCAAAAAAAACAAGCGGATAAAAAAACCACTTTAAAGATCGCCGCTTACGGTAGCGCCTGCGTGGGTCCGGATACATCCAAAAAGGTCGGATGTCATGCTGCCTTCGCAGCGGTTCGGCGATCCGACAAGCCAGCGCCCACAATAGCAAAGGGGCCCGAAGGCCCCTTCTTTATTTCAGCAGTGTGACGCTCAGGCGTCTGGCGCTGCCTTGGCAGCCGGCTCACTGTTTTCGTAGATATACAGTGGCTTGGACTTGCCTTCTATAACGCTTTCATCGATCACTACTTTACTCACCTCGGACTGCGAGGGGATTTCATACATAGTGTCGAGCAATACACCTTCGAGAATCGAACGCAGACCACGGGCACCGGTTTTGCGTTCCAGGGCACGTTTGGCGACCGATTTCAGCGCGTCAGCCCGGAATTCCAGGTCCACGCCTTCCATCTCGAACAGCTTGGCATACTGTTTGGTCAGAGCATTTTTCGGCTCGGTGAGAATCTGCATCAACGCAGCCTCATCAAGCTCGTCCAGCGTAGCAAGTACCGGCAGACGACCAACGAACTCCGGGATCAGACCGAACTTGACCAGATCGTCAGGCTCGACTTCACGCAGGGATTCACCGACTTTCTTTCCTTCTTCCTTGCTGCGCACTTCCGCGTTGAAACCAATGCCACCCTTGGTGGAACGGTTTTGAATAACCTTTTCCAGACCGGAGAACGCACCACCGCAGATGAACAGGATGTTACGGGTGTCGACCTGAAGGAATTCCTGCTGCGGATGCTTGCGACCACCTTGAGGTGGAACGGAAGCGACCGTACCTTCGATCAACTTGAGCAGGGCCTGCTGCACGCCTTCACCGGAAACGTCCCGAGTGATCGACGGGTTGTCAGATTTACGTGAGATCTTGTCGATCTCATCGATGTAGACGATACCCATCTGGGCTTTTTCTACATCGTAATCGCACTTCTGCAGCAGCTTCTGAATGATGTTCTCGACATCTTCACCTACATAACCCGCCTCGGTGAGGGTGGTTGCGTCGGCGATGGTGAACGGAACGTTCAGCAAGCGGGCCAGTGTTTCGGCAAGCAGGGTTTTACCCGAGCCTGTCGGGCCGATCAGCAAGATGTTGCTTTTGCCGAGTTCGACGTCGTCATTCTTTTTGTCACGCTGGTTCAAACGCTTGTAGTGGTTGTACACCGCTACGGCCAGAACCTTTTTCGCACGCTCCTGACCAATCACGTACTGATCAAGGATGCCGCTGATTTCTTTAGGCGAAGGCAATTTATGCGCGCTGCTTTCGGCCTGGGCTTCCTGCACCTCCTCACGGATGATGTCATTGCACAGGTCGACGCACTCGTCGCAGATAAAGACCGAGGGGCCGGCAATCAATTTGCGTACTTCATGCTGGCTTTTGCCACAGAAGGAGCAATAGAGCAGCTTGCCGTTGTCCTCGCCGTTGCGGGTGTCAGTCATTCGTTCGATCCAAATCCGATAGGCTTGCAACACAAGATGAAGGCTATTGCGGGCTTTTTCAAGCCCGCCGGTGATCAGACCAGCTGACCAACCCTATTTTGAGCTGCTTATTATTAAGCGGGGCGCTGGTTGATCACTTCATCGATCAACCCGTATTCACGCGCGGCTTCAGCGCTCATGAAATTATCGCGGTTGGTATCGCGCTCGATTTCTTCAAGAGTGCGCCCGCTATGCTTGGCCATCAGCGTGTTGAGACGCTCACGAATGAAGAGGATTTCCTTGGCATGGATTTCGATATCCGAAGCCTGGCCCTGGAAACCGCCCAGTGGCTGGTGAATCATCACACGCGAGTTCGGCAGGCAGTAACGCTTGCCCTGGGCACCGGCCGTCAGAAGAAACGCGCCCATGCTGCACGCCTGACCGATACAGGTGGTCGATACGTTTGGCTTGATGAACTGCATGGTGTCATAGATCGACATGCCCGCCGTCACCGAACCGCCCGGGGAGTTGATATAGAGATGGATGTCCTTGTCCGGGTTTTCCGCTTCAAGGAACAGCAGTTGCGCACAGATCAGGTTGGCCATGTAGTCCTCTACCGGACCAACCAGAAAAATCACTCGCTCCTTGAGAAGGCGCGAGTAGATGTCATAGGCGCGCTCGCCACGAGCAGACTGCTCGACAACCATCGGGACCAGGCCGCCTGCGGCCTGGATATCAGAGTTCTGCTGAATATAGGAATTACGGAACATGCTCTGCAGTCACTCCCAAATAGTTATGTCTTGAATACGCATAAGCCAGCACGAAGGCTGGCTTATGGTGTGTGCTTCTTACCGCAAAAACGATCAGTCGGCTTGTGGAGCTTCTACCGGCTTGACAGCTTCTTCGTAAGAGACCGATTTGTCGGTCACGCTAGCTTTCTGCAGAACAGTATCCACAACTTGTTCTTCCAGCACAACCGAACGGACTTCGTTCAGTTGCTGGTCGTTCTTGTAGTACCAGGACACAACCTGCTCAGGCTCCTGGTAAGCCGAAGCCATTTCCTGAATCATCTCGCGAACGCGGGCTTCGTCAGGCTTGAGGTCGAATTGCTTGACCACTTCAGCCACGATCAGACCCAGCACAACGCGGCGCTTGGCTTGCTCTTCGAACAGCTCGGCCGGCAGTTGGTCAGGCTTGATGTTGCCGCCGAACTGCTGAACAGCCTGCACGCGCAGACGGTCAACTTCGTTGGACAGCAGCGCCTTTGGCACTTCGATCGGGTTGGTGGCCAGCAGACCGTCCATAACCTGATTCTTGACCTTGGATTTGATCGCCTGACGCAGTTCGCGCTCCATGTTCTTGCGAACTTCGGTGCGGAAGCCTTCCAGACCGGTTTCCTTGATGCCGAATTGAGCGAAGAATTCTTCGGTCAGCTCTGGCAGTTTAGGCTCGGAAACGGTGTTCACGGTCACGGTGAACTCAGCGGCTTTGCCTGCCAGGTCGAGGTTCTGATAGTCCTCAGGGAAGGTCAGGTTCAGAACGCGCTCTTCGCCGGCTTTAGTGCCGACCAGACCGTCTTCGAAGCCTGGGATCATGCGGCCGGAACCCAGCACCAGCTGGGTGCCTTTGGCGGAACCGCCAGCGAACACTTCACCGTCGACCTTGCCGACGAAATCGATGTTCAGTTGATCTTCGTTCTGAGCAGCGCGATCGGCGACGTCGAAACGGGTGTTCTGCTTGCGCAGGATTTCCAGCATCTTGTCCAGATCGGCATCAGCCACGTCAGCGCTCAGGCGCTCGACAGCGATACCTTCGAAACCGGCAACGGTGAACTCCGGGAACACTTCGAATACGGCTACGTATTCCAGGTCCTTGCCTGCTTCCAGGGATTTAGGCTCGATCGAAGGCTGACCAGCCGGGTTCAGCTTCTGCTCAACCACAGCTTCGTAGAAAGAAGACTGGATTACGTCGCCTACAGCTTCCTGGCGAGCGTCAGCACCGAAACGGCGCTTGATTTCGCTCATTGGCACTTTGCCTGGACGGAAGCCAGCAATCTTGGCCTTTTGGGCGGTCTGCTGCAGACGCTTGTTGACCTGGCTCTCGATGCGCTCAGCCGGCACGGTGACGCTCATGCGGCGCTCAAGAGCAGTAGTATTTTCAACAGAAACTTGCATGGATATTCCTCGTTGCACAGACGTTAGCCGGCCGTTTCCGACCCCAGAATCAAGG
Source organism: Pseudomonas sp. PDM24 (assembly GCF_019218905.1). Classification (NCBI taxonomy): domain Bacteria; kingdom Pseudomonadati; phylum Pseudomonadota; class Gammaproteobacteria; order Pseudomonadales; family Pseudomonadaceae; genus Pseudomonas; species Pseudomonas sp. PDM24. Next base: position 544,806 of record NZ_JAHUWR010000001.1, on the reverse strand, counting down.
GCATGCATTCTAGTGGGTCAAACTCAAGAAGTCACCCTACTGAAAACGGGTAAAAAAGCAGCAGGCAATTTATAGGCGGGGACAAACGGTTATGCCTCGCCCTGTTAGCAAATACAGCCAGTCATGCCAAGGCTCTGCACCAATCCTTCTATATATAGAAGGAATCGGCAATCCATCCCTGACAGCCGTCCCCGCGAGGGGATCGGCGGGCAAATCGCGCATCATCAAGAAACATAAATACGATGAAACGACCTGCCCCTGCGACCCACAACCTGCAGTCGTCGACACTCAAACAACTGAAACAAAAAAGGCGCCAGACTGTTAAATCTGGCGCCTTTCGAAATATGGGGTGGACGATGGGGATCGAACCCACGACAACGGGAGTCACAATCCCGTGCTCTACCAACTGAGCTACGCCCACCATATTGCATGACAAAGAAGCCAAACAACTTCTTTGCTGAGCCCCAACCAAGCCAAGCGGCAAGAGTGAAGCTTTATTTGGTGCGGATGAAGAGACTCGAACTCTTACGCCTCGCGGCGCTGGAACCTAAATCCAGTGTGTCTACCAATTCCACCACATCCGCGGATTGAAGCTGTTAAAGCAAAGGCGCCAGACTGTTAATCTGGCGCCTTTCGAAATATGGGGTGGACGATGGGGATCGAACCCACGACAACGGGAGTCACAATCCCGTGCTCTACCAACTGAGCTACGCCCACCATATCGCGTTACTTGTGCCAAAGTTGCCTAATGGCGCACCCGGCAGGACTCGAACCTGCGACCATCCGCTTAGAAGGCGGATGCTCTATCCAGCTGAGCTACGGGCGCCTTGTTAATCTGTACCCTTGAAGGACTACAAACTAAGTGCTTTTCAGCCTTGCGGAAGCGTAACTCCGCTCGACCTTCTCAACCAGTGCTAGGCTGTGCCCGACAAGTGCGACGAATAGTATAGAGCCCCCCAGAGGTCGTCAAATCCTTTTTAAAAAAAATTCATTTAATTAAAGGGGTTAGGGGAATTTGCAGACCAAGCGCCTTTGCCCTCACCTCATGACATGCGAGAATGCGCTCTCTTTTTTTCCCCTCTCGATGGTTAATCACGCGCAATGACTGCACAACTAATCGACGGCAAATCGATCGCCGCCAGCCTGCGCCAGCAGATCGCCAAACGAGTCGCCGAGCGTCGCCAGCAAGGTCTGCGCACGCCTGGCCTCGCGGTGATCCTGGTCGGCAGCGATCCTGCCTCTCAGGTTTATGTCTCGCACAAGCGTAAAGACTGTGAAGAGGTCGGCTTCCTTTCCCAAGCCTACGACCTGCCTGCCGAAACCACTCAAGAAGCACTGACCGATCTGATCGATCGCCTGAACGATGACCCGGCGATTGACGGCGTTCTGCTTCAACTGCCCTTACCTGAGCATCTGGACGCCTCCAAATTGCTGGAACGCATTCGTCCTGACAAGGATGTCGACGGTTTCCACCCTTATAACGTCGGCCGTCTGGCCCAGCGTATTCCGCTGCTGCGTCCGTGCACACCTAAAGGCATCATGACGCTGCTGGAAAGCACCGGTGCCGATCTATACGGAATGGACGCGGTCATTGTCGGGGCTTCCAACATTGTTGGTCGCCCGATGGCAATGGAACTGCTGCTGGCCGGTTGCACCGTGACCGTTACCCACCGCTTCACCAAGGATCTGGCGGGCCATGTCGGTCGCGCCGACCTGGTGGTGGTTGCCGCCGGCAAGCCGGGCCTGGTCAAAGGTGAGTGGATCAAGGAAGGCGCGATCGTGATCGACGTTGGCATCAATCGCCAGGAAGACGGCAAGCTGGTCGGTGACGTGATCTATGAAACCGCCCTGCCCCGCGCCGGCTGGATCACGCCGGTACCGGGTGGCGTTGGCCCTATGACCCGCGCCTGCCTGCTGGAAAACACGCTGTACGCCGCGGAAACACTGCACGGCTGAGTTCACGCTGGCTTGCAGCGCCGCATAAAGGAACCCCGCCAGTCGCGGGGTTCTTTTTGCCTGCAGAAAAAGCTCGACCATCCGCCGGAAAAGCCCGTTTTTATCAGGCGCCCAGGCACTTTCATCTGAACATCGAACAACCATCGACAGTTCTTCAGCCATACTCCTAAAATGCGTCGCTTTTTAAAGAAACAGCCCGTTACAAAACGGTATATCCACCCTTTATGAGTCCGCCAGCGTGAAAATCCGTCTTTCAATCCTGAGCCTGTTTTTTGCATTTACAGGGACTTTCACCACGCCAACGATCAACGCTGCAGAAACCACTGCCGCACCCCGAGACACTTCACAACTGAAGATCGCTTCCGGCAGTGTCTTGCTGATGGATATGCAAACCAACAAAGTGATCTATGCCAGCAACCCTGACGTCGTAGTGCCAATCGCATCCGTCAGCAAACTGATGACTGGCCTGGTGGTGGTAGAAGCCCGGCAGAACATGGACGAGTATCTTTCCATCAACATCAGCGACACCCCGGAAATGAAAGGCGTGTTTTCCCGGGTCAAACTCAAAAGCGAATTGCCACGCCGAGAAATGCTGCTGATTGCCCTGATGTCCTCGGAAAACCGTGCCGCTGCGAGTCTGGCCCATCACTATCCGGGCGGCTATGTCGCGTTCATTGCCGCCATGAACGCCAAAGCCAAAGCGCTGGGAATGACCAGCACCCACTTTGTCGAACCGACGGGCCTCTCTCCTCGCAATGTGTCCACCGCTCGCGATTTGAGCAAACTGCTGATCGCCGCACACAAGTACCCGCTGTTGACTCAATTGACCACCACCAAGGAAAAAACCGTTTCGTTCCGCAAACCCAACTACAGCTTGGGTTTCCGCAACACCGACCATTTGGTCAACAAGCCTAACTGGGACATCAAACTGACCAAAACCGGCTTTACCAACGCGGCCGGTCACTGCCTGGTGCTGGTGACCCACATGGGAGATCGGCCGATGGCGCTGGTGATTCTCGATGCCTTCGGCAAGTACACGCACTTTGCCGATGCCAGCCGGATTCGCAGCTGGGTCGAAACCGGCAAGAGCGCCAACGTGCCGTCCGTAGCCCTGCAGTACAAATCCGACAAGAATCTCAAGCATCGCCAAAGCGGTGTGGTTGAAGCATCGAAGTAAACTCGAAACGCCTCCAAACGAAAGCCCCTAATAAAAAGCCCCTAATATTCGGGGCTTTTTATTCGGGATTAATCATTGGGCAACGGCATCTGATCGTCATCCGGAATGCCGTCCCCCGCACTCGGGTCTTTCCAGCCTTGCGGATGTTTTGTGGTAACCACGGTCGGTCTGGCCAATGGGTCCCGTAACGGACTGTCCGGGTCCATCACCGGATCCAGATCCGCCTCGGGGGTTGTTGGAACACTGTCTGGAGGATCTGGACGTTTGTCGTCGAAGCTCGAATCGGTAGACATATGCACCTCTGACTAGGTCTTGGGTTTCAGATCGCCCAGTGGATCGTAAGGCTTCGCGGGAGCCTTCTTGCCCGCCTCACCCGGCTTTATATCCTTGGGCGCCTTGGCAGGGCCGATGGGATCGACCTGAGGATCGGCGAGGTCTGGAGAATCAGGGTCGAATCCCAACTCATTATCGGACGAATGCTCGGATGAGTGCGGGCCGACAGGGGTATTGGAATGAGCCATGGGCGCCTCCTGGTCACGACCCGGAAAGTAATCCGGGCCCTTTACATGAGAGGCCAATAACCCTGAGTGGTGCCCTGCAAGATGACGAACGGAAACTACTGCGCGCTCAACGCTTTTTTCGCCCGGGCCGCCGCCTGCTCTTGACCTGACTGGGCAAGATCGCTCGCCGCCTTCAGCCAGCGCTGCTGATCGACATTGGCCGGAATCTCGTCCGGCTTCTGAATCAATACGGCCCAGCCACCGGCATTCTCGAACGCCGATTCAAAGGCGCTGAACCCCATCAGCAACCGACGATCCATCCCGGCGCGCAGCAACACCGTCTGCTTCTGACGATTGTAACCGGCGAGAATGGCGTATCGCGGCTCCGCCCAGAACGCTGAGCCTTCAGTAAAGCGCACCATCACCGGGTAACCGGCCGCAACCTGGGCCAGCAGCGCCGGCAAATGGCTGTCAAGGGGATAGACCACCATCCCGTACTCACGGGCAAGATTCTGCATGTTCTGTTGCAATCGATCTTCGGCACCCGGCAAATGCAGGGGTTTGTCGAGCAACCCCGGGGTTATCACGATGCCCTGCCGGGACAGCAGACTAGCCAGCACCTGAGGCCCGCTTTGATAACTTTGCCCACGGTAGAACGTACCGCTGAGTTCGACCCGCTCCGGCAGACGCTTGATCTCAGGCGCCACGCTCCCCGCACAGCCAGCCAGGCCGGCAACGCAGCCAACGATCAGCACCAAAGATCGAATTCGAGAAAATACCCGCACCATTATCACTCTCTTGTTCAGACGCCAGGCAATCGCACAGCCGGCTTGGCCGTCGATCATAGGATGCCGCGCGACAGCGGTATAGCCTTAACCGGCAGTTGATAGCATTCGATAGAGCGAACTGGTTGGTGGCAGGCGACTTTTGGTCAATAGCCTGAAATACAGCAGCGGCTAGACTGTCTCTTACCAAGGACGAATGTGTGCCCGATGCAGGGCAAAGAGGAGGCACTGATGAGCCTGACAATGACCATTGTAATGTTGATCTCCGGCTGGCTGGCCGTGGCCGCCGCCATGCTGTGGGGCGTTTTGCGTATTACCCGCCGGCACCATCACCACCCGGTTCAATCGGCGCCTGTGGCGAACACCGATCAGCCGGCTGCCCACCCCGCCACCGCGCACTGACCGGCGCTTTTCGGTCGTTCAAACTAAAACGGCCGCCTGGACTCTTTCGAGTTCAGGCGGCCGTTTCATTTAACGAAGGTTACGCTTGAGCGGCGATGCGCTTCTGCCTGGCCCGACGCGACAGCATGTTCAAGCCTTCGATCGTGGCCGAGAACGCCATGGCCGCATAGACGTAGCCTTTCGGTACGTGGGCGCCAAAACCTTCGGCGATCAGCGTCATGCCAATCATGATCAGGAAGCCCAGCGCCAGCATCACCACCGTCGGGTTGTCGTTGATGAACTTGGCCAGAGGGTCAGCCGCCAGCAACATCACCAGTACCGACACCACCACCGCGATGATCATGATCGGCAAATGCTCGGTCATGCCGACGGCGGTAATGATGCTGTCGATGGAGAACACCATGTCCAGCATCAGGATCTGCCCAATCGCAGCAGCAAAACCCAGGGTCACAGTCGAGGTGGCCGAGGTCGGATCATCCGGCGCCGGGTCCATGCTGTGATGGATCTCGGTGGTCGCCTTCCACAACAGGAACAGGCCGCCGGCGATCAGGATCATGTCTTTCCAGGAGAACGCATGGCCGAGAATCTCGATCACCGGCTCCGTCAGCTGGACGATGAACGCGATGGTGCTCAACAGTGCCAGGCGCAGGATCAACGCCATGCCGATACCAATCCGTCGCGCCTTCTGGCGATGCTGTTCGGGCAGCTTGTTGGTGAGGATCGAGATAAAGATCAGGTTATCAATGCCGAGCACGATTTCCATCACCACCAGCGTGGCCAGGGCGACCCAGGCAGTGGGGCTTGCAGCAAGTTCTAAAAGGTATTCCATGGGTCAGTCCTGACTCGTTTGAACGGTTTAGATTTCCTGGGACGAAGAGTCGGTTTTGTCCGTCTCTTTGGCCTGTTGTTCTTTCTTGCTGATCAAACCGCCCGTGGCATCGCTGAGCGCTTGCTCGGCCGCTTTGTGGGTATCGTCAATCGCCTGTTTGGCGGTTTCGGCAGCCTTGCCCATCAATTGCTGAGCGCTTTTCTCGGCCTGGTCGCAACCAGCCAGCACCAGTAAAGACGTGATCAGCAGTGCCGTGGTTTTAAGCTTCATGATGCTTCCCTCGATAGAACAGACAGAACCGAAAAGGCGATCCGTCGATGGCGAAGCATTCTAAGGAAGCAAACACTTCAGGAAAATTCGTATTTTTAGCGGTTATACTTCGGTTTTAACGAATTCAGACAGTGTATGGCGTATACCCTACGGATGATGTGAACAACGGGATTTCACCGACATGCTTAATTACCGGCAGCTGCATTACTTCTGGGTCGTAGCCAAGACCGGCAGCATCGTGCGCGCCTGCGAGCAATTGAACCTGACGCCACAGACCATCAGCGGGCAGATTTCCCTGCTCGAGCAAACCTATGGCATCGAGTTGTTTCGAAGGGTCGGCCGACAGCTGGAACTCACCGAAGCCGGACGTCAGACGCTCCCTTACGCCGAGCAGATGTTCCAACTCGGTGGCGAACTGGAGTTGATGCTGCGGGCGCAGCCCAATGAGCAACAGATTCTGTTTCGGGTGGGCGTCGCCGATGTGGTGCCCAAATCCATCGTTTATCGCCTGATCGCACCGACCATGGAGTTGAGCGAGCCCCTGCGTATCACCTGTCGCGAAGACAAACTGGAACGTTTGCTTGCCGACCTGGCGATTCAACGCCTTGATCTGGTGATCTCCGACAGCCCGATGCCCTCGAATCTGGACATCAAAGGCTACAGCCAGAAGCTCGGCGAATGCGGCATCAGCTTCTTCGCCACCGCCGAACTGGCCGCGCGATATGGCCAGGACTTCCCTCATAGCCTGCACGGCGCCCCACTGCTGATTCCCGGACCGGAAACCGTGGTGCGCAGTCGCTTGCAACGCTGGTTTGCCGAACAGCAGATCCAGCCGCGGATCGTCGGCGAATTCGACGACAGTGCCCTGATGCAGGCCTTCGGCCAATCCGGCAGCGGGATATTCATCGGCCCGAGTGTGATTGCCGACGAAGTGAAACGCCAATGCGACGTGGAGTTGATCGGCCAGACCGACGCGGTGCGCGAGTCGTTCTACGCCATCTCAGTGGAACGCAAGGTCAAGCACCCCGGCATTGTCGCCATTACCGAAGGTGCCCGACGCGAGTTGTTTGTCGAGATGTGAGGCGTCAGGCGCAGATTTCGCGAGGTTTGAAGGTCATCAGCGCCATCGCCAACAGAATCGAGACCAAGATAAAACCGGCCGCCGCGAAACCCAGGCCACCCAGGCCCACACTGTCGATCACTCGCCCACCGACCATCGCGCCCAGACCGATTCCGAGGTTGGCCCCGGCAATGTTCAGCGATGCAGCAAAGGCCGGAGCTTCAGGCGCAGCCTTCATCAGGCGCACGTGGCTGACCAGGAACAGCGCGGCCTGAGTCACGCCCCAAATCCCCATCGCTGCCGCCAGACCAAGGGGTGAATGAATGTTCGGCACCAAGGCCACCATGCCGGCAATCATGAACGCACAAAACGTCACAGAAGCGATCAGCGGATGCCGATCCACCGCACGACCGCCCAACGAGTTGCCGATCAAGCCGACCGCGCCAAAGCCCATCAGGCACCAGCCGACCACCGTGCCGTTGAAACCGGCGAGCCGCTCAAGAATGTCCGCCAGGTAGGTGTACGCGGTGAACATGCCGCTGAACACCAGGATCGACAACAGCACATGCCCCAGCATCAACGGGCTGCGCAGAATTTTGAACTGCGAGCGAAAACTCACCTGATGCTGGTGCAGGTTGGTTTTCGGCAGGTAGATAAACAGCAGCAACGCCTTGGCAAACGCGATCACCGCCAGAATGCCGAAAGCACTGCGCCAGCCGAACGCATCGGAAATCAGCGTACCCACCGGAATGCCGAACACCGTGGCGCAGACGATACCGAAACCGATCTTGGCGATGGCCCGTCCGGCATAGTCCGGCCCGACGATGTCCACTGCAGTTTCACTGGCCAATGCCCAGAACACCGGCAGCCCCAGCGCCGGAATCAATCGCGCAATGGCCATCACCCCGATGTTCGGCGCCAGTGCCGCCAGCGTGTTGGCCAGGCCGAACATGATCAGCACGCTGATAAACAGTTTGCGCCGTTCAAACCTGGCGAAGTACGCCGTCAGGAACGGCCCGAAAGCGGCTACGGTAAAGGCGAACAGTGTCACCAGCAAACCCGCTTGAGGGATGCTGACGTCCAGATCACGGGCGATTGCCGGCAACAGCCCGACGATGATGAATTCCGTGGTCAGCACCGTAAAACCGGCGGCGGACAACAGAAGAATGGGCAACAGCATGCAGAACTCCAGGAAAACGACGACACCAGCGACAGCCCGAAGGCTCACTGGCAGAACTTGAAAATGAGGATGGCGAAGCTTAACAGAGTGTTTCCGGACGAGGTTGCACGAACCTGCAAATCGCGTTGAGTAATCGGGTGGCAGATCGTCACAGGTCTGAAGGATCACGGCTACGCTGTGATAAAGTCCGCGATCTGCAGTACGTACACCCTGTTCATCGGCCAATCATTGGCATTGATGTAGCGACCCTTCGGTTCCCTCCATGTGGCCTGCCCGGCTTTTTGCTGCATGAGCACAACCCTGCACCCTAATAAAATCAGAGATGCCGTTATGACCGCTTCATCCCCTTCTCTCTTGCAACGCCTGAAACGCAGCAGCCTGGTCACGCAAATCATCATCGGCCTGATCGCCGGGATTGCCCTGGCGTTGTTCGCGCCTGAGCTGGCCAAGTCCACTGCCTTCATTGGCAAAGTATTCGTCTCGGCGCTCAAGGCTGTCGCGCCGATTCTGGTGTTCGTGCTGGTCATGGCCTCGATTGCCAACCATAAGCACGGCCAGGAAACCCACATCCGGCCGATTCTGTTTCTGTACCTGCTGGGCACCTTCGCGGCGGCCGTGGTGGCGGTGATCGCCAGTACGCTGTTTCCGTCGAGCCTGGTGCTGTCGACCCAAGACGTTGCGGTGACCGCACCGGGGGGCATCAGCGAAGTGTTGCAGAGTCTGTTGCTCAGCGTGGTCGACAATCCGGTCAGTGCGCTGATGAACGCCAACTTCATCGGCATTCTGGCTTGGGCGATCGGCATGGGTGTTGCGATTCGCCATGCCGGCGAGACGACGCGCGAAGTACTGGGCGATCTGTCCAATGGCGTGACCTTGATCGTGCGTCTGGTGATTCGCTTTGCGCCATTGGGGATCTTCGGCCTGGTGGCTTCGACCCTCGCCACCTCCGGTTTCGGTGCCTTGATCGGTTACATGCATCTGCTGGCTGTGTTGTTGGGCTGCATGCTGTTCGTGGCGCTGGTGATGAACCCGGCCATCGTGTTCTGGAAGCTGCGTCGCAACCCGTATCCACTGGTATTCACCTGCCTGCGCGAGAGCGGCATCACCGCCTTCTTCACCCGTAGTTCGGCGGCGAATATTCCGGTCAACCTGGAGCTGAGCAAGCGTCTGGGCCTGCACGAAGATACCTATTCGGTGTCGATCCCGCTCGGCGCCACCATCAACATGGCCGGCGCTGCGATCACCATCACCGTGTTGACCCTGGCCGCCGTGCATACCCTGGGCATCGCCGTGGACATTCCGACGGCCATCCTGCTCAGCATCGTCGCGGCGATCTGTGCCTGTGGCGCCTCGGGCGTGGCCGGGGGTTCGCTGTTGCTGATTCCACTGGCGTGCAGCCTGTTCGGCATCCCGAGTGAAATCGCCATGCAGGTGGTGGCAGTCGGCTTCATCATCGGTGTGTTGCAGGACTCGGCGGAAACCGCGCTGAACTCCTCCACCGACGTGCTGTTCACCGCGGCGGCGTGCCCGGGTGAGGAGCAGAAGACCCAGAAAGCCCGGGAAGCCCAGCGTTTGGCGTAACAATGCACCTGTGGGAGCGGGCTTGCCGCGGAACCTGTGGGAGCGGGCTTGCTCGCGAAGACGGAGTGTCAGTCGACATCATCGTTGCCTGATACACCGCCTTCGCGAGCAAGCCCGCTCCCACATTTCGCCGACAAGCCTGGCTCTCGGCAAAACGAAAAAGCCCGCCAAGGCGTAAACCTTGGCGGGCTTTTTTGTATCTGGGCGGTTTAAAACGCGCCCATGTAATCGCGCTTGCCCACTTCCACGCCGTTGTGACGCAGCAGTGCGTAAGCGGTGGTCACGTGGAAGAAGAACTGCGGCAAACCATAGCTCAGCAGGTAAGCCTGGCCAGTGAAGCGCTTCTCTTTAGGCGTGCCTGGACGGGTAACGATCTCGATGCCTTCCTTGCCGTCGATCTGCTCGGGTTTGATCTCGCCGATGAAAGCCAGGACCTTGGCGATCAACGCTTGCAGTTCGGCGAAGGTGGTTTCGGTGTCGTCATATTTCGGCAGTTCGACTTCAGCCAGACGCGCCGAAACGCCTTTGGCGAAATCGACGGCGATCTGCACCTGGCGCACCAGCGGGAACATGTCCGGGTACAGACGGGCTTGCAGGAACGCGTTCGGATCAATGTTTTTCGCGGTAGCGTGGGCTTCGGCCTTGCTCAGGTTGTTGCTCAGGGCATTGAGCATTTGCTGGAAAACCGGAACGGAAGCGGCGTACAGGGAAATAGTCATGATGGTCTCGTGTGGTGACAGGAGTAAAAACGTGGAGCGATTATAGCCATGCCCGACCGCCCTGCGGCTTGTCTTTTATCCTGCAAGGATTAGGCTAGGCGGCTTCGACTGCATGCTTCGACTGCATAGGGAAAAGCGCGATGAGCACTGAGCAAGAAACGACCTCCGACGAACCGCGGCTCAACAGCACGGAAATCCGCATTCTGGGCTCGTTGATCGAGAAACAGGCCACCAGCCCGGAAACCTATCCGCTGACGCTCAATGCGCTGGTGATTGCCTGCAACCAGAAAACCAGCCGCGAACCAGTGATGAACCTCAGCCAGGGCCAGGTTGGCCAGAGCTTGCGCGTACTGGAAGGTCGCGGTTTTACCAGACTGGTAATGGGCAGCCGTGCCGACCGTTGGGAGCATCGGGTCGACAAGGCGCTGGAACTGGTGCCGGCGCAGGTGATTCTGACGGGGCTGTTGTTTCTGCGCGGCCCGCAGACGGTCAACGAACTGCTGACCCGCAGCGGCCGCATGCATGACTTCGAAGATGCCGAACAGGTAGTGCATCAACTGGAGCGCTTGATCGCCAGGGGTCTGGCGCTGTTGATCCCGCGTCAGGCTGGTCAGCGCGAAGACCGTTACATGCATGCACTGGGCGATCCGGCGGATATCGAAGCGATCCTGGCTGCCCGGCAAAATCCTGTGGAGCGTGGCACCAGTGGCGGTGTGTCGGTAGAGCGAATCGAAGAGCTTGAAGCGCGGATTGCGGCGCTGGAAGAGCGCTTGGCACGCCTCGAATAGACTGGTCGCGACATTCTGAATGTGGGAGCGGGCTTGCTCGCGAAGGCGGCGGCATATCTTGCATCAATATGACTGACAGACCGCTTTCGCGAGCAAGCCCGCTCCCACATTGGATCTTCAGTGATCACAAGAGTAATTAAGACAGCTGCTCCCACCGATGAGGCTACTCGCCGTCCCAATAATCCACGCCATCGGCCTGCCTGGCGACGGCGACGAAGCCCGAAGCATTGCCTTGGGCATCGACCTTGAAGTCGTCCATCACCACGTATTTTCCGGAATCCGGGTATTCGCAAATGTCCGGCGATTGCTGGCTGCTGACCGCCAGATAGCGCAATTCGCCGTTGCTGGTGTTGATGATCTGGTGCGCGGCTTCAGGACCACCCGCCGGGCAGGCAATCACATCACCAGCGCGGATCGGAAAGCGTTCGGCACCCAGGCGAATCTCCCCCTCCCCGGCCACGATGTAGAACATCTCCTCGTTGACCCGATGGTTATGAAAAGGACTGCCACGCATGCCTGGCTCCAGGGCATACAACCGATAACCCAGCTTTTGCGCGCCCAGTTGCTGGCCGATGCGTGCCAGGCGTTGCTGATAGCGGCCGGCAGCGTCTCCGGTGGGAGCAAACTCTTCGGGCAGCGGTAAAAGTTCGGCCTGATCCAGGTTGAGAATGGCGGGATGCATGAAAACCTCGGTCACGGTGGCTGGAAAGCAAGTCTTCGCTTGCTGGTGGCCAGTATAGGCGGGGATATTCGTGGGCAAGGCTAGGGCAGGCTGGAAACCGAATCGCGGCAATCGCGAGCAGGCTCGCTCCCACAGGTTCAGCGCTGATCCTCGGGCGGCGATCCGCCAGTCGCATTGCGGCAGGATGTGACTCCGCCTTCGCGAGCAAGCCCGCTCCCACAGGTGACCAAGTTGGTTCAGACTAATGCGGTCAAGTGTGGGAGCGGGCTTGCTCGCGAAAGGGCCGGGACATCCAACGAATATTTGGGAATGATCAGCTGCGGGCAAACGCCACGGCTTTCTGGAACTGCTCATCGGTCGGCCGCACACCGGTGTACAACACGAACTGTTCCAGTGCCTGGATCGCAATCACTTCCAGCCCGGTGATCACGCGCTTGCCTTCGGCACGACCGCGCACGATCAGCGGTGTTTCCGAGGGGATCGCCACCACATCGAAGACAGTTTCCGCCGCAGCGATAGCGTCAGGCTCAAACGCCAGTTGATCGGCCTCCGGCCCGCCAGTCATGCCGATGGGTGTGACGTTGATCAGCATTTGCGGGCGTTGAGCGCCCAACTCCGCCTGCCAGTGATAACCCAACGATTCAGCCAAGGCACGCCCGGCACGCTCGTTCCGGGCCACAATCAGGCCGTTTTTGTAGCCGCCATCGCGCAAGGCACTGGCCACAGCCTTGGCCATGCCGCCACTGCCGCGCAGGGCAAAGGTCGTATCCTTGGGCACCTGATGGGTTTCAAGCAACTGGGCAATGGCGATGTAATCGGTGTTGTAGGCCTTGAGGTGACCGTTGGTGTTGACGATAGTGTTGATCGATTGGATGGCCTCAGCCGATGCATCCAGCTCATCGACCAACGCAATACAGGCTTCCTTGAACGGCATCGACACCCCGCAACCCCGGATGCCCAAGGCGCGAATGCCGCCCACGGCGCCCGGCAAGTCCTGGCTGCTGAAGGCTTTGTAGTAGAAATTCAGGCCCAGTTGTTCGTACAGATGGTTATGAAACCGCAGGCCGAAATTGCCGGGACGCCCCGAGAGTGACATGCACAGCTGAGTGTCTCTGTTGGGGTTCATCTGCATTGGAATCTCCTTCAATAGCACTTTCGGATGGACGGGATTAGCCACTTCACCGGTTCTGATTGATCATAAAAGCCAGTCTGCACCTGGCACACAGCCGTAAAGAAGCCGGTACAGACCTTACACAAAATTTACCCAACGGCTGTGCTGATTTTCAAAAAAATGCTGTCTTAGAAGTATCCCCGCGACAACTTGTGTCTATTGCAGACGCGAGCGCCGGGTCGAAGAACCGAGGACTTATCATGATCCGTAAAATCCCCACAGTAGCCTTGCTGATCGGTGCTCTTGCTATCGCAGGGCAGGCAGAAGCAGGTGGTCATGGTCATGGCGGCTGGGAAGGTCCGGCTGTGTTTGGTGCGATCGTCGGCTCGGCAATCATTGGCTCAGCAATAATCGGCCGCGACCGTCCAGTGTATGTGGAGCAACCGATCTACGTTCAGCCACAACCGGTGTACGTGCAGCCACCGCCTGTTTATTACCAACCGGCGCCGGTTTACGTTCAACAACCGATGTACTACCGCCCGGCACCGATCTATTACGGTCCGCCACGCGGGTATGGTCCACCACGCGGCTATTACGGCCCTCCCCATGGTTATTATCGTGGCGACCGCTGGTAACACGCTCATCAGGCCCCGCTATAAAAGCGGGGCCTTTTTTGTGACCACTGGCCGGACGAAGTCTGAATAAATCTCGTCAAGGTCGCTGTCGGGACAGTACCGGCAGGTAAAGTTGGTCATATTTATGTCATGTCCGATCCGCAAGCTTGGATCTGTCCGTAAACAACAGGTTGATAAAAACAAGGACGACCTTCATGCCCACACAAAACCCGCATCGCATTGTCGGCTTGTGCACTTCCGGCAAGGTGTACAACGCACTGACCGAACTCAAACACCTGGAAGGCCATCGCAGCGCAAAATTCCTCTCGCTGCTGGCAGAAAACCTTGTGCGCAAAGGCCTGCTCAATGAGCAGGAAGTGGTGCATATGCTCGATCAAGTGGTGGATTGACCGCAGGACTCATTGGCATCAATGACGACTATCGAAAGCGTTGATTGTCCGTTCAAGCGTCCGATCCGTAAGGTAGCTCCATAGATTAATGGAGGTACTTATGGCTCAGGTTCAGATCATGTCCGTTATCGGCAGCGCCGTTCCCGCACAGCTCAGAGCGCGAGGATTGCTTGCCTGTTGGTATCTGGTGCAGGACGGCGAACCGATCAGCGGCCCGCTCACCTCGCTTCCCGCCGCCCAAGCCCTGTCACAACGTATCGACGCAGGCCAGCTCAGCGCTTAAGGCAGCTGAACCTTGGGCTTGGAATCGATGAAAATCGCCCAGCTCGACACGAACAGCGCCGCGATCAACGGCCCTATGACAAAACCGTTCAGGCCAAAAAGCGCGAGGCCGCCCAAGGTCGAGATAAGGATTAGGTAGTCCGGCATTTTGGTGTCCTTGCCCACCAGGATCGGTCGCAGAACGTTGTCCACCAGGCCGATCACGAACACTCCGAACAAGGTCAGCACCGTGGCCTGCCAGATCGCGCCGCTGAACAGGAAATACGCCGCCACCGGTATCCAGACGATCCCCGCCCCCACCGCCGGCAACAGCGACAGAAACGCCATCAACACCGCCCAGAGCAGCACGCTCGGGATGCCCAGAAACCAGAAAATAAAACCACCCAATGCCCCTTGCGTGATCGCTACCACCACATTGCCCTTCACCGTGGCCCGCACCACTCGATTGAACTTGAGTTGCAAACGACGTTTCTGGTTGTCTTCCAGCGGTATCGCCGCACGTACTTTACGTGCCAGTTCGGACCCGTCCCGCAGGAAGAAAAACAGCAGGTACAGCATGACGAAAAAGCTCACCACGAATTCGAACGTGCCCTGACCAAAGTTGAACGCCTTGGTCGCGACAAACTGGCTGCCTTGCATCGTACTCTTGATGATGTTCTCCCGAAGCCCACTCAGCTCCCCCATGCCGAAACGGTCGAGCAAGTACTGAACATAGGGCGGCAGACTTTGCTTGAACTGCAACACATACCCGGCGATGTCCAGTTCACCGCTTTCGATTCGGTTGTACAGCGCCGCACCTTCCTGAACCAGCAAGGTACTGATGGTGATTACCGGCAGGATCGCGATCACCACACAGAGACTCAAGGTGAACAGGGCCGTCAGGTTGCGTGGCCAGCCGAACCTCTGTTGCAACTGATGCTGCAAGGGTGAAAAAAGAATGCCGAGGATGACCGCCCAGAACACCGCGCCATAGAGCGGCAGCAGAATCCATATGAAGGCAATGCTCACCAGGGTCAGCAAGACCATCAGCGAGGTGTTTTGCAGCTTCGTTTCGTTCATGTCCGATCCATGTCAGTGCACAGGGGCGCCAACGCGCGTCTTGATGTTTAGTCCGCCACGGCTCGCGCGAGTGCCATCCGTTTTTCATCAAGCATAGATCCAGATCAATAAACCCCGCGGGCAAGCCGCTTACCCTTGCCGGCTTTTGCGATCGATACTGCCATGACCAGCACCATAACGCTCACGCCCCCGGAACTGCTCGCCCCCGCCGGCACCCTGAAAAACATGCGTTATGCCTTCGCCTATGGCGCCGACGCGGTGTACGCCGGCCAGCCGCGCTACAGCCTGCGGGTGCGCAACAACGAATTCGATCACACCAACCTCGCGCTCGGCATCGCCGAGGCCCAGGCTCAGGGCAAGCGTTTCTATGTGGTGGTGAACATCGCCCCGCACAACGCCAAGCTCAAGACATTCTTGAAGGACCTGGAACCGGTGATCGCCATGGCGCCGGACGCGCTGATCATGTCCGACCCGGGCCTGATCATGCTGGTGCGTCGGCACTTCCCGCAGATGCCGATCCACCTCTCAGTACAGGCCAACACGGTGAACTGGGCCAGCGTCGAGTTCTGGCAGCAACAGGGCTTGAGCCGGATCATTCTGTCCCGCGAACTGTCGCTGGAGGAGATCGCAGAAATCCGCCAGCAGGTCCCGGCGATGGAGCTGGAAGTGTTCGTCCACGGCGCGTTGTGCATGGCCTATTCCGGGCGCTGTCTGTTGTCGGGCTATATGAACAAGCGCGACGCCAATCAGGGCAGTTGCACCAACGCCTGTCGCTGGAAATACTCGGCGACACCGGCCAGCGAAAATCAGCTCGGCGAAATCGTTCAGCAGTTCCGCCCCGAACCGACCCTGGGCATCGGCGCGCCGACCGATCAAGTGTTCCTGCTGCAAGAAGCCAATCGCCCTGACGACCTGATGCCGGCATTCGAGGATGAACATGGCACCTACATCATGAATGCCAAGGACCTGCGCGCCGTGCAGCATGTCGAGCGCCTGACGCAGATGGGCGTGCATTCATTGAAGATCGAAGGCCGGACCAAATCGCACTTCTATTGCGCGCGTACCACCCAGGTGTATCGCCGCGCAATCGATGATGCGGTGGCTGGCCGAGCATTTGATCGCAGCTTGATGACCGATCTGGAATCCCTGGCCCAACGTGGTTATACCGAAGGTTTTCTGCGTCGGCATGTGCATGACGAATATCAGAACTACCAGAACGGCAGCTCGGTTTCAGAGCGCCAACAGTTCGTGGGCGAGCTGACTGGCGAACGCCGGGATCGGCTGGCCGAGGTGCGGGTAAAGAATCGCTTTGGTCTGGGCGATCACATGGAACTGATGACGCCCAAGGGTAATTTCCACTTCGACTTGCATCAGTTGCAGAACGTCAAAGGCGAGGCCGTTGAAGTGGCGCCGGGGGATGGGCACACGGTGTATTTGCCGATACCGGACGCGGTGGATCTGCGCTTTGGGTTGTTAATGCGCGATGTCAGCATGAGCTAGAAAACCTGAGCGACAAGCCCCCTGTAGGAGCGAGGCTTGCCCGCGAAAGCGGTGTAATGACTTACGAATACCGCAACGCCGTAGCCGGCTCGACTTTCGCCGCCCGCCATGCCGGATACACCGTCGCCAAAAAGCTCATGATGAAACCGGCGGAACAGATCAACAACACATCCGCACCCTGCAGTTCCGATGGCAAGTTACTGACAAAGTACACATCGGAACTGAAGATGTGCTGCCCGCTGACCCGCTCCATCCAGCCCACCAGCTCACTGACGTTCAGCGCTGCGATCACACCCAGTACGCCGCCAATCAAGGTGCCGACAACCCCGATCACCGTGCCCTGCACCATGAAGATCGCCATGATCTGCCGAGGTGTCGCGCCGATGGTGCGCAGGATCGCGATGTCCGCGCCCTTGTCGTTCACCACCATGATCAGGGTCGCAATGATGTTGAACGCCGCCACCGCGACGATCATCAGCAACAGTAGGCCGATCATGGTTTTTTCCATCTTCATCGCGCTGAACAGACTGCCCTGGGTGTGGGTCCAGTCGTCAGCCTTGTAGGCAGCGCCCAGGCCTGTCGCGATGTCGCTCGACACTTGCGGCGCGGCGTACAGATCCTTTACCGCCAGGCGCACGCTCTGCACTTGATTGGGCTGCCAATGTTGCATCTGCGCGGCATCGGCGAGGTGAATCAGCGCCATGGAGCCGTCCAGCTCGGCACCGACCTTGAACACGCCCACCACGTTCAGCCGCTGCATGCGCGGAGTGATGCCACCCGGTGCAGTGCTGATTTCCGGCACGATCAGGGTGATCTTGTCGCCGACGTTCAAGCGAAAGCGCCGCGCAGTGATCTCACCGATCACCACGCCAAACTCGCCCGGCTTCAAGGCGTCCAGACGCCCCTGAACAATGTGCTTGGCAACGATCGACACCTTGCCTTCCAGCGCCGGGTCGACACCGCTGACCTGAATCGGCTGCATCGTGCCCTTGTAGGACAGCATGCCTTCCATCTCGGTGAACGGCACCGCCGCCGTCACTTCAGGATTCTTCATCGCCGCGGCGGCCACCGGCTGCCAATCGTCGATAGGGTTCACGCCGACGATGGTCGCGTGGGGCACCATGCCGAGAATGCGCGAGCTCATTTCGCGCTGGAAGCCGTTCATTACCGACAACACCACGATCATCGCCAGCACGCCCAGGGCGAGGCCGATCATCGAGGTCATCGAGATGAAGGAAACAAAGCGATTGCGGCGCTTGGCGCGGGTATAGCGCGCGCCGATAAAGATCGATAACGGTCTGAACATTCGCTGGGCACCGTATAAAAATAAAAGACCCGACGTACTGTTCAGTACGTCGGGTTTCGGTCAATCAGATGGGTGTCAGGTAACCTTCCTGCAAATGCAGGACGCGATCCATCTGGCGGGCCAGGTTCATGTCATGGGTCACCACCAGAAACGCGGTGCGCATCGAGGTGCTGAGTTCCAGCATCAAATCCTGAATGCCCTGGGCGGTGTGGGAGTCGAGGTTGCCGGTCGGCTCATCGAGCATCACCAGGCCTGGCTTGTTCACCAGGGCGCGGGCAATGGCCACACGCTGGCGTTCGCCACCGGACAATTCCGCCGGTTTGTGCTCCAGACGATGGCCCAGCCCTACCCGCTCCAGCAACGCCGTCGCACGCTGACGCGCTTCCGGGATCGCGGTTTTACCGATCAACAACGGCATGCAGACGTTTTCCAGCGCGGTGAACTCAGGCAGCAAGTGGTGGAACTGGTAAACGAAACCCAGCGACCGATTGCGCAGCAGGCCACGGGCCTTTTCATTCAGTGCCGAGAGCTCTTCACCGGCCAGCCAGACGCTGCCCTTGGTCGGCGTATCGAGGCCGCCCAGCAGGTTGAGCAAGGTACTTTTGCCCGAACCCGAGGTACCGACGATCGCCACGCGCTCACCAGGGTGCAGCTCCAGTTGCAGACCCGCCAGAACCTCTACCGATTCCGGGCCTTCCACGTAGGATTTGCCCAGGTTGCGGCAGCTCAAGATTGCTTTATCACTCATGCCCGACTCACTCATAACGTAGCGCCTCCGCAGGCTGGGTGCGCGCGGCACGCCAGGCTGGATACAGGGTGGCGAGGAAACTCAGAACCAACGCGGCGGCGCAGACCATCAACACGTCCTGGCCCTGCACTTGCGACGGCAGGTAATCGATGAAGTACACGTCGGCGTTCAGGAATTTGTGGCCGATCAACCCTTCAAGGGCGGAAATCGCAGCGCTGACGTTCAGCGCGGCGAAGATCCCGACCACCGCACCGATCAACGTACCGACCACACCAATGACCGTGCCCTGGACCATGAAAATCGCCATGATCTGCCCCGGCGTGGAACCGAGGGTGCGCAGGATCGCGATGTCGCCCTTCTTGTCGTTCACCACCATTACCAGCGTGGAGATGATGTTGAACGCCGCCACGGCGACGATCAGCAGCAACAGCAGGCCGATCATGGCTTTTTCCATGCGGATCGCTTGATACAGATTGCCGTGGGTGCGGGTCCAGTCTCGGGCGTAATACTGGTCTTCGCCGAGTTGCTGAGCGATGGTCCACGCCACGCGTGGTGCCTGGAACAGATCGTCGAACTTCAAGCGCAAGCCCTGGACCTGATCCGGCTTCCAGCGGTGCAGCTTCGCCAGATCCTGCAGGTTGGTGATGCCCAGATAGCCGTCGATCTCACCGGCGCCGACATGAAAGATGCCGACCACGGTAAAGCGTTTCATGCGCGGGAACATCCCGGCCGGGGTCACGGTGACTTCCGGCGCGACAAACGTCAGTTTGTCGCCGACCGCCACGCCGAGCTTGGCCGCGGCCTTGTCGCCGATGACGATGCCGAAACTGCCCGGCGCCAGGTCATCGAGTTTGCCCTGCTGCATGAAGTTATCAATGATCGACACCTGCCGTTCCTGCACCGGGTCGATGGCATTGAGCAGCACCTTGGAGACTTTGCCGTTGTTGGTCAGCAGGCCCTGCATCTGAACGAAGGGCGCCACCGCCGCCACCTGGGGGTTCTGCTTGACCTTGGCGGCCAGGCTTTGCCAGTCGCTGATCGGCTCACCGGACTCGATGGTCGCATGGGGCACCATGCCCAGCACGCGGGTGCGCATCTCATGATCGAAGCCGTTCATGACCGACAGCACGACGATCATCACGACCACGCCAAGGGCGAGTCCGATCATTGAGGTCAGGGAAATGAACGACACAAAATGATTGCGACGCTTTGCACGGGTATAACGCGTGCCAATAAATACGAAGAGAGGTCTGAACATGTCGGGGCTTGTTCGGAGGGAAAAGGAACGTCCTTGTGGCGGGGGTCGATAACCAGCTTTACACTCAGACCACCGCCGCTACCATGGGTTCGCCATGTCGACATTAGATGAAGAAGATCGCCGCGAATACTACCGTATCGAGGACACGATCGCACTGGAAATTCGGCCCCTGTCTGCTCCCGAAGCCGCAGGCCAGGAAGTGTTGCAGGATGCTTCCCCTCTATTCAACCTGCTCAGCGAACTGCACCTGAGCGAATTCGAGTCGCAACACCTGTTGCGACAGATCAGCGAACGCGACCGGACCATCGCCGCGTTCCTGAAATCCCAGAACAAACGCATCGATCTGCTGAGCCAGGTGGTCGCCCTGACTGTGCTCGGACAGATCGGCGAACCGCAGCCGGTCATCCTCTCCGAAGGAGGTATCGACTTCCAGCATCCGACGCCCATCGCCACTGGCGCGCACCTGTCGGTCAAGCTGGTACTCATGCCGCAAGCCCTTGGCCTGCTGCTGCGTGCCCGCGTCACCCATTGCGACCGCAAGGGCGAAGGCTACGATGTCGGCACCGAGTTCGAATACCTGTCCGATGCCCAGCGTCAATTGCTGGCCCGTTACATCTTGCAGCGACAGGCACAAGAACGACGCCTGGCCCGCGAACAAAACGAATCAGGCATTTAATTTAAGGAAGAACCGTGACTCTCATCTACGGCCATCGCGGCGCCAAGGGCGAAGCACCGGAAAACACCCTGACCAGCTTTCAGGAATGCCTCAAGCACGGCGTACGCCGTTGCGAACTGGACTTGCACCTGTCCAAGGATGGCGAGTTGATGGTGATCCACGACCCGACCCTCAAGCGCACCACCGAGCGTCGCGGCAAAGTAGTCGAACATACCGCCGCGGAGCTGGTGACCTACGACGCGCGCAAGGGCGGCCCGGGCTGGATCAAACCCTGCCCGATTCCAACGCTGGAAGAATTGTTCGAGAAATGTGATTTCGAGCACTGGCAACTGGAAGTCAAAAGCGCTTCACGCACCCGCGCCGCGACCACCGTGCTGGCGATTCGTGAAATGGCGCAGCGCTTCGGTATGCGGGACAAGATCACGATTACGTCAAGCTCACGTGAAGTGTTGAAAGCCGCGCTGGACCTGGTGCCGGACGTGTCTCGCGGTTTGGTTGCCGAGTACGCCTGGCTCGACCCGTTGAAGGTCGCGCAAAACTATGGCTGTGAGATTCTGGCGCTGAACTGGACCCTGTGTACGCCAGAGCGCCTGCAGAAGGCGCAGCGTCAAGGGCTGCATGTGTCGGTGTGGACAGTCAACGAGCCCGCGCTGATGCGCAGACTCGCCGACTTCGGCGTTGACAGCCTGATTACAGACTTTCCCGGTTTGGCCACTGCCACGCTCGAGAATTGCTGAAATCGGTCTCCCCGGCCGGCTCAGGCCACCGGCCGGAGCCGCTCAAAAAAGCCGGTTGAGGCCATCGTACGCCGCTACCCGATAGGCTTCAGCCATGGTCGGGTAGTTGAACGTCGTGTTGACGAAGTACTTCAGGGTGTTCTGTTCGCCCGGCTGGCTCATGATCGCCTGACCGATGTGCACGATCTCCGACGCCTGATAACCGAAGCAGTGAACGCCCAGCACTTCCAGGGTATCGCGGTGGAACAGGATCTTCAGCATGCCTTGCGGTTCGCCGGCAATCTGCGCACGCGCCATGCCCTTGAAGAACGCCTTGCCCACTTCGTACGGCACCTTGGCCTGAGTCAGCTCCTGCTCGTTCTTGCCGATCGAGCTGATCTCCGGAATGGTGTAGATGCCGGTTGGCACATCGTTGACGAAGCGCCAGCTGCCATTGTCGACAATACTGCCAGCGGCCGAACGGCCCTGGTCGTGCGCAGCACTGGCCAGGCTCGGCCAACCGATCACGTCACCGGCGCCGTAAATATTCGGCACGCAGGTGCGGTAGTTTTCGTCGACTTCGATCTGGCCACGGCTGTTGACTTTCACGCCGATATTTTCCAGACCCAGCTGATCGGTGTTGCCGGTACGACCGTTGCACCAGAGCAAGGCATCGGCCTTGATCTTCTTGCCGGACTTCAGGTGCAGGATCACGCCGTTGTCCACGCCTTCGACGCGGTCGTAATCTTCGTTGTGGCGAACCGTGATGTTGTTGTTGCTGAAGTGGTAACTCAACGCCTGGGAAATTTCCGAGTCGAGGAAGCTCAGCAACTGACCGCGGTTGTCCACCAGCTCAACCAGCACACCCAGACCACTGAAGATCGAGGCGTATTCGCAACCGATCACACCAGCGCCGTAAACGATGAGTTTGCGCGGGGTATGGCCGAGGCTGAGGATGGTGTCGCTATCGTAGATACGCGGGTGATGGAAATCGATGTCCGCCGGGCGATAAGGACGCGAGCCGGTGGCGATGATGATGTGCTTGGCCACCAGTTTTTCGACCACGCCGTTGGCGCAGACCACTTCAATGGTTTGCTCGTCAGCGAAGCTGCCGGTGCCGAAGAACACGTCAACACGGTTACGGGCGTAGTAACCGGTGCGCGAGGCGACTTGTTTGGAGATGACTTTTTCGGCGCTTTTCAAAACATCCGGGAACGAGAACCAGCGCGGCTCACCAATGGCCCGGAACATCGGGTTGGTGTTGAACTGCATGATCTGCCGGACCGAGTGACGCAAAGCCTTGGACGGGATGGTGCCCAGGTGGGTGCAGTTGCCGCCGACCTGGCGACGGCTATCGACCATCGCCACCTTGCGCCCTGCTTTGGCGGCATTCATTGCCGCGCCTTCTCCGGCCGGGCCGGAACCCAACACCACCACGTCGTAGTTGTAGACAGCCATGCATACTCCTCAGAACAGGCCGCGGCGCCCTCGGCACCTGCGGCTAAATCACGCCGATCTGCGGCGTGAAGGAACAATTTGGGGCCAGTGCAGAACCCGGACACAGTCTATAGAAGCGTCAACGCCGGGCACATTAACCCTTGGTCGCGTCGTAGGCTAGTTTTGCCTGTACTACAACGCCATCAAAAACGCTTTTGATGCCGTAATCACTTGGTTTTCTCACCCACCAGGCGCTCAAAAGCCTGATTGGTGCGGGTGACGAAACCTGTATCGGCACGAATCACAAAGAATGCACCAATGTCATGGGTTTGGGCATAGTCCCAACCCCGTTCAGGACCGAGAATCAGCAACAGCGTCGATAGGCCATCGGCCATTAACGCTGAAGGATGAATCACTGTGACTGACGCCAGGGTGTGTAGGACCGGAGCTCCGGTGCGGGCATCGAAGGTGTGGGAATAGCGCTGGCCACCCTGCTCGAAATAATTGCGGTAGTCACCGGAGGTGGAAACGCCATAGCCGTCGATGGCGATGACTTTTTGCGCGACTTGCTGATCGTCTCGGGGTTCTTCCAGGGCGATGCGCCAAGGCGAGCCATCGAGTTTTTTGCCGGCGGCCTTGAGTTCGCCAGTGACTTCAGCCAGGTAACTGTTGATACCCATTGCTTCGAGCTTCGCGGCAATCGTATCGACCGCGTAACCGGCGGCGATGCTGTTTAAGTCGAGCTCGATTGCCACGTCCTTGCACAACTGATCACCGTCGATGCGCAAATGGTTGTGGCCGACGCGTTGCTGCACCTCGACGAGCGCCTCGGCACTCGGCACTTTTTCCTCTCGCGCTTGCGGCCCGAACCCCCAGAGGTTGAGCAGCGGCTCCACCGTCAGGTCGAAGGAGCCATCGCTTAGCGAAGACAGTCGCTCGCCGACGCGGACCAGTTCGAGGATTGGCGCGGTCATTGTCTGACAGCGGTTAGCGGGCAAATTATTGAAGCGTTCAATGTCGGAGTCGCTGCGATAGGTCGACATTTGCTGATCGATTTCAGCGAGGATTTTTTCGACCTGGATGCGGACTTCCGCCGGAGCGGGAAGATGGGCACGGCGCACGTACTTGATCGAATAGCTGCTGCCCATGGTCGGGCCGCTGAAACTCTCCATCGAATCGCTATTGCCACAGCCGGTTAAGGCGCCTATCAGGACAACAACACTGCACCATCGCCATTTCAACAAACCCTGCCCCTCCTTGAAACCACGCCAAGACCGGCCATTATGCACCACCCCTTGTAGGAGCGAGGCTTGCCCGCGAAAGCGATGTGTCAGGCAAATCGCTTTCGCGGGCGCTCCTGCGCGATCCCCACAAACAAAAACGCCCCAACCAAAGTCGGGGCGTTTTCATGTGCGGCTAAGGCTTAGCGCGGGAATGCTGGCGGGTTTACACCGGCCATGTCTTCCATCACGCGAACGACCTGGCAGCTGTAACCG
The DNA here is from genome assembly GCF_019218905.1 of Pseudomonas sp. PDM24. Taxonomy (NCBI): domain Bacteria; kingdom Pseudomonadati; phylum Pseudomonadota; class Gammaproteobacteria; order Pseudomonadales; family Pseudomonadaceae; genus Pseudomonas; species Pseudomonas sp. PDM24. The sequence goes on along the minus strand of NZ_JAHUWR010000001.1, from coordinate 520,264 downwards.
AACTCGTTGTCGTACCAGACATACAGAACAACGCGGTTGTCCTGAACGATGGTCGCTTCCGCATCCACAACACCTGCGTGGCGCGAGCCAACGAAGTCGGTGGAAACCACTTCCTGCGAATTGACGTAGTCGATTTGCTTGTGCAGATCGGAGTGCAGCGCCATGTAGCGCAGGTACTCGTTCATCTCTTCACGGGTGGCGGCTTTCTCAAGGTTCAGGTTGAGAATGGCCATCGACACGTTCGGCGTCGGAACACGGATCGCGTTACCGGTCAGCTTGCCGGCCAGCTCAGGCAGCGCCTTGGCAGCAGCGGTGGCAGCACCAGTCTCGGTGATAACCATGTTCAGCGCGGCGCTACGGCCACGGCGATCACCTTTGTGGAAGTTGTCGATCAGGTTCTGGTCGTTGGTGTACGAGTGAACGGTTTCGACGTGACCGTTGATGATGCCGAACTTGTCATTCACAGCTTTGAGCACCGGCACGATGGCGTTGGTGGTGCAGGAAGCGGCGGACACGATCTTGTCGTCAGCGGTGATTTCACCGTGGTTGATGCCGTGAACAATGTTCTTCAGCTTGCCTTTGCCAGGCGCGGTCAGAACAACGCGGTCGATACCCGGGCAGGACAGGTGCTGGCCCAGGCCGTCGGCGTCACGCCATACACCTGTGTTATCCACCAGCAGCGCGTTTTTGATGCCGTACTGGGTGTAGTCCACTTCAGTCGGGTTCTTCGCGTAGATAACCTGGATCAGGTTGCCGTTGGCGGTGATGGTGTTATTGGCTTCATCAATGGTGATGGTGCCATTGAACGAACCGTGCACCGAGTCCCGACGCAGCAGGCTGGCACGCTTGACCAGATCGTTCTCGGCGCCCTTGCGGACAACGATGGCGCGCAGACGCAGGCCGTCGCCACCACCGGTTTTCTCGATCAGGATGCGCGCCAGCAGACGACCGATACGACCGAAGCCATACAGGACAACGTCGGTGCCGGTACGGCCGGAACCATTCTGCTTGCCGACCACATCGGCCAGTTCGTCACGGACGAACGCTTCGGCGGTACGGCCATTACCTTCGGCTTTGAATTTGACAGCCAGCTTGCCCAGGTCTACCGAAGCAGCGCCGAGCTTGAGCTCGCTCATTGCCTTGAGCAGCGGGAATGTTTCGTGGACGGACAATTCGCTGTCATCGGACTGGCGATGGCGAGCAAAGCGGTGAGCTTTGAGAATCGCGATGACAGACTGGTTGATCAGACTGCGGCCATAGATCGAGCTCACCACGTTGTTATTGCGGTAGAGCTGACCGATAAGCGGAATCATCGCTTCTGCGAGTGCTTCACGGTCGATCCATTCACCAAGACACTGGTCGGGCTTCTGAGTCACGGTAACCTTCCACATGTAGGGGCAGAAAAAAGGGGCTACATTATGCCGCCGAGTGGCTCCTGTAGCAATGCGCGCCTGTCGCACTGGCGGTAACAAAATCCTGTTCAAAAAAATTACGCCCCGCGCCAGCCCAGTAAAACCGGGGCTTTCAGCGCAGTCAATTTTCCGACGACAACGCTGCCGTGTCCGTAACCCTCCGTAACACTGAGCGGTTTTGGCACTACATTTTCAGTGTCAAAGCGCCAGTTTTTGTCATTACCACTACATTTCACCCAGCTTGTGCATATAGACACAGTCTGCAACTGACAGCCGGCACCTGAGGCCGTTACAATTGTCGACTTTGTCGCAACGCTTGGAGCTCAACCTTCCGTGCCCGTTCTGCGTCTACCGCTTCTCCCTGCCGCGGCAGGTAAACAGCACTGGGGCAACCTGCCCGGTGCCGCCCTGAGCCTGGCCATTGCCGAGGCCGCCAGCGCTGCCAAGCGCTTTACCCTGCTACTGACCGCCGACAGCCAGAGTGCCGAACGGCTGGAACAGGAGCTGAGTTTCTTCGCCCCGGATTTGCCTGTTCTGCATTTCCCCGACTGGGAAACCCTTCCCTACGATCTGTTCTCGCCACATCAGGACATCATCTCTCAGCGCATCTCCAGCCTTTATCGGTTGCCGGAGCTGGAGCATGGCGTGCTGGTCGTGCCGATCACCACGGCTCTGCACCGTCTGGCGCCGACCAAATTCCTGCTCGGCAGCAGTCTGGTGCTGGATGTCGGCCAGAAGCTCGATGTCGAGCAAATGCGCAGCCGGCTTGAAGCCAGCGGCTATCGTTACGTCGATACAGTTTATGAGCACGGCGAATTCACCGTGCGCGGCTCGCTGATCGATCTGTTCCCGATGGGCAGCAAACTGCCCTTCCGCATCGATCTGTTCGACGACGAAATCGAAACCCTGCGTACCTTCGATCCGGAAAACCAGCGCTCAATCGACAAGGTGGACACTGTTCGCCTGCTGCCGGCGCGGGAGTTCCCGCTGCAAAAGGACGCGGTCACCCGTTTCAAGGCGCGCTTTCGCGAGCGCTTCGATGTCGACTTCCGTCGCTGCCCGATCTTTCAGGATTTGAGCAGCGGGATTACACCGGCGGGTATCGAGTACTACTTGCCGTTGTTCTTCGACGAAACCTCCACCCTGTTCGATTACCTGCCTCAGGACACGCAAGTGTTCTCTTTGCCGGGCATCGAACAGGCGGCGGAGAATTTCTGGAACGACGTACGCAATCGTTACGAAGAGCGCCGCGTCGACCCATCCCGTCCTTTATTGCCACCGGCCGAGCTGTTCTTGCCCGTGGAAGATTGCTTTGCTCGCCTGAAGAACTGGCCCCGTGTGGTTGCCAGTCAACAGGACGTGGAAACCGGCGTCGGTCGCGAGCGTTTCCCGGCTCAGCCACTGCCGAACCTGGCCATCGAAGCCAAGGCCACTCAGCCGTTGGCGGCGCTGGCCGGTTTCCTCGACGAATTCCCTGGCCGCGTGCTGTTTACCGCCGAGTCCGCGGGCCGTCGTGAAGTGCTGCTGGAATTGCTGGAACGTCTGAAGCTACGGCCGAAAACCGTCGACAGTTGGCCAGACTTTGTTGCGAGCAAGGAGCGCCTGGCGATCACCATCGCACCGCTCGACGAAGGACTGTTGCTGGACGATCCAGCCCTGGCCCTGGTCGCTGAAAGCCCGTTATTCGGTCAGCGCGTGATGCAGCGTCGCCGTCGCGAGAAACGCGCTGACGCCAACAACGATGCAGTGATCAAAAACCTCACCGAACTGCGCGAAGGCGCGCCGGTGGTGCACATCGATCATGGTGTCGGCCGCTATCTGGGACTGACGATCCTGGAAATCGATAGTCAAGCCGCCGAATTCCTGACCCTTGAATATGCCGAGAACGCCAAGCTGTACGTCCCGGTCGCCAACCTGCATTTGATCGCCCGCTACACCGGCAGCGACGATGCCTTGGCGCCGCTGCACCGCCTCGGCTCCGAAACCTGGCAGAAAGCCAAACGCAAAGCCGCCGAACAGGTGCGCGACGTGGCCGCCGAGTTGCTCGACATCTATGCCCGTCGCGCCGCTCGCGAGGGTTATGCCTTCGCCGACCCCAAAGCCGATTACGCGACCTTCAGCGCCGGTTTCCCGTTCGAAGAAACCCCGGACCAGCAAACCACCATCGAAGCGGTGCGCGCCGACATGCTCGCGCCGAAACCGATGGATCGCCTGGTCTGCGGCGACGTCGGTTTCGGCAAGACCGAAGTGGCGATGCGCGCGGCGTTCATCGCGGTGCATGGCGGTCGTCAGGTGGCGATTCTGGTGCCAACCACCCTGCTCGCCCAGCAACATTACAACAGCTTCCGCGACCGCTTCGCCGACTGGCCGGTGAGCGTGGAAGTGATGAGCCGCTTCAAGTCGACCAAGGAAGTCAACGCCGCGGTCGCGGACCTGGCCGAAGGCAAGATCGACATCGTCATCGGCACACACAAGCTGCTGCAAGACGACGTCAAAATCAAAAACCTCGGGCTGGTGATCATCGACGAAGAGCACCGTTTCGGTGTCCGTCAGAAAGAACAGCTCAAGGCGCTGCGCAGTGAAGTCGACATCCTGACGCTGACCGCCACGCCAATTCCGCGCACGTTGAACATGGCGGTATCGGGCATGCGCGACCTGTCGATCATCGCCACGCCGCCGGCCCGCCGCCTGTCGGTGCGCACGTTCGTCATGGAGCAGAACAAGAGCACGGTAAAAGAAGCCCTGCTCCGTGAGTTGCTGCGTGGCGGCCAGGTCTACTACCTGCACAACGACGTGAAGACCATCGAGAAATGCGCCGCCGACCTCGCCGAACTGGTGCCGGAAGCACGGATCGGCATCGGCCACGGGCAGATGCGTGAACGCGATCTCGAACAGGTGATGAGCGACTTCTACCACAAGCGCTTCAACGTGCTGATCGCCTCGACCATCATCGAGACCGGCATCGACGTGCCGAGCGCCAATACCATCATCATCGAGCGTGCCGACAAGTTCGGCCTGGCGCAGTTGCATCAATTGCGTGGCCGCGTCGGTCGCAGCCACCACCAGGCGTATGCTTACCTGCTGACACCGCCGCGCCAGCAGATCACTCCCGACGCAGAAAAGCGTCTCGAAGCGATTGCCAACACCCAGGACCTCGGCGCGGGCTTCGTGCTCGCGACCAACGACCTGGAAATCCGCGGTGCCGGCGAACTGCTGGGCGACGGTCAGAGCGGGCAGATCCAGGCCGTCGGTTTCACGCTGTACATGGAAATGCTCGAGCGCGCGGTGAAGTCGATCCGCAAGGGCGAACAGCCAAACCTCGACCAACCGCTGGGCGGCGGTCCGGAAGTCAATCTGCGTGTACCGGCGCTGATCCCCGAGGACTATCTGCCGGATGTTCACGCGCGACTGATTCTCTACAAACGCATTGCCTCGGCCACCGATGAGGAAGGCCTCAAGGACCTGCAAGTGGAGATGATCGACCGTTTCGGCCTGCTGCCGGAGCCGACCAAGAACCTGGTGCGGATAACGGCGCTGAAATTGCAGGCCGAACAGTTGGGCATCAAGAAAGTCGACGGTGGTCCGCAAGGCGGTCGTATCGAGTTCGCGGCACAGACCCCGGTCGACCCGCTGACACTGATCAAGCTGATCCAGAGCCAGCCCAAACGCTACAAGTTCGAAGGCGCCACGATGTTCAAATTCCAGGTCCCCATGGAGCGCCCGGAAGAACGTTTTAATACTGTAGAGGCGCTATTCGAGCGCCTCATTCCGACCACTGCTTGAAGGACGCCGCATGCGCCTGTTTCGCTCACTGACCTTGTTGATGTCGTTGTTTTCGCCGTTCGCCTCGACGGCGTTTGCCGATGATCTGTATCAGGTTGAAATGATTCTGGTGCGGCAAAACGCCGTGCCCGCCATCGTCAGCCGCGCCGCGCCGGAAGACTGGGATGCCGGCGCCCAACGCATCAGCCCCGACAGTTTTCGCACGCCGAGCCTTAATCCCGAAGTGGAAAAGCTCACCGCCAGCAATGAATACACAGTGCTGATGCACAAGGCCTGGCAACAAAAGCTCGGCGAAGAAGCCAGCAAAGTCGCGATCAGCGAAGGCACCGAGCAGTTCGGCCAGTTCCCGATCGAAGGCACGCTGAGCCTGAAACTGGGGCGTTTCACCGACGTCGATGCAGACTTCTGGGTCAATAAGATTGATGCCAACGGCCTGGTCACCGCCAGCGAACGCCTGAAGCAGGAAAGCCACACCAAGAACGGTCAACTGAACTTCCTCGACAACGGTCACCTGGGCCTGCTGATCAAGATCACCTCGCTGACCGCCCCTGCACCTCGGCCAGTCCCCGATGTAATTCCGGACTGATATGCCCCCGACCCTGAGCAAACCCCTGGCAACATCCTGGGTCAGCCGATTCAAGGAACAGAGCCTGGAGCGTGGCCGCCGCTACGCGCTGGAAAACCGCGTCAGGATCGTCGAAGTCGGCGACGCCACCATCACCGCCAGTTGCGAAGGCTCTGGCGGCAACGTTTACCGTCAGACCATTCGCCTGCGCGAGTCGGCCAAAGGCACGTTGCTGATAATCGACGCCACGTGCACCTGCCCGGTTCATAGCAACTGCAAACATTGCGCGGCGGTGTTGCTGCAAGTGCAGGAAACCCTCGCCTACCCGGCGGCGGCGAAAGACGCCGAACTGCTGGAAAAACTTCAGGCCGTACTGGAAAACCGTAGCCCGAAAGCGCCGCCGCAAGTGCTGGTGGATAATGTGCAACCGGTGCCGCGCCTGTGGCTGGCAAGTATCGAATTCAGTGCCTTTGAACCACGCAACGGCAAGATGCAGCGTTACATCCAGCATCGCGCGGCGCTTTCCTTCAGTTATCTGGACGAATACGTCAGCGGACAGAAAAACACTGACATCCTGATTCGTCAGGAGACACAGACGCTGCGGATAAAACGTCATCCGGAAGTCGAGCAGGCCTACAGGGAACAGCTGCGAATCCTCGGTTTCAAGATCGCCACCCGACAAAGCAAAGCCTTGCCCGAAAGTGCCGGCGAACTCTACGAGATGGTCAACGACAGCGCCTGGCTGACTTTCACCCTCAACGAGCTGCCGAAGCTGCGCACCCAAGGGTGGGAGTTGCAGATTGACGAGGACTTCGGCTTCGACCTGACCGCAGTTGAAGACTGGTACGCCACCGTCGAGCAGGCACCGGAGCGCGACTGGTTCGACCTGGAATTGGGGATCATCGTCAACGGCGAACGGCTGAGCCTGTTGCCGATCCTGTTAAACCTGATGCGCTCCCATACCGAGCTTCTCAACCCGGAACGCCTCGCCCGACGCCGCGACGACGAATTGATTCTGGTGAACATCCCGCAGCGCCGCAGCACCGACCAAGGCCCGCTGCAGGTCGCCCTGCCCTTCGGCCGCTTAAAACCGGTGCTGGCCACTCTCGGCGAGTTTTACCTGCAAGAGCCCGGTGAAACCACGCTGCGCCTGAGCAAGGCCGACGCCACGCGACTGAATCCGCTGGAAGGCCTGCCGTTGCTCTGGGAAGGTGGCGAGCAGATCCGCACCTTTGCCCAACGCCTGCGTGACATCAAAGACCACACCGCAGTGGCACCCGAAGGGTTGAATGCCACCTTGCGCCCGTATCAGCTGGAAGGCCTGAGCTGGATGCAGTCGTTGCGGCAACTGGAAGTCGGCGGGATTCTCGCGGACGACATGGGCCTGGGCAAAACCCTACAGACCCTGGCGCATATTCTCAGCGAGAAGAACGCCGGGCGCCTCGATCGGCCGTGCATGGTGGTCATGCCCACCAGCCTGATCCCCAACTGGCTCGACGAAGCCGCGCATTTCACGCCTCAGCTCAAAGTGCTGGCGCTGTACGGCGCCAGTCGCAAGAAGCACTTCGGTGATCTGGCCGACTACGACCTGATTCTGACCACTTATGCGCTGCTGCCCAAGGACGTCGAACGCCTCGCCGCGCAGCCATTGCACGTATTGGTGCTGGATGAAGCGCAGTACATCAAGAATCCCAACAGCAAGGCCGCCCACGCCGCCCGCGAGCTGAATGCTCGCCAGCGCCTGTGCCTGAGTGGCACGCCACTGGAAAATCACCTCGGTGAGCTGTGGTCGCTGTTCCACTTCCTGCTGCCCGGCTGGCTCGGTGACGTGAAAAGCTTCAACCGCGATTACCGCGTACCGATAGAAAAGCGTGCCAGCGACGTAAGACTTCAGCACCTCAACGGTCGGATAAAACCGTTCCTGCTGCGCAGAACCAAGGAACAGGTGGCCACCGAACTGCCGCCGAAAACCGAGATCGTCCATTGGGTCGAGCTCAACGAAGCGCAGCGCGACGTGTACGAAACCATGCGCCTGGCCATGGACAAGAAAGTCCGCGACGAGATCACTCGCAAAGGCGTGGCGCGCAGCCAGATCATCATTCTTGAAGCCCTGCTGAAGCTGCGCCAGGTGTGCTGTGATTTACGCCTGGTCAACGATGCTGCCCTGCCCGCGCGCGGTAGCACCTCCGGCAAGCTTGATAGCCTGATGGAAATGCTTGAAGAGTTGTTCGAGGAAGGTCGGCGGATTCTGCTGTTTTCGCAGTTCACCTCAATGCTGTCGTTGATCGAGGACGAGCTGAAAAAACGCGGCGTGGCGTATGCGATCCTGACCGGACAAACCCGCGACCGACGCACGCCGGTGAAGGAATTCCAGAGCGGCAAGCGGCAGATCTTTCTGATCAGCTTGAAGGCCGGCGGTGTGGGGCTGAACCTGACCGAAGCCGACACGGTGATTCACTACGATCCATGGTGGAACCCGGCGACGGAAAATCAGGCGACGGATCGTGCCTATCGCATTGGTCAGGAGAAGCCGGTATTCGTCTACAAGATGATTGCCAGGGGCACGGTGGAAGAGAAAATTCAGCATCTGCAGAAGGAAAAATCCGATCTGGCCGCAGGCGTGCTGGATGGGCGCAAAACCGGAGACTGGAAGTTGCAGAGCGATGATATCGAGGCGCTGTTTGCGCCGCTGCCGGAAAAAATTGATAAGTAGCAGCGACAGGTAGATCGCTTTCGCGGGCAAGCCTCGCCCCTACAGAAATGTGTGCGGTCACAATGGTGTGATCAACATAAAATGTGTAGGAGCGAGGCTTGCCCGCGAAAGGAACAACTCGGTAATGAGCCAGACTCAGCCCTTCAACACCCGCGCCAACGTCGACTTCACCTTACCCATCCCGTCACGCAATGCCTGCTCGATCTCGGCCATGGTGATCACCGCTGTCGACTTTCCCGCCGCCGGGTTCACCACCAGCGCCAGACAGGCGTAATCCAGTTCCAGCTCGCGGGCCAACGCCGCTTCCGGCATTCCGGTCATGCCGACAATGTCGCAACCGTCACGTTCCAGCCTCGCAACTTCAGCCACTGTTTCCAGACGCGGGCCCTGAGTGCAGGCGTACACGCCTTGGCTGCTGTAGCCAACGCCTTCAACCGCCAACGCCGCGATCAATTGCTGACGCAGGGGTTCGCTGTAGGGATAGCTGAAGTCGATGTGTGTGACCTGTTCCAGGTCATCGGCGAAATAGGTGTGTTCGCGGCCGCTGGTGTAGTCGATCAATTGATGTGGCACGCAGAAATGTCCGGCGCCCATCGCAGTGTGAAGCCCGCCCACGGCGTTGACCGCAAGAATCGCTTCGGCGCCGGCCTGCTTCAAGGCCCACAGGTTGGCGCGGTAGTTCACCTGATGCGGCGGGAAACGGTGTGGGTGCCCATGACGCGCGAGAAACAGCACTTCCTTGCCGGCATACTCACCGATCTGCACTTCGGCCGAAGGCGTGCCGTAAGGCGTGTCCACCGCCAATGACTGACGAATGCTCAAGCCTTCGAGTTGAGTCAGGCCGGTGCCACCGATAATCGCGTAAACCGTCATGACGAAAATCCTCAATCAATCAATTGAGCTTCTTTGAGCGCGCCGATGGCCGCTAGCCAGCGCGGGTCTTGACGGTATTCGGTGCTGGCATACGCCTGCCCGCGCATCCGCGTAATACGCGCCGAAGGTTTGACCTTCAAACGCTGGGCGGCGCTCAAGGCCAGCTCGGCAGCTGCGCGATCGTTGCACACCAGACCCATGTCACAACCGGCGGCCAATGCCGCTTCGATGCGACTGGCGGCATCGCCGACCACATGGGCACCGGCCATCGACAGGTCATCACTGAAGATCACGCCATCGAACTGCAGCTCCCCACGCAGGATATCCTGCAACCAGCGACGGGAGAAACCTGCAGGCTGGGAATCGACTTGTGGATAAATAACGTGGGCTGGCATTACGGCGGCCAGTTGCTTGCTCAATCGCGCAAACGGCACAAGATCGTTGGCGCGGATTTCGTCGAGACTGCGTTCGTCGTTGGGAATCGCGACATGAGAATCGGCCTCGGCCCAGCCATGCCCGGGGAAATGCTTGCCAGTGGCGGCCATTCCCGCGCTATTCATGCCACGGATGAACGCCCCGGCGAGCAAGGCTGCGCGCTCGGGATCACCTTCGAACGAACGGGTGCCGACCACCGCACTGCGCTGGTAATCCAGGTCCAGCACGGGGGCGAAGCTCAGGTCGAGACCGACCGCGAGCACTTCGGTCGCCATGATCCAGCCACACTGCTCGGCCAGGTCTTCGGCATTCGGGTTATCGGCGATGGCGCGCATGGCTGGCAACCGCACGAAGCCCTGACGAAGCCGTTGAACCCGACCGCCCTCTTGATCCACCGCCAGCAGCAGATCGGGACGAATGGCGCGGATCGAAGCGCTCAATTCGCGCACTTGGCGCGGGTGTTCGATGTTGCGGGCAAAAATGATCAGGCCGCCCACTTCGGGCTGGCGCAACAATTGGCGATCTTCAGCCGTCAGCCAGGTACCGGCGACGTCCACCATCAACGAGCCTTGCAGGCCAGCAGTCATAGAGATTCCTTGATTACGATAAACCCGGCTCGCACGAATTCGCCGCCATGGGCTGTGCCCGGCGGGTCGGCGATTTCAATGAGGAGCGGGTTCAGAACGAGAGTCGGCATGGGCGGCTAGCTTAGCGGATGTCAGCTGCCGCGCCCACCCGTGTGCGGTTAAACCTTGGCGGCGACCGGGGCCGATTTGCTGCGCGGACGCAACTGCGCGGTGGCCATGGCAGTGTCAGTGACGCCGGTTTCTGCCCGCATGCCAGCGGCCAGGAACGGCACCATCAGACGCATCACCTGTTCGATGGAAGTGTTGACGCCGAAGTCGGTCTCGGCAATCGCACGCAAGGCCTTGATCCCCGACATACTGAATGCCGCGGCACCCAGCATGAAGTGCACACGCCAGAACAGTTCGATCGGGGGAATGCGCGGCGCGGCCTCGTTGACCAGCATCATGTAGCGGCGGAACACCTTGCCGTACATATCTTCCAGATAACGACGCAAGTGCCCTTGGCTCTGACTGAACGCCAGCCCCAGCAAACGCATGAAGATGGACAGGTCGTTGCCGCTGCGTGGCTGCACCACCAGAGCTTGCTCGACCAGAATCTCCAGCAACTCTTCAAGGGTCGGCTTGTTCTCGGGTTTGGCCTGACGGCGCTCCAGCTCTTTATCGAGACTGAGGCAGAATGGCCCGAGAAAACGCGAGAAGACCGCCTGGATCAGCGCCTTCTTCGAGCCGAAGTGATAATTCACCGCCGCCAGATTGACACCGGCCTTGCTGGTGATCAGACGCAACGAGGTTTCAGCAAAACCTTTTTCCGCGAACAACTGCTCGGCAGCATCGAGAATGCGTTCAACGGTTTCCGACTGGGCCATGGCTACTCCGCCTGACAAACACTTGTTTGAAACATACGTTTCAGCCCTGGCATTGTCAAGTCTGGCGGTTCGTTTTGGGAATGGTCGGTCAGGTATTTAACCATACAACAGCAGCGCATCAATCAGCGAGCGAAATGACCGTCCAGCGCCCGGCGAAAAAAGGGGCATTGCCAAGACCGGTTCACTGTATATAATCCCAGTCACTGTATAAAAAGACAGAGCGATCAATATGCTAAAGCTGACGCCACGCCAAGCAGAGATTCTGGCCTTCATCAAACGTTGCCTTGAAGACAACGGCTACCCGCCGACCCGCGCGGAAATCGCTCAGGAACTGGGTTTCAAGTCGCCCAATGCGGCGGAAGAACACCTCAAGGCGCTGGCCCGCAAGGGGGCGATCGAGATGACTCCGGGTGCCTCCCGCGGCATCCGCATCCCCGGCTTCGAAGCCAAGGCCGACGAGTCCAGCTTGCCGATCATTGGCCGGGTGGCTGCCGGTGCGCCGATCCTCGCCCAGCAACACATCGAAGAATCCTGCAACATCAATCCTTCATTCTTCCATCCTCGCGCTGACTATCTGCTGCGGGTCCATGGCATGAGCATGAAAGATGTCGGCATTTTCGACGGCGACCTGCTGGCCGTTCATACCACCCGCGAAGCTCGCAACGGCCAGATCGTGGTGGCGCGAATCGGTGACGAAGTGACCGTCAAGCGCTTCAAGCGCGATGGCAGCAAGGTCTGGTTGATTGCCGAAAACCCTGAATTCGCCCCTATCGAAGTCAACCTGAAAGATCAGGAGCTGGTCATCGAAGGCTTGAGTGTCGGCGTGATTCGCCGCTAAAGGAGACTTTATGCAGTTCCCACATACTCCACAGCAAGCCCAACTGCCGTTGTTTGAGGCGTTCATGGCGCAGCCATTGGCGCCGATCCTGAAGGACGTAGTCGAATCGCCCTGGAGCGCCGAGCCCGAAGTCTTCAGCGAGCTGTCACTGCGCGGCGCGGCCGGGAACTGCCTGAACCTTCTGGCACCGATTCTCCGGGAACTGAGCCAGGATCAGGATGCACGCTGGCTGACACTCATCGCCCCGCCTGCCAGCCTGACACAAGCCTGGTTACGGGACGCCGGCCTGAACCGTGAGCGCATTCTGCTCCTGCAACCGCGCGGCACGCAGAGCGCTCAGCAGTTGACCTGCGAAGCCTTGCGACTTGGCCGCAGCCATACGGTCGTCAGCTGGCTTAACCCGCTGAGCACAACGTCGCGGCAACAGTTGATCAGCGCTGCCCGTATCGGGGATGCGCAAAGTCTGAATATTCGACTGGGTTAACTGACAAACACGGTGCGCGCTGAACAGCGCGGGGCTTCTCCAGGGATAGAGAAGCCAATCTGTAGAGGTATTCGAAGAATCCGACGGGCGGGATCAATGAAGAACCCGTGGCCCCTCTTCCTTATCAAATTCGCCTTCAACCAGGCGTCCTGCCATCTGAACACCGACGCTCAACATCGCCTTGGCGACTTCCACATGCTGGCCTTGCAGGAAAACCTTGGCATCCTCGGAGAAATCCAAAGTAACCAGAGAACCCTCGTCCTCGGCCCTGCGCAGCTCGATTCGGCCGTCTGGTAACTCGACAATTTCTAGAAAGGACGTTGGCATAAAGGTCTGTTCTCCACGAAAGGCGGGGATTATATAGGCATCAGCCAAGCTTCGCTCGGGATCTTGACCAAATGCCATCACGAAGAGAAATTTCTGACATCACTCTTCCTTGAGCGGACCCGTCCCTAAACACTCAATCTTTCAGCACTCGTTCAACCCTTCGCGAAACCGAATCGCCAGACCTTTAAGGTTCTGACGCCAGCTCTCCAGCTCTTCCCGACTCAGCTCTTCCGGCGCCTCTTCTTCATCCAGATTAACGGCCTGGATTAGCGGCTGCGTCACATCACCCTTGGGCTTATGCGGCGCGCGAGGCGGCTGAAACAGTGCGGCATGTGCCGACAGCAATTTGGCCAGCCAGGTTTCAGGGTTTTGGGCCAGTTCGACCATCTCGGCCATTTCCGGAATAGCGATGGTTTCGAGCACTTCGCGGGTCAGCAGCATCTCTGCCCGCGGCGCATTGGCCTGAGGCAGGCGATAGAAACCGGCGATTTCATGGCACAGCCCCAACAGCGCACCGTACAGGTGAAACAACGCCGATTCGCGCCCGGCCTGAATCAGCGCGAGGGAGTTCATCGCCCGGCCCTCTTCGGCTTTGGCAAGCGCTTCCAGCGACAGGCCGGCGAAATAAATCTTCTGGTTGGTACGGGTATAGAGTTCGTGGGCCATGACGGCAGCCTCCACAACGAAATAATTGCTTCACGCAGGTCAGACAGTGTCGTGGATCACCTGAGCTTCCCGCAAGCCCAAAACAAAAGGCCGCATGAAAACCCGTGGGTTGTCTCATGCGGCCTTTTGCGTACAGCCTTTTAAGCCTTGGCTGATGGACGCTTGTCTTCAACCATCCACTTGCCGCCGTCGTAATACGCCTTCCAGCCAGTCGGTTTACCGTCAACCTCAGTCTGCACGTATTGCTCTTTGGTCTTGCGGCTGTAACGAATTACCGAAGGAAGGCCGTCCGGATCTTTCTTCGGCGCTTCGCAGAGGAAATGGTACTTCGGATCGATCTCATCCTTGTGCGGCACGATCTCCATGACCAATGGAGCACGGGTCTCGCGGTTTTTCGGGAACTGGCTGGCCGCCAGGAACAAGCCGGAAGCACCGTCGCGCAAGATATAGGTGTCGTTGACCTTTTCGCATTTGAGCTCAGGCATCTTCACCGGGTCCATCTTCGGCGGCGCCGCGTCACCGCTTTTCAGCAGCTTGCGGGTGTTCTTGCAGGTGGCGTTGGTGCAACCGAAGAACTTGCCGAAACGGCCGGTCTTGAGCTGCATCTCGCTGCCGCACTTGTCGCACTCCAGGCTCGGACCTTCATAGCCTTTGATGCGATAGGTGCCCTCTTCGATTTCGTAGCCAGAGCAATCCGGGTTGTTACCGCAGATGTGCAGCTTGCGCTTCTCGTCGAGCAGGTAAGCGTCCATGGCCGTGCTGCAGATCGGGCAGCGATGCTTGCCACGCAGGACCAGCGATTCGGACTCACCCTCGTCGTCCGCGGCGATTTCATCGCCCGGCACCAGGTTGACGGTGGCCTTGCAGCGCTCTTTCGGCGGCAGGCTATAGCCCGAGCAACCGAGGAACACGCCCGTCGAAGCAGTACGGATCTGCATCGGACGACCGCACAACACGCACGGAATGTCAGTCATCACCGGCTGATTGGCGCGCATGCCGCCTTCGGCACTTTCGGCTACTTCGAGTTTCTTCTTGAAGTCGCCGTAGAACTCGTCGAGCACGTTTTTCCAGTCGCGTTCGCCCTGAGCCACGTCATCGAGGTTCTCTTCCATGCCGGCGGTGAAGCCGTAGTCCATGAGATTGGAGAAGCTCTCGGCCAGACGCTCGGTGACAATGTCGCCCATCTTTTCCGAATAGAAACGACGGTTGTGCAGCGCCACGTAGCCGCGGTCCTGGATGGTCGAAATGATCGCGGCATAGGTCGAAGGACGACCGATGCCGCGCTTTTCCATTTCTTTAACCAGGCTCGCTTCCGAGTAACGCGCCGGCGGCTTGGTGAAGTGCTGGGTCGGATCAAGCTTGATCAGCTTCATCGCGTCGCCCTGGGCCATGTCCGGCAGCACGTCGTCATCGCCAGGCTTGGCAATTTGCGGCATGACGCGGGTGTAACCGTCGAACTTCAGAATGCGCCCCTTGGCACGCAACTCGAAGTCGCCGGCACCAACGGTGACCGTGGTCGACAGGTATTGCGCCGGCAGCATCTGGCAAGCGAGGAACTGGCGCCAGATCAGCTCGTAGAGCCGTTCTGCATCACGTTCCATGCCCGATAGCTTGCTTGGCTCGGTATTGGCGTCAGACGGACGAATCGCTTCGTGAGCCTCTTGTGCGCCTTCCTTGCTGCTGTAGACGTTCGGGTTTTCCGGCAGGTATTTCTTGCCGAACTCGCCTTCAATATAGGTACGCGCCATCGTCACGGCATCGGCCGAGAGGTTGGTGGAGTCGGTACGCATATAGGTGATGTAGCCGGCTTCGTACAAACGCTGGGCCATCATCATGGTTTTCTTCACACCGAAGCCGAGGCGGTTGCTCGCGGCCTGCTGCAGGGTGGAAGTGATGAACGGTGCCGACGGCTTGCTGCTGGTCGGTTTGTCTTCACGCTTGACGATGCTGTAGCTGGAAGCCTTGAGCTTTTCCAGCGCGGCCATGGCCTGGGTTTCATTGAGCGGCTTGAAGGCTTCGCCTTTCTCGCGGGCCACGTCGAAGCGCACGGTCGCGCCCTTGGCTGTGCCGAGGTCAGCGTGGACTTCCCAGTACTCTTCCGGGTTGAACGCGCGGATTTCACGCTCACGCTCGACCACCAGCTTCACGGCAACCGATTGCACGCGACCGGCGGACAGGCCACGAGCGACCTTGGCCCACAGCAGCGGCGAAACCATGTAACCCACCACGCGGTCGAGGAAACGACGCGCTTGCTGGGCGTTTACTCGATCGATGTCCAGCTCGCCCGGTTTGGAGAAGGCTTCCTGGATCGCTTTCTTGGTGATTTCGTTGAACACCACGCGCTTGTAGCGGCTGTCGTCACCACCGATGGCTTCGCGCAGGTGCCAGGCAATGGCTTCCCCCTCGCGATCCAAGTCGGTTGCGAGATAGATGGTGTCAGCATCTTTGGCGAGCCGGCGCAGCTCTTCGATGACTTTTTCCTTGCCCGGGAGGATCTCGTACTTGGCTTTCCAGCCATGATCGGGATCGACACCCATGCGCGAGACCAGCTGCTTGCGCGCTTTCTCTTTCGGCGTGAGCACCGGACCTTCACCTGCGGCGGCCTTGCCGCGCTTGGCGGCAGGCTCTTTGCTGGCGCTAGCCGAACCGCTGGTGGGCAGGTCTCGGATATGGCCGATACTCGACTTCACCACGTATTGGTTACCCAGATACTTGTTGATGGTCTTGGCCTTAGCCGGGGATTCCACAATGACCAGCGATTTGCCCATGGATCAGAAAATTCCTGAATTCTAGAAGTGAAAGGCGGTTGGCGCCTGACGCGGCACCGCTATATATAGTGGCTACAAGGTGAGGTCAAGCGCAGGGTTCTGCGCGCACTCCCCTTATGGCTGTGGAAAAACGCTCGGTTCGGCTTGCACCAAAGCAAAGCGTGGCACCTGTTCGCCGTCAACCTCGACCGACTCCAGGAACATGCTCAAGGGACGCACCCAAAAGCCGTAATCGCCATACAGGGCTTGGTAGAAGACCACTTCCTCTTCGGTTTCCGAATGCCGCGCAACAGCGAATACGCGGTACTGCGGACCTTTGTAATGTTCGTAGAGCCCAGGTTGTATCGGCATGTTTTGGCCCTCACTGAAATTTTTTCAAAATAAAAACAAAATAAATCCGGAAAAACAAAAACCGGGGCACTTGGCCCCGGCTTCCATCAGCGAAACGCTTAAACGCGTTCGAAGACGGTGGAGATGCCTTGGCCGAGACCAATGCACATGGTGGCTACCCCGAAGGTACCGCCATTCTGCTTCATCACGTTCAGCAAAGTGCCGGAGATACGGGCACCGGAGCAACCGAACGGGTGACCCAGGGCGATCGCGCCGCCGTGCAGGTTAACCTTCTCGTTCATCTTGTCGAGCACTTTCAAATCTTTCAGCACTGGCAGCGCCTGTGCGGCGAAAGCTTCGTTGAGCTCGAAGAAGTCGATATCGTTGATACCAAGACCCGCGCGCTTCAGTGCTTTCTGCGTTGCCGGTACTGGACCATAGCCCATGATCGCCGGGTCCACACCTGCCACTGCCATCGAACGGATCACCGCCATTGGCTGGATACCCAGGTCTTGGGCACGCTGCGCCGACATCACGATCATGCACGAAGCACCGTCGGTGATCTGCGACGAAGTACCGGCTGTCACGGTGCCGCCCTTCGGGTTAAACGCTGGCTTCAGAGCCGCCAGGCTTTCCAGGGTGGTTTCCGGACGAATGGTTTCGTCGTAGTCGAACAGTTTCAGGAAACCGTTCTCGTCGTAGCCCTGCATCGGGATGATTTCGTCTTTGAACTTGCCTTCCAGAGTCGCCTTGTGGGCGAGCTGGTGGGAGCGCACGCCAAAGGCGTCCTGTTGTTCGCGAGTAATGCCGTGCATTTTGCCGAGCATTTCCGCGGTCAGGCCCATCATGCCCGAGGCTTTCGCCGCATACAGGGACATGTGCGGGTTCGGATCGACACCGTGCATCATGCTCACGTGGCCCATATGCTCGACGCCACCAACCACGAACACGTCACCGTTACCGGTCATGATCGCTTGCGCAGCGGTGTGCAGAGCACTCATCGACGAGCCACACAGACGGCTGACGGTCTGGCCGGCCGCGGTGTGAGGGATCTGCGTCATCAGGGACGCCATGCGGGCGATGTTCCAGCCCTGCTCCAGGGTCTGGTTCACACAGCCCCAGATCACGTCTTCAACTTCGCTCGGGTCGACCTTGACGTTGCGTTCCAGCAATTTGCTGATCAGGTGCGCCGACATGTCTTCGGCGCGGGTGTTGCGGTGCATGCCGCCCTTGGAGCGGCCCATCGGCGTACGACCGAAGTCGACAATCACGACGTCTCTAGGATTCAAGCTCATATACTTTCACTCTCGCTCTAGTGTGGGCGCTTAACCGAAGAAGCTCTGACCGTTCTTGGCCATTGCACGCAGCTTCGCGGTCGGGTGGTACAGCGCGCCCAAATCAGCGTACTGGTCAGCCAGGGCAACGAACTCTGCAACACCGATCGAATCGATGTAGCGCAGCGCACCGCCACGGAATGGAGGGAAACCAATACCGTAGACCAGACCCATGTCGGCTTCGGCGGCGGTTTCGACGATGCCGTCTTCCAGGCAACGCACGGTTTCCAGGCACAGCGGGATCATCATCCAGTTGATGATGTCTTCGTCAGTGACTTCGCGCTGTTCGAACACGATTGGCTTGAGCACTTCCAGTACCGAAGGATCGGCGACTTTCTTCTGCTTGCCGCGCTTGTCGGTCTCGTAGGCGTAGAAGCCTTTGCCATTCTTCTGGCCCAGGCGCTTGGCTTCATAGAGCACGTCGACGGCCGAACGGCGGTCGTCTTTCATGCGATCCGGGAAGCCTTCAGCCATAACGTCACGACCGTGGTGACCGGTGTCGATGCCGACCACATCCATCAGGTAGGCCGGGCCCATCGGCCAGCCGAATTTTTCCATGACCTTGTCGATGCGCACGAAGTCCACGCCGGCGCTGACCAGTTTGGCGAAACCGCCGAAGTACGGGAACAGCACGCGGTTGACCAGGAAGCCCGGGCAGTCATTGACGACGATCGGGTTCTTGCCCATTTTCTTGGCGTAGGCAACGGTGGTGGCAACGGCCACTTCGCTGGACTTCTCGCCACGGATCACTTCAACCAGCGGCATCATGTGTACCGGGTTGAAGAAGTGCATGCCGACGAAGTTTTCCGGACGCTTGAGGGCTTTGGCCAGCAAGGTGATGGAAATGGTCGAAGTGTTGGACGCGAGGATGGTGTCCTCTTTGACCTTGTCTTCAACTTCGGCCAGAACGGCTTGCTTGACCTTCGGGTTCTCGACAACGGCTTCGACGACCAGGTCGACGTGACCGAAATCGCCGTAGGACAGGGTCGGACGAATGCCATTGAGCACTTCGGCCATTTTTGCCGGCGTCATGCGACCTTTATCAACGCGGCCCACCAGCAGCTTGGCGGCCTCGGCCAGACCTTGCTCGATGCCGTGCTCGTTGATGTCTTTCATCAGGATCGGCGTACCTTTGGAGGCCGACTGATAAGCGATACCGCCACCCATGATGCCGGCGCCCAATACGGCGGCCTGCTTCACGTCTTTGGCGATTTCGTCGTAGGCCTTGGCCTTTTTCTTCAGCTCCTGATCGTTCAGGAACAGACCGATCAAGCTCTGCGCGGCAGAGGTCTTGGCCAGTTTGACGAAACCGGTGGCTTCGACTTCCAGCGCCTTGTCGCGACCGAAGTTCGCGGCTTTCTGGATGGTCTTGATCGCTTCGACCGGTGCCGGATAGTTCGGGCCTGCTTGACCGGCCACGAAACCTTTGGCGGTTTCGAACGACATCATTTGTTCGATGGCGTTGAGCTTGAGCTTTTCGAGCTTCGGCTGACGCTTGGCCTTGTAGTCAAATTCGCCAGAGATGGCGCCCTTGAGCAGGTTCAGAGCCGCTTCCTGCAATTTCTCCGGAGCGACCACGGCGTCGACAGCACCGACTTTCAACGCGTCTTCAGCGCGGTTTTCCTTACCGGCGGCAATCCACTCGATAGCGTTGTCAGCCCCGATGATGCGCGGCAAACGCACAGTACCGCCGAAGCCTGGGTAGATGCCCAGCTTGACTTCCGGCAGACCGATTTTGGCGGTATTGGCCATGACGCGGAAATCTGCCGCCAGGCACATTTCCAGACCGCCACCCAGTGCGATGCCATTGATCGCGGCGACAGTCGGGACGTTGAGGTCTTCGAAATCGCTGAAAATCTTGTTGGCTTCGAGGTTGCCAGCAACAAGCTCTGCATCCGGCAGCTTGAAGTTGTCGACGAATTCGGTGATGTCGGCGCCGACGATGAACACGTCCTTGCCACTGCTGACGATCACACCCTTGATCGAAGCATCTGCCTTGATGGTGTCTACAGCCTGACGCAGTTCGTTCAGGGTAAGACGGTTGAACTTGTTGACGGACTCACCCTTGAGGTCGAATTTCAATTCGACGATGCCACTTTCAAGAGCCTTAACCGTGATGGCTTTACCTTCGTAAATCATCAACTGATCTCCACGATATGGAAGCTGAACAGTACACGTCGGACGCAGGCGACTGGCTCGGCAAGGACGTTTATCGTCGATGCTACGCCAATTCACCCGGCACACCCGCCAACGCGATAGTCGGGATTCTGTAGGAGCGCTCTGTAATACAAACGCTCAATTCATACGCCCGTTTGATTTGGGTATGTCACCTTCACGGAATTTCCGGCAATTGTCAATCGCCCAAAATACTGGTTGAAACGCGACTTTCCGGTCACTTCCGTACCACGAAGCCCTGCAACACGCTGATGCATGTGAGGCCATTCATAGAATCAATAGTTAGAAAAGTCGCCCTAATTAGCGGCAGCCTGTGTTTAACAAGCTACGCTGGCGGGACCCTGAAGAAAAAAGTTTGAACGCTTTGACGAATGCCCAGCGTAAGATCAGCGCACAAAGAATTACCGGCCTGCCTGGCCAACCTCAGCCCGATGATGATGTCGGGCTTTTTATTGCCTCTGTAGCAGCTGCCGAGCCTGCGAGGCTGCGTTCGGCTGCGAAGCAGTCGTAAATCAGGCGCCGCGGTACATCAGGCTGATTGCGTGCTCAGGGTTTACGACGACTTCGCAGCCTCGCAGGCTCGGCAGCTGCTACAGGTCGGGTTTCAGGCGAGTGCTTTGAGCGTGGCATCGATCTGTTGCAGAACCTCGGCCTCGCCCTTCTCGCCCCAATACAGGGCAATCATTTGCTTGTCTGCCTCGACCTTGTAGACGTTGGCAGGCAATTTTTCGAAATGATTCAGCAGCATCCCATCCTCACAGACCTCCTGCCACTGATTGACCCACACGCCCGGCGCCTTCTGCCAATAACTCCAGCACGCCGGTCGCGTGCCACGGCGCGGCCGATGGTACTGGGCGCAAGGGCTCGGTGGCTCCTCGTTCAGCCAGTGCGGCCACTCCTGGGGCGCCAGCTGCATGGCCAGGCCAATGCGTCGCGCCTCCATACGCAGGGCCATGCGCCCGCTCTGAGTACGAGAGGGTCGCAACCAGGCCAGCGGGCTCAAGACCACCAGCAGGATTGACACCACTATCCAGACCGTCATATGTGTACTCCCGATTCTTGATGAGCCCATTGAGTCACTTTGAAACCAATGCGCTTGAAACCAGCCATACTTACCAATATTGCAATCCTCAGGAGGAGCACCTCATGCCCTACCACCACATTCTGGTCGCTGTAGACCTAACGGAAGAGTGCGATCCTGTCATCCACCGAGCTCGCGAGCTCTCGGTGAGCAATGGCGCAAAGCTGTCCCTGGTGCATATTGTCGAACCGATGGCGATGGCCTTTGGCGGCGACGTGCCGATGGACCTTTCCCAGTTGCAACAGCAACAGTTCGATCAGGCCAAGGAGCGCCTTGAGCGATTGATCGTGAAATACCCGGAACTCTCCAAGGAATACAGTCACTTGACCTACGGCCAGCCGCGCCAGGAGATTCACCACCTCGCCAAGGAGCAAACGTGCGACCTGATCGTGGTGGGCAGTCATGGCCGACATGGTCTGGCACTGTTGCTCGGCTCCACCGCCAATGACGTACTGCACGGTGCGCCTTGCGATGTGCTGGCGGTGCGCCTGATCAAAAGCTGATAACACGGAACAACAATGTGGGAGCGGGCTTGCTCGCGAAAGCGGCGTGACAGTCGACATCTTTATTGAATGTTAAGCAGCTTTCGCGAGCAAGCCCGCTCCCACAGTGAATCTATGTCGGTCAGTAGACCGCCTTCCATACGAAAAGCCCGGCATTCACGTGAGTGAAGCCGGGCTTTTTTATCGCCGGATCAATCAGGCATCCAGCTCGGCCCAGCGCTCGACCATCACGTCGAGTTCAGCCTGCAACTGCTCAAGCTGAGCGATCACCGCAGCTGTCTCGGCAACAGGACGCTGATAGAAGCCGGCATCCGCCATCTGCGCTTCAACCACCACGATCTGTTGCTCCATGGCTTCGATCTGACTTGGCAACATTTCCAGCTCACGTTGCAACTTGTAGCTGAGCTTCTTCTTTGCCACCGGCGCCTCTACTGCCGCAGCGACTGGCACTGGTTCAGCAGTGACGACAGCCGAGTTCAGGTCGGCCTTGCCGGACTTGCTCTCGGTCACGCCCAACAGTCGCGGCGAGCCGCCCTGACGCAGCCAGTCCTGATAACCACCGACGTATTCGCGAACCTTGCCTTCGCCTTCGAAGACCAGGGTGCTGGTGACCACGTTGTCGAGGAATGCCCGGTCGTGGCTGACCATCAGCACGGTGCCGTTGAAGGTCAGCAAGACCTCTTCCAGCAGCTCGAGGGTTTCCACGTCCAGGTCGTTGGTCGGTTCGTCGAGTACCAGCAGGTTCGCTGGCTTGCTGAACAGTTTGGCCAGCAACAGACGGGCACGCTCACCACCGGACAGCGCCTTGACCGGCGTGCGGGCACGCTGCGGGCTGAACAGGAAGTCGCCGAGGTAGCTCAGCACGTGGCGGCTCTGACCATCGATATCGATGAAATCGCGACCTTCGGCCACGTTGTCGATCACGGTTTTTTCCAGGTCCAACTGATGGCGCAACTGGTCGAAGTAGGCCACGTCGATGCGCGTCCCCTCTTCCACCTTGCCGCTGGTCGGTTGCAGACCGCTGAGCATCAGTTTCAGCAACGTGGTCTTGCCGGTACCGTTGGCGCCGAGCAGGCCGATACGGTCGCCGCGCGTCAGGACCATCGAGAAATCCTTGATCAGGAACGGGCCACCCGGGTGAGCGAAGCTCACGTTCTCGAGGACCATCACCTGCTTGCCGGACTTGTCGGCGGTATCCAGCTGAATATTGGCCTTACCGGTGCGTTCACGACGCTCGCTGCGTTCGACGCGCAGGGCTTTCAATGCGCGAACACGGCCTTCGTTACGGGTGCGACGAGCCTTGATGCCCTGGCGGATCCAGACTTCTTCCTGGGCCAGTTTCTTGTCGAACAGCGCATTGGCGGTTTCTTCAGCAGCCAGAGTCGCCTCTTTGTGCACGAGGAAACTGGCGTAGTCGCCGTTCCAGTCGATCAGGCCGCCACGATCCAGTTCCAGGATGCGGGTCGCGAGGTTTTGCAGGAAGGAACGGTCGTGCGTGATGAACAGCACGGCGCCCTGGAAATCCTTCAGCGCTTCTTCGAGCCAGGCAATGGCGCCGATGTCCAGGTGGTTGGTCGGTTCGTCGAGCAGCAGCAGATCCGGTTCGGAAACCAGGGCCTGAGCCAGCAGGACGCGGCGACGCCAGCCGCCGGACAATTCGGCGAGGGTCTTGTCGGCCGGCAGTTGCAAACGGCTCAAGGTGCTGTCGACCAATTGCTGCAAACGCCAGCCGTCGCGGGCTTCGAGGTCATGCTGGACATGCATCAGTTTGTCCAGATCGGCGTCGGTGACGATGTTCTGGCTCAGGTGGTGATACTGGGCGAGCAGCTCGCCGACACCGTCCAGGCCTTCGGCAACCACGTCGAACACGGTCCGCTCGTCGGCTACCGGCAATTCTTGGGGCAATTCGCCAATCTTTAGGCCAGGTGCGCGCCAAACAGAGCCGTCATCAGGCTTCTGGTCGCCCTTGACGAGCTTCATCATGCTGGACTTGCCAGTGCCGTTGCGGCCGATGATGCACACCCGCTCACCACGGGCGATCTGCCAGGACACCTTGTCCAACAACGGCATAGCGCCGAAAGCAAGGGACACATCGCTGAATTTGAGCAGGGTCATGAGCTTCTCCAAAAACCGGGCGCGCATTCTACCTGACTTGAGGCTTCAGAAGGCCGGCAATTTCAATGTCGAAGCACTCTGCACAACAATTGTTGCGAACTTGTGCCGACAGCTCGGCAAAGCTTTCGCCCGCTGCTGGCAAAAGGCTAAGCTACAGATAATTCAGTGCCGCTCTCGTCGGCACTTGTCATGATTTCTCTGCCCGGACGTCTCATGCGCAGTCGCCTTTTCAATCTTTTTTCGTGTTTGCTTCTTACAGCCGCTGCCGCTCAATCCGCCCAGGCGGTGGACCTGTCCACCCAACGCCAGTATTACGATGAAGCCAAGCGTGCCTTGGCCAAAGGCGATTCCGGCCCTTATTTCCGTTATAGCCAGGCCCTGCGCGATTATCCGCTGGAGCCCTATCTGGCATATGACGAATTGACCGCGCGTCTGAAAACCGCGAGCAACGCCGAAATCGAGAAATTCCTCGCTGAACACGGTGACCTGCCCCAAGCCAACTGGATGAAGTTGCGCTGGCTGCGCTGGCTGGCCGAACGCGGCGACTGGGCAACCTTCGTCAAATATTATGACCCCAAACTCAATTTCACCGAACTGGACTGCCTGAACGCGCAGTATCAGATCAGCCATAACCGCAAGGCCGAAGGCTACGCCAACGCCGATAAACTCTGGCTGACCGGCAAAACCCAACCCGACGCTTGCGATGGTGTGTTCGGCATGTGGGCCGCCGAGGGTCAACTGACTGAGCAGAAACGCTGGGAACGCACCAAGCTCGCCGCCCAGGCACGCAACTATCCGCTGGCCAACAGCCTGATCAATGGCCTGACAACACTCGCCCCACGCGGTCGACTGCTGGTGGATGTGGCGCAGAATCCCGAGTTGCTCAATCAGCCGTCGCGCTTCACCCCGGCGGATGAACCGATGTCCGACATCGTCAGCCTCGGCCTGCGCCGTCTGGCTCGTCAGGATCCGGACAAGGCCATGGCCCTGCTCGACGGTTACGCCAACAGCATGCACTTCTCCCGTGACGAAAAAGTCGCGATTGCGCGGGAAATCGGGCTGACCCTTGCTCGTCGTTTCGACGGCCGCGCGCTGGACGTAATGACCAAATACGACCCGGAACTACGGGACAACACCGTTTCCGAATGGCGTTTGCGCCTGCTGTTGCGCCTGGCCCGTTGGGAAGATGCCTATGAGCTGACCCGTCGCCTGCCTCAGGACCTGGCCACCACCAACCGCTGGCGTTACTGGCAGGCTCGCAGCCTGGAGCTGGCGCAGCCACAGAATCCGCAAGCGCAGACGCTTTACAAGGGCCTGGCTCGCGAGCGCGACTTCTACGGTTTCCTGGCGGCCGATCGCTCTCAATCCCCTTATTCGCTGAACAACAAACCGCTGGTGCTCAGCCAGGCGCTGATCAACAAGGTGCGCAATACCCCGGGCGTGCGACGCGCCCTGGAATTCCATGCCCGCGGGCAGATTGTCGACGGTCGTCGCGAGTGGTACCACGTCAGCCGGCACTTCAGCCGTGACGAAATGGTCGCCCAGGCGAAACTGGCTTACGACCTGAAGTGGTATTTCCCGGCGATCCGCACCATCAGTCAGGCGAAGTACTGGGACGACCTGGATATCCGCTTCCCGATGGCCCACCGCGAAACCCTGGTCCGTGAAGCCAAGGTCCGTGGCCTGCACTCGAGCTGGGTATTCGCCATCACCCGCCAGGAAAGCGCCTTCATGGCCGATGCGCGCTCCGGCGTCGGCGCCAGCGGCCTGATGCAACTGATGCCCGGCACCGCCAAGGAAACCGCGCGCAAGTTCAGCATTCCCCTCGCTTCGCCGCAGCAAGTGTTCGATCCGGACAAGAACATTCAGCTCGGCGCCGCTTACCTGAGCCAGGTCCACAGCCAGTTCAACGGCAACCGCGTCCTCGCCTCCGCCGCCTACAACGCCGGCCCCGGCCGCGTACGGCAATGGCTGCGTGGCGCCGATCACCTGAGCTTCGATGTGTGGGTGGAAAGCATTCCGTTCGACGAAACCCGCCAATATGTGCAAAACGTGCTGTCGTACTCGGTGATCTACGGCCAGAAGCTCAACTCACCACAACCGTTGGTGGATTGGCATGAGCGGTATTTTGACGATCAATAAGCGGTAATGCCGGATATGCCGGATAAGTGTAGGAGCCATAGCTCCTACACAGTTCCTACAGGTGAAGATCGGTTTCAACCTTGCCGTCATTGAACTGCAACGCCGCCAGCCGTGCATACAGTGCATTACTTGCAATCAACTCCTGATGCGTCCCCACCGCCACCAGTTTCCCCTGATCCATCACCGCGATCCTGTCGGCGTTTTTCACCGTGGCCAGTCGGTGGGCAATGACCAGTGTGGTGCGATTTTTCATCAGGCTGGGCAGGGCTTGCTGGATCAGGTGCTCGCTCTGGGCGTCGAGGGCGCTGGTGGCTTCGTCCAGCAGCAGGATCGGCGCGTCCACCAGCAGCGCCCGGGCGATGGCCAGGCGCTGGCGTTGCCCGCCGGATAAACCGAGACCCGCGTCGCCGAGGTGAGTCTGGTAGCCGTTGGGCATTTGCTCGATGAAGTCGTGGGCGTAGGCGATTTTCGCGGCTTCCTGGACCTGGGCCAAAGTCGCCGTCGGGCGGCCGTAGCGAATGTTCTCTTCGATGCTGCCGAAGAATAGCGCCGGGGATTGCGAGACGAGGGCGAAGCAGCGACGCAGGTCCAGAGGGTCGAGCTGGGTCAGCGGCACGTCGTCCAGCAGGATGTGTCCTTCGATGGGGTCGTAAAAGCGCAACAACAGGTCATACACAGTCGACTTGCCAGCGCCGGACGGCCCGACCAATGCAAGGGTTTCGCCGGCGTTGATCGTCAGATTAAGGCCATCGACAGCATAGCTTTGCGGACGCGACGGGTAGGAAAAGCGCACATCTTGTAGCACCAGATCGCCCTTCACCCGTTCAGGCAACGTCACCAGCCCCTGGGTCGGTGGCTGGATGATGTTTTCCGAACGCAACAACTCGGCAATCCGTTCCGCCGCCCCTGCTGCACGCTGCAGTTCGCCGATCACTTCACTCAGTGTGCCGAAGGCACCGCCGACGATCAGGCTGTAAAAGACGAACGCTGCCAACTCACCCGCGGAAATCCGCCCGGCGATGACATCCATGCCGCCGACCCAGAGCATCACCCCGACCGCGCCCAACACCAACAGGATCACCAGGGTAATCAGCCAGGCGCGCTGGAAAATGCGCTTGCGGGCAGTGTTGAAAGCCTCTTCCACCGTCGTGGCAAAACGCTGCTCGTCCTGAACCTGATGGTTGTAGGCCTGCACGGTTTTGATCTGGCTCAGGGTTTCGGAGACATAGCTGCCGATATCGGCAATCCGGTCCTGGCTCAGACGCGACAGGGTGCGCACCCGGCGACCAAAAATCAGGATCGGCGCGACCACCAGCGGCAACGCGACCACCACGATGCTGGTGAGTTTGGGGTTGGTGATAAACAGCAAGACAATCCCGCCGATCACCATCAGCCCGTTACGCAGGAACAGCGACAGCGAAGAGCCGATCACCGATTGCAGCAGCGTGGTGTCGGCGGTCAGCCGCGACTGGATTTCGGAGCTGCGGTTATCTTCATAGAACCCCGGGTGCAGGTAAACCAGATGATTGAATACCCGTCGGCGGATGTCGGCGACAACGCGCTCGCCGATCCAGGACACCAGGTAAAACCGTGCAAAGGTGCCAATCGCCAGACCGACCACCAGCAGCATGAACACGCCGATGGATCGGTTGAGCAAATGCGGCGACTGGGTCATGAAACCCTGATCCACCAACAGGCGAATCCCCTGCCCCATGGACAAGGTGATGCCGGCAGTGACGATCAGCGCCAGCAAGGCACCCAAAGCCGGCCAACGATAAGGCGCGAGGAAACGGCTGGCCAGACGAATGGCGCGGCGGTGACGGGAAGAGAGCATGAAGATCATCCGATGGCGCAACCAATGGTTTTAACTCGACCAAGCCTACACCGGTCAATGGGGTTGAACGCTGTAAATCATAATGAGTCAGGTTAATTATGACCGCCAAGACTAGTGGCTAGAGATTATTGGTCTAAAGTCCGGGTGGAAACATCAGGGTATTTCTGATGGACTGAGGATGCCGACCTGAAGATCGCAGGGAGTTGTCACAGCCCGGTCACCTGGCGGTTCTACAGTAAGCACACAACCTGAAGAGGAGACAGGCCATGTCCTTGCAAAACAGCAGCGATGACAAGATTCCAGTGATCCGCACGCAGCCAGACCAGTCTCTGGGTTGCTCGATTATTGATAAGGATGGGCGCGAAGTACCGATCACTGAAAACATGATCCAGGACGCTTGCCGCGAACTGGAAAAGCGATTGGTCAAGCCTGCCGAACAAGAGTGATATAGCCACCGTCTTCTTGACCCGGCTCTTTTA
This sequence comes from Pseudomonas sp. PDM24, assembly GCF_019218905.1. Classification (NCBI taxonomy): domain Bacteria; kingdom Pseudomonadati; phylum Pseudomonadota; class Gammaproteobacteria; order Pseudomonadales; family Pseudomonadaceae; genus Pseudomonas; species Pseudomonas sp. PDM24. The sequence continues at coordinate 491,954 of NZ_JAHUWR010000001.1, read as the reverse complement.
GCCGGGTTTTTTATGGGTGTTTATCGAAGAATTGCGGTGCCGCCATTCGCGAGCAAGCCCGCTCCCACATTTGATCTCTGCCGTACACAACACGTGTGTTCGCTGAAGATCAAATGTGGGAGCGGGCTTGCTCGCGAAAGGGCCAACTCGGTCTCTTATAGAACCGAAGCACCCAACGCCGCCACGATCCGCTGCAACGCCGGCGAATCCCCCTCGATTCGCACCTTCAACCCATCGATCTCACGCCGCAGCGGATAATGCTTGCGCAGTGCATCGAACGCCGCACGCTGCTCGCTCACATGACCTACAAGGCTGCGACGGAAATTCGCATCGTCACGGCGCGGGTCGTACACGCCACGGCACAACATCGCCAGCGCCCAGGCCGGATCGCTGTCGGCGTTCAACGTCACCGCCGACAACCATGGTGCCGGCAGCAAATCGTTCAGGCGGACCTGTTCCGGTTGCCCAAGGAACTCGCAAAGCGCCTGATAGATCTGCGCCGTCCCGCGCTGTCTGCCGTCGAGGCTGTAACCGGCAATGTGCGGTGTCGCCAGCACACACAACTCGGCCAATGCCACATCGACCTCAGGTTCCCCCTCCCAGACATCCAGCACCGCTTGCAGGTCTTCACGCTCCAACAGCACCTGGCGCAAGGCGGTATTGTCGATGACCGGGCCACGACTGGCGTTGATCAGCCAGGCGCCGGGCTTGAGTTGGTTCAAGCGGTTTTTATCGAACAGATGCCAGGTCGACTGAGGGCCTTGCTTGTCCAGCGGAGTGTGCAGACTGATGACGTCGCATTGCTCGATGATCTGCTCGAGGCTGACATAATCGCCCCCTTCGGCCGCTTGCCTTGGGGGATCGCAGACCAGCACGTTCCAGCCCAGACCTTGCAAAACCTTGACCAGCCGCCCGCCCACTTCACCGGCGCCGACCACACCGTAGGTGCGTTGAGTCAGGTCGGCACCTTCGATTTCGGCCAGGGTCAGCAGGCTGCCCAGCACGTAATCGACCACACCCCGGGCATTGCAGCCTGGCGCGCTGGACCAGGTAATGCCGGCCTGTCGGAAGTAATCCAGATCCAGGTGATCGGTGCCGATGGTGCACGTGCCGACAAAGCGCACCTTGCTGCCTTCGAGCAATGCGCGGTTGACGTTGGTCACCGAGCGCACCAACAGCACATCGGCCTGCTCGACAGTGGCGCGGTCGATGGCACGTCCCGGCACCCGGCGGATTTCACCGAAACCTGCGAAGAAGGCATCGAGTAGCGGGATATTTTCGTCGGCAACAATCAGCATGGCAGGCTCCTTTGGCGGATCGGCAGTTTAGGCGCAGATGAGGGTGTGGGCCAGCGGGCATTGTTCACCTTCAATGTGAAGGGACCACTCATCCTGTGGGAGCGGGCTTGCTCGCGAAAGCGGCGTGTCAGGCAACATTGATGTCAACTGACACTCCCCCTTCGCGAGCAAGCCCGCTCCCACAGGGGATATCGCAACGTCCGAAAACCATTTACAAATCCCTAACACAGGACTTTTCCTGACCACTGCGTCAAGGCGTAGAATGCGCCGTCTCGCGCATCAAAATCTTTTGGACGTTTCGCCTTGAATTCCGTGACTGACCGCCCCGCCGCTATTTCTCTCAACCGCCCGGCCCGGGTTCGCCTGGAGCTGAAAAACCTGCTTGGCCTGGCGTTGCCGATCATGATCGCGCAACTGGCGACCACCGCCATGGGCTTCGTCGATGCGGTAATGGCCGGTCGTGTCGGGCCTCGAGATCTGGCGGCCGTCGCGCTGGGCAACTCGATCTGGGTGCCGGTGTTTCTGCTGATGACCGGCACACTGCTGGCCACTACCCCGAAAGTCGCCCAACGCTTCGGCGCCGGCACCCACAGCGAGATTGGCCCGATCGTGCGTCAGGCCCTGTGGCTGGCGCTGGTGGTGGGCTTGATGGCGACCGGCATGCTGTTCAGCGCCGAACCGATCCTGCATATCATGAAGGTCGACCCCGAATTGATCGGCCCGTGCATGCAGTATCTGCACGGCATCGCCAGCGGTTTGCCTGCCGTCGCGGTCTATCACGTGCTGCGCTGTTTCAGCGATGGTCTGGGGCGCACCCGCCCGGCCATGGTCCTTGGCCTGTGCGGGCTGGCGCTGAATATTCCACTCAATTACATCTTCATCTACGGCCACTTCGGTGTGCCGGCCATGGGCGGTGTCGGCTGCGGGTGGGCCACGGCGATCGTGATGTGGGTGATGGCGCTAGGCATGGCCGGCTGGGAGCGCTGGGCGCCGGCCTATCAGTCGAGTGAGTTGTTCATCCGTTTCGACTGGCCGCAGTGGTCGGTGATCAAGCGTTTGTTGAGCATCGGCCTGCCAATCGGCATCGCGGTGTTCGCCGAGTCGAGCATCTTCGCCGTGATCGCCCTGCTGATCGGCAGCCTCGGCGCCACCGTGGTCGCCGGGCACCAGATTGCGCTGAACTTCAGCTCGCTGGTGTTCATGATCCCCTACTCCCTGGGCATGGCCGTGACCGTGCGTGTCGGCCAGGCACTGGGCCGTGAGGAACCACGCGAAGCCCGCTTCGCCGCCGGTGTCGGCATGGGCACTGCCCTGGCTTATGCGTGCTTGTCGGCGAGCCTGATGCTATTGCTGCGTGAACCCATCGCTGCGATTTACACCGCCGACCCGACGGTGATTCAGGTGGCCGCGATGTTGATCGTGTATTCGGCGCTGTTCCAGTTTTCCGATGCGATCCAGGTGACGGCGGCGGGCGCATTGCGCGGCTATCAGGACACGCGGGTGACGATGATCCTGACACTGTTCGCGTACTGGGGAATCGGTTTACCGGTGGGTTACGCCCTGGGCCTGACCAACTGGCTCGGCGCGCCGAGTGGCCCGAGCGGGCTGTGGCAGGGTTTGATCGTCGGCTTGAGTTGCGCAGCGCTGATGCTGTCGATCCGCCTGACGCGCAGTGCACGCAAGCGGATCCGCATCAGTCGTTCGGCGGGTTAAGCGAGCGCAAAAAAGGGCCGGCAGATGCAGGTAATGCCAGTCAGTTAAGGTGCGAAACCTGTGGGAGCGGGCTTGCTCGCGAAAGCGGTGTATCAGGCGACATCAATGTTGACTGTGCTGCCGTCTTCGCGAGCAAGCCCGCTCCCACAGGGATTCGGGCTTAACTGACTGCCATTGTGCATATGCAGGCTCTTTTTTTGGCCCGTTAAGCGAGTTTCTTGCGGATCCAGTAGAGGTAGGTGCCTGCTTCTTCGTGCTGCGCGACCAGTTCGTGGTCGAGAAACACGCAAAACTTGGGAATGTCGCGACGGGTCGACGGGTCGGTGGCGATCACCTTCAGCAGGCCGCCAGGCACCAGGTCACGGATGTGCTGGTGCAGCATCATCACCGGTTCCGGGCAATTGAGGCCGGTGGCGTCGAGGGTGCCGTCTACCGGCGTATCGATCATTTCACTCATGATTTACTCCTGAAACTTGCCGGCATTGTCGCGCATTGCCGGGTGTTCGGTCATCTATGGCAGAACGCCGCCCCCCGTAGGAGCGAGGCTTGCCCGCGAAGGCCGCGCTGCGGTGTATCTATGGGACCGCGCTGCAGCCTTCGCGGGCAAGCCTCGCTCCTACAGGGGGTGTAGCTTAACGGGACTTGGGTTTCTTCACGTCCAATCGGCGAAGATGGCAGGTCACTTCTTCACGGTCGTGATACAGCTGCTTACAGCCGATCTCGACCCGAATACCTCGTGCTTTGAACCCGTCGGCAATACGTTCCAGCAAGCGCTTCACTTCGGCATAGCGCTGTTTCATCGGCAGCTTGAGGTTGACCACCGCTTCGCGGCAATGCCCCTCGCCAATCCACTCTTCCAGCATTGCCGCGTTGCGCGCAGGTTTCTCGACGATGTCGCAGACCATCCAGTCGACCGGTTGCTTGGGCTTGAAGGTGAAACCGTCAGCCATCAGATGCTGCACCAAACCGGTGTCCATCAGGCTTTCGGCCATCGGGCCGTTGTCTATGGCGGTCACCAACATGCCGCGATTGACCAGTTGCCAGGTCCAGCCACCGGGTGCAGCGCCGAGGTCGACACCGGTCATGTCACTGTGCAAGCGCTCGTCCCACTGGTCGCGGGGAATGAAATGGTGCCAGGCTTCTTCCAGCTTGAGGGTCGAACGGCTCGGCGCTTCACGCGGGAATTTAAGGCGTGGAATGCCCATTGGCCACATCGCCGAATTGTTCGATTCCGCCAGGCCCATGAACACTTCGCGACCACTTTTGAAGGTCAGCAACAACCGCGGTTTGTTGGCGTCTTCCACCAGTTTGCCAGCGGCCATCAGCGCCTTGCGCAGGTGGCCTTCGAACTTCTTGCAGAAGTTCGACAGTTCCTTGCCATCGTTGGTGTCGACCATTTCCAGCCACAGGCTGCCGCACAGCGGGAAGTCCGCCATGTGCGCAAGGATCACGCTGATGCGATCGGTTTCCGGCAGATCGATGAAGATCCCGCGAGCCCACTGGCGAGGGAAGATCAGATCGGCGAAACGCTGGCCACGCATCAGGCGCTCGGCGCCGTCTTCTTCGGTGCAGATAAATTCGGCGCAGGCGCTGGCGGTTTTGGCCTTGGCATAACCGGCCACGTTCAGCCGCGCGGCATGTTCGGAAATCTCGGAACAGACTTCGCTTTCGAAGCCCGGCCGGCAATGCATAAAGAGGGTGTTCATTCTTACTCCTGGGCAGTTGGCGAAGAATTCAGCCACTGCGCGATGCCCAGACTTGCGTTGAAGCAAAGCCTGTCACGAAAACCGGCGCATGATAGCCGAGATCGGAACCTTGGACTTGCCCGTAGAGTCCAGTTATTAGCCTTAACGTATAAACAGGGCTAGGTTTAGAGCTCTGTCCTTCCCGTCAGTCCGTAGCCGTGCGGATTTAAAGGAGTCATTTCAATGCCATCCCTCGATAGCCTGAAAACCCTTAAAACCTTACAAGTCGACGACAAGACCTATCACTATTTCAGCCTGCCCGAAGCCGCCAAAAGCCTGGGCGATCTGGACAAGCTGCCGATGTCGTTGAAAGTGCTTCTGGAAAACCTGCTGCGCTGGGAGGACGAGAAAACCGTCACCGGCGCTGATCTCAAGGCGATTGCCGCCTGGCTCAAGGAGCGCCGCTCCGATCGCGAAATCCAGTACCGGCCCGCGCGGGTATTGATGCAGGACTTTACCGGCGTCCCCGCCGTGGTCGACCTGGCCGCCATGCGTGCTGCGATGGCCAAGGCCGGTGGCGACCCGCAGCGAATCAATCCGCTGTCGCCGGTGGACCTGGTGATCGACCACTCGGTGATGGTCGACAAATACGCCAGTGCAAGCGCCTTCGAACAAAACGTCGACATCGAAATGCAGCGCAACCACGAGCGTTATGCCTTTCTGCGCTGGGGTCAGAGCGCCTTTAACAATTTCAGCGTGGTGCCACCGGGCACCGGCATTTGCCACCAGGTCAACCTCGAGTATCTGGGCCGCACGGTCTGGACCAAGGACGAGGACGGGCGCACCTATGCCTTCCCGGACACTTTGGTCGGCACCGATTCCCATACCACCATGATCAACGGTCTCGGCGTGCTCGGCTGGGGCGTCGGCGGGATCGAAGCGGAAGCAGCGATGCTCGGCCAACCGGTGTCGATGCTGATTCCGGAAGTGATAGGTTTCAAACTCACCGGCAAACTCAAGGAAGGCATTACCGCCACCGACCTGGTGCTGACGGTCACCCAGATGCTGCGCAAGAAAGGTGTGGTGGGGAAATTTGTCGAGTTCTACGGCGACGGTCTCGCCGATTTGCCGCTGGCCGATCGCGCGACCATCGCCAACATGGCCCCGGAATATGGCGCCACCTGCGGTTTCTTCCCGGTGGACGAGGTGACACTGGAGTACTTGCGTTTGTCCGGTCGCACTCCGCAAACCGTGAAACTGGTGGAGGCCTATAGCAAGATCCAGGGCCTGTGGCGCCTGCCCGGCAAGGAGCCGGTGTTCACCGACAGCCTGGCCCTGGACATGGGCAGCGTCGAAGCCAGCCTCGCCGGGCCGAAACGTCCTCAGGACCGTGTCTCGTTACCGAATGTCGCGCAAGCGTTCACTGACTTTCTCGGCCTGCAGTTCAAACCCTCCAGCAAGGAAGAAGGTCGCCTCGAAAGTGAGGGTGGCGGTGGCGTCGCGGTGGGTAACGCTGATCTGGTCGGCGAAGCGGATTACCACCACGAAGGGAGTACTTATCGGCTGAAAAACGGTGCGGTGGTGATCGCCGCCATCACGTCCTGCACCAACACCTCCAACCCCAGCGTGATGATGGCGGCCGGGCTGGTGGCGAAAAAAGCCGTGGAGAAAGGCCTGAAGCGCAAACCGTGGGTCAAGAGCTCGCTGGCTCCCGGTTCGAAAGTGGTCACCGACTACTACAAGGCTGCAGGTCTGACCCAATACCTTGATCAGCTCGGTTTTGCCCTAGTCGGTTATGGCTGCACCACCTGCATCGGCAACTCCGGGCCGTTGCCGGAGCCGATCGAAAAAGCCATTCAGAAAGCCGACCTGACTGTCGCCTCGGTGCTCTCGGGCAACCGCAACTTCGAAGGTCGCGTGCATCCGCTGGTAAAAACCAACTGGCTGGCCTCCCCGCCTCTGGTCGTCGCCTATGCATTGGCTGGCACGGTGCGCATCGACATCAGCAGCGAGCCATTGGGTAACGACAAGGACGGCCAGCCGGTTTATCTGCGAGACATTTGGCCGAGCACTAAAGAAATCGCCGACGCGGTAACTCAGGTAAACACCGCGATGTTCCACAAGGAGTACGCCGAAGTGTTTGCCGGCGACGAACAGTGGCAGGCGATCGAAGTGCCGCAGGCGGCGACTTATGTGTGGGACAACGATTCAACGTATATCCAGCATCCGCCCTTCTTCGATGACATCGGCGGCCCTGCGCCGGTGGTCAAGGACGTCGAAGGGGCGAAAGTCCTCGCGTTGCTTGGCGATTCAGTGACCACCGACCACATTTCCCCGGCCGGTAACATCAAGGCGGACAGCCCTGCCGGCCAGTACCTGCGCGAGCAAGGGGTGGAACCGCGTGACTTCAACTCCTACGGCTCCCGTCGCGGTAACCATCAAGTGATGATGCGCGGCACCTTCGCCAACATCCGCATTCGCAACGAGATGCTTGGCGGCGAAGAAGGCGGCAACACGATTTATATTCCGACCGGGGAGAAGCTGCCGATCTACGACGCGGCCATGCGGTACCAGGCGTCGGGGACACCGCTGGTGGTGATCGCCGGGCAAGAATACGGCACAGGCTCGAGCCGCGACTGGGCAGCCAAGGGCACCAATCTGCTGGGCGTGAAAGCAGTCATCGCCGAGAGCTTCGAGCGAATTCACCGTTCCAACCTGGTCGGCATGGGTGTGTTGCCGTTGCAGTTCAAGCTGGATCAGAACCGCAAGAGCCTGAACCTCACCGGCAAGGAAACCGTGGACATCCTTGGCCTGACCGGCGTCGAACTGACTCCGCGGATGAACCTGACCCTGGTTGTCTCCCGTGAAGACGGCAGCAAGGAAAAGATTGAGGTGTTGTGCCGGATCGATACCCTCAACGAGGTGGAGTACTTCAAGGCCGGGGGGATTTTGCATTACGTGTTGCGGCAATTGATTGCCTCGTAACAGCCTGCTGATAAAACACCGCCTTCGGGCGGTGTTTTTGTTTACGTGGTGTGCGTCTCTATAATCGCCCCGCTCATTGAATCGGCGTCGTTCACCCTTTTTGTGTCCGGCCGAGATCCCTTGTGGGAGCGGGCTTGCTCGCGAAAGCGGCGTAGCAGTCAACATTGATGTTGGATGTGATGGCCTCTTCGCGAGCAAGCCCGCTCCCACAGGGGGACCGAGGCACATTGCAGAATCTCTGAAACAAGGACTTAACATGATCGCTCTGCCATGGACTTATCTGGCACTTCTCTCCATTGGCTACGGCCTGGCTTTGATCTACGGCCATCTCGGCTGGCTCGCTGCTATCTCTTTCGCGCTGCTGCTGATTGCCGGTTTCGCCGTTCGCCAACAACAGATCCCCATTGGCCGCTACCTCGGCCACGGCTTGTTCATCGTCCTGGCGGTAGCGCTGGCAATGCACTGGCTTCCCGGCTTCTTCAACGGTCGCGCGATTGATCCCCAGCGTTTCACCGACGATGCCGTGCCGTTTGCGATGTACCTGAATCAGGACAAACCGCTGATCGGTTTCTGGCTGTTGCTGATTTGCCCATGGATTGTCGGCCGGCGCTCGTTGCGGCTGTCCGTTTATGCCACCGCCCTCGCCCTGACCGTAAGTGCCGTGCTGGCCTTGGGTGGCGCGCTGTTGCTGGGCGTGATCAGTTGGGCACCGAAGTGGCCGGATCAGGCCTGGTTGTGGGTGTTGAACAATCTGCTACTGGTGACGCTGGTGGAGGAAGCGTTGTTTCGCGGCTACATCCAAGGCGGTCTGAGCCGGCAGTTCAAACACCTGTCTTACGGCGACAACCTCGCGTTATTGCTCGCCTCAATGCTGTTCGGCCTCGCTCATCTGGGTGCCGGTTGGCAATGGGTGTTGTTGGCGGGCCTCGCGGGGGTCGGTTATGGCCTGGCCTACCGTTTCGGCGGATTGGGCGCGGCCATCGCCACCCACTTTGGTTTGAATCTGCTGCATTTCGGGCTGTTCACTTATCCGATGCTCGCTGGCTGACGCAATGGTCGTTTTGCGACGCGTCACTGATTTATGAAAAAAACACTTCAATAAATGCCTGACGATGCCGACAACCTCTCAAAGCCTTGCGGATTGAAAAAGCCATGCGTAACAACCAGCCCATTACCCAACGCGAACGGACCTTCCCGGCTCAGCAACGGTTGATTTCCACCACCGATGCCAAGGGCGTGATCACCTACTGCAACGACGCTTTCGTCGACATCAGCGGGTTTTCTCGTGAGGAACTGCTCCGTGCACCGCATAACCTGGTCCGTCACCCCGACGTCCCGGCTGCGGTGTTCGCGCACATGTGGGGCACACTGAAACAAGGCTTGCCATGGATGGGCATTGTCAAGAATCGCTGCAAGACCGGTGACCACTACTGGGTTAACGCCTATGTCACACCGGTGTTCGACGGCAATCAGCTGGTCGGTTACGAGTCGGTGCGGGTCAAACCCACCGCCGAGCAGATCCGCCGTGCCGAAGCGCTCTACCAACGCATCAACCAGGGCAAGTCAGCCATTCCTCAAAGCGACAAATGGCTGCCGGTGCTTCAGGACTGGCTGCCGTTCATTCTGGTCAGCCAGTTGAGCTTCATGATCGGCGCCACTCTGACGTCTCAATGGGGCTTCGCCCTCGCCGCCGGCCTTTCGGTGCCGTTGGGCTTGATGGGCTTGAGCTGGCAACAGCGCGGTATCAAGCGTTTGCTGCGCCTGGCCGAGCAGACCACGTCCGACCCGCTGATCGCGCAGATGTATACCGACAGCCGTGGCGCCCAGGCGCGTCTGGAGATGTCGATCCTCAGCCAGGAAGCACGCCTGAAAACCTGCCTGACCCGCCTGCAGGACACCGCCGAACACCTGACCGAGCAAGCGAAACAATCCGACACCCTGGCGCACAACAGCTCCACCGGCCTGGAACGTCAACGCGTGGAAACCGAGCAAGTGGCGACCGCTGTGAATCAGATGGCGGCCACCACTCAGGAAGTCGCCAGCCACGTGCAGCGCACTGCTGACGCCACTCAGGAAGCCAATCGCCTGACCGGTCGCGGTCGCGACATCGCCGGGGAAACCCGCGAAGCCATTCAACGCCTGTCGGTGGTGGTCGGTGAAACCGGCCTGACGGTCACGCAACTGGCCAAGGACAGCGACGAAATCGGCGGCGTGGTCGATGTGATCAAAGGCATCGCCGACCAGACCAACCTGCTGGCCTTGAACGCTGCGATTGAAGCCGCGCGTGCCGGCGAGATGGGCCGTGGTTTTGCGGTGGTGGCCGACGAAGTGCGTCAGCTGGCACAACGCACCAGCGAATCCACCGGGCAGATTCACGCGCTGATCGCCAAGCTGCAGCAAACCGCCAGCACCGCGGTGCAAACGATGGAAGCCGGGCATCGCCAGGCCGAAGAAGGTGTGGCGCGGGTATTGGAAGCGGATCAGGCGCTGGTGGGCATCAGCGAAGCGGTGGCCAACATCACTGACATGACCACCCAGATCGCTGCCGCCACCGAAGAGCAAAGTGCAGTGGCCGAAGAAATCAGCCGCAACATCAGCAACATCTCGCAATTGGCTGACCAGACCTCGGAACAGGCACAGCACTCGGCGCTATTGAGCGAAGAACTGACCAAGACCGCGAATACCCAGTATTCGTTGGTGGAGCGGTTTAACCGCTGATTGCTGCGGGAAAGACAAAAACCCGGAAGGTGAAAGCTTCCGGGGTTTTTGTTGCCTGGCAGATCGCTTTCGCGGGCAAGCCTCGCTCCTACAGGTCATGCGTCGATCATGCGAGCACTGATTACCTGTAGGAGCGAGGCTTGCCCGCGAAGAGGCCCTGAATGCAGGCGAAAATCTCACTGAAGAAACGCAGCCACCTTCCCCGCCGCAGCCGCCAAATGCTGCTCATGACTAAACCCCGAAGCCTTCAACGGCTTCAAATCATGATCCGCTGCCTCCAGCCAGATCACCTCGATTCCCGGCGCCAACTCATACCCTTCGACCGCAGCCCGATTACCCAGCGCATCGCGCTCACCCTGCACAATCAACGTACGAGTCTTCAGCGCCGCCAAATGCTCGACCCGCGGTTTTTCCGGTTTGCCGACGGCGTAAAACGGGTACCCCAGGCACACCAGCGCATCCGCTCCCAACTCATCGGCCAACAAACTCGCCATCCGCCCGCCCATGGACTTGCCGCCAATGGCCAGGCGTCCAGCGACATGGCGTCGCACCACGGCATACACCTCACGCCAGCATTCCTGCAATTTGGGCGCCGGGTTCGGGGGACGTTTACCGCCATCAATACGCCGCTGCGCCATGTAGGGAAACTCGAAACGCAACACGTTGACCCCATGCGCGGCAAGGCGCTCAGCCATGTCGCTCATCCAGCCGCTGTCCATCGGCGCACCGGCGCCGTGAGCGAGAATCAGCGTCGCCGAGGCCGGCGCCGTGGCGGCATTCCACAACCATCCATGATCTCGCACACACTGCGCCCATTGATCCCCGTCAATACTGGCCTTGTGCTCTTTGTCCATGCTTGCCTCGCTTTTAGTCTGCCTATAACTCCAGGCGAAGGGAGCGTCTGCCGTGCGGCTTACTCGCAAAGGCAGGCCCTCACTTCGGCTGAACCGTGGATGGGGAACCATGAACACTTCTATCAGTACCGCCTACAACTACAAGGTGGTCCGCCAATTCGCCATTATGACGGTGGTGTGGGGCATCGTCGGCATGGGGCTCGGGGTTTTTCTCGCCGCCCAATTGGTCTGGCCTGAACTCAACTTCAACCTGCCGTGGACCAGCTTCGGCCGTCTGCGCCCGCTGCACACTAACGCGGTGATCTTCGCCTTCGGCGGTTGCGCCCTGTTCGCCAGTTCGTTTTATTCGGTACAACGCACCTGCCAGACCCGATTGTTCGCGCCGAAAATCGCCGCGTTCTGCTTCTGGGGCTGGCAACTGGTGATCTTGCTGGCGGCCATCAGCCTGCCACTGGGTTACACCAGTTCCAAGGAATACGCCGAACTGGAATGGCCGATCGACATCCTGATCACCATCGTCTGGGTGGCTTATGCCGTGGTGTTCTTCGGCACGATCATGCAGCGCAAGACCAAACACATTTATGTCGGTAACTGGTTCTTCGGTGGCTTCATCATCACCGTGGCGATCCTGCATATCGTCAACAACCTGGAATTGCCGGTGAGTTTCACCAAGTCCTACTCGCTGTACGCCGGTGCGACCGACGCCATGGTGCAGTGGTGGTACGGACACAACGCCGTAGGCTTTTTCCTCACCGCCGGTTTCCTCGGGATGATGTACTACTTCGTGCCGAAACAGGCCGAGCGTCCGGTGTATTCCTATCGCTTGTCGATCGTGCACTTCTGGGCGCTGATCACCCTGTACATCTGGGCCGGCCCGCACCACTTGCACTACACCGCGCTGCCGGACTGGGCGCAATCGTTGGGCATGGTGATGTCGCTGATCCTGTTGGCACCGAGCTGGGGCGGGATGATCAACGGCATGATGACGCTGTCGGGCGCCTGGCATAAGTTGCGCAGCGACCCGATCCTGCGCTTCCTCGTGGTGTCGCTGGCGTTCTACGGCATGTCGACCTTCGAAGGGCCGATGATGGCGATCAAAACCGTGAACGCCCTCTCCCACTACACCGACTGGACCATCGGCCACGTTCACGCCGGCGCCCTCGGTTGGGTAGCGATGATCTCCATTGGCGCGCTGTACCACATGATCCCGAAAATCTTCGGCCGCACACAGATGCACAGCATCGGCCTGATCAACGCGCACTTCTGGCTCGCCACCATCGGCACCGTGTTGTACATCGCTTCGATGTGGGTCAACGGCATCGCCCAGGGCCTCATGTGGCGCGCTGTCAACGAAGACGGCACGCTGACCTACTCCTTCGTCGAAACCCTGGTGGCCAGCCACCCAGGCTTCGTCGTGCGTCTGGTAGGCGGTGCGATTTTCTTCAGCGGCATGTTGCTGATGGCCTACAACACCTGGCGCACCGTGCGGGCCTCGCAGCCTGCCGAAGCCGCCGCTGCCGCGCAGATCGCCTGAGGAGGCCGCCATGAAACACGAAACAATCGAGAAAAACGTCGGCCTGCTGATGTTGCTGATGGTGCTGGCCGTGAGCATCGGCGGCCTGACCCAGATCGTCCCGCTGTTCTTCCAGGACGTGACCAATAAACCGGTGGAAGGCATGAAGCCCTACACCGCGCTGCAACTGGAAGGTCGTGACATCTACATCCGCGAAGGCTGCGTCGGTTGCCATTCGCAGATGATCCGTCCGTTCCGCGCCGAGACCGAACGCTACGGCCACTACTCGGTGGCCGGTGAAAGCGTCTGGGATCACCCGTTCCTGTGGGGCTCGAAACGTACCGGCCCGGACCTCGCCCGGGTCGGTGGTCGCTACTCCGAAGACTGGCACCGCGCGCACTTGTACAACCCGCGCAACGTGGTGCCTGAATCGAAGATGCCGGCCTACCCGTGGCTGGTGGACAACAAGGTAGATAGCAGCCACACCGAAACCAAGATCCGCGCCATGCGCACCCTCGGCGTGCCGTACACCGATGAAGACATCACAGGTTCAGTCGCCTCACTCCAGGGCAAAACCGAAATGGACGCATTGGTCGCTTACCTGCAAGTGCTCGGCACATCCATCAAGAGCAAGAGGTGAGCCATGGCCATGCCCTTTGAAATCGTAAGCGTAATGAGCAGTGGAATGATCCGCGGCCTGGGCACGGTCGTGGTGTTCGTGGCCTTTGTCGGCCTGACGCTGTGGGTGTTCAACCGCAAGCGCAATCCGGAATTCGCCGAAGCACGCCTGCTGCCGTTCGCCGATGAACCGCTACCCGAAGTCGCCACCCAAGAACCTGAAACAAGGAGTACCCGGCCATGACCACCTTCTGGAGTACGTGGATCTGCGTACTGACCATTGGCAGCCTGATCGGCCTGACCTGGCTGCTGATCGGCACCCGCAAGGGCGAAACCAAGGGCAGCGTCGACCAGACCATGGGCCACAGCTTCGACGGCATCGAGGAGTACGACAACCCGCTGCCGCAGTGGTGGTTCATGCTGTTCGCCGCAACCTTGGTGTTTGCCGTCGGTTATCTGGTGCTTTACCCGGGCCTGGGCAACTGGAAAGGCATCTTGCCCGGTTATGAAAACGGCTGGACCGGAGTCCACGAATGGGAAAAGGAGATGAACAAGGCTGACGCGAAGTTCGGGCCGATCTTCGCCAAATTTGCTGCCATGCCAGTTGAAGAAGTGGCCAAGGACCCGCAAGCGCTGAAAATGGGCGGTCGTCTGTTTGCGTCCAATTGCTCGGTGTGCCACGGCTCGGATGCCAAGGGCGCGTTCGGTTTCCCCAACCTGGCGGACAACAACTGGCGCTGGGGCGGCGATGCCGAAATGATCAAAACGACTATCATGGGCGGTCGCATGGCCGCGATGCCCGCCTGGGGAGAAATCCTCGGTGACGCCGGCGTGAAGAACGTCGCCGCCTATGTACGTCATGAACTGGCCGGCCTGCCTTTGCCTGCAGACAACAGTGCCGACCTGCATGCCGGACAGCAAGCGTTCAGCACTATGTGCGTAGCCTGTCATGGGGCAAACGGCAAGGGCACTGAAGCCATGGGGGCGCCGAACCTGACGCAACCGGCCGGATTTATCTACGGTACAAGCCTGGCGCAACTGCAACAAACAATTCGTCATGGCCGCCAGGGCCATATGCCGGCGCAGAACGAACTGCTCGGCAACGACAAGGTGCAATTGCTGGCCGCTTACGTATACAGCCTGTCTCAAGGTCTGAGCACCGAGCGTTTACAGGCTGAAGGCAAAAGCGAATAAATCTCGTCCGCGCAACGCCGCATTCACCCGGATGCGGCAGTTCCCTGCCCCTTTGCGACGCATTGTCGCACCCTCCCTTGGTCTTCCTTTCGGTTCGCCGGATTCGGGTCTAAGCTTCCCTGCGATGCGGACTGGCCAGCGCCGGTTCCAGGTCGATTCAACCCGATGTGTTCGACGAATTTGCTCGATGACAGGCCGCAAAGGCTGGTAGACACCGGCTATCGTCCCCGTTGCCCTCTGTTACCCGATCGTCGTGTTTGAACATACCCCGTTACAACTGACCTGAACCCCTCGCCTCTTTGATCCGTTGCGACATTTTGTCCGAGGGCAATTTTGTCCTTACGCAGCGCATGGAAAGGCCGCAGAATCAGCTTTTGAAAGCATTGACCTACGTCATGGCGCGTTGCAATGACCCCCCGCTTTCTACATACTTGCGGCCGATTTTTACTCCTAATAAAACACCCAAACCGTGGAACCTTAGAATGAGCACAGCAATCAGTCCGACTGCTTATAACTATAAGGTAGTCCGCCAGTTCGCCATCATGACGGTGGTCTGGGGGATCCTTGGCATGGGGCTCGGTGTCTTCATCGCCTCGCAACTGGTCTGGCCGGAGTTGAACTTCGGTCTGGCATGGACGAGCTTTGGACGCCTGCGCCCGCTGCACACCAACCTGGTGATTTTCGCCTTCGGTGGGTGCGCTCTGTTTGCCACTTCCTATTACGTCGTGCAGCGAACCTGCCAAACGCGACTGATTTCCGACAGCCTCGCGGCCTTCACCTTCTGGGGTTGGCAAGCGGTGATAGTCGGCGCGATCGTTACCTTGCCGATGGGTTTCACGACCACCAAGGAATACGCGGAACTTGAATGGCCTCTGGCTATTCTGCTGGCCATCGTCTGGGTCACCTACGGTCTGGTGTTCTTCGGCACCATCGTCAAGCGCAAGACCAAGCACATCTATGTCGGTAACTGGTTCTACGGTGCCTTCATCGTCGTGACCGCGATGCTGCACATCGTCAACCACGCGTCCCTGCCGGTCAGTTTCTTCAAGTCCTACTCGGCTTACTCGGGTGCGACTGATGCGATGATCCAGTGGTGGTACGGCCACAACGCGGTAGGTTTCTTCCTGACCACCGGCTTCCTGGGGATGATGTACTACTTCGTTCCGAAGCAGGCCGAGCGTCCGATCTACTCCTATCGTCTGTCGATCGTGCACTTCTGGGCGCTGATTACCCTGTATATCTGGGCCGGCCCGCACCACCTGCATTACACCGCACTGCCGGACTGGGCTCAGTCCCTGGGCATGGCGATGTCGATCATCCTGCTGGCACCCAGCTGGGGCGGCATGATCAACGGCATGATGACCCTGTCGGGCGCCTGGCATAAGCTGCGCACCGACCCGATCCTGCGCTTCCTCGTGGTATCGCTGGCGTTCTACGGCATGTCGACCTTCGAAGGCCCGATGATGGCCATCAAGACCGTCAACTCGCTGTCGCACTACACCGACTGGACCATCGGCCACGTACACGCCGGCGCTCTTGGCTGGGTAGCGATGATTTCGATCGGCGCGATCTACCACATGATCCCGAAACTGTTCGGTCGTACGCAGATGCACAGCATCGGCCTGATCAACACGCACTTCTGGCTCGCGACCATCGGCACCGTGCTGTACATCGCGTCGATGTGGGTCAACGGCATCACCCAAGGTCTGATGTGGCGTGCAATCAACGACGACGGCACCCTCACCTACTCGTTCGTTGAAGCGCTGCAAGCCAGCCACCCAGGTTTCATCGTTCGCGCCCTGGGCGGTGCGTTCTTTGCCAGCGGCATGCTGTTCATGGCTTACAACGTATGGCGTACCGTACGTGCCTCGAACCCGGCTGAAGCCAAAGCTGCTGAACAGATTGCTGTAGTTGGAGCTCACTGATGAAGCATGAAGCAGTCGAGAAGAATATTGGCCTGCTGGCCTTCTTCATGGTTATCGCCGTCAGCATCGGCGGCCTGACTCAAATCGTTCCGCTGTTTTTCCAGGACGTCACCAACAAGCCGGTCGAGGGCATGAAGCCGCGTACCGCCCTTGAGCTGGAAGGCCGCGACGTGTACATCGCCAACGGTTGTGTCGGCTGCCACTCGCAGATGATCCGCCCGTTCCGTGCTGAAACCGAACGTTACGGCCACTATTCGGTCGCCGGTGAAAGCGTTTGGGACCACCCGTTCCTGTGGGGTTCCAAGCGTACCGGTCCGGACCTGGCCCGTGTCGGTGGTCGTTACTCCGATGACTGGCAGCGTGCGCACTTGTACAACCCGCGCAACGTGGTGCCTGAGTCGAAAATGCCGGCCTACCCGTTCCTCGTGGAAAACAAGCTCGACGGCAAAGACACCGCCAAGAAAATGGAAGTCTTGCGCACGCTCGGCGTCCCTTACACCGACGAAGACATCGCCGGTGCCAAGGATGCTGTGAAGGGCAAAACCGAAATGGACGCGCTGGTGGCCTATCTGCAAGGCCTGGGCACCATCATCAAAAGCAAACGGTGATTTAGATGGATATCGGGATGATTCGTGGCCTGGGCACCGTTGTTGTGATGGTGGCCTTCATCGGTCTGGCGCTGTGGGTGTTCAGCCCCAAGCGCAAGTCGGAGTTTGAAGACGCGACCTTGCTGCCTTTCGCGGATGATCCCGAAGCCATCAAGCACGTCGAGCAAGCTTCTAGGAGTAACAAAGAATGACTACGTTCTGGAGTCTGTACGTCACAGTCCTCAGTCTCGGCACCATCTTCGCCCTGACCTGGCTGCTGCTGTCCACCCGCAAGGGCCAGCGCAGCGAATCCACCGATGAAACGGTCGGCCACTCCTTCGACGGGATCGAGGAGTATGACAACCCGCTGCCAAAATGGTGGTTCATGCTGTTCGTGGGCACCATCATCTTCGCCCTCGGCTACCTGGTGCTGTACCCGGGCCTGGGTAACTGGAAAGGCCTGTTGCCGGGTTATAACTACCTCGATAACGAGAAGCAGACCGCGTTCGCCAACGGCCAGACTGGCTGGACCGGCGTTCACGAATGGGAAAAGGAAATGCTCAGGTCGGACGCCAAGTTTGGCCCGATCTTCGCCAAGTTCGCTTCCATGCCAATCGAAGAAGTTGCCAAAGACCCACAAGCCCTGAAGATGGGTGGCCGCCTGTTCGCCTCCAACTGCTCGGTCTGCCACGGTTCCGACGCCAAAGGCGCCTATGGTTTTCCTAACCTGACCGACGCCGACTGGCGCTGGGGCGGTGAAGCGCAAACCATCAAGACCACCATCATGGGCGGTCGTCACGCCGTGATGCCGGCTTGGGCTGAAGTGATCGGCGAGCAAGGCGTTGCTGACGTTGCCGCGTTCGTACTGACCAACCTGGATGGCCGCAAGCTGCCTGAAGGCGCCAAGGCTGACCCGGTTGCCGGGCAGAAACTGTTCGCCGCCAACTGCGTGGCGTGCCACGGCCCGGCCGGCAAAGGTACGCCAGCCATGGGCGCCCCTGACCTGACCCACCCGGCGGCGTTTATCTACGGTTCGAGCTTCGCTCAACTGCAGCAGACCATCCGTTACGGTCGTCAGGGCCAGATGCCTGCGCAAGAACAGCTGCAAGGCAACGACAAGGTTCACCTGCTGGCCGCTTACGTCTACAGCCTCTCTCACGGTGAGAAAGCGCCGGAAGCGGACGCCCAGTAAGGCAAACGCTTGATACAATAAAAAAAGCCCCGCCAGTGATCTGGCGGGGCTTTTTTTATGGGCGATTAGCGAAAATTGATTTCACAGGAATCGTATCGATCAGCGTCCGGCTCTGCCATTGATTATCCTTCACCAGATAGATCTGCAACTGCTTGCGATCCTCGGTAAAGCTGGTGATCAGGTAGGTTTGCTGAGAGGTACTGCCGCTCAGATACATCGGCACATTTCCCAACCAATAGGAATCACCTCCGTTTTTGTGCAAATGACCGGCAAATATTGCAGTCACTTGATACTTGCTGATCATTTCGCGAAAGCGCTTTTGTTGCTCAGCGTCCCCCTTCATCTCGAACGGCTTATGCATATTGATGATGATGGCGTAGCCCTGAGCTCTAGCCAGCCTAAGATCGGTCTCAAGCCAGTCCAATGCGCTGGTGATGTCGAACGTCGTCGGGTTCAACTCGTGGGAAATTTTCGTCGTGTAAGTGGGCTCGTTATTGAGCTGCACCATGTGAACTTCACCGATATTCTTTGAATAAGCGAGGCTGCCCGAATACAGCGTATCAAGGAACCAGCCCGTAACTTTCAAATCAAAGCTATCCACCTTACCCGCATGATGCTTATTAAACTCGACTATACTGCCCGCCGCACAGTTATTACTAAAACAATCATCCACGTTATTTTCATAATCGTGATTACCCAAACCGTACAGATAATCACCCTTGAAGTGCTTCTCTAATGCCGACTTCATATACGATCGTTGCCAGCCATGGCCGAAAGCGGTTATGTCACCGTTGATCATCAGTGGCACTTGTGATTGCGCCCCCTGATTGTTTCGAAAGTCAGCAATACTTGCAAGCTGGGTTTCCACCAACCATTTGGAACGTACAGCGAAGTCCGCATCGGATTCAGGCGCCCTGATATCTGTTTTGTCTGTCCACGGATATTGCGTATCAGAGGCAAACACCATATGCCGAGGAGTACCCTGTATCGCATGAGCTAAAGTAACCGAAGACAACAAACACACTCCCAGCAAAAACCTTACAACTTTATTAGAAACCACAGCATTAAAACTCCATTTAAATTAGACATATCCAAGCGATATCAATATCGCGGAACAACAACATATTTGAAAAAATAAAAAACTTCAAAGACACAACCAGCGCCAATTAAATAAATATATTTCAACCACACAAAAAATCGAAGCCAACTTTAACTTTAGCTAACCTGGATTTATTAATATTTCATCTCGGACAACTACACACGCAGAGGTTGAAACCTTGCCGTTTCAGACGCTACGGCAGCGCAAAGGCTATGAATCGCCTAGACTCTAATCTGCAAAGCGAAAAATCGACGAAACCCACAAGTCAATTGATTCAAGTCACTACACCATCAATTGAATTTGCCCAACGCGACTAAAGGTCGCACCCTTGATCTAGAGCGACAGGCGTATCATTGCGCCACTGCAACACCTCTTTTTGACCGCGGTCGGCATGTACTGACCGAGGCATTTTTCCACTGCCGTGGGATGCAACGATGAGCAATCAGATTCCGGTACACGACGTCACTCCGCCTGCCAAGAACGCGAACAACAGCGTCGACCTCTACGCCTCTCGAGAAAAGATCTACACTCGCGCCTTCACCGGCCTGTTCCGCAATTTGCGGATGATCGGCGGGGCCGGGCTGTTTCTGCTGTATTTCGGCACGGTGTGGCTGAACTGGGGCGGTCATCAGGCCGTCTGGTGGAACCTGCCGGAGCGTAAATTCTTCATTTTTGGCGCGACCTTCTGGCCTCAGGATTTCATCCTGCTCTCGGGCATTCTGATCATCAGTGCCTTCGGCCTGTTTTTCATTACCGTGTATGCCGGTCGGGTCTGGTGTGGCTATACCTGCCCGCAAAGCGTCTGGACCTGGATCTTCATGTGGTGCGAAAAGGTCACCGAAGGCGACCGCAACCAGCGTATCAAGCTCGACAAGGCGCCGATGAGCGCCAACAAATTCCTGCGCAAGTTCGGCAAGCACACAATGTGGCTGCTGATCGGTTTCGTGACCGGCATGACCTTTGTCGGTTACTTCTCGCCGATTCGCGAACTGGTGATCGAGTTCTTCACCGGCCAGGCGGATGGCTGGTCGTATTTCTGGGTCGGCTTCTTCACCCTCGCCACTTACGGCAACGCCGGCTGGTTGCGCGAGCAGGTGTGCATCTACATGTGCCCGTACGCACGCTTCCAGAGCGTGATGTTCGACAAGGACACGCTGATCGTTTCCTACGACCCGCGCCGTGGCGAAAGCCGTGGCCCGCGCAAGAAAGGCATCGACTACAAGGCTCAGGGTCTTGGCGATTGCATCGACTGCACGATGTGCGTCCAGGTCTGCCCCACCGGTATCGACATTCGTGACGGCCTGCAAGTCGAATGCATCGGCTGCGCGGCGTGCATTGACGCCTGCGACAGCATCATGGACAAGATGGATTACCCGCGCGGCCTGATCAGCTACACCACCGAGCACAACCTGTCCGGGCAAAAAACCCATAAACTGCGCCCACGCCTGATCGGCTATGCCACGGTGCTGCTGGCGATGATCGCATTGCTGGTGACTGCATTTTTCATGCGCTCGCTGGTTGGCTTCGATGTCAGTAAAGACCGCGTGTTGTACCGCGAGAACGCCGAAGGCCGGATCGAAAACGTCTACAGCCTGAAGATCATGAACAAGGACCAGCACGACCATACCTATGTGCTCGAAGCTACCGGCCTGCCGGACCTCAAGCTGCAAGGCAAGCGCGAGATCAAAGTCGCCGCCGGGGAGATTTTCAGCCAGCCGGTGGAACTGTCCAGCGCACCGGAACAACTGCCGTCGAGCACCAACGAGGTGACATTCATCCTCAAGGATGCCGACGACGCCAACGTCCACGTTGAAGCCAAGAGCCGATTCATCGGCCCACAAACTCGTTGAGAGAAATGACCATGCCCGCTGCAACTGCCGCAAGTCCCTGGTACAAGCACCTTTGGCCGTGGATCATCATCGCCATCCTGGCTTGCTCGGTGACCTTGACCCTGTCGATGGTGACCATCGCGGTGAACAACCCGGACAACCTGGTCAACGACAACTATTACGAGGCCGGCAAGGGCATCAACCGTTCACTGGACCGTGAACTGCTGGCCCAGACCCTGCAACTGCGTGCCAGCGTGCATCTGGATGACGTGACCGGCGAAGTCGACCTGCGCCTGAGCGGCAACAGCCAGCCGAAAACCCTTGAACTGAACCTGATTTCACCCACCCAGCCGGAGAAGGATCGCAAGATCACCCTGGCCCGCAGTGAAACCGAACAGGGCCGTTACATTGGCCAGTTGAGTGACAAAATTGAAGGTCGTCGCTTCGTCGAGTTGCTGGGTGTTCAGGATGACAAGATCTGGCGCATGTTCGAAGAAGAACAGGTCAGCCATGCCAAGGATCTGTTGCTGGGCGATGAGCCGCTGCAGGGCGCGGAAGACCTGAAAAAATAAAAACCTGCGCTTCGCGCATTCGCGAGCAAGCCCGCTCCCACATTGGATTATTGGTGTACTCAAAACTCGGTGCACGACACAGAACCAATGTGGGAGCGGGCTTGCTCGCGAAGAGGCCCTACCTGACGACAGAGATTCAGCGGCACCAGTGAAAACCTCATGACCAATCCAACCCCCTGCTACCACTGCGCCCTGCCCGTCCCGGCCGGCAGCCGCTTCACCGCCGCCGTCCTCGGGGATACCCGCGAGTTCTGCTGCCCGGGTTGCCAGGCAGTGGCCGAGGCCATCGTGGCCGGTGGGCTGGAAAGCTATTACCAGCATCGCAGCGAAGCCTCGGCCAACCCCGAAGCCTTGCCGGTACAGTTGGTGGATGAGCTGGCGCTGTACGACCGCGCCGACGTGCAGCAACCCTTTGTCCGCCACGAAGGCGAACTCGCCGAAACCACCCTGTTGATGGAAGGCATCAGTTGCGCCGCCTGCGGCTGGTTGATCGAGAAACACCTGCGCGCCTTGCCGGCGGTGGCCGAAGCACGCTTGAACCTGTCCAACCACCGCCTGCATGTGCGCTGGGCCGATGCGCAATTGCCATTGAGTCAAGTGCTCAGTGAATTGCGCCACATCGGTTACGCCGCCCACCCTTATCAGGCCGACCGCGCCAGTGAACAACTGGCCAGCGAAAACCGTCTGGCGCTACGTCAACTCGGCGTTGCCGGACTGCTGTGGTTCCAGGCGATGATGGCAACCATGGCCACCTGGCCGGAATTCAACATTGACCTCAGCCCCGAGCTCCACACCATCCTGCGCTGGGTCGCGCTGTTTCTGACCACGCCGATCGTGTTCTACAGCTGCGCGCCGTTCTTCAAAGGGGCGATGCGCGACTTGCGCACCCGTCACCTGACCATGGACGTCTCGGTGTCGCTGGCGATCGGCAGTGCCTATATCGCCGGGATCTGGACCTCGATCACCGGGGTAGGCGAGCTGTATTTCGATGCAGTAGGGATGTTTGCACTGTTCCTGCTGGCCGGGCGTTATCTGGAACGTCGAGCCCGGGAACGCACCGCCGCCGCTACCGCACAGCTGGTCAATCTGTTACCCGCCTCCTGCCTGCGGCTGAGTGCCGACGGCCAGAGCGAACGGATTCTGCTCAGCGAATTGCGCGTGGGCGATCAGGTGCTGGTGCATCCCGGAGCAATTCTGCCGGCCGATGGCAAGATCCTCGACGGTCAATCGAGCATCGACGAATCCCTGCTGACCGGCGAATACCTGCCACAACCACGGACCCCGGGCGATGCTGTCACCGCCGGCACCTTGAACGTTGAAGGTGCGCTGACCGTGGAAGTCCTGGCGCTGGGACAGGACACGCGACTGTCGGCCATCGTCCGCCTGCTGGATCGCGCCCAGGCCGAAAAGCCACGACTGGCGGAAATCGCCGACCGCGCCGCGCAATGGTTTTTGCTGTTGTCGCTTATCGCGGTGGCTGCCATCGGCCTGCTGTGGTGGGAACTGGATTCTTCGCGGGCGTTCTGGATCGTCCTGGCGATGCTGGTTGCGACGTGCCCGTGCGCCTTGTCGCTGGCCACGCCAACCGCCCTCACCGCCGCCACCGGCACGCTGCACAAGCTCGGTCTTTTGTTGACGCGCGGCCATGTGCTGGAAGGCCTGAACCAGATCGACACGGTGATTTTCGACAAGACCGGCACCCTCACCGAAGGTCGCTTGGCCTTGCGTTCGATCCGGCCACTTGGAGCCTTGACCAGCGATCAATGCCTGAGCCTCGCCGCCGCCCTGGAAAACCGCTCCGAGCACCCGATTGCCCGGGCTTTTGGCCGCGCGCCGCTGGCCGCCGAAGAAGTTCACAGCACGCCGGGCCTGGGCCTTGAGGGGTTGGTCGGCGCACAACGCCTGCGCATTGGCCAACCGGGGTTTGTCTGCGAACTCAGCGGCGCTCAAACGCCTGTAATGCCCGATGAGCCCGGCCAATGGCTGTTGCTCGGCGACAGTCAGGGGCCGCTGGCCTGGTTCGTACTCGATGACCGTTTACGTGCCGACGCGCCTGCCCTGCTGGCGGCCTGCAAGGCTCGTGGCTGGCGCACACTGCTGCTGTCCGGCGACAGCTCGCCGATGGTTGCCAGCGTCGCTGCCGAGTTGGGCATCGACGAGGCCCGAGGCGGTTTGCGTCCGGACGATAAATTGCAGGTGCTGCAACAACTGCACAAGGAAGGTCGCAAGGTGTTGATGCTCGGTGACGGGGTCAATGATGTGCCGGTGCTGGCCGCCGCCGACATCAGCGTGGCGATGGGTTCGGCCACCGATCTGGCGAAAACCAGTGCCGATGCGGTGCTGTTGTCGAACCGCCTCGACGCGCTGGTGCAAGCCTTCAGCCTGGCCCGCCGCACCCGTCGGGTCATCATCGAGAATTTGCTGTGGGCAGCGCTGTACAATGGCCTCATGTTGCCGTTCGCCGCCCTCGGCTGGATCACTCCGGTATGGGCAGCGGTTGGCATGTCGATCAGTTCGTTGACCGTGGTATTGAATGCCCTGCGCCTGACTCGCCTGCCGAGCGCGCCGGCTGCCGGCACCACGCCAGAAACCCGTCCGCTGCCGGCCTGAGCCGCGCGGGCATGGAGTCCAGATGCCAGCTCTCTACGTGATGATCCCGGCCGCGCTGCTGATCGTGGCCATCGCTATCTACATCTTCTTCTGGGCAGTCGATAGCGGTCAGTACGACGATCTCGACGGCCCGGCCCACAGCATCCTGTTCGACGATCAGGACCCGAACCACAAGGCAGCGGTCGACGAGGCCGGCGGCCATCCGGCCAAACCGGACGATAAGGCGCCGCCCCATGCTTGAGTTGGCGCCACTGTTGGTGTCTGCGCTGATCCTCGGCTTGCTCGGCGGCGGGCATTGCCTGGGCATGTGCGGCGGCTTGATGGGCGCGTTGACCCTGGCGATCCCCAAAGAACAACGCAGCCGACGCTTTCGACTATTGCTGGCCTACAACCTGGGGCGCATTCTCAGCTACGCCGCGGCCGGCCTGCTGATCGGCCTGGCCGGTTGGGCCGTGGCCAATAGCCCGGCGGCGATGTTCATGCGCATTCTCGCCGGGCTGCTGCTGATCGCCATGGGCCTGTACCTGGCCGGCTGGTGGAGCGGCCTGACCCGCATCGAAAGCCTCGGCCGTGGCCTGTGGCGGCATATCCAGCCGGTGGCCAACACATTATTACCCGTGTCGAACCTGCCCCGCGCCCTGCTGCTGGGCGCGCTATGGGGCTGGCTGCCGTGCGGGCTGGTTTACAGCACATTGCTGTGGTCGGCGAGCCAGGGCAATGCGCTGGACAGTGCATTGCTGATGCTGGCATTCGGGCTGGGCACCTGGCCGGTGCTGCTCGCCACAGGGCTTGCCGCCGAGCGCGTCACGGCATTGTTGCGCAAACGCAGCGTACGCATGACCGGTGGCTTGCTGGTGATGGTGTTCGGTATCTGGACCTTGCCAGGGCCGCATCAGCATTGGCTGATGGGGCATTAGCTCGGCGGCGCGCCCTTCGCGGGCAAGCCTCGCTCCTACAGGCGTCCGCGACCCCTTGTAGGAGCGAGGCTTGCCCGCGAAGAGGCCCTCACTGACAACACAAATCCCGACCCTTGATGCAAATCAAGATGCCTTTGCGCACTTCTCCCTAGACTCGCCGACATTGCCAGCCTATCCGGGGGAATGCCCGCATGCTCGACGCCATTCGTTGGGACACAGATCTGATCCGCCGTTACGACCTGGCGGGACCGCGCTATACCTCGTACCCGACCGCCGTGCAATTCGACAGCCAGGTTGGCACCTTCGACCTGTTTCATGCCCTTCGCGACAGCCGTAAAGCCCTGCGGCCGCTATCGCTGTATGTGCACGTGCCGTTCTGCGCGAATATTTGCTACTACTGCGCCTGCAACAAAGTCATCACCAAGGACCGTGGACGCGCCCAGCCCTATTTGCAGCGCCTGGAACAGGAAATCCAGCTGATTGCCTGCCACCTCGACCCGACGCAAAAAGTCGAGCAACTGCATTTCGGCGGCGGCACACCCACTTTCCTCAGCCACGACGAACTGCGCCAGTTGATGGCTCAGCTGCGCAAGCATTTCAATCTGATGGACGACGATTCCGGCGACTACGGCATCGAAATCGACCCTCGCGAAGCTGATTGGTCGACCATGGGCCTGCTCCGGGAACTGGGTTTCAACCGGGTCAGCATTGGCGTTCAAGACCTCGATCCGGCGGTACAACGGGCGGTCAATCGCCTGCAAAGCCTGGAAGAAACCCGTGCGGTGATCGACGCTGCCCGGACCCTGCAATTTCGCTCGATCAACATCGATCTGATCTACGGCCTGCCCAAGCAGACGCCCGAGAACTTCGCCCGCACCGTCGACGAAGTCATCAGCCTGCAACCGGACCGGCTCTCGGTGTTCAACTACGCCCATCTGCCGGAACGCTTCATGCCGCAACGGCGGATCAATGGCAACGATCTACCGGCACCGGCACAGAAGCTGGAAATGCTCCAGCGCACCATCGAACAACTGACGGCTGCCGGTTACCGCTACATCGGCATGGACCATTTCGCCCTGCCTGACGATGACTTGGCGATTGCTCAGGAAGAATCGACGCTGCAACGTAACTTCCAGGGCTACACCACGCATGGTCATTGCGATTTGATCGGCTTGGGGGTATCGGCAATCAGCCAGATCGGCGATTTGTACTGCCAGAACAGCAGCGACCTGAACCAGTACCAGAACGCATTGGCGTCCGCTCAACTGGCCACCAGCCGTGGCCTGATATGCACCGCTGACGATCGCTTGCGCAGAGCCGTGATTCAGCAGTTGATTTGCCATTTCAGCCTGGAATTCCTGGAAATCGAGCGAGTCTTCAATATCGATTTTCGTGGTTATTTCGCCGAGCTTTGGCCACAGCTATTGGATATGGCCGAAGATGGGCTGATCGAGTTGGACAACGAGCGGATCACCGTACAGCCCGCAGGCCGGCTGCTGGTGCGTTCGGTGTGCATGGTTTTCGATGCGTATCTGGAACACACCAATCGTCAACGCTTTTCACGAGTGATCTAAGGCCTTGCGGTTAAATTGTCGCAGGCTGGCCCGAATGTCCTCCCGTGAGTTACCCTTACGGCTTATGTGTGTTTTCCCACAAGGATTAAAGAAATGTCCGAGCCAGTAAAGCTGCGCGCTCATAGCCAGGCCCATTGCAAGGATTGCAGCCTGGCACCTCTCTGCCTGCCACTTTCTTTGAATCTGGAAGACATGGATGCGCTGGACGAAATCGTCAAACGAGGTCGCCCGCTGAAAAAAAACGAATTCCTGTTTCGTCAGGGCGACACGTTCGATTCCGTTTATGCAGTACGCTCCGGCGCCCTCAAGACCTTCAGCCTGAGCGATGGCGGCGAAGAACAGCTCACTGGCTTCCATTTGCCGAGTGAACTGGTCGGCCTGTCGGGCATGGACACTGAAAAGCACCCCGTCTCGGCGCAAGCCCTGGAAACCACTTCGGTGTGCGAAATCCCTTTCGAACGCCTCGATGAACTGGCTCTGCAACTGCCGCAACTGCGCCGTCAGTTGATGCGGGTGATGAGCCGCGAGATTCGTGATGATCAGCAAATGATGTTGCTGCTGTCGAAGAAAACTGCCGACGAGCGCATCGCCACGTTCCTGGTCAACCTGTCGGCCCGTTTCCGCGCTCGGGGCTTCTCGGCCAACCAGTTCCGGTTGAGCATGTCGCGCAACGAAATCGGCAATTACCTGGGCCTGGCGGTGGAAACCGTGTCGCGGGTGTTCACCCGCTTCCAGCAAAACGAACTCATCGCCGCCGAGGGCAAGGAAATACATATCCTCGACCCGATCCAGCTCTGCGCCCTGGCCGGCGGCTCGCTCGACGGCTGATCCTGGCAATGGCGGCTGAGCGAAACGGTTCAGCCGCCGTTATACTGCGACGTTTGCAGCCTGCCAGGACACTTCGACGATGGTCTTCGACTCCTTCGACATCAAATCCCTGATCCGTCCCGTGATCGACTTCCCCAAGCCGGGCGTGATCTTTCGCGACATCACTCCGTTGTTCCAGTCACCCACGGCCCTGCGCCTGGTGATGGACAGCTTCGCCCATCGTTACGTCGAAGCCGACTTCACCCACATCGGCGCCATGGATGCCCGTGGCTTCCTGATCGGTTCAATCCTGGCCTATCAGTTGAACAAACCGCTGGTGCTATTCCGCAAGCAGGGCAAACTGCCGGCCGACGTGTTGGCCGAGGGTTATCAGACCGAGTACGGCGAAGCCTTTCTCGAAGTCCACGCCGACAGCCTGTGCGAGGGTGACTCGGTAGTGATGTTCGATGACCTGATCGCCACCGGCGGCACGCTGATCGCGGCGGCGAACCTGATTCGGCGCATGGGCGCGCGGGTGCATGAAGCGGCGGCGATCATTGACTTGCCGGAACTGGGTGGTTCGCAGCGTTTGGAAGACATGGGGATTCCTACGTTTTGCCTGACGCAGTTTGCGTTGAGCGATAAGTAAGGCGGCGTCTGCACTGACACTTTCGCGAGCAAGCCCGCTCCCACATTGGATCTCTTGCGTACACAAATTCTGTGAACGACAGAGGCCCAATGTGGGAGCGGGCTTGCTCGCGAAAACGCCAGTCGCCACACCGCAGATTAGAGCCCCATCTGCTTGCTGATGATCTCATTCATCACTTCCCGCGTTCCCCCACCAATCGACAAAATCCGATTATCGCGATACAGCCGCTCCACCAGGCTCTCGCGCATATAACCCAGGCCGCCGAGGATCTGCACGGCGTCGTTGGTAATGCGATCAGCCGTGTCAGTAGCAAAATTCTTGGCCATGGAGATTTCCTTGATCACGCTCTGCCCGGCGGCCATTTTCGCTGCCTGGCGGTAGGTGAACTCCCGTGACACCTCCAGCGCCGTGGCCATTTCCGCGAGACGGTGCTTGAGCACCTGGAACTTGCCGATGGGTTTACCGAAGGCTTCACGCTGACGAGCCCATTTCAGGCTCTCCTCCAGCGCCAACTGCGCGGTCATGTTGGCCATCAACGCCAGGGCCAGGCGCTCACTCTGGAAGTTGCCCATGATGCAGGCGAAGCCCATGTTCTCGGCCCCAATCAGATGGCTCACCGGCACCCGGCAATCATCGAAAAACAGTTCGGCGGTGTCTGACGCCCACCAGCCCATTTTCTTCAACTGACGACCGACGGTGAAACCGGGTGTGCCCTTCTCGATCAGCAGCAAACTGATGCCGCCAAAACCCGGCTCGCCAGTGCGCACCGCGACGGTGTAGAAATCCGCGCGAACGCCGCTGGTAATGAAGGTTTTGCTGCCGCTGACCCGGTAAAAGTCGCCGTCTCGCACGGCGCGGGTTTGCAGGTTGGCGACGTCGGAGCCGCCGCTGGGCTCGGTGACAGCCAGGGCGCTGATCTTCTCGCCCGCCAGCACCTGAGGCACAACGCGATCGCGGACTTCGGGCCTGGCCCACTTGAGGATCGGCGGCAGACCAATGTCCAGCGAGCCCAGCCCCGCGACCAGACCACCGGAACCACAGCGCATCAGCTCTTCACTGGCAGCGATCTTGGCAAACAGGTCCCCTTCATGGCTACCGCCCAAGGCTTCGGGATAACCAATACCCAGAATCCCCGCCGCACCGGCCTTTAGGTAGAGTTCACGAGGGAAGCTTTCGGCTTCTTCCCACTGGTCGATGTCCGGAAGAATCTCACGCTCGACGAAACGTCTGACGCTGTCGCGGACCAATTGGTGGCTGGGGTCGAAGTATTCCTGAAAGGCAGGCATCGGCGAGCTCCACTGAAGGTTCAGCGAAGTTAACCGAGCGCTTGCTTGGTTTTCAAGGGGGCTGTGTGAATCAAGGAAACCGAGGCGAGCCATTCGCGAGCAAGCCCGCTCCCACAGGGGATTTGCGGCGTACACAAATCAAATGTGGGAGCGGGCTTGCTCGCGAAGGCGTCAGTCCAGACAGCACCGTTACAGCGAGATCGGCTTACGCCCGGCAAACGAATGCGCCAATGTCCCGCCGTCCACCAGTTCCAGCTCGCCACCCAACGGTACGCCATGGGCTATGCGCGAGGCGATCAGGCCTTTGTTGCTCAGCAACTGGGCGATGTAATGCGCCGTGGCCTCGCCTTCCACCGTCGGGTTGGTGGCGAGGATGACTTCGGCAAACGTGCCCGCTTCTTCGATCCGCGTCATCAGTTGTGGAATGCCGATGGCTTCCGGCCCTAGCCCGTCGAGCGGCGATAGGTGGCCCTTGAGCACGAAGTAGCGACCACGGAAACCGGTCTGCTCCACCGCGTACACATCCATCGGGCCTTCCACCACACACAGCAAAGTGTCGTCGCGGCGTGGATCGGCGCATTGCGGGCACAGATCGTCTTCGGTCAGCGTGCGGCACAAGCGGCAGTGGCCCACTCCTTCCATGGCCTGGCTCAGCGCCTGGGCCAGTCGCAAACCGCCGCTGCGATCACGCTCAAGCAGTTGCAACGCCATGCGCTGGGCAGTTTTCTGACCCACGCCCGGCAAAATTCGCAGGGCGTCGATCAGTTGGCGAATCAAAGGGCTGAAGCTCATGGGGAAAAGTCCGACATAACAACGAGACGCGGTTTATACCCGCGCCTCGAATGAGCGTCAATTACTCACCTGTTTTCGATGTTTTTTGCGATGGATCGAGTCGATCTTCTTCGCGGGCAAGCCTCGCTCCTACAAAGGGAGCCCAGAAACAAAAATGCCAGGCGCGATGCCTGGCATTTTTTTGTAACCCATCCGACGCGCGTTGGCGAATCAGAATGGCAGTTTCATACCCGGTGGCAATTGCATGCCAGCGGTCACGCCGGACATTTTGTCCTGGCTGTTGGCTTCGATCTTGCGCACGGCGTCGTTGACGGCTGCGGCGAATACCGCTTCCAGCATTTCCTTGTCGTCTTCGCTCAGGCCTTCGACCAGGCTTGGGTCGATGGTTACGCGCTTGACGTCGTGACGACCGGTCATCACCACGGTGACCATGTCGCCGCCGGCTTTACCGGTGACTTCGGCGTTGGCCAGCTCTTCCTGCATCTTGGCCATTTTTTCCTGCATCTGCTGCGCCTGCTTCATCAGGCCGGCCATGCCACCTTTCATCATGGGAATCACCTCAAAAGTACTTGGATAAAAACAGCGCCCGGCGAATGTGGCCAAGCGCCTTCAGTTATTAGCCCTGACTGACCAGGGCCTCGACAGGTTCAATAGTATCGTGACGGACCACCGCCTCGAACTGCTGCATCATTTGCTGGATGAACGGATCGCCGTGGATCGATTCTTCGGCCTCACGCTGACGGTTGGCACGACGACGGGACGAGGCCTGAGCCGGGGTTTCCTGCTCAGGCTTGATCAGCTCCATATTCAAGGTCAGCGCGCGCCCGTGAAACTGGTTCAATGCATCGTTGAGCCGACGTTGTTGCGTCGCGTTGAACAAGGCGCTGTGGGCCGGGTCCAGGTGCAACAACCAATTGTCGCCATCGACGGCGATCAGCGTGCAGTTGGCGGCGATACTGGCGGTCATGCCGGACACCGGCAGTTTCGGGAATATCTCCAGCCATTGCAGGGCAAGGCCGGTGGCCGGCATCGCGGCCGGTTCTGGCTCGGGTTCCGGCGCAGGTTCGGCAGTGTGCTCGCTGGCCAGTTCATCGAGGTAGCTGTAGGCCGAGTCCATGTCCGGCTCGATGTAGTCCTCGTCCAGCGGCGGCTCGTCGTCCTGATCCAGGCCTGGCGTGGCGGCATCGACTTCAGCCATGGACGGTTCCGGGATCGGCGCAGCGGCCCATTCCGGCGCATCCGGCACCACACTGTCCGGCGTCGGCATGGGCATCGGTGGCAATTCGGGTTGTTCACCAGCCGTTTCCAGCACCGGCTCGATGGCAGGCTGCTGGACAACTTCGGGCTCTACCGGGTCGTTCCACGGCAGATCGACGACCTCTTCGACCGCTACGGGTTCGACAACAGGCTCAGGCTCGGGCGCGATCACGGGCGCGACCGGCTCAGGCGCAGCTACCGGGACAGGGGCTGGTGCAACCACAGGCGCAACCGGAGGCGGTGCAACGGCCGTAGCGACTACCGGCGCAACAACTGACGCGGCAGCCACTGAGTTTGCGGAATCAACTGTGGCCTGGCTGATCCCCACTGGCTTTAGCGGTTGCCTCGGCGCGTCCGCAGTGTCTGCCGGCCGGAACGCGAGCATTCGCAGCAGGACCATTTCGAAGCCACCGCGCGGGTCCGGCGCCAGCGGCAAATCCCGCCGACCGATCAGGCCCATCTGGTAATAGAACTGCACATCTTCGGCCGGCAATGCCTGGGCCAAAGCCAATACGCGATCACGGTCGCCATGGCCGTTGTCGACGCCTTCAGGCAGGGCCTGGGCGATGGCGACACGGTGCAGCACATTGAGAATTTCCGAGAGCACGCCGTTCCAGTCAGGGCCTTGTTCGGCCAGATGACGCACGGCTTCAAGCAACGCCTTGGCGTCGCCTTCGATCAGCGCATGCAAAACGTCGTAGACCTGGCCGTGATCGAGCGTACCGAGCATGGCTCGCACGTCGGCGGCCATGACCTTGCCTTCACCGAAAGCGATGGCCTGATCGGTCAGGCTCATGGCGTCGCGCATCGAACCGTCAGCGGCGCGGCCCAGCAGCCACAGCGCGTCGTCTTCGAACGGCACGTTCTCGACGCTCAGCACGTGGGTCAAATGCTCGACCACCCGCTCCGGGGTCATGTTCTTCAGGGAGAACTGCAGGCACCGAGAAAGAATCGTTGCAGGAAGTTTCTGCGGATCGGTGGTGGCCAGGATGAATTTGACGTAGGGCGGCGGCTCTTCAAGGGTTTTCAACAGCGCATTGAAGGAATGGCTGGAGAGCATGTGCACTTCGTCGATCAGGTAAACCTTGAAGCGCCCGCGGCTCGGCGCGTACTGCACGTTGTCGAGCAGCTCGCGGGTGTCTTCGACCTTGGTCCGGCTCGCGGCGTCGATCTCGATCAGGTCGACGAAGCGGCCTTCATCGATTTCGCGGCACACCGAACACTCGCCGCAGGGGGTCGAAGTGATACCTGTTTCACAGTTCAGGCATTTGGCGATGATCCGCGCGATGGTGGTCTTGCCGACCCCGCGGGTACCGGTAAACAGGTACGCGTGGTGCAGCCGCTGGCTGTCCAAGGCATTGATCAGAGCCTTGAGCACATGGGTCTGGCCGACCATTTCGCCGAACGAGCGCGGACGCCATTTACGTGCAAGAACCTGATAACTCATCGAAAACCGTCGCAACGAAGGAACAGAAGCGGCTAATGCTAGCGGAGCAAGGCCAAAATTGCATCCGGTGCGCTCGTCTATTCTGGCTAAGCTGCACTTTGAGGGGCTTTTATTGGCTCAGGTTAGAGCCGTACCGGAGCGTTTAAGGCTGTCTGGCCGAGCGTCTGCCATTGCGACGGGGCGACAAAACCCGCCACCCAGGCCGGCACCTCACCGGGCGGCATGGGGCGCGCGATGAAATAGCCTTGAGCGACTTCGCATCCCAGCCGCAACAGCAATTCACCGTGCTCAACGCTTTCCAGTCCCTCGGCAATCACCTGCCGACCGAACGCCCGGGCCAGGCCAATCACCGCAGTGGTCAGGGCCAGGTCGTCACGATCATTCAGAATATCGCGCACGAACGACTTATCGATTTTGATGGTTTGGGTGCGTAAACGCTTGAGGTAACTCAAGGACGAGTAACCCGTGCCGAAATCCCCCAGGGAAAACTGCACCCCCAACGCCTGACAGGCCTGCAAACAGGCACTGACATGCTGGATATTCTCGATCGCCACCGACTCGACGATTTCCAGATCGAGCATCTGCGGGGCGACCTGGGCATGTCGAGCGAGTACCTGCCTGAGCCGCTCGACGAAATCGGCGCGCTGAAAATGTCGCGCCGCGATATTGATACTGACCGGCCAGCCCTGCCCCGCTTGCTGCCAACGGTGCAATTGCGACAGAACCTGATCCATCACCCATTCACCGATATCGATGATCAGGTCGGTGTCCTCCACCAGCGGCAAAAATTCCCGAGGTGGCACCATGCCGTTTTGCGGATGTTCCCAACGCAACAACGCCTCGAACCCGACGACCACGCCACGGCGCATGTTCACCTTGGGCTGGAAATGCAGGCGTAACTCACCGGCGGCCAGCGCCTGACGCACCCGTTCTACGGTCTGGTGAGTGACCTTGACCTCCTGATCCCGAGAAACATCGAATAGATGAAAGCGGTTTCGCCCGCGCTGCTTGGCCACGTACATCGCCTGATCAGCGTGGCGCAGCAGGGTTTCGGCATCTTCGTTGTCATGGGGAAACAGGGTGACGCCGATACTGGCGAACACATTGATGGCTTTGCCATGCAGCGTGTAAGGCGCCGAAATCGCCCCCAACACGCGATTCAGCGCTGCGCACAATTCCGGCAGATCACGCACATAACGCAGCACCAGTACGAACTCGTCACCGGCCAGTCGCGCCACGACGTCTTCGCCGCGCACAATGTCGCGTAAACGCTTGGCCACTTCCACCAGCAACATATCGCCACTGGCGTGACCGTAACCGTCGTTGACCGCCTTGAACCCATCGAGGTCAAGCATGCACACCGCCAACGGAATGTTTTCATGCCGGGAGAATTCCAGCGCCTGATCCAGCAAGTCCGACAGGAATGCGCGGTTGGGCAGCCCGGTCAGCACGTCATGCCCGACCCGCCATTGCAAGGATTGCAGGAGTTGGCGTTTTTCGCTGATGTCGAAACGAATCGACAGGTATCGGTGAACGCGCCCGGTGGCATCGTCGAGCACCGGCACCATGGTGCTGTCGACCCAATACAGGCTGCCATCCTTGGCGCGATTACAGATTTCGCCCTTCCAGATATTGCCCAAGGCGATGGTGCGCCACATGGCGGCGAAGAAATCGGCGGAATGCAGACCGGAGTTCAGCAGGCGATGGTTCTGCCCCAGCAGTTCCTCGCGGCTGTAGCCGGACACGGCGCAGAATTGATCGTTGACATAGGTAATCCGGCCGTCCAGATCGGTCTCGGAAAAAATGGCGGCTGCATCCACGGCCCTGCGGTATTTCTCATCCATGAGTCAGGCTCACTGTCGCTAGCGGTGGTACCGCTCGACCAGCGCAGGATGCCCGGAAGAGGTGTTTTGAGACGTACTGCGCAGAGACACGTTATCACTCCATGAACAGCATTTGATGACCCCGGACCGCCGAAGATCCAGGGCATAGTAGCAACACCGACTCTGGTAATATTTCGCGAGGCTTCAGACCGTCAGCGGCCTTTGTGCATACCCGGCAGGGAACGCAATGCTGGCTTTTTCATATCGCCTAAACTTCAGAAAGCAGATCACCCCAAAACCCTTCGAAGCGGCGATTCTACGAAATGCATCACATTTTGCAAAGCAAGGTGATGGATCATGCAGTTGCCTAATGCAAAAATCTATCGTTAAGTTCTTGATTCTAAATGGGAATTGAGCGATGCAAATTTCAAGTTTGGGTCCGGCCATCCGACGCTACCGTAAGGTCGCAGGGCTTACTCAGGCTGAACTCGGCGAAAAAACCGGTTTTGACCCCAAAACCATCAGTCGCTTCGAAACAGGCACCTATACTCCCAGCGTGGAAGCATTGTTTTTGCTTGCCGACGTGCTGGGCGTGAAGCTGAAAGCCTTTTTCGCAGATCTGGAAGACGAAGATGAACAGCGGGCATACCTGTTCAGCGTCATACACAAAGCCACCCCGAAGGATCTGGGAAAGCTGATCGCAGCGGTTGACCAGGCCTTGTCCAAGCCTAGTGCCAGTAAATGAAAAAAGGAGGCCGATCTGTCGAATGCGACAGATCGGCCTCCTTTTTTGTATCCCGCGCTTTAATTCGGAAACGACGAAACACCGCCCTGGATGAGCTCCATGGCAGGGGAAAAACAGTATTTTTAGATAGAAAACACGAAAGAGGGTTCGTGCTGCGTTATGGAGGCAACCCCACCAGCCACACCCCGGCACACAATGTTCCCGCTGTGGCTGCTTCCTTCCGGATCTGACCAGGTTCACGGGTAATCGTTGCGGGGGGACCGATGGGGTCACCATAACGACGCTCACCTGACGGCGAGCCGCGCCATTGTACCTATCTGAGACGAAGTTACAACCGTTCGCGGAGATTAAAAAATATGAGTCCGGTCAAGGACATGCGCTGACCTTTAAAGATCGCAGCCTGCGGCAGCTCCTACATGGATCGGCGTACACCTGTAGGAGTTGCCGAAGGCTGCGATCTTTTGATCCTATTGCGCCAACACCTCATCCGCCCTGCCGCCCTCTTGCTGGATCACCAGATGAATGAAGTGCAGCTTGGCAATCACCGCCGTCGGCAGGGCGAACGGATAAAAATCCGGCTGACCCATGCTGCGCGACAATTCGTTGAGCATGCCGGCCAGTTCGATCCATGCGTTGACGAACGACAGGAACGCCGGGCCGCCAGGGTGTTGCGGGTCGAATAGCGTACTGGGCGGAAACGGCTGGTAATCGAAATCCATTTCCTGCGCACTCATGCCAAACCCCAGGGCAGTGTCCACTGCATCCATCATGTGCAGGTAGTGAGCCCAGGTTTCCGCCCAGTCTTCCCAGGGGTGCATGGTGGCGTAGGCACTGACGTAATGTTGCTGCCAGTCAAGCGGCGCGCCTTGCTGATAATGCCGCTCAAGGGCCTCGGCGTAGCTTGCTCGTTCGTCGCCGAACAGACCGCGAAACGGTTCCAGCCAATGACTGTTGGCGACCAGGCGGTCCCAGTAGTAATGCCCCACCTCGTGACGAAAGTGACCGAGCAGCGTGCGATAAGGTTCGTGCATCTGCACGCGGACCTGCTCGCGATGGGCATCGTCGGCTTCCTTTATATCGAGGGTGATCAGACCGTTGGCGTGCCCGGTGGTCGGTGGTTTGCCTTCGAGGTCGATACCGATGAAATCGAAGGCCAGACCGATTTCTTCGTCCACGGTTTTCGGAATGACCGACAAGCCCAGGCTGATCAGCTGCGCCACCAGACGACGCTTGGCGATTTCCACTTTGCGCCAGCGCTCGTGATTCTCGGGGATCGACAGGTCGGGGATGGTGCGATTCAGGCTACAGGCAATGCACAAGGCATCGTGATCGTTGGCCGGCAGCAGCCAGTTGCATGCGGCTGGAGAATCGAGATTGGCGCAGCGACGGAACACACCCGCATCGGGATCGGCGTCGAGCAACCAGGTATCCGCTTGCGGGCCGGGCTGCAACGATGACAAGCGACTCTGCTGCGGCTGATAGCCCAGCGCTGCCGAACAGGCCAGGCACTGGCTGTTGCGAAAGAACAGCGACTGCCCACAGCGGCAATGCCAGACCTTGCTGTTGCGCGAACGCTCGCCCATGAAGGGTGCGGCGATGCGTGAACTGAGCTGTTCGAAGAAGCGGTACATGGCGATCTCTCCCTTGGGGCCTGCCAAGACTAGATCATTCCTCCAACATGATCGTTCCACGTTCTTTGTGGCGAGGGGGCTTGCCCCCGTTCGGCGGCGAAGCCGTCGCAAAACCTGCTTGCACGGTATGTCTGACAGATCGCGGTTGCTTGTTTTAGGGCCGCTACGCAGCCCAACGGGGGCAAGCCCCCTCGCCACAGATCCTGCACTAGATCGAGATGTTGTATTCCTTCAGACGCGCCACAAACGCCTCTTCATCCAGCACCTTCAACCCCAGCTCATTGGCCTTGGCCAACTTCGAGCCCGCGCCCGGACCGGCGACCACGCAATGGGTCTTGGCCGACACGGAACCGGCCACCTTGGCACCGAGGCTTTCAAGTTTGTCCTTGGCGACATCGCGACTCATCAGCTCAAGCGAACCGGTCAGCACCCAGGTCTGCCCGGCCAGCGGCAACCCTTCAACGACTTTCTTTTCACTCTGCCAATGCATACCGAAATCGCGCAGCTGCTTTTCGGCAGCTTCGGCGAGCTGACGATTTTCCGTGCCCGCAAAGAACTCGCGAACCGAAGTCGCCTGTTTTTCCGGCAGTGCCTGACGCATGTCCAGCCAATCAGCACTCATCACCGCTTCGAGCGAGCCGAACTTGTCCGCAAGCTTCTGCGCCCCGCCCGGCCCGACCGATGGAATGTGCAATTTATCGAGGAAGCCGCCCAACGTGGTACTGGCGGAAAACTCAGCACCCAGCTCGCCCTGATCCTGAATCTGCATGCCGTGCTTGAGCAGATCCGCGATCACCTGCCGGTTATGTGCATCTTCAAAGAAGCTGTGAATCTCGTGGGCCACTTCCAGCCCGACATCCGGCAGGTACGTGAGCACTTGCGGCAATGCCTGCTGAACCCGCTCCAGCGAGCCGAGAGAACGCGCGAGGACCTTGGCCGTCTCTTCGCCGACATCGGGAATGCCCAAGGCGTAGATGAACCGCGCCAGACTCGGCTGCTTGCTGTCTTCGATGGCGCCGAGCAGGTTCTTGCTCGACAGTTCGGCAAAGCCTTCCAGGTCGACAATCTGCTCGAACGTCAGGGCATAGAGATCGGCCGGCGAACTCACCAGGCCTTCGTCCACCAATTGCTCGACGCTCTTCTCGCCCAGCCCTTCGATGTCCATGGCGCGGCGCGAAACGAAGTGAATGATCGCTTGCTTGAGTTGCGCACCGCAGGCCAGTCGGCCGACACAGCGATACACCGCGCCTTCGCTGATGGTCTCGCGACCCTTGCTGCGCTTGACCAGTTGCGTGCGCTCGACATGGGAACCGCAAACCGGGCACTGCTCGGGAATCTGCACCGGCCGGGCATTCTCCGGACGGCGCTCGGTGACCACTTGCACCACTTGCGGGATCACGTCACCGGCGCGGCGGATGATCACCGTGTCACCGATCATCAGGCCCAGCCGCGCCACTTCATCCATGTTGTGCAAGGTCGCGTTGGCCACGGTGACACCCGCGACCCTGACCGGTTTCAAGCGTGCCACCGGCGTCACGGCACCGGTGCGACCGACCTGGAATTCCACGTCGAGCAGCTCGGTGAGTTCTTCCATGGCCGGAAATTTGTGGGCAATCGCCCAACGCGGTTCGCGAGCGCGGAAACCTAGCTCACGCTGGGACGCAATGCTGTTGACCTTGAACACCACGCCGTCGATTTCATACTGGAGCGCATTGCGACGCTCACCGATGTCGCGGTAGTAATCCAAGCATTCTTCGATGCCATGCGCCAGTTTCAACTCATGACTGATCGGCAGGCCCCAGGCTTTGAGTTGCTGCAGGTTGCCAATGTGCGTGTCGGCAATATCCGCCGAAATCTGGCCAATGCCGTAGCAGCAGAATTCCAGTGGGCGATTGGCGGTGATCTTCGAATCCAGCTGCCGCAAGCTGCCCGCCGCCGCGTTACGCGGGTTGGCGAAGGTCTTGCCGCCGACTTCCAGTTGCGTGGCGTTGAGCCGCTCGAAACCGGCCTTGGACATGAACACTTCACCCCGCACCTCCAGGGTCGCCGGCCAACCGGTGCCATGCAGCTTGAGCGGAATATTGCGCACGGTGCGCACGTTGACGCTGATGTCTTCACCGGTGGTGCCATCGCCGCGAGTGGCGCCACGCACCAGCACACCGTCCTGGTACAGCAGACTGACCGCCAGGCCATCGAGCTTGGGTTCGCAGCTGTACTCCACCGCCGCGCCAGCGCCGAACAAGTCGCCGACCGGCAGGTCCAGCCCTTCCGTCACCCGGCGATCGAATTCGCGCATGTCGGTTTCTTCGAAGGCGTTGCCCAGGCTGAGCATTGGCACTTCGTGACGCACCTGAGTGAACGCCGACAGCGCTGCGCTGCCGACACGCTGAGTCGGCGAGTCGCTGGTGATCAATTCGGGATGGGCCGCTTCGAGGGCCTTGAGCTCGTGGAACAAGCGATCGTATTCGGCATCCGGAATGCTGGGCTCATCCAGCACGTGGTAACGATAGTTGTGCTGATCGAGCTCGGCGCGCAGCTCTAGAATGCGGTTTTTGGCGGCGGTCATGGGTGTTCTCTCATAAAGCAAAAGAGCAGCCGAGGCTGCTCAATCTGTTGATGCTGTACAAATCATTGTAGGAGCCAGGCTTGCCGGCGAAGGCATACATGAGATCGCCTTCGCCGGCAAGCCTGGCTCCTACAAGATCAGCGCTTCTGGGTCAAAGCGCGACGCTCGAACTCGACGATACGCTGACGGTAGTGCTCAATCGTTTGGGCGGTCAGCACGCTGCGCTGGTCGTCTTTCAGTTCGCCGTTCAGCTCCTGGGACAGTTTGCGAGCCGCAGCCACCATCACGTCGAAGGCTTGCTTGGGATGACGCGGGCCTGGCAGACCGAGGAAGAAGCTCACCGCCGGGGTGCTGAAATGATCGATATCATCCAGATCGAAGACACCCGGCTTGACCGCGTTGGCCATGGAGAACAGGACTTCGCCGTTACCGGCCATGCTTTCATGACGGTGGAAAATGTCCATCTCGCCGAAACGCAGACCGCTTTCCAGAATGTTCTGCAGCAGTGCCGGGCCCTTGAAGCCAGCCGGGTCGCGGCAGATCACGCTGATCACCAGCACTTCTTCGGCTTGCGGCTGATCTTTCTCGGCCGAGCTGGCAGGCTTGGTGTCATCCGGGAAATCGTCGTCACGGCTGTTGAAGCTC
This sequence comes from Pseudomonas sp. PDM24, assembly GCF_019218905.1. Lineage (NCBI taxonomy): Bacteria > Pseudomonadati > Pseudomonadota > Gammaproteobacteria > Pseudomonadales > Pseudomonadaceae > Pseudomonas > Pseudomonas sp. PDM24. Next base: position 451,423 of record NZ_JAHUWR010000001.1, on the reverse strand, counting down.
GGGCCGCCGTCCAGATCCAGATTGAGATTCAAGTCGCCTTGCGACGGCTCGCCATGGCCACGCTTGCCGCGCTTGGAACCCGACTCGCGAGGTTCACGGGCAGGCATGCTCACCGACGGCAGATCATGCTCGTCCAGTTGCGGTTCTTTATGGGTATCCAGCACGCGGGGCGGGCCCAACAGCTCGGCGCTGGTGTCCTCATCCGGCAAATTGGACAAACTTCGGTCAAGACGGAATTTCAGTTTTCCCTTGCCGCCGCGCATGCGACGCCAGCCATCGAAAAGAATACCGGCAATGACAATAATGCCGATGACGATCAGCCACTCGCGCAGACCGATTTCCATGTAATCCCGTGCCTCTATAAAAAATGCTGAAAAATAAGGGGTTTACATTGTGTAAACCGCTTTAAAACGTGGCGCCAACTCTATGTTCTGACAGGCGTTTTGCCCACGTATACGAAAAATTGACATTAAACTAGCACGACCAAAGGCAACTTTACACCGTCTCTCACAGTGGCTTGCGCGAATTATGTCGATTGGCCAGCAAGTCAAGGCAGGTAAAAAGCCCTACAGCTCAAAAATACTTGCCCTACACGCAATGACTCAGGCGTCCACCATGGCCATCGCCTCCTCCACATCCACTGCCACCAGACGCGAGCAACCGGGCTCGTGCATCGTCACCCCCATTAATTGATCGGCCATTTCCATAGCGATCTTGTTGTGGGTGATGTAGATGAACTGCACCGTCTGCGACATTTCTTTGACCAGCCGTGCGTAGCGTCCAACGTTAGCGTCATCCAATGGCGCGTCAACCTCATCGAGCATGCAGAACGGCGCCGGATTCAACTTGAAGATGGCAAAAACCAGGGCCAATGCGGTCAGGGCTTTTTCGCCACCGGAGAGCAAATGGATGGTGCTGTTCTTCTTTCCTGGCGGCTGCGCCATGATCGTTACCCCTGTATCGAGTAGATCTTCGCCCGTCAGTTCCAAATACGCGCGTCCTCCACCGAAAACTTTTGGGAAAAGGGCCTGTAAACCGCCATTGATCTGATCAAAGGTATCTTTGAAGCGGTTTCGGGTTTCCTTGTCGATCTTGCGAATGACGTTCTCGAGCGTGTCCAGCGCTTCCACCAGATCGTCGTTCTGAGCATCCAGATAACGCTTACGCTCGGATTGTTGCTGGTATTCGTCGATGGCTGCGAGGTTGATCGCCCCGAGGCGCTGAATCCGCGCGGCAATGCGCTCGAGTTCTTCTTCGGCGTCTTTCTCGTTGGCCCCGGCCAGCAGCGTGGCGAGCACGCCGTTGAGATCGTAGCCGTCTTCGAGCAATTGATCCTGCAAAGTCTTGCGCCGCACCGTCAGCGCTTGCCATTCCATGCGCTGCTGCTCGAGCTGGCTGCGAATCAACTGCGATTGCTGCTCGGCCTGAGTGCGGCGCTTCTCGGCATCGCGCAGTTCGCGGTCGGCATCTTCCATGGCCATTTGCGCGGTCTTGAGTTCTTCGTCAACCGTCATGCGCTTGTCGAGCAGCTCTTCGAGTTTCAGCCGCAGCTCTTCCAGCGGCGCCTCGCCCTCTTCCAGATTGAGGCTGAGCTGTTCACGCTTCTCGGTCAGGCGCTCGGACTGCATTTCCAGCCGTTCAAGGGCCTGACGAGTGGAGTCATGTTGTGCCTTCAGCGAACCGAGGCGCACGGCCAGTTGATGCGCATGATCCTTGTGCTGTCGGGCTTCCTGACGCACCCGGTCGAGGCGTTCGCGCAGGCTGTCGCGCTGGGCCAACAGCAACTCACGCTGCTCGGTGTCCAGCGCCATGCTGTCGAGAGCCTCCTGCAATTGCAGGCGCGCTTCGCCGATGTTCTCGTGTTCCAGGGCGCGCTGTTCACTCAACTCGGTGAGTTCTTCATCGAGACGGGTACGGCGCAACGTCAACTGCTCGACCTTGGCTTTGCCGGCGGACAGCTGGGCTTTCAATTCGCCTTGCTGACGGGCTTCGTCTTGCAGCAAACGGCGCAAATGTTCGCGGCCGTTTTCCTGCTGACGCTGTTGTGCCCTGAGATTCTGAAGTTGGGTTTCCAGGGTTTCGACCGTGGCTTCGCGCTCTTCGCGTTCAAGGCCCAAGCGCTGGATTTCCTGGCCACGGGCGAGTACGCCGCTTTCCGCTTCGCTGGCCCGGCGCACACGTAAAAAGTGTCGGCCGACCCAGTAACCGTCGCGGCTGATCAGGCTTTGCCCGGCCGCCAATTGCCCGCGCAAGGCCAAGGCTTGCTCAAGGCTGTCGACCGGTTTGACCTGTCCCAGCCATGGCGACAAATCAATCTGCGCCTCGACCTTGTCGAGCAAACTGCCGGGCACTCGCACGCCATCGGTGGCCGGGCTGAGCAGGCGCAAATCGCCTTGGGCAAACCCGGCCAGATCGAAGTCACCGAAGTCATCCACCAGAACCGCTTGCAGATCGGCGCCGAGCACGGTTTCCACCGCCAGTTCCCAACCGGCCTCGACCTTCAGGCCTTCGGCCAGACGCGGACGATCGGCCAGATGCTGTTCGCGCAGCCATTCGGCGGTGCCGGTGCCGGGATCGAGCGCGGCTTGCTGCAAGGCTTCCAGCGACGCCAATCGCCCGTTGAGCCGCTGCAAATCACCTTGGGCTTGCTGCTGCGCCGAAAGCGCTTGCTGCAACTCCTGACGCAGTTGCTCAAGGCGTTCGACCTGAGCTTCTTCGCTGGCCTGCAAGTCTTCGAGCGTGGCCTCGGACGCAGCCAATTGCTCGCTGAGTTCCATGATCGCCGCGTCTTCCGGGTCCGCCGATAGCAACGCACGCTCTTCACCAAGACGCTTCTGACGATCGGCCAAACGTTCCAGGCTGGTTTCCAGCTGCTGGATCCGCGACTGCTGAACTTCAGCCTGACGGCGTGGTTCGGCGGCGGTGAGGTTGAACGTGTCCCACTGCTCCTGCCAACCGTGCATGGTGGTTTCGGACTCTTCCAATGCCGCAGCAGCTTCTTCGGCGGCGGCGCTGGTGACTTCCTGTTCCGGCGTGAGCATGTCCAGCTCTTCGCCCAAGGTCAGCAGCAAGGTGCGGTCGTGGCCCAGGTGAGACTCTGTTTCCAGCCGCGCGCGCTCGGCTTCCTTCAGGTCGTCCTGTAGCTGACGCAAACGTTGCTGACCGTGCTGAATACTCTGCTCGACCCGGGCGATGTCGCCGCCGACCGAATAGAAACGCCCCTGCACCAGATTGAAGCGTTCGGACAGATCGTGATGACCGTCGCGCAGGCGTTCGATGGCCGCGTCGGCATTGCGTTGCTCAGCCACAAGGGCTTCAAAGGTAATTTCCTGGGTGCCAATGATCGACTCGCGCTGGCCGACCTGTTCGTTCAACGCCTGCCAGCGCAGGGCCGATAGCTGGGCCTTGAGCTGACGCTCCTCGCCTTTGTATTCCTGATACTTCTTGGCGGCTTCGGCCTGGCGGTGCAAGCGTTCAAGCTGACGCTCGAGCTCTTCGCGCAGGTCGGTCAGGCGGGCAAGGTTTTCGTGGGTGCGGCGGATACGGTTTTCAGTCTCGCGCCGACGTTCCTTGTACTTGGAAATACCAGCGGCTTCTTCGATGAAATTGCGCAGGTCTTCGGGCTTGGACTCGATCAGCTTGGAGATCATGCCCTGTTCGATGATCGAATAACTGCGCGGGCCCAGACCGGTGCCGAGGAAGATATCGGTGATATCGCGGCGGCGGCATTTGGTGCCGTTGAGGTAGTAAGTGGTCTGGCTGTCGCGGGTCACTTTGCGGCGAATGGAAATTTCCGCATAGGCCGCCCATTCGCCGAGCAGCGTGCCGTCGGAGTTATCGAATACCAGCTCAATGCTCGCCTGACTCACCGGTTTACGGCTGGTCGAGCCGTTGAAGATGACGTCGGTCATCGACTCGCCGCGCAAGTTCTTGGCCGAGCTCTCGCCCATCACCCAACGCACGGCGTCGATGATGTTCGACTTGCCGCAACCATTGGGGCCGACCACCGCCGCCATGTTACTGGGGAAGTTTACCGTGGTCGGGTCGACGAAGGATTTGAACCCCGCCAGTTTGATGCACTTGAGCCGCACGCTTAAGCGACCGTCAGGGCAGAGACCACCAGATCGCAGCTGCGCTGGGCATACGCCGTCAGCACCACGCGGATCTGAGGAAGGTCACGAGCCAGCACGGCAGCGAGCAAGCGTTCGAACAGCTCGAGGAACTCGCTCATCGAGGCCTTGCGCTGATCCAGCGCGAGGAAATACGCGCGGCTCATGGCCGGCTGCAAATTCTCGACGGTTTCCTGCAAGTACGGGTTGTTGGCAAACGGATAGGCGGCGCGCATCACGCTGAAGCTGTCGTCGACGAACGTGCGGATGTCCTGACGTTCGTAGCTGGCGGTCAGGCGCTGCTGGATCTGCACGAACGGCGCCATGTCGGCCTGGACTTGCCAGCCGCTGGCCACGGCATTGCCGAGCAGAATGTACAACTCGCTCATCAGCGTGCACAGGCTTTGTACCTTGTGCGCCGTCAATTCGGTCACGTGGGCGCCACGTCGCGGCAAAATCGCGATCAAGTGGCGGCGCTCAAGGATCAGCAAGGCTTCACGGACTGAACCGCGGCTGACATTGAGCGCCAGCGTGACCTTCTGTTCCTGGATGCGCTCCCCCGGCTTCATTTCGCCGCGAATGATACGTTCGGCGAGGTGGTGAGCGATTTGCTCGGCGAGGCTGTCCGGCGCCTTGAACGTCATGGTTGTCCTTCAAACTCTTCGATCTGCACAAGCGGCGCAGTGTAGCGCAATTGATGGGTCATGGCGGAGTGCCCACCCAGCGGTTTTTGGCACGATTCAAGCAAACAGCAAGCTATCCCGTGAGGGTCAATAATGAAGGAACGAGTCGTTGATCGACAAAACGCCATTTCCTGACCTTTAAGTCAGAAAATCATTGACCGAAAAGTCAGACCTGATAAATTCGGCTCATGTCGGTTAACAACAATAATGAGTTTGCGAGGCCTTCCGTGATCCAGTTTTTACTAAACCAGGAACTCCGTAGCGAGCACGCCCTGGACCCGAACCTGACCGTGCTCAATTACCTGCGCGAACATGTGGGCAAACCCGGCACCAAAGAAGGCTGCGCCAGCGGTGACTGTGGCGCCTGCACCGTGGTGGTTGGCGAGTTGCAGACGGACGACGATGGCCGCGAACACATTCGCTATCGCAGCCTCAACTCGTGCCTGACGTTCGTCTCCTCCTTGCACGGCAAGCAACTGATCAGCGTCGAAGACCTCAAGCACCAGGGCGAGCTGCACAGCGTGCAAAAAGCCATGGTTGAGTGCCACGGTTCGCAGTGCGGCTTCTGCACGCCGGGCTTCGTGATGTCGCTGTTCGCGCTGCAAAAGAACAGCGACGCACCCGATTCTCATAAAGCCCACGAAGCCCTGGCCGGCAACCTCTGCCGCTGCACCGGTTATCGGCCGATCCTGGCCGCTGCCGAGCAATCTTGCTGCGGCAAACAACCCGACCAATTCGATGCTCGCGAAGCGGAAACTATCGCTCGCCTGAAAGCCATCGCCCCCACCGATATCGGCGAACTCAATAGTGGCGACAAGCGCTGCCTGGTGCCGTTGACCGTGGCCGATCTGGCCGACCTCTATGACGCTTATCCACAAGCTCGCTTGCTGGCCGGTGGGACGGATCTGGCGCTGGAAGTCACCCAGTTTCACCGCACTTTGCCGGTGATGATCTACGTCGGCAACGTCGCTGAAATGAAACGCATCGAACGCTTCGACGATCGCCTGGAAATCGGCGCCGCCACCGCCCTCTCCGACTGCTACGACGCCTTGAAGGCCGAGTACCCGGACTTCGGCGAATTGCTGCAACGTTTCGCTTCCTTGCAAATCCGCAACCAGGGCACCCTCGGCGGCAACATCGGCAACGCCTCGCCAATCGGTGACTCACCACCGCTGCTGATTGCCCTCGGCGCGCAGATCGTCCTGTGCAAGGGCGAAACTCACCGCACCATGGCCCTGGAAGATTACTTCATCGATTACCGGGTGACCGCGCGCCAGGAAAGCGAGTTCATCGAAAAGATCATCGTGCCGCGGGCCAGCGTTGAACAACTGTTCCGCGCCTACAAGGTTTCCAAGCGTCTGGACGATGACATTTCCGCCGTTTGTGCCGCGTTCAACCTGCGCATCGACACTGGCGTGATCGCCGACGCCCGCGTTGCTTTCGGCGGCATGGCGGCCATTCCAAAACGCGCCAAGCACTGCGAAGCCGTTCTGCTCGGCGCGCCGTTCAACAACGCCACCCTCGAACGCGCCTGCGCTGCATTGGCCGAAGACTTCACGCCACTCTCGGACTTCCGCGCCAGCAAGGAATACCGCCTGCTCAGCGCGCAGAACCTGCTGCGTAAATACTTCATCGAACTGCAAACACCGCACATCGAGACTCGGGTGACCGCTTATGTCTAATCATCACGCTGTAGAGAAGACCCAAGCCGAACTGGCTGAATTGTTCGCCAAGGACCTGACCACCGGTGTCGGCCGCAGCGTCAAGCACGACAGCGCCGACAAGCATGTGTCCGGCGAAGCGCAGTACATCGACGATCGGCTGGAATTCCCCAATCAGCTGCACGTTTACGCACGGCTGTCAGACCGAGCCCACGCAAAAATCATCAGCATCGACACCAAGCCTTGCTACGCCTTCGAAGGCGTGCGCATCGCCATTACTCACGAAGATGTGCCTGGCCTGAAAGACATCGGCCCACTGCTGCCGGGCGACCCATTGCTGGCCATCGATGACGTGCAATTCGTCGGTCAACCGGTACTGGCCGTTGCGGCGAAAGACCTGGAAACCGCGCGCAAAGCAGCGATGGCCGCGATCATCGAATACGAAGATCTGGAACCGGTTCTGGACGTGGTAGAAGCCCTGCGCAAACGCCATTTCGTCCTCGACAGCCACACACATCAGCGTGGCGATTCGGCCACTGCGCTTTCTACTGCCGAACATCGCATCCAGGGCACGCTGCACATCGGCGGCCAGGAACACTTTTATCTGGAAACCCAGATCTCTTCGGTGATGCCGACTGAAGACGGCGGCATGATCGTTTACTGCTCGACCCAGAACCCCACCGAAGTGCAGAAACTGGTGGCGGAAGTGCTGGACGTGTCGATGAACAAAATCGTCGTCGACATGCGCCGCATGGGTGGTGGTTTCGGCGGCAAGGAAACTCAAGCGGCAAGCCCGGCGTGCCTGTGCGCGGTGATCGCGCACCTGACCGGCCAGCCGACCAAAATGCGCCTGCCGCGTGTTGAAGACATGCTGATGACCGGCAAGCGTCACCCGTTCTACGTCGAGTACGACGTGGGCTTTGACAGCACCGGTCGCTTGCATGGCATTGCGCTGGAACTGGCCGGTAACTGCGGTTGCTCACCGGATTTGTCGGCGTCAATTGTCGACCGCGCGATGTTCCATGCCGACAACTCTTATTACCTGGGCGACGCGACCATCAACGGTCACCGCTGCAAGACCAACACTGCGTCGAACACCGCTTACCGTGGTTTCGGCGGCCCGCAAGGCATGGTCGCCATCGAAGAAGTGATGGACGCGATTGCTCGGCATCTGGGCCTCGATCCGCTGGCCGTGCGCAAGGCCAACTACTACGGCAAGACCGAGCGCAACGTCACCCATTACTACCAGACCGTCGAGCACAACATGCTCGAGGAAATGACCGCCGAACTGGAAGAAAGCAGCCAGTACGCCGAGCGTCGCGAAGCGATCCGTCGCTACAACGCCAACAGCCCGATCCTGAAAAAAGGCCTGGCGCTGACGCCGGTGAAATTCGGTATTTCCTTCACCGCCAGCTTCCTCAATCAGGCCGGTGCATTGATCCACATCTACACCGACGGCAGCATCCACCTGAACCACGGCGGCACCGAAATGGGCCAGGGTCTGAACACCAAGGTTGCGCAAGTCGTGGCTGAAGTGTTCCAGGTGGAAATGGACCGCGTACAGATCACCGCGACCAACACCGACAAGGTCCCGAACACTTCGCCAACCGCGGCTTCCAGCGGTGCCGACTTGAACGGTAAGGCGGCGCAGAACGCGGCGGAAATTATCAAGAAACGCCTGGTGGAATTCGCCGCGCGGCAATACAAGGTCAGCGAAGAAGACGTGGAATTCCACAACGGTCACGTGCGGGTTCGCGATCACATCCTGACGTTTGAATCGCTGATCCAGCAGGCGTATTTCGCCCAGGTCTCGCTGTCGAGCACCGGCTTCTACAAGACCCCGAAAATCTACTACGACCGCAGTCAGGCACGGGGGCGGCCGTTCTACTACTACGCCTTCGGTGCAGCCTGCGCCGAGGTGATCGTCGACACCCTGACCGGCGAATACAAGATGCTGCGCACCGACATTCTTCACGACGTCGGCGACTCGCTGAACCCGGCGATCGACATCGGTCAGGTCGAGGGTGGTTTCATCCAGGGCATGGGTTGGCTGACCATGGAAGAACTGGTGTGGAACAACAAGGGCAAACTGATGACCAACGGCCCGGCCAGCTACAAGATCCCGGCGGTGGCGGACATGCCGCTGGACCTGCGGGTGAAGCTGGTGGAAAACCGCAAGAACCCGGAAGACACGGTGTTCCATTCCAAGGCCGTGGGTGAGCCGCCATTCATGCTCGGCATCGCCGCATGGTGCGCGATCAAGGACGCCGTGGCCAGTTTGGGTGACTACCGGCATCAACCGAAAATCGACGCACCGGCGACCCCGGAGCGGGTGTTGTGGGGCTGTGAGCAGATGCGGCAGTTGAAGGTGGCCAAGGCTGCCGAAGCCGAGGCCGAGTTGGCTCCGCTCTAAACCGCGGCGGGGCCTTCGCGGGCAAGCCTCGCTCCTACAGGTCAGGTGGCAGATCGCGAACGACGCGAAACCTGTAGGAGCGAGGCTTGCCCGCGAAGAGGCCCAAACAGACAACAGAGATGTTGAGGTGAATATGTACAACTGGATCGACGCCCTCGCCGAGCTGCAAACCCGGGGCGAACCCTGTGTGTTGGTGACCATCATCGAAGAACTCGGCTCGACGCCGCGCAATGCCGGCTCGAAGATGGTCATCAGCGCCACGCAAACGTTCGACACCATCGGTGGTGGGCATCTGGAGTACAAGGCCATGCAGATCGGCCGCGAAATGCTGGCCAGCGGTCGGCAGGACACTCATCTGGAGCGTTTCAGCCTCGGTGCCAGCCTGGGCCAGTGCTGCGGTGGTGTGACCGTATTGCTGTTCGAACCTATGGGCCAGGTCCAGGCGCAGATCGCGGTGTTCGGCGCCGGTCACGTCGGTCGGGCGCTGGTGCCGCTGCTCGCCAGCCTGCCCTGCCGGGTGCGCTGGATCGACTCGCGGGAAGCGGAATTCCCCGAACAGATCCCCCATGGCGTGCGCAAAATCGTCACCGAAGAACCGCTGGATGAAGTGGATAATCTGCCCGCCGGCAGCTACTGCATCGTCATGACCCACAATCACCAGCTCGACCTCGAACTCACCGCCGCGATCCTCAAGCGCAACGACTTCGCCTACTTCGGCCTGATCGGTTCGAAGACCAAACGGGTGAAGTTCGAACACCGCCTGCGTGACCGCGGTTTCGACAGCGCCGTGCTGCAACGCATGCGCTGCCCGATGGGCATCGGCGAAGTCAAAGGCAAGTTGCCTGTGGAAATCGCCATCTCCATCGCCGGCGAAATCATCGCCACCTATAACGCGAATTTCGGCCAGCACACCGCCAGCGCCGGATCATCGATCGCCAAACTGCTGCCTGCTTCACGCCGCAGCCAAGCTTCAAACTAAAAAGCCACGAATTGAGAACGACAATGCCTCTGACTCGCAAAGCCTACCGCGCCGCCATTCTGCACAGCATCGCCGACCCAGCCGAAGTGGGTATCGAAGCCTCGTATGAGTATTTCGAAGACGGTTTGCTGGTGGTCGATAACGGCCAGATCAGCGCCATCGGCCACGCCAGCGAATTGCTGCCGAGCCTGCCGGCCGACATCGAGATCACCCATTATCAGGACGCGCTGATCACTCCGGGCTTCATCGATACCCACATCCACTTGCCGCAAACCGGCATGGTCGGCGCCTACGGCGAACAGCTTCTGGATTGGCTGAATACCTACACCTTCCCCTGTGAAAGCCAGTTCGCCGACAAGAACCATGCGGACGAAGTCGCGGACATTTTCATCAAGGAACTGCTGCGCAACGGTACCACCACGGCGCTGGTGTTCGGCAGCGTGCATCCGCAGTCGGTGAACTCGTTCTTCGAGGCCGCCGAACAGCTGGACCTGCGAATGATTGCCGGCAAGGTGATGATGGACCGCAACGCGCCGGACTACCTGACCGACACCGCCGAATCGAGCTACGTCGAAAGCAAGGCGCTGATCGAGCGCTGGCACGGCAAGGGTCGCTTGCACTACGCGGTCACTCCGCGTTTTGCACCGACCAGCACCCCGGAACAACTGACCCTCGCCGGCCAGTTGCTCAGCGAATATCCGGATCTGTACATGCAGACCCACATCAGCGAAAACCTCAAGGAAGTCGAGTGGGTCAAGGCGCTGTTCCCGGAGCGCAAAGGCTACCTGGACGTCTACGATCACTACCAATTGCTCGGTGAGCGCTCGGTGTTCGCCCACGGCGTGCACCTGTGCGACGACGAGTGCGCGCGGCTGGCGGAAACCGGGTCGGCCATCGCCTTCTGCCCGACCTCGAACTTCTTCCTCGGCAGCGGCTTGTTCAATCTGCCGATGGCCGAGAAGCACAAACTCAATGTCGGTCTCGGTACCGACGTCGGTGGCGGCACCAGCTTCTCGCTGCTGCAAACCCTGAACGAAGCCTACAAAGTCATGCAACTGCAAGGCGCGCGGCTGAGCCCGTTCAAGTCGCTGTACCTGGCCACCCTCGGCGGCGCCCGCGCGCTACGTCTGGAAGACAAGATCGGTACCTTGCAACCGGGCACCGACGCGGACTTCCTGGTGCTGGACTACAACGCCACGCCACTGCTCAGCTATCGCCTGAAACAGGCCAATAACATTGCCGAGACGTTGTTTGTATTGATGACGCTGGGGGATGACCGGACTGTTCTGCAGACGTATGCGGCGGGGAGTCTGGTGCATCAGCGCTAGTTTTCTCCAAGCATAAAAAATCCCCCGTCGCTTTACAGCCCGGGGGATTTTTATTGCCAGTCAGAAAGCCTTCGCGGGCAAGCCTCGCTCCTACAAGGGCCACGCTGTACCTGTAGGAGCGTGGCTTGCCCGCGAAGGCTGCACCTCGGTCTATCAGAGTTTCGCGACCGGCCGCCCTGGCTTCTTGGTCTGCAACAAATGCGAAAACACCGCATGCAAATCATCCGACGCGCTTTCTTCGTCGAGGTTGAGCTTGCTGTCGATGTGATCCATGTGATGCATCATCAAATCCACCGCCAGCGTCGCGTCCCGCGCTTCGATCGCGTCGATCAACTGAGTGTGTTCATCGTAGGAACAGTGAGAACGGTTGCCGCTCTCGTACTGGGCGATGATCAACGAAGTCTGCGACACCAGGCTGCGCTGGAAGCTGATCAGCGGGGCATTTTTCGCCGCTTCGGCCAGTTTCAAGTGGAACTCGCCGGACAGACGGATACCGGCACCACGATCGCCACGGGAAAAACTGTCGCGCTCGTCGTTGACCATCTGCCGCAGTTCGAGAAGTTGCTCGGCGGTGGCGTGCTGAACCGCCAACTCAGTGATCGCCCGCTCCACCAGACGCCGCGCCAGAAACACCTGACGGGCCTCTTCGACACTCGGGCTGGCGACGACAGCACCGCGATTCGGTCGCAGCAACACCACGCCTTCATGGGCCAGGCGCGACAGCGCGCGGCGAATGATGGTGCGGCTGACCCCGAAAATTTCCCCCAGCGCTTCTTCGCTCAACTTGGTGCCGGGCGCCAGACGCTGTTCGAGGATGGCCTCGAAGATATGCGCGTAGACCATATCGTCCTGGGTACCGCTGCGCCCGGCTTTGCCTGCTCGCGGTTGTTTCTTGAGGGGTTGCAACTGTTCGTTCATGGGCACTCGAGTCGGGAGAACTGCGGCGAATTGACCGTGACTGTAATACGGCACAGTGGGTCGCTGGCAAGTATCGCGTAAAAAACACCGCGATTGTACACAATGGAAGGTGGCAACACGACTGTACGGCTGTTTGTCGCCCTCGCTGTATCGCAACGACCGGTTACTTTTCAGTTTAGGCTTGAACGCAGAATCCGCAGCTCAACGCGATGCCCTGTAGGAGCGAGGCTTGCCCGCGAAGGCGTCGTGTCATTCAACATTGATATCGACTGACACGACGCCTTCGCGGGCAAGCCTCGCTCCTACAGGGTTCAGCGGCTACGGACATCTTTATCAGAACAAGGAACACCGATGTCATGACCGACGCCACGCACACGCAGCTTCGCCCTCTGACTGACACATCACCTTCGGCCATCGTCGCCGGGTTCATTGCCATGATGACCGGCTATACCAGCTCACTGGTGCTGATGTTCCAGGCCGGGCAAGCAGCGGGCCTGACCAGTGGGCAGATTTCGTCGTGGATCTGGGCGATCTCTATCGGCATGGCGGTATGCTCGATCGGCTTGTCCTTGCGCTACCGCACCCCGATCACCATCGCCTGGTCGACCCCCGGCGCGGCGTTGCTGATCACCAGCCTTGGCGGTGTCAGCTACGGCGAGGCGATTGGCGCCTATATAACTTGCGCGGTGCTGGTGACCCTCTGCGGCCTGACCGGCAGTTTCGAACGGCTGGTGAAAAAGATTCCGGCCTCATTGGCGGCGGCGTTGCTGGCGGGGATTCTGTTCAAGATCGGCAGCGAGATTTTCGTCGCCGCCCAGCACCGCACTGCGCTGGTCCTGGGAATGTTCTTCACCTATCTGGTGGTTAAACGCCTGTCGCCGCGCTACGCCGTGCTCGCCGCGCTGTTGATCGGCACTGTGCTGTCAGGGTTCATGGGGTTGCTGGATTTCAGTGGCTTCCATCTGGAAGTCGCGACACCGGTCTGGACTACACCGCATTTCTCCCTGGCCGCGACCATCAGCATTGGCATTCCGCTGTTCGTGGTGGCGATGACCTCGCAGAACATGCCGGGTATCGCCGTATTGCGCGCCGATGGCTACAACGTGCCGGCCTCACCGCTGATCACCACCACCGGCATTGCCTCGTTGCTGTTGGCCCCCTTCGGCTCCCATGGGATCAACCTGGCTGCCATCAGCGCGGCGATCTGCACCGGGCCGCATGCCCATGAAGATCGCAACAAACGCTACACGGCCGCCGTCTGGTGCGGGATTTTCTACGGGATTGCCGGGGTGTTCGGCGCGACGCTGGCGGCGTTGTTTGCCGCACTGCCTAAAGAATTGGTGCTGTCGATTGCCGCGCTGGCACTGTTCGGCTCGATCATCAATGGGTTGAGCATTGCCATGGCGCAAGTGCAGGAACGGGAAGCAGCGCTGATTACCTTTATGGTCACGGCGTCGGGGTTGACGCTGTTTTCCATCGGTTCGGCGTTCTGGGGGATTGTGGCGGGGGTGTTGACGCTGGTGATTCTGAACTGGCGCAAGGCCTGAGGGCGTCTTCGCGGGCAAGCCTCGCTCCTACAGGTTCAGCGTGAAGCCTTGTAGGAGCGAGGCTTGCCCGCGAAAGCATCCCCGAGATCAACATTGCAGGCCAAGCCATGCGCTACAAAAAGCAGGCATAAAAAAACGGCGACCCTTGGGTCGCCGTTTTTTAGAACATCAAGCTACCGGATTGATCGGCTTTTCCGGGTACCAGACGTCGATCAGCGGGCTGACGGTTGCTTCGGTCAGTTCGCTGCGGCCTTTGAGCCAGGCTTCAACAGCGGCACGCTGCTCTTCGGAGACCGAGCCACGCTTCTGCAGGCAAACCAGACCGAAGTCGTCGCCGCCAACATAGCCCAGACCGTTGGCTTCCATGGCTTCTTTCAGGAACGCGTCGAGGAAAGCATCAATGGCTTCATCAGCCAAATCTTCTTTGAAATCCAGGTTCAGTTCGAAACCCAGCTCTTGAAATTCATCGACGCACAGTTTTTTGCGCAGACGCTGGGAACGGTTAGTCGCCATTGGAACAATCCTCATAAGTATTAACGGGCCGCACTTTAGCAGTTTAAGGCGCCGATTGCCCGTCCCAGAATGCCGCTACACCTACCGTCGGTAAAAAAATAGCGGATTAGACGACCGGGGTACGGCACAAGCTGTTGCACCTTGGGGCATAATGCCGACACTTTCATGACCGCTGAGGGAATTTATCTCCATGCCCTCGTCTTTTTTCCCCTCGGCTGTAGGGTTTTATTTCAAATGATCAAATCTTTGCGTCCATTGCTGCTGGCCAGCCTTCTTCTGCCCCTGGCCCTCCCCGTTTCCGCCGCCTCGATCAACACCGCCCTGTCGCCCAACGTCGAAAAGGCCCTCAAGGCCAGCAAACTGCAAGACAGTGCCCTGTCGCTGGTAATGATCCCGCTCAACGGCCCGGGCACCGCAACCATTCATAACGCTGATGTTTCGGTCAACCCGGCCTCGACCATGAAGCTGGTGACCACGTACGCCGCGCTGGAAATGCTCGGCCCGAACCACCAGTGGAAAACCGAGTTCTACACCGACGGCACCCTCAGCGGCGGCATCCTCAACGGCAACCTCTACCTCAAGGGTGGCGGCGATCCGAAGCTCAACATGGAAAAACTCTGGCTGCTGATGCGCGATTTGCGCGCCAACGGCGTGACCCAGGTCACCGGCGACCTGGTGCTGGACCGCGGCTTCTTCGTGCAACCACAACTGCCTGAATTCAACGACGACGGCAACGACGAGAACAAACCGTTCCTGGTCAAACCCGACGCGCTGCTGGTCAACCTCAAGGCCCTGCGCTTCGTGGCCCGCAACGACTCGGGCAAGGTCCTGGTGTCGGTCGAGCCGCCGATTGCCAGCATCCGCATCGACAATCAGGTCAAGGCGCTCAACTCCAAGCAATGCACCGGTGGCGTGCGTTACAACCCGGTGCCCCAGGCTGATGGCAGCGTCACCGTGACCGTTGGCGGCCAGTTGGGCGAAGGCTGCAGCTCCCAGACCTACCTGTCGCTGCTTGATCACGCGACTTACACCGCTGGCGCTGTGCGGGCGATCTGGAAGGAACTGGGCGGCAGCATCCAGGGCCAGGATCGTCTGGCACCGACGCCGAGCAACGCCAAGGTGCTGGCCCGGGCCTACTCGCCAGACCTGGCGGAAATCATTCGCGACATCAACAAATACAGTAACAACACCATGGCTCAGCAGTTGTTCCTGAGCCTGGGCCAGAAGTTCCGCACGGATGCCGACGGTGACGACGCCAAGGCAGCCCAGCGCGTGGTGCGTCAGTGGCTGGCGAGAAAAGGCATCACTGCGCCGCACCTGGTGATGGAGAACGGCTCCGGCCTGTCCCGCGCCGAGCGAGTGAGTGCCCGTGAAATGGCCGCGATGCTGCAAGCCGCCTGGCGCAGCCCGTATTCCGCCGAGTTCATCAGCTCGATGCCCATTGCCGGCACCGACGGCACCATGCGCAAACGCCTGAAGACCACCGCGATGCGCGGTGAAGCCCACGTCAAGACCGGCACCCTGAACACCGTGCGCGCCATCTCCGGCTACAGCCGCGACATCAATGGCAATACCTGGGCGGTGGTGGCGATCCTCAACGACAAGGCACCATTTGGCGCCTCCTCGGTACTGGATCAGGTTCTGCTGGACCTGTATCGCCAGCCGAAACTGCCGGAAACGGCTTCGGTGTTGTAACCCGATCGTCCAGACACTGGAGATCAAAAATGTGGGAGCGGGCTTGCTCGCGAATGCGGTGTGTCATTCAGCATTAATGTCGACTTGATACACGCATTCGCGAGCAAGCCCGCTCCCACAGGGTCCGCATGCTGTCCTAGCTCATCTGCCCCTCAACCCGATCCCTTCCCGCCTGCTTCGCCGCATATACCCCTGAGTCCGCCCGCAACAGCAGCGCATCCGCGCCCTCTCCGGCCCGCCAACTGGCAATCCCGAAACTCGCGGTGACGATCCCGACCTCGTCGATCGGCGCACTGCGCAACCCTTGCCACAACTCCACGGCCAGCACGTGGGCCTGTTCGCCGTTGATATCCGGACAGAGCACCATGAACTCTTCGCCGCCCAGGCGACAAAACACATCAGTGCACCGCAGGCGACCGCCAATGCGCTCGCACACGGCCTGCAATACCCGATCACCCACGGCATGACCGTGCTGATCATTGATGCGCTTGAAGTGATCGATGTCGAGCATGATCACTGACAACTCGCCACCGCCGCGCTCGACCCGCGCCATTTCGGTGGTCAGGCGCTCCTGGAAGTAACGACGGTTATGGATCCCGGTCAGGGAGTCGGTCACTGACAGTGCGCGCAACTCCTCCTCCACGCGCTTGAGGTCGGAAATATCCGAGATGAAACCATGCCATAGCACACCGCCACCGGGCAGTTCTTCAGGAGTCGCTTCACCGCGGACCCAGCGCAGACCACGCTGGGGCAATTGCACGCGGTACTCTTCTCGCCAAGGGCTGAGGGTGTCAGCCGAGGCCAGGATCGAAGCGCGGACCCGACGCGCGTCCTGAGGATGAATCCGCGCGAACACCG
Organism: Pseudomonas sp. PDM24; assembly: GCF_019218905.1. Lineage (NCBI taxonomy): Bacteria > Pseudomonadati > Pseudomonadota > Gammaproteobacteria > Pseudomonadales > Pseudomonadaceae > Pseudomonas > Pseudomonas sp. PDM24. The sequence continues at coordinate 434,719 of NZ_JAHUWR010000001.1, read as the reverse complement.
CTTCGGCGTTGAGCAACAGCACGTCCGGCTCGAGTTCGTAGATATCGCGCATACCGTCGCTGGCGTAGATCACGCTGAAGCGCCCATCGAATTCCATCTTGAACTGGTAGATCCCGCCGGGCACATGGGCGCTGAGTTTCTTCAACAACAGGTCACGTGCCGCCAGGGCTTCGTGGACGCGCTTGCGCTCGGTGATGTCGATACAAATCGCCAGGTGCCCGACCCACAAGCCTTGCTCGTCGAGTACCGGGGTCGCCAGCATGTTCACCGTCAAGTGACTGCCGTCGTGACGCACCAGCGTCCACTCACGGGCTTCGTGACCGCCCTCTTCCCCGCCTTCGACCAGCATCGCCTGACACGTCGGGATGGGCTTGCCATAGCGCGCGCTCAACTCGGCCGAGCGCGCTTCGAGTTCCCGGGGCAGATGCAGGCTTTCCAGGGTCATATGGCCTATCACCTGCGCACTGCAATAGCCGAGCATTTGCTCTGCACCGGCGTTGAAGGTGCTAATCACCCCGCGCAAGTCGGTGGCGATGATCGCCACCTGAGTCGCGGCATCCAGCACACCGCGCAACTGGCCATGGGTGCCGCGCAACTCTTGCTCACGGTCGTGAAGTTCCTGGGTCCGCTGCTCCACCATTTTCAGCGCTCGCTGACGCTGGCTGACCAACACATAGAGAAACACACTGAGCAGCAGGCTGAGCAAACCGCCGAGTACCACCAGGCTGGCCACCGAGGAATGGTTGGCTTTCAGGAACGCGGCGCTGGGACGCATATCCACTTGATAGTCATGGTCGGCCAGACGTAGCAAACGTGTGGAGGACAAGTCACTGGCCCCCGCCGTGTTGGTCGACTCATACAACACTTCATGCTGATCATCGGTGGACAAGTCGAGGATACGCACCGAGAGAGAGTCATGATTCTCTTCCGGCAGCCCGTCCGCCAACAACTGACGCATGCTGATCACCGCCATGACATAGCCGGCGGGCGCAGCATTGGGGATGTTCTGATGGATGACCGGAGCCACTAGCAACACGCCCCGCGAATAGGCGGGCTCGATGCCTACCAGATGCAACGGTTGCGACACGGCCATGCGGCCATTGCGATCGGCGCGTTCCAGGGTCGAACGGCGCAGGGGCTGGGCCAGCAGGTCGTAACCCAGCGGCGTGGGCAGTCGGCTTTGGGTTTGGGTGTAGAGCACGGGCACGTACTCATCTCGCAAGCCGGCTGGTTGCAACTGACCATCGGCGTTGAGTTCGCGAAAGGTGAAATCGCTCAATCCCTCTGCGCTCACCGCGCGTTCAAGTAGCGGTCGTTCAGTGCGGGAAACCCGAGGGGCCCAGGAGTAAGCCTGGGTGCGACGCAAAAGAGGTTTGGCATAACCGTCGAATTCCTCGCGGGACACCGATTCGGAATTGACGAAGAACCGACGCAGGCCGTCAAGGCGCTGCTCCTGATCTTCGAAACGTTCTTCGATACGGCTGTAACGTTCACTGGCGAGCAGCTGGAAACGTTGCCGCAATTGCTGATGAAATTGATTGAACGTCGCCCAGGCCAGCAATCCCGTGAGAATCCCGCCGACAAGCAATGCCAACAGTGCGACCAGCCAGGCCGAAACATCTTCGCGGATAAAACCCAGGATCTTGGGGCGCACGGCGTGCAGCGACATAGATACAACTCAAAACGCCAGGTGCCGGAAAAGCCCATTGGCCATGTGTTGAGTTATAGCTATTAGCCACTAATTTGACCAGCACTGAAAGAACCCAAGAGCCTTTAAAAATCAAGGCTCTGGATCCAATCAGGCTCAAGCGTCAGCGAGCAGTGATCTTCCACGCACGGTGGATCTTGCCATTACGGGCGAAATCCGGATCGATGGTCTGGGCGGTGATTTCTTCAACGGCATAACGCTCGGTGAGGTTTTCCTCGAGCTGGAACTTGCGGAAGTTGTTGGAGAAGTACAACACCCCGCCCGGCGCCAGACGTGCCATCGCCAAGTCGATCAACTGCACCTGATCACGCTGCACGTCGAAGATCCCTTCCATGCGCTTGGAGTTGGAGAAGGTCGGCGGGTCGATGAAGATCAGGTCGTATTCGTCACGGCAGGCATCGAGCCAGACCATCACATCGCCCTGTTCCAGACGGTTCTTGTCGGAAAAACCGTTCAGCGACAGGTTGCGCCGCGCCCAATCCAGATAGGTTTTCGACAGATCGACGCTGGTGGTGCTGCGCGCACCGCCCTTGGCTGCATGAACGCTGGCGGTCGCTGTATAGCAATACAGGTTGAGGAAGCGCTTGCCGGCCGCCTCTTTCTGGATTCGCATGCGCATCGGCCGGTGGTCGAGGAACAGCCCGGTGTCGAGGTAGTCGGTGAGGTTCACCAGCAGCTTCACGCCGCCTTCGTTGACCTCGTTGAACTTGCCCTGTGCGCTCTGGCGTTCGTACTGCTTGGTGCCGCTCTGACGCTCGCGACGTTTGACCACCACGCGGTTCTTGTCGATGTTCAGCGCCTGCGGGATCGCCGCCAGGGCATCGAACATCCGTGCCGAGGCTTTTTCCGGATCAATGGATTTCGGTGCAGCGTATTCCTGAACGTGGACCCAGTCGTGATACAGGTCGATGGCCATGGAATATTCCGGCATGTCGGCATCGTAGACGCGGTAGCAGTCGATACCTTCACGCTTGACCCACTTACCGAGGGCCTTGAGGTTTTTTTGCAGACGGTTGGCAAACATCTGCCCGCCTTCGCTCAAGCGCGGTTGCTCGATCACCACCGGGGCCGGTTTGATCGGGTTGCCGTTCTTGTTGTACTTCTCGTATTTGCCCGGCGCTTCGATGTTGGATGGAGCGTCGGATTCGGCCTGTTCGCGCTCGATCTGGCGCTGTTCCGGAGTGCGACGCTCGCCGGTGACAAACTGGTCCGGCGTGACCTTGATCAGCAGCAACTTGCACGGCAGGGCGCCGTTCCAGAACGAATACTGTTTGTGGCTGCGGATGCCCATGCGCTTGCCCAGGTCCGGGGCGCCGGTGAACACCGCCGCTTCCCAGTTCAAGCAGGCCTGACGCAGACGTTCGCCGAGGTTCTGGTAGAGGTAGAGCAGGCTCGCCTCATCGCCCAGACGCTCGCCGTACGGAGGGTTGCAGATCACCAGGCCTTTCTGGTTCTGGTCCGGGCGCGGCTCGAACGTCGCGACTTCGCCCTGGTAGATCTTGATCCACTCGCTCAGGCCGGCACGCTCGACGTTATTGCGGCCCGGTTGAATCAGGCGCGGGTCAGCTTCGTAACCGCGAATCCACAGCGGTGGCTTGGCCAGACCGGCTGCGGCGCGTTCGGTGGCTTCTTCGTGGAGCTTTTTCCACAGCGCCGGCACGTGACCGAGCCAGGCGGTGAAGCCCCACTGCTCACGACGCAGGTTCGGCGCCATGTCGGCGGCGATCATCGCGGCTTCGACCAGGAACGTACCGACACCGCACATCGGGTCAGCCAGTGCGCCGCCATCGGCGGCAATCCGTGGCCAGCCGGAACGGATCAGAATCGCCGCCGCGAGGTTTTCCTTCAGCGGCGCAGCGCCCTGCTGCAAGCGGTAACCACGCTGGTGCAAGCTATGGCCGGAAAGGTCGAGAGACAAAATCGCTTCGCCACGGTCCAGGCGCAGGTGAATGCGCAGGTCCGGGTTGAGCTTGTCGATGGACGGACGATCGCCCTGGGGGGTGCGCAGTTTGTCGACGATCGCATCCTTGACCTTCAAAGCGCCGAAGTGCGTGTTATCGATGCCCGAACCGTGACCGCTGAATTCGACGGCCAGGGTACCATCGTTGAGCATGTGGTCTTGCCACTCGATATCCAGCACACCGTGGTAGAGGTCTTCGGCGTCCTTCATCGGGAAGCGCTTGAGCACCAGCAGCACACGGTTCGCCAGACGCGACCACAGGCACAGGCGATAGGCGGTTTCCATGGTGGCCATGCCGCGCACAGCCGAGGTGTGCTCACGTGCTTCCTCAAGGCCAAGCCCGACGGCTTCCTCGATGAGCAGGCCTTCAAGGCCTTTGGGGCAAGTGAGGAAGAGTTCGAAACGATCGGACATGGTAATTCCAGAGCCTTTAGCTAAGTGAACCGGCAACGCATTGCCGATCCGGTTTTCAATCAGGCGCTTTTCTAACAGAACGCCCGCGTGGCACGAAGGTGTGCCGTCCCCACCCTGACTGCTCGGGTTAAAAGAGCTTAGATGCCAGGGCAGATATAAAAGTTGATGCAACAAAATGTCATAAGTCGACCCTTCGTCGAATAGTCCCCAAGTGAACGGGTGTCATTCTCGTTAAAGGCCTCAACCCTCTCATCCCGCGCAGGGCCGATCATACCGGGGTTTGGCCAACAAACACGGGACAAATATCGTGTTACTTATGGCCATACCATCTTTATGGTTACGTTCTTATGACAAAACGATCATTCCCTCGATGTGACGCATTGGTTAGAACTCAACTCAGGTTGACGTCGCAACGGCGTCAACACCTTGGCTCGCGACGCCGGCAGCGAGCCGCCAACGGCAGGATTTTTCTGCCTGACCTCGATTGAGGTCGACGCGATAAATACAGTCAACAAGTGAGGGAAACACCCTATGAGAAGACTTAAGCGTGATCCGTTGGAAAGAGCATTTTTGCGCGGATATCAATATGGCGTTGGTGGTAAATCCCGTGAGCTTTGCCCATTTACTCTACCGTCGGTACGCCAAGCCTGGATCAATGGCTGGCGCGAAGGACGCGGCGACAACTGGGACGGTATGACCGGCACTGCGGGAATCCACAGACTCAACGAACTTCACGCCGTCGGCTAATACAGGGCACACACTCCGACACGACAATCTGATTACGCAACGACTTAACCACGCACGTCCCATCCGGACGGCGGGCTTCGGCCCAGGGGCTCCTTCGAGGAGCCCTTTTTTATGCCTGCCAGAAACTCAATCTCGAGCTGCAAACACATTACCTGTGGGAGCGGGCTTGCTCGCGAAAGCGATTTAACATTCAAGATGATGTTGACTGACCCAACGCTTTCGCGAGCAAGCCCGCTCCCACAAGGTTCAGCGCAGGGCCGCTATGGCATCCACCGATTCACGAATCAGCGCCGGGCCTTTATAGATAAAGCCGGAGTAGAGCTGCACCAAACTCGCACCCGCGGCAATTTTCTCAGCCGCGTGCTTGCCTTCAGTGATGCCGCCCACGGCAATGATCGGCAAGCGACCGGCCAGTTCCGCCGCCAGCACTTTAACGGTGTGCGTGCTCTTGTCGCGAACCGGTGCGCCGGACAACCCGCCCGCCTCGTCACCATGCTCCATGCCTTCGACGCCAACGCGGCTCAGGGTGGTGTTGGTGGCAATCACCGCGTCCATCCCGGTTTCGATCAACGCTTGGGCGACTTGAACGGTTTCTTCATCAGTCATGTCCGGCGCGATCTTGATCGCCAACGGAACATGCTTGCCGTGACGCAGGGCCAGTTCCGCCCGGCGGGTGGCCAGGTCGGCGAGCAATTGCTTGAGCGAATCGCCGAATTGCAGGCTGCGCAGGCCCGGGGTGTTCGGCGAACTGACGTTGACCGTCACGTAGCTGGCGTGGGCATAGACCTTGTCCAGGCAGATCAGGTAGTCATCGACCGCACGCTCAACCGGCGTATCGAAATTTTTGCCGATGTTGATGCCCAGCACGCCCTTGTATTTGGCCGCCGCCACGCGAGCGAGCAAGTGATCGACGCCGAGGTTGTTGAAGCCCATGCGGTTGATGATCGCCTCGGCGTCCGGCAAGCGGAAAATCCGTGGTTTCGGGTTGCCCGGTTGCGGACGCGGCGTGATGGTGCCGATTTCGACAAAACCGAAACCCAATTGGGCAAATCCATCGATCGCTGCGCCGTTTTTGTCCAAACCGGCCGCCAAACCCACCGGGTTCGGGAACTCCAGGCCCATGACCGTCACCGGCAGTTTCGCCGGCGCCTTGCACAGCAAGCCGTTAAGGCCCAAACGCCCGCCCGCGCCGATCAGGTCCAGGGACAGATCGTGGGAGGTTTCCGGGGAAAGTTTGAACAACAGCTGACGGGCCAGGGTGTACATGGGCAGGCTTGACTCGGTTGGCGATGAGAGGCGGCGATTATAGCCGTGCATCGGGTCCACAGGCGAGGCGCGCAACAAAATCAGCCAGCGATGGCATATGCCTTGCACCAATCACAGGCATCAGCACTCATGCCAACGGCGGGATGAGTGGAAGGACAATGGCGTCGTCACCCGGCTTTGCCCACGCAAAGGCCTTGGGACGACGCTTTTTTTTGGAAGGTGCGAAATCGATGAACGAACCATCAGCCGGCCCACTGGCCTGGGTCAACGGCAGCGATGCCCCGGAAAAGACTGAAATCAACCTCGGCTTCATGGCCCTGAGCGACTGCGCCTCAGTGGTGGTCGCCGCCACTCAGGGCTTTGCCCAACCCTACGGCCTGACCCTGAACCTCAAGCGCCAATCGTCCTGGGCCAACCTGCGGGACAAACTGGTCAGCGGCGAACTCGACGCCGCCCACAGCCTGTACGGCCTGATCTACGCCGTGCACCTGGGGATCGGCGGCGTAGCCTCCACCGACATGGCCGTGCTGATGGGCCTGAACCAGAACGGCCAAAGCATCAACCTTTCCCACGGCTTGCAGGCCCTGGGCGTGACCAGTCCTGAAGCACTGGACCGGCACGTGCACCAAAGTCGCCCAAAACTGACCTTCGCTCAGACTTTTCCCACGGGCACCCACGCCATGTGGCTGTATTACTGGCTCGCGAGTCAGGGCATTCATCCGTTGCAGGATGTCGACAGTGTGGTGGTGCCGCCGCCGCAAATGGTCGCGCACCTGCAAGCCGGGCGCATCGACGGTTTCTGCGTCGGCGAGCCGTGGGCGGCCAGTGCGGTGCAGCAGAATCTCGGGTTTACCATGGCCACCAGCCAGACCCTGTGGCCCGATCACCCGGAAAAAGTCCTCGGCTGCACCCGAACCTTTGTCGAGCAATACCCCAACACCGCACGGGCATTGGTGATGGCGATCCTCGAAGCCAGCCGATTCATCGAAGCCAGCCACGAAAATCGCCGCAGCACCGCGCAACTGTTGAGTGCGCCTGAGTATCTGGATGCACCGCTCGACTGCATCGAACCACGGTTGCTCGGTGACTACGCCGACGGCCTGGGTAATCGCTGGCAAGACCCACACGCCATGGGTTTTCACGGTGGTGGCGAGGTCAATTTTCCGTATTTGTCCGACGGTATGTGGTTCATGACCCAGTTTCGTCGCTGGGGTTTGTTGCGTGACGACCCGGATTACCTCGACGTGGCGCGTCAGGTCCAACAACTAGACTTATACCGTGAGGCCGCCACTGCTGTCGGTGTGCCTGCCCGGAGTCAGGAAATGCGCAGCAGTCAACTGATCGACGGCAAAATCTGGGACGGCTCGGACCCGGCCGGCTATGCCCGCAGCTTCACGCTGCACGCCATGAGCGACAACGCTCCCCTTCTCGCCAGCCGCTGACAGGAGCCTACGAATATGTTGCGTATCCTGCTGATCAATGACACTGCGAAAAAAGTCGGGCGCCTGAAGGCGGCTCTGACCGAGGCCGGGTTCGAGGTCATCGACGAGTCCGGCCTGACCATTGACCTGCCCGCGCGCGTCGAAACGGTGCGTCCGGACGTGATTTTGATCGATACCGAGTCACCGAGCCGCGATGTGATGGAGCAAGTGGTGCTGGTGACCCGTGACCAACCACGTCCGATTGTGATGTTCACCGACGAGCACGACCCCGACGTGATGCGCCGGGCGATCAAGTCCGGCGTCAGTGCCTACATCGTCGAAGGCATTCACGCACAACGCTTGCAGCCGATTCTCGACGTGGCCATGGCGCGCTTTGAAAGCGACCAGGCCCTGCGCGCGCAACTGCACGCCCGCGACCAGCAACTGGCCGAGCGCAAGCGCATCGAGCTGGCCAAGGGGCTGTTGATGAAGATGAAGGACTGCAACGAAGAAGAGGCCTACACCCTGATGCGCCGCCAGGCCATGAGCCGCCAGCAGAAGCTGATACAGGTGGCGGAGCAGATCATTGCCATGAGTGAGTTGCTTGGCTGAAGCCCTGCTGTGAATGATCGATCGCCTTCGCGAGCAAGCCCGCTCCCACATTTGATTCGTGTCGAACTTCAATGTCGTGAACGACACAATTCCCCTGTGGGAGCGGGCTTGCTCGCGAATGGCCGCGACTCGGTCTCCCTTGTTGGCACAGATCTCGCTAGGTAATCCCTGCAAGGTAACCAACGGCGGTTGCCCCACCTACGACGAAGACGTCGCTCACCTCATTCGCCCCCTGGCGGATCGGGTAGCGGCGTTTTTCCGTTTTGGCCCCAGAGACCGGGGCTGGTGGTGCGGCCGTTGCGGCGCCCCACCTGCAAGCTCATGACTCCTTCTTGATACGCCTGACAGCTGAGGTGCGCGATGAATTCAAGCTTCTGGAAATCCGGCCATACCCCGACACTGTTCGCAGCCTTCCTCTATTTCGATCTGAGCTTCATGGTCTGGTACCTGCTCGGCCCTTTGGCAGTGCAGATCGCCGCTGATCTGCACCTGACCACCCAACAACGCGGGCTGGTGGTGGCCACGCCGATTCTGGCCGGGGCCATATTGCGCTTTTTGATGGGCCTGCTGGCTGATCGTTTGTCGCCAAAAATCGCCGGGTTGATCGGCCAGGTGATCGTCATCTGCGCCCTGTTCGTCGCCTGGAAAGTCGGCATCCACAGTTACGAACAAGCGTTGTTGCTAGGCCTGTTCCTTGGCGTGGCAGGTGCGTCATTCGCCGTCGCCCTGCCATTGGCCTCGCAATGGTATCCGCCCCAGCACCAAGGCAAAGCCATGGGCATCGCCGGTGCCGGTAACTCGGGCACCGTCCTCGCTGCCTTGATCGCCCCGGTACTGGCCGCTGCATTTGGCTGGAGCAACGTGTTCGGCTTCGCCCTGATCCCGTTGGTCCTGACCCTGATCGTCTTCGCCTGGCTGGCCAAAAATGCACCGGAGCGCCCGAAACCCAAGTCCGTGTCAGACTATTTCAAGGCCCTGGGTGATCGCGACAGCTGGTGGTTCATGTTTTTCTACAGCGTGACCTTTGGCGGTTTCATCGGCCTGGCCAGCGCCCTGCCCGGCTACTTCAACGACCAGTACGGCCTGAGCCCGGTGACTGCCGGCTACTACACTGCTGCTTGTGTGTTCGGTGGCAGCCTGATGCGTCCATTGGGCGGCGCGCTGGCGGATCGCTTCGGCGGGATTCGCACCTTGCTGGCGATGTACACCGTGGCAGCGATCTGCATTGCAACGGTAGGTTTCAATCTGCCGAGTTCCTACGCCGCGTTGGCGCTTTTCGTGTGCACTATGCTCGGTTTGGGTGCAGGCAACGGTGCCGTATTCCAGTTGGTCCCGCAGCGTTTTCGTCGGGAGATCGGTGTGATGACCGGGCTGATCGGCATGGCCGGCGGTATCGGTGGCTTCGCACTGGCCGCCGGCATGGGCGCGATCAAGCAAAGCACCGGCAGCTATCAAATGGCCTTGTGGTTGTTCGCCAGCCTCGGCGTACTCGCCTGGTTTGGTCTGCATGGTGTGAAACGTCGCTGGAGAACCACTTGGGGTTCGGCAGCCGTTACCGCAGCACGGGTGTGAGGACTGAATGAGCCTGCAACTGAGCTTCGCCGAACACAGCGCCATCGGCCCCCGCGAGGAGAACCAGGACGCTGTGCGCCTGGTCACTCCGGCCCCGGCGCTGGCGGCAAGCAAGGGTTACCTGTTCGCCATCGCCGACGGTGTCAGCCAATGTGCCGATGGCGGGCTCGCAGCCCGTTCGACCTTGCAGGCCTTGGCGCTGGACTACTACGCCACCCCGGAAACCTGGGGCGTCGCCCAGGCATTGGACCGTCTGCTACTGGCGCAAAACCGCTGGTTGCAGGCGAACGGCGGCGGGCAACCGCTGCTGACTACCGTCAGTGCCTTGGTGATGCGCGGCAGGCGTTTCACTCTGGCTCATGTGGGTGATTGCCGGGTTTATCGCTGGCACGCCGACACACTGCAACGGGTGAGTGAGGATCACGTCTGGGACCAGCCGGGCATGCAGCATGTGCTCAAACGTGCCCTTGGGCTGGATCAACACCTGGTGCTGGACTTTCTCGATGGTGAACTGCGCCTGAACGAGAGTTTCGTGCTGCTCAGCGACGGCATCTGGGCCGTGCTGGGCGACACGGCCATTGCCGCGATTCTGCGCGATCAACCCGACCTGAACAGTGCCGCGCAGACCCTGGTCAACGCTGCACATCTGGCCGGCAGTCAGGACAACGCCAGCGCCCTGTTGGTGCGGGTCGATGCCCTCGGTGAAACCAGCATTGGCGACGCGCTGATTCATCTGCAGCAATGGCCACTCCCGCCTGCGCTGAAACCGGGCCAGACGTTCGAAGGCTGGCAGGTCGAAGGGATCCTCGGCCAGAGCCAGCAATCGCTGCTCTACCGGGTGCGCGACGCACAACAACAGCCCTGGCTGCTGAAAACCTTGCCCAGTGCGCTCCGTGACGATCACCAGGCCGGGCAGGCGTTGTTGTCAGAGGAATGGTTTCTCAAACGTGTGGCCGGGCGGCATTTTCCTGAAGTCCATGCCGCCAGTCAGCGTCAGCATTTGTACTACGTGATGCGTGAATATTCCGGGTCTACCTTGGCAGAGCTGCATGAGCGTGTCGCTACGCTGCCATTGGCTCAATGGCTGGATCTGGCCGAACGCCTGCTGCGAGCCGTCGGCATACTGCATCGACGGCAAATTCTGCATCGCGATATCAAACCGGAGAACCTGCTGCAGGGGGACGACGGTGAGCTGCGCTTGCTGGATTTCGGCCTCGCCTACTGCCCCGGGCTGTCCGAAGATCAAGCCTGCGCCCTGCCCGGAACGCCCAGCTATATCGCGCCGGAAGCCTTTCGAGGTGATCCTCCTACACCACAACAGGATTTGTATGCGGTGGGCGTGACCTTGTATTACCTGCTGACCGGGCATTATCCCTACGGCGAAATCGAAGCATTCCAGCGCCCTCGGTTTGGTGTGCCTGTCAGCGCCAGTCGCTACCGGCCCGACCTGCCGGAATGGATCGCGCAAAGTCTGGAGCGCGCGGTGGCGGCGGCTCCGGATCAGCGTTTTGAAACGGCGGAAGAATGGTTGTTGCTACTGGAACAGGGAGAACGCCGCAGTTTGAGCGTGCGCCCCAGACCGTTGCTGGAGCGCGAACCGCTGAAAGTCTGGCGGACGTTGGCGCTGGTGTCGTTGCTGGTGAATCTGGTGCTGCTGTTTTTGCTGTTTCATGGTTGAGTTTTTCACTTCACCCAAAAGATCAAAAGATCGCAGCCTGCGGCAGCTCCTACGGGTGCCCACGATCTCCTGCGGGAGCTGCCGTAGGCTGCGATCTTTTGACTTTTCTGCTTCAAAACCGGGCATAGCGCATTGAACCGGTGCACACAAACACCCTCCTCCCGTGCTGAGAGCCCATAAATTCCGCATTTGTGCGACTTGGCACAACCACTGCATTACCTTTCCCAACATACATAAAGCCCAACCTTCAACGTAGAAGGCTGCGCTGCCCGAGAGAACGGGACAAGGACAAAGGCGTCCTCGCTAGTTAACTAGCGGGACGCCTTTTTTTGTTTGCGCAAAATTTTGTCGAGCAAGGCCTGAATGCCCTGATGAGGCAGGCCCGAGCTCCCCGGAGAACCTGATGAAAAAACTAAAACTGGTGATGATCGGCAACGGCATGGCCGGGGTACGTACCCTGGAAGAACTGCTCAAGCTGAGTAATGAGCTGTACGACATCACGGTCTTCGGCGCCGAACCCCATACCAACTACAACCGCATCCTGCTGTCGCCCGTATTGGCTGGCGAACAGACCTTCGAAGAGATCGTGCTCAACGATCTGGACTGGTACCTGGAAAACAACATCAAGCTACTGCTCAACCGTAAAGTGGTGGAGATCGACCGGGTCAAACGTCGGGTCATCGCTGAAGACGGCACCGAGGCCGAATACGACCGCCTGCTGATTGCCACCGGTTCGACCCCGTTCATCCTGCCGATCCCCGGTAATACCTTGCAGGGCGTGATCGGCTACCGCGACATTGCCGACACCCAGGCGATGATCGACACCGCCAAGACCCACAAGCACGCCGTGGTCATCGGCGGCGGTCTGCTGGGCCTTGAAGCCGCCAACGGCCTGATGCTGCGTGGCATGCACGTCACCGTGGTGCACATCGGCGAATGGCTGCTGGAGCGGCAACTGGACAAAACCAGCGGCCAACTCCTGCAAACCGCCCTGGAAGCCCGAGGCCTGCATTTCCGTCTGTGCGAACAGACCCAGGCCCTGCACGACGCCGGCAATGGCCGGGTTGGCTCGGTTGAGTTCAAGAACGGCGACATCATCCCTGCCGACCTGGTGGTGATGGCCGCCGGTATTCGTCCCAACACCGAACTCGCGGAAAAGTCCGGCATCCCGTGCAATCGCGGGATTCTGGTCAACGACACGATGCAAACCTACGACCCTCGGGTCTACGCCATCGGCGAATGCGCCAGCCACCGTGGCATCGCCTACGGCCTGGTCGCGCCGCTGTTCGAACAGGCCAAGGTCTGCGCCAACCACCTCGCCCAACTGGGTTTCGCCACCTACAAGGGTTCGGTGACGTCGACCAAATTGAAAGTCACCGGCATCGACCTGTTTTCCGCCGGCGACTTCATGGGCGGCGAAGGCACCGAGACCATCACCCTCTCCGACCCGATCGGCGGGGTCTACAAGAAACTGGTGATCAAGGATGACGTGCTGGTCGGGGCTTGTCTGTACGGCGATACGGCTGATGGCGGTTGGTATTTCCGGCAGATCCGTGAGAACCATGGCATCGGCGAGATCCGCGATCACCTTATGTTTGGAGAAAACGCTTTAGGTGATGTAGGACACCAGGGCCAGGACAAAGCCATGAGCATGGCCGACACCGCCGAAGTCTGCGGCTGCAATGGCGTGTGCAAAGGCACCATCGTCAAAGCCATTCAGGAACACGGGCTATTCAGCGTCGATGATGTGAAGAAACACACCAAGGCCGCCAGCTCCTGCGGTTCCTGCGCGGGCCTCGTCGAACAGATACTGATCAACACCGTGGGCGGCGCGGCAGACGTCAAGCCGAAAAGCGAGAAAGCCATCTGCGGTTGCAGTGACCTCAACCACGGGCAAATCCGCCAGGCCATCCGCGACCAGCACCTGCTGACCATCGCCGGCACCATGAGCTACTTGAACTGGCGCACCCCGAACGGTTGCGCCACGTGCCGTCCGGCGCTCAACTACTACCTGATTTCCACCTGGCCAGGCGAAGCCAAGGACGATCCACAATCGCGCCTGATCAACGAACGCGCCCACGCCAACATTCAGAAAGACGGCACTTACTCTGTAGTCCCGCGGATGTGGGGCGGTGTGACCAATCCTTCAGAGCTGCGGCGCATTGCCGACGTGGCCGACAAGTACAACGTGCCGATGGTCAAGGTCACTGGCGGCCAGCGTATCGACTTGCTGGGGATCAAAAAGCAGGACCTGCCGGGCGTCTGGAAAGACCTGGACATGCCGTCCGGCCACGCCTACGGCAAATCCATCCGCACGGTAAAAACCTGTGTCGGCAGCGAGTTCTGCCGCTTCGGCACCCAGAATTCCACGCAACTGGGCATCGAGCTTGAGCATGACCTGTTCAACATGTGGTCGCCGCACAAAGTGAAACTGGCCGTCTCCGGTTGCCCACGCAACTGCTCGGAAGCGGGGATCAAGGACGTCGGAATTATCGGCGTGGATTCCGGCTGGGAGATGTACATCGGTGGCAACGGCGGGATCAAAACCGAAGTCGCGGAATTCTTCGTCAAACTGAAAACCGCCGAAGAAGTGCGCGAATACAACGGCGCTTTCCTGCAGCTATATCGCGAAGAAGCCTTCTACCTCGAACGCACCGTGCATTACCTACAACGGGTCGGCATGGAACACATCAAGAAAGCCGTGCTGGAAGACCCGGAACGGCGCAAGGCACTGAACGATCGCCTGCAATTTTCCCTGTCGTTCGAACAGGACCCTTGGAAGGAACGCCTCGAACAACCGCTGCTGAAAAAAGAATTCGAGGTCATTCCCGTGAAGGACCTGGAGGTGTCGGTATGAACTGGCTGGATATCTGCGCACTGGAAGAGATCAATACCCTTGGCTCGCGGATCATCGCGGGCCCGAAAGGCGACATCGCGATTTTTCGTACGAGCGACGATGAGGTTTTCGCCCTCGACGACCGCTGCCCGCACAAGGGCGGGCCGTTGTCCCAGGGTTTGATCTACGGCAAACGAGTGGCCTGCCCGCTGCACAACTGGCAGATCGACCTGGAAACCGGCGAGGCCCAGGCCCCTGATATTGGCTGCGCCCACCATCATTCGGCACGGGTCGAGAACGGCCGGGTGCTGCTCGCCCTGCGGGAAGCAAGCTGATGAACCAGATCACCGCCTCCACCTGCTGCTACTGCGGGGTCGGCTGTGGTGTGCTGATCGAGCACGACGGCGAGCGCATCCTCGGCGTCAGCGGCGATCCGGCACACCCGGCCAACTTCGGCAAATTGTGCAGTAAAGGTTCGACCCTGCACCTGACCGGCGACTTGACGGCACGGGCGTTGTACCCGGAACTGCGCTTGGGCAAAGGCTTGGCCCGCAGCCGCACCGACTGGGACACGGCGCTCGATCACGCCGCCAGCGTCTTCGCCGAAACCATCGCCGAGCATGGCCCGGACAGCGTTGCGTTCTATATCTCCGGGCAGTTGCTGACCGAGGATTACTACGCCTTCAACAAACTGGCGCGGGCGCTGGTGGGCACCAACAACATCGACAGTAATTCACGGCTGTGCATGTCTTCAGCGGTGGTCGGCTACAAGCGCAGCCTCGGCGCCGATGCTCCGCCCTGCAACTACGAAGACCTGGAACTGAGCGACTGCGTGATGATCGTCGGCAGCAACATGGCCTACGCCCACCCGGTACTGTTTCGTCGCCTGGAAGAAGCCAAATCCCGCCGCCCACAGATGAAAGTCATCGTCATCGACCCACGGCGCACCGACACCTGCGATTTGGCTGACCTGCACCTGGCGATTCTGCCCGGCACCGATGTCGCCCTGTTCCATGGGATTTTGCACCTGTTGCTGTGGGAAGACTGGGTCGACCGCGACTTCATCAAGGCCCATACCGAAGGCCTGGCCGAGCTGAAAAACCTGGTGCGCGATTACACCCCGACAATGGTGTCGCAACTCTGTGGCATCAGCGTCGAGCAACTGCATCAATGCGCGCAATGGGTCGGCACTTCACCGAGCTTTCTATCGCTGTGGTGCATGGGGCTGAATCAGTCCACTGCCGGCAGCGCGAAGAACAGCGCGTTGATCAACCTGCACCTGGCCACCGGACAAATCGGCCGGCCCGGTGCAGGACCTTTCTCGCTGACTGGTCAGCCAAATGCCATGGGCGGCCGGGAAACCGGCAGTTTGTCGAACCTGCTGCCAGGCCATCGCGAAGCAGCCAATGCCGACCACCGCGCGCAAGTGGCTGACTACTGGGGCGTTGATCAACTGCCCGCGACCACCGGCCTGACGGCCATCGAGCTGTTCGAGCAGATGCGCAGCGGCAAGATCAAAGCGCTGTGGATCGCCTGCACCAACCCTGCACAATCGCTGCCGGACCAGACCGCTGTGCGCGAGGCACTGCAAGCCTGTCCGTTCGTGGTGTTGCAGGAAGCCTTTCGCACCACCGAAACCGCCGCGTTCGCCGACCTGCTGTTGCCCGCCGCCAGTTGGGGTGAAAAGGACGGCACGGTCACCAACTCCGAACGGCGCATTTCCCACGTCCGTCAGGCCATCGGCGCACCCGGTGAAGCACGGCCCGACTGGTCGATCACCGTGGATTTCGCACAGCGCCTGGAAAAACATCTGCGCCCTGGAGCCACCAGCCTGTTTGCCTTTGAAACCCCGGCGCAGGTCTTCGACGAATACAAACACCTGACTCGCGGCCGCGACCTCGACCTCTCCGGAATCAGCCATGCGCTGATCGACCAGCTCGGCCCGCAGCAATGGCCCTTCCCCGCCGGGGCCCGCGAAGGCACGGCGCGGCTGTATCTCGACGGAGTTTTCCCGACCGCCAGCGGGCGTGCACAGTTCATCACCGACCCGTATCGCGCCGCCAAGGAGCAACGCGATGCGCGCTTCCCCCTGACCCTGATCACCGGCCGGCTGCGCGATCAATGGCACGGCATGAGCCGCACCGGCACCGCCGCGCAGCTATTCGGCCATGTCAGCGAAGCCGTGTTGAGCCTGCACCCGGATGAACTGCGTCGGCATCGCCTGCAACCTGGCGACCTGATCAATCTGAAAAGTCGCCGGGGCTCGGTGATCTTGCCAGTCAGCAGCGATGACAGCGTACGTCCGGGCCAGGCATTTCTGCCGATGCATTGGGGCGACCGCTTTCTCAAGGGCGGCGTGAATACCCTCACCCTCCCCGCCTTCGACCCATTGTCGAAACAACCGGAACTCAAACACAGCGGTGTGCGACTCGAGCCTGTGCAATTGCCCTGGCAGCTTTTCGCTCTGATAGAGGGTGATGTTCAACAGCATTTGGAGACGCTACGACCGCTCTGCGAGGCGTTTTCCTACGCAAGCCTCAGCCTGACCGGCCGTGAGCGTCCTGCACTGCTGATACGCGCTGCCAGCGCCACCGCGCCAGACCCGCAGTTGTTGCGTGATATCGATCAGTGCCTGGGGCTCAACGACGGCCCGGTATTGGCCTACGACGATCCTCGGCGCTCGATCGGCAAGCGGGTACGGATCGAGAACGGTCGGATCACCGCGATTCGCCTGGCCGGTGAAACGTTGGCCCAACACTGGCTGCAAAGTCTGTGGCTCGAAGGTCGCGCCGACGAACAGCTACGCCGTTGGCTGCTGGCGCCCTTGAGTGCGCCACCGGGCACCGCTGGCGGACCGGCATCGGGCACCAAAACCCTGTGCAACTGCATGAACGTCAGCCAGAACGCGGTGTGTGCCGGCATTGGGCGTGGCCTGGACTTGCAGGGTTTGAAACAAGAACTGGGCTGTGGCACGCAATGCGGCTCCTGCGTCCCGGAAATCAAGCGTTTGCTGGCCGCCACCGCGCAGCCAGTCGCCGTCATCTCGTGAGGAAAACACTATGAGCGCAAAAGTCTGGCTGGTGGGTGCGGGTCCTGGCGACCCTGAATTGCTGACCCTCAAGGCGGTTCGAGCGTTGCGCGAAGCGGACGTGGTGCTGATCGACGATCTGGTCAATGAGGCGGTGCTGGAGCATTGCCCGAATGCGCGAATCATTCCTGTGGGTAAGCGTGGTGGCTGTCGCTCCACGCCTCAAGCCTTTATTCATCGCCTGATGTTGCGTTATACCCGCCACGGCAAATGCGTGGTGCGGCTCAAGGGCGGTGATCCGTGCATCTTCGGGCGCGGCGGTGAAGAAGCGCAGTGGCTGCGTGAGCGTGGCGTCGAGGTTGAACTGGTCAATGGCATCACCGCTGGCCTTGCCGGCGCGACCCAATGCGATATTCCGCTGACGCTGCGGGGCGTCGCGCGTGGCGTGACACTGGTCACCGCGCACACTCAAGATGACAGCAGCCTGAACTGGCAAGCCTTGGCACAAGGGGGCACAACACTGGTGATTTATATGGGCGTGGCAAAACTCAGTGAAATTCGTGAGCAACTGCTGGCCGGCGGAATGGCTGCCGATACGCCTGTGGCGATGATCGAAAATGCTTCCCTGCCGCACCAACGGGAATGTCGGAGCGACTTGGCAGCCATGGAAGACGATGCCAGTGACTTCCAGCTCAAAAGCCCGGCGATTCTGGTGATCGGTGCAGTGGCGGCCTGCGATGAGATCAAAAGATCGCAACCTGCGGCAGCTCCTGCATTGGCTCGGTGTTTATCTTTGTAGAGATCAAAAAGATCGCAGTCTGCGGCGGCTCCTACATGGATTTGGCATTTATCCCTGGAGCTGCCGCAGGCTGCGATCTTTTAGAAACAACGCAAAACCAACGCTGAAACCCAAATCGCAGACAAAGAAAAGCCCGGCCTAAGCCGGGCTTTTCCAGAGCTGCGAGCTAATTACTTAGCGCTAGCTTCAACCTGCGCTTCTACGCGACGGTTTACAGCGCGACCAGCGTCAGTTTTGTTGTCAGCAACTGGGCGGGATTCGCCGTAGCCAACAGACTGAACGCGGGACGATTCAACACCGTACTGGTTGGTCAGAACTTGCTTAACGGCGTTTGCACGACGCTCGGACAGTTTCTGGTTGTAAGCGTCAGGACCGACGGAGTCAGTGTGACCTTCAACAGTAGTAGTGGTGGATGGGTACTGCTTCATGAAGTCAGCCAGGTTTTTGATGTCGCCGTAGCTGTTAGGCTTGACTACCGACTTGTCGAAGTCGAACTTCACGTCCAGCTCAACACGAACAACTTCAGCAACTGCTGGGCAGCCATCAGCGTCAACAGTTACGTTGGCTGGGGTGTCCGGGCACTTGTCAACGTTGTCGCAAACGCCATCGTTGTCGCTGTCAGCGCAAACTTCAGCTGGTGCTGGAACTGGAGCAGCAGCAGGCTTGGAGCCGCCACCGAAGTTCACACCGATACCGACGCTAGGAGCCCACTCGGTGTCGCCCTGGTCGATGTTGTATTGAGCTTCAACGCCAGCACGGGCGTAGAAGTTGTCGGTGAAGTACAGCTTGGCACCGCCGCCAACGTTGGCGAAGGTGGAACCGTTACGACCACCGGAACCGTTCTGACCGATGCTCTGGTCGGAGAAGCCAGCCGATACGTACGGACGCAGCATGTCGCCCGGGTTGTTGAAGTGGTACAGGGCGTCCAGAGCGGTGTTAGCGCCCTTGATGTTACGACCGTCGTCGGAACGCACGTTGTGCACTTCGTCGTAGGCCAGACGCAGTTCAACGTCGTCGGTCAGGAAGTAACCGATCGAACCGCCGAACAGGTTGCCGTTGTTCTTGAAGTTACGAGCGCTGTCGAATTGTTCTTTCTTAGCGAAGCCTTCGATTTCAACTGCGCCTTGGCCTTGTGCCAGAGCGCCGAACGAAGTGGCAGCAATAAGAGAACCAATGGCCAAGCCCAAGGTGTTTTTCAGTTTCATCCGTTAAATCCCCATCTGGTGATTGTGAAGCAGTCCCGCAAACCGGGGGACAACTCGGCGGCAAGTCTATCAGAACTTGCCTACACGTAAGAGATATTTGCGCCGAACTAAGTTTCAGCAATGCCTGCAAATTTCTCACGCAATTTGTCTAGAGCGCGTTTGTAACGCATTTTTGTTGCACTCAAACCCATGTGCATTATGTCTGCGATCTCCTGAAATTCCAGCTCTGCGACAAATCGTAGCACCAGAATTTCCCGGTCGATCGGGTTCACATACACCAGCCAGCGATCAAGTCCACCCTTTTCCTCGGGTTTCGGCATCTTTTCTTCAGATGCTTCCTCGAGGGGGTCCAGACTCAAAGCGTCCATCAAGCGACGCTTTCGCCGTTCTTTCCGATACTGCGTGATGCACTCGTTGTACGTGATGCTATATAGCCACGTCTTGAACTTCGATTTCCCCTCGAAGTTCTTCAGGCCGTAGAGCACCTTCAACATCACTTCCTGACAGACATCGTCTGCATCACGATCGTTCCCAAGATACCGTGCACAAACGTTAAATAATGTTCGCTGGTAACGCCGCATCAGTTCTTCATAAGCGCGCGTTACGTGAAACAGCTCGGTATGCGAGCGCGCGACCAACTCCTCATCAGAGAGCTCGCGGGGGTCGTAGCGCGTGGAGAGCGATTGAGCTTTATTCAAAACAAGTCTGGCCGACAGTCAGGTCAATGTCCGCCGCAGTCCTTCAGGACATTTTGCGGCGGCATACATTAGCAGGATTTGCCGGGTTAGCGGCTACTCACATGCTGCTCCAAGAGAATCCGATTCGAGAGAGAGACTAGCTCACCCTCGTCGGTCAGCACGGTGGTTTTAACCGTGCCGATCTCTTCGATCTGACCTTCGACCTCGCCAACTCGCACTTGTTGCCCAACCTGATACAACTCACGCACATAGATTCCCGCAAGAATCTGACCGGCAATTTCCCGGCTTCCCAACCCCATGGCCAGCGCAACCGCCAGACCAACGGTAATCAAGACGATCACGATCACATGGTTGAGCAGGTCAGTCTTGACCTCCAACTGGCTGATCGCAACCGAAATACTGATGATGATCACCAGGCCCTGGGCAATTCGCCCCAGGCCCGCGGCGTAATCAAGCCCTACGCCTTCAGCCGCGCCACGCACCAGCCCATTGGCCAGTTGCGCCAGCAAGACACCCACCAGCAGTACCAGCGCAGCGCCGAATACTTTCGGCAAATACAGCGCCAACATGTCCAGCGTAGCCGAAACTCGCTCAAGTCCAAGGGATTCTGCGGCCGAAACCAGAAAAATCAGCAGGACGAACCAATACACGATTTTGCCGATCAACGTCGAGATAGGCACCTGAAGGCCTGCTCGGGATAGCAATTTGGTCAGCCCGGTGCCGCCCATCAGGCGATCGAGGCCCAGTTTGGCGAGCAATTTGGAGAGCAGTGTGTCCAGCAGTTTGGCCACGACAAAACCCAGCAGCAGCACAACCAGTGCGCCAAACAGGTTCGGAATGAAGTTTGCAACCTTGGTCCATAACGCAGTCATTGCAGTGACGAGGCTCTGAGTCCAGAGATCAAGTTCCATATTCAATCAGCCTTATCAGCAGTGCGAGCGGTAGGTTTACGAAGACGGGAAACCGGCGAGATATGGGCCGATCCGTTATTCAGGGCGATCATCAGCGCGGGCAACCAGCGGCCCAGCAGGCTGAACAGATCGCCGGCACCGACCTGGCGGTTGGCGGTTTTCAGCACGCGGCCCAGGCAGGCATCGTCGTCACGGCTGGACGGCGAAGCTTTGAGCATGTCACGCAAAGACTGTTCAAACGGATCGTGCATACGCACCTCTCGTGATATCTGTGAAAGACGCGGTCAAATTTGGTCGGGTCACATGACTCATCATCAGAACCAGCGCAAACGTCGGAATAGCCACCACTGCCCCAGCGCTACCGAGCCTGCCAGCAAGCAGGCGATCAGGAAGCCATAAGGGCTGGTGGAGAACGGAATACCGCCGACGTTGATGCCCAAAAGACCGGTCAAAAAACTCATCGGCAAAAAGATCCCGGTGATGATCCCGAAGCGGTACATCGTGCGATTCATGCGCACGCTCAGACGCCGGTCTTCGGCCTCCAGGACCAGCCCCACGCGCTCTCGGGTCAATTCCAGCTCCTCGAGATAACGGGTCAGGCTGTTGTTCAATTCGTTCCAGTAATCGCCATCGTCTTCAACGAACCACGGTAGTTTTATTCGCGTCAACTGACCGAAAATATCCCGCTGCGGTGCCAGAAAACGTTTCAGTGCGGCCGCTCTGCGACGGATCTGCAAAACAGCCCCATGCTCCGGCGTATACCGTTCGTCGGTATCCAGTTTTTCTTCTTCCTCATCGACGATTTCCGAGAGGCAGCTGACCAGATCCTGCACTTTGTTAGTGAGGTACTGCGCCATATAAAGAATGAGTTCGGAGGCGGTTCTCGGCCCTTTGCCTTCAGCCAGTTGCGCCAGCAACTCATCGGTGGCGCGCAATGGCCGCAGACGCAGCGAGATCACCCGCTGGGCCGCCCCGAAGATCCGCACCGAGACCATGTCTTCCGGCTCGGCACCTGGATTGAGGTTGATTCCGCGCAGAAACAGCAACAGCTCGGAGTCCGGCAGCGGCAAAAGACGCGGCCGGGTGTTCTCTTCCAGCAACAAGTCGCAACTAAATTCACTCAGACCGCTGTATTTACGCAACCAGGTCTGGGTTTGAGGATGACTGCGATCCCAGTGCAGCCACAGGCTTTCATGGGCCTGCAGCTGCAAGTCATCGAGTTCAGTCCGGGCTATCGAACGCGCACCGCCTTTACCATCCAGCACCAGGGCATGCACCAGCCCCCACTGCGCGTTTTCTTCCTCGAACATCCTCACCCCTTTAATGAAACGCGCTTTATTCAGGCATCTTCAGCGGGCTTGGCGAAATGATCACGCCGTTGTTATCCGCATAAACATAGTGACCCGGGTGGAAAGTCACACCCGCGAAGGTCACGGCAATATTGAGTTCACCAACGCCGCGCCGGTCGGTTTTCATCGGGTGACTGGCCAGGGCTTGAACCCCCAGATCGGTTTGCGCTATGACGTCGACGTCGCGAATGCAACCGTAGATCACCAGCCCTTCCCAACCGTTACTGGCGGCTTTCTCGGCCAGCAGGTCACCCAACAGCGCGCGGCGCAGGGAACCTCCACCGTCGACCACCAGCACTTTACCGTTCCCCTTGAGCGCTACTTGCTCCTTGACCAGCGAATTATCTTCGAAACATTTGATGGTCACGATTTCGCCGCCGAAAGAATCACGGCCACCGAAATTGCTGAACATCGGTTCCAGCACCTGCACCAGCTCCGGGTAGGCATCGCAAAGATCAGGCGTGAGGTAATGGTTCATCGAGAAACTCCTGTGAAAAGGAAGACAATCGAGTAGGCAGCATACGCGGACCAAGGCTCAACGGCTGCAAACGCGCCGATCGAGTCAATCACTAAAAGTGACCAGAACCGCTTAATGCGTCATATCTTAGCCGCAAGCCGTTCCGAGCGAAATGCCCTTGTTAGAGCATCAGGCTCAAATTGCCGCGGCCAAATCCGGCTTTCCACCCAGCAAAGGCGTCTGTTGATCTGCCAGCCAACGCGCCACCAAAGGCCAGACTTCCGTCTGCGCAGCCTTGCTGACAAGCATTTCCACATGACCGAAATTATCGCCAAAGCCTTGCTCGCGGCCAAGGGTGATGAATTGCTTGTGCTCGGAGCCGACCTGATCGAACAGCTTGCGGCAGGCCCAGGTCGGGTCCTGATGATCGCCCGCGGCGCTCACGGCCAACACCGGTAACTGAACCTCGGCCAAACCCGCCCACCAGTCCTTGTCGGCATCACCAAAACGCCCGAACAGCCCGTACCAGCGCATGCTTTCCAGGGCCAGGCCAATCGGCTCGTCCTCCGGGCCGCGCTTGAGGCGTGAACCTGACAGTTGGGCAAACCGCTTGAGGATGAAGCGCCCGCTCCACTCCACCGGTGGAAACTTCAACGGCCAGTAGGTACGGCTGACCTGCGTACCGAAGAACGCCGCAGACGCGACGACAGGCTCGCCGATGTATTCCCCACCCAGCGCCGCCGCCAGCGTAATGCCACCCAGCGAGTGACCGATCCAGTGTGGGACCTGGCCGCTTTGCTCGCGAACGAATGCGCCAATGGCCGGCAAATCGTAACGCGCGTAGTCGGCGACGCGGTTTTTGCGATAGTCCTGATTGCGCTGAGACAGACCATGACCGCGCATTTCCGGAATCCATACATCGAACCCCAGGCGCGTCAGATAAGCCCCCAGCCCCAAACCTTTGGGAGAGAACCAGAACCGTCGATTGGAAAAGCTGCCGTGCAACAGAATCACCGGCACGCCACGCACCGCCGGCTCATCGGCCAGGCCGAGGCGCGTCACAGCCAGTTCGACGGTGCCGTCGGGGCTGTTGCCGGGTTTCAAACGATAGACGTCTTCGCTCAAATCACCGCGTCGTTCGGCGCTGATCAGGGCGACAGGAAATAGGTTGCTGCTGCTTTGCATAATGCTCTTGCACAAAAAAGGGCGGCATCCAGAGGAGCCCGCCCTACTTGAATATCTAAGAGAGCCGGCCAATGTGGGAGCGAGCCTGCTCGCGAAGGACGCCAGAACAACGCGTTTATCCAGCAAGTACGCGTTATCGTTTACGACCATCGCGAGCAGGCTCGCTCCCACAGAGAGCGGCCCGTCCACACCATCAGGCCGAAGCCTGACCCTCAGCCAGGAAGAACCAGGTTTCCAGCACGGAATCGGGGTTCAGCGAAACGCTTTCGATGCCCTGCTCCATCAGCCATTTGGCCAGATCAGGGTGGTCCGAAGGGCCCTGACCGCAGATGCCGATGTACTTGCCCGCCTTGTTGCAGGCCTGAATAGCATTGGCCAGCAACTTCTTGACCGCAGGATTACGCTCGTCGAACAGGTGCGCGATGATCCCGGAGTCACGGTCCAGACCCAGTGTCAGCTGGGTCAGGTCGTTGGAGCCGATGGAAAAGCCGTCGAAGAACTCAAGGAATTCTTCAGCCAGGATCGCGTTGGACGGCAGCTCGCACATCATGATGATGCGCAGACCATTCTCGCCGCGAGCCAGGCCATTTTCGGCCAACAGATCGATCACTTGGCTGGCTTCGCCGAGGGTACGAACGAACGGAACCATGATTTCAACGTTGGTCAGGCCCATCTCGTTGCGCACGCGCTTAAGAGCACGGCACTCGAGTTCGAAGCAGTCACGGAACGATTCGCTGATGTAACGCGAAGCGCCACGGAAGCCCAGCATCGGGTTTTCTTCTTCCGGCTCGTAGAGCTTGCCACCGATCAGGTTGGCGTATTCGTTGGACTTGAAGTCCGACAGACGCACGATGACCTTTTTCGGGGTGAACGCAGCGGCCAGGGTGCTGATGCCTTCAACCAGTTTGTCGACATAGAAGCCAACAGGATCGTCATAACCGGCGATGCGCTTGTCGACACTGTCCTTGATTTCTTGCGGCAGGCCGTCGTAGTTCAACAGCGCCTTGGGGTGCACGCCGATCATGCGGTTGATGATGAATTCCAGACGGGCCAGGCCCACACCGGCGTTCGGCAGCTGCGCGAAGTCGAAGGCGCGGTCCGGGTTGCCGACGTTCATCATGATCTTGAACGGCAGATCCGGCATGGCATCCACGGAGTTTTTCTTGATGTCGAAGCCCAGCTCACCTTCGAAGATGTAACCGGTGTCGCCTTCAGCGCAGGAAACGGTCACGCCCTGGCCGTCTTGCAACAGTTGGGTGGCGTTGCCGCAACCGACCACGGCCGGGATGCCCAGCTCACGGGCGATGATTGCCGCGTGGCAGGTACGACCGCCACGGTTGGTGACGATGGCGCTGGCGCGCTTCATCACCGGTTCCCAGTCCGGGTCGGTCATGTCGGAGACCAGTACGTCGCCGGGCTGGACTTTGTCCATCTCGGACACGTCCTTGATGATGCGGACCTTGCCGGCGCCGATGCGCTGGCCGATGGCGCGACCTTCCACCAGCACGGTGCCGGTTTCTTTCAACAGGTAGCGTTCCATGACATTGGCCGAAGTGCGGCTCTTCACGGTTTCAGGACGGGCCTGAACGATGTAGAGCTTGCCGTCGTCGCCGTCTTTGGCCCATTCGATGTCCATCGGGCACTTGTAGTGCTTCTCGATGATCATCGCTTGTTTGGCCAGCTCGCTGACTTCAGCGTCGCTCAGACAGAAACGGGCACGATCGGCCTTGTCCACGTCGATGGTCTTGACCGATTTACCGGCCGTGGCGACTTCGCCGTAGATCATCTTGATGGCTTTGCTGCCCAGATTGCGACGCAGGATGGCCGGACGACCGGCTGCCAGCGTGCCTTTGTGGACGTAGAACTCATCCGGGTTCACCGCGCCTTGCACGACGGTTTCACCCAGGCCGTAAGCGCCGGTGATGAACACCACGTCACGGAAGCCCGATTCGGTATCGAGGGTGAACATCACGCCGGCGGTGCCGGTTTCGGAGCGGACCATGCGCTGCACGCCGGCCGACAGGGCAACCAGCTTGTGGTCGAAGCCCTGGTGGACGCGGTAGGAAATCGCACGATCGTTGAACAGGGAAGCGAACACCTCTTTAGCGGCGCGAATAACGTTTTCGACACCACGGATGTTCAGGAAGGTTTCCTGCTGACCGGCGAAGGAAGCGTCCGGCAAGTCTTCGGCGGTAGCGGAAGAGCGCACGGCAACGGCCATGTCAGGGTTACCGGCCGACAGCGTGGCGAACGCGGTGCGGATCTCGGTATTGAGCTTCTCTGGGAATTCGGCTTCCATGATCCATTGACGGATCTGGGCGCCGGTTTTGGCCAGGGCGTTGACATCGTCGACATCCAGCGCGTCGAGGGCTGCGTGGATCTGATCGTTCAGACCGCTCAGTTCCAGGAAATCACGATACGCCTGAGCTGTCGTGGCGAAGCCACCGGGCACCGATACACCGGCACCTGCAAGGTTACTGATCATCTCGCCCAGGGATGCGTTCTTGCCCCCCACATGCTCTACATCATGGACGCCGAGCTTATCGAGGGAAACTACGTACTCTACCAAGGTGATCTCTCCACTAACTGTGTTGGAAAAGCTCAGAAGCCGGCGACTCGGGGGAGCATTTGCCGGCTGTATGGCCTGGACCTGGAAAATAAGTGAGAATGCTGGCCACTGGCGGCCGACAAATCGCGCCTACTATATCCAAGAATCGAAACTAGCTTAAGGCCCAAGGTGCAAATGAAACGATCTGCTTTCTTTATCTCCGATGGCACGGGCATTACGGCCGAAACCCTCGGTCAAAGCCTGTTGGCGCAGTTCGAAAACATTGCCTTCAGCAAAATCACGCGGCCCTACATCGACAACGCGGATAAAGCGCGGGCCATGGTACAACAAATCAACAAAGCCGCCGAAAACGATGGTTTTCGTCCGATTATTTTCGACACCATCGTCAATCAGGACATTCGTGAGATCCTCGCGACATCGAATGGTTTCATGATCGACATTTTCTCGACCTTCCTGGCGCCACTGGAACAGGAACTGACCGAGCATTCTTCCTACACCGTCGGCAAATCCCACTCCATCGGTGGCAACTCCAATTACATGGAGCGCATCGAGGCTGTGAACTTCGCCCTCGACAACGACGACGGCGCCCGCACCCACTATTACGACAAAGCTGACCTGATACTAGTGGGTGTGTCGCGCTGTGGTAAAACCCCGACGTGTTTGTACATGGCCATGCAATTCGGCATCCGCGCGGCCAATTACCCGCTGACCGAAGACGACATGGAGCGCCTGCAACTGCCAACCGCCCTGCGCGCCCATCATCACAAGCTGTTCGGCCTGACCATCGACCCGGACCGCCTCACGGCGATCCGCAATGAACGCAAGCCCAACAGCCGCTATTCGAGCTACGCGCAGTGCGAATTCGAAGTGCGCGAGGTGGAGAATCTGTTTCGCCGCGAGAACATTGCCCACATCAATTCCACGCATTTCTCCGTGGAAGAAATCTCTGCGAAGATTCTGGTAGAGAAAGGTGTGGAGCGGCGGTTCAAGTAGTTCTTCAGCGCCTGCCAGGCCGCCTTCGCGAGCAAGCCCGCTCCCACATTTGATCTTCAGCGAACACAGATTTTGTGTACGACAAAGATCCAATGTGGGAGCGGGCTTGCTCGCGAAGAACGATAACTCGGTCTCCTAGATCACAAACAAATCCACAAACCGGTTCACCGGAGTCGCTTCAAGCGCAGCCTGGTCCTTGCACAATGCAAAGATCTCGGCACTGCGCTGAGCCGTGAAGCGCGTCGCCAGATTGGCTTTGAACTTGTCTTCCAGCAGCGGAATACCATCGATGCGGCGACGGCGATGGCCGATCGGGTACTCCACTATCACGTTCTCGGTGCTGGAGCCGTCCTTGAAGAACACCTGCACCGCATTAGCGATGGAGCGTTTATCCGGCTCCAGGTATTCGCGGGTGAAACGCGGGTCTTCGACGATGACCATTTTGTCGCGCAGCACGTCGATGATCGGATGTACGGCGTGGAAATCGTCTTCATATTGCTCGGCCACCAGATTACCGAACACCAAGGGTACGGCGATCATGTACTGGATGCAGTGGTCGCGGTCCGCAGCGTTGGCCAGCGGACCGACCTTGGAGATGATGCGGATCGCCGATTCGTGGGTGGTGATGACGATCTTGTCGATTTCGTGCAGGCGATTCCTGACCAATGGGTGCAAGGTGACGGCGGCCTCGCAGGCCGTTTGCGCATGAAACTCGGCGGGAAAGCTGATCTTGAACAGCACGTTTTCCATCACGTAACTGCCGAACGGCCGGGAGAAGCTGAAGCCACGTTTATCTTCAGGCTTGAGCGCCAGATCGTTGTTGGTGTGGCTGAACAACACGTCGTAGAACCCCCATTGTCTGGCGGTCAGCACACCGGGAATACCCATCTCCCCACGCATCGCAATGTCCGCCAGACGCACGCCACGACTGGACGCATCCCCCGCTGCCCAGGATTTACGCGACCCGGCATTGGGTGCATGCCGGTAAGTACGCAGCGCCTGGCCGTCGGCAAAGGCATGGGACAACGCCGACAGCAATTGCTCGCGATTGGCGCCCATGAGCTTGGCGGTGACGGCGGTCGAGGCGACCTTCACCAGGATGACGTGATCGATACCGACACGATTGAAGGAATTTTCCAGCGCAATCACGCCTTGAATCTCATGGGCCATGATCATCGCTTCCAACACCACACGAATGGTCAGCGGTGCATCGCCATTGGCCAGGCGTTTTTGCGACAGGTGGTCAGCCACCGCGAGAATGGCACCGAGGTTATCGGACGGATGACCCCATTCGGCGGCGAGCCAGGTGTCGTTGTAATCGAGCCAGCGAACGATGCAACCGATGTCCCACGCCGCTTTGACCGGATCGAGACGGTAACTGGTGCCCGGCACGCGAGCGCCAAAAGGGACGACCGTGCCTTCGACGATGGGTCCCAGGTGTTTGGTGCATTCGGGAAAACGCAGCGCCAGCAGACCGCAGCCGAGGGTGTCCATCAGGCAATTGCGGGCGGTATCAAGCGCCTCGGTAGAGTCGATTTTGAAGTTGAGGACGTAGTCAGCGATGTCCTGCAGGACCGTGTCGTAGTCGGGGCGGTTGTTCAGGTCGACGTTGGCGCTCATGTTCGATTCACTCGGTCAGTGGTTCGCTGATGGGACCTCGGTTCAGGATCAATCTTAGTTGGTGACGCCATTCTTGTTATTGAAATGCAATTAACTGTGGGAGCGGGCTTGCCCGCGATAGCGGTGTATCAGCCAACATAGATGTTGAATGTGAAGGCCTCATCGCGGACAAGTCCGCTCCCACAGGGTTTTGGGTGACTTCTAAATTGTCAGAAAGAGTCCCCCGGCACGCGGACATAACCTTCCATCAACACCCGCGCACTGCGGCTCATGATGGCTTTTTTCACGCTCCATTCACCGTTGACCTGACCGGCCTCGGCGCCCACGCGCAAAGTGCCGGAGGGATGACCGAAGCGCACAGCGTTGCGTTCGATGCCGCCCGCCGCCAGGTTCACCAACGTGCCGGAAATTGCCGCCGCTGTGCCGATGGCCACCGCTGCCGTGCCCATCATCGCGTGGTGCAGTTTGCCCATGGACAGCGCGCGCACCAGCAAATCAATGTCGGTGGCGGCGATCTTTTTGCCGCTGGAGGCAATGTAATCCGCCGGTTTGGCGACGAACGCCACCTTCGGTGTGTGCTGACGCTTGGCCGCTTCGTCCAGATGCTCAATCAGCCCCATGCGCAACGCGCCGTAAGCGCGGATGGTTTCGAACATCGCCAGGGCCTTCAGGTCGCCGTTGATCGCGCCCTGCAACTCGGTGCCGGTGTAGCCGATGTCTTCAGCATTGATGAAAATGGTCGGGATGCCAGCGTTGATCAGGGTCGCCTTGAGCGTACCGACGCCCGGCACTTCGAGGTCATCCACCAGATTGCCGGTGGGGAACATCGAACCACCGCCACCCTCTTCTTCCGCCGCTGGGTCGATGAATTCGAGCTGCACTTCGGCCGCCGGAAAGGTCACGCCATCGAGTTCGAAATCACCTGTTTCCTGCACCTCACCGTTGGTGATCGGTACGTGGGCGATGATGGTCTTGCCGATATTGGCCTGCCACACGCGCACCACCGCCACGCCGTTGTGCGGAATGCGGCTGGCGTCCACCAGGCCATTGCTGACCGCGAACGAACCGACTGCCGCCGACAAGTTGCCGCAGTTGCCACTCCAGTCGACGAAAGGCTTGTCGATGGAGACCTGACCGAACAGGTAATCGACGTCATGGTCGGCCTTGAGGCTTTTCGACAGGATCACGGTTTTGCTGGTGCTGGACGTCGCACCGCCCATGCCGTCGATTTGCTTGTCGTATGGGTCGGGACTGCCGATCACTCGCAGCAATAACGCATCGCGAGCCGGGCCGGGAATCTGTGCCGCTTCGGGCAGGTCTTTCAGGCTGAAGAACACGCCTTTGCTGGTGCCGCCACGCATATAGGTGGCGGGGATTTTAATTTGAGGTGCGTGAGCCATTGGTGCTCCTACTCCTTATCGTAAAGGCAGGCGGACACAGGCCTGAAACCCCGTGTCCGCACTTCGTGATTTAGACGGCGACCGCCGATTCTTCGAGGAAGTCCTGGGCGAAACGCTGCAACACGCCGCCGGCCTCGTAGATCGACACTTCTTCGGCGGTGTCGAGGCGGCAGGTCACCGGCACTTCGACGCGTTCGCCATTCTTGCGATTGATCACCAGCGTCAGCGTCGCACGCGGAGTGCGGTCGCCGATCACGTCGTAGGTTTCGCTGCCGTCGATGGCCAGGGTGTGACGGTCGGTGCCCGACTGGAACTCCAGCGGCAACACGCCCATGCCCACCAGGTTGGTGCGGTGGATGCGCTCGAAACCTTCAGCGGCAATCGCTTCCACACCCGCCAGACGCACACCTTTGGCTGCCCAGTCCCGGGACGAACCCTGGCCGTAGTCGGCACCGGCGATGATGATCAGCGGCTGCTTGCGCTCCATGTAGGTTTCGATGGCTTCCCACATGCGCATCACTTGGCCTTCGGGCTCGACCCGCGCCAGGGAACCCTGCTTGACCTTGCCGTTTTCCCGGACCATTTCGTTGAACAGTTTCGGGTTGGCGAACGTCGCGCGCTGCGCGGTCAAGTGGTCGCCGCGGTGGGTGGCGTAGGAGTTGAAGTCTTCTTCCGGCAGGCCCATTTTCGCCAGGTATTCACCGGCGGCGCTGTCGAGCATGATCGCGTTGGAAGGCGACAGGTGATCGGTGGTGATGTTGTCCGGCAGCACCGCCAGCGGGCGCATGCCCTTGAGCGGACGCGCGCCGGCCAGCGCACCTTCCCAGTAAGGCGGACGACGGATGTAGGTGCTCATTTCGCGCCAGTCATACAGCGGCGCGACCTTCGGACCGGTGTCTTCGTGGATGGCGAACATCGGGATGTACACCTGACGGAACTGCTCCGGTTTCACCGAGGCCTTGACCACCGCGTCGATTTCTTCGTCGCTCGGCCAGATGTCTTTCAGACGGATTTCCTTGCCATCGACCACGCCCAACACATCTTTTTCGATGTCGAAACGGATGGTCCCGGCAATGGCGTAAGCCACCACCAATGGCGGCGAAGCCAGGAACGCGTTTTTCGCGTACGGGTGAATCCGCCCGTCGAAGTTACGGTTACCGGAGAGTACGGCCGTGGCGTACAGATCGCGGTCGATGATTTCCTGCTGGATCACCGGGTCCAGCGCGCCGGACATGCCGTTGCACGTGGTGCAGGCGAAGGCCACGACGCCGAAGCCCAGTTGCTCCAGTTCTGTAGTCAGCCCGGCTTCATCCAGATACAGCGCCACGGTCTTCGAACCCGGCGCCAGCGAGGATTTGACCCATGGCTTGCGGGTCAGCCCGAGCTTGTTGGCGTTGCGCGCCAGCAGGCCAGCGGCAATCACGTTGCGTGGATTGCTGGTGTTGGTGCAACTGGTGATGGCGGCGATGATCACCGCGCCATCCGGCATCTGGCCAGGCACGTCGTCCCACTGGCCGGAGATACCTTTGGCGGCCAGATCCGAAACCGCCACACGGGCATGCGGATTGCTCGGGCCGGCCATGTTGCGCACGACGGTGGACAGGTCAAACGTCAAGCCGCGCTCGTATTGCGCCCCCTTGAGGCTGTCAGCCCACAGGCCGGTGGTCTTGGCGTAATTCTCGACCAACTGCACTTGCTCGTCTTCACGGCCGGTGAGTTTCAGGTAGTCGATGGTCTGCTGGTCGATGTAGAACATTGCCGCCGTGGCGCCGTATTCCGGGGCCATGTTGGAAATGGTCGCGCGGTCGCCCAAGGTCAGAGCCGAAGCCCCTTCACCGAAGAATTCCAGCCACGCGCCGACAACTTTTTGTTTGCGCAGGTATTCGGTCAGCGCCAGCACCATGTCGGTGGCGGTGATGCCCGGTTGCAGCTTACCGGTCAGCTCGACACCGACGCTTTCCGGCAGACGCATCCACGATGCGCGACCCAGCATCACGCTCTCCGCTTCCAGGCCACCAACACCAATGGCGATCACGCCCAGCGCATCGACGTGTGGGGTGTGACTGTCGGTGCCGACACAGGTATCGGGGAAGGCCACGCCGTCGCGCACCTGAATCACCGGCGACATTTTCTCCAGGTTGATCTGGTGCATGATCCCGTTGCCCGGCGGGATCACGTCGACGTTCTTGAAGGCTTTTTTGGTCCAGTTGATGAAGTGGAAACGGTCTTCGTTGCGACGGTCTTCGATGGCGCGGTTCTTCTCGAACGCTTCCGGGTCGAAGCCGCCGCGCTCGACGGCCAGCGAGTGGTCGACGATCAACTGAGTCGGCACTACCGGGTTCACTTGCGCCGGATCGCCGCCTTGCAGGGCGATGGCATCGCGCAGGCCGGCGAGGTCGACCAAGGCAGTCTGGCCAAGAATGTCATGGCACACCACGCGGGCGGGGAACCATGGGAAGTCGAGGTCGCGTTTGCGCTCGATGAATTGTTTGAGCGATTCGGTGAGCGTGGCCGGGTCGCAGCGACGCACAAGGTTTTCCGCCAGCACGCGGGAGGTGTACGGCAGGGTGTCATAGGCGCCAGGCGAAATGGCCTCGACCGCCGCGCGGACGTCGAAATAATCCAGATGGCTGCCGGGCAGCGGTTTGCGGAATTTTGTGTTCATCGTCAGGACTCGGTCACGGTGGTTTCAAAAGGTGGGGCCTGGCGCGGCTACTGAACTGAACCCAATCTAATGTGGGAGCGGGCTTGCTCGCGAAAGCGGAGTGTCAGTCGACATCAATGTTGGATGCCAGTCCGTCTTCGCGAGCAAGCCCGCTCCCACACTGGTTCCCGGTTCATTCAGTAACCAGCGCGGTAGCCCCCACCATTCAGCGTTGTTCGATTGGCACGAACTTGCGCTGTTCGACGCCGACGTATTCGGCGCTCGGGCGGATGATGCGGTTATTGGCGCGTTGTTCGAACACGTGCGCAGCCCAGCCGGTCAGGCGCGAGCAGACGAAGATTGGCGTGAACAACTTGGTCGGAATGCCCATGAAATGGTACGTCGACGCATGGTAGAAGTCGGCGTTCGGGAACAGTTTCTTCTGCTCCCACATGGTTGCGTCGATGGCTTCGGACACCGGGAACAACACCGTGTCGCCCACTTCGTCAGCGAGCTTTTTCGACCAGGCCTTGATCACCTCGTTGCGTGGATCGTTGTCCTTATAGATCGCGTGGCCGAAGCCCATGATCTTGTCCTTGCGCGCAAGCATGCCGAGGGTGCCTTCGACGGCCTCTTCCGGCGACGAAAAGCGCTCGATCATTTCCATCGCCGCTTCGTTGGCGCCGCCGTGCAGCGGGCCGCGCAGGGAGCCGATGGCCGCCGTGATGCAGGAATACAGATCCGACAGCGTCGAGGCGCACACCCGGGCGGTGAAGGTCGACGCATTGAACTCGTGTTCGGCGTAGAGGATTAGCGAAACGTTCATCACCTTGACGTGCAACTCGCTCGGTTTCTTGTCGTGCAGCAGGTGCAGGAAATGGCCGCCGATGCAGGCTTCGTCGGTCACGCAATTGATGCGTTTACCGTCGTGGCTGAAGCGATACCAGTAGCACATGATCGCCGGGAACGCGGCCAACAGGCGGTCGGTTTTGTCGTGTTGTTCGGAGAAGTCCTGCTCCGGCTCGATATTGCCCAGAAACGAGCAACCGGTGCGCATCACGTCCATCGGATGAGCGTCGGCGGGGATGCGTTCCAGCACTTCTTTCAGCGCTTGCGGCAGGTCACGCAGCTTGCTCAGTTTTTGGGTATAGGCAGCGAGTTGTGCCTTGGTCGGCAGTTCGCCGTACAGCAGCAGGTAAGCCACTTCTTCGAATTGTGCGTCTGCCGCCAGTTCGCGAACGTCATAGCCGCGATAGGTCAAGCCTGCGCCCGACTGGCCCACGGTGGACAGTGCGGTTTGCCCGGCAACCTGGCCACGGAGCCCGGCGCCACTGAGTACTTTTGCTTCGGCCATTGCTGTCTCCAATTTTTTTGAATTTGTCAGGGAAACTTGTAGGAGCGGAGCTTGCTCGCGAAAGCGGTGTCTCAGACGACATTGATTTTGAATGTCAGTCCGTCTTCGCGAGCAAGCTTCGCTCCTACAGGGCTTTCATTACTTCTTCGCGGCAAACAACGCATCGAGCTTCTGCTCAAAGGTGTGGTAATCGATGCGATCGTAGAGCTCCATGCGCGTCTGCATGGTGTCGATCACGTTCTGTTGCGTGCCGTCGCGGCGGATCGCGGTGTAGACGTTTTCCGCGGCTTTGTTCATGGCGCGGAACGCCGACAGCGGGTACAGCACCAGCGACACGTCGGCGGCGGCGAGTTGCTCGGTGGTATACAGCGGCGTCGCGCCGAATTCGGTGATGTTGGCCAGGATCGGCGCTTTCACGCGGCTGGCGAACAGTTTGTACATCTCAAGCTCGGTGATCGCTTCCGGGAACACCATGTCGGCGCCAGCTTCGATGCACGCCGCGGCGCGATCCAGCGCAGATTCAAGACCTTCCACCGCCAGCGCATCAGTGCGCGCCATGATCACGAAGCTGTCATCGGTGCGGGCATCGACGGCCGCTTTGATGCGGTCGACCATTTCCTGCTGCGAGACGATCTCTTTATTAGGACGGTGACCGCAGCGCTTGGCGCCGACCTGGTCTTCGATGTGGATCGCCGCTGCGCCAAACTTGATCATCGACTTCACGGTACGGGCAACGTTGAACGCCGAGGAGCCGAAACCGGTGTCCACGTCCACCAACAGTGGCAAATCGCAAACGTCAGTGATGCGGCGCACGTCGGTCAGCACGTCATCCAGACCGGTAATCCCCAGGTCCGGCACGCCGAGGGAGCCGGCAGCCACCCCGCCACCCGACAGGTAAATAGCCTTGAAACCGGCGCGCTTGGCCAGCAATGCGTGGTTGGCGTTGATCGTGCCAACCACTTGCAGCGGATGTTCGCTGGCGACCGCATCGCGGAAACGCTGGCCTGGAGTGCTCTTGTTGGAACTCATGACTCACCTCGTTCAGTGGCTGTCGGGTTAGCGCCGTCCTGGTAGTGACGGGCGATATTGCGTTTGGAGGCGCCGATGTGACGGCGCATCAACAACTCGGCCAATTCACCGTCACGGTCGGCGATGGCATCGAGAATTCGGTGGTGTTCGGCAAACGCCTGGCGCGGCCGATTGGGCGTGGTGGAAAACTGGATGCGGTACATGCGCACCAGCTGATAGAGCTCACCGCAAAGCATCTGGGTCAGGGTGCGGTTGCCGCTGCCCTGGATGATCCGGTAATGAAAGTCGAAATCGCCTTCCTGCTGGTAGTAACCGACACCGGCCTGAAACGCCGCATCGCGCTCGTGGGTTTCGAGCACCCGGCGCAGTTCGTCGATTTCTTCGACCGTCATGCGTTCAGCCGCCAGACGGCACGCCATGCCTTCCAGGGATTCGCGAATTTCGTAGAGTTCCAGCAGTTCGGCGTGGCTCAGCGACACCACCCGCGCCCCGACGTGCGGCACGCGAACCAGCAGGCGCTGGCCTTCCAGACGGTGAATGGCCTCACGCAGCGGCCCGCGGCTAATGCCGTAGGTGCGCGCCAGCTCCGGCTCGGAGATCTTGCTGCCCGGGGCGATCTCGCCCTTGACGATGGCCGCCTGAATACGTCGGAAGACGTTTTCGGAAAGTGTTTCCGAGTCGTCCTGAATCGTGACCGGGGGATCGAGTTGATCCAGCATATTGTCGACACCTTGAAAACCAATGCCGCAAAAACTA
Organism: Pseudomonas sp. PDM24; assembly: GCF_019218905.1. Lineage (NCBI taxonomy): Bacteria > Pseudomonadati > Pseudomonadota > Gammaproteobacteria > Pseudomonadales > Pseudomonadaceae > Pseudomonas > Pseudomonas sp. PDM24. Next base: position 398,508 of record NZ_JAHUWR010000001.1, on the reverse strand, counting down.
GCGAATATGGCCGTTCACGTCAAAGGATAATTCGATATTGTCGACAATCGTCTAATAACCACGCTGCACCATAAGGAAGCAACACCTCAAGTTATAGCCGCCGGCCAGCGCTGGCGCCATAAACCCACCGTGCTAGAATGCCGCCCGCATTTGCTTGTCATCTGCATTGCCTGTCATAAAAAGCAGATAGGCATACGAGGGAGCTTGTGCAGCAATGCCAGGGCCTTGAATTGAAGAACGGACCGCTGCGCACCAGGATTTATGAGACTCAAGCCCTTCACCACATTCCTTTGTCTTTTTGGCCTGCCAGGTTTCGCCGCGGCAGGGGAAAAGACTGTGTACGGCCTCAATGAGTACGCTTCGCTGGACGGCATCAATCTGGAAGTCGCCGCCAAACTCGACACCGGGGCGAAAACCGCTTCGCTGAGTGCCCGCGACATCAAACGTTTCAAACGCAATGGCGAATCCTGGGTGCGCTTCTATCTGGCTATCGACGCCGCGCATTCGCACCCGATCGAACGACCGCTGGCCCGTGTCAGCAAGATCAAGCGCCGGGCCGGTGACTACGACCCGGAAGAAGGCAAAAAGTACACCGCCCGTCCGGTCATCGAGCTGGATATCTGCATGGGTTCGGCTTTACGCAGCATCGAAGTGAACTTGACCGACCGCAGTGCCTTCCAATACCCGCTCCTGATCGGCTCCGAAGCGCTCAAACGCTTCGATGCGCTGGTCGATCCCAGTCTTAAATACGCTGCTGGCAAACCCGCCTGCGCCACCGACGCACATACCGCAGAGTAATTCCAATGCGCTCTCTTACCCTCCATCTGAAACTGCTGATCGCCATCCTGGTGGTGCTGGGCATTTCAGTTACGGCCTATCAGATTTTCGTGCTCGGAATTCCGGTGACCGAAGACGCTACCGACGACTTGTGGAACATCGACGCCAAGGTCGAGTTCGTCGCCAATGCCAAGGATCCGATCAAGATTCAGATGTTCGTACCACCGTTGAGCCGCGACTACGTGAGCCTCAACGAGAGTTTCATTTCCAATAATTACGGCGTGGCGGTGAACCGTGTCGACGGCAACCGCAAGGTCACCTGGTCGGCGCGTCGGGCCAAGGGCAACCAGACCCTTTATTACCGACTGGTGCTGACCAAGCGCTACAGCGGCGAAAAGTCCAAGGTCAAAGGCCCGACCTTCCGCGACAGCATCGCCGTCGAAGGCCCGGAAAAAATCGCCGCCGAAGCCCTGCTCGCGCCGATCCGCCAACACTCGGCAGACGTTGAAACCTTCATCGGCGAAGCCATCAAGCGCGTCAACAACCTTAACGACGACAACGTGAAACTGCTGCTGGGCGGCGATCCGTCCACCGCGAACAAAGCCAAAATCGTCGAGTTGGTACTGTCCATCGCCCACGTGCCGATCGAAAAGGTCCACACCATCCGCCTGGTGGCCGACCAACCACAGATGCCTGAACTCTGGTTGCGCAGCTTCAACGGCACCGACTGGCTGTACTTCAACCCGGAAACCGGCGAACAGGGCCTGCCCACCGACCGCTTGCAGTGGTGGACCGGCGATGAAAACCTGATCACCGTCGATGGCGGCAAAAAAGCCACCGTCACCTTCAGCCTGAACAACAGCGAAATGAACGCCATTCGCCTGGCCAAGCTGACCGACGAAAATTCCGACGCCAACTTCCTCGAATACTCGCTGTACGGCTTGCCGCTGCAAACCCAACAGACGTTCATGATCATGGTGATGATCCCGATCGGCGTGCTGGTGATCCTGATTCTGCGCAACCTGATCGGCATTCAGACACTCGGCACCTTTACCCCGGTGCTGATCGCCCTCGCCTTCCGGGAAACCCAGCTCGGTTTCGGCATCGTGCTATTTACGATCATCACGACGCTGGGGCTGTCGCTGCGCTCCTACCTTGAACATTTGAAGCTGCAAATGCTGCCGAGGCTATCGGTGGTGCTGACCTTCGTGGTGGTGCTGATCGCGGCGATCAGCCTGTTCAGCCACAAACTCGGCCTGGAACGCGGCTTGTCGGTGGCGCTGTTCCCGATGGTGATTCTGACCATGACCATCGAACGCCTGTCGATCACTTGGGAAGAGCGCGGGGGCGGCCATGCCATGAAAGTGGCGATCGGTACCCTGTTCGCCGCCTCTTTGGCGCACCTGATCATGAGCGTGCCTGAGCTGGTGTACTTCGTGTTCACCTTCCCGGCGATCCTGCTGATTCTGGTGGGCTTCATGCTGGCCATGGGTCGCTATCGCGGTTACCGCCTGACCGAACTGGTGCGCTTCAAGGCTTTCCTCAAGAAGGCTGACGCCTGATGTTCGGTCTCTGGAAAACCTGGAAAGCCCTGGAGGCCCGGGGCATCATGGGGATCAATCGGCGCAACGCAGACTACGTGCTCAAGTACAACAAGCGCAGCCTGTACCCGATCGTCGATGACAAGATCATCACCAAGGAGCGCGCCATCGCCGCCGGCATCCACGTGCCGGAGCTGTACGGGGTGATCTCCACCGAGAAGGAAATCGACAACCTCAGCGAGATCATCGGCGGGCGCACCGATTTCGTGGTCAAACCAGCCCAGGGCGCCGGCGGTGACGGCATTCTGGTGATCGCAGACCGCTTCGAGGGCCGCTATCGCACGGTGTCGGGCAAGATCATCAGTCACGAGGAAATCGAGCATCAGATTTCCAGCATCCTGACCGGCCTGTATTCGCTCGGCGGTCACCGCGACCGCGCGCTGATCGAGTACCGCGTGACCCCGGACCAGATCTTCAAAAGCATCAGCTATGAAGGTGTGCCGGACATTCGCATCATCGTGCTGATGGGCTATCCGGTGATGGCCATGTTGCGCCTGCCGACTCGCCAGTCCGGCGGCAAGGCCAACCTGCACCAGGGCGCCATCGGCGTCGGTGTCGATCTGGCCACAGGCCTGACATTGCGCGGCACCTGGCTGAACAACATCATCAACAAACACCCGGACACCACCAACGCCGTGGACGGCGTGCAACTGCCCTACTGGGACGGTTTCATGAAGCTCGCGGCCGGCTGCTATGAGCTGTGCGGGTTGGGTTACATCGGTGTCGACATGGTGCTCGACCAGGAAAAAGGGCCGTTGATTCTTGAGCTTAACGCCCGGCCCGGGTTGAACATTCAGATCGCCAACGATTGCGGGCTGACGTTGCGTACCCACGCGGTCGAAGCACGGCTGGAAGAATTGAAGGCTCGTGGGGTTGTTGAGACGGTTCAGGAGCGGGTTGAGTTCGTTCAGGAAATGTTTGGGCATATTCCAGCGGTTGAGGGCTGATCCAAAACCGAGTCGCCCCCTTCGCGAGCAAGCCCGCTCCCACATTGGATCTTCGGCGTCACGTATATCCAATGTGGGAGCGGGCTTGCTCGCGAAGACTGACTCCCAAGCACCACAGCCCTCAACCCTGTCGCCAATCTACCAATCCCCGACTTACCCTCTAGGAGCAAATCCTGCAGAGGACTACAATCGCTCCCCCGCCTCGATGGCTGATCTGCCCTGCCCATGCTGACCTGTTCCGTACACCCGCTGCCCTATCGCGCCAACCCCGCCGAATACTTCGCGGCGATTCGTCATGCCCCCGGTGCCGTGCTGCTCGACAGCGGCCGGCCGAGCGCCGAGCGTGGGCGTTTTGACCTGCTCAGCGCCTGGCCGCTGGAACAACTGGCTGTGTTACCGGATGAAAGCGGCAGCCATTTCCTGCAACGCCTTCGCGACACTCTGAAGCGACTCGGTAAAGCCTCTGCTCCTTTCGACCTGCCTTTCGCCGGTGGCCTGATCGGTTATCTGAGCTATGACTTCGGCCGGCATCTGGAAAACCTGCCGAGCCAGGCACGGGACGATCTGCAATTGCCCGACGCACGTTTCGGGCTGTACGACTGGGCTCTGATCAGTGATCACCACCTGGCCACCAGCCAACTGGTGTTCCACCCGGCGCTGATCGACAGCGAGCGGCAGCGGCTGCTCGAATTGTTCACGCAACCTGCACCTCAGAAAATCGAGCCTTTCAAACTGGACAGCCCGATGAGCGCCGACCTGAGCGCCGACGACTATCGACAAGCCTTCGAACGCATTCAACAGTACATTCAGGCCGGCGACTGCTATCAGGTCAACTTCGCCCAGCGCTTTCGTGCGCAATGCCAGGGCGATCCATGGGCTGCGTACTGCGCGCTGCGGGCGGCATGCCCGACACCTTTTTCCGGTTTCCAGAGCCTGCCCGACGGCGACGCCGTGCTGAGCCTGTCGCCAGAGCGTTTCGTCAAAGTCAGCGAACGCCACGTCGAAACCCGCCCGATCAAAGGCACCCGCCCCCGCGGTCTGACTGCAGTTGAAGATGCGGCGAACGCCGCCGAACTGCTGGCCAGCCCCAAGGACCGCGCGGAAAACCTGATGATCGTAGATTTGCTGCGCAACGACCTCGGTCGTACCTGCCGCATCGGCTCGGTGCGGGTGCCGGAGTTGTTCAGCCTGGAAAGCTACCCGAACGTGCATCACCTGGTGAGCAGCGTTACCGGCGAGCTTGCGGATAACAAGGATGCGCTGGACTTGATTGCCGGCAGCTTCCCCGGCGGCTCGATTACCGGAGCGCCAAAGATTCGCGCGATGCAGATTATTGATGAGCTGGAGCCGACCCGTCGTGGATTGTATTGCGGTTCATTGCTGTACCTGGACGTGCGCGGCGAGATGGACAGCTCCATCGCCATCCGTAGTTTGCTGGTCAAGGATGGACAGGTGTGCTGCTGGGGTGGCGGCGGGATCGTCGCGGATTCGGACTGGCAGGCGGAATATCAGGAATCGATAACCAAGGTGAAGGTGTTGCTGGATACTTTGCGAGGCCTTTAAAAGCTTCGCGGGCAAGCCTCGCTCCTACAGGATTTATGTCGTTCGCCGGAAATCCTGTAGGAGCGAGGCTTGCCCGCGAAGACGTCCTCGAAAACGACTACAAATTCAACGCCCGATTCGAAGCCTTGATGAACTCCTGCTTCAACTCCACAAAGCTGTGCACCGCCGGAAACTGTGGAAACTCACGAATCACATTGTCCGGCGCATGGAACAGAATCCCGGCATCCGCCTCGCCCAGCATCGTCGTATCGTTGTAGGAATCCCCCGCCGCGATCACCCGATAATAAAGGCTCTTGAAGGCCAACACTGACTGACGCTTTGGATCTTTCTGACGCAACTGATAGCCCGTGACCCGACCGGCATCGTCGGTAATCAGACGATGACAAAGCAAGGTCGGGAAGCCCAGCTGACGCATCAGCGGTTGGGAGAATTCGTAAAAAGTGTCCGACAGAATCACCACCTGAAAGCGCTCACGCAGCCAGTCGACGAATTCGCTGGCGCCTTCCAGAGGCTTTAGCGTGGCGATCACTTCCTGGATGTCGGAAAGCTTCAGGCCGTGCTCGTCGAGAATCCGCAAGCGCTGCTTCATCAACACGTCGTAGTCGGGAATGTCCCGAGTGGTGGCCCTGAGGGAGTCAATCCCGGTTTTTTCGGCAAAGGCGATCCAGATTTCCGGGACCAGCACACCTTCAAGATCCAGACAGGCAATTTCCACAAGACACTCCCATTTTGTACTGTTTATTGAGTCGAGCGAGCAAAAGGACTGCCGAACTCTAGCGACTCGCCCTGCTCTGTGCAACGCAGAGGGCGCACCAGCCACCGCAGGATTTTGTTACCATCAGGCATATATAGAGCGCCCAGCGCCACCGACCTGTAGGAAGCCGCCCTGATGAGCCCATCGTTCGATGTCGTGGAACTCGCCACGACCTATGCCAACAAATCCGCCCAGGACATCCTGAAACTCGCGTTCGCCGAGTTCGGCGATGACCTGTGGATATCTTTCAGCGGCGCCGAGGATGTGGTGCTGGTGGACATGGCCTGGAAGCTGAACAAGAACGTCAAGGTGTTCAGCCTCGACACCGGCCGCTTGCACCCCGAGACCTATCGCTTTATCGAACAGGTGCGCGAGCACTACAAGATCGATATCGAAGTGGTATCGCCGGACTACACCAAGCTCGAACCTTTCGTGAAGGAAAAGGGCCTGTTCAGTTTCTACAAGGACGGTCATGGCGAGTGCTGCGGCATCCGCAAGATCGAGCCGTTGCGTCGCAAGCTATCGGGCGTGACCGCCTGGGCCACCGGCCAGCGTCGGGACCAGAGCCCGGGCACCCGCAGTGCGGTCGCGGTGCTGGAAATCGATACCGCGTTCTCCACCCCGGAACGCACTCTGTACAAATTCAACCCGCTGGCGCAAATGACCAGCGAAGAGATCTGGGGCTACATTCGCATGCTGGAGCTGCCGTACAACAGCCTGCATGAGCGTGGCTTCATCAGCATCGGCTGCGAGCCTTGCACCCGTCCGGTGTTGCCGAACCAGCATGAGCGCGAAGGTCGTTGGTGGTGGGAAGAAGCCACGCAGAAAGAATGCGGGCTGCATGCCGGGAACATCATCAGCAAATCCAAGGCTTAAAAATCACAGTCTTAAACCGCGTTATCGTTCATCGCGGGCAAGCCACGCTCCCACAGGTTTTGTGTCGTTTACATCATTACTATACGACTCAAAACCCTGTGGGAGCGGGCTTGCTCGCGAAGGCCGCACCTCGGTTCTAAATCAGACTCACAGCGCACTGAACCGCTGCCCCAACCCCTGCTCCGCAAACTGCTCAATGATGAAATCGACAAACGCCCGGGTCTTGCCCGGTAGCAGTTTGTGCTCGGCGTAATAAATGGAGATGTTGCCGTCATCGACGTACCAGTCAGGCAACACCCGCTGCAACGTCCCCGCCTCCAGATAACCCACGGCAAACGGCATGCTCACCAACGCAATGCCTAACCCCTGAGCCGCCGTGGCGCAGGCGGCTTCCGAATCGCTCATGGTCATCCGCGCCTTGAGCGTTAGCGGGCTGTGTTGCCGGGCGCGACTGGTCAACTGCCAGGAACGCACGCGCCCCGTCTGCGGCGAGCGTATCAAGATACCGTCGTGGTGTTTGAGGTCGTCGGGCTCGATGATCGTTTCGTGCCCTGCGAGGTACTCGGCTGAAGCCACCAACACCCGATGGGCGGGCGTCAGCTTGCGCGCCACCACGCCTTGGGGCAGTTCGAATCCGCCACCAATCGCCGCATCGAAACCCTGGCCAATCAGGTCGACCTGGCGGTTATCGAAATGCCAGTCCGGGTTGATCGCCGGAAAGCGCCGCAGAAACTCGCCCAGCAACGGCACGATGTACAAGCGCCCGAACACTGTGCCCATGCTGACTTTCAATGTGCCGGCGGGACGTCCTTCGGCGCTGGCCAGGTTGGCCACGGCATTCTGGATCGTGTGCAGGCTGGCGCTGACTTCGCCGAGAAACAGCTGACCGGCCTCAGTCAGCGTCAGGCTGCGCGTACTGCGCTGGAAAAGCCGCACACCCAGTCGCGCCTCCAGCTTGGCAACGCTCTTGCCCACCGCCGCCGGCGTCAGGCTCAAGCGCCGCGCCGCTTCGGCGAAGCTGCCAACCTCGGCGCTACGCACGAAGCATTCGATACTGCTGAAGGTTTCCATAAGCGTCACTATAAACTTCTGGTTTACACAGACTATAGCAATGACGGTCTACCCGCGAAGTAGTGCGAAGCCGATACTCGACTCCGACAACAAGGCAGCCCGCCTTGAATTTCTGGAGATCGACATGACCACTCAACACCTCAGCGGTAAAGTAGCTCTGATTCAAGGCGGTTCACGCGGCATCGGTGCTGCCATCGTCAAACGCCTGGCCGCCGAAGGCGCTACCGTCGCCTTCACTTACGTCAGCTCCACCGCAAAAGCCGAAGAGTTGCAAAACAGCATCACCAGCGCCGGCGGCAAAGCCTTGGCCATCAAGGCCGACAGCGCCGATGCCGTCGCGATTCGCAATGCCGTTAATGCCACCGTCGAAGCCTTCGGTGGCCTGGACATCCTGGTCAACAACGCAGGCGTTCTGGCCATCGCGCCGCTGGAAGACTTCAAACTTGAAGACTTCGACCAGACCCTGGCGATCAATGTGCGCAGTGTGTTCATCGCCACTCAGGAAGCGGCCAAGCATATGACCGAAGGCGGTCGCATCATCAACATTGGCAGCACCAATGCCGAGCGCATGCCCTTCGCCGGTGGAGGCCCGTACGCCATGAGCAAATCGGCGCTGGTCGGCTTGACCAAAGGCCTGGCCCGCGACCTCGGCCCACGGGGTATCACCATCAACAACGTGCAACCGGGCCCGGTCGACACCGACATGAACCCCGCCAGCGGCGACTTTGCTGAAAGCCTGATCCCGCTGATGGCCGTGGGTCGTTACGGCAAAGTGGAAGAAATCGCCAGCTTCGTCGCTTATCTTGTCGGTCCCGAAGCCGGCTACATCACCGGTGCCAGCCTGACCATCGACGGCGGTTTCGGCGCCTGATACAGGTCACTGTGGGAGCGGGCTTGCTCGCGAAGGCGTCGTATCAGTCGACATTGATGTTGCCTGACACTCCCTCTTCGCGAGCAAGCCCGCTCCCACATCAGATAGGTGTCAAGCCCACTCAAGTGCCGGCAGGCCACATGCGCTGGGCTTGAACGCCTTCAATGTACGAAGAATGCCATCGGCGTGTGCGTACTTTTCGTCGGCCATCGCCGCATCCGGGATCGCAATCGCCGTCATCCCCGCCGCTTTCGCCGCCGTGACACCGAACGGCGAATCCTCGAACACCAGGCAATCCTCAGGCGCGACACCCAGGCGCCGCGCCGCCGTCAGGAAGATATCCGGCGCCGGTTTGGCCGCGCCCACTTCCGGGTCGTCAGCGGTGACGATGAAATCGAACAGCGCAAACCACTCACGGTGCAAGGTGGTTTTCTGGCCGAACGACTGACGTGAAGAACTGGTGCCCACCGCAATAGGAACGTTGTTGGCCTTCAAGTGCCTAACCAGCTCCTCTGCGCCAGGCATCGCCAGCGCCGTCGGAAAACGCTCGCGCATCAACGGTTCGCGGATCACCAGAAACTCTTCGGCTGTAATTGGCAGGTCCAGTGCCTCGACCACATAGCGCGCCAGATCACCCGCGCCACGACCGATGATGTTCTGTTTGACGCTCCAGTCGAAGGTCCGGCCATAACGCCCGGCAATAATGGACGTGACCTCGGTGTAAATGCCCTCGGTGTCCAGCAACAAGCCGTCCATGTCGAAAATCACGGCCTTGATCGGGCCGAACTCATCCAAGGGTGCATTCATCGCATCTGATCCGTTTTCTCATGACATCCCAGGAGCGGCTAAGGCACGCCGGGGCCGTGATGGATTAAAGGGTTCAGCAGCATAGCGAGCGCGGTTGGCAGAGAGCAACGGGCAATGTCTGGCGGACACAAAAAACTGTGTCGGGACGCCCGCGATGATTTAGCGATTTCCCCTACACCAAACACCTCCTTTCCCGACTTCTTTTCTCGTTGATCCCCCGCAAAGTCCTGCGCTCCAGATTAATCAGCGCGAGGGACTGCGAATGTTCGAACCTGACAAGGTCCTGGCCTTGAACAATGCCATCGGCTTACTGGTGGTCGCCGCCATGAACCCGGAGCAGCCGGACGTCGAAGCGTTGCTCGGTGATTTTCGACTCTGCCTCAACGACTACGAGGCCTGGGCGGAAAACTTCTGGACCGGTGGGGCGCTGAATGTCGAGCAGGTATTCAAGGTCGGCAACGAAGTCTGGCTCAGTGCTCCGAAGGACTCCACTACCCCTGTCAGTTCAACGCTCGCCATGTGCCCCGCCAGCGGTCCGTTGACCCTGGTTCATATGTTTGAGGCTGCGCGTTTCGTGCCGATCGGCGATACGCCGGTGATGCTCGAACCGGTTATCTCGCAGCGTAATGGTGAACTGACGTTCGGTGAGCCCGTCCACGAAACCATCGGCCCCAGCGGCATCCTCGAAATCCCCGACTGCTGGCGCGGCCAGCGTTATCGCATCACCTTCTTTCCCACTGTTTGCACTGATCACGTCAAAGCGCTCTATGCCTCCTATCAAGGCGTGATCAGCGAGCTGGAAGGCTGGTTGCGCAATGAATGGTCGAGCGAATTCGAGCCCTTATGGGCAGGTTTCTCCGAGGCAACCTTCACTCAGCGCTACGGCCTGCTGCAACAGGCCGACTGGCGCGGCCTTGAGCGTGCGCTGCAGGGTTTGTGGGATGACGTGAAGCAGGTCTACGCCCTGGTGGCAGATCTGCAAGCCAATAGCGAAAAACTCCTTGAGTACCTGACCCAGGGCGAGCTCGAGACGCTGCTGAATGCCTCGGCTGAAGCCATCGCCAATGTGTTGCTGATGTTGAGCGATGAGCCGTTGATGTTCATCCATCTCGCCGCCTTCATCAGTTGGATGAAGATGTTGCCGCCGCAGTACATCGCTGAAGTCGTGGCGCAAATTCGTACAGAACTGTTGATCAGTTTCCTGCTGGTGCGCCTCACCGGCCCTACGGGCCTGAAGCTCGGCATGAGCGCCAAAGTACTGGACAAGATCAAGTCCCGGCAGGCGCGACAGTGGTTGGCGGCGGCCAGTTTGCGCCTGGCCGAACTAACGGCCAAATCTGACCTGACAGCCCACGCTGGCGTGCTCAAACCGCTCGTGGTCAGCGCGCGGAATGCACCACTGAAACCGGCGCCGACGGTTCCGCTACAGATCCGTGCCGGCGACTCTCCTGTTGTACAGGTGAACAATCCGGTTGCCATCGCTCGCGACAAGTCCAACGCCATGACCCGGCTGGGGCGTCACGAACCTCACGACGATGCATCGAGTCAGGCGAAAAACCCCAACGGCGACAGCGCCGATTGCGCGGCACTGACCTGCACCAACGGCTGCCCGGTGTCGATGGTCACCGGTGAAGAGCTGCTGACCCTCACCGACGGTTCGCTGGATGGGCTTCTGCCGTTTGCCTTTACCCGGTTGTACCGCACCAGCGCGGCGGAGATCGATTGCGGGCTGGGCTGGGGCTGGAGCCATTCGCTGGCACAGCGGTTGGAGCTGAACGATGAACAGGTCGTCTGGATCGACCATGAAAACCGTCGCACCACCTTTCCGTTGCCGAGCGTCGAGCGCCCGGCGATTCATAACAGTCTGTCGCGGGCAGCGATTTTCCTTGGGAATGAGTCGGAAGAGTTGATTCTCGCGTTGGCCGGCGAGACGAGCCGGTTCTATCACTTTCGAGAGGGTCGCCTGACGGCGATCAGTGATGCCTACAACAACCGTATCCACATCACTCGCGACCGTCAGGATCGCATTCAACGCCTCGATAACGGCGCCGGTCGTTCCCTGCTGTTGCGCTACGAGCGCAGGCACCTCGTCGCCATTGAATATCAGTCGTTTCATCCCACCGATGCCGTGGGTGAAGCCTGGCATACAGAGCAGACGCTGGTTTTCTATCGCTACGACGCCCGCCAACGCTTGATCGAAGCGACCAATGCCGCCGGTGAAAGCGAGCGTTACGATTACGACGACCAGCACGTGATTCTGCAGCGGCAACTGGCCGGTGGCGCGAGTTTCTTCTGGGAGTGGGAAAGGTCTGGCAAGGCCGCGCGATGTGTGCGGCATTGGGCGTCGTTTTCCCAGATGGACACGCGTTATGTCTGGGACGACCAGGGCGGCGTCACCGTCCAGAACCTCGATGGCAGCCAAGAGGTTTATGTCCACGATGATCGGGCGCGGCTGGTGCGCCGGGTCGAGCTGGATGGCGGCGAACACCTTAAGGCCTACGATGACAATGGCCGGTTGGTAGCCGAACAGGATCCGCTCGGGGCGATCACTGAATACCGTTACGACGAAGTCGGACGGTTGGTCGCGCTGGTTCCGCCGCAAGACGAGCCAACATCCTACGAATACCGCAATGGTTTCCTGCACGCGCGCTATCGCGGCAAAGCGGTGTGGAAGTATCAACGCAATGCCCAGGGGGATGTTACCGAAGCCACCGATCCGGACGGCCAGGTCACTCACTACCACCACGACGCTCAGGGGCGTTTGCTGTCGATCCGCTTCCCGGACAACAGTCGGCATGTCTTCATCTGGAACAGGCTGGGACAACTACTCGAAGAGACCTTGCCGGACGGCAGTCAGCGGCGCTTTTCCTACGATGCGCTAGGGCGGCAGCTGACCCGTCAGGACGAACACGGTGCGCTCACCCAGTATCAATGGGATGCCGTCGGGCGACTGGTTCAGATGACCCGTCCCACCGGCGCCAGTCGCGCCTTCAGCTACAACGCCTATGGCAAGATCACCGCCGAGCGCGATGAACTGGGCCGCGTCACGCGCTATGAATATGCCGACGATTTGCACCTGGTCAGCCGTCGGATCAACCCCGATGGCACGCAACTGCGTTATCGCTACGATAACGCGCAGCTGCTGCTCACAGAGATCGAAAACGAAGCCGGCGAAAAATATCGCCTGGACTACACGCCCAACGGCCTGATCCGACAAGAAACCGGCTTCGACGGCCGCCGCACCGCTTACAGCTACGATCTCAACGGCCACCTGCAGGAGAAAACCGAGTTCGGTGATGACGACTCGCAGTTGATCACCGGCTATCAGCGGGACTCGGCTGGACGTCTGTTGGTCAAGACCCTGCCCGATGGCGTCAAGGTCAAGTACCGCTATGACCGCCTCGGCCGACTGGTCAGTGTCGATGACGGCCACGACCATCCGCTGGAGTTCGAATACGACGCCCAGGACAGGCTGATCACCGAGCATCAAAGTTGGGGCACATTGCGTTATCGCTACGACGCGTGCGGCCGACTCAATCACCTGCGCCTGCCGGACAACAGCAAACTCGATTATCACCACGCCAAGGGTGGCGCGCTGACGGCCATTGACCTCAATGGCACACGACTCACCACCCACCAGTTTGCATTCGGCCGCGAGCAGCAACGCCAACAAGGTCAGCTCACCAGCGAATACTCCTACGACGATCAGGGCCGACTGAAAGCGCATGCCGTCAGCCAACAGCAACAAGCGCTCTACCGTCGCGACTATGCCTACAGCCCCAGCGGCAATCTCGACCATATTGCCGACACCCGCCATGGCCAACGCAGCTACCAGTACAACTCGCTCGATCGACTGATCCGCGTCCGCCACTCTCGCGACGACCTACCGGAAAGCTTCGCCCACGACCCGGCCGGCAACCTGCTGATGCAGGACCGGCCCGGACCGGCCACCGTCAAAGGCAACCGCCTGTTGATGCAGGGCGACTGCTACTTCGATTACGACGCCTTCGGCAATCTGATCCGCGAACGCCGCGGCACCGCGCAAAAACTCGTCACCGAGTACAGCTACGACGGCCAGCACCGGCTGATCGGTGTCACCCTGCCGGATGGTCGATGCGTGAGTTATCGCTACGACGCCTTCGGTCGCCGCATCAGCAAAACTGTCGAGGGCAAAACCACCGAGTTCTTCTGGCAAGGCGACCACCTCGTCGCCGAACACAGCCAGGACCACCATCGTAGCTACATCTACGAACCCGGCAGCTTTCGCCCACTGGCCATGCTCGACGGCAAAGGCCCGCGCCAGGCCTGCCCGTTCTACTACCAACTCGACCACCTCGGCACACCGCAAGAACTCACCGACTACAGCGGCGATATCATCTGGGCCGCCCGATACACCGCCTATGGCCGCCTCACCCGCCTCAACCGCGACACCCACCAGGTCCTCGATCAACCGCTGCGCTTTCAAGGACAGTACTTCGATGCGGAAACCGGCCTGCATTACAACCGGCACCGGTACTACAATCCGGACATCGGACGGTACCTGACGCCGGACCCGAGCAAGTTGGCGGGTGGGTTAAACGGGTATCAGTACACGCGCAATCCGACGGGCTGGGTTGATCCGTTGGGGTTGAGTGATTGTCCGGGAGGGGATGGGTGTAAGAAGCCGTCGTTTGGGGATGAGGATCCGGCGGGTAAGGTGGGGGTTGATGAGGGGGAGGCAACAACTCCTTCACCTAAAAGAGAAGAGGAGTACTTATACCGTGGGGATGAACGAGAGCCCAATGATGTATTTCAAAACGGTTTTAAAAGCAAAGGTAAAAGTAATGATCTATTGCTCCACTCTATAGATAGTGAAAACCCACCCAGTAATTTCATCAGCACGTCGCCGTCGCGAGATGTTGGCAAGCTTTTCGCAACCGGCTATCACACAAAAGTAGGTTACCTCTATACTCTTCAAAAAATAGATGGATATGATTTACAGAAAGAGCTTGGACAAGCCTACCTTTTCGGATCAGAAAAAGAGATTGCCATAGCTAACCGAATAGAAAATTCCGACGTACTTGGCGCCACCCTGATCATTGATGATGGCAGAGAGCTCGGTTACTCCATACCAAATCCGTATAGGATAATAAAAAAATGATATCCAAGGTTGAAATAACCATAAGCATTGACGGCACAAAGGAAATCGCCAACCTTATATGCGACAACAAAGACGTAACCATAACTTTCACAATGAAAAATGGCTTTAACAAAACATATTCGGACAGTGACTTCTATAGATGCTTCGCACGTGTTCGAGAGGACAACCCCAACATACAATTTCTCTGCAAGGGATCAAAAATCAACGTACATCCTTCCAGCATGTCATCACAAATGTCTCTTGGGTTGAAAGCATATGAATTGACATTGGGTAAAGCCTCGTCACTCAACGATGTAGTTTATATTTTTGATTATGATGACAACAACCTAACAAATGATCCAAATGAACAGCAATCTTTCTATAGATGTTGGATTGAATCAGAAAAGTTCTAATCATCAAAAGCCCGGCTCACATCCGGGCTTAAGGATCTCTAACCTCCAGTACCACCATCTGTCCTATCCGTCCCACCACTCTCAGAACCACCTGACTCTCCAGACCCACTTCCAGAACCACTCCCCATCGAACTTCCACCGCTCATCGACCCACTTCCCTCCCCCGGGCTGGTGCTACTCCCGTTGGCATCACCACCATTCCCACCACCAATGGTGTCCGGTGGTGGCACCTTCCCATCCGAGACGCCCGCATTCATTTCCGAATATGGCGGCATCCCGCCCTTGTCGACCGGCGCATCGCGGCCAGAAGATTGAGCAAACGCCGCCAATGAACTGATCGACAATAAGCCAACCACCGTCAGGGTCGTCAGTTTTGACCTGATCATGGCGCACCTCCTTTAAAGAGTGCTTTACCTGATGTCTGGCAGCGGTCGCTTTTTAAAGGTGCCGCGCAATCGACGAGCGGCGATGGATCGCTGCACAGATTTCAGCTCGGTTCTCCCGATAGATCGTCACCGGCAATGTCCGGGTCATCGGGATTGGCTTCCACATCCCCGCGCTTCACATCATCGGTATCGGTGGGCACCTGCTCCACGCCGGTGTCGTCATCGTCGGGCGGGCGCTGATCGCGACTCAGGGAGTCGGTGGGTGAAGGCAGCGGATATTCGGGGGTATCGTCGTCGATATCGGAGTCTTTTGGATCAGCGTTCATAACGCACCTCTCAATGGACCTGAAAAGCAGATCCTGATATTTCGAGGACAACACGATAGATGCGGTTCGATCAGAAGGACGATCGGTCGGCCGGACCGCAAGGCACGATCACTCGTCGTCTTCCTCGTCGTATTCGTCGTATTCGCAATTGCCCACATCGCCTGCGTCATCGGCATCGTTGAGCGGCACCGTGGCGTCGTCCATCAGAGACCCCGGATCTTCGTTGCCAGGATCATTGATCGGACCTTCATCTTCCATGCCTTCGGTTTCCGGAGTCATGACATGCCTCACAACGTTCAGGGGTGTATGAAGTTCGAGGCGTCCTAGGGGCAAACGTTCCAGAGTCCTGGTGACAGAAACGAAAAACCCGGCACTGGACCGGGTTTCTACTGTCACTCGATATCGAGTTAGCGATGCTTGTACTTATTTTTATGCTTGTGTTTGTGGTTGCCGCCACCGGAATGCGAGCTGCCGCTGTCATTACCCAGGTTGCTGCCCACCGCGCCACCGGCTGCACCGCCCACGCCAGCGCCAATGGTCGAACCGGTGGAGCCGCCCAGACTATTGCCGATCACCGAGCCGCCTGCCGCGCCGATACCGCCGCCAACAGCCGCTTCTGTTCGACTGCCCTTGCGCGCACCGACCGCGCTGCCCGCCGCACCACCGACGCCAGCGCCAACCGCGGCTCCTGTGCTGCCGCCTAGTTGACCGCCGACCACGTTACCCAACGCGCCGCCAAGACCACCGCCCACTGCAGCGGTGCCGTCGCCGGCAGCCATCGCACCCTGAGCAATCAAAAGTCCTAAAACCACCGTGGACAATGTCAAACGCATGATATGAACCTCTAATTTCCGCATCGGGGGAAGATCGTGCCGCGGATAGGCATCAGTCTGGCATCTGCGTCTGTTGAACAGCCAAATCAGATGCCGGCTGTAAGAGATTTGAGCCACATACTGCAGAAACGTTCCAAAACGAAGAAGCCCGGCATTGAGCCGGGCTTCTTCAGCGGATCATCTTGGGATCAGTGGCCTTTTTTGGACAGATTGCTGCCCACGCCGCCGCCCAATGCACCACCCAGGCCGGCACCGATGGTGGAGCCAGTCTTGCCGCCCAGGCTGTTGCCAATCACCGAACCGCCCGCCGCGCCGACACCGCCGCCGATGGCCGCTTTGGTGCGGCTGCCTTTGCGTGCTGCAACAGCACTGCCAGCTGCGCCCGCTACGCCGGCACCAATCGCTGCACCTGTGCTGCCGCCCATTTTCTGACCGACCACATTACCCAGCGCGCCACCCAGACCACCACCGAGCGCAGCGGTGCCATCACCGGCAGCCATCGCACCTTGAGCAACCAAAAGGCCCAGAACCAGAGCAGGCAGTGTCAAACGCATAACGAGAACCTCAAAAAAAGGGGGAAACCGAAAGGCCGGAGATTGAATGCTTTAGAGGAGGCAAAGTCCAGACACAAACACGGAACAACCTCGTCATTGGCGACGGTTGGACAGCATTTATGGAAAAGGTTTTATGACAGGCAAAAAAAAGCCCGCTGGGGAGACGGGCCAGGGTACTGCTTTCTAACGGATGAGCTGAGACTACGTAGGCAGGTGTGAAAAGTTTGTGAAAAAAACCACTAGCGCTCGCAATGTTGTAGGACATTTCCCCGCATTGCCTCCAAGCATGCTTTTTTCCCTTCAAAAACAAGAAACCCCGCTCAATAGCGGGGCTCGTACGAGTCACTGTTTACTTCCTGGAAGGCGCACCCAGCTTGGGCATGAATTTCGACTTCGGCCCTCGAGTTCGAGGTACCGTAGATTTGATTTTGTTGATTTTGATACGGTCTTCACCGAAGCTCGGCACATAGTCCGTCTGACCACACTGCACGCAATTATTGATTGGAAACTCCGCCCCGTCGTCTTCGATATACGGCTCAGTCATATCTTCGCTCCTCTCAACGGGTCGATACCGGCAAGCCCTATTTGCCTGAAAAATATCGACCACCCAGGATTTTGAGACTAGTCGGTCATTCCCGGACTTGTGATTCAGATTGTTACGTGCCCGACGAATGGCCAGCGCGGCGTCCTACCTCAGCTTGACCGCCGTCCCGGTCACAAACACCACCACCATTCCACCTTTACCGGCCGGCATGCTGATCTCATAGTCGAGCCCTACCACCGCATCCGCCTGAAGCGCCCGCGCCCGCTCCTTGATCTCGTCGGTCGCCTGAATCCGCGCATCTTTCAATGCTCGCTCCAACGTTTGAGAGCGCCCACCGAAAAAATCCCGCATGCCAGCGAACAAATCGCGGATCACGTTGACGCCCTGCACCGACTCGGCGCTGACGATGTCCAGGTATGCGGTGATTTGCCGGCCTTCGATGGTGTGGGTTGTGGTGGTGATCATGAGATTTCCTTTTTCATAGAGGCATGCATCATTCCCCAGCGCGGAAATGATGAACACAAAAAGCTCGCCTAGAGCAGCTTGATCATCACAGCAGTAACGGTAGCTACCGTACCAATCAACCCAGTAGCAACCGCCACTGGATACCAAAAGGTTTCACGGGTCATCTTGCCGGCCTCGGCGTTCAGCTTGCGCTGTTCAGCGATCAGTTTGACGATCTCCACGTGAACCTTTTCCAGCTCCGCCTGTTTCATGGTCATTTCCTGCATAACGTGCGAATGTCCCTTCTGGATAATGGGGGTGGCGTCATTTGCGCTGCCCTTTGATTCATTTTGCACTTTGGATGAGCAAAACAAATATCCCTTCCCAAGATGGCCCAGATGAGGTGCTGGAACCAATGGAAGCACCTAACCGCTTGGCTTTCCAGCATTACTTCCCACACGCTTGGCACTTGTCCTACATCATTTTCGGATGCGTCTTTGCTGATACATCCGGGGCAATTCCGTCGCGAGGCATGAAATCCAGATACCAGAAACCACAAAACCCCTGACTTCTCTCGAAATCAGGGGTTTTGTGTACATCGAATTTGGCGGTGAAGGAGAGATTCGAACTCTCGATACAGTTTCCTGTATACACACTTTCCAGGCGTGCTCCTTAAGCCACTCGGACACTTCACCGTATCTCGTCAAACATGTTCTGTCTGTCGAGGCGCGCTAATGTAGTCGAAAGCTTTTCTGATGGCAAACTTTTTTTGCAGAATTTTCATGCGGTTAGCGATTTAGTCGTTCCGCTGGGTGCCGTGCCATGGCAAACCCGCCAATCTCCGGCTTCGCGCCCTCTTCTATATAGAGGGGAATGCGCGGCTGGCGTGGCCGGCAACGCTTCCCGGGAGGGGAAAAGGGTGACCGGGTGGTCAGTCACGGCGCTTTACCTGGCCTACGGCGGTGGGTAACGTCTGCCCTACTTTATTAGAAGGATTGGCGTCATGAGTGAGTTGATTTCTTACCATCTCGAAGACGGTATCGCGACCCTGACCTTGAGCAATGGCAAGGTCAATGCCATCTCACCGAATGTGATTGTTGCGTTTAACGCTGCGCTGGATCGGGCAGTGGCGGATCGGGCGGTGGTGATCATTACCAGTCAGCCGGGCATTTTTTCGGGTGGTTATGACTTGAAGGTGATGACGGCCGGCCCTAAAGAGGCGATTGCACTGGTGGCTGCCGGTTCGACGCTGGCTCGTCGGCTGCTGTCGCACCCGTTCCCGGTGGTCGTGGCGTGCCCTGGGCATGCGGTGGCCAAGGGTGCGTTTATTTTGTTGTCGGCCGACTACCGCATTGGTGTCGATGGCCCGTTCAGCATTGGTCTGAATGAAGTGCAGATCGGCATGACCATGCACCATGCCGGTATCGAGCTGGCGCGTGATCGTCTGCGCAAGTCGGCGTTTCATCGCGCGGTGATTAATGCCGAGATGTTCAATCCACAGAGTGCTGTGGATGCCGGTTTCCTTGATCTGGTGGTGTCGGCCGAAGAGCTGCAAGGCGCAGCGCTGGCGGCGGCTCGTCAGTTGAAGAAGCTCAACATGACCGCCCATAAAAACACCAAGCTCAAAGTGCGCAAGGCGTTGCTGGAGACGCTGGACAACGCGATCATCCTGGATCAGGAGCATATGGGTTAAGCCCGAACGCGCTGTACCGAAAAGCCCGACCGTCGTGTCGGGCTTTTTCTTGCGTGTCTGGTTCAAAACCTTACAACCGCTCTAAACCGCATCTGACCCATAAGTCGGAAACAAGCGCTCAAACATCGGCTATCTCCCACTTCTATAGCGGCAATTGCCGAAAACAGTGCACATCCGTACACTGCGCCACCTTTTGTCCCGGCGGGCCCTTTAAATGCTGTTTGTGTTTCGTATGTTATTGATGGGCTTGCACTTTATTCTGGCCGGCATGCTTGGTGTGATTCTCGGTCTGTGCCGACCGTTCAATCCGGACAACAGCCGTTTATGCGCACGTCTGTATGCGTGGCCGGCGATGTGCATTCTGCGTTTGCGGGTGAAGACCGACGTCGGGCCGTTAATGGATAAGCCTGACAGCTGCGTGATCATTGCCAACCACCAGTCCAACTACGATCTGTTTGTGTTCGGCAACGTGGTGCCCCGCCGCACCGTGTGCATTGGCAAGAAGAGCCTGAAGTGGGTGCCTTTGTTCGGGCAGTTGTTCTGGCTGGCCGGCAATGTGTTGATCGACCGCGGCAATGCACACAAGGCACGCCAGTCGATGCTGACCACGACTCGCACCTTGCAACATGAAGACACCTCGATCTGGGTCTTCCCGGAAGGCACGCGCAACCTCGGCGAAGAACTGCTGCCGTTCAAAAAAGGTGCGTTCCAGATGGCGATTGCCGCGGGCGTGCCGATTGTTCCGGTGTGTGTCAGCAGTTACGTCAAACACATGCGATTGAACCGCTGGCGCAGCGGGAAAATTCTGATCCGTTCGCTGCCGGCGATTCCTACGGCTGGATTGAGTCTGGATGATATGCCGATGCTGATCGCCCAGTGCCGTGAGCAGATGCGCGAGTGCATCGACTCGATGGATCGGCAACTGCAGGCCGCCTGAAAGAAACCCGCCCTGTGCGGGTTTTCTTTTGCCTGCGAACTCTACAGATTTTGCTGACTCTCAAGCAGCAGACAAGGTTAAGCTGAATCCTGCTTGCCACTGCATTTTTGCTAATACAAAGCGCTAATAAGAAGTGAACCAAAATCATGGGTAGAGTCGTTGCTGCTGCGGTTTACAGTGCCGGTAAGAAGGTCACCAATATCACGCTCGACGAAGGCGCTGCCTGGGCTGCCAAGCCCGGCCACTTTGTCTGGATTGGTCTGGAAGAGCCGAACGCCGAAGAGCTGTTCAACCTGCAACGTCAGTTCAACCTGCATGAACTGGCGATCGAAGATGCCCTGGAAAAACACAGCCGACCGAAGCTGGAGACGTTCGGCGACGCGCTGTTTATCGTCACGTATTCGCCAATCCGCAATGAAGGCAAACTGCAGTTCATCGAGACTCATATCTTCGCCGGCAAGGGTTACATCATTACCGCACGCAATGGACATTCGGCGTCCTACGCGTACGTCCGACAGCGCTGTGAGGCGCGGCCGCTGTTGTTGGAGCATGGGGAGGATTTCGTACTCTATGCCATTCTCGACTTCGTGATTGAAAACTACCAGCCGATGGGCGAAGCGATTCATGCCGAGATCGATGAGCTGGAGAGCAATGTCCTCTGCGGTTCACTGAAGGAGCGCGATATCCAGAAACTCCACGGCCTTCGCCGCGATGTATTGCGCTTGCGCCGGTTTGCGGCACCCATGGTGGAGATCGGTGAGGAACTGCAAAAGCTGAGCTTTCCGTTCATCGACAAGAACATGCGCCCGTATTTCCGCGACGTGCAGATTCATGTCACGCGGCAGATGGAAGACCTGACGACCCTGGCGGACATTGCCAGCCAGACCATCGAGGTCGGGGTGTTGCTGGAGGCGTCACGCCAGAGCGTGGTGCAGCGCAAGTTCGCGGCGTGGGCGGCGATTCTGGCGTTCCCGACGGCGATAGCGGGGATTTACGGGATGAACTTCGAGGACATGCCAGAGTTGAGTTGGCATTACGGGTATTTCGGGGTGTTGGGGTTTATTACTATTGGGTGTGTCGGTTTGTGGGCGAGTTTCAAGCGGTCGGGATGGTTGTAGTCAGGACTGAGGCGTCTGAACGAATTCGCGGGCAAGCCTCGCTCCTACAAGAACACCGAACCTCCTGTAGGAGCGAGGCTTGCCCGCGAAGCCTTTAAGGCTTAACCGACTCACCCTCACCCTCAGGCTTGTGCGCCACAAACCGCATCATCCACTCTGCGACGGTCGTGCCGTGATGCTCGTGTTCAAGACTGGCCATACCTTTCGAATAAATCTGCTCGCCCAGCGCTTCCTGACGAATATCCAGCAACGCCCGTGAGTAATCGTGAATGAACTCCGGATGCCCCTGGAAGCACAGCACCTGATCGTTGATGTGGTACGCAGCGAACGGGCAAAAATCACTCGAAGCAATCACCGTAGCGTTTTCCGGTAGCGCGGTGACCTGATCCTGATGGCTGATCAGCAGCGTCAGCTCTTCCCTCAGTGGGCTCATCCACGGCGCCTTGGCGGCGAGTTTGTAGCTATGGGTGCCGACGCCCCAACCCTGGGTCGCTCGCTCGCTCTTGCCACCCAACAGCAGCGCCAGCAGTTGATGGCCGAAGCACACGCCCAGCAGCTTGTCGCCGCGCTGGTAGCGGTCCAGCAGGTAGGTCTTGAGGGTTTGAATCCACGGGTCGGTACCGAAGGAGTCGGCCTTGCTACCGGTGACCAGATATGCATCAAAGATCTGATCATCGCTGGGATAATCGCCCTGCATCACGTTGTACACGGTGAACTCGGCAGCGATGGGTTGCTGCGAAAACAGACGCTGGAACATCTGCCCGTAACCCTGATATTGATCGACCAGTTCCGGACGCAGGATGTCGGTTTCCAGAATGCAGATGCGTAACGACATAAAAAATACCTGACACATGAAGGGAATAATGCACACCCCAGAGCCTGCCTTGAAACACCGTGACAAGGCAAGCCCCGAGCGCGTCATCGGTCCCTTAGAACGTCCCTTAAAACAACGCGTCTTTGGCGGCTTTCTCCAGCAGCAGCGCAGGCGGTGTGAAGCGCTCGCCGTACTGCTCGGCCAGGTACTGGGCGCGGGCGACGAAGTCTTTCACGCCGTACTGATTGATGAACTGCAGCGCACCGCCGGTCCAGGCCGCGAAGCCGATGCCGAAGATCGAGCCAACGTTGGCATCCGCCGTCGAGGTCAGCACGCCCTCTTCCATGCAGCGCACGGTTTCGATGGCTTGGACGAACAGCAGTCGATCGCGTATGTCCTTCGGTGAAATCTGCCCATCGGCTTTCTCGAAGCGGGTTTTCAGCTCTGGCCACAAATGCTTCTGCCCTGTGGCCGGGTAATCGTAGAAACCACCTCCAGCGGCCTTGCCCGGACGCTTGTATTCCTTGAGCAACAAGTCAATCACGGCGAACGCCGGGTGCTCAATCAGCGGTTTCCCTTCTGCTCGCAGGTCTTTGGCGGTTTGTTCGCGGATATGGCTCATGAGGCTGAGGGAAACTTCGTCGGAGATCGCCAGAGGTCCGACAGGCATGCCGGCCTTGCGCGCTTCGGTCTCGATCATTGGCGCGCTCACACCTTCGCCGAGCATGGCGATGCCCTCGTTGGTGAAGGTGCCAAATACTCGTGAGGTAAAGAAGCCGCGACTGTCGTTGACCACGATCGGTGTCTTCTTGATTTGCAGGACGAAATCGAAACCGCGAGCCAGGGTTTCATCGCTGGTATGGGCACCTTTGATGATTTCCACCAGCGGCATTTTCTCCACGGGACTGAAGAAATGCAGCCCGATGAATTTCGTCTGGTCCGGCACGGCGGTGGCCAGGCCGCTGATCGGCAAGGTCGAGGTGTTGGAGGCGATGACCGCATCCGGGCCGACGACTGCTCGCGCCGCCGATGAGACCTTGGCTTTCAGTTCGCGATCTTCAAACACCGCTTCAATAATCAGATCGCAACCGGCCAGATCCGCATCGTTTTCGGTGGCATGGATTCGCGCCAAAATATCCTCGCGCTGCTCCCGGGTTAACTGACCACGCGCAACCTTCTTGTCCAGCAACGCCGCCGAGTGGGCCTTGCCCTTCTCTGCCGCGGCGAGGTTGATGTCTTTGAGCACCACGTCGATGCCGACCGATGCGCTGACAAACGCGATGCCCGCGCCCATCATCCCGGCGCCGAGCACGCCGACTTTCTTCGTCGCGTAAGGCGCTATGCCTTGGGGCCTAGAGCCGCCGGCATTGATCTCATTGAGCTGAAACCAGAACGTACCAATGAGGTTTTTCGACACCTGGCCGGTGGTCAGCTCGGTGAAGTAGCGGGTTTCGATCAGGTGCGCCGTGTCGAAATCCACTTGGGCGCCTTCCACCGCAGCACAGAGGATTTTCTCCGGCGCGGGCAGGCAGCCCTGGGTTTTGCTGCGCAGGATCGATGGCGTGATGGCCAGCATCGGCGCGAGCTTGGGATCCGACGGCGTGCCGCCAGGAATCTGATAACCCTTCACGTCCCAGCGCTGCACAGCGACCGGGTGATCGACAATCCACGCCCGCGCCTTGGCCATCAGTTCATCGCGATCGGCGGCCAACTCGTCGATCAACCGCGCCTGCAACGCCTGTTGCGGGCGGATTTTCTTGCCTTCAAGCAGATACGGCAGCGCTTTTTCGATGCCCAGCATGCGGACCATGCGCACTACCCCGCCGCCGCCCGGTAACAGGCCAAGAGTGACTTCCAGCAGACCCAGCAGCACCGATGGGTTGTCCAGCGCGACGCGGTGATGACAGGCCAGACAGATTTCCCAACCGCCACCGAGCGCTGCGCCATTGATCGCAGCGACCACCGGTTTGCCGAGGGTTTCCAGGGTGCGCAGTTGGCCCTTGAGTGTCAGCACCATGTCGTAAAAGGCTTTGGCTTCGGGTTTGCCGACCTTGATCAGTTCATTGAGGTCGCCGCCGGCGAAGAAGGTCTTCTTGGCCGAGGTGATGATCACACCAATGGCGTCCTTGTCGGCGACCAGTCGGGCGACGCAGGTGGCCATGGCGTCGCGGTAGACCGCGTTCATGGTGTTGGCACTCTGGCCCGGCATGTCGATGGTCAGGACGACGATCTGGTCCTGGCCCTTTTCGTAACGGATGGCTTGGGTCATGGAAATGTTCCTTGAAGTCAGGGCTCAGAGGCGTTCGATGATGGTGGCAATGCCCATGCCGCCGCCGACACACAAGGTCGCCAGGCCATAGCGCAGGCGCCGGGCTTCCAGTTCATCGAGCAGCGTGCCGAGAATCGCGCAGCCGGTGGCGCCGAGCGGGTGGCCCATGGCGATGGAACCGCCGTTGACGTTGACCTTGTCGGGGTCGATGGCCATGTCCTTGATGAACTTGAGCACCACCGAGGCGAACGCTTCATTGACTTCGAACAGGTCGATATCTTCGACCCGCAGCCCGGCCTTGGCCAGCGCCTTGCGGGTCGCCGGCGCGGGGCCGGTGAGCATGATGGTCGGGTCAGTGCTGGTGACCGCCGTGGCGACGATTCGCGCCCGGGGCTGCAAACCCAGCGCCCGGCCCTTCGCTTCGGAGCCGATCAGCATCAGCGCTGCGCCATCGACGATCCCGGAGCTGTTGCCCGGCGTATGAACGTGGTTAATCCGCTCCACTTGGCTGTAAACCCGCAATGCCGTGGCATCGAAGCCCATTTGCCCGATCATTTCGAAGCTCGGCTTGAGCTTGCCCAGGCCTTCCATCGTTGAGTCGGCACGAATGAATTCATCGTGATCGAGCAGAATGATGCCGTTCTGGTCTTGCACCGGCACCAGCGACTTGTTGAACGAACCGTCCGCCCGCGCCCGCGCCGCCTTCTGTTGGGAGTGCAACGCGAAGGCATCGACGTCCTGACGGCTGAAACCTTCAATCGTGGCGATCAGGTCCGCACCCACGCCCTGAGGGGTGAAGTGGTTGTGCAAATTGGTTTCCGGGTCCAGCGCCCAAGCGCCGCCGTCGCTGCCCATGGCCACGCGGGACATCGATTCGACGCCACCGACTACCACCAGGTCTTCGAAGCCGGAACGCACTTTCATCGCGCCGAGGTTCACCGCTTCCAGACCCGACGCGCAGAAGCGATTGAGCTGCATACCGGCCACGCTGACGTCCCAATCGGCCACCTGCGTGGCGGTCTTGGCGATGTCGGAACCCTGATCGCCGATGGGCGTCACGCAGCCAAGCACCACATCATCGACCTGACTGGTGTCCAGGGATGTGCGCTGCTGCAGCGCCGTCAGCAGCCCGGCGACCAGATTCACTGGCTTGACGCTGTGCAAGGCGCCATTGGCCTTGCCTTTACCACGGGGCGTGCGTAA
The DNA here is from genome assembly GCF_019218905.1 of Pseudomonas sp. PDM24. Lineage (NCBI taxonomy): Bacteria > Pseudomonadati > Pseudomonadota > Gammaproteobacteria > Pseudomonadales > Pseudomonadaceae > Pseudomonas > Pseudomonas sp. PDM24. Next base: position 372,588 of record NZ_JAHUWR010000001.1, on the reverse strand, counting down.
CGCGTCGAATATCAAAGCCTGGGTCATGACGTCCTCGAACCTGGTGGTAAATGAAGATCAAAAGATCAAAAGATCGCAGTCTTCGGCGGCTCCTACAGGAGACCGTGTGACCCTGATCTTTATGCCCTCACCTTATGCCCTGCAGCCGTGGATTCAATGACCACAGTGCTCATTGGCGTTGACGGTCACGCTCAGACGAACGGTAGTCTGCTATCGGATAAACCGATTCAAGTCACCAAGCTGTCTAGCAAACGGGCGCCCAAGAAGATGGCCATAAGCCTCATACCTTTTTAAAAGCGATGAGTGCTCAGCACATACGAAATGGATCTAAGCCAATCGTGACGCGGGCCCTAAGGTAAACCTGTACGAAGTTGTCGTCGGGTTTTGCCGAGGCACTCGTCATACAAGGAAGTGCAGCGCTCTGCCGTCATGGAGATAGGCAGGCAGGCATCAGGAAATAACAAAAAAGGCGGTCAAGCCATGTTCAAGCATTCGAAAGTTCGTCAAGCCGGGCTCATTCTATTCGCCACTACACTGTTGTTGATTTTGCCGAACCTGACCAAGGTGATTGGCTGATCGAGCATCAGGGTTTTCATTTCGCCTGATAAAAATGTGATTGGCTCGCTACCCGGGTCAGCGTGGCTGTGCCAACCTTTGCGGCACTTCCACGACATGGACGGCGATCACTTGAAAGCGCTCACTCTATTTGGGGCCTTGCTGCTCAGCATGCCTCTGTCTGCCGCACAGCTGAATCTGGAGCTGGGCGAGAGTTCTCGCACCTGGCAGACCGAGCAATTGCTCAAGCATCCTCAGGTTCAGACCATCACGATCACCAACGACGTTTCCTACAAACGGGACATGAGCTATCGCGCCGTGCCGTTGGCGGCGTTGTTGACGGGCATCAAGCCTGAGGATCATCTGCAAGCCGTTGCCCTGGACGGTTTTGCCGCCGAGCTGGCCGCCGCGCCGTTACTCAGTACCCAAGGCGCGCGGGCCTGGCTGGCGATTGAAGACCCGGCCAAGCCGTGGCCACCGTTGTCAGAGGGCAAGCACAGTGCGGGACCGTTTTATCTGGTCTGGACCGATCCACAAACGGGCAATATCAGCCCCGAGCAATGGCCGTTCGAAGTAGCGAGTATCAAGCGCATGGCCCCGGTGGCCGAGCGCTTCCCTGCCCTGCTGCCCGATCCTGCGCTGAAGGCGGACGATCCAGTGAACAAGGGCTTTGCGCTGTTTCAGAAGAACTGCCTGGCGTGTCATCGATTGAATGGCGCGGGGGATGCGCAGTTCGGGCCGGACCTGAATATTCCGTTCAACCCGACCGAGTACTTCGGCGCGGATTTCCTCAAGCGCTACATTCGTGATCCGCAGAGCTTGCGTCAGTGGCCACAGGCGAAGATGCCGGCGTTCGCGACGACGGTGTTGCCAGAGGGGGATCTGGAATTGTTGGTGGGGTATTTGAAGCACATGGCGGGGCGCAAGGTGCAACCTTGATTGCTTGAGCTTGTGTTGCCAGGGCTGGCCTCTTCGCGAGCAAGCCCGCTCCCACATTGGATCTCCTTTGTGTCACAAATTCTGTGTACGCCAAAGTTCTAATGTGGGAGCGGGCTTGCTCGCGAAGCGGTATCCCCACCCCTACTGCTGTTGCACCGAAATCACCGGCGCAGGCGTCGGCGAGACAAACACCTTCGCATGCATCTGCTCGCACCCGCCACCACGACGCATGCCGCGTACCGGGCAGGCGTCGAGATAATCCAGGCCCACCGCCAGTTTCAGGTGACGCTCCGGACGGGCCAGTTCGTTGGTCACGTCGAAGCTGTACCAGGCGTCATCCAGCCAGGCTTCCGCCCAGGCGTGACTGGCCAGGTGTTCGCTGTTCTCGCTGTACAGATACCCCGACACATAACGCGAAGGAATGCCCAGGCTGCGAGCGCAGGCGAGAAACGCGTGGGTGTGGTCCTGGCAGACCCCGGAGCGCCCGGCGAATGCCTGGGCGGCGCTGGTGTCCACTTCGGTGGAACCCGGCGTGTAGGTCATGTGCTGGTTCAGGCCATGCATCAAATCGATCAGCGCCGTACGATCCCGGCGTTGTTTGCAGGCCTTCTCGGCGAATGCACGCAGCGCTTCGTCGGCCTCGGTCAGGCGCGTAAAGCGCAAGAACGGCAGCGCCGACTGGCTTTCATGCTCGGCTTCGCGCAGTTCGTCGATGTCCACCTGCCCTCGGGCGCCGATGATGATCGCCTCGTGGGGTTCGTCCAGGGTCAGCACATGCAGAATGTTGCCGAACGGATCGAGTTGCGCACGCACCGGGCGTGGCAGGTCGAGTTGCCAGCTGAGCACGTGTTGGCGCTCGCTGTCGTGAGGGGTCAGTCGCAGGTACTGGATGCTCGCCCGCACCTGATCTTCGTAGTGATAGGTGGTCTCGTGGCTAATGGAAAGTCTCATGCAGCCTCCAGGTAGGAACTGTGTATGGCGTTGCCCAACTGGCGCACCAGCGGGATGAACTCGGTCAGCCAGGCATGCAGGCCTTCGTCGAGGATTTCGTTGATACCGGTGTAGCGCAGGCGTGCGTCCATTTCTGCCGCCAAACGCTGGGCAGGACGGCCGTTGGCCCCAGGCAATTGGGCGAGAATCTGGTCGATTTCTTCGGTGCAGGCCCGCAAAGATCGCGGCACGTCGGCGCGCAGCAGCAACAATTCGGCCACATGCCGGGCGCCGGGGGCGTCGCGATAGATCTCGGTATAGGCCTCGAACGACGACAAGGCCCGCAGCAAGGCGCTCCACTGGTAATAGGCATGAGCCGTGCCGTCGCTGACCGCTTCGGCCTGATCGCCGGCCATTTCGTAACGGGCGTCGAGCAGGCGCAAGGTGTTGTCAGCCCTTTCGATAAAGGTGCCCAGACGAATGAAGCGGAACGCGTCGTTACGCATGATGGTGCCGTAGGACGCGCCGCGGAACAGGTGGGAACGTTCCTTGATCCACTCACAGAAACGGCTCATGCCGTAGCGACTCAAGCCCTGCTCGGCGATCCCGCGAATCTCCAGCCAGGTGGCGTTGATGTTTTCCCACATGTCAGCGGTGATTCGCCCACGCACCGCATGGGCGCTGGCTCGCGCGGCACCGAGGCAGCTGTAGATGCTCGCCGGGTTGGCCGCATCCAGGGCGAAAAAATGCAGCAGCCGTTCGGCATGCAGATCGCCGTGGCGCTCCAGGTAATCGTCCAGAGTGCCGGTGATCAGCAACGGCATGGCGAGTTCGTGCAAGCCGTCGCCACGACCATCCTGAGGCATCAGTGACAGCGAATAACTGATGTCGAGCATCCGTGCGAGGTTTTCGGCCCGCTCCAGGTAACGCGACATCCAATACAGATCCGAGGCAGTTCTACTTAACATGGCAGGCTTCCTTCAATCCTCGACCACCCAGGTGTCCTTGGTTCCGCCGCCCTGGGAGGAATTCACCACCAGGGAGCCTTCGCGCAAGGCGACACGGGTCAAACCGCCGGGCACAACCCGGGTTTCGCGGCCAGACAATACAAACGGACGCAGGTCGATATGGCGTGGAGCGATGCCGTTTTCGACAAAGGTCGGACAGGTCGATAAAGACAACGTCGGTTGGGCGATGTACGCGTGGGGTTTGGTTTTGATCCGCTCACGGAAAGATTCGATTTCCGCCGCCGTCGCCGCCGGCCCCACCAGCATTCCGTAACCACCGGAGCCCTGGGTTTCCTTGACCACCAGTTCTGGAAGATTGGCCAGCACGTGGGACAGCTCAGAGGGATTACGACATTGCCATGTCGGCACGTTCTTCAGGATCGGCTCTTCATCCAGATAGAAACGAATCATGTCCGTGACGAAGGGGTACACCGACTTGTCATCCGCGACCCCGGTGCCGATGGCATTCGCCAGCACCACGTTGCCGGAACGGTAGGACGACAGCAGACCTGGAACGCCGAGCATCGAATCCGGGTTGAACGCCAACGGATCGAGGAAGGCATCGTCGAGGCGCCGGTAGATCACGTCGACCGCTTTCGGCCCGTCCGTGGTACGCATGAACACCTTGTCATCACGCACGAACAGGTCCGCGCCTTCCACCAGTTCAACGCCCATTTCCCGGGCCAGAAATGCATGCTCGAAAAACGCGCTGTTGAAGCGCCCCGGCGTCAGCACTACCACGCTTGGGTTGTCGATCGGGCTGGAACTTTTCAGGGTGTCGAGCAACAGGTTCGGATAGTGGTCGATCGGCGCGATGCGCTGGGCTGCGAACAATTCGGGGAACAATCGCATCATCATCTTGCGATCTTCGAGCATGTAGCTCACGCCGCTGGGGGTACGAAGATTGTCTTCGAGCACGTAGTACGTGCCGTCGCCATCACGTACCAGGTCGACGCCGGAAATGTGCGAATAGATATCGCGGTGCAGATCCAGCCCCTGCATCGCCAACTGGTATTGCTCGTTGGCCAGCACTTGCTCGGCCGGGATGATGCCGGCCTTGATGATGCGCTGCTCGTGATAGAGGTCGGCAAGGAACATGTTCAATGCCTTGACCCGCTGAATGCAGCCGCGCTCGACGACCCGCCATTCACTGGCGGGGATACTGCGGGGAATGGTGTCGAAGGGAATCAGGCGCTCTGTCCCTTGCTCATCACCATAGAGCGTGAATGTAATCCCGGCACGATGAAATAACAGATCGGCCTCGCGTCGCCGTTGTGCCAAAAGCTCGTCAGGCGTTTCGGCCAGCCAACGGGCAAACTCCCGATAATGCGGGCGGACCTGGCCGCCGGCATCGTACATCTCATCAAAATAGGTGCGGATCATGCCGTACTCCTTGTCACCCGGACATCCAGGCCTTCGCAAGGCCCGTGCCATCGGCATAAACGCTTTAATATCAATCAGTTGGATAATGGCGCTGCACGCACCGCACCAATCCTGTGCGGTAAATGCCCCAACCTGATTGCCCCCGCTTCATGGCGAAGCAATGCTGTCGCCTATCAGCAGCATAGCCAGAGTTGATTTCACTGCCCGGGGGGCGATGCGGATAATCCGCGCATTCGCTGGAAAACCTGACCGAAACTTCCCTTTAGCCGCCTGCTCAGGCGGTTTTTTTTGTTTTTTTGAAACGTTATGAATCAAAAACCCAGATCAAAAGATCGCAGCCTCGTTTCACCTGTAGGAGCTGTGTAGGAGCTGTCGAGTGAAACGAGGCTGCGATCTTTGGCCTTTGCAAACCGCGAAAACGAAAACGGCCAACCCAAAGGTCAGCCGTTGCTGAGTGTTGTCACTGTTCATAAAGTTATGCGAGTAGCCCTCGTACCTCCTGCTTGACGCCCCATCCTTCGATGATACCGCCCAGAGGCTCGACCACCGCCTCAAAGTCCTGCTCAAAGTCGCCGATACCGTCGTAAGTGGCGTACATCACTTTGCTCAGTTCCAGATGCCACGCGCCGTCATCGCGCACGCTGATCTGGGCATTCAAGGATTCACCACAAAAATGACCTGCCGCCCTGCGTGCCCGCTCCTCGTCCGGGAAAATGGCGTAGAACTCGATGGGATGGAATCGTGAAAAGTCGAAACCGCCTTCTTTCATGCGGCGCAACACGCTGCTGCTGATGTCTTCTTGATAGGCTGTGCTCATGAAACGTCCCCCTCAGACTGATGGATAGACTTTCCGTATTCCCTGCACTTTCAACCGATTGGTGAGAGCGATACGGCAACAGAGGTTGCCGACGGGAAACAAGCATGTAGCTGACAAGACCAGACCTTAGCGAGTCATTCGCTGATCTCGCTTGCAGAGTAGCCCCAAGATAGAGCCGCTGCCAAGGTCTGGGTGTGAATGTGACAAGAGGTGTATCAGATCGGGGTAATACTGATGATTTCAATGCTGTTCTGGGATTTCAGGCTTTTGACGGTCGGATCATCGGTACGACCCTCCAGATCATTGAGATCCAGTTCGGCAGCGATCGGCAGGCGTCGGGCGCGAATGAGTTTGGCGGCTTGCTCGCTATTCGGGCATTCCTCGCACTCGAAGAGTTCGTCCACTGTTTCACCGTGATCATCCACGAAAGTGATTTTCCACTTTTGCATCGGTGCCTCCTCGATAAAACCCATGGATGGGCTTACTTCTATCTGGACTTTAGCCCTGATTGATCGTTCAACGGATTACCGCGTGTCGGCATGAATAAACACAGAACCTGAGGGAGCGGGCTTGCTCGCGAAAGCGGTTTGTCTGTTACATCGATGCTGAATGTGTCGACGTCTTCGCGATGTAAGCCCGCTCCCACAAGGGAAATGCGTTGTGCTTGAGGATGCAGTCAGATCCGCACGTTACCTCGTGGCCCGGCGATGGCCCAGATGATCAGGCCCAGGACCGGCAGCAGCAGGATCAATAGCACCCAGATGATTTTCATCCCGGTCTCGGCGCCACTTTTAAGCACGTTGATGATGGCCCAGATATCCAGGGCAAGAATAATCAGGCCAACCAGGCTGTTGAACGTGGAACCCATGGTGACGCTCCCGAAGAGTGGTATGCCCTCTTAGGATAGTCGGGCCTTGCGAGGGTTCCGTTTTATTACCGTTCTGGGCAGCTTCAGACGTGGATTGCCACTTTCAGGGCTTCCAGCGATGGCGCTGCGGCGATGCCGACTTCGGCGCACATCTCCAGCACCCGGGGCACGTCGTTACCGTAGACCAGCACCACTTGCAGCTCGTCGTCGAGCAACTGGCTGAAGTTCATCAGCGTGTAACCGCCGTTTTCCTTGTTCATGCTGCTCATCTGCACCTGAATGCGATTGAGCGCCGTCAGGGCTTCGGTCTTGGCCAGTTGCTTGGGTTTGATGTTGAAATCGACACCGGGGCCGAATGAAGCGACGATCTGCGCAAACAGGTCCATGTAGGTGTCAGCCTGGAACAGCACGGTTTCCGGCAAGCTGCCGACGACCACCCACTCACCCAACGGGATCGGGAAGGTGTCGTCGTAGTTGATGTCCGGATTGGCCGTCAGAAAAGCTTCTGGATCGGCGTAGGCCTGAACCGCTTCGTCAGCGACTTTCAGGATTTCGTCATCGCTCATGCACCCGGAGCTGATTTTGCTGATGAGTTCGACGAGTGCGGCTTTCATGAGGTGGATCCTGTAGCGAGGGAGATTTGAGGGCGCGAAGGATAGCGCATTACATGTAGGAGCGAGGCTTGCCCGCGAAGAAGATGATGCGGTTTAACTGGGAAACCGGGTTATCGTTCTTCGCGGGCAAGCCTCGCTCCTACGGATTTGAGGTCAGGACAGAAGTTTCTGCAATTGTGCGGTGGTATCCACCGCCCCCATGGTTTTGGCCGCGTCCAGCGCGGATACGCCGTTGGCATCCTTGGCCTTCGGGTCAGCGCCTTTACTGATCAGGTAGTCGATGATTTCGACGCGGTTGAACATTGCCGCCATCATCAACGCAGTGCGACCGTCGAAGGACGAACCTTCCACTTGCGCGCCACCTTCCACCAACGCCTTGACCACCGCCAGATCACCCTTGAATGCCGCGCCGGCAATCGGGCTCTGGCCGTTGTCATTGCGGATTTCAGGATCGGCCTTGTGCTCAAGCAGGACTTTTACCGTCTCGACATGGCCGTGGTACGCGGCAAGCATCAGCAAGGTGTCGCCCTTGTGGTTGCGCAGGTTCGGCGGTAAGCCCTTGGTCAGCAGCGCAGCCATCATGGCCGCATCGCCCTCGCGCGCTTTGTTGAACACCTGTTCGGCAAATTCAGCAGCCTCTTCGGGCGTCATCTGACGGCTTTTGTCTGACATTGGGGACTCCACATTCGGTCAATCGGAAAAGCCGATAGTTTCCCGAGCGGTCTGGAACCTGTCACTTCTTTTTTCTCATGAATGGCCATAGCTACATTTAATAAGAGCCGCATTCAATAAGAGCCACATTCAATAACGGTGCTTGCCGTCCTGGATATCCGCCAGCACCTGCTCGGTGACTTGCACGTAAGTCTGGGTACCCGGCAACCAGGCGTAGATGGGGTCATCGCCGGTTTTGTTCGGGTCGAAGGCTTCGTCCTTGAGCCGGGTTTTCTGGTATTTGAAGGTCCCGGTGGTTTCCATTTTCACTTTCACCCGTAGGAAAAGTGGCACCGCATAGGCAGGCATTTGCTGCCTGGCGAAAGCCAGCAACTCGCTGAAATCCAGGGTCGCCAGGGATTCAGCCGGCGTGATTGCCGCCATCCCGGCACGCCCGTTGGTGTTGTGGATTTCCACGCCATAAGCCACGGCTTCGGCGATCTGCGGATGTTGCAACAGGATGTTTTCGACCTCGGTGGTCGAGACGTTTTCGCCCTTCCAGCGGTAGGTGTCGCCCAAACGGTCGACAAACTGCGCATGGCCAAAACCGATGTTGCGCAGCAGGTCACCGGTATTGAAGTAACGGTCGCCCTTCTTGAACACGTCGTGGAGCACGACTTTTGCGGTCTTCTGCGGATCGGTGTAGCCGTCCAGCGGTGCCTTGTCGTCGATCCTCGCCAGCAGCAAACCCTGCTCGCCCTTGGCCACTTTGCGCATGAAACCCTTGGTATCTCGCGTGGGGGCACCGCTGTCGTGGTCGTACGCCACCAGTTCCCAGGCCATCAGGGAAAAACCGATGGTGTTGTCGAAGTTGAGGATGTTGGTGAAGCCGATATTGCCATCGCTGGCGGCGTACAGCTCGCAGATATGGTCAACGGCAAAACGCGTCTTGAACTCGCTCCACGCGCCGGGGCGCAGACCATTGCCGATCATCTTCGTCACGCTGTGGCGACTGTCGTCGATGCTGCGCGGTTGATCCACCAGGTAGCGACACAACTCGCCGACGTAACCGAGGGTGGTCGCCCGGTATTTGCGCACGTCACTCCAGAACTGGCTGGCGCTGAACTTGCGGCGGATGGCAAACCCCGACGCCCCGCTGATTGCCGAGCCCCAGCACACGCAGAGCCCGGTGGCGTGGTACAGCGGCAAGGTGCAATAGACGACGTCCTGCGGCTGCATGTCCAGGGCAATCAGCCCGAAGCTGGCGGAGCTGCGCATCCAACGGCCATGTTTGAACACCCCGGCTTTGGGCAACCCGGTGGTGCCCGAGGTATAAATGTAGAAACAAGGATCGTCGAGAAAAACCTGCTGGCTGCGGACGGGGTTATCGCTGCACGCTTGGGCGCTAGCCGTCATCAGGTTGATGAAGCCATCGGGCGAATTGCCCGGATCGCGATAAGTGTCTTGATCGGCGACAAACCAGGTGCGCGCAACGTCGATGGACACCCGTTCGCGGACCGCATTGAAGACCGCAACCAGCTCTTCTCCGACCACCATCGCCACCGGCGCCACCAGATTCAGGCTGTGGGCCAGGGTATCGCGGGTCTGGGAGGTATTGAGCAAAGCGCTGATCGCGCCGACCTTGGCCACCGCCAATATCGTCACCAACAGTTCCGGACGGTTCTCGATAAAGATCGCCACCACATCGCCCTTGCCGATGCCTTGGGCAATCAGGTGATGGGCGATGCGATTGGCCCACTGATTGACCTGGGCATAAGTGAGCGCCACCTCGCCCTGCAGCAAGGCCGGGCCCTCGGGGTTGCGCAACGTCGCCTGCTCGAAGCTCCAGCCGAGGCCACACGGTTGGGTCGGGTCCTTGACGTTGGCGGCTTTCATACCCTTCACCACGCGGGGAATGGCTTTGGCAATGGAAGGCAGCTTGCGGAGCATCATGCCCCAGGTAATCGTGTCGTTCAGCGTGCGGCTCATGATGCTCCCGTTCGATCTTCTTATTGTCGGGTGGCGTTGATTGAGGCCGAAAATACGTCAGCGGTTCTTGAGCTGTACACGCGGTTTTTGAAATGTTTTGTATCCGGAACCCTGGCGTAGCGATTGGTTCCATCGAATTCGCGACCGACCACGCAAAATGCAGGATGCACGATGGGCATTCATGCAGATTGCACGAAAGCATAGAAATACAATTTTTATAACTTATTGATTTATAAGTATTTTTAAAAAATCAGGTGCTGGCACAATCACTGCAACTACCTCTCCATGTAGCCCTTCAAAGCACTCACGGAGCTGATAGACATGAGCCTGATCCAGGAAAAATTTTCGTCGCTATTCTCCAACTTCGAAGTGACCACCCAGCCACGGCCTGACGGCGGCATTCTGCTGACCCTGCGCAGTACGGACGGCAAAGTCTTCAAACGTTCGATTTCCTACCAGCAACTGCATGCCGGCGATCAGCTGTCGTGGGTGATCAGCGCGATACGTCGTGACGTCGCCGAACAGGCCAGCGAACTGCCGCAGATCTCCATGCTGCAAAGCCAGCAACGGTTCGCCTTGCCGACCTATCACTCGGTTTAAACGTTACATCGCTACAAACAAACAGGCCGTGAGCGCTTCTGCGTCACGGCCTGAGTTGTTTCTGGCTTTGCACAACCCTTGTAGGAGCAGAGCTTGCTCGCGAAGGCGGAGTATCAGGCGACATTAACGTTGACTGACACTCCGCCTTCGCGAGCAAGCTCTGCTCCTACAGGTTATGTGGTTTACAGGGCAGAAGGCCGGAGCAACGATTGGCCTCTACTCAGTCCTCGAGACGTGGGAAACGGCTGGCGATGTCATCGCCGGTGAAATCAGCCACCCTGCCTTCGGAGTTGTTGAACAGGCGGATGGTCACGAAATGCGGGTGCTCGCCCATGTCGAACCAATGCGGCGTACCGGCAGGCACCAGGATCAGGTCATTTTTCTCGCAGAGCACGGCGTAGACGTAATCGCCGATGTGCAGGGAGAACAAACCACGGCCAGCGACGAAAAATCGTACTTCGTCTTCAGCGTAATGGTGTTCATCGAGGCACCTGGCGCGCAGTTCGGCTTTTTGCGGGTGATCGCTGTTCAAACTGACGACGTCGACAGTGAGGTAACCGCGCTCGGTCATCAATTTATCGATTTGCTTCTGATACGGGGCGATCACTTCTTCCTGGCTGGCGCCGGGCAGGATTTTCGCCGTGGCTTGCCAACGGTCGAAGCGCACGCCCTGCTCGGCCAGGGTCGAGGCGATGTCCTCGAGGTGGGTCAGGACTTTGTTTGGTATTTCAGGGCTGGAGACGTGATAAACGGACAGGCTGCTCATTCTGGGCAACTCCTTAACGGTTCATGCTTCATGGTTCGAGAGCGAGCGCGTCTTCAACTCGCACTCGAACAAAAATTCAAAGGCCTCGATCGGTCGCAGTGCGTCGCTCATGCGCGCGCCCCACGTCGATGTTTTCCCGGGCGAGATAATCGCAGGCCAGGCTCATGGCCTGTCCTCTTGCATACGTGTGGCAATGATAACGGCAGCGGCGAAGGCTGCGAGACTGGCAATACTAAAGGTCAATGTGGCGCCGAGGGCATTCCAGCTGTAGCCGGAATACAACGCGCCCAATGCGCCGCCGGTGCCGGCCAGCGCGGCATACAACGCCTGGCCCTGGCCTTGCTGACGCGCGCCGAAGCTACGTTGCACGAACTGGATAGCAGCCGCGTGAAAGCTGCCAAAGGTGGCGGCGTGCAGCACTTGGGCGAACAGCAACACCCAGAGGAATTCAGCAAACGAACCGAGCAACAACCAACGCAACGCCGCCAGCAGGAAACTCGCCAGCAGCACCCGGCGCACCGAGAAGCGCGCAAGGATCTTGCTCATGGCCAGAAACATCAAGACTTCGGCAACCACACCGACCGCCCAGAGCATGCCGATCAGCCCACGACTGTAACCAAGTTGCTCAAGGTGCAGGGTCACAAAGGTGTAATACGGCCCGTGACTCATCTGCATCAGCGCCACGCAAGCGTAGAACGCCAACACCCCGGGGTTACGCAATTGCTGGAGGAATCCCTCCCCCGCCAACCGTTCACTCTGAACCGGTTGCGCGTTGGGTACCCACAAACTGCTGACGACGATCCCGGCCATGATCAGCACCAGCGCCACCGGATAGATGTCCAGGCTAAGCCACTCGAACAACCGGCCGAGGGCGACCACGGTGATGATGAAACCGATGGAACCCCACAAGCGAATCTGACTGTAGCGAGATGTCTGCCCCTGCAAATGCGCCAGGGTGATGACTTCGAACTGCGGCAACACCGCGTGCCAGAAGAACGCGTGCAAGGCCATGACCATTGCCAGCCACGCGTAGCTTTTGCTGACGAAAATCAGTGAGAAGGTCAGCAGCGTACAGACCGCGCCGAACCGCACGATGGCCAGCCGTCGCCCGGTGTAGTCACCGAGCCAGCCCCAGATGTTCGGCGCCACGCAGCGCATCAGCATCGGGATCGCCACCAGTTCGCCAATGCGCGCACTGGAAAAGCCCAGGTGATCGAAGTACAGCGCCAGGAATGGCGCTGTCGAACCGAGCAAGGCGAAATAGAACAGATAGAAACTGGAGAGCCGCCAGTACGGGAGCGCCGCCAACGTCGTCAGACCCTGGCGGCCATAAGGTCAGCCATTAAAGCTGCCCCAGCACCGGAGTGCTCACGCGCACATCGACGTTCTGCCCGCGGTGACGCAGCAGATGATCCATCAGCACGATGGCCATCATCGCTTCGGCGATTGGCGTGGCGCGGATGCCGACGCACGGGTCGTGACGGCCCTTGGTGACAACCTCAACCGGGTTGCCATGGATGTCGATGGAACGGCCGGGCGTGGTGATGCTCGATGTCGGCTTAAGCGCCAGGTGCGCCACGATCGGCTGACCGGACGAGATGCCACCGAGAATGCCGCCGGCGTTGTTGCTGAGGAAACCTTCCGGGGTCATTTCATCACGGTGTTCGGTGCCGCGCTGGGCGATGCTGGCAAAACCGGCGCCGATCTCAACGCCTTTGACCGCGTTGATGCTCATCAGCGCGTGGGCCAGTTCGGCGTCGAGGCGGTCGAAGATCGGCTCGCCGAGGCCCGGCATCACGCCTTCGGCGACCACGGTGATTTTCGCGCCGACCGAATCCTGGTCGCGACGCAACTGGTCCATATAGGCTTCCAGCTCCGGCACTTTGTCCGGGTCGGGGCTGAAGAAGGCGTTTTCTTCCACCGAATCCCAGGTCTTGAACGGGATTTCAATCGGGCCGAGCTGGCTCATGTAGCCACGAATGACGATGCCTTGGGTGGCCAGGTACTTTTTCGCAATTGCCCCTGCCGCCACGCGCATGGCAGTTTCACGGGCCGAACTGCGACCGCCGCCGCGATAATCGCGCTCGCCGTATTTGTGGTGGTAGGTGTAGTCGGCGTGGGCCGGGCGGAACAGATCCTTGATTGCCGAATAGTCCTTGGACTTCTGGTCGGTGTTGCGGATCAACAGGCCGATGGCGCAACCGGTGGTGCGGCCTTCGAACACGCCAGAGAGGATTTCGACTTCGTCGGCTTCCTGGCGCTGGGTGGTGTGGCGGCTGGTGCCGGGCTTGCGGCGGTCCAGATCGCGCTGCAGATCCTCAAGGGAAATCTCCAGGCCCGGCGGGCAGCCATCGACAATGGCGACCAACGCCGGGCCATGGCTTTCGCCCGCAGTGGTGACAGTGAACAGCTTGCCGTAGGTATTGCCGGACATGCGGGACGCTCCGTGAAATCGAAACTGAAATACGTAATGCGCGCCAGTATACGCAGGCTACCCGACTAGTTCATCCTCGAACCTTATGGGTGCTTGCGAGTCCAACCGGCACCTTGTTGATGATGGCGTGATGATGCTGCGAGTTCTAGCCTTGAGCCTTACCTTGTTTACCGGCTTTGCACAGGCCACTGTCCTACAACGTCCCATCACATTGGACACGGGCAGCGGTGAGCTTTTCGGCTCGCTGTTGCTGCCCAAGTCCGACACGCCAGTGCCGGTTGTCCTGATCATTTCCGGCTCCGGTCCTACGGATCGTGACGGAAACAACCCCGACGGCGGACGCAATGACAGCCTCAAACGGCTGGCCTGGGTGCTGGCCAAACACAATATCGCCAGCGTGCGTTACGACAAGCGCGGCGTGGCGGCGAGCCTGGCTGCGACTCCAGACGAACGTAATCTGTCGGTGGAGGCCTATGTGGCCGACGCCGAAGCTTGGGGCCACAAGCTCAAAACCGATCCGCGCTTTGGCAAACTGATTTTGCTCGGCCACAGCGAAGGTGCGTTGATCGCCAGCCTCGCGGCACCAAACATCGATGCCGCGGCGGTGATTTCCATGTCCGGCAGCGCCCGGCCGATCGATCAGGTACTGCGCCAGCAATTGAGCAATCGCCTGCCGCCACCGTTGATGCTGCGCAGCAATGAATTGCTCGACAGCCTCAAGGCCGGCCACACCGACGACAACGTGCCGCCGCAATTGCAGGTGATTTTCCGCCCCAGCGTGCAGCCGTATCTGATCTCACTATTCCGCCAAGACCCGGCGGCGGCCTTCGGCAAATTGAAAATGCCGGCGCTGATCATCCAGGGCAGCAACGACATTCAGGTCGGCGTGGGTGACGCCAGAGCACTCAAGGCCGCAAAACCGGACGCCGAACTGGCTCTGATCGAAGGGATGAACCACGTGATGCGCATCGTGCCCAACGATGTGAAGCGGCAATTGGCCTCCTATAAAGATCCGCAATTACCACTGGCGGCCGAACTCGGCGCGCGAGTCCTCGAGTTTATTGACGGACTTCGCGCCAGTTAACCGAGGTCAGGGGACGTTCTCAACTAGTTTTCACGCCGCGCCGGGCCCGCTTTAAGGCGACAACGCGGCGTGAAAACTAGTTGAGAACTCCCCCTAGCCCTCCAGTCCTGAAAAAAACGGCCGATAAGCCTTTGTCGCCAGCGCACTGGCTGGCGGCAAGCAGGGCTTGGACAGGATCTCGCCGTTATGACTGATACCCAGACTTCACCCGACACCACCGCTGAAAAAGACGCACCGCCAGCGGTCGAGCTGCCGTGGGCGGACGTCCACGTCGAGCACCACAAAATGCTCCGTCTGGCGCCGCTGCAAACCGACCGCAACACCGGTGGGCGGCCGTTGCGCTTTGTCGAATTCGGTTACGCCGAACGCAATAGCAAGGAACACAGCCTGCTGCGCATGACCATCAAGCTGCCGGGCCAGCGGGTGCGCAAAGAACAGAATCATCTGGATGTCTGGGTTGATCACGCGGCCAAACGCGTGCATTTCGGCCCGGAAAGTGGCTTGCAGATCGAGCCGATGAACCGTGGCATCGGGCGTTATATGGCCGCTCAGGGCATTACGTGGGCGAAGAAAAGATGGCCCGCCTACACCGTCGACGGCACCGACCTGAACAATAAGGATGCGCTGAACGAAGACACTCGCCTGCGCCGCGATCACTTTCTGCGGGTGCACGGTTTTGACGTGGTCTACGCCGACGCCCAGCATTTGAAGGGCAGCGTTAAAGAGGTGTCGGTCGGTGATTTGCTCGGCGACTGGAACAGCGAAAAGTTGCAGCAGGTGGAAATCCTCGAAGCTGCGCAGATGCTCCAGCAAGCCGAGCAGAACCTGGCGGAACAGGAAGTCAAACTGAAGAAGCACGAAGAAAAAGTCAGCAAGTACAAACGCGAAGACGCCGGGCTGCGTTTTACCATTACCTGTCTGGTGGCGTTTGCGGTGTTTCAGGCGGGGTTGTTGATCTGGATTGCTACGCACCGCTGAGGGTTTTAGACCGCGGCGCGGCGATTCGCGGGCAAGCCTCGCTCCTACAGATTTGGTGTGGCCCATCATTTGGACCTGTAGGAGCGAGGCTTGCCCGCGAAGGCTTTCTCAGGTCAGACGCGAGAAGCGAACAGCGCCTGATGATCGCGGCACTGCTCCGCCGTCAGCATGAACACCCCATGCCCACCGCGCTCGAACTCCAGCCAGGCGAAGTCGACTTCCGGGTACAGCGCCTCGACGTGAACCTGGCTGTTACCCACCTCGACAATCAACAAACCTTTCTCGGTCAGATGATCCGCCGCTTCGGCGAGCATGCGGCGCACCAGGTTCAAACCGTCGTCGCCACAGGCCAGGCCCAGCTCCGGTTCGTGCTGATATTCGTCCGGCATGTCGGCGAAATCTTCCGCATCGACGTAGGGCGGGTTCGACACAATCAGGTCGAATCGTTGACCCGGCAAGCCATCGAAACCATCGCCCTGAACAGTGAACACGCGCTCATCGACACCGTGACGCTCGATGTTCTGGTTCGCCACTTCGAGTGCTTCGAACGAAAGGTCCGCCAGTACCACTTCGGCGTTCTGGAACTCGTAGGCACAGGCGATGCCGATGCAACCGGAACCGGTGCACAGGTCGAGAATGCGCGCAGGTTCGGCGCCGAGCCACGGTTCAAAACGCTTTTCGATCAGCTCGCCAATTGGCGAACGCGGGATCAGTACGCGTTCGTCGACAATGAATGACATACCGCAGAACCAGGCTTCACCCAGCAGGTAAGCGGTCGGAATGCGCTCTTCGATGCGACGTTTGAGCAGGCGCTGCAAGTTGACCAGTTCGTCCTCTTCCAGATTGCAGTCGAGGTAGCTATCAGCGATTTCCCACGGCAAGTGCAGCGCACCTAACACCAGTTGACGGGCTTCGTCCCAGGCGTTGTCGGTCCCATGGCCGAAAAACAGATCCTCCCCATGGAAGCGGCTGACGGCCCAACGGATATGGTCACGCAGGGTACGAAGTCGGGAAGTGATCACGGGGCAAACTCCAGAAAAAACGACTGACGATTCTAACAGCCAAAAGACGCCACGACGACGCAGGAAAAACACCGGACCAGATGTAGGACTCTTCTATTTTTTCAGCAAGCTATTGAACAGAACGAGTATCTTGACAAGGCTGCGACCCAACAACGGCGGTGCCTACGATGGTAGCGATTCACAGAAGCGCTCAGCCAGAGGACAATGTCGCAAAAGCCCCACCCGAAGGAGCCCCAGAATGTCCGTTCCAAAAACGATGTTTCAACTCAGCGGCCGTGGTTATGCAGCGGCCAATCTGGGTCATGCGACCCTTGTCATCATCGATGCCCAGAAAGAATACCTCAGCGGCCCCTTGGCACTGAGCGGCATGGATGCTGCCGTCGCGAACATCAAGCAACTGGTGGCCGCTGCCCGTGCAGCCGGTCGGCCGATCGTGCACGTGCGCCACCTTGGCACTGTCGGTGGGCTGTTCGACCCGCAAGGCGAGCGCGGTGAATTCATTCCGGGCCTTGAGCCGCAGAGCGGCGAAACCATCATCGGCAAACTGCTGCCGAGTGCCTTTCACGGCACCGAACTGTATGACCGCCTGCAGGATCTCGGCTCGCTGGACCTGATCGTGTGCGGCTTCATGAGCCATTCCAGCGTCAGCACTACCGTGCGCGCCGCGAAGAACCTGGGCTTTCGTTGCACATTGGTTGAAGACGCGTGTGCGACTCGCGACCTGCCCTACAAGGGTGGCGTCCTGAGCGCCGAGCACGTTCAGCACACCGAGATGGCGATCATGGCGGACAATTTCGCCACCCTCGCCCAGACCCGCGAACTGATCTGATCGACCGTCGATGAGCGGTCCATGCCGCCGCTCATCCGCAAAAGCCTCTCATTTGCTGTAATTGCCCTAGCCTCAGGAACATCCCGGTCAACTCCCGGTCGAAGGGCCGATACCCATTGAGGAAGGTCGGAATGAAGTTATCCGATGGTTTTGATGCACGCCGCTTGCGGCCCAAAGGCCAAAGCAACTGGCGTTTTCGCTTCGGCGCAGCCATTGCCGCTCTGCTGGCGATGTGCGGCGTGCTGCTGGTGATGGCAGGTGCCGCCAGCCTGCTCGGCCAAGCGCCCGCCCTGGGCGAGTTGAATACCAACCGGGTCGGTTCGGCAGTGATTTTGGCAATTGGCCTGTTCGTGCTGTACATCGGGGTGTGGCTGTGGCGCCGCTGCCGCCGCCGTTCGCGTCAATCGCAAGAGCTGAACATGTCCCCGCATTTGATGAAAAAACACGACTGAGCCGAACGCCACGCGTTTTGTCGCGCCCCATTCGCTTCGACTTGGGTAAACTGGCCGCCCTTCGCGGAGGCTGACATGCAAGACGACGATTTTTCCCTGTTCAAAAGCGCGATCCAAGGCGTCAAGCCGATCAAGCACGATCGCGCCGAAACCGGCAAACCCAAGGCCGACCGCGCGCAAATCGCCAAGCTGCGCCAGGCCGCCACTGTGCGCACCGATGCCACCACCGTTGACGGGCTGTCCGATCAGTTCGTCATTGATGTCGGCCCCGAAGATGAGCTGATGTGGGCCCGCGACGGCGTTCAGGAAAGCCAGATGCGCAAGCTCAAGATCGGACAGATTCCGTTCGAAGGCAGTCTCGACCTGCATGGCATGAACGTGGAAAAGGCCCGTGAGACCCTATGGGCCTTTCTGGCCGAAGCGACCAAATTCGAAATCCGCTGCGTACGCGTCACCCACGGCAAAGCGGTGCGCCTGGACGGCAAGCGGCCGATGATCAAAAGCCACGTCAACACCTGGCTACGTCAGCATTCACAGGTGCTTGGCTTCACTTCGTGCCAACCGAAACACGGCGGCGCCGGAGCGGTTTATGTGATGCTCAAACGCACCATGATGGAAGGTCGCGACGAGTGATACCGTCGCTTCACGCTTGCAGCGCCGTGTCCGTCACCGTACCCTTGCCCTTTGCGTAAAATCCCACAGGTAGTTTCATGTCCCTGGAACAGAATTACACCGACATGTTGAGAGGTGTTTTCTAAGTTGTCAGGGTCAATGAAATCAGGGATTTAGCACCTAGGTCAACTCAGAATTTCCTGCCAAAACACAGTCATTGGTATAAAAATTGGTACGGAATTCCCTCCTCTCGTAACACATAAAAAGCCCCGCTCCGGCTGTAACCGTGCGGGGCTTTTTCACAACTTGAGCGGATGTTCTGAACGCTGGCTGAAAGGCAGCCAAAAGAGGCAACCTTTACATCCCAACTGCCTGAACTAATGCCCGTTGGTCACGCCATGAGTGGGTCGGCGGTTGGTAGACGCCTGCATAGCATTTTGATAGCCTCAAAATGATTTTCTACGTGGTGGTTAAGCGGCTCAAGCCAGTATCAGTTCCCGCCTAAAAATAGCTTTCCTCGCCACAATTCGCAGTTTCTGGATATGGATGCGGTCACCAGAATGAGCATCGGCCTGCCGTGAGCTGCAGCAATGAAACATGGAGTTCCCGATTGCGCACCGACACTCAAGTGCAAGAAATTTTGTCTAAATGTGACATCCTCAAGCGAGCAGGCTTGTGGCCGCCCGAACCCAAGCTACGCCCTCGGGCTTGGCTCAGGAATTTTGACGACTCAGACGCCCACATCGCCGCGTTTCTCTTGGATAAGTTCACTTTCTATAATAAAGCGCTCACTGACGCCCTGTTGGTGGCCTCCTATAACTCAATCGGTGACGGGATGGCTAAGGGGCCGTCGGCCCCCCAAGGGGCGGAGCTTGTGGCGAGTATTAGCTCAGCGATCTTGACGCCAGTAAGGGGGGAAAACCCCAACCCTACTGATTCCGGCTACTTTCTATGCCGCAGCGCCCGGCAGCTGTTACACCTGAACGACAGCTTTGTACTGGACTCGGACGCGGCACTTGACCACGCGTACAAGGGTGGCACGGTGATCTTCATTGATGACTTCGTGGGTTCTGGTGATCAGTTTGTCTCGACGTGGAATATGCTTGATAAGCAGAGCAGATCATTTGCAGACGCCCACTCGAAAACCCGTTTCACTGCTATATACGTGACACTAGTCACGACTGATTTCGGCCTTGTTAAAATCAATAATTGCGCTCCTTCTGTTGCGGTATGCGCCACACACATACTGGAAAGAAAATCCACTATAGAAGGCGTGATGGATTCAAACCCCAGCTGGAAATCACCTATTTTGCGATTTTTAGCTAAATACACGCCTCGCCTTACGCCGACAGAGCCCTACATCGCTAATAATCAAAACCACCTGATGTTTGGATACAAAACACGAGGCCTGATGTTCGGCTTTGAACATTCAATACCTGACGCCACCCTGCCGATTTTTTGGTCACCGGGGCGAGACAACTGGGAGCCACTAATTGAGCGAACATAATTCCGCAGGTGTCTTAAGACAGCTTTTTGGTGATAACCGAGCAGAATGGCCATCTGCCAATTTCAAAGAATTATTTGTCAAACCAGCTTACCTGGGAAAACTCGAAGTAATGCGTCCATGCTTCCTTGTTGGTGGACGCGGAACAGGTAAGACAACAGCACTGCAGTCGTTACGCTACGATTCGATGCTAGAGCGCCTGGAAGGTAGCGGTCAATCCTTCGCAGACCAAGAGTATTTGGGTGTGCTTGTTCGAATGAACAAGAATCGGGTTCGTGCTTTTGCAGGTAGCGGCATCGGAGAAGAAAGGTGGGCAAAGCTATTTGCACATTACTTCAACCTGTCAGTCTGCAGCGAAATGGTAAATCTGGCACTCTGGCTGGAAACGAAGCAGGGCTTAAAGCTACAGCCGGAGCACTTGGAAACAATTGCGCTAGAGCTAGGGCTGGAATGCTGTGAAACGCTTGATCAACTGAAAGTTTTGATAAAAAAGGCGATTTCATCCCTACAGCTCCAAGTTAACAATCCTATGAAGGATCTTGGGATAACGCTATCAATGGCGGAGTCTCCTCTACGAACATTTGCCGAAGCTATTCAATCTCAAAACCTGCTCGGTGACAGAGTCATATTTTGCTGCATTGATGAATACGAAAATCTGCTAGATTATCAACAAGCGATACTTAACACATACATCAAGCATGCTGAACCACCGCTATCTTACAAGGTAGGCGTCCGAAAAAACGGACTCAGGAATAGGCAGACCTTGGATGGGCAGGACTTGCTGCGAGTGCCAGACGATTGTCTGGAAATTGAGATCGCTGACGAGGGCTTCGAATTCTTTGCGAAAGCCGTTGCGGAGTTAAGACTGAAGTACGCCCAAGGCGTCGGGGCGCAGATTTCCGACAATCTTCGCGACTTCTTGCAAGAGCTGTCGCTTGCTGAGGAGGCTGTCGTTTTAGGAGCGGATCGTGTCGCTGCTGCAGTGCTCGACGAACTTAAAACTGACAAGCACTACAGCTACTTCAGTCAAAAGTCTCAGGCTGAGCTTTCCTTTCTTAAGTACTGGCAACAAAGTGAAGGTGGTTCATTACAAGAACTGGCAAATGACTGGTTTGACAAAGAGGCAGAATGGAAAACTAGACTAGGCAATCACGGCTACGCCAGTCTTTTTTGGCTTTCAAAAGGCCGAAAAGGCGCGAGAATTAGAAAGTACTATTGCGGTGAACGGACGCTGCTCTCACTCGCCGCTGGAAACATACGATACTTCTTGGAGCTGATCGATACCGCAATCGGTTACCAGCTCGATGAGGAGGGAGCCAACCAGCGACCTCTGATTATTTCCGCAAAATCCCAAACTCTCGCGGCTAGAGAGGTTGGGAAACGGCGCCTCAATCAGCTAGAGGGACTCGCAGACCATGGCGTACAGCTTAAGCGCCTGGTTCTAGCTATAGGCAAGGTGTTCTTTGAGCTCGCGAGAGAACCAAGCGGTAAAACTCCAGAAGTTACATCCTTTGTCCTATCAGGCAACCAATCGGAAACAGCTAGGATTCATCGCTTGCTGCAGGAAGGCGTCGGTCACCTCGCATTCGAATCAGACCCCAGAACAAAATCCACCAGCAGCGTCGAGCTCAGGGATGACGAATACCGCTTGCATAGAATCTTCAGCGCCTTTTTTGAGATCTCACATCGTAAAAAAAGACGTATGTCTATCGAGGCCTCGACCCTGATAAGTGTGCTAGAGGATCGCCCTGCGCGAGCAATTTCTGCGCTTCTTGATGAGAGACCGCAAACAACGGAAGACGATCTGCCAGAACAATTGGCACTTTTCTCTGCATTTTATGATGACGGGCAAAAAAAATGATCAGATTGCCTTTGCCGTCGCTCCATACTAAGCGTTTCAAAAACTTTACGATTAGCGATTTAAAGCCGGAAGAGACAATAATACTTGCCGGTGACTTGGCGGAAAATAGGGACAGGCTCGATGCATGGGAAGAAATTCAGCGCACTGCTCCTGAGCGAATCGTATCGATCAAGAGCTTAGACAAAGAGACCATAGTCGTACGTCATAAAGACCAAGAATTGCGCGTCTCTCTTAGAGATGAAGACTCTATAAACTCCATTTTTAATTCTCGAGACTTCTTAATTGATGTCACGGGACTTTCCCATGATGTATGGGCGCCACTGTTGAAAAGTGCTTACTCGCAAAAAATCAACACGCGCTTGATGTACGTTGAACCAGAGTCTTATACCCCTCATCCCAGCCCAGCGTCCTCTGCCATTTTCGACTTAAGCGTCACATTTGGTGGGTTAGCCCCATTGCCAGGCTTCGCCCAGCTGGCAGGACCAGATGATGAAGACAGGTGTCTGTTTATAGCAATGTTGGGGTTTGAAGGTAATCGTCCTGAACACCTTGCTGCGCAGCTTGACCCAGTTCCGAAAGTCATCCCTGTGGTGGGGGCACCAGGATTTCAACTCGAATACCCGGCGTTCACGGTCGGTTGCAATCGAATGTTCCTGGATGAGTACAAAGCCCATTCGGAGGTCAGATATGCTCGTGCAAGCTGTCCATTCGAGGCGTTCGAAGCACTGACCAAGATCCGTAGAGATTACCCAGAGCACTATATATACTTGGCGCTTGTCGGCACCAAGCCGCACGCTATTGGCTCTGTTCTATTCGCGATGAAGCATGCCGAAACGACCGAAATATTATTCGACCATCCCGTGAAGAAAAGTGGACGAACGTCAGGTGTGGGGATAGTCCATGTCTACGATTTTGAGGACTTCCATGCCTATTGACTTGGATAGGTACTACACGCCGGAAGACGTTGCGGTTAGCGCCCTAGAGCGCGGCGTGTTTCCTTTTGTGCCTAAGGTATGCGCCGACTCCACGTGTGGATCAGGGCGGCTTCTAGATGCCGCGAACGCGGTCTTTGGCTCAGTAGAATCTATTGGAATTGACCGTGATGTGGAAGCGATCAGTCAGCTACGGCTGAGAAGGCCTGACTGGCATTTGTCCGTAGGTGACTTGCTTCATCCCAGTACCAGCGAAACCTTGCATAGGCGGCAGCCTGTCGACTTGCTGGTGCTAAACCCGCCATTCAGCCACGGACATAAGAAATTCGTAGAGATCCAGTTTGCCGGAAAAGAAATGAGGGGAAGCATCGCAATGGCCCACCTGCTGCGAAGCTTCGACTTGTTCCAGCCCAGCTTGGGCGCCATCGTGATAGCGCCAGAATCTCTTCTCTACTCTGAAACTGATCAGGACGCCCGGCAAGCGCTTGCGGAAGACTATCAACTTACAAAATTGGCAGACTTGCAACGATGCACATTTCGCGGCGCCAGAGTTCAGGCATCCGTCGTCCAGATTCTGCCGGGAGGCCATCAGCAGTCTCATCAAGAAATCAGGCATTACAACGGCGTCATCCAGGCCAGGCTCGTGCGAGGCAGCCTTTCAGTCCATCTGAATGTCTCTGATCCATCTGGGGTACCGTTTGTACACTCCACAGATCTTAAGAACATTGCGGATGCAGGCAAAATTGAAGGTCTATCCAAAACCGGCAATGTGGCTAAGGGAAGGACAAAAGGATGGGTCATTTTAGTCCCTAGAGTCGGGCTCCCGGACTGTCAGGCCGTAAAAGCAATTAAGCTCGAGCAAACCGTGCAGCTTTCCGACTGCGTCATCGCGTTGGAGTTCTCTACCAAGGCGGCGGCAACGAAAGCGGAGAAACGGATTCACTCTCGCTGGCTGGAATTCAAGGGCCTGTACCGAGGTACAGGTGCTCGTTACATCACCATGGCAAGATTGAGCCTTTGGCTTCCGGTTATAGCGGTGTCCCCTAATCATCTATTGAACTCCTGAGATCGCCGCTAACGTTCGCTTCTGGCCGTGGACTCAATCGGTCACCACAGGCAGCTTTTGGCCCGATAGCTGTCAGTCACGAATGCCCGCCCATAGTCGCTGCTATGCTTGAGCTCTCACGAAAGGAATCGACACAATGCCAAGCGATTATTCACTGCCAGATGTACTGGAAAGGCTGTACGAAAACCAGCAGGCCCTGGAGGCGGCCATTATGGAATTGACGCTGTTGGTTGAGGAGCAAGGGGCACGGGAAGTGGGCGGAAATGTCCGTGGCGCACTGTGGACCATGGCTGAAAACGCTGGCCATATCAAACAAGGCCTGGCTCGATTGAAAAAATTGGACATTGGTTAACCGATTGCATACGCAAGGCTCAGTAGCTTGTGGCCGCGGTTGCCATCCTGCTTCAACCGAGTACTCACATTCATAAACGGTGGATCGATACCCCCGTTTCAAATCACGGGCGGCGCCATGGATGAAAAATACTTCATTGGCATGTTATTGGCGCTTGGCTTGGTATGGATTGCGGTTGTCCTGTGGATCGTGGGTCCGTATGTGGGAGGCACCTTCTAGTGACAGGATGTGAAATGGGGCCAGTATCGCGCGGCTAGACGATATCCTGCCGCTCGGTCTCGATTTGCCGCCATAAGGCTTCTTCAATGAACTCAGAATATTGTTCGGCCAGCGCCGCGCAGGCATTGCGTCCGGCGTCGGTGGCCACGCCGTTTTCGTCATATACCTGGCCCGACACCACGCGAAACTCCAGTTCACGATAGCCATATGCATCCCAGTCACTGGTGGTGACCTCCGGATTGGGCGGCACATCCAGCAACGAGGTCACTTCGCATTGCAGGCAGTATTGGTCGATGTTCACCTCATACGGCATATGCGCCTCCCGCTGCCGCTGGATGTGGTGCGCATAGCTATTTTGAACGTTAGCCTGGACGAAAGTGCAGGGACAAGATCAAGCGATTGCTATTTTTCTGATCGTCATTTCAGCTCGAAACTCCCCCAAACTCGGCAGCTCGTCGACTCCCCCTCGCCAGAATACTAGCTCTTCGATTACTGTACATAAAACCAGTACCCGTACAGTGAACCCGTCTCGATGAATTTTGAACAGGCTAAAGCGCTGAGGCTTCAGCAGTGGCGCTCGACCCTCGACAATCACGATTTCCGATTGCAAAACCCCGAAGCGCACCGGCAGCACCTTCACTCCATGACCAACGCTCTGATGGTCGAAGGGCTGATCGATACGTTCGAGCAATTCGATATGAATGAAATAGCCAATGCGGCGTACTGGCAT
Organism: Pseudomonas sp. PDM24; assembly: GCF_019218905.1. Classification (NCBI taxonomy): domain Bacteria; kingdom Pseudomonadati; phylum Pseudomonadota; class Gammaproteobacteria; order Pseudomonadales; family Pseudomonadaceae; genus Pseudomonas; species Pseudomonas sp. PDM24. The sequence goes on along the minus strand of NZ_JAHUWR010000001.1, from coordinate 347,394 downwards.
GCCGTTGAGGAACTACAGAGCCATCCTGTCCGCTATTGCGGCGCATCGTGCTATGACGTCGTGGCCTGCGACGGCTCCCTGACACTCGGGAAAATCGGGCAAACCATTTTTAACGCAAGAAGAGACAACCAGGACGAAGTTCGAACCACCTACGATGGCAAGGTCTATCGCGACGGCATCGGAGCAAGTCTTGTTTTCAACCCATCGGGCGTCACGGCACGTATCGAAGGCCTTACGCTGACCCTGCCCGATGGTCGACAGTTCGATCTCATCGAGACAGGCCGGATGATTCTCGGGGTAATCTACAAGCCGATTGAAGACCCCGATATTTATCGTGCCCTGGTCGACACGGCGCAGATCGCGCTGGAAGGTCGCGACCTGGCCGCCTACGAAAAGATGCGACCGTTTATTGACCTGGCCAGGTTCATAACCTGCCCCGCTTGCCTCGATCGCTTTGACCGAAAAGACGATTGCGCTGCCTGCTCCGGGCAAGGCTTCGTCATCAAGTAGCCGAGGTCTGAACTACGCTGAGAGCAGGCCGGAGGATCTGCCCCATGTGTGGACGTCTATCCCAATACAGTGGCATTCACGACTTTGTCGCAGCGCTGAGCATGCCCAACACCCTGATCAACTATGTAGGCGACCAGCCTTTTGAGCTCTACAACGCCGCGCCAACCACCCAGCTCGCCCTCTTTCACCAGGAAGGTCAGTTTCTCCGGGCTGACATGGTGCGCTGGGGATGGCGGCCGCACTGGGCCAAAGACCGCGCCGCGCCGATCAACGCCCGGGTTGAAAAAGTCGCCCACGGACCGTTCTTCAAAGCGATCTGGCCGCACCGGACGATCATCGCCATCGACAACTGGTTTGAATGGGTAGATGAAGGCGGCCCAAAGAAACAACCCTACCTAGTTCGGCACCATGACCGAACTCCGATCCTCTGTGCCGCGATCGGCCAATATCCCACCGCCGAGCATGAGCCAGGCGAGCACGATGGCTTCGTCATCATCACCGCCGACAGCGCCGGCGGCATGGTGGACATCCACGACCGGCGACCGGTAACGCTGTCGCCTGAACTGGCCCGGGAATGGTTGGATCCGGCCACGCCCAATGAGCGCGCCGAACAGATGGTATTGCTGCTGAGTGAACCAACCGAAGCATTCGAGTGGTTCAGGATCGACCGGGCAATCGGCAACGTGCGGAATCAAGGTCCGCACCTGATAGTGCCCATCAGCGATGATAGGAATGATTCCTGAGCCTAGACGACCGACAGCTTGCGCAGGATGCTCTGTCATTTTAGGAGCCTGGATAAGGACCCAGATCGGAATGTGGGAGTGAGCTCATTGCCAGTCGCGTGGAATCTCTGAGTACTATCAATATAGAGCTAACCACACCTAAAAATGGCATAGGTTATGTACAAACTAGATCGATAGCATAACGCTATCAGCCATGCAATATCTATTAGCTTGATAGCACAGGATGTATAGCCAAAAATGGCAAAAATCTCTGCTAGTATCGTCGATATTAATTGATGATAGCCACTTGACACCGCTAGCAAAATAAAGCTATCAAAATGCCTTCTTTGCCGAGAAATGACATCATTTCAATATCGCCACTGATATCACCTCCTACGCCCTCTCCCCTCCCTCCAGCCCAGCGTTTCCAAGGCTTTTTTCTCTAAAACGCTGTCAAGGGCTGTTCCTTTTATTACTAACAAAGTCTACTAACTTTCTAATTACAAATAGTAAAAAGACCAATCCACTAGCTAACCCACTAGCTAACAAATCTAAGACAACAAGCTTCCTTAGTAAGTATTCACTAGCATCTAAACACGACATATATACCTAGCCACTTAAGTAATTACTTACGTAAAACACATATACTCAAGTAGCTACGCATCTCTTAATAATTCACTCTAAATTGTATTAGTGGCATTTTCGTATTGCACGCTCTCCTATGCACGGGAAGGGAAGATTGCCACACCCCTGCTGGGACAAGCCTTTCAGCTTGTCATAGCCATTCCCCCAACCAATCACCCCTTGCATGGGCATCGCAAACTTGGCGGCAAAAAACACTCAAAGAAACTCGTGCTTGACGAACGGTCAGTATGCACTTTAATGTAACGAGACTTCTAACAGACGCACCACTCGTTCCGGCAACTTTTGCAAGGGCAACGGCCTTCGCGCGAACAGTATATTGCCTGCGATAGTTAGAAGAGGGGGCGCTAGAAAGCAAAAAAGGCAGATGGGGTTGCACCCCCATCTGCCTCGAAGCTAACAGCGCAAAAAAATAAACATTGGCGAGGTTTTGCCTCTCCGGTCCTTTGCGCAGTTGTTCGCTCACCACAACGTTAGCATATGGGACCAGAGAGACCAAGACTGGCGGCCACACCATAAGGCATTGAGTATGACGCCATCTCTCCTGGAGCTGCTCCTCGAGCTAGTACGCATGACTACCGAATTGCTGAAGTTTTTACAGATAGTCTTCGCGTAGTAACACCGGCAGGGTCGAAAGGCCCTGCCGCTTCGTAAAGTCAGAATAGTCCTCCCAACCCGGCAGGCTCCCAATTCATGATCACCAGCTCGCCGCTGATCCCTGCCGTCCCCTGCCGCTGATTCGTATTGCAGTAGCGGATGTCCAGCGTCTCGAAGTGAAAACCTTCGAACACCCTCCGGATGTCCCAATGATCATTGATGCTGACCATCACCTTGCCTTTGCAACGGCGCATGAAGTCCGCCATCCGCTCGTAGTTCTCAAACGGAAAGTCCACCCCATAACCAGCTGTCTGCCAGTAAGGCGGGTCCATGTAGTGGAAGGTGTGAGCGCGGTCGTAGCGCTCGGCGCATTCGAGCCAGGGAAGGTTTTCGACATAGGTGCCGGACAGGCGCTGCCAAGCGGACGATAGGTTTTCCTCGATCCGTAGCAGGTTGATGGCCGGGCCGGTGGTGGCGGTGCCGAACGTCTGCCCAGTGACCTTGCCGGCGAAGGCATGGTGCTGCAGGTAGAAGAATCGGGCGGCGCGCTGGATGTCGGTGAGGGTTTCAGGGCGAGTCATCTTCTGCCACTCGAACACCTGTCGCGAGCTCAGCGCCCACTTGAACTGGCGCACGAATTCTTCAAGGTGGTTCTGCACGACGCGGTATAGCGTGACCAGGTCGCCGTTGATGTCGTTGAGGACTTCAACCGGCGCCGCCTGGGGTCGCATGAAGTACAGAGCAGCACCGCCGGCAAAGACTTCGACGTAGCATTCGTGGGGTGGGAACAGCGGAATGAGGCGATCGGCCAGGCGGCGTTTGCCGCCCATCCAAGGGATGATGGGTGTAGACATTGAGAGCAAGACCTTTACTGTATGGATAAACAGGTGCTAGGCTCGCCGCGCTTCGTGCACGGAGTAAGAGCCTTGGCTGGACTTGCAGGGACAATCTGCAGGGACGGCGGCCGGGTTGGATGTTGACGCATTCACCCCGGTCGCTCTTTTTCACTTCGGTGTTGAGACTTCTCTGGCGTAGGCCTGACAGGCTGCCAAGGCGATCAGTCCTTGGTCGCCGGTATCGGTGATGCCGATAATTCGTTGAGCATGCGCTGGGTCAAGTCGGGCGCGCGCTCCGTCATGAACCACGCTACCGGCTGCGGTACCGGCTGGCACTGAACTGCCACCGGCTGGACCTTCGGTAAGGAGGACTGACAGCCGCAGATCAGCAGTGGCAAGCCGATCGCGCAGGCGAGCCTGGTTGGTTTGAGCATCGCTCAGTTCCTTGTAGTGAGATTGTTCGCTGGTAGACAAGCGCTGCTCCAGGGCCAGGCGCTTTTCCTGATCGGCTCGGACTTGGCCCGCGACTGCATTACTGATGGCGGTCAAATCGTCTTTGTGCAGGCCAGCCTGTTCCGCCAGCTGCTTGCCGTACCGCCAGTCCTGCACCTTCCAGGTAACTCCAGTCGTCAGCAGCATTAGGACCAGTACGCCTACGGCCGCCAACTTCAGCGACGCGGGGCTCACGGCACATCCCTGAAAAAGACGTGGTGGCCGAGTCGGAATGTTTGTTTCGCTCCCACAGTCCATGCCGGTGCTTTCGGCAAAGTGGTCGCGTAGTAATGCGTGGCCCCACCGGTGGGATCCGGAACCTTGCCGGTCATCACCTGTTCAGCGGCGATCTGCGCTTGAGCAAACTCGCGGAACGGGATCGGCTTAGCACCGCTCAGGTAGACGAAGTTCGGATCGTTCTTGTTCCAGCAGCTGAACTGGTAGGGTTTCTGGCACACACCGACATAGCCCTCGCCCCACCAGGATCTGGCCTTGCCATCGTTCACCCGGTTGCGGATGGTCCAGGCCACAGCGATCTGGCCAGCCAGCCCCTCCCCTCGAGCTTCACCCCACAGCGTGCGCGCAAAAATGTCTCGGTCTATTTCGGTTGCAGTCATAACTTTTCTCCAGGCGAAAAAAAGCCCGCACTTGGCGGGCAATAGATGACGGGAATTGATCAGGCACTTAGGCCATAGGCCCTTTGGGTGAAGCCTCGAATCTTGCTGAGCAACGCGGTGGCTGCAGGAGCCGAGCTGTTCAAGGCGATATCACAGATAAAAATGTCGGACACATTGCCGTCCCAGAACTGCCCTCCTCCAGGCAACGCACCAAGGCTCAAGGCCGACATACTGGGAGCGCCAGCCGCCGCAACAACGCTCACCGCACCATTGACCATCAAAAAGATGTTGGTGCCATCAAATCCAGCGGCGAAGGCGAACGGCTCCCCGATGGGAATGGCGAGTGCGCCGGTACTCACCGTGCCAAATTGCAGACGCATCGCCGCCGCTCCACCAGATACGTTCAGAATCGATCGGACCGTGGTGCTGGTAAACGTGCCCATCAGGTTGGCGGCTGCCGCATTGTTGTTGAGCGTCGCTACACCCGCCCAGGTAAACGGCTGCGATAGATTGGCGGCAGCCCCGGAGAACACCGACTTGTCGGATTCCGACGCGTTGAACCTGGCCCCCGGGTAGATTCCAAACAAGCCGTTGACCAGCGTCGCCGAGTTGGCCGAAGTCGCCCGAGTGAACTTGGCCCCCGTACCCTTTTTGTCCGTAAAGGAAATGATTTCGGCACCGTCCAGGTCCACGCTACGGGGATCCGCCTGGAACCAGTTAACCAGGTGAACATCGCCAATGAGCGCTTCAGCCCGCGAGCCGCCCACGCTCAACGCATCGTTGTTAAAGGGTTGATTGATCCGGATTCCAGCGATGCTCATACGGTGACTCCTATTTGTTGACGCAAGAGGTTATGCCGAATGAACTTCGGTACCGGATGCCCCAGGCGATGGTAAAAAGATGGTGTCTCGGTCATGGCAATGGCGTTGCCTGCCATGGAGTAGTAGCCAGCTCCTAGGCCGTAATCCATTCCGTACCGCACAACCGGACTGCCCCCGGTTGGTACCGCCGCCAGGGTCAAGGTGATGGTGGCCCCGGCATACGCAATGGCGGTGATCGCAGTGGCGCCGTTGCTGTCGCGGAACACAAAGCCATCCTGAGTGACCTGCGGCAGCCAGTCCTGGTCCTTAGCAGTGCTGGTGGTCCCGGGCGGCAAGTCCACCGTGAGGGTAACGGTCGTACCGACCCGCACAGCGCTGCGCATCCGCAGAGGTTTCCACGTCCTGCCCAGTTCGATCTGGACCTCCACTGCCGCATGGATATCGGCCATCAACATCTTGCCCAAGGCATTGGCATGCTGAAGATCACTGACCGGCAGCATGTACATCGGGCCGAAGAGCTTCACATCAGTCCGCGCATCCGCTGCAGCAATCTGCAGTTGACCGACACCGTTATCCGGCGACACGCCGACGGTCTGCCACAGGGCAATCTCCATCAGGCTGGTCTGACCGAGCTGGGTCTTCAGCGCGGGTATGACGGTGTCGACAAAGGTATTGAAATCGGCGTACCAGTTATCCGACTTTTCACCCTGAATGTAGGTCAGGTGCCGGCATTCAATGGTGCGCCCGTAGAGGGCGGCGCAGACCTTGGCGCGATTGGCGAAGGTCATCAAATTGATCCAGTTCACCGTACCGGATAAAAAACTGGCGGCCGGCTGATCGCCTTGGCCTGCCGTCGCCACGATTTGGCCGACCTGAGGAAGGCCGGCGTCTGCCCACGCCTGCGCGGAGGAGAACGCCGCCAGGGCAGCCGGCCATTGACCGAGGCCGGCGGCTGAATCGTACAGCGGCACCAGATCGGTCAAGGTTTCCCCGTTCACCAGCCCATTTGATCCCTGCATAAAAAAACGGCCGTCAAACGACAATACCGTATGAGGAAACAACGGCCGACCTTCGAGGATGCCAGGGCTGGATGCCCCCAGAGAATTTGACTGCCCGATCATTCCCCGGAATCGCATCGGCGCCTTGCGATCGATCACGATGGTGTCGTAAGAGCCCGTGGCCCTTTGCTTCCCGTCATACGATTGACCACTGCGGTCCTGAATCGCGGCGATATTGAACGCTGTGGTTCGCCGCACTGCAGAGACCGCATAAGAGCCGCGCATCTCCGTCAGCGGCAGGTAGGTCGAGACGCCGCTCAGGTTCTGCGCGACAAACCGAATCGCGCTGTCAGACAACAACAGATCGGTCCGACCATCGTCGGGATTGAAGGTGATGCCGTTCTTGCGATCGACCAGCGATTGGATAATGGGAATCCCCGACGGCCCATCCCTGGAAGGGACCGAGGCCATGGAGGGCACCTCAAGGTGAGTCGCAAACACTCCACCGTTCCCCAAAAAACCGACGACCTTTCCCGAGGGGTCCACGATCGGAAAGGCAAAATCCGACACGCCGTCCCGATAAAACCCGAGAGCATCGTCACGATCTGCCCTGCTGGAAAGGTCATCGACGACTTTCTTACTGACATCATCAGAGATATGCAGCGAAGTGGCGCTGTCCACCTTCTGCCACAACGTCCGCAGAATCCGTGGATCCGTACTGGCGGCCCAGAACATCATCCCGTTGAGAACGGTAGCACTGGCTCGGCCTGCCGCTTCGCTGGGATAGATTTTCCCATCGGTGAGTTCTAACCGAAGCCTTCCAACCTCGGCGTCCACCACGTCGGCGGCATCCACCGTGTGGATCTCACGCAGCAAGGGTGCCTGGTACCCCCCGTAGCTGATCTGAATATCAATCCGGTCGACCTTCGTATAGAAAAACACCCGGGCTGCTGCATCGGCACTAAATGGATTGCCCTGAATCACGGACGCGGTCGCGTCGGTGAACAAGGTGGCCAGCGTCTGAGTCCCTGACACAAGCACACGCACCGTCGCTCCAGGCAATAGGACGCCGTCCTCGGCCCTTGCGGCAAAGAATTGAATGGGTTGCATGGTGGCTCTCTATCAGGTGTTAAAGGTGATCGCCGAAGCGAAATTGAGCTGGTTGCGTGTGCTGCTCCAGGTGTCATAGGCAGCAGCGCGCAGGTAGTACGTGGTACCGACGATCAAGCCGGCAATCTCCCCGGAACGGGACGAGCCCTGATATCCAACAGCCCCTGCGATGGTCGGATCGAAATCAGCGAACGTGGAGTACACGAACACATAACCAGCAGCGTCTGCTGCAGTGCTTTCGTCGCAACTCACATCAACTGTGGTGCCGCTGACTGTCGCAGCAGTACCGCTTACGGCCGGCGGCGCCGTATTGGTCACTAACACCGACGTCAACGGTGCGCTGCCGGCAGCGTTTCGCTCGATGATCTCCACGCGATAACTGCGTATCAACGCGCCGTCGACCAAGGCATCGGCACGCTGGTAGGTGAAGGCGCTGCTGGTGGTCGACACCTGACGCAGCAGCGCATTGCTGCCTGCGTGGCGGATCCGTACCAGCCGATCTTCGGCGCGAGCCCCTGCCGTCCAACTGACGGTGAAGTACGGCGCTTCGAATGAGCCGACCAACGCCAGGTGCTGTGCCGGTGCCGGCACCACCCGCGCGGGCGACAAGGTGACGCTGTACGCCGTGACGTCCGCCAGATTCTCCAGCGCCCGGCCATACACGTTGAACGAGCGGAACTTCACCCACACGGTTCTGCCGATCTGATCCCGGGCATAGCTGTATTTCCAGACCGCATCGTCCAAGCGCACGAAGGGTGAACCGGCCGGATGGCTGGCCACCGGCGAGCTGAGCCGACCACGTCGCAGGTAGCCCAACTGATAAGCCCCCACGCCGGTCAGCGTTGCATCGCGGTAGCTAAGCAGTTCCCCGTCCACCCAGCACAGGGTGGCGCCACTGTCTGCCTCGGCGGTGGTCGCGGCCGTCAGTTCATCCGTGGCCGCCAGTTGCACGGACAAGGCATTGGCAGTGTCCGGATCGCTACCGGCAGCCAACGTCGCGGAGAGCCTGCCCATACGCGCCCGGCCATAGATGGTTTCGGCCATCCGATAACTGTCGCCGTCGGCACTGATCCAGATCTCGCAGCCACCCCAGCTGGGGCTCGCACCGGCCACGGCACCCCACACTTGCAACTCACCGGCTAGCAACAGGCTTTCCGGCGGGTTGAACATGATCGGCGCCAAGACCGGACCGGGTGCGATGTTCTGATTGCTTTGAAAGCCGCTCTTGCTTTGCACTGGATACTTGGGCGCACTGCCGACGCCCAACAATGCATCCTCGGCCACCACGGCCAACTTGCCCTCTTCGTCCTCCTCGACCGAGATCAAGCGCACTAAACGCTGATGCAAATTCAATCCCGGCTCGGTGATGGTGACCAGGTCCATCGGTTCCAGCAGCACATGCTGCCAACCCAGCGAGAACTGGTATTCATTGCGCACGTAAAGCTTGCGTTGCACCAGCAGCTGCGCGGCGTGCGCGCCGATTGCAACATCGCAAATCTCATAGGCCTTGATCGTCTCCATCGGTCGCGAGCCGAACTGCTCGATGGCCGCCTGATCGGTGCCGCGCACCACGTCGGTGTTGTACTCGTGAGCACGATCGAGAATCTCCAGCGAGACCTCGTTGTAGCTGTCCGCCTGACTCTTGATCTTGAGTGAGACCGGAGGCTCACCCTCCTCGGCCAGGAAATCGTCGTCGGTCAGGTTCGCCACTGGCGCGACATCCGGAAACCAGGACACGCCGTTGCCGGTGACGGCCTGATCGCCATAGGGAATGACCTTGAGCTGACCCGCCGACCAGACCAGTTCGCTGTTGGTCAGCTGCAGCCAGCGGGCGATCGCCTCACTGGCCGGTGACTGTTCATCGAGCACAGGACTCAACAACAGGTTTTCAGCCAGGCAGTAGTTGCGATAGTTGCTCAGGTCGGCAATCCACGCGGGGTTGAATCCGATACCGTCCAGAGGGTCGAGCAGTAGTCCTGGCAAGAACTCCCCGGGATTGGCGTCCGGCAGCCCGGGCACTTGATAGGGACCATCGACTTCGAACGTGTGGTTCTGCACCCCAGCACTATCGTTGAGCAGATACCGACTGGCATACACATAGGCCGTGTCCGCGTAGGCGATGGCCTCGGCTGGATGCTTGGTTTGAAGAAATCCCCATACCGGCTGGTCACGGGTACCCTGCGCAAAGCTGAAACCTGCCTGAGCCAAAGCCGACTGGGTCACACCTTTTATGACCGCTTCAGCGAACACTTCCTTGTCGCGGAAAATGCGGTGAACAGCCCCCAACGTTCCACGACCGATCGCGAGGATCAGCGCCGCGTAATAGGTGTAGGTGGTGTCTTTTTGGGTCGCCCCGCCGCCGCCCTTGCCGCCGGACTTTTTCTTCGTGGTCTTCGCCACGGATTCAAAGTCGGTGTAGTAAATCAGGTTGGGACTGATGCGATTGCGGCCGGCGAGCCAGGCGATCGGCTTGCCGCTCGCGCTGCTCTGAACTTGCAGCGCATTGATGCGCGTGGCGCTGTTAGAGATTGTGGTGCTGCTGCCCCCCATCGCTGACTCCATATAGATTGAGTGTGTAATAACGCACCAGCTGGCTGGCCAGCCGTTCCTCGCGCATGTCTGCGTATTCCACGCCTATATCGCGGTAGGCATGGATGACCCGGTGTTCATCGATCACCACCGCGCCGTGACTGTAGGTGCGGCCGAAACGCCACACAGCCATGTCTCCGCGTTGAGGCGTCTCCACGGGGTGGCCGTACCGATCGAGCCAGTCCAGATAACGTTCCTCGCTGCGATGCAGGTGCCAGTCCTGGGCATAGGGTCCGGGGTCGATCAAGGGCATCAGCCCGACCGCGTTATAGACCTCGATCAGCAGCCAGGCACAGTCGACACCGACACCCAGCAAGTGCTGACGGTGCTGGTACGGTGTGCGTAGCCAGCGTTCTGCCTCGGCCACCACGGCCGCCCGCTGCTGAGCTTCGAGCGCGTTCATATGGATGTCTCCGCGACTGGGATGAAGGGCATGCCGCGATAACGCGCGCGATTGCCGAACTTGTTGGTGCAGGCATCCAGCGTGCGCGGACAGCCCGGATAAATCAGGAACTGATCGCCCGGGACGGGCACAGCAGGCACGCCGAGGATCATCGTGACCGCGCCGTCTGCGGTCTGCCGACGCACCGTGCGCGCCACACCAGCATTGGCCCCGTTGACGAAGCGAATCACGCCCTGGTCGAACCAACCCTGTTCGGCCGATACGTTGGAATTGATGCGCAACGCGGTGTTGCTGCCGGCCTGGACCACTCCCGCCGTTTGGAACAACGCCCGATTAACCCCGCAATCGGCGCTGTACACCGTGCGCAGACACGACGGCTGATACACACCCCGAGGGACTTTGGTGTCCAGCAGTTCCATCGGCGACTTGACTGTCACGGTCGCTTGCTCGCGATCCGCGGGATCGACCTCGGCCACCCGGCCAATGAAGCGTGTCACCGCTCCAACCACCGGCTGCCCCCAGTCCACCATGAAGGCCCGGGCGAGATTCAACGTAGCGCCATCAAACCCACCACCGGCAATGAACGGCAGCACTGACTCCCCCAGTACGGTGTCGTTCAGGCCGGCGGTAAAGGTGACGTTCAAGGTATCCACTTCGATGCCGCGCACCGCACGCACACCGGTACGTTTGATCAGCGGACCACTGGCCGAGTAGTTCTGCCCGGCGTAGTAAATCTGCAGGCCCGCATCGGTGTAGCGCAGCACCTGTCCGCTGGCCAAGACAATCGTGTACAGGTCGGCCATCACAAAGCTGCGTGCCGTGGCCAGGAACTGCTTCAACTCCGGACTGGCATCGATCATGGTTTGATACTCGTAAAGGCGACGTTCTTCATTTCCCAAATCGTCCGGAAAGGCTGAGCGCCATCCAGCGAATCGGCATCAAAGGCGCAGCGAAAATAAAACGCGCCGCTCCACACCAATGACGCCCCGTTCGGCGGTGGCACGGCAAAAGTGACCAGGCCAAGCTCGTCGACGCTGTACGCCGCCGTCAGAACGCCACCCACCGTCAGCGCATCAATGTTGACGACGCCATACACCGGCTCGATCCAGCCACCGATGGGGCGGGATAGCTGAAACCTTACGGTGGTGCCGTCGCCGGTACCGAACCGGTGCTGTCTAACGAGGTGGTCGGAGCGATCAAAGTACAGGAACTCGCCAAACTGCCCTTTGCGACTGTTGAAAAAGTCCACCAGGCGCGACCACTCATCCAGCCCCGGCCGCTTGCGCACCGCGTTGTAACTGATCTGGAATGACCACAAGGGCGCCGAGTAATAAGCAGTAGTGCGACGTCGGCCGCTAACCGCCTTTTGCACCCCCGTGCTCCACTCCGGAGCCTTTTTCGACAGCAATGTTTGCCCTGGCATACGCGGCAAAACACCTTCTCTGACTACTCCCACATCCGGATAGCTGGCTATCCAGCGTGGTGGCCAGAACGGACCTAATGGCATGATTCCCCCTATGCCTTGATGGCACCGTTGCGCCGCATTTTTTGCATTTCTTCGGCAAACGCCCGGGCATTGCGCCGGATGTCTGCCGGCGTCATCCGGCCGCTGTAATCGTTGTAGTGATAGGTGCCGCCGCCCCCCAGTTGCCCGTCGCCATTCGCCGCCTGGCGAATAACGTTGGCGTACTGCTTGGGCAGAACCATTTCTTGTTCGTGAAGCTGAGTCATCGGGTTGGTACCCGCCGGAATGTCGTAGCCGCCTTCGGCCGACGCCACGTTTTTCACCAGGCCAAACACGAAGGCGCCAGCCGCCGCAGCGGCAGCGACACCCAGCACGGGACCGATGATGGGAATGGCCGACATGGCCGCGAAGGCACCAGCCATCGCTTGCCAGGCACTGGCAATGATGTTCTTGATCGTCGCCGCTCCCCAGATCGCCACGGACGTTGCCGCACCACCCGCCTCTGCCGCTGTCCGCACACCGACGCCGGCCACCGTCGCGCCGGTCTTGGCGGTTTCACCGAACATCCAGGCCATCAACGGCTTGGTCACCATGTTCTCGATGAACGCGGTGCCGATGCTGCCGAAGATGCCCTGCAGCAATCCTTGAGTGCTCATCGTCCCGGTCAGGATGCCGTTGAGGCCGCTGGTCCAACTCGACTGAACACTGCCGAGCATGCCGGTCCAGTTGTTTTGCGATTCCAGGGTTTGCTGCCGGCCGATGACTGCCATGCTGTTGCGATGCGTTTGTTCCAGGGCCAGGATCTGTTGCTGAACCTGTTGCAGGGCAACGGGGTTGCGGTCAGGGTCTTGATCGAGCAAAGCTTTTCGCTGCGCCAATGCAGCCGCCTCAATGGCGTAGCGCTGCTGTTCGAACTCGGCCTGCGCCTGCAGCAATTGCCCTTGGGTGATCAGGTTGGCCTGCAGGTCCAGCTGGGCCATCTGTTCGGCATGGGCGATATTGCCCAGCCGGGCCTGCTGATCGGCTGCCAATTGCTGCTGCTTCATCGTCGAGATCTGCTGTTGCTTCTCTCGCTCGATCGCGACCACTTCCGCCGCCGCCTGTCGATACTCCTGACTGTCCTGGCCATACAGTTGCCGGCTGCGCTCCAACGCTTGCTGGGCGATCTGCAATCGCGCATCCATGTTGTTGCGATACTGCTGCGCCTGTGCCTGTAGATCCGCGAACGCTTTACCCTCGTCCTGACGCCGCATGGCTGTCAGTGCGGCCAGGTAATTGCGCTGAACGCCGAGACGTTCGGACGCACTCAGGTCCGTGCGTTTGAGAATCCCCTGCCAGTATTCGACTTCCTGCCGAAGCGAAAACTGGTTGTAGGTGCCTTGCTCTGCCTGCTGCTGGGCGTGGGCGACCTTCTGCGCGTCCAGCACCTCGGACCACTGACTGACCCGGGACTTTGTCGCACCGCCGCCGCTAACTTCGGGCTCGGGCTTGGCCGGTGGCTCGGTGCCCTTTTGCAGTTCCTTGCGCCGCTTAATAGCAGCGGCATATGACTCTTCCAGCTTGGTCAGACGGCTAACTTCAAGACCATAGGCCGTAGGACGCAATTGGGCTTGCTGCTTGGTGGACAAGGCGGTATCGCCGGTCGCTGCCATCGCGGCAACTTTGCGCCGCTGCTCTTCAATGCGAGCCAGACGCGTCTTCATGCCCGCGTCGACTTCGTCGATTTTGTCCGACGACAACTGCAGTTGCTCCAAGAGCAAACGCTGCTCTTGAAGTGTGCCTTCCAGCGGCCCCCTGGCACCGCCGCCTCGCGGGCCTTCTTTGAAATTTGCCAAAGAAGCCTCAAGACGGGCGATGTTGCCGGTGACGTCATCGACTGTTAACCCCACACCGGTCATGCTCTTGAGCAAGCCATTGAACCAGCTCGCGGTCTCGGCCAAGGTTTTATTCAGGCTGATGAACGCAGGCTCAAGGATGGTGCCGACCGTGACCTTCAGTTCGTTGCTTTTGGCGTCCAGTTCGGCCTGGCTACCGGTGAGCCCCTTCGCCGCTTTCGCCGCATTGCCTACCTGAGCTTCGGTTTCCTTGAGGATGCCGGTGTATTCAGCCTGCACCTTCTGGGACGCGGTCAATTTGTCGCGTGTGGAGCCAATGCTTTTGGCGTACTCGTCCCACATCTTGGCGACGTTTTTTGTCACACCCGCGTTATCGACCAGCACCGAGTTTTCGCTCTTCAGACCCTCGGTGGCGGTTAACACCGCCTCGGATAAACCGAGATTGGCCTGCCGGTTGAATGCCGCCGCATCCTTCAGGCGATTGATGACCGCGATCGACTGATCCAGGTTGTATCCCCGGCTCAGCAGGTTTTGCAGGGCTTTGGCTGAATCACCGACGCTGAGCAGGCCATCGGCGGACAACTTCTGCGCTTCCTGCATCGCCCGGCCGATGCCGACACCGGCGTGATTGGCCACGGCCTCCAGGCCTCGATAAGCGGCCTCCTGCTGGATCGCGGCAGCTTTGCTATCGGCCACAAAATCCTTGATCGCCACGGCCGAAAAAACCGCCGCCATCGAAGCGCCCAACGCCAACAGGTCACCTTTGAGTTTGGAGCCCACCCAGGCGAAAGCATCATTGGCCGCAGTCCCCAGACGACTGATCTGCACCTGGCTACCGACCATGTCGGTGTTGATCGCCTTGAGTTCGCGATTGAACGTACTTCGAGCGTCACGCATGTTGCGCTCAATGCTATCCACCGCCCGATCGAAACCCTGGGTACCGGCCGTGAACTGGTACGCAATATTTCTATCCATGCCGACCTCAAAACGCAGACGAAAAAAACCACCGAGGTGGGGTTTCTGTAAGAGATTAATGTGTGCCGCCGGCTGTTCAGATTTGACCTACAAATGCCTCCAAAGCCCCCCGCAAATGTTCAGGCAACTCGTCTCGCAGATCCTCGGCCAGACTGGCAAGGTTAGTGGCAAGATCAGGTGCATTAGTAACCTGTTCTTCCGGCTTGTATCCCATGTAACCAGCCACGAGCACATGAACCGGTGGATGGTGACGCCAGTAGTCGGTCATGTGCCCCACCATGGTCATGTCCCACTCACGCCGCAGCGTGGCCGGACTCTGACCCGTGCTAGCAATCAGGTGAGCGTAGAGCTGGCCCCAGTCAAAGGGGCCAGCGCTTCCCCCTGTTCGTTCACCGGCTGCGCCTCCATGCCAGACGCACTCATCACGGCGTTGAGTACGTCGCGCATGTTGCGAAGATCCAGCAAACCCGCCACTTCCTCGCGGAGCATGTCCGGGTAGTTGCGGCGAAGCGCCGCGTGCGTGGCGTCGATCACCGTCGCAATGCTGCTCCGGTCCATACCGCCGGCGACGATCGCATTGATCCGATCCAGCAACTGCTCCAGGTCACCCAACGACAGCGGCGGAATCACCAACGGCTTACCCGGAAACGGGTAACTGATGCCAGGGATGTTCACGGTGCTCATTCGTTCGCACTCCAGTAGCACACCTCACCGAACTCATCGGCATAGCCGGTGAATTCGAAGTCAGGAATGGTGTAATCGTCCTGCTTGGTGGCGATACCCAGCTTGTTGCTGACGAAGTTGGGCACGCGGACATAAATGCTTTTGCCCTTGTACTTCAGGATCAACTCACCCTGGAAAACCGGCATGTCGCCCATCGGCAAATTGCGCACCGACAGACTCTTACCGGTCTGCACCGTGTAGCGATAGTCGATGAACACCGGCGTGCCGGCATCAGCTGCAGCGAATCCGTAGGTGCCGGTCGCCACATCAAAGGTGTACTGGCCAGCGGTCGGTGCACTCAGCACGCGCACAAAAGGCACCGCACCGGCACCACGAACCCCCAGATCACCGGAGAGCGAGCCCCCGGCTGGTGGGGTCACGAGGATCTCGGTGCCGACCGGAATAGCGGTCGGGGTCGTGGCGTGGTGGACCAACACCTGGCCGGTCGTCAGGGTCTGGCCGAATACCAGCTGGTTCCACTGCAGCAAGCTGATCTGCGCCGATTTGGCCTTACCCGTCAACTTGCCTTGGCCGCGTGCCGCATCGACCGCGAACTGCTCACTGCCAAACAACTCCTTGGAATCGAAAGACAGGTCGACCGACGCTTCCTGCATGATGCCCAGCAGGATAGGCGTCGGTGCGGAAATGGCGTTGCCGAAGGCGTCCATCAGCGGGGTGGCGTAAAACAACCCGCTGCCGAATGCAATTTGCATGGTTGTGTTCCTCAGTAAAAGGTAGGACCGGACGTCAAATCGCCGGAATTGCACAAGTAAGTGAAGCGATAACGCACCATGCAGTTGCCTGCGGTGTTGTCACCGTCTTCTTCAATCCAGTCGATGTAAAAGCGCTGTACACGATCGGCTTCAGGAAACGCGTCCTCCCCCATCAGCACCGTATGCACGGCAACCTTCACCAGGTCGGCAACTTGATCCCATGCGTTCCTGGTCACGGTGTCTTCACGGGCGAGGATTTCCACCGACAGCTCGAACTGGTTGCGATCCACCGTGTGACTCTCACGTTCGGTGGTTTCCAGATCCGGGCGGATCACGATGGCGGGTGTTTGTTTGCGCGTGAAGGCATCCGTCCGACTTCGAAACACTCGATCTTCGGCCAACGTATTGGCGCCCAGAATCAGCGCCTGCGCCCGCTGGACGATGCGTTCTTGGATCGAAGGCATGATTAAATCTCGGTGAGTGAAACGAGACTGAATGCCCCGTCATCAATCATCAGTCGGTCACGCACCCGGAAAGAAACGCCCCCGACCTTGATCATTTTCCCGTTGTCGATGGCCAGCCGCTGGGCCTCGGCGGTGATGACCAGGATCTCGTAATAGGTGGACTGGCTATTGATGCCGGCCATGGCCCGGATTTCGTCCGGCATATCGCGAACGGCCAGAAATGGCTGATCATCGACCAAACCGCCGGCATCAAAATCTTCGAGGAAGCCCGCCAGGTCATCGTCAAACATCACGGCCCTCCTTGGCCGCTCCGCTGGACTTGGCCGGTGCAGCGACCGTGGCCGGCGCCGGATCCTGTTTGATTTCCAGCAGCTGGTGGCGAAAACGGACCGCCACATCATCGGGCAATTCGACAGTGCCACCGGCGCCAATCACTTCGTTGTGATGGTCGCGAAAGGAACCGGATAGCACGGTGTAGGATTTATTCGCCATTGGCTGCCCCCGCTGTTCGTTCGAGTTTGGTCACTCGCTGCGCCAGCGCTTTGTCCGGTTCGCCAGGGATCACGATTTCTTCCCCGATCTTGAACTGGACTGGCTGCACAATGGTGTAGCGCCCTTTTTTAACCTGCTCCAGGCTGTGCGCTCGCGCACTGGCCTGAGCATCAGTCAGAATCAGCTCCCCCCCATACAGGGTGATGGGCTGATCCACACGGTATTTCGGCATGGTGTTGTCCTCTGTGGGATGAAAGCCTGAGGGCTTACACCAGTTGGTTCAGGACGCCGTACTGCCAGCGACCGAACCCGACGTTGCGCCAGGTATCGACGCCGTATTGGTGAGCATCGTTGTCGAATTCGAACTCCGAGCCCTCGGCCTTGGCCTTCATCACCACGTCCGTTTCCTGCTGACGAATGAACGCTTTCAGGCGGCCGTCGGTGCGGAACGTGACGAACTTGTCGGTCCAGGCATTGAGGCGCACATTGCCGATCACACGGACGGTGACGTTGTCCGGCATGACGATTTCGCTGATGTTGGTACCGCGCGGTACGGTCAATGCCGACTGCGCCACACTCAACAAGCTGAAGGGCACCATCACCAAAAACTCACGCGCCAGTTCGTTGATCGGCTCGCCCTGATCGTCCTTCAGGCTGGTCAACTGGGTGACCGATTTGGCAACCGCCTGCTGGAACTCTTCAGGGCTCGGGCGGCTGGGAGTGCCATGCAGCGTGGCGCTCAGTTCGCTGATGTCGGTAGTGATCTTGTTCGACTGCACTCCGCTTTTGCCTTCCTCATGATCGGTATCGAAGAAGTACTGGCCGTCGTAGCAGACCTGGCTTTCACCGTTGAGAATCAGCGCCGACAGCAGCCGCGCCCAGTGCGAGTTGGTGCGGTCGGCCAACTCACCTAGACGGATGCGCAACTGCCCGGTTTTGTCGCGGCGCAGCTCTTTGACCAGGACTTCGATGGTCGCTTCGAAATGCAGGTTTTCAATTTCGAGGTCAGCGGAAATGAAGCCTTTGGCATGACGACCACCGATCCATTCACGCAAGGTCGGAACGCTACCGATCCACGGATAGGTTTCTTTGGCTTGGTCGGAGTCGAACAGGTTCGACAAGAAGTCGATCCAGCTGGCCCCGGTGTTCTGCTCGAGCAGTTCGTAAAAAGTGCCGATAACGGCACGGCTGGAAAGTACTTCAGCACCCATGGGGGTTTCTCCTGATGAAGGTGAGGGATGGGCGCGTGATTACGCGGCCGGGATAGCCTGGGCGGCATACTTGACGATACCCACGCCACCGCTGACAAAACGGTGCACGTGGCCGATCAAACTGTTGCCGACGGCTGTGAGCGCAAAGGTGCCGCTGTCACTGGCATAAACCAGCTTGCCAATGTCCGTCACGGCCAGCCCAGCGATCGGCACTTCGATCTTGCCGGCTTCACGCAGCCGCACGCGCAGGGCAGCAGCTGCACCCAAGCGATTGTCAGCATTGCGATCAGCGAAACCGGCAAACAGATCACCGGCGGCCAAGGGGCGAGCCAATCCGTTCGCCGAGTTGATCCCGACCGCCGAGCCTTCAAAGATCTGCGTGGCCGCTGCAACGGGCAATTCGTTGATATCCCCGATCTCATGGGAGCGTGGGGTGTCGAGGGTAAGAGGCATAGGTGTTCTCCAAAGCCGAGGGGTTGAGGGTTAAATGCCGAGTTACTTTTTCAAGACCTTGATCAGGCCTTTGTCCTCAGCCCGGCGATAACCGTGATAGGCCTCGAAGGTGCCGAATTCGGCACGTACTTCCTTGTCACTGTCCCAAGTCGCCTTGGCGCGCTCTTCCAGCGGCGCATCTGGTTCCTCAGCAGTTTTTGCCACCGGTTCCGGCGCGGGTGCTGGGGCATTCGGGACCGGCGCCGGAGCATCGCTGCGTAGCGTGGCCAGGGCATTGCTACGCTTGGCTCGCTCCGCCGCGATGACCTGGGCAGAAGCCTCGGGGCCGCTGGTGACGCCATCGAACTTGAGACTGGCGATCAGCTCTTCGTGGCCCGGCAGCGCGGCGGCTTCGACGCCCTTGATGCGATCGCACTCGGCACGCGCACCGGCCGCGTGTGCGTCATGCTCCAGTGTCGCGAGCAGCTCGGCATGGTGGGTGGCCAGGTAGTTGCGGTCGATGACCGGCGGCTTGTCGCTGTCGTTGGGCTTACTGGTGGTTGTGGTGCTCATGGAACGATCTCCAAAGGTGCTGCCATTGAGTTCGGCAATTAGGTTTTCCAGGGTGGATTCGCGGTCGGCCATGCCCAACGCAACGGCGTCAGATCCAATCCGCATGTCGCCCTGGCCGAAATCGGCGAGGACGTCGTCAACGGTCACGCCGCGATAGCTCGCAACGTCCTCGATGAAGATGCCGGCCAACCGATCGACATGGCTTTGCACGACCGCCCGGCCCTGCTCGGTCGTAAAGTCCGGACGTTTGTTGGGGCTCTGGCTGCTGACAATCTCCAGGCTGCCGTCATCCTTGTTGGCCCGAATGTTGAGCACGGCGCCGATGGAGCCAACGCCTCCGGTGCGGCTCATGACGATCTCGTGCGCCGCCGAGGCCATCCAGTAACCCGCACTGGCGGCATTGCCCGAGACGTAAGCGACCACCCGTTTGGGGGAGGCGCGGATCATCTGAGCAAACTCGGCAATGCCGTTGGCCTGCCCGCCGGGCGTGTCCATCACCAGGATGATGCTTTCGGTACGCGGGTCATCCACCGCCGCGGTGAAGTCCTTCGCCAGCACGTCCAGCGAAGTCGCACCGGACAAGGCGGTGAACAGGTTCGCGTAGCGAAAGACCGGGCCAGTGACCGGCACCAACGCCACGTTGCCGCGCTGAGTGACCGTGCGGCTGTTCTGCAGGGGTCGACCTTGGCGAGCCTCGACGGCCTCGGGCCCTTCATGTTCACGCCGGGCGATGGCGGCAATGGTGTTGAGCATGTCCGGGGTGATGGCCCAGGGTTCACGCGACACCAGGTCGAACGCCGTCACCCGATGCACGGGGGGTGCGTCGGTTGGTTTATCGGTCATGGTCAGGTCCGTTCGGGTAAGTCAGGGTTTGGCGGCAGCTGATCTTCAGGCTGTGAGGCCGGCGTGGCCGACAGGCCGTCCTCCATCCGACGCTTCACTTCCAGTGCGCGCTGTTCGTGGTTTTCTTCCCAGTCGCTGCCGTCGTAGAGCATCGATTCCTTGGCCAGGGTGCTGACGCCGAGATCGACACGACCCTTAGCCGCGTTGATGTCCTTGAGCGGATCCACGGTGCCCGGACCATCGCCGACCCACAACGAGCCGCAGTAGGCATAGCGCAGCAGCGGGTGGTCAAAAAAGCCGGGGGCATCGACATCTCCCTGAGCGACCGCTTCTTCCAGCCAGTGCTCATACACCGGCTGACAGAAGCCGTTGCCAAGGAAGTCGCGGCAACCGCGGATGAACTGCCAGGCTTCCATCACCGCCGCACGGGCGGCGGTGTAGCTGGCGGTGAAGTGCTTGATCAGCACCTCATACGGCAGCTCCAGCGCCATGCCGATCTGCCGCAACATCGCCAACACGAACGGATCGAATGCCAGGTTGGGACGGCCCGGCGCGGCGGTGTCAATCGAGGCGCCGTCGTCCAGCTCAGCGACAATGCCGCCGCTGAGTGAGCCGTCCCAGCCGCCTGACTCGCGACCGGCTGGACGATCACCACCCACCGGGGTGTTGCCGGTCGCCGCCGAAGCCAGCGGGCTGAGGTTGCCGCCGTTCCCGGGCTTGATGAACACCGCAAAGAACGCCGACACCACGGCGGCTTCCAGCTCCGCGTCGGTATAGCGATCGAGTTGTTTGAGCTTCTCGATGACCGGGGTGAGATACGGCACGCCGCGTGGTTGACCCACACGTCGACGCCGGTACAAATGCAGCAGCGCCCGCCCACCCCGCTCATTGAAGAATGGGCGTTCATCCCACACCCGCTCTTTCACACCCAATGCGCCAGGATGACTGCGCAGGATGTGCGCCTTGATCGGCTCGCCGTCGGCGTCGCGTTCGATGCCGGCGGTGAGTGTTTCCGTGTCGGCCTTGCCCTGCGGATTGCAGATCCGGTCGGCCTCAATCAACTGGATACAGGCCGAATAGTGCTGACCCGGACGTTCCTTGTGCGTCAGCAGCGGAAACACGTCACCGCTGCTCAACACCGAACGCCAGGCCAGATCCTGCAGCCCGTAGAAATTCTGTTCGCGGGTGATGTCGCACGCCGTGGTTTCCGCCCAGGACTTGAACAGTGACTCCGTGTTGCGCTGCCATTCCCGAGCGGTGTCCTCATCCCAACCGAGGATCTGCCGATTGACCACCGACTTGAGTGCCAGACCGGTACCCACTGTTTTGGTGGTGACCGTGTTGATCGCACCGCCACCGATAGGGTTGTTACGTTCCAGATCGCGGCAACGTTCCCGCAGCGTCGGCAGATCCGGAAGCAGATCTGCGGCGGCACTACCCGCCGATGCATGCCAGGCACTGAGCGAGCGCTTGCGTTTGGAGGCGCCGCTGTAACCACCCAGCGCCGTCATGGTCATGCGCGCCTGCATACGCTTGGCGCCGCTTTCGGGGCTGAACCAACTGATTGCCCGATCCAACAACGTGGGCTCAGGCACCTTCGGCACGCGACTCATAACGGTGTGATCCCGCGCAGGACAATGCCGCGAGGCCGGCCACTGGCCAGACGATCAACCTGCCCCTGCCAGTAATCGATCATCCGGGTGATCTCAGCCGCGTCGGCATAGTTCAGCTGGCGGGTACCGATGCGGTAACTCTGTTTCTGGCTGACCTTGAGGCTCGCGTCGAGCCAGGCCTGCAGCTGGTTCTGCGCTTGTTCCAGTGTGATGGCCATACTTAATTCCTGCGTTGGGAGAGCACGCGCATTGCGCTGCGGCGCCCAGAAACAACTCTCCCGCCAGAAGGCGGGAGATCGTTGGGTTCAGCGCGTGTGGGTGCCGGATTTTCCGGTGACGTTGCGGGCTCGGGATCGTGCTCAGCTTCGGGTTCCGGTGGTGGCGAATCGAACAACCCGCCCTGCCGGATCTGCGCGTCCAGTGCCGCCCAGTCGTGTTCATTCAGCAGGTGCGTTTTCAACGACCGGGCCGCGTGCAGCGCGTAGGTTTCGCAGTCCGTCCCTTCGTTCGGCTCACCGGCCTTTTTCTGCCAGACCTTGCGGTAGTGGTGTCGCCGACTGGGTGCCTTCACTTCAGCAGTGATCTGGCGGAAGTAATCCGGCCGCACCGTCTTGTAGAAGTGCATCCGGCCAGGACCATTGCCGGTCAGCGGCAGCCGACCTTCGATCCACAGATCCTTGGCCCGTGACGTGCCGACGATGTAAGGCCGCAGGCCGTACTTCGAGGCCTTTTGCTCCTTATCGGTGTCCACCCCCTGCCGGGGGGCGCTGAAAATTTCCTTGCGCTCATCGTCGCGGGTGTTGCCTCGCTCACTCGCCCCCTTGATCGCCATCACCCCGCGCTGCTGATGCTTACGGACAAATGCGTACGCCGCATCCTGGGTGATGGTGCCATCGGAGGTGTCCAGCGAGACGGCCAGCACCTTCAACTTGGCGCCACAGGCATGGGGAATCGGAGCAAACAACAGTTTCTCCAGGTCAAGCCAGACGCCCTGTCCCGGCAACACCACTTGACCGTGAATTTCACCCCAATAGACCAGCCAGGACTCCTCGCCACGGCCCCATGCGCGGATGATGATTGCCAACCGGTCATGCTGGACGTCGACGCCGGCCGTCAGGACCAGCCCGCCCATGGGCACGAACAGCTCGGGATAGTCTTCAGCCCGCTCCGCCAGTTTGTCGGCTTCGGGCAGATCCGATTTGTACTCGTAGGCTCGACCCTGTTTCTGGTTGACGAACTTGATCAGCAGCGACAGGTCGCCCATCTCCGCCCGGTGCTCGGCGTTCAGTTGTTCGCGCACGATGTCCGCCAGACTGGTACCAGGAAGGCAGGCATAGAGTTCGTTCAGCTCGATGAATCCGGCGCGTCCGGCAAAGGGTTTGGTCGGTACCCAGCCGCAGTTCGGATCACCCGCCTCGATCGCATTGAACACCGTGTTGCGGATGTTCTCTTTGCGCTGGTAGTCGTCCCAAATTTCCCCGCAGTGCGGACAGGCGTAGCCGGCGGTCTCGGGATCCGCACGGCCATAGATTTCGTGTGGCTCTGCCCCCTCGGCGATGTCGAGGTATTTGATGTGAGCAAAGTCCAACACATGGGCTTGGCCGCACGTGTGGCAGATGATCGGCAATACCCGGCAATCCGTCTGCGCCAAACGCGCTTCGGTCTTGCTCGCCCCCTTGATTGCCGGTGTTCCGCCGACCAGCATTTTCGAACCGGGGTAGCGTTTGCCGCGCTCTTCCAGCAAGGCGATCGCGTCACCCTGCCCCTTCACGTCGTCGCTGGTGTCGTCCGGTTCCTCGACCACCGACAACCCCACGGATGAGGTCGACTTGACGTTGCCGGGCGAGTTCGACGCCACCAATTTGAGGAAGCCACCCGGGAAGCTTTTGTGGTCCCAGCGGTTACCGGAGGTCCGGCTGGTATCGACAGGCATCAGCTTGTTGATCTCGGTGTTCGCGGTCACGCCGTGCTTGAGCTTCTCGTCGTGAAAGTTTTTCCCGTCCTTCTCCTTGGCGAACAGGATCATGATCGGCCGAGGCAGGAACTGGACAAACTTGAACAGGTAGCCAATCAGGAACCAGGTCCAGCCGATCTGCGCAGCCTTCATCAGGTCCACTTCACTGACACGCGGATCGTCCAGCGCGGCGGCGACACCGAGGAAATACGGCGTGTAATGAAAATCGTAGAGGCCATGCAGCACGCCGCTTTCTGCGGGCAGGTAAAACTTGGTGCTCAAGTACTCAGCTGTCGGCACGTCACGCGGCGGGTTGAACTTCCCCGCTGCTGCCGACAAGCTCCGCGCCAAGTTTTCGCGCGTAGCCTGCAATTCGCTCGGTTGTAGGTCCAGCAACTTTGGCCACCACAGATCGATCTACCGTGAGTTTCTGCACGTTCTCGATTTCCTGAATAAGTCGTTCGACGCCGCCCAGGTATTCCCGGTTGGCAAAGCCGGCCCAGTCGGCCAGCACGCGTTCCGCTTCCATGCTGGGAATCAGTGACCGCAATTTTTCGTGGTACAGCAGACGACCGTTCGCCGCCTTGACCCGGCCCTCATCGATCCGCACCGCATTCAGTTCTTCCAGTTGGCTGCCTCCGCGCCCAGCCGCTTTCGCACGTAGGTCGCGGATGTAAGCGATCCGGATCTCGTCCAAACTGGATGACTGCCAATCGCTGATGCCGATTCCCTTCAGCACGTCTCGAGCGTTTCGCTCGCTCATGTCCAGGTGATCAGCGATTTCACGTTGTGTTGGCATGCTCATCTCCAAGGTCTGGACTAGGAAGCGGAACCCCCTATGTCGGGTTGAATCTGCAAAAAGATCGGGGTTCGAATTACCCCATTCCCCCAAGTCGCCGGAAGGACCCATTGAAAAAGGGGATGAGGCCTCGATCCGTGCCCGAGTCGGCCAAAAGCCGGGCGAAAAACGCTGAAAGATCGACCAAGGCCTCAGTCGCGAGCCATCTCGCGGGCCAATGT
Organism: Pseudomonas sp. PDM24; assembly: GCF_019218905.1. Classification (NCBI taxonomy): domain Bacteria; kingdom Pseudomonadati; phylum Pseudomonadota; class Gammaproteobacteria; order Pseudomonadales; family Pseudomonadaceae; genus Pseudomonas; species Pseudomonas sp. PDM24. The sequence continues at coordinate 322,744 of NZ_JAHUWR010000001.1, read as the reverse complement.
CCGGCGGAACAGCGGTTCGAACTCGGCAGCAGCAACGCGGTTGGCTACACCGTAGAAGTCGAAGCGACGACGATAAGTCGGGCGCTTAACGAAGATCAGGATGGGCCGTGCACCGTTACCGATGCGCTGCCAGATCCCCAACGGGCCGGTGCCGTTGCCCGGGCGACCAGCGAAGTAGTCGGGGGCATTGCGATTGCGTCGTTTACTGCGGGTCGTGCGGTTGGCCATGAAACCTGACACACGCTCAGCAGCACCGAGTGCCGACAGTATCTGAACGATCTGCCCTCGGCTGATGTTGCCGCTGCCATCCATTCGGGCACGCCTGCCTGGCACTGCGTACATGTCAGCAGGCATCAAGCCGTAGTGAATCAGCGCCTTCTCGAATCGTTTGTGCGGACGATTGCCACCCTCGATATGCACCGGCAAGTACTTCGAGGCCGCAACACCCGAGCTGGCCTCGTCCTTGACCCACACGCGGGCGAACAACCGGGTGGCTGTGGCACTTCGCTTATAGATCGAGTTCAACGTCCAGCGGGTAGGTCGATCAAACACGCGGGCGATCTCTTCTTTCTCTGCGATCTGCACCCGCTCGGCGGTGAAGGTCAGCGCCTTGGCCGCTGCAATGGGCACCTTGTTGCGGCTGAGCCCTCGCATGCCCTTCACGATCTTGTCGATGTTGTCACGCATCTCCAGCCGCATCATTGCCCTGGTTCGCCGCCCGCCGTCGACGACTCGCTGACGCCCAGGCGCTTGGCGGCCCAACGTTCGTACAACCCGATGGCAACATCAGCACCCGCCATTGCAGTCAGACAGCCCAAGCTGCCCGCCGTCCAGATCGTCATGCCCGCACCGATCATCAGCATCATGGCCGACACGCCGCAGACGATACAGGCACCGGACCGAAGAGCCAGGCGTCGTAACAACACCCAGCCTCGCGCCCCATCCTTGTCGGCCCGCCACATCTCTCCCGATACGCCGCCGACCAAGGCCAGGACGATCACTAACCAGATGGGCATCTCTGCCAGCGCTTGCTGCTCGTTCGTCATCGCCCTACCCCATAAACGCAAAAACCCGGCGCAATGGCCGGGTTTGGTGGTGTGGTGCCTGCCGCTCTCTGCGGTCGCACCTATCGAAGATGACTACTTTTTACAGGTCGAATTTCCTGGCATCAACCCCACTTTAATGCCACCCGGTGAATATGTGGGTAACGCAGGGTGAACGCCTAGCGAATGTCGGCGAATATCCCAAGTCGGCATTCTGCTCTTTCGACGTTGTCCCATATGTCCCATGCTTCGAAATCGCTATGGGACGCCTGAGAACGCCTAAATTCAGGGCTTTGCCCCATTGTCCCATCTGTTTTCTCTTTTCTCGTGTAAAGAAGAAAATCGAAAAACACGCGTGCGCGCGATAGCGCGTACAGCTCTGCGCTTCGCTCACACGGGCGGGAGGCGTTTTGAGCTGGGACAATGGGACAACCCAACAAATACAAGGCCCGCGCTTGTCCCATTACGTAGAAACGCAATGGGACAAGGTGGGCCAATGGGACAGCAATAGCCGGAGCCAAAACTGGGGTCACGCAGCCTTCCCCATCAGCATGCCGGCGATGTACTCGTGAGCCTCGTGCAAGCGCTCGTAGTAGGTTTTGCGGCTGCAGCCGCAATAAATGATCTTCTGCGTCAGGAAGCTGTCGTGATTGCAGTAGTGCTCGCGCACCACCACCGACAGCTGCGGCGGCAGATGCTTGTTCACGATCAGCTCGATATCCGCCGATTCGTCCAGCAGCACCCGACTGCCCCGCGTGCCACGAATCAGCTCGCCCTTGCACTCCATCAGCATGGCAATCATGTTGCCGCCGCCCAGCTCCGATCCCCCTTCGTGTGGGCTGTGCAGATCCTCTGCCCACAGCTTGAGCATTTCGTCGATTCGCCTAATCAAAGCAAGGCTCCTCGAATGCTTCGCGCTGCAATGCTGATGCACTGCCCCACCCTGCGGGCTTCTTGTAAGCCCAGGGCCGCTGACCGCTCTTCACCAACGCTGGCAGACGCACACGTCGCCAGCCAAGCCGGTGCATGATCGCACCGACCCGAATCTGCTCAGGCTTGCTCCAGTGCCCGTAGTCCAGCTTCAGCGCGTTGGCCAGCACTTCGCTGCCGGTGGTGGTTTCGCCGATCTGCGACTCTTCAAGCCAGGTCAGAATTGGCCCTTCCCACTCGTCCACCACAAAGCGCTCGTCCTGCTCCTCGCCGAACATCGCCGCCTCGTCCAGCGTCACCCACCAAAGGTCACCCGCCTCGTAGCAGAACATTGCCTCGGCCCACAGCTGGTCGCGGATCGTGCGCAGCAGCTCCAGATCCACCTTGGTACAGGCCACCGGCCAATAGCGACGGTTACCGGTCGCATCCTTCAGGTATTCGTCCTGGTTGGTCGTGCCAACGAACACACACTGGCGTGGCACATCCATGGTTCTGCGGCCGTAGCTCTCGCGGTAGGTGTCGGTCGATGCCGAAAAGAACTGCTTGGCCTTGGTGCTTTCGGCCTTGTTGAAGCTGTCCAGCTCGCCCAGCTCAACGATCCACTTGCCCCGGATCGCCTGAAACCCGTCTTTGTCACCCAAGGCGAAAGGCGTGTCCATAAACCATTCGCCGCCGAGGATGTTCATTGCCGTCGACTTACCGGCGCCCTGCGCGCCTTCGAGGATCATCACCGAGTCGGCCTTGCAGCCAGGCTTCATCACCCGCGCCACGGCCGAGAGCATCCAACGCTTGCCGACTTTCGACGAGTACTCGCTTTCCTTCACACCCATGACATCCGTGAGCCAGCTTTCAAGGCGCGGTACACGATCCCACTCCAGCTTTTGCAAGTACTGTCGCACCGGGTGAAAGGCATGGTCATGGGCAACCACACTCACAGCCTCGATCACATGAGACGCCTTAACCCGCAGGTTGTACTGCTGCGCGAGCCACTTCATGACACGCATATCGTCGATATCGGCCCAGTCTCCCGTGCCGCCGCCATAAGGTGCAGCCCGTAACTTCACGATCTTCGAGCTGAAAGCGCTGTAGCTGATCACTCCGGCCCATCGCTCGTCATTGGCCAGAATCAGCTCGACGTTCTGCATGTGCGCAATTAACGCACCGCTTTCACTGCGGGCCAGCAGATCCTTCCAACCGCCTGCGGCCGGCGGCTTGACCACCGCAAGCACCTGGCGGCGCACCGCGTCCAAACCTTCGGCGACATGCAGATCATTGAAGTCGGTCCACTTGTCTTCCCGCTCGCCGGAAAATATCGGCGCGACCACCTGACCACCAACGACCAACGCAGCGTTGTTCGCCTTTTCTTCACCGGGGTTCCAGGGCTCGCCGTTCGGGCGCTTGGTCTTCCAGTCATCGTCACGACAGACAATCAAAGGGCAACCCGGGAAGCGTTCACGCATGGCCTTGCAGACCACCAACAGATTGCCCGCATCGAAGGCGATAGCCACCGTTAGCGAGGTCGCCATGTGCAGGCTGGCGCCGGTGGCGTAGCCCTCACACACCAGCACTGGCTCACCCGGATCAGGGTGCGGCCCGATCAAGTGAAAGGCGCCCTCTTTGGACATCCCGTAGGGCCAATAGGATTTGTCCCGGCCGGTATCTTCCTGCTTGGTGGGAAATACAACTTGCAGGCCGACGATCTCATCCCGCACGTTGCACATAGGCACCAAAAACGCGCCGGAGCGCGGTGCGTATCGAACGCCGAAACCGACGATCTGCTTGCGGTCAAGATAGTCGCTACGGCCCTTTTCCGGCATGCGCTTGAACAGGCCCGCCGCTCGGTTCGCGGCTCGACGTGCCGCATTAGCCTTAACCTCGGCGGCGCGACGCTTGGCCTCCTCTTGCCGAGCACGCATAACCTCACGTTCTTCCGGCGACATTCGTCCCGGCTTTACCTTCACCTTCTGCGACTCACCCGAACGCCAGTCACCGAAACTGCCGAAGATCAGCGTTTCGTTTTTCTCTGTGTGATGTTCGTGGACAACGTACCAACCGTTCTTTTCCGCCCCCCTGTCCTGCGCTGTTTTGCACCGCGTCAGCTTGCCAAAAGTCAGCGGTAGTTTCGGCTCAAGACCAAAGTCTACGAATTGACCCAATACCTCATCGAGCATGCCGGGCCTCCCGCGACTCTTCGATGGACTGGCAGCTCACGCACTGAGTGCAACCCGCTTGAGCTAACCGACGAGACTCTGGAATCGGATCGTCACAACTCTCGCAGAACAGAAATGAATGCAGCGCCAAAGCGGGCTTAGCGGCGTTACGACGGGCAGCCAACGCTTGATCAAGACGCTCCTGCACCAGGTCATTGGCAAAGTCGACGATATCAACCACGGTCGATACCCCGCGTTGTCTGATTGACGTAAGTGGCGCGGTTGAACATCCCCAGCAGCCCTTGAATACCGCGAAACACCTGCAGGCGGATCGCCGCCAACTCGTGGTCACTGACCACGCCGTCACCGATGCTTTTGGCCCATGTCTCAGCCAAGTCAGCTACTTGCCGAAAATACTCAGCAATGCCGGTGGTTAGGGTTTCAGGCATGTCATTGGTGTACGCCTCAGCCAATTCCTGCCAGGTCGTATCCCCCACCAACGCGTGCACAGCATCCAGAATGCGGCGGTCCTTGGTCAGCTCCAGGATCTCGCCAAATTCCTGAATATTGACCGTATGGCTGGGGTGCGTTGGAGATAGCTTGTGCTGCAGCGTGGTGGCGTTTCTGCCGGTGGTGGCGGCAATTGCAGCGGCGCCGCCGGGATAGTCCCGAGCAGCATGGTAAAGCGCTAGATCGAGCGGCAGGATCTCCCGCTGCGCCCGTTCTACAGAACTCAGAGCGATTCGGCTCATGGCATTAATCCTTACAGGTTGCCAGTGCCGCGCGACATGCAGTGGTGATACATTTGCCGCGTGGCTTGAAAGGGCCCAAACGCCGGCTAGATCTTCAGGATCGATACCGGCACCGTGCCGAGACGAACGATCCGTCGTTCACCTCTGGCGCAACAGCTGCCCAATCTGTGGTGGAAAAGGCAGCAACACCAAGGCATCCGTGCCTTGGAAAGCGCGATAAAGAGAGGTGGTTAGCATGTGGTGTGCCCGCCTATCTTTATCGCGACCCGACAGCGCTGTGGTGGTGCGTGCCGGGAGGAACTGGGCGGCCCTTGGGTCGCCTTTTTTCTAAGCAGCTTTTGATGTTTCCCGCTCTGGTGGAAAAACATCGTCAAGTGAGCAAGCGGCCCCCAATTGATTCAGAGCAGAGGTGATTGCCCTACACTCACTGAGGCCTGGCATTCTGTGACCAGACTCGTAGTTACTTAGCCTTGTCTGGGTCCAACCAAGCAGCTCACTAAGATCCCTTTGTTTTATCTGTGCCTCCTTTCTGAGGCAGGCAATTCGGTTCATGAATCTGACTCCTTTTGACCTCGCACACTCTAAACACGCATCGTGATTATTTCAACACGATAAGTGAGAAAAAAACATTTCATTACGTGATAAAAATTCCGAATGGAAACTTTAGGCTCCCGCATCAAGCGGCTCAGAAAACAAAAAGGGTTCAGCCAGAAACAATTGGCTGAAGAATGCGGCTGGTCCTCACAATCCCGAATAGGGAACTACGAGAGCGACCTCAGGGAACCTAATCTCGCAGACCTGACACTGCTTGCTCCTGCGCTTGGCGTATCGATCGCAGAGTTGATTAGTGGCACCAATTCTCAACAACTCGTTCCGGCACAGGCCAATCTTGAACCGCAGATATTGAGCAGGGCACCCAAAAAGACTGCAGGAGTTGTCAAGCCGATTGGACCTACGAAGGAAGGAGTGGTGCCAGTAGTCGGCACGGCAAAATTAGGCATGGATGGTTATTTCGAGGCACTAGATTTCCCTGTCGGGCATGGTGATGGCTATCTCCACATTTATAGTGATGACCCTAACGCGTACGGCCTCAGGGTCATCGGCGATAGCATGCATCCACGAATCAAAAGTGGCGAATACGTTCTCATTGAGCCCAACAAGATATACGTCACCGGAGACGAGGTGATGGTTCAAACCCAAGACGGCCGGTCAATGATCAAAGAGTTCATCTACCTGCGAGATGGCGTATATCGGTTTGACAGTGTCAACCAGGACCATAGCCCCCTTCACCTCGATCAGCATGACGTCTCCAAGGTACATCTAGTGGGCGGGATACTGAAATCATCACGGTTTGCGCATGACAAGCCCGAATAATCACGAATCGTGTTGACACGATAAACACAATACGTGATATTTGTCTCACTCTTCCACCACAGAGCGAGGCAACACCATGCATACCACAGCAACCTTGCACGTCCATCCCGCGTGCACCAGCAACCGGAAACTAATCGAGCAGCTGCAATCCACCACCGGCTGCTTGATCATTATCCACAACAACAAACCCAAGCTCGTCGCCCAAAACTATCAGCCCTTCCCCTCCGACCCAAATGGCGGAGGGCACGCAGCATGAGCAAGTTCAAACTCGACAACCGCACCCTGCAGTTGCTCAACGCTCAGGTCAACCTGACCGAGACCTTCAATCACATACTGAGGTCGGCCCCCAAACGTGAATCCTTGGCGTTCCGTCTCAAGATTGAACGTGGCACATCGGAGACCATTTTCGTCGTCGAACTGGGTAGCGAACGCCACACGCTGACCTTGAAAAACGCCAAGAAAATGCACCTCAAACTGGCCGACTTCATCGAAGAAATTGCCAACGGCCCGTTCGACCCGAGCAACACCAGCGACCTGGAGCATCGTCCTCACGCAAGCCGCGAATACGGCCGGTTTGAAATCCAGGACAAACAGCGCGTGTTCGAGCTGGTGCGCACCGGCGGCATACTGAGTCTCGACATGGGCTTCGACGTCCCCCTGCACGTCGCGGTGCACCGCACCCACACGCGCCCCGGCGTCACCACCATTCTCAGCATCGGCGTAAAGAGCCCACACACCAAATGCTTCACCGTGTGCGGCACCGATGTCGAGATCTACGGCAAGGTCACCGAGTCCATCAGCCATCTTGCTGCAGCGGCAACCCCAGCCGCGCACGCAGCATGAGGGGGGATGCCATGGAACGCACGCTCGCCCAAGCCGCGACTCAGCTGAGCCTGACCCGGGCCCAGCTAATAGCTCTCATGCAGGAAAAAGGTCTGCTCAACGAATGCAGATTGCCGGCTTACCCCATCCGAGACCGCGAGTACCTGCGGATTAAAGACAGCCAGTGGTTTCACGAGAAATACGGCCTTCAGTACAGCCAGTCGACCAAGGTCAGACAAGCCGGCATCCGTTGGCTGGCCGACCAGTTGAGTATCGACCTTCCTGCTATCCCGGCAGACAACCGTGACGTGGCCTAGGGAATATGCCCGCCAGATCATCGCCATGCGGACACGCGAGGAGCGCAATGCCGCGCTCCTCGAAGTGCCCGAACATCTGCGCGAGCTGACCAGATGCCACTGCCTGAATGCCTGGAATCATCCAGCAAGAAAACAACGCAAGGAGGCTGAACAAGCCGATGACTAACACCGGACAAACCCCACTCCGGCTACAACCCGCACCCGAATCGGCCACCGTAGAACTGCTCTACCGCACCTTCGGCGACGTGTTGATCCCACTGGAAAAAGTACGCGAGCAGTACTTCCGCAACCTCAACGAGCAGTCGTTTGTAGCGGAGATCAACAGCGGCCGGATTCAGCTTCCCATCACCACGCTGGACACCAGCCGCAAGGCACCGAAGTACGCCCACATCCGGCATGTCGCCTCACTGATCGACATCCGTGCCTACAAGGCGGATGAAGAAATGCTGCGACCGCAGGACGAACCAACCGAGTAAGACCAACAACCCGAATGGCTGCCACCACCAGCCAAGTGATACCAGGAGCACACCACATGACTGCCATTCAACCAGCGCCTGATGGACCAACTCGCTATCGAACACCGGAGGAAAGCGGCATGAAGGCTAACCGGCATACCACCCAAGCATCGACCGCTTTGCTCCGCCACGCTAATGGCGTCGACGCACAAAAAACAAAGAGTCTCTGCTGCGTAGCAGCAGGCATTACTGCGTCTATCAGCGCCACTGCCGAAGCACTTATACCCCACGAAAAGCTGCGCCAGGCAGCCACATCCAATGCAACGCTAAACGCTTGGGATCGCCCGCCCGCGCAGCCTGTTGTGGGGTATACGCACTTCGACAACTCAGCAGAACCACTCGCTCAGACCTACCAGATCGACAAAATTCCGGAAGACAAGATGGCCGAACTGGTCGGCACCACCCGCCGAGCGTTGCAAGGCAAGCGCGCCAGAGGCGTCATCCCCAAAGGGGTCTGGAACACCATCGACAGTCGCATTTACTACAGCCTAAGGAGATACGAAGCATGGCTCGAGAGCCAATGGGATTGCCCACCGGAGTTGAATTTGCTGGACAGTCCGTCCGTATTCGCTTCACCTGGAACGGGCAACGCCGTTGCGAAACCCTCCCCTATCCCCAAACGCCGAAGGGGATTAAGACTGCCGCCGACCTACGCGCTCACGTAACCAGCCTAATCAAGCATGGCGTGCTGGATGATCAGCGCTATGCCGAACTGTTCCCCAACTCCACTTACGCCAACTACTCGGCGACTCCCCGTTTCGGGGAGTACGCCCAGGAGTGGCTCAACAGTCGCGAGATCGTGGCGGGGACGCGCAAGAACTACCTCGGCTCACTGAATCTGTACTGGATGCCCTACCTCGCAATGCTGCCCATCGACAGCATCACGTCGGTGATGCTGCGCAAGGTGGTAGCGAACACCGAATGGCCATCACCGGGTGTGAAGCGCTCGGCGATCCAGCGCCTGACCACAGTGTTCGGCACCGCGGTGAAAGACGGACTGATCAACCGCAACCCGGTTGAATCGATCGAACTGCCGGCGAAAGCCAAGAAGCCGATTGACCCCTTCACGGTGGACGAGGCGAACAAGATCATCGATCACCTGTACCAGACGCTGACCCATTCGATGCGGATCTACGCCGCATACTTCGAGTTCGCCTTCTATACCGGCATGCGCCCCAGTGAAATGGCGGCGCTGCGCTGGGAAGAGGTCGACCAGGAGAAGCGCCTGGTCAACGTGTGTCGGATCGTCGCGGACTACAAGATCGAGGAGCGCACCAAAACCCGTACTATCCGCCAGGTCATGCTCAACAGTCGCGCTTTGCACGCTATAGAACAAGCCGAGCGCATGGCCAAGCAACGCACGCAGCAGAGCCGCCGCAAGCAAGCGAAGTCGCCGTTTGTGTTCCCGCCGACCAAGAACTTCGAGTTCATCCAGCAGTCGAGTGTGACCGACAAACATTTCCAGGCTGCGCTGACCGAATTGGGGATTCGCACTCGCCGGCAATACAACTGCCGACACACTTACGCAACCATGTGCCTCATGGCGGGTATGAACCCTGCGTTTATTGCCACTCAACTCGGTCATAGCGTTCAGATGTTGCTATCGACCTACGCCCGATGGATCAACTCCAGCACCGACTGGGGTGAGCTCGGGAAGCTCGAAAACAGCTGGAGTGGTAAAAAATTGCTACAGACAGAAACAGTACCCCTCTGAAACTCTGGAATCAGCCTCTGTGACACTGGAACCACCCCGCTACGTTATAAGAGCGGTTTTCTAAGTGTCCCGGGGCCTTATTGCATACTTTAGAATCAAGCCGCTTATAGCCGATAGCAATAAATAACACTTACTTAATATATTTCGGATGCCTATAGCTTCTGAAGTCCAGCCTACTGACCGGCTTGGCTTGGCCAGTAGCGGATGGGCTTGAGGCTTCCCGTGGCTCCAACGTAAAGGTAAATACGCTACCGTTGATGCCAGAGAGTTTCACTTCTAATCTTCATGCGAAGCTATGACCTCATTTTCTGCATTGGTAGGTAACTATCCCCCTTGGCGAAGCCCCGAACTTCTTCACTTTTAGTTTCAGCTCAGGCACTTAGGATCAAGAAAACGTCATTCAAATTATCCTCCCTTTAGCCATAAATAAAAAATTGACGAATTAGGCTTTCAAACATTTGACAGAGTGAGTTCTCCCAACAAGAATTGCCCAGCGCGTTTCCAAGGTTGGGATCGCGTAACAAGGAGAAATTCTTTTCTAGAATTTCAGCGCAGATAAAAAAAGGAAATTAAAATGTCTGAAGCACTCAAGGAAAAAATCTCGAACGACAACCTAGGGCAAGTTCAAACCTACACCCTCTTCAACCAGAGTGGCATCCTGATCACCTTGGATCTGCCCAGCCCAGTGACGCTCAATCTGAACAGCCAGGAGTTTTACCCCCCCCTCACGGACCTATCCACAAAAGTCGCTCCAGTTTTGAAAAACACCTCGGGCCTTGACCTCAAATCGGCGACGTTCACTATCCAAGTCAATGACGTAAAAGAGGACGACAACACGATCGCGAATGTGCGGTGGTGGAACACCAATCAGGCCGATGGGCAACAGTCCATGGCATTCACTTGTGGCCCGATTGATAACGGGGGCAGTGACTCAGGTGCCGCCAAGACTTCTGGATACTCTCGAATCCGTTGGGCCACCATGGCGAACACCGCGCGCAAAAATCAAACCTTTACCGTGAGCAATGTCTCGTTCACCTTCAATTCTTCGATAACTACGGGTGCAACTGACGGGCCGATTATCAGAGTTGGCTAGCTGATCTGCCACCGCGGGGCCCAGAGTTTCGGTCCCCGCGGTCGTCCCCGCCGCTGCGATGTTTTGCCAAATCGACGTGCTGGACGGATCGAAAAGGCTTGAAGCCGATTCGCCGGTCTTAAGTCAAGGCTGAAAGCCACCCCGCCAGCAGGATTCAACTGCAGGGTTTGCCCTTTAACTCAACCGGATCGGTTGAACCCGTCGAACCCGTTACCTCTCCACCGGCTACGACCGAGTCGTGCCTGACACCCATGTGGACCAAGCGGTAGTAAGACAGCCTGCACCGCCCTAGCGTCAACTCCCCCAGAAAAACCTTGGTGCCGCCAATGTGCCCAAAACGTGTCACCGAACGTTGGCTGGTGCCCAACACATCCAGTGCCGACGGACTTACTTGCTTGGCAGACGATCCGGTTGTAACAGACTCAGGCGGTGACAGCCGGCCGCCAATCAGATTTTATGGCTCACACCAGTCCCCTTTCGGTTGGTCGATCATCACCTTAACTCGCCCGTCAGACGAAACAGCGCTTGGCATCGAAAGGCTGTTTCTCCTTCACCCATTTGCAGCTTCGCGCCCGCCGGCAATACAACTGCCGACACACATACGCTACCATGTGCCGCATGGCGGGTATGAACCCTGCATTTATTGCCACTCAGCTCGGTCATAGCGTTCAGATGCTGCTATCGACCTACGCCCGATGGATAAACCCCAGCATCGACTGGGGTGAACTCGGGAAGCTCGAAAACAGCTGGATTGGTACAAAATTGGTACAGACTGAAACAGTACCCCTCTGAAACCCTTATGGAATCAGCCCCTGTGACACTGGAACAGAATTACACCGAGATTCTCGGCCAATTGGGCGAGGACGCCTCCCGCGAGGGCCTGCTCGACACGCCAAAACGTGCCGCCAAAGCCATGCAGTACCTTTGCCGCGGTTATGAACAGACACTGGAAGAGGTCACCAACGGTGCCTTGTTCAGTTCCGACAACAGCGAGATGGTGCTGGTCAAGGACATCGAGCTCTACTCGTTGTGCGAGCACCACATGCTGCCGTTCATCGGCAAGGCCCATGTTGCCTACATCCCGAGCGGCAAGGTCCTGGGGCTGTCGAAAGTCGCGCGGATCGTCGATATGTACGCTCGCCGCCTGCAGATCCAGGAAAACCTCAGTCGCCAGATCGCCGATGCGGTCCAGCAGGTCACCGGCGCCCTGGGCGTGGCGGTGGTGATCGAGGCCAAGCACATGTGCATGATGATGCGCGGTGTGGAGAAACAGAACTCGACGATGATCACCTCGGTGATGCTCGGCGAGTTCCGCGAAAACGCGGCCACCCGCAGCGAGTTTCTCAGCCTGATCAAGTAACTCGCAGTACGAAGAAAACCGGCACTGATCGCCGGTTTTTTTTCGCCTGCGAAAATCAGGTAAGCTGCGCGCCTTTCTTCATTCGCCCCGTGAGGCTTACAACGTGTTCGTCAAAGCGCTTCGTGTCGGCCTCGGCCAACTGATCATCTTCATCGATTTCATTACTCGGCCAGGCAAGAAGCAGCGCCCCGCCGCCGCTCAGGCTCAGGTCGAAGCGGCCGCCAAGGACCTGACCCTGTATCAGTTCCACGCCTGCCCGTTCTGCGTGAAAACCCGCCGCACCCTGCGTCGCCTGAACGTTCCGGTGGCGTTGCGCGATGCCAAGAACAGTGAACAGGATCGCCAGACCCTGCTTGAACAAGGTGGCAAGATCAAGGTGCCGTGCCTGCGCATCGAAGAGAATGGCCAGACCACTTGGATGTATGAGTCCAAGGTGATCATTGATTATCTGGATAAGCGGTTTGCTGCAGCCTGATGATGTGGTGCTGCTGATGGCCTCTTCGCGGGCAAGCCTCGCTCCTACAGGTTGGCGGTGTGTGCGAATGGTCACCTCGCCCCCGTAGGAGCGAGGCTTGCCCGCGAAGGCGTCAGCACAAGCACTACAAATCCTGGGCAAAAATAAACCGGCCGATTGGCCGGTTCGTTGTTTATACCCTCCCCTCAGGCCGCTTCTGCCGCCTGGCCCTCGCGCACCACAGTCGCCAATCGCTTGAGCCCTTCGTCCAGTCGCACCGGGTCGATGTGGCTGAAGTTCAGCCGCAGATGACCGGGATTCTTGTCCGGCTCAGGAAAAAACGGTTCGCCCGGCATAAACGCCACATCCGCCGCTAGCGCAGCCTTGAGCAGCGTGCGCGTATCCAGCGGCTGCTTGAGCGTCAGCCAGAAAAACAACCCGCCCTGCGGCACGTTCCACTGCGCCAGATCGGAAAAGTGCGTTTCCAATGCCAACTGAAATGCATCCCGACGAACCCGATAGAAATCACGCAACTCACCCAGATGCTGTTGGTATTTCTCAGTGCCGATCCATTGCAGCGCTTGCCACTGCCCGATGCGGTTGGTGTGCAGATCGGCCGATTGCTTGAGCCGCAGCAAGTGAGGAAACAGGTCTGGGCTGGCGATCAGGTAACCGACCCGCAGGCCCGGCAACAGGGTTTTCGACACGGTGCCGGTGTAGATCCAGCTGGCTTTGTTCAAGCGGCTGATGATCGGCGTGGCGCTGCCGCCATCGAAGGTCAGTTCGCGGTAGGGTTCGTCTTCGATCAGGGTTACGCCGAACTCGTCGAGCAACGCCGCCACTGCATCGCGCTTAGCCTCGCTGTAGCGCACTGCCGACGGGTTCTGAAACGTCGGAATCAGGTAGATGAACGCTGGCTTGTGTTTTTCCAGACGGTTACGCAGTTGTGCCAGGTTCGGGCCATTGGCTTCCAATGGGACGGTGATGCAGTCGGCGCCAAACAGCTGAAAAATCTGCAACGCCGCCAGGTAGGTCGGTGCTTCGAGCAGAATCTCGGTGCCTTTGTCGATGTAGAGCTTGGCCGCCAGATCGAGGGTTTGCTGGGAGCCGCTGACCACCAATACCTGACTCGCCTCACACGGCACACCCAACGCTCGGGCTTCGGCCGCCAGCGCCTCACGCAGCGCCGGTTCGCCTTCACTCATGCCGTATTGCCCCATGGACAGCGGCATGTCGGCCCACTCGACTTTCGGCAACATGGCTTCGGCCGGCAAGCCGCCGGCGAACGACATCACTTCCGGACGCTGGGCGGCGGCGAGGATTTCACGGATCAAAGAACTTTTAAGGCGCGAGACACGTTCGGAAAAAGCCATGGGGTCACCGGTAGCGAGGCCTGAGGAAAATGAGTCAAACTGGTTGACCGAAATTACGACAGACCGAACGGATACGTCAACATGCTTGACCTTAAAAACCCCAGCACTCAGCAACAAGCCATGGAAGCGTTTTTCTTCGGTTACCAGGCGTTCACCGCCAAAGCCGACGAAATGCTCGAGCGTCGCGGCTTGAGCCGGGTGCATCAACGCATCGTGTTTTTCATCGCCCGCTACCCTGCCCTCAGCGTCAAGGAGTTGCTGGCGTTGCTCGGCGTGAGCAAACAGGCGCTGAACATTCCGCTGCGTCAGTTGGTGGAAATGCATTTGGTGAACAGCGTCGCGTCCGAGACCGACAAGCGTAAGCGGCTGCTGGAACTGACTGCGGAAGGCGCGCGGTTCGAGCAGTCGTTGCGGCGCGAGCAGGTGAAATTGCTCGAGCGGGTATTTGCCGAGGCCGGGGAGACGGCGGTTAATGGGTGGTTGGCGGTGAATCTAAGGTTAGGGGAGAACCAGCAGAAGATTTGATTACCTCAGGTCAGCCTTCGCGGGCAAGCCTCGCTCCTACAGGTTTGATCCTTCCCACGCTCTGCGTGGGAATGCATCCCGTGACGCTTTGCGTCACATCAACGGCGGACGCAGAGCGTCCATGGCGGCATTCCCACGCAGAGCGTGGGAACGATCGTCTATAGCCGATATATCCCGATCAACAAACTTTTCGTCTACAAAATCAAAAACATTATTTGCTTTATTTGTATACAAAAGCATAATTCGCTTCGTGCGAGTTCCTGACCATCAGGTCAACAAATTCGCAAGTACCTCAAAGGGTCGCTGCCGCCCTCATGGGTCCGGCCCTGGAAATAACAATAAAACTCTTGAGGAGTACTCGCTGTGGAAAGCCGCAAATCCGAAGCCCCGACGCTGGAACTCTCGCCGCCATTACACAATGGCTGGCTGGAGCGCATCTTCAAACTCAGCTTGCACGGCACCACGGTGAAGACCGAGCTGATCGCCGGTCTGACAACCTTCATCACCATGGCTTACATCATCTTCGTCAACCCGAACATCATGGCCGATGCCGGCATCGACCACGGTGCGGCGTTCGTCGCCACCTGCATCGCCGCCGCGCTGGGTTGCCTGCTGATGGGCCTGTACGCCAACTGGCCGGTCGGCCTGGCACCGGGCATGGGCCTGAACGCGTTCTTCACTTACACCGTGGTCGGCACCATGGGCTACAACTGGGAAACCGCCCTCGGTGCGGTGTTCGTCTCCGGTGTGTTGTTCATGTTCCTGACCTTTTCCCGGATTCGCGAATGGTTGCTCAACAGCATTCCAGTGAGTTTGCGCTTTGCCATGGGCGCCGGCGTGGGCCTGTTTCTGGGGCTGATCGGTTTGAAAACCGCTGGCATCGTTGTCGATAGCCCGGCCACTCTGATCAAGCTTGGTTCCCTGCGCGAACCTGGCCCGTTGCTGGCGGCCATCTGCTTTCTGATGATTGCCGTGCTCAGCTACCACAAAGTGTTCGGCGCGATCCTCATCAGCATCATCACCGTGACCCTGGCCGGTTGGGGCCTGGGCCTGGTGCACTACGAGGGCATCATGTCTGCCCCGCCGAGCCTGGCACCGACCTGGATGGCCATGAATGTCGCCGGCGTATTCAACGTCAGCATGATCAGCGTGGTACTCGCTTTCCTCTTCGTACACATGTTCGACACCGCCGGCACCCTGATGGGCGTCGCCCAGCGCGCCAACCTGGTGAACGCTGACGGCCGGATCGAAAACCTTTCCCGCGCCATGAAAGCCGACAGTGCTTCCAGCGTATTTGGTGCGGTGGTCGGTGTTCCGCCAGTCACCAGCTATGTGGAAAGTGCCGCTGGCGTAGCAGCGGGTGGTCGGACTGGTCTTACCGCTGTGACCGTAGGTGTGCTATTTATTGCCGCAATGTTTTTTGCACCGCTGGCTGGCATGATCCCCGCTTATGCAACCGCCGGTGCGCTGATTTATGTGGCGATGCTGATGATGGGCGGCATGGCGCATATCGAATGGGACGAAGCCACCGACAGCATTCCGGCGATCGTTACCGCGATCATGATGCCGCTGACCTTCTCGGTCGCCGACGGTATCGCGCTGGGCTTTATCACTTACGTGGTGCTGAAGGCTTTCACCGGTAAACACAAGGAAATTTCCGTCAGTTTGTGGGTGCTCTGCGCGATCTTCATCGCCAAGTTCATTTTCTTGTAAGCCGTCTACGTTTCAAAAACAGTGCTTCAAAACAGCCTCACCCCATCGGGTGAGGCTTTTGCATATAGGGAGGAAAGTGATGAGTCTGGAAACCTGGCTGCTGTTCAGCGGCGCTGCGCTGGTGGTGATCCTGATCCCGGGACCACTGTCGTTGCTGATGATCAGCAACAGTCTGAATTACGGTTTGCGCCGCTCTTACCCGGCGTTTCTGGGAGGCGTGATTGCGTCGATCTGTCTGCTCAGTGCTTCGGCGCTTGGCTTGGGTGCATTGTTGCTGGCGTCGGAACAGCTGTTCAGCGCCCTGAAAATCGTCGGTGCGTTGTACCTGTTCTATCTCGCCTGGCAGAGCTGGCAGCAATCGCGTCAGCCCTCCCAAGGCGCCGAAGTGCCCCAGGCTGCGCCGGTGCCGCGCTTTCGTGCACTGTTCGGGCGCGCGTTCATGCTCGGCGCGAGCAATCCGAAAGACATTTTGTTCTTCGCCGCTTTTCTGCCGCAGTTTTTGAGTGCTGAGCAACCGTTCCTGCCGCAGTTGCTGGTGATGATTGCCACCTGGACCGTGCTGGATTTGCTGTGCAAGTTGGCTTATGGGCTGGGGGCTCACGGCGCGGCGCGGTATTTGCGCAGCGGCAATGGGCAGAGCTGGTTTAACCGGGTGAGTTCGGGGTTGTTCAGTGGTGCGGGTGCCGCTTCATTGTTAAGTCGCTAAAAGCTTCGCGGGCAAGCCTCGCTCCTACAGGGATTTTGTTGTTCTTACATAACATGAACGACGCAAATCCTGTAGGAGCGAGGCTTGCCCGCGAAGGGTCCCTCCCCTGCACCACATTCTCAGAGCAAAAAAAAGCCCGCAGTGTGAGCGGGCGAAAGACCAAAGAAGCTATATGCGCAGTCGCTTCTCGGAGGAGGCAGCTGCTTGGGGGATCAACTGCCTCGGTATGTGGAATAGCTGTACGGCGAAATCAACAACGGCACGTGGTAGTGATCCTGTTCCGCAGAGATGCCGAAACGCAGCACCACCACATCCAGAAACGCAGGCTCGGGCAGCTGAACCCCACGGGCGCGGTAGTAATCACCCGCGTGAAACTGAAGCTGATAGACCCCGGACCGATAGTCATCACCTTGCAGCAGCGGCGAATCGACACGGCCATCGCTGTTGGTAATCGCAGTGGCGACCAATTCCAGCTGCGAACCTTCAACGCGGTACAACTCGACCTTGATCGAGCTGCCCGGGCAACCGTGTGCAGCGTCCAAAACGTGTGTAGTCAAACGTCCCATTGATTCTGCGCGCCTGCCTGCGTGGAGCAGTCAGACCTCGCGCCTCCCGAAGTCAGTTGAAAAGGAGACCGCACCGTTTCGGAGCACGAAAAGCTGCGGCGAGCGACTGATTAAGACACTTTTCATAAAAATTGTACACAATAAAAACGACATTTTTACCGCTACCACCGCCATTCAGGGTTTGTCAGCGAATCTTGCGCCGAACCATAAGATCAGAGGACCTCCTATCCATTAGCTGACCAGTCAGGCAGGTTTCTTGCAGTACCCATCAAAGTGGATAGCCAATGAAAAATGCAAAAAAACAGGCTTACAAAGTGAATATAAAGTTGTATACAATCAACCCATCGCTGTGACGCCAGCCTGCCCTCTCATCGCCAGGCCGCCACACACACCCTGACTTTGAACAAGTCGACACGAACAAGAAGGAAGACTGCAGTGAGCGCTGACTATCCACGCGACCTGATCGGTTACGGCAGTAACCCTCCTCACCCACACTGGCCGGGCAATGCCCGCATCGCGCTGTCCTTCGTGCTCAACTACGAGGAAGGTGGCGAGCGCAATATCCTGCACGGCGATAAAGAGTCCGAAGCGTTCCTCTCGGAAATGGTCTCGGCGCAGCCGCTGCAAGGCGAGCGCAACATGAGCATGGAATCCCTTTACGAGTATGGCAGCCGAGCCGGCGTCTGGCGGATTCTGAAACTGTTCAAGGAATTCGACATCCCGCTGACCATCTTCGCCGTGGCCATGGCCGCCCAGCGCCACCCGGACGTGATCCGCGCCATGGTCGATGCTGGCCATGAAATCTGCAGTCACGGCTACCGCTGGATCGACTACCAGTACATGGACGAAGCGCAGGAACGCGAGCACATGCTCGAAGCGATCCGCATCCTCACCGAAATCACCGGCGAGCGCCCACTGGGCTGGTACACCGGCCGCACCGGCCCGAACACCCGTCGACTGGTGATGGAAGAAGGCGGTTTTCTTTACGACTGC
This sequence comes from Pseudomonas sp. PDM24, assembly GCF_019218905.1. Taxonomy (NCBI): domain Bacteria; kingdom Pseudomonadati; phylum Pseudomonadota; class Gammaproteobacteria; order Pseudomonadales; family Pseudomonadaceae; genus Pseudomonas; species Pseudomonas sp. PDM24. The sequence continues at coordinate 304,344 of NZ_JAHUWR010000001.1, read as the reverse complement.
GACACCTACGACGACGACCTGCCCTACTGGGAACCGAACAACCCGACCGGCAAGGCGCATCTGGTGATCCCCTACACCCTGGACACCAACGACATGCGCTTCACTCAGGTCCAGGGCTTCAACAAGGGCGACGACTTTTTCGAATACCTCAAAGACGCGTTCGATGTGCTGTATGCCGAAGGCGCCGAAGCACCGAAGATGTTGTCGATCGGCCTGCACTGCCGCCTGATCGGCCGTCCGGCGCGTCTGGCTTCGCTCAAACGCTTTATCGAATACGCTAAAAGTCATGAACAGGTGTGGTTCAGCCGCCGCGTCGACATCGCTCGCCACTGGCACGCAACCCACCCGTATCAAGGGGCTGCGAAATGAGCCGCTTCCAAACCCTGAAACCATCGACCCTGAGTCGCGACGCCTTTGTCGCCGCCTTCGCCGACATTTACGAACACTCGCCATGGGTGGCCGAGAAGGCCTTCGACCTGGGCCAGGACGCTTCGATCGACGAGATCGAAACCCTGCACCAGCGCATGAGCGACATCTTGTTGAGCGCTGATCACACAAGCCAACTGGCCCTGATCAACGCTCACCCGGACCTGGCCGGCAAAGCCGCCGTCCAGGGCCAACTTACCGCTGCCAGCACTGAAGAACAGTCTGGCGCGGGGATTCACCAATGCTCGAGCGATGAGTTCCAGCGCTTCACCGAGCTGAACGACGCCTACAAGGCCAAGTTCAAGTTTCCCTTCATCATGGCGGTAAAAGGCAGCAACCGGCATCAGATCCTCGCAGCGTTCGAAACGCGCATTCACAACTCGGTCGACACCGAATTCAAATGCGCGCTAGCTGAGATCAACAAGATCGCGTTGTTCCGATTACTGACCCTTTAGCGAGCAGCCCTTGTGAAAAAAGCACCCAGGGCTCCTGCAAGCATCCCAAGCCAACTAATTAAAGGCAGACAAGAAGAATGAAAGCTTACGCCGTACCTTTCGAGAAGTTCGTCAACCTGGCCGACGCCCGTCTGGGCACCAAAATCATCTCGGTCACCGATGACTGGTTCGCCGACGCCAACCGTCTGTTCCAACCGACCCCGGCCGTGTGGAAGGAGGGCGTGTTCGATGACAACGGCAAGTGGATGGACGGCTGGGAGTCGCGCCGCAAGCGCTTCGAAGGCTACGACAGCGCGGTGATCCGCCTGGGCGTACCGGGCTCGATCAAGGGCGTGGACATCGACACTTCATTCTTCACCGGCAACTACCCGCCGTCGGCCTCCCTGGAAGCCTGCTTCCTGGCCTCCGGCGAGCCGGACGAAAATACCCAGTGGACTGAAGTGCTGTCGGCCGTCGAGCTGCAAGGCAACAGCCACCACTACCACGAAATCAACGATGAACAGGCGTTCAGCCACCTGCGCTTCAACATCTACCCGGATGGCGGCGTGGCCCGTCTGCGCGTGTACGGCATTCCGTTCCGCGACTGGTCCGCTGTGGGCGACAACGAACAAGTCGACCTGGCTGCAGCCCTGAACGGCGGCCGGGCGCTGGCCTGCTCCGATGAACACTTCGGCCGCATGAGCAACATCCTCAACCCGGGTCGTGGCATCAACATGGGCGACGGCTGGGAAACCGCCCGTCGTCGCACGCCGGGTAATGACTGGGTGATCGTCGCGCTGGGCCATGCCGGCGAGATCGAAAAAGTCATCGTCGACACCCTGCACTTCAAGGGCAACTACCCGGACACTTGCTCGATCCAGGGTGCATTCGTGAAAGGCGGCACCGACAGCCAGATCGAAACCCAATCGCTGTTCTGGCGCGAACTGTTGCCAAGCCAGAAGCTGGAAATGCACGCCGAACACACCTTCGCCGAGCAGATCAAGGCGCTGGGCCCGATCACCCACATCCGCCTGAACGTGTTCCCGGATGGGGGCGTGAGCCGCCTGCGGGTATTGGGCAAGGTCGCCAAGTAAGCGGTGAGGCCATTCGCGAGCAAGCCCGCTCCCACATTTGAAATGCATTCCCCTGTGGGAGCAGGCTTGCTCGCGAAGACGCCAGAACAGACAACACAGAACTTAACGAAAAGAAGACCAGCATGCGCACATTGACGATTGAACCGCTGACCAAAGAAGCCTTCGCCCCTTTCGGTGACGTGATCGAAACCGAGGGCAGCGATCACTTCATGATCAACAACGGTTCGACCATGCGCTTTCACAAACTGGCGACGGTGGAAACCGCTACGCCAGAGGACAAGGCGATCATCAGCATTTTCCGCGCCGATGCGCAGGACATGCCGCTGACCGTCTGCATGCTGGAGCGTCATCCGCTGGGCAGCCAGGCTTTCATTCCGCTGCTCGGCAACCCCTTTCTGATCGTGGTCGCGCCACTTGGCGATGAACCTGTATCAGGCTTGGTCCGCGCCTTCGTCACCAACGGCAGGCAGGGCATTAATTACCATCGCGGCGTCTGGCACCACCCGGTGCTGACGATCGAAAAGCGGGATGACTTCCTGGTGGTTGATCGCAGTGGCACAGGCAATAACTGCGATGAGCATTTTTTCAAAGAGGATGAGCGTTTGATCCTCGCCCCCCACCAATAAGAGAAGGTCTGATCACTCGACAACAGAGTGACAGGCGAGAGGTAAAGACTGTGGAAGCACATCTGTTGGAATGGCTGAACCTGAGCGTGCGCTGGGTTCACATGATTACTGGCGTGGCCTGGATCGGCGCGTCGTTCTATTTCGTCTGGCTGGAAAACAACCTCAATCGGGTCAACCCGAAAAACGGGCTGGCGGGCGATTTATGGGCGATCCATGGCGGCGGTATCTACCACCTGGAAAAATACAAACTGGCTCCACCGACCATGCCGGACAACCTGCACTGGTTCAAATGGGAAGCCTACTTCACCTGGCTGTCGGGGGTCGCGCTGCTGTGCGTGGTGTTCTACTCCAACCCGACGCTCTACCTGCTCGCTCCGGGCAGCAGCCTGACCGGCCCTGAAGGTGTTCTGCTGGGCATCGGCTCGTTGTTCGTCGGCTGGTTCGTCTACTCCTTCCTCTGCGACTCGGCCCTGGGCAAACGCCCTGCCCTGCTAGGCGCAATCCTGTTCGTGCTGATCATCGGCGCTGCTTACGGCTTCAGCAAAGTGTTCAGCGGTCGTGGTGCGTACCTGCACGTCGGCGCGATCATCGGCACCATCATGGTCGGCAACGTGTTCCGCATCATCATGCCGGCCCAACGCGCATTGGTGGCGGCGATTGCCGAGAACCGCACGCCCGATCCGGCGCTGCCGGCCAAAGGCTTGCTGCGTTCGCGGCACAACAACTACTTCACCTTGCCGGTGCTGTTCATCATGATCAGCAACCACTTCCCGAGCACTTATGGCAGCCAATACAACTGGCTGATCCTGGCCGGGATCGCAGTGCTGGCGGTGTTGGTGCGTCACTACTTCAACACCCGTCATGACAGCCACAAGTTTGCCTGGACCCTACCTGCTGCGGCGGTCGGCATGATCTGCCTGGCCTACGTGACCGGGCCGGCGCCGATGTCCAGCGCACCTGAAGTGGCCAAGGCGCCTGGGGCCATCGAGTACCAGCCGCTGCCGGAAACCGCCCTCGGCGGTGGCAAGAAACCGGCTGAAGCTGCACCGGCGGCAGCCCCTGAAACTGCACCCGCCCAGGCATCCAATGCCGGTCCTGCCTTCGACAAGGTGCATGACGTGATCCAGGAACGCTGCACGGTCTGCCATTCGGCGAAACCCACCAGCCCGCTGTTCAGCGCGGCACCGGCGGGCGTGATGTTCGATACCCCCGAGCAGATCAAGCTTCAGGCCCCGCGCATCCAGGCCCAGGCGGTTGCCAGCCAGATCATGCCATTGGGCAACATCACCCAGATGACCCAGCAAGAGCGCGACCTGATCGGTGCGTGGATTGTTCAGGGAGCTCAAACCCAATAAGCAACACCCCGTTGTGGCGAGGGGGCTTTTGTGGCCACAGCAAGCCCCCCGCCACAGGTCCACTTGAAACAAAAATCACAAGAATAAAAAAGATCCGAGGTGTTGCATTCCGAACTGCCACACCCACCCGCACTGACCCACTAAAAGACACACACCCTTGTGGGAGCGAGCCTGCTCGCTCCCACAAGGGTGGCTGCCTGCGCCTCAAACAATAAAAACAAAAGAGAGCAACAGATGATTCGGATAAAAACCAGCGTGCTGTTGGGCTCTGGCCTGTTGGCCGCGAGCCACGCCATGGCCGAGGACTTACTGCTGTGGCAAACCAACAGCCTGAGCTACCTGTACGGCAAGAATTTCGTGGTCAACCCGTCGATCCAGCAGACGGTGACGTTCGAGCACGCCGACAAATGGAAGTACGGCGATAACTTCCTGTTCATCGACAAGATCTTCTACAACGGCGAACAAGACCGCAATAAAGGCCCCCACGCCTTCTATGGCGAATTCAGCCCACGCCTGTCCTTTGGCAAGATACTCGACCGTCGTTTCGAGTTTGGCCCGGTCAAGGACGTATTGCTGGCCATGACGTACGAGTACGGCGAAGGCGACAGCGAGGCATATCTGATCGGCCCGGGTTTCGATCTGGCAGTACCGGGTTTCAACTACTTCACCTTGAACTTCTATCGTCGCCAGACCGAAGGCCCACGCCCTGGTGATGGTGTCTGGCAGATCACTCCCACCTGGTCCTACAGCGTTGCGCTAGGCAATTCGAACCTGTTGATCGATGGCTATCTGGACTGGGTGGTGGACAACGATCGCAACGCACGCGGCACTTACCACGCCAACTTGCACTTCAATCCGCAGATCAAATACGACCTGGGCAAAGCGTTGGGCTGGGGCGAGAAATTCGTCTACGTCGGCACCGAATACAGCTATTGGAAAAACAAGTACGGAATCGAAAACAGCGCCAACTTTGACACTCACCAAAACACCGCCAGCCTGCTGGTAAAGGTGCACTTTTAAGATGGCCCGCAACCGTGCCCGATACCTGTCACCGGTGCTCTGTTGCGGGGCACTTGAGACCTGGCCAAGGAGTCAGTATTCTCCGCGCCCGCCCGAATCCGCTCTAAAAAAAAGCGCGGATTTAATTCCTGACCAGAAAGCCAACTTATCCCGGCTCTGGACAGCACCAAGGCCTCTCGAATTGACGCTCAATCGACTGTTTTCAAACAGCCGAACGGGCGTTTTTTGGCTTTTCGAAAGCCTTGGCTCAGCTCTTGCTAACAGCACTAAAGCTGACCGACTGGATTGTTTTTTACAGCAAAGAAAAAGGCGCCACACCAGAGTGCCGACCTTAGAAAAAAAACGTGGAACCACCTACTTTTTGGGAGCAACCGAATGAAACGTACGTGCACCAGCCTGATGCTCGCGGGATCCTTGCTGGCCGGGGGCCAGGCAATGGCCGGCGACTTGCTGCAATGGCAGAACAACAGCCTGACCTACCTCTATGGCAAGGACTTCCAGGTCAACCCGCGCATTCAGCAAACCGTCACCTTCGAGCACGCCGATGCCTGGAAATACGGGGACAACTTCGTGTTCGTCGACAAGATTTTCTACAACGGCAAGGAAGACAGCGGCGTCGGCTCGAACACCTATTACGGCGAAATCAGCCCACGCTTGTCGTTTGGCAAGATCTTCGACCAGAAACTGGCGTTCGGCCCGATCAAAGACGTGCTGCTGGCCATGACGTACGAGTTCGGTGAGGGCGATACCGAGTCCTACCTGATCGGTCCGGGTTTCGACCTGGCGATTCCCGGGTTCGACTACTTCCAGCTGAACTTCTACCAGCGTCACACTGAAGGCAGCCGTGCGGGTGACAACGTCTGGCAGATCACACCGGTGTGGTCCTACACCATTCCCGTGGGCGATTCGAACATCCTGATCGATGGTTTCATGGACTGGGTGGTCGACAACGACCAGAACAGCAAAGGCACCTACCACGCCAACCTGCACTTCAACCCACAGATCAAATACGACTTGGGCAAAGCCCTGAACATCGGCGAGAAACAGTTGTACGTCGGTGTCGAGTACGACTACTGGTCAGACAAGTACGGGATCAAGGACAGCCAGTACTTCAAGACCGATCAGAGCAACACGAGCTTCCTGGTGAAGTTCCACTTCTGATCGTAAAAGCTTCGCGGGCAAGCCTCGCTCCTACAGGATTTGCGTCGTTCACATGGCCGAAGAACGACAAAAACCCTGTAGGAGCGAGGCTTGCCCGCGAACAGCCGCACCACAAATCTCAAGCCGGAACCGCAGGCTCCACCAACCCCAGAAACCGACACAACTCATCGCGCTTGGCCAACGCATCGCGCCGCCCCAGATCGATCAACTCACTGCAATATCCCGCCTCGAACAGCAGATAACTCAATACCCCTGCCCCGCTGGTCTTGGTCGCCCCCGGCCCGCGCAAAAACAGACGCAAGGCCGCCGGCAATTCCTGGCGATGCCGCGCCGCAATTTCATCGATCGGCTGACTCGGCGAAATCACCAGCACCTCCACCGGCGCTGCTCCCAATGCCCGACTCGGCGCGCCGTCGGGCAGCAGATGGCTGAACTGATTCAAACGTTGCAGCAACTCGATGTCACTTTCCAGGCTGTCAATGAACGTACTGTTGAGCATGTGCCCGCCGATTTGCGCCAGGGTCGGCTGCTGACCTGTGTAGGCCCGTTGCAGCGGCTGTTGCGGGTCGACCCCGCGCGGGTTGCCGCTGACACCCACCACCAGCACGCGGCTGGCACCCAGGTGCAGGGCCGGGCTGATCGGTGCCGATTGACGCACCGCGCCATCGCCGAAATACTCTTCGCCGATTTTCACCGGCGCAAACAACAACGGAATCGCCGAACTGGCCAGCAAATGTTCGACGCTCAATTGTGTCGGCACGCCGATTCGCCGATGGCGCAACCAGGACTCGATGGTGCCGCCGCCCTGATAAAACGTGACGGCCTGACCGGACTCATAACCAAACGCCGTGACCGCCACCGCCTTCAATTGCTTTTGCGCAATGGCCTCGGCAATTCCGGGCATGTGCAGTTTGTCGTTGAGCAAACCGCGCAGCGGCGAGCTGTTGAGCAGGGCCACGGGCACCGGAGCGCCAATCCCCATCAGATTGTGACTGACAAAACGGGTGGCTTGATGGATCACTCCCGGCCAGTCGCTGCGCAATACCAGATGACTGCGGAAACCTTGCCAGAAGGCAGTCAGACGCTGAATCGCGCCGCGAAAGTCCATTGCCCCACTGGCCAGGCTGACCGCGTTGATCGCGCCAGCCGAAGTACCGACGATCACCGGAAACGGATTCGCCGCGCCTACCGGTAGCAGCTCGGCAATCGCCGCCAGCACGCCCACCTGATAAGCCGCCCGAGCCCCGCCGCCGGAAAGTATCAACCCTGTAACCGGTTCAGCAGAACTCATCGCAACACTCCATGGTGCTTAAAGGGATCGGTGACTCAACCGCGTTTGGCGTACAGCTTCGCCTCGCCCGGTGGACGGGTCTTGAAGCGGCGATGCGCCCAGAGGTATTGCTCCGGACACTCACGCAAAGCACTTTCGACCCACTGGTTGATCCGAATGCAGTCAGCTTCTTCCGTCTCGCCGGGAAAGCCCTCGAGCGGTGCATGGATCACTAACCGATAACCGCTGCCATCCGCCAGGCGTTCCTGGGTGAACGGCACCACCAGCGCTTTGCCCAGCCGGGCGAATTTGCTGGTGGCGGTAACGGTCGCCGCCTGAATCCCGAACAGCGGCACAAAGATACTTTGCTTGGCGCCGTAGTCCTGATCCGGTGCGTACCAGATCGCTCTGCCGGCCCGCAGCAGTTTGAGCATGCCGCGCACGTCGTCGCGCTCCACCGCCAGCGAGTCGAGGTTGTGCCGCTCGCGGCCACGACGCTGGATGTAGTCGAACAGTGGATTCTTGTGTTCGCGGTACATGCCATCGATGGTGTGCTGCTGACCGAGCAACGCCGCGCCGATCTCCAGCGTGGTGAAATGCACAGCCATCAGAATCACGCCTTTGCCGTCGCGCTGGGCCTGCTTCAAATGCTCCAGGCCTTCGACATGGGCCAGTTTCGCCAGACGCTTGCGCGACCACCACCAGCTCATGGCCATCTCGAAGAAGGCGATGCCGGTGGAGGCGAAGTTTTCCTTGAGCAGACGCTTGCGCTCGGCAGCGGACTTTTCAGGGAAACACAGCTCAAGATTGCGCTTGGCAATGCGCCGTCGGTCGCCGGCCACTCGATACATCAAGGCACCCAAGACGCGACCGACCGACAGCAACGCCGGATATGGCAACTGCACAATCAGCCACAACAGCCCCAAGCCACACCACAGCGGCCAGAAACGTGGAGAAAGAAATGCTGTTCGAAAACGCGGGCGATCCATTAAAGGTTCCGTCAAGACAGTGGCCGCGCATTCTACATCGTTCGACCCGGCTTGCGGCCTGCGGGCGTTCTCGTTATAAGTCTCGGCACTTTTAGTGACAAGCCGTTGTATGCCGACCATGAGCCAAACCGAACCGCTAGACCAAGATCCCGTGTTCCAGTTGAAGGGCAGCATGCTTGCCATTACGGTGCTGGAACTGGCCCGTAACGACCTTGAGAACCTTGATCGGCAACTGGCCGCCAAGGTCGCCCAGGCGCCAAACTTCTTCAGCAATGCGCCGCTGGTCCTGGCCCTGGACAAACTTCCGGCCAGCGAAGCCTCGGTCGATCTGCCGGGGCTGATGCGCATCTGCCGCCAGCATGGCCTGCGCACCCTGGCGATCCGTGCCAGCCGCATTGAAGACATTGCCGCCGCCATCGCCGTCGATCTGCCGGTGCTGCCGCCGTCCGGCGCCCGTGAGCGCCCGCTCGACCCGCACGAAGGCACTGTTGCGAAAAAACCGGAAAAACCACCGGAACCGACCATTAAACCGACCAAAATCATCACGTCGCCCGTACGCGGTGGTCAGCAGATTTATGCCCAGGGTTGCGATTTGGTGGTGATTTCGTCGGTCAGCCCGGGGGCGGAACTTCTCGCCGATGGGAACATCCATGTATACGGCGCGATGCGCGGTCGTGTCTTGGCCGGCGTCAAAGGTGACACGAAAGCCAGGATTTTCTGTCAGCAAATGACCGCTGAACTGGTCTCCATCGCTGGCCATTACAAGGTTTCCGAGGATCTGCGTCGTGATCCATTGTGGGGCGCGGGCGTACAAGTCAGCCTGTCGGGCGACGTGTTGAACATCATTCGGCTTTAACGGATACTGCCGCATTTTCCAAGCATCTCTAAAACGTAGCGAAAACGGCTCAAACGAAGTAGGAAAAAGGCCAAAAGCAGTGTTTACCGGGGGTAAACGCCGCTCAGAACCGGATTCCAGCCAAGGCTGTCCGACTGCAGTAGTTTTTCAAGAGATGTTTTTCAGGGGCTAAACGTCCTTTTTCCTTAGGGGTAAAACACCTTGGCCAAGATTCTCGTGGTTACATCCGGCAAGGGTGGTGTGGGTAAGACCACCACCAGCGCCGCTATCGGTACCGGCCTCGCTCTGCGCGGTCACAAAACAGTTATCGTCGACTTCGACGTCGGCTTGCGTAACCTCGACCTGATCATGGGTTGCGAGCGCCGCGTGGTGTATGACTTCGTCAACGTGGTCAACGGCGAAGCCAACCTGCAACAGGCTCTGATCAAAGACAAGCGTCTGGAAAACCTCTATGTACTGGCCGCCAGTCAGACTCGCGACAAAGACGCGCTGACTGTCGAAGGCGTCGAAAAGGTCCTGATGCAGCTCAAGGAAGACTTCGAATTCGTGGTCTGCGACTCTCCGGCGGGCATCGAGAAAGGCGCCCACCTGGCCATGTACTTCGCTGATGAAGCGATTGTAGTGACCAACCCGGAAGTCTCCTCCGTACGTGACTCGGACCGCATGCTGGGCCTGCTGGCCAGCAAGTCCCGTCGTGCCGAAAACGGCGAAGACCCGATCAAGGAACACTTGTTGCTGACCCGCTACAACCCGACACGCGTGAGTAACGGTGAAATGCTCGGCGTCGAAGACGTCAAGGAAATCCTCGCAGTAACCCTGCTAGGCGTGATTCCGGAGTCGCAAGCCGTCCTCAAGGCCTCCAACCAGGGCGTACCTGTGATTCTCGACGATCAGAGCGACGCCGGTCAGGCGTACAGCGATGCCGTTGATCGCCTGCTGGGTAAAACCGTGGACCATCGTTTCCTCGATGTCGAGAAGAAGGGATTCTTCGAGCGACTTTTTGGAGGTAGGTAATGAACCTTTTTGACTTCTTTCGTGCCAGTAAAAAGGTCAGCACCGCGTCGGTAGCGAAAGAGCGTCTACAGATCATCGTGGCGCATGAACGCGGCCAGCGCAGTACGCCGGATTACCTGCCAGCCTTGCAGAAGGAACTGGTGGAAGTGATCCGCAAGTACGTCAATATCGGGTCCGATGACGTGCACGTCGCTCTGGAAAATCAGGGCAGTTGCTCGATCCTGGAACTCAATATCACCCTGCCAGATCGCTGAGTCGATCCGGCGGAAGCCACGGCGGCTCAGGCTCTTACGCACTCCGTAGGAGCGAAGCTTGCTCGCGAACACAGGCACCTCGGTCTATCTGATAGACCGAGGTGACGCTTTCGCGAGCAAGCTTCGCTCCTACAGAGGGCGGGGCCTGAGCCGCCGTTGGCGTTTGTTACGAGGCTGTTTTAATGCCGTTGTCCAACATCCGCATCATTCATCAGGACGCCGCCGTACTGGTGGTGGACAAACCGACCCTGTTGCTCTCCGTCCCCGGCCGGGCCGATGACAACAAGGACTGCCTGATTACGCGCCTGCAAGAAAACGGCTACCCGGAAGCGCGAATCGTCCATCGTCTGGACTGGGAAACGTCCGGTATCATTCTGTTGGCCCGTGACCCGGACACTCATCGCGAGCTGTCTCGGCAATTTCACGACCGCGAAACCGAAAAAGCCTACACCGCCCTGTGCTGGGGACAACCGGAACTGGACAGTGGCAGCATCGACCTGCCCCTGCGCTACGACCCGCCGACCAAGCCACGCCATGTGGTGGACCACGAATTTGGCAAGCACGCCTTGACCTTCTGGCGTGTGCTGGAGCGTTGTGGCGACTGGTGCCGCGTCGAACTGACGCCGATCACCGGCCGCTCTCACCAGTTGCGCGTGCACATGCTTTCCATCGGCCACCCACTGTTGGGTGACGGGCTCTACGCCCATGAGCAAGCCTTGGCTGCCTGGCCACGACTTTGTTTGCACGCCAGCATGCTCAGCTTCACTCATCCCCAGACGGGCGAACGCCTGCGCTTCGAGTGTCCTGCACCGTTTTAACGGTCAATGAGCAACCTGTGGGAGCGGGCTTGCTCGCGAAGAGGGAGTGCCAATCGACATCTATGTCGACTGATACACCGCTTTCGCGAGCAAGCCCCACACAAGGAGATCTCTGGCAGGCACAGATTCGAGTGCACCCCAGCAGCAGTCCTCCGCCAATTCTGTGACCAATACGTTAAACTGGCGCCACTGCTGTCTGGAGCTACTTATGCGCGAAGAGTTGAACCAAGGCCTGATCGACTTCCTCAAGGCCTCCCCTACCCCGTTCCATGCCACTGCCAGTCTTGTCCAGCGCCTGGAAGCGGCCGGTTTCATGCGCCTCGACGAGCGTGAGCCATGGACCACCGAAGCCCATGGTCGTTACTACGTCACCCGTAACGACTCTTCGATCGTCGCGTTCAAAATGGGCCGTCATTCGCCCCTGCATGGCGGCATCCGTCTGGTCGGCGCGCACACCGATAGCCCATGCCTGCGGGTCAAACCCCAGCCGGAACTGCAACGCCAGGGCTTCTGGCAACTGGGTGTCGAAGTCTATGGCGGTGCACTGCTGGCACCGTGGTTCGACCGTGATCTGTCTCTGGCCGGTCGCGTAACCTTCCGCCGCGACGGCAAGGTCGAGAGCCAGTTGATCGACTTCAAGGCACCGATCGCGATCATCCCGAACCTGGCCATTCACCTCAACCGTGAAGCCAATATGGGCTGGGCGATCAATGCCCAGACCGAACTGCCACCGATCCTCGCGCAATTCGCCGGTGACGAGCGCGTGGACTTCCGCGCCGTGCTCACCGATCAACTGGCCCGCGAACACGGCCTGAACGCTGACGTAGTGCTCGATTACGAGCTGAGCTTCTACGACACCCAAAGCGCAGCGGTCATTGGCCTGCATGGCGATTTTATTGCGGGTGCGCGCCTCGATAACTTGCTGTCGTGCTACGCCGGCCTGCAAGCTTTGCTGACGACCGAAACCGACGAAACCTGCGTGCTGGTCTGCAACGATCACGAAGAAGTCGGTTCCTGCTCGGCCTGTGGCGCCGACGGCCCGATGCTTGAGCAAACCCTGCGTCGTCTGTTGCCCGAAGGGGATGAATTCGTACGGACCATTCAGAAATCCCTGCTGGTTTCGGCCGACAACGCCCACGGCATGCACCCGAACTATGCGGACAAGCACGATGCCAACCACGGCCCGAAACTCAACGCCGGCCCGGTGATCAAGGTCAACAGCAACCAGCGCTATGCCACCAACAGCGAAACCGCCGGGTTCTTCCGCCATTTGTGCATGGCCGAAGAAGTGCCGGTGCAGAGCTTCGTGGTACGCAGCGACATGGGCTGCGGCTCGACCATCGGCCCGATCACCGCCAGCCACCTGGGCGTGCGCACTGTGGACATCGGTTTGCCGACGTTCGCCATGCACTCGATCCGTGAGTTGTGCGGCAGCCATGACCTGGCACATCTGGTCAAAGTGCTGAGCGCGTTTTACGCCTGCCGCGAATTGCCGTAGTCCGAGCGAATCGCAACCTGTGGGAGCGGGCTTGCTCGCGAAGGCGGTGTGTCAGTCGACATTAATGTTATCTGACACACCGCCTTCGCGAGCAAGCCCGCTCCCACACGGATTGCGCTGCTTCTGACTCACTTCTGACTCACATCACCACCGCTCATCCGAAAGCCGCCTAGACTTGCAGTACCCCTCTCCGACAAGGCTGTCACCATGATCTCGTTGTCTTCGTTCCACGCCATGCTGATCCCGATTCTTTCCGGGATGATCATGCTGGCCATCGGCTTCAACTTTCGCGACAAGAACGCCGGTGTGTTCGCGATGTGGGTTGGCATGCTGATGATCCTCGCCACTGTGATCTACAAGATCCTCGCCAAGCTCAACGAATAAATCCTCGCGCCTGGCTCGCATTGATTTTGACGGGCTCAGTTGAATGTGTGTCCTACACCACATCCACCCCGACATGAATCGCATCATGGCGCCAGAACTCCAGGTCACAATCGATCAGTCGTTCGTGCTGATCATAATTGACCCGGGCAATCCGCAACCCCGGGCTGCCCACCGACACCCGTAAAGCCGCCGCGGCGTCCACCGATAACGCCGTCGGCACAATCTCGAAGCGCACCCGCCCGTAATGCAAGTCGTAATGCCGGGCATACAGTTCGGTCATCGACTGATTCAGATCGAAGTCCAGAATCCCGGGGAAAAACTGCGGGTTCAGGTAGTGCTCCACATACAACACCAATCGCCCGTCAATCCGTCGCGAGCGGCAGATCTGAATCACGCTCGACAGCGCCGGCAACTGCAACCAGGCACACACCGCCGCCGACGCCGGTTGCAACCGCGCCGAGATCACCTCGGTGGACGGCACTCGCCCCTGCGCACTGACCATCGCGTGAAAGTGGCTGCGCTGCATCAGGTTGTAAGCCAGCCTTGGTGGCGACACGAACCAGCCGCGCCGCTCCTCGCGATAAATCTGGCCCTGGGCCTCCAGCTGCAATAAAGCCTCACGCACGGTGATCCGCGTGGTACCGAACAACTCACTGAGCTTGCGCTCTGCCGGCAACTTGCTCCCGGGCGCCAACAAACCGTGGTCGAGCTGTTCTTGCAGAACCTGCCCGATGGCTGTCACCGCTTTGGTGGTCTCGATGCGCATCAACGTTACCTATCTGGACTAGACCAGCACTGATTCAGGGCAGAACCGTGATTCAAATCGGTTCCTTCAACTGCCTGCAAGCCTAGGCACTGCATATGACTGACAGATGACAAAGCCGCCGAACGGTTGCGCCAGACACCTGCAATTTTATGGCCAAGTCCCTTTCATATCAGCTCTTTAGCCATGGTCTACGCTTATCTCGCACCTCGCGTATCCGAGCGCAGAAAATTCAGGCCGACCGGTCGTCGACATCAAAATGTCATCCAACCCGCCTAAATTGGCTCAGGTATTGCTGACCTAGACCAACACAACCGCAATCGCAGCGTTGAAAACGCCCAAAGGAGCTTCGGATGAAACAGTTTTTCCTGGCATCACTGTTAGGCTCGACCATTGCCCTGTGCACCACCGCCATGGCGGCGGATGATCTGAAAACCCTGGAAGCCGCTGCGAAAGCGGAAGGTGCAGTCAACAGCGTCGGCATGCCCGATGACTGGGCCAACTGGAAAGGCACCTGGGAAGACCTGGCCAAGAAATATGGCCTGAAACACATCGACACCGACATGAGCTCGGCCCAGGAAATCGCCAAGTTCGCCGCCGAAAAAGACAACGCCACGGCCGACATCGGCGACGTCGGTGCCGCGTTCGGCCCGATCGCGGTCAAGCAAGGTGTCGTGCAACCTTACAAACCCACCACCTGGGAACAGATTCCGGACTGGGCCAAGGACAAGGACGGCAACTGGGCGCTGGCCTACACCGGCAGCATCGCGTTCATCATCAACAAAAAGCTGCTGCACGGTTCTGAAGCGCCGACCAAATGGGCCGACCTCAAGACTGGCAAGTACAAAGTTTCTATCGGTGACGTGAGCACCGCGGCCCAGGCTGCCAACGGTGTACTGGCCGCCGCCCTCGCCAACGGTGGTGACGAGAAAAACATTCAGCCAGCCCTGTTGCTGTTCGCTGACATCGCCAAGCAAGGCCGCCTGTCCATGGCCAACCCGACGATCGCCACCATGGAAAAGGGTGAAATCGAAGTCGGTGTGGTCTGGGACTTCAACGGTTTGAGCTACAAGGCCAAGATGGCGAATCCGGATGACTACATCGTGCTGATTCCATCCGACGGCTCGGTGATTTCCGGTTACACCACCATCATCAACAAATACGCGAAGAACCCAAACGCCGCCAAGCTGACCCGCGAATACATCTTCAGCGATGCCGGCCAAATCAACCTGGCGAAAGGCAACGCCCGTCCGATCCGCGCTGAGCATCTGAAGTTACCGGAAGAGGTCAAGGCCAAACTGCTGCCTAACGAGCAGTACAAAAAGGTCACACCGATCAAAGACGCCGACGCGTGGGAAAAGACCTCCAAGTCGCTGCCGCAGAAGTGGCAGGAAGAAGTCATCATCAATATGCCGTAACACGGTAGATCCCCATTCGGGGATCTGATGGAGATCCAATGTGGGAGCGGGCTTGCTCGCGAAGGCGGACTTACATTCAACACCTTTGTTGACTGACCCGCCGCTTTCGCGAGCAAGCCCGCTCCCACAGGGGATTGGTTGCGTATTTGAATCATCTGTTTTGCGGAGTCCCAGCCCCTATGAAGCACAACGTCATCCTTGTCGTGCTCGACGGCCTCAATTACGAAGTCGCGCGCCACGCCATGGGGCATCTGCAGGCTTACGTTGGCGCAGGACGCGCGGCACTCTACAAACTGGAGTGCGAACTGCCGGCCCTGTCCCGACCGCTTTATGAATGCATCCTGACCGGCGTTACGCCGATCGACAGCGGCATCGTTCACAACAACGTCTCGCGCCTGTCCAACCAGCGCAGCATCTACCATTACGCCACCGACGCCGGCCTGAAAACCGCCGCCGCGGCCTATCACTGGGTCAGCGAGTTGTATAACCGTTCCCCGTTCATGGCCGCCCGGGATCGTCATACCGATGACCCCAAACTGCCGATCCAGCACGGTCATTTCTACTGGAACGACCACTACCCGGACTCGCACCTGTTCGCCGACGCGGAAAACCTGCGCCTGCGCCACGAGCCGAACTTTCTATTGGTCCACCCCATGAACATCGACGACGCCGGGCACAAGCACGGCCTCGACACCTCGCAGTACCGCAACAGCGCTCGCTCAGCCGACATCATCCTTGCCGATTACCTGCAGGGCTGGCTCGACGCCGGTTACCAGGTGCTGGTGACGGCTGACCACGGCATGAACAACGACCGCTCGCACAACGGCCTGCTGCCCGAAGAACGCGAAGTGCCGTTGTTCGTCCTCGGCGATGCCTTCAGCTTCAACCAAAATGCCGCACCGAAACAGACCGAAATCTGCGGCACCGTCTGCGAACTGCTGGGCGTGCCCCACGACAAACCTGTGTGCCGGGAGCTGCTCAAGTGAATGCCATGACCCGCGGTAAATGGCTGGCCGCTTTGTGCCTGGTGCCCTTCGCGATTTTCTTCTTCGTGTTCCAGATTGCCCCGCTGCTCTGGGTGATGATCAACAGCCTTCAATCGGAAGAGTTCGGCTGGGGCCTGGCCAACTTCAGCAAAATCTTCAACTCGAGGTTCTATTTGCAGGCAATCCAGTACAGCCTCGAGATCAGTTTCTGGTCCAGTGTGTTCGGCATCATCATCGCCGTACTCGGCGCCTACTCCCTGCGCCGGGTCGACTCGAAACTGCGCAACTTCGTCAATGCCTTCGCCAACATGACCAGCAACTTCGCCGGCGTGCCCCTAGCCTTCGCGTTCATCATTTTGCTGGGCTTCAACGGCACCTTCACCATCATGCTCAAACAGGCCGGGATCATTCAGGACTTCAACCTGTACTCGAAAACCGGTCTGATCATTCTCTACACCTACTTCCAGATTCCCTTGGGCGTGCTGCTGCTCTACCCGGCTTTCGATGCCCTGCGCGAAGACTGGCGTGAGTCCGCCGAGTTGCTCGGTGCCAATGGCTGGCAATTCTGGCGACACATCGGTTTGCCGGTGCTGACCCCGGCGCTGCTGGGCACGTTCGTGATTCTGCTGGCCAACGCCCTCGGCGCGTATGCCACGGTCTACGCCCTGACCACTGGCAACTTCAACGTGTTGCCGATCCGCATCGCGGCAATGGTTTCCGGCGACATTTCCCTGGACCCAAACCTGGCCAGCGCCTTGGCCGTGGTGCTCGTGGCGTTGATGACCCTGGTAACTATCGTGCATCAGTTGCTGTTGAAGAGGAGCTACCATGTCTCGCGTTGAACTGGGGCCCGTCGGTGTCTATCACCGCGTCGTGGTGTATTTACTGTTTGCCATTCTGCTGTTGCCGCTGCTCGGAACATTGATCTACTCGATCTCCAGCAGTTGGTCCGCGACGATCATGCCCAGCGGTTTTACCTTCAAGTGGTACCTCCAGCTGTGGAGCGACCCGCGCTTTCTCGACGCGTTCGGTCAGTCCTTGCTGGTCTGCGTCGGCTCGCTGATTCTGTCGGTGGTGCTGATTCTGCCGCTGCTGTTCGTGGTGCATTACCACTTCCCGAAACTCGACGCTTTGATGAATATCCTGATCCTGCTGCCCTTCGCGGTGCCGCCGGTGGTGTCGTCGGTGGGGTTGTTGCAGCTCTATGGCTCGGGGCCGTTCGCGATGGTCGGCACGCCGTGGATTCTGATTGGTTGCTACTTCACCGTGGCGCTGCCGTTCATGTACCGGGCGATCACCAATAACCTGCAAGCGATCAACCTGCACGACCTGATGGACTCCGCGCAACTGCTCGGCGCCAGCACTTGGCAAGCGGCATTCCTGGTGGTGCTGCCGAACCTGCGCAAGGGTTTGATGGTGGCGTTGCTGCTGTCGTTCTCGTTCCTGTTCGGTGAGTTCGTGTTCGCCAACATCCTCGTCGGCACCCGCTACGAAACCCTGCAGGTCTACCTCAACAATATGCGTAACAGCAGCGGCCACTTCACCAGTGCGCTGGTGATCTCCTACTTCTTCTTTGTGCTGGTTCTGACCTGGGCGGCCAATATCTTGAACAAGGACAAAAGCGAATGAGCTACGTCAGCGTCCAACATCTTCAAAAGAATTACTCGGGCACTACCGTGTTCAGCGACATCAACTGCGAAATCAAGAAAGGCGAATTCGTCACGCTTCTTGGCCCGTCCGGTTGCGGCAAGTCCACCCTGCTGCGTTGCATCGCCGGCCTGACCTCGGTGGACGGCGGCAAGATCCTGCTGGAAGGTCAGGACCTCGTCCCGCTGAGCCCGCAAAAACGCGGGATCGGCATGGTGTTCCAGAGTTATGCGCTGTTCCCGAACATGACCGTGGAGCAGAACGTCGCCTTCGGTTTGCGCATGCAGAAGGTCAACGCGGACGACAGCCACAAGCGCGTCGGCGAAGTGCTGGCACTGGTGGAGCTCAATGACTTCGCCGCCCGTTACCCGCATCAACTGTCCGGTGGCCAGTGCCAGCGTGTCGCCCTGGCTCGCTCGCTGGTGACCCGGCCTCGGTTGTTGTTGCTGGATGAGCCGCTGTCGGCGCTAGACGCGCGGATTCGCAAGCACCTGCGCGAACAGATCCGTCAGATCCAGCGCGAACTCGGTCTGACCACGATCTTCGTCACTCACGATCAGGAAGAAGCCCTGACCATGTCTGACCGAATCTTCCTGATGAATCAGGGAAAGATCGTACAAAGCGGCGATGCCGAAACCCTCTACACCGCGCCAATCGATGTGTTTGCCGCAGGCTTCATCGGCAACTACAACCTGCTGGATGCCGACAGCGCCAGCAAACTGCTGCAACGACCGATCACCCATCGCCTCGCCATTCGCCCGGAAGCCATTGAACTGAGCCTGAACGGCGAACTCGATGCGCAGATTCGCAGCCACAGCCTGTTGGGCAACGTCATTCGCTATCGGGTCGAAGCCCGGGGCGTGGAATTGGTGGTGGATGTGCTGAACCGTTCGGCGGCCGATTTACATCCTGATGGTCAGCGCTTGGCGCTTTCCATCGATCCGACAGCCCTGTGTGAGGTAGCCTGATGACCTTGCTGATGTTGAAGAGAGAACTGCACTGATGGCCCTGGCAATTTTTGATCTGGACGAAACCCTGATCCACGGCGACTGCGCCACCCTCTGGAGCGAGCAAATGGGCCGCCTGGGCTGGGTTGATCCCGAGTCGTTCATGCGTCAGAACAACGAACTGATGGACGCTTACAGCCACGGCAAGTTGCGCATGGAGGAGTACATGACCTTCAGTCTGGAACCGATGATCGGTCGCACGCCGCAAGAGGTCGAGCACTTGGTCGCGCCTTGGGTGGAAGACTTCATCGAGCCGATCATCTTCAGCGACGCCACCAAAGCCATCGCCGCCCACCGCAAGGCCGGCGACCGGATCCTGGTGATCTCGGCCTCGGGCACGCATTTGGTCAAGCCGATTGCCGACCGCTTGGGCATCGACGAGATTCTCGGCATCGAGCTGGAACTGTTGCATGGGGTGTACAGCGGCCACACCGTTGGCACCCTGACCTACCGCGAAGGCAAGATCACCCGGTTGCTGGAATGGCTGGATGCCGAAGAGGAAAATCTGGAAGGCGCGAGTTTCTATTCCGACTCACGCAATGACTTGCCGCTGCTGCTGAAAGTGGACTTTCCGCATGTGGTGAATCCGGATCCGGTGCTGCTCGAACACGCCGAAAAGGCGGGCTGGCCAATCCATATCTGGAAATAACCAAGAACCCATGTGGGAGCGGGCTTGCTCGCGAAGGCGGTGTGTCATTCAACATTAATGTCGACTGATACACCGCCTTCGCGAGCAAGCCCGCTCCCACAGGGTTCAGGTCAGGCTTTCGTCAATTATCAACACCAACTTCCCCGACACCTTATTGGTCGCCAGTTCCGCAAATGCCGCTTCGGCATCCTTGATCGCAAATGTCCTGGCCAGTTGCGGGCTCAAACGCCCTTCGGCAAACAGCGGCCAGACATGCTGACCGAGATCGCTGAACAAATCGGCCTTGAACTGCTCATCGCGGTTGCGCAAGGTTGAACCCAGCAGTTGCACACGTTTGGCCAGTACCTGCGCCAGATCCAGCTGCGCCTCGCGACCGCCCATCAATCCGATCAGCACCCAACGACCATCGCGAGCCAGCAGCTTGAGGTTCAACGCCGCGTAGTTGCCACCCACCGGGTCGAGGATCACGTCGAACGGCGCAAGATCATTCAAGCTGTCCAGATCGCCGTTGCGCACCACTCCACCCTGTGCGCCCAACGCTTCACAGTAGGCCAGACGCTCGGCGGAACCGACGCTGACCCAGCACGGGTTACCAAACGCCTTGCACAGCTGAATGGCAGCTGAACCGATTCCACTGGCCCCGGCGTGCAGGAGAACTTTCTCACCCGGTTTGAGCGCAGCCAGTTGAAACAAATTCAGCCAAACGGTCGCATACACTTCCGGCAATGCCGCCGCCTCGGCCAGGGACAAACCTTCGGGAACCGGCAACACATGCCGTCCGTCGACAACTACCTCTTCGGCCATCCCACCCCCGGCCAGCAAGGCGCAAACCCGATCGCCGACCTGCCAGGAAGAGCCCGGACCGACCTCGCTGATCACCCCCGAACACTCAAGACCCAGTACTTGACTGGCCCCCGGCGGTGGCGGATAAAGTCCTGCTTTCTGTAACAAATCAGCGCGATTGAGTCCTGCTGCCGCCACTCGGATGCGAACTTGTCCTACATCGCACGTAGGACTCGGCTCTTCAACCCACTCCACTCGCCCCTCAACGCCTTGCAATGCTTTCACAGTGCCTCCATAGTGAGTCTGGACTGAGCCCGAAGCTGTAGCGCCGGGCTTTTTGCATTATGCGACCGGTCCTTGTGGATCCGGCGACTTCAAAGACGGCCTAATATGCGTTATCAATTGTCCCCGCGTCGAATCAGCATGAAGCATCTGCTCCCCAGCACCGCCCTCGCTCTTGTCATTGGTCTCGGTCTTTTGCCGATGTCGAGCAATTCGTTCGCAGCCAACAGCTGGGACAAGCTTCAGCCCGATCGTGACGAAGTAATCGCCAGTCTGAACGTCGTCGAATTGCTCAAGCGTCACCATTACAGCAAACCACCACTCGACGATGCACGCTCCGTGATCATCTACGACAGCTATATCAAGCTGCTGGATCCATCGCGTAGCTATTTCATGGCCAGCGATATTGCCGAATTCGACAAATGGAAAACCCAGTTTGACGACTTCCTCAAAAGCGGCGACCTGAACGCCGGGTTCACCATCTACAAGCGCTACCTGGACCGCGTCAAGGCGCGTCTGGACTTTGCCCTTGCCGAGCTGAACAAGGGCGTCGACAAGATCGACTTCACCGCCAAGGAAACCTTGCTGGTCGATCGCAAGGATGCCCCTTGGCTCAAGACCACCGCCGAGCTGGACGACCTGTGGCGCAAACGCGTCAAGGACGAAGTGCTGCGGATGAAGATCTCCGGCAAAGAGTCGAAGCAGATTCAGGAAACCCTGACCAAGCGTTACAAGAATCAGCTGTCGCGTCTGGACCAGACCCGTGCGGAAGACATCTTCCAGGCGTACATCAACACCTTCGCCATGTCCTACGACCCGCACACCAACTATCTGTCGCCGGATAACGCGGAAAACTTCGACATCAACATGAGCCTGTCCCTGGAGGGCATCGGCGCCGTGTTGCAGAGCGATAACGATCAAGTGAAAGTCGTGCGCCTGGTGCCTGCCGGCCCGGCCGACAAGACCAAGCAGGTTGCACCGGCCGACAAGATCATCGGCGTGGCCCAGGGCAACAAAGAGATGGTCGACGTGGTCGGCTGGCGCTTGGACGAAGTGGTCAAACTGATTCGTGGCCCCAAAGGCACCGTGGTGCGCCTGGAAGTGATTCCGGCCAGCAACGCGCCGAACGACCAGACCACCAAGATCGTGCCGATTACCCGCGAAGCGGTGAAGCTCGAAGATCAGGCGGTGAAGAAGTCAGTTCTCAACCTCAAGCAGGATGGCAAGGACTACAAACTCGGCGTCATCGAGATCCCGGCCTTCTACCTGGACTTCAAGGCTTTCCGTGCTGGCGATCCGGACTACAAGAGCACCACCCGCGACGTCAAGAAGCTGCTGACCGAGCTGCAGAAAGACAAGGTCGACGGCGTGGTCATCGACCTGCGCAACAACGGCGGCGGTTCCTTGCAGGAAGCCACCGAGCTGACCAGTCTGTTCATCGACAAAGGTCCGACCGTACTGGTGCGTAACGCCGATGGCCGGGTCGATGTGCTGGAAGATGAAAACCCGGGCGCGTTCTACAAAGGCCCGATGGTGTTGCTGGTCAACCGTTTGTCCGCCTCGGCTTCGGAGATTTTCGCCGGCGCCATGCAGGACTACCACCGCGCGCTGATCATCGGCGGCCAGACCTTCGGCAAAGGCACCGTGCAGACCATTCAGCCGCTGAACCATGGCGAACTGAAACTGACCCTGGCCAAGTTCTACCGGGTTTCCGGCCAGAGCACCCAGCATCAGGGCGTGCTGCCGGACATCGATTATCCGTCGATCATCGACACCAAGGAAATCGGCGAAAGCGCCCTGCCGGAAGCCATGCCGTGGGACACCATTCGTGCGGCCATCAAGCCTGCGCTTGACCCGTTCAAACCGTACATCACGCAGCTCAAGTCCGAGCATGACGTACGCACGGCCAAAGACGCGGAGTTCGTGTTCATCCGCGACAAACTGGCCCTGGCGCAGAAGTTGATGAGCGAAAAAACCGTCAGCCTCAATGAAGCCGAGCGTCGTGCACAACATGCCGATATCGAAGCCAAGCAACTGGCCATGGAAAACATCCGTCGCAAGGCCAAGGGCGAAGAACCGCTCAAAGAGCTGAAGAAAGAAGACGAAGATGCCATCGCGGCCGAGCAGGACAAGACCAAGCCAGAAGACGATGCTTATCTGAGCGAGACGGGGCGGATTCTGCTGGATTACTTGAAACTCAACACCGCGGTTGCCAAGCACTAAGTGGTTACAATCAGAATGATGGCAATTTAATGCTGACGCTCCCCGGAGCGTCATCAAACAGACATCATTCTGTCGTGAAATAAAGGACTGGGTGCACCTTGCACCCGGTCCTTTTTTTATCGCCAGAGAACGCCATGACCACAACCGAACAGCTGAGTGCCTTGAGCTCAATATTGACTCAAAGCGGTTTGCACAGCCTGTTCCAGCCGATCATTTCCCTCTCTGAACGACGTATCGTTGGCTACGAAGCCCTCAGCCGCGGCCCCTCCAACAGTCCGCTGCACTCCCCTGTTGCCCTGTTCGCGGTAGCTCGCCAGGCCGGTCGCCTCAGCGAACTGGAAATCGCTTGCCGTCAAAGTGCTTGCCGACGCTTCAATGAACAGCAACTGCCCGGCAAACTCTTCCTCAATGTCTCCCCGGAATCCCTGCTCGAAGCCGCCCACCAACCCGGACGCACTTTGCAACTGTTGCAGGATTTCGGCATCCCACCGAGCCAAGTGGTCATTGAACTCACCGAACAGACCCCGACCGACGATTTCCAGCTGCTGCAAAACGCCCTGCATCACTATCGGGCGATGGGGTTTTCCATCGCGCTGGATGATCTGGGCGCCGGTTATTCGAGCTTGCGGCTCTGGTCTGAATTGCGCCCGGATTACGTCAAGATCGATCGGCATTTTATCGATGGCATTCACCAGGACGCGCTCAAGCGTGAGTTCGTCGGTTCGATCCTGCAGATCGCCAAGGCTTCGCGAGCAAAAGTGATCGCCGAAGGCATCGAATTGCCGGAAGAACTGGCGGTGTTGACCGAAATGGGCGTCGATCTGCTGCAAGGTTATCTGCTCTGCCGGCCCCAGGAGCATCCGCCCCGCGATGCCCGAACTTTCATACCCAAACCAAACAGCGTCGCCGCAATACTGAACGAAGAAGTCAGCGACCTCAGCGCCCTGCTCAACGACCAACCGGCGGTGACCAGTGACACCCCGACCGCCACCGTGCTGGAAGCCTTCCGCCGCCAGGCCAACCTGAACTCCCTGGCGGTGCTCGACAAACAGGGCCAACCCTGTGGCATCGTCCACCGCCATTCGCTCTCGGACGCCTTGCTCAAGCCCTTTGCCACTGACCTGTTTGCCCGCAAGCCGATCAGTCGCTTGATGAGCGACGACTTCCTCGCTGTGGAGTTGAGCCAGTCGCTGCAACAGGTCAGCCGCTTGATCACCAGCCGCGCTCGCCAGCGCATCGAAGAAGACTTCATCATCACCCTCAATGGCAGCTACTTGGGGCTGGGCCGAGTGATCGACGTGCTCAAGCTGATTACCGAACTGAAAATCCAGCAAGCCCGCTACGCCAACCCGTTGACCCTGCTGCCGGGCAACGTACCGATCCAGCAATGCCTGACACGGCTGCTGCAACAGGAACGGGAGTCGGTGATCTGTTACGTCGACATCGACAGCTTCAAACCCTTCAACGACATCTACGGCTACGGTCGCGGGGATGAAGTCCTACTGTGTCTGGCGCAATGCCTGAACGACCGCATCGACCCATCTCGCGACTTCGTCGGCCATATCGGCGGCGACGACTTCCTGCTGGTGCTCGGCCCGGAAGACTGGCGCAAACGCCTGAACCAACTGCTGGACGACTTCCACAGCCAATGCCGACGCTTTTACCGCAGCGAACACCTGGAAGCCGGCTGCTTCATCGCACCCAACCGCCAAGGCGTAAGACAGGAATTTTCGCTGCTGTCCCTGTCCATCGGCGTGGTGCATTTGCATCCACAGGCCTGTGCACAGCTCGATGCAAGCCAATTGGCGGAAATGGCATCACAGGCCAAGCATCACGCGAAGAATGTGCCGGGGTATAGCGTGCATGTGATTGATAGCCTGGCGGTGCCCGGAGCTGAAGAAGAACTGCTCATTGGGCATCGCTGATTGAGCTGACGCCTTCGCGGGCAAGCCTCGCTCCTACAGGTATTGTGTCGTTCGCATATCTACAAACGACACAAAACCCGTAGGAGCGAGGCTTGCCCGCGAAGAGACCCGCTCAGGCACCACAAATTTCCAGGACTAATCCGTCACTAGACATCGCCCAAAGGCCGAGCCCGCAACCGCCGCCCAATCACATCCAGCACATCACACCCATCGCGCAGTGGAATGGCACAGAGCAAGGCAAAGTCGCTGAGAATCATCGAATCACACTCGACTGAGCCGCGCATCGACATGTTCTCAAGCACCTGGGTGACGGCACGAATTCGATAGCCGGCAGCGTCATACAAAACATCGAGCGGCGCATGGGTATCGACGAACAGGGTAGGCATGTCACTGCAATTGCTGGTGAGCGCCATGAAGCGGTTTTTGGGGTGGGGAATTGGTTTTTCGTAGGGTGGATCAGGATGAAGTGTTGGCATTTGAGACCTTCCGATGAAAATGGGAGCTGCCAAAAGCCTTCCTACAGGCTTGGGTGGCAGCTATGCGCGGGGTAGGAATACCGAGCATCGGAAACTCGACCACGCCGAAGCGTGCCCGCGCACAGCCGCCGTAACGGATCTTACGGACGCCCATTGACGGCCGCAAACCAGGTTTCGACGATTACGCATTACCGATGCCAATAAAGGGTTCCTACACCCCACCACTGAATTTTCAGTGACCATCAAAGGCTATCGGGTGAACTCATCTCGCACCA
Organism: Pseudomonas sp. PDM24; assembly: GCF_019218905.1. Classification (NCBI taxonomy): domain Bacteria; kingdom Pseudomonadati; phylum Pseudomonadota; class Gammaproteobacteria; order Pseudomonadales; family Pseudomonadaceae; genus Pseudomonas; species Pseudomonas sp. PDM24. Next base: position 278,711 of record NZ_JAHUWR010000001.1, on the reverse strand, counting down.
GTTCATGAAAACCGCTACAACTTGAAGGAAATCTCCGATGGATCTACACAGCAATAAACGCGCGAGACTTTGCGGGGGATCAATCAGAAAAGAAGTCGGGAAAGGATGATGTTGCTGTAGGGCGATTCGCTAAAAGCGATCAACTAATTACCAAAGCAACCAGAAACAAAACGTGGCGGTAGGTTTCCCTCACGCCACGTTAATTTGTCAGATACTCAATTATTTAATCTGCAGAACCACGGGACGCCAACTCTTTCAACTTAAGTTCAGCCAGCGGATGCCCGGCCTTCGCCGCCATTTCCCACCAGCGAGCCGCTTCCACCGGGTCCGGCGCCTTGCTCGGCGTTCCCGCAAGGCTGATCACCCCAACCTGATACGCCGCTTTCGCATCCCCCGCCAACGCGGCCAGGCGCAGTAATCGCACACCCTCCTCGCGTGCCCCAAGACCGACGCCGCGAAAGGTCAGAATGTGGCCGTAGAAGCTCTGGGCGCCGACATCACCCAGGTTCGCCATACGTGCAAACTGGCCCTCGAGCCAGCTCCAGCCTCGCGGCTGACGCACAAACCACGACCAGTGGAACAACCGGCGGGCCAGCCAGTAACTGGCCCGCGCCTTGAGTCGTAAAAACACTCAGGCTTCCGCCGATTCGGGGTACTCGTATTCGAACACCCGCACCACTTCCGAGGCATGCCAGGACGCGGCAGCCACGCCATCGGACGGGCCGGAAAAGCGCCCGAGTCGCTCGACACATTCGAAGAAGCCGGTGCGTGGCAAGCGACTCGCGCCCTGGCTGATCACCAGCGAGCTGCGCAACGGCTGCTCGGCTCTGGCATCCAGCGCGGCCAGGTGCTCAAGGGCTGCGGTCAAGGTTTGCATGGCCGGCGTGGGTAGCTGCAAACGCTCCAGCAACGCCCGATAAGTCAAAAGATGGCGCTGACGACGCGCCTGATCCAGCTCCCCCAGCAATCCATCCCAATGTTGACGACTGATGCGTACGCTCACGATTCATCCCTCCATCCTGGCACCGTCAATTCCCAGGCGAGGCTGCGGCGAATAGCAGCGTCGGGTTGACGCTCACCGCTTTCGATCAAGGCGAGATATGACGGACTGATGCCTACCGTGCGGGCGAGCGCCTCAATGGCGATGCCCTTCCCTTCGCGCAAATTGCGTAGTTGATCCAGACCCGGAAGAATCTGGTCTGGTGCCGCCGCGGGAGGCGCTGTGGCGTCACGCGGTGGTTGTTGCTTGATGCCTGCTGCTTTCAGTAGAGCCTGATACTGAGCCCATGGCAGAACCGCATATTCGGGCTCGCCTTCGCGTGTAATTATCTGAATATCCATGACTACCCCGTAGGACAACGACACTTAGCGAGTCGGCGCTTTTCCTTAGAAGTGTAATCCTAACAGCGGCCAAGGTCGCGGGGGGGGATGAATATCTGGAGGATTTTGAATTGGCTCAGTTTTTTTTCGGCCCCTGAAGCTGCAGTTGTTCGGGGGTATCAGGCAAGCGTTCGACTACCGCAAGCTTCTCCGGCAGCTGACGCTTGCGCCAGGCGCGGAAGGCGTTGAGCTCGTCATCGAGAACTTTCATCAACCAGGCCAGTACGGCAATGTCGTCGAGCATGCCGAATACCGGGATGAAATCCGGGATTGCATCCACCGGGCTCAGGAAATACATCAAGCCGGCCACCACCGAGACCAATGCTTTGGGGCTGATGGCCCGGTACTCACCACGCCAGTAGGCCAGGCAGAGTGCCTGTAACAAACGCAGATCATCTTTGAGTTTACCCAGACGATTGCCCTGGCTCGCGCCTTTGCTGGCAACCGCGAACAGCAGGGTCGGTAAACGACCACGGGCGAGCAGGCGTCCAGCCAGAGGCAGGAAACGAGCAAAATTCCAGGGCGTTTTCATTTATTACTCCCACTGAAATGTTATCCACACAAATTGTGGATAACCTTGTGAACAGAGCTGCATTTCACCGCTGAAAGCCCCGTTTCATAAGGGCCTGACTCAGATCGGGCGTTTTTTACTCACATAAAAAAACCCAAGATTTCATTGACTTGGCGTTCTGGCCCGTCTAGCTCGAGCGCCCTCACTGGCTATGACTTCAGCGTACCGCATCCGTTCGCTTTGTTTACCTCCACTGAACGCCAGATGCAACAACGCCCCGCATAAGCGAGGCGTTGTTTTTAAAGCAGACGCGAATTACTTGGGGGCGTCTTGTTTTGCTGGATCCTTGATGGCCAGCAGCTCCAGGTCGAATACCAGTACCGAGTTGGCTGGAATCGCCGGGCTTGGGCTTTGGGCGCCGTAAGCCAGTTCGCTAGGGATGTACAGCTTGTACTTCTCGCCAACGTGCATCAGTTGCAGGCCTTCGACCCAACCCGGAATCACACCGCTGACCGGCAGATCGATCGGGCTGCCGCGCTCGACGGAACTGTCGAAAACGGTGCCATTGGTCAATTTACCAGTGTAGTGAACAGTCACTACGTCGGTCGGCTTAGGCTGAGCGCCGTCGGCTTTCTTGACCACTTCGTATTGCAGGCCGGAAGCCGTGGTGGTGACACCCGCTTTCTTGCCGTTCTCTTCGAGGAATTTCTTGCCAGCGGCTGCCGACTCTTCGCTCATCTTGGCCAAACGCTCTTCAGCACGCTTTTGCAATGCTGCGAAGGCTTCAACCAGCTCTTCATCTTTCAGCTTCTGTTCTTTCTTGCCGACGGCATCTTCGATGCCCTGGGCTACCGCTTTGGAATCCAGATCATCCATGCCTTCCTGAGCCAGGCTTTTGCCCATGTTCAGGCCGATACCGTAGGAAGCTTTTTGCGCCGGGGTTTTCAGCTCTACGCTGGTCTGCGAATCACAACCCGCAAGTACCAGGCCAACCAGGGCCACCGCCGCCGCCAACCGATGCTGTTTCATGCTATTTCCTTGTTCATGCGCCTAAAGGGCAATCGAGTAAAGCCGCGAGCTTATCAGGCCGCCACGACCAATGGCTACCGGCATGAGAGCAGGAAACGTCTGATAAGTTCAGGTGTTTAAACGCATTTTGGCTATAGAAGGATGAAGCTTCTGTCATTTCGCTCTTACGGACTTGAGGGCCGGTTCCCACAGACTCTGGCGTAATGGCCTCTTGCCGCACTTCTTGAGCTGAGGCATAAGGGAGCTACAAACTGACAAGGATGTTTATCGTGCGCCTCATATTCCGCTTGCTGATCCTGATCGCAGTATTGCTGGGGCTGGGCCTCGCCGTAGTGCTGTATTACGTCGCCAACCCGAAATTGCCGGCCTGGTCACCGGCGCAACAGGTAAATTACCTGGAGCAATGGAGCGCCGCCGACCGACAGGCTTACTACTTCACACCTCAAGGTACCCAGGTCAAAGGCTTGCATTATGACTGGTTCAATGCCCTGGAATTGCCTTTCTCGCAAAAACGATTCGCCGCTCCTGAATACCTTGCACGCTTTGGTTTTCTGATCGACCCGAGCCAGAAAGCCACGCAGAACAATCCTGGTAACCTGCCCGTCGGTTTTGCCCGTCATCAAAACCCCGGCAGCCAGGACGAGTTTCTGGACATCACGTGCGCCGCCTGCCACACCGGCGAATTACGCTTCAATGGCCAGGCTGTGCGCATCGACGGTGGCTCGGCCCAGCATGTGTTGCCCTCCAGCGTCCCGACCCTGCGTGGCGGCAGTTTCGGCCAGGCACTGGTGGCCAGCCTCGCCTCGACTTACTACAACCCCTGGAAATTCGAACGTTTCGCCCGCAACGTTCTGGGTCAGGACTACGACGCACGGCATCAACAACTACGCCAGGATTTTAAAGTCTCACTCGATACCTTCTTGAAAGTGGCCTGGAACGACACCCATCGAGGCCTTTACCCCACCGAAGAAGGTCCCGGTCGCACCGATGCTTTCGGGCGCATTGCCAACGCCAGCTTCGGCGACGCGATTTCACCCGCCAACTATCGGGTGGCCAACGCTCCGGTGGACTACCCGCAACTGTGGGACATGTGGACCTTCGACTGGGTGCAGTGGAACGGTTCGGCGCAGCAACCGATGGCCCGTAATATCGGTGAGGCCTTGGGTGTGGGCGCCACGCTGAATTTCTTCGACAGCAGCGGGCAGCCGCTCAAGGGCGACGACCGCTACCCCTCCAGCGTCCGGGTGCGCGATCTGCATCGGATCGAGGAAACCCTGCAACGACTCAAACCGCCTGCCTGGCCGGAAGCCCTGCTGGGCAATATTGACAAGCCCCTGGCCGCAAAAGGCCGCGAACTGTTCGCTGAAAATTGCGCCGGGTGTCATGTCCCCCGCGTCACCCAAAGCGACGGCAGACCAGTGCAACATCTGAAATTGCTGCCTGTGGAGGTCATTGGCACAGACCCCGGCGCCGCCAACAACATTGCCGATCATCGCTTCGATCTGACGGCTTTACAGTGGGATCCGGCAGAGCTTGCGCAACTGGACGTAAAACTGCATCCCAAACCCACAGAACCCTTGGATATGAGCCAATTGTCCGTGGCCAAGGGACTGGCTTACGTCACTGCTTTCGTGGGCAACCAGGCCTACCGCGAAGCCAAAGTGACACCCGCAGAGCGCCCGAACCTGGACGGATTCGGCCTGCCGATCGGCGTTCAGGAGTTGCGTAGCTACAAGGCCCGACCTTTGGCGGGCGTCTGGGCCACGCCGCCGTTTCTGCACAACGGTTCGGTACCGAGCCTTTATCAATTGCTCTCGCCACAAAGTGAACGCGCAACCACGTTCTACAAGGGCACCTTCGAATATGACCCTAAACACTTGGGCTATCGCACCGAAGCCTTCACCAACGGTTTTGTGTTCGACACGCGCATTACCGGTAATCACAACAGCGGCCACGAGTTCCGCGCAGGTGAACGCGGTAACGGCGTCATTGGTCGTCTGCTGCAACCGGAGGAACGCTGGGCGCTGCTGGAATACCTGAAAGTGTTGGGCGGCCCGATGGAGTCGCAATTGCCAGACCGCCGTCTCAGTCAAAAGGATTGACCCATGCTGATCACTCTCTGGTTGCGCCTGGGCGCCTTCCTCGGCAAAACCCTGCTGGTGTTGTTGGGTCTGGGCCTGCTCGGCTGGGCGCTGATCATGGCCTGGTCCGCCTGGCAGCATCGCGGCCCGGTATCGGCTGAAGAACTGATTCCGGACGGCGAAGCGGCAATGACCCAGGACATCATCCAGACGGCCGTGCGTATCGTCGATCAACACCGTGAAAGTACCCGCTACCTGCGCGATGCCCATGCCAAGGCCCATGGCTGCGTGAAGGCCGAGGTACAGGTGCTGCCGGATTTGACGGCGGAGTTACGTCAGGGCGTGTTCAGCGAACCGGGCAAAACCTGGCAAGCGACGATACGGCTGTCCAACGGCAATGCGTATCCGCAGTTCGATAGCATCCGCGATGCTCGGGGCATGGCCATCAAACTATTCGATGTGCCTGGTAAACAGTTGCTGAGTGACCGACAAGGGCACAGCGAACAGGACTTCGTGATGTTCAACCATCCGAACTTCTTTGTCAGCGATGTCGCTGAGTATCGTCAGAATGTGGCTGCTCAGGCTGATGGCAAAAAGGCGATGGCGTTCTTCCCGGGCTGGGACCCGCGCACGTGGCAAGTTCGCCATCTGTTTATTGCGCTGGCGACGCTCTCCCCTGCCCCGGAAAGCCCGACGCAGACCACTTACTTTTCGGTTTCGCCGTACAAGTTCGGTGAAGCTAACGCTAAATTCCGCGTGATGCCGGACCCTGATAGCTGCCCGGTCTACACGCTGCCCACGCAAAATCAAAACCTGCCGAATTTCCTGCGCAGCGCGCTGAACCAGCATCTGTCGACCGATCGGGTGCCGGCCTGTTTCGTTTTACAGATCCAGCGTCAGGATGCGGGCAAGTACATGCCGATCGAAGACACCAGTATCGAGTGGAACGAAAGCGACGCGCCCTTCGAAACTGTGGCCAGGATCAAGCTGCCTGCCCAGGATTTCGACACCCCGGCGCTGAACCTGCAATGCGACAACCTGTCGTTCAACCCATGGTTCGGGCTTGAAGCCCATAGGCCGATTGGCGGGATCAACCGGTTGCGCAAAGCGGTGTACGAGGCCGTCAGCGACTACCGGCACAGCCGTAACGCCGAACAATAGGCAAGACAGAAACGAAAAAAGCGACCCGAGCAGGGCAAGGCTGGTCGGGCGCAGATCAAACCTGTGGGAGCGGGCTTGCTCGCGAAGACGGCGGCACAGTCAATTATTGATGTTGCCTGATACACCGCTTTCGCGAGCAAGCCCGCTCCCACATGGATTGCGCTTAACTGGATCAGCCGAACAGGTCGCTTTTTCAGTGGATTCGCTACAAAGCCAAATCCCAGACAGCAAAAAGCCCGCATTAAGCGGGCTTTCTGTGGTGATCTGGCGTTCAGCGTTCCAGATACCGAATATGGCGCAGCGGACGGGACTCGAACCCGCGACCCCCGGCGTGACAGGCCGGTATTCTAACCGACTGAACTACCGCTGCGCGTAGCGTTGAAAGTAAGTGGTGGGTGATGACGGGATCGAACCGCCGACATTCTGCTTGTAAGGCAGACGCTCTCCCAGCTGAGCTAATCACCCTTTACCTTCGTTGCGGGGCGCATTGTGCCACAGATTTTCATAAAGTGTTGATTTAATTGATAAAAAATCAAAAAAATCTGAAAACCGGTAAAACGACACACCCTGCAGGAACTTCAGACAGAAAAAAACCCGCGTTAGCGGGCTTTTCCGTGGTGACCTGGCGTTCAGCGTTCCAGGTTACCGAATATGGCGCAGCGGACGGGACTCGAACCCGCGACCCCCGGCGTGACAGGCCGGTATTCTAACCGACTGAACTACCGCTGCGCGTAACACTAAAGCGAATGGTGGGTGATGACGGGATCGAACCGCCGACATTCTGCTTGTAAGGCAGACGCTCTCCCAGCTGAGCTAATCACCCTTCACTTTCGGTGTGGCGCGCATTCTACGGAGCGACCCAACCTCTGGCAAGCACTTTTTTAATTAATTTTCTCAGGCCTTCCAAAGGCTTAGAGAAGGGTTGGCCTATGGCACACGGAGGACAATAATGCCCCCCTTTGTATAAAGGAGAGACTCACCCCATGTGGTTCAAAAACCTGCTTATCTATCGCCTGACCCAAGATCTGCCTTTTGATGCCGAGGCGTTGGAAACTGCACTGGCCACCAAACTGGCGCGTCCATGTGCAAGCCAGGAGTTGACCACCTACGGTTTCGTCGCGCCATTCGGCAAGGGCGAAGACGCGCCGCTGGTGCACATCAGCGGCGACTTCCTGCTGATCGCCGCCCGTAAGGAAGAACGCATTCTGCCGGGCAGCGTCGTACGCGACGCGGTGAAGGAAAAGGTCGAAGAGATCGAAGCCGAACAAATGCGCAAGGTCTACAAAAAGGAACGCGATCAGATCAAGGATGAAATCATCCAGGCCTTTCTGCCCCGCGCCTTTATCCGCCGCTCGTCGACCTTCGCCGCCATCGCGCCGAAACAGGGCCTGATCCTGGTTAACTCGGCCAGCCCGAAACGAGCTGAAGACCTGCTCTCCACCCTGCGAGAAGTGATCGGCTCGCTGCCGGTGCGTCCGTTGACGGTGAAGATGTCGCCGACCGCCACCATGACCGAGTGGGTCACCACCCAGAAAGCCGCGAATGATTTCTTCGTGCTGGACGAGTGCGAACTGCGCGACACACACGAAGACGGCGGCATCGTGCGCTGCAAGCGTCAGGACCTGACCAGCGAAGAAATCCAGCTGCACCTGAGCACCGGCAAAGTGGTTACTCAACTGTCGCTGGCCTGGCAGGACAAACTGTCGTTCGTGCTTGACGACAAAATGGTGGTCAAGCGCCTGAAGTTCGAAGACCTGCTGCAAGATCAGGCAGAACAGGACGGTGGCGACGAAGCCTTGGGTCAACTGGACGCCAGCTTTACCCTGATGATGCTGACCTTCGGCGACTTCCTGCCGGCGATGGTTGAAGCGTTGGGTGGTGAAGAGATGCCACAGGGCATCTAAAAACGTTTGATGCCTACTGTGGGAGCGAGCCTGCTCGCGATAGCGGAGTTTCAGTCAACATCATTGTTGAATGTCAGCCCCTCATCGCGAGCAGGCTCGCTCCCACATTGGTTTTGTGATGCTACTTAAACAAGGATCAGGCCATGCGCGCACTGGCTGCATTGAGTCGTTTTGTCGGCAACACCTTCGCTTACTGGGTACTGATTTTCGCCGTCGTGGCGTTTGTGCAACCGACCTGGTTCATCGGTTTGAAAGGCGCCATCGTACCGCTGCTGGGTCTGGTGATGTTCGGCATGGGCCTGACCCTCAAGCTTGAAGACTTCGCCGAAGTCGCTCGCCATCCGTGGCGCGTGGCGCTGGGCGTGGTCGCTCATTTCGTGATCATGCCCGGTGTGGCGTGGTTACTCTGCCAGGTTTTCCACCTGCCGCCAGAGATCGCCGTCGGTGTGATTCTGGTCGGCTGCTGCCCAAGCGGCACCTCCTCGAACGTGATGACCTGGCTGGCGCGTGGCGATCTAGCGTTGTCGGTGGCCATTGCCGCCGTCACTACCCTCCTCGCTCCGCTGCTGACGCCAGCGCTGATCTGGCTACTGGCTTCGGCCTGGTTGCCGGTGTCGTTCATGGAGCTGTTCTGGTCGATCCTGCAAGTCGTGCTGCTGCCGATCGTGCTCGGCGTAGTTGCCCAGCGCGTACTCGGTGATCGGGTTCGTCACGCCGTAGACGTGTTGCCACTGGTGTCGGTGGTGAGCATCGTGATCATCGTCACTGCCGTGGTGGCCGCCAGCCAGGCGAAGATTGCCGAATCCGGCCTGCTGATCATGGCCGTGGTGATGTTGCACAACAGCTTCGGCTACTTGTTGGGTTACTTCACCGGGCGCCTGTTCAACCTGCCACTGGCCCAGCGCAAATCCCTGGCACTGGAAGTCGGCATGCAGAACTCCGGCTTGGGCGCGGCCTTGGCCAGTGCGCACTTCTCGCCGTTGGCAGCGGTGCCAAGCGCGTTGTTCAGCGTCTGGCACAACATTTCCGGAGCACTGCTCTCGACGTATTTCCGTCGTATGAGCGAGAAGGAAGACCGGCAAATCGCTGCTCAGCAGGCGGCGGATTAAGCCGCAAACTTGATCCTCGGATTAATGATGGGCACTCTATTGCGCAACGCGGGGACGACCTCGCGGCTCGATCGAATCATTAATCCGGGGACGACCCCATCCATCGATGGAGGTCTCTGATGTCCTGGATCATTCTGTTTCTCGCCGGCCTGTTCGAAGTCGGCTGGGCCGTCGGCCTGAAATACACCGACGGTTTCAGCCGCCCTCTTCCTACCGCACTGACCATTGCCGCCATGGCGATCAGCCTTGGCCTGCTGGGCCTTGCCATGAAGGAATTGCCGCTGGGCACGGCCTATGCGATCTGGACTGGCGTGGGTGCGGTGGGCACGGTAATCGCCGGGATCATTTTGTTTGGTGAGTCCATGGCGTTGTTTCGGCTGGCGAGTGTGGCGTTGATTATTGCCGGGTTGGTTGGGCTCAAGGTTAGCGCTTAGGCTACCGCTTTCGCGGGCAAGCCCGCTCCCACATTTGACCGCATTCCCAATGTGGGAGCGGGCTTGCTCGCGAAGAGGCCCGCAAAGTCACCGACTACCTTACCGCCCCACGCAATTCCCCCACCAACCCTTGCAATGTCGCCGGTTCAGCCGCTTCAACGGCCACCGCCGGGCCCGCCACCAAGGTCACCCGCGACCACAATCGACGGAACATCCCTTTATTCGGATCACGGCTGAAGAAACTCCCCCACAACCCCTGCAACGCCAGCGGAATCACCGGCACCGGCGTTTCTTCGAGAATCCGTGTCAGCCCGCCCTTGAACTCGTTGATCTCGCCATCGGCGGTCAACTTGCCTTCAGGGAAAATGCACACCAGTTCGCCGTCCTTCAGATACCGGGCGATGCGGGTGAAGGCTTTTTCGTAGATCTGAATGTCTTCCTGACGCCCGGCAATCGGAATCGTCCCCGCCGTGCGGAAGATGAAGTTCAGTACCGGCAGGTTGTAGATTTTGTAATACATCACAAAGCGAATCGGCCGACGCACCGCGCCGCCAATCAGCAACGCGTCGACGAACGAAACATGGTTGCAAACCAGCAATGCCGCGCCTTCATCGGGAATCAGCTCCAGGTTGCGATGCTCGACGCGGTACATGGAATGGCCGAGCAGCCAGATCATGAAGCGCATGCTGAACTCAGGGACGATTTTGAAGATGTAAGCATTGACGCCAATGTTCAGCAACGACACCACCAGGAATAGCTGCGGAATCGACAGCTTGGCGATGCTCAGCAAGACGATCGACACAATCGCCGACACCACCATGAACAGGGCGTTAAGAATGTTGTTGGCGGCGATCACCCGCGCCCGTTCGTTCTCGACAGTACGCGACTGGATCAGCGCATACAGTGGCACGATGTAAAAGCCGCCAAAGATCCCAAGCCCAAGAATGTCGATCAACACCAGCCAGGCGTGGCCAAACCCCAGGACTTCGATCCAGCCATGACCGGCAACGCTGTCTGGAATCGCGCCGGAATGCCACCACAGCAACAGGCCAAACACCGTCAGACCGAATGAGCCAAACGGCACCAGACCGATCTCGACTTTGCGTCCGGAGAGTTTCTCGCAGAGCATCGAACCCAGTGCGATACCGACCGAGAACACGGTAAGAATCAGCGTTACCACAGTCTCGTCGCCGTGCATCCATTCCTTGGCATACGCCGGGATCTGCGTCAGATAAATCGCCCCGACAAACCAGAACCATGAGTTGCCGACGATCGAACGCGATACTGCCGGGGTTTGCCCCAGGCCCAACTTCAAGGTAGCCCAGGACTGGCTGAAAATGTTCCAGTTCAAACGCATTTCCGGCGATGCCGCGGCAGCCCGGGGAATGCTGCGGCTGGCCAGGTAACCGAGCACGGCGATACCGATGATTGCCGTGGACACGACCGGCGCGTAGTTGTTGGCCGACATCATGATCCCGGCGCCAATGGTTCCGGCGAGAATCGCCAGGAAGGTGCCCATTTCCACCAGACCGTTGCCGCCCACCAACTCCTCTTCGCGCAACGCCTGCGGCAGGATCGAGTACTTCACCGGCCCGAACAGCGCCGAATGGGTGCCCATGGCAAACAACGCGACCAGCATCAGCGACAGGTGATCGAACATGAAACCGACCGCACCCACCGTCATGATCACGATTTCCCCGAGCTTGATCAGACGGATCAGTGCGTCCTTGGCAAACTTTTCCCCGAACTGCCCCGCCAGAGCCGAGAACAGGAAAAACGGCAAGATAAACAGCAACGCACACAGGTTGACCCAAATCGAACGGTCACCCTCGATGGTCAGCCGGTACAAAATGGCGAGGATCAACGACTGCTTGAAAATGTTGTCGTTGAAGGCCCCCAGCGACTGCGTGACAAAAAACGGCAGGAAGCGCCGAGTGCGAAGCAAGGTGAACTGCGAGGGGTGACTCATCTTCCATGTGTCCCTGATGTTGGGTAGCTGATGTTGGATAAAAAGTGGCGTGGCAATTGTTATTGGAATGTCGAGCGTCGATCCAGGCCACAGATTACCCAATCTTTGCCGGTTATTTGTTTAATCCTGCAATGCACGGCGAAACAAACAACTCACCTCGCCATGCGCCCTGCACCGTGCGTTTGGCAACAATCAGCCACATCACCGCCAGCAACGCCACCAGTACACAGCCAAAGACACTGAAAAACGTCAGGTGCAACGTGCTCGCCAGGTTCAACGTCGCCAAAGAATAGACGCCCAACGGGAAAGTGAAGCCCCACCAGCCGAGGTTGAACGGGATACCGGCGCGCAAGTAACGCACAGTGATCAACAGCGCAATCAGCATCCACCAGAGCCCGAAGCCCCACAGCGTGATGCCGGCCACCAAGCCAAGCCCTGCGGCGATCTCGCCGATACCCGGCAAACCGTTGGCGGCAAAGATCGCTGGCGCGTCGGCACCCAACAGCAACATGCCCAGCGCACCGGTGCCAATCGGCCCAAGGGCCAGCCAGCTTGAGGCGGCCATGTTTTCGTGGGGCAATTTATGCAACGCCATGCGCAGCAACAGGATGGTCAGAATGCTGAACGCCACCGGCAGGGAAAAGGCCCAGAGCACGTAGCTGGTCACCAACACCACCAGTTGTGAATGAGCATCGGCCAGATGCGGCGCCAGCAAGCCGCCGCTGGCAGCCGCCACTTCCGCCGCCACCACCGGCAACAGCCAGACCGCGGTCATCTGGTCGATGCTGTGCTCCTGACGGGTGAACATCATGTAGGGAATCAATACGCCGCAGGCCAGCGACATGGCCACGTCCAGCCACCAGAGCACTTCGGCGAGATGAATCACACCGTCACCCCAGCGCGGCAAACCGAACAGCAGGAAGCCGTTGATGATGGTCGCCAGGCCCATGGGAATGGTGCCGAAAAACATCGAAACCGTGGAGTGCCCGAAAATCCGCCGCGCCTCGTCGAAGAACATGACCCAACGCGCGGCATACATGGCCGTGAACATGACAAACAGGACAATGTTGAACAGCCACAGGCCTTCGGCAAACGCATGCAGACCGGGATTCGCCACCGGCAGTTGCGCAAGCGCGAGCGCCAATACACCGGTGCCCATGGTCGCTGCGAACCAGTTGGGGGTGAATTGGCGGATGGCTTCTCGAGGGTGCTGCAAATGACTGAGTGGTTTGATACCGGGTTTAACGCTATGGGTGCAGGTCATGGTGAACTCCTGTCCTCTCGTGAGGTGGGAGTTCATGGTAGATCCGAATAGAATATCGATATAACGGGTAATATCTCTAACTGTTATCTGTTTTGCAGATATACATCAGACGCTGCCTTCCGTCTCGATCACCAATATCCGCGCCACACCCAGCGGATGAGCCACATGCTCGGTGCCCACCGAGGCATAAAAGATATCGCCGACTTCGAGTAGCGTTTCCTTCTCCTGGCCTTCGTCGCGATAACGCATCTGCACCTGCCCATCGAGCACCACGAACACTTCCTGACCGTCGTTGATATGCCACTTATAGGGCTGATCGGTCCAGTGCAAACGAGTGGTGATGCCATTCATGTTGGCAATGTCCAGCGCCGCCCAGGCGCGGTCACCAGTGAAGGATTTGCTGCGGATGATCTTCATGGGTCGGTCCGTCGAAATGAATGGCGGTGCCAAGGCTAACGGTCATCGAACATCGACGCCACAGACTTTGACAGTCTGCACACGCATCAACCCGACCAGCGCACCGAGCGACAGTATGATCAGCACCGCACCATAACCATCGGTGGTTGCCACCAGGCCAAAGGCCCGCGTCAGACCGCCAGCCAGCAACGACGGCAAGCAGAACGCCAGGTAACTGAGTGCGTAAAACGCCGACATCAAACCCGCCCGCTCATGAGGCAAGGCCAGCGGCACGATGCTTCGCAGGGCACCCAGGAAACCCGCGCCAAAACCGCCGCCCGCCACCAGAGTGCCGAAGAAAAACAACGGCAGGCTGGCGCTGTTTACCGCTAGCAGAATCAGCGCAACGCCCGCAGGCAGCAGGCTCGCGCCCAACAGCAAGACTTTGTCGGCCGGCCGATTGCGCAAGGTGTAGATCATCAATGCGCCGGTCACTGTCAACACGGCCACCGTAGCCCCACCAATCAGATTCGAGGTGGACCCGGTGGCGGTCCGCACCAGAGAAGGCGCCAGAGAAGCGAAAAAACCACCGAGCGCCCACACCGCCAGATCTATCGGCAGCACCCGCCATAGCATACGCCGCGCCTGAATCGGCACATGCAGGGTCGGGCGTAGCGAGGCCCAGGCACCCGATTGCCGTGTGACGCTTTCCGGCAGGCGCCAGACGTACAGCGCTTGCATCACAAACAGCGCGAACAGCACCCAATAGGTCAACTGCAGCGGCAGCGGCGCAAACTCGGCCAACACGCCGCAACCCATGGCACCCAGCGCCATGCCCAGCAACGGCGCGACGCTATTGACCATCGGCCCTTGCTGACGGTCAGTGTCCAGCAGCGCCGCACTTAAAACGGCGGTGGCCATGCCCGTGGCAAAACCCTGCAGGACCCGCGCACTGATCAGCCAGGCAACGCTGTCGGCGTTGATAAACAGCAACATCGCCAGCATGTTCAGCAATACGGCGGTGAAAATCACCGGTTTGCGCCCCAGATAATCCGAGAGCGAACCGACCGTGAGCAGCGCCGCCAGCAAGCTGAGGGCGTAGACGCCGAAAATCAGGGTCAGGGTCGCTGCCGAGAACCGCAGGTGTTCTTGATACAAGTGATACAACGGCGTTGGCGCGGTGGAAGCGGCGAGAAAACTGAGTAAGGTGATCGCCAGAAACCACAGGCTGGAACGGTTTGACGTGAGACGGGACATAGGCACACTCCGCAAAAGCTAACTTTTTGCTTTTGCGGAGTGTGCTACCGACTAACGCTTAAAGCAAATTCTTTGTGTTAAGGTCCGCCGTATGGCTATTAAAGAAGGTTTACGCCCAGGTGGTCGTAGCGCCAGGGTCCAAGAGTCGATTCATTCGGCAGTCCGCGCACTCCTCGAAGAACAGGATCGCGCCAGCGTGACGGTGCCGCAAATCGCTGCCCGGGCCGGGGTGACTCCGTCGACTATTTACCGGCGCTGGGGTGATCTGTCGGCGCTATTGGCCGACGTCGCCCTCGCCCGCATGCGCCCCGACAGCGAACCGGCCAACACCGGCAGCCTGCGCGGTGACGTGCTGGCCTGGGCGGAGCAGTATCTGGACGAGATGAGTTCCGAACCCGGGCGCAACATGATGCGCGACGTACAATCCAGCGCCACACCAGGCTATTGCGTGACGATCATTGGTGCGCAGTTGCAGACGATTCTGGATCGCTATCCCGATCAGCCGAAGCCGGGTGTCGATCGGCTGATCAATATGGTGGTGGCGCCGACGGTGTTTCGCATCTTGTTTTCAGCGCAGGCGCTGGAGGTTGAAGAGTTGCATCGGTTAATCGATATTGCGTTGAGTCAGTGAGGCCGCCTTCGCGAGCAAGCCCGCTCCCACACTGGATTGAGGGTGCCCACATATTTTGTGTTCACTGACGATCGAGTGTGGGAGCGGGCTTGCTCGCGAAGAGGCCCCCAAACACACCAAAAATCGAACTGACTCCCAACCTGCGACACCCCGCCACGTCACGACCTTGGTCGACACTGACTAACTCAAGCGGTCATGCGAGACTGTCCTGACCGGGCGGAGCCCCGGAGGTCTTTTGTCTGGAGTTCCCATGTCGCTGTCCATCGGACTGATCGCCACCGTCGCCCTGGCCTATATGGCCATCCTGTTCGCTATCGCCTTTTACGGTGATCGGCGCAGCACGCCGTTGCCGCCACGGATGCGTGCCTGGGTGTACAGCCTGTCGCTGGCCGTTTACTGCACCAGTTGGACATTCTTTGGTGCCGTGGGCCAGGCGGCCGAGCAACTCTGGTCATTCCTGCCGATCTACCTCGGGCCGATCCTGCTGCTGGTGTGCGCGCCGTGGGTCCTGCAAAAAATGGTGATGATCAGCAAGCAGGAGAACATCACCTCCATCGCCGACTTCATTGCCGCCCGCTACGGCAAATCCCAGTCGCTGGCGGTGGTGGTGGCGCTGATCTGTCTGGTCGGCGTGCTGCCGTACATCGCCTTGCAGCTCAAGGGCATCGTGTTGGGCGTGAACCTGCTGATCGGCGCCGGTGCCGACGCCATGGGCACGCGCGCGCAAGACACGGCGCTGATCGTATCCCTGGTGCTGGCGCTGTTCACTATTGTTTTCGGTACCCGCAACCTCGACGCCACGGAACACCACCGCGGCATGGTGCTGGCGATTGCTTTTGAGTCGCTGGTCAAGCTGTTCGCTTTTCTCGCAGTCGGCGCGTTCGTGACCTACGGCCTGTACGACGGTTTCGACGACTTGTTCGACCAGGCCATGCTCGCCCCGCGCCTCGAAGCGTACTGGAAAGAAACCATCAACTGGCCGTCCATGGTGGTGCAAACCGGCGTGGCGATGATGGCGATCATCTGCCTGCCCCGGCAATTCCACGTGACCGTGGTGGAAAACATCGACCCCCAGGATCTGCGTTTGGCCAAGTGGGTGTTCCCTGTCTATCTGGCGCTGGCGGCGTTGTTTGTGGTGCCGATCGCGCTGGCCGGTCAGATGCTGCTGCCCAGTTCGGTGCTGCCGGACTCATTCGTCATCAGCCTGCCTCTGGCCCAATCTCACCCTGCCCTGGCGATGCTGGCGTTTATCGGCGGCGCTTCGGCGGCGACCGGTATGGTGATCGTGGCCAGCGTGGCGCTGTCGACCATGCTTTCCAACGACCTGTTGCTGCCGTGGTTGCTGCGACGTAACAACGCCGAGCGCCCATTCGAAGTGTTCCGCCAGTGGATGCTTTCGGTACGCCGGGTGAGCATCGTGGTCATTCTGCTGTTGGCCTACGTCAGTTATCGCCTGCTGGGCTCCACCGCGAGCCTGGCAACCATCGGCCAGATCGCCTTCGCCGCCGTGACCCAACTGGCCCCGGCCATGCTTGGCGCGCTGTACTGGAAACAGGCTAACCGTCGTGGGGTGTTTGCCGGGCTGGCCGCCGGCACGTTCCTCTGGTTCTACACGTTGGTGTTGCCGATCGCCGCCAACAGTCTTGGCTTGCCCTTGAGCAGTTTTCCAGGCCTGGCCTGGCTGCAAGGCAACCCGTTGAACCTGCCGATCACACCGCTGACTCAAGGCGTGGTGCTGTCCCTGGCGGGCAACTTCACCTTGTTCACCTGGGTCTCGCTACTGTCACGCACGCGGGTTTCGGAGCACTGGCAGGCCGGCCGCTTCATCGGCCAGGAAATCAGCGCGCGACCCAACGCCCGCTCAATGCTGGCAGTACAGATCAACGACTTGCTGCAACTGGCTGCCCGTTTTGTCGGCGAAGAACGCGCTCGTCAGAGTTTCATCCGTTTCGCCTACCGTCAGGGCAAAGGCTTCAACCCGAACCAGAATGCTGACGGTGAATGGATCGCCCATACCGAACGCTTGCTGGCCGGCGTACTCGGCGCATCTTCGACCCGGGCGGTGGTAAAAGCCGCCATCGAAGGCCGGGAAATGCAGCTCGAGGATGTCGTGCGGATCGCCGACGAAACCTCGGAAGTGCTGCAATTCAACCGCGCCCTGCTGCAAGGCGCCATCGAGAACATCACCCAAGGTATCAGCGTGGTCGACCAGTCGTTGAAACTGGTGGCCTGGAACCGGCGCTACCTTGAACTGTTCAATTACCCCGACGGTTTGATCAGCGTTGGCCGGCCGATTGCCGACATCATTCGCTACAACGCCGAGCGCGGTCTGTGCGGCCCCGGCGAAGCGCAAGTGCACGTCGCCCGTCGCTTGCACTGGATGCGTCAGGGTCGGGCCCATACCTCCGAACGGTTGTTCCCCAATGGTCGAGTGATCGAGCTGATCGGTAACCCGATGCCCGGCGGCGGTTTCGTCATGAGCTTCACCGACATCACCGCATTCCGCGAGGCCGAACAGGCGCTGACCGAAGCGAACGAAGGCCTCGAGCAACGGGTCATCGAACGGACCCACGAATTGTCGCAACTCAACGTTGCCCTGACCGAAGCCAAGGGTACCGCCGAATCGGCGAACCAGTCGAAAACCCGTTTCCTGGCCGCCGTCAGCCATGACTTGATGCAACCGCTGAATGCTGCACGGCTGTTCTCTGCCGCCCTCTCCCACCAGGAAGAAAATTTATCCAGTGAAGCCCGCAAGCTGGTTCATCATCTGGACAGTTCGCTACGCTCGGCCGAGGACCTGATCAGCGACCTGTTGGACATTTCCCGCCTGGAAAATGGCAAGATCAACCCTGATCGTAAGCCCTTCGAGCTCAATGATTTATTCCATACGCTGGGCGCCGAGTTCAAGGCTCTGGCGCAGGAACAGGGGCTGAAATTTCGCGTCAGGGGCAGCGCGCTGCGGGTCGATAGCGACATCAAACTGCTGCGACGGATTTTGCAGAACTTCCTGACCAACGCCTTCCGCTACGCCAAAGGGCCGGTGCTGCTCGGCGTTCGGCGGCGCAACGGCGAGCTATGCCTTGAGGTCTGGGACCGTGGACCGGGTATTCCAGAAGACAAACTGCAGGTGATTTTCGAAGAATTCAAACGCCTCGACAGCCACCAGACCCGGGCCGAGAAAGGTCTGGGCCTGGGCCTGGCGATTGCCGATGGGCTGTGTCGCGTGCTGGGTCACACCTTGCGCGTGCGTTCCTGGCCGGGTCGCGGCAGTGTGTTCAGTGTCAGCGTACCGCTGGCTCGGGTACAAGCCGCGACGCCGGCCAAAGTGGCCGAACTCAATGGCCATTTGCTCAGCGGCGCGCAGGTGCTGTGTATCGATAACGAAGACAGCATCCTGATCGGCATGAACAGTTTGCTGACGCGCTGGGGTTGTCAGGTCTGGACCGCGCGCAACCGTGAGGAATGCGCGACGCTGCTCGGCGATGGCATGCGCCCGCAACTGGCGCTGGTGGATTACCATCTGGATGATGGCGAGACCGGGACCGAGTTGATGGCCTGGTTACGCACGCAACTGGGCGAGCCGGTGCCTGGGGTGGTGATCAGTGCCGATGGACGGCCGGAGACGGTGGCCCAGGTGCATGCAGCGGGCCTGGATTACCTGGCCAAACCGGTGAAACCGGCGGCGTTGCGGGCGTTGTTGAGTCGGCATTTGCCGTTGTAGTGCGGCAGGTTTGAACTCTGCAGTGGGGCGATTGACGCCTTCGCGAGCAAGCCCGCTCCCACAGTGGATTGGTGTTGTTGCACAAATAGAGTGAACACCACAAACCCTGTGGGAGCGGGCTTGCTCGCGAAGCTTTTCGGCTACTCCGGCAGTTCGGCCAAGCCATCGACATCGGTCATCGCCCGCTCCAGCAGGTCCGCCGGCAAGCTCTTGCTGGCCCGCGCTCCGAGCAACTTGAGCTGCTCGCTGCGACTGACCAGGTTGCCACGGCCTTCTGTCAGCTTGTTGCGTGCGTTGCTATAAGCCTTGTCCAGTTGCTGCAAGCGATTGCCGACCTCGTCCAAATCCTGAATAAACAACACGAATTTGTCGTACAGCCAACCGGCGCGCTCGGCGATTTCCCGAGCGTTCTGGCTCTGGCGCTCCTGCTTCCACAAGCTGTCGATGACCCGCAAAGTGGCCAGCAACGTGGTTGGGCTGACGATCACGATATTGCGGTCGAATGCCTCCTGAAACAGCGTCGGCTCAGCCTGCAACGCCGCAGAAAACGCCGCTTCGATCGGGACGAAAAGCAGAACGAAATCCAGGCTGTGCAAGCCGTCGAGCCGCTTGTAGTCCTTGCCGGCCAAGCCTTTGACGTGAGTGCGCAGGGACAGCACATGCTGCTTGATGGCGATCTGGCCGATGGCATCATCCTCGGCCGCCACGTATTGCTGATAGGCCGTGAGGCTGACTTTGGAATCGACCACGACCTGCTTGTCGCCAGGCAGGTAAATAATCACATCCGGCTGGAAACGCTCACCGTCCGGCCCCTTGAGATTGACCTGGGTCTGATACTCACGCCCCTTCTCCAGACCCGCGTGCTCAAGCACCCGCTCGAGAATCAGTTCGCCCCAGTTGCCTTGGGTTTTCTGCCCTTTCAAGGCCCGCGTCAGGTTAGTGGCTTCGTCGCTCAGGCGCAGGTTCAGTTGTTGCAGCCGTTCCAGTTCCTTGGCCAGGGAAAAGCGCTCGCGGGCTTCAGCCTGATAGCTTTCCTCGACGCGCTTTTCGAACGACTGAATGCGCTCCTTCAACGGATCGAGCAATTGCCCCAAACGCTGCTGACTGGTTTCGGCAAAACGCTGCTCACGTTCGTCGAAGATCTTGCCCGCCAGCTCGGCGAATTGCGCGCGCAGCTCGTCTCGCGAGCCTTGAAGGTCGTTGAGACGCTGCTGATGGCTTTCCTGCTGCTCACGCAGCTCGGCATTGAGAGAGGCGGCCTGAGCGTCGAGGCGACGCAACTCAGCTTCTTTGCCGGCGCGTTCGATGTTCCAGGCGTGAGATGCGTCGCGGGCGTCGTCGCGTTCGATCTGCAGCAGTTCTACTTCACGGCGCACGGCGGCCAGATCGGCCTGTTTGGCGGCGTTGGCCTGGCTCAGGTCTGCGATTTCATCACGGCAAGTGTCAAGCTGAGCATTCAAGCCGTCCTGCGTCAGTTGGGCGATGGCAAGGCGCTCTTCCAGCAGCGCCAGCTCGGCCTGCCCCGCACTCGCCCGACGCTGAAGTTGCCAGGCCAGTACCAGTAACGGCAACCCGGCGCCCGCCAGCCCCAGCAATGCGCTGGTCAAGTCCATCGCCATAACCACTCCTGCCGATTCGATAAAGCGTGAAGGTTAACCAAGGCGTCAGGTCTTGGACAGCTCAGTCTTCGCTCAGGCCCAGTTCCTGTTGCGCACGTCGGTCGCCCGCACGTGCGGCCTGACGCAGGAGCTCCTGGCCAATGCGGCGATCCCGGGCATTACCGCATTCGCGGCACATCAGCTGGCCGAGACGGCTTTGCGCGGCCACGACGCCTTCACGGGCAGGCTGCTTAAGCAAGCGTCCGGCGAAGTGTTTGATGTTGGAGTTTTCGCCCAGGCGCGGGCTGTCGAGTAGCCACTCGGCCACACGCATCGAAAAGCGCTTGGGTGGGGTAACACTGGGAGGGGTGGAAGCAGCAGAGATTGATACTGAGCGAAACTTCATAAAGCACTGTAGGGCAGATCGGAAGGCGCGCCACTCTACTCTTTTTTTCGTACAGGTAAAGTCGAAAAAAGCCTGCACGCCCGTCCTAGAGCAAGCGCTTGGGACAATCCACAGAAGCTGTGGATAACTCAGTGGACAACCGCCTTTGAACTCGCGCAAAGCCGTGTGGCGTGGGGCTCGCAGTCAAACTGACGATTTTTTCACCAGTAAAAAAAAGCGATGTTTTTCATTGACTTAAATTTTCATTACAGGCACCCACTCCCTTTGAGGCGAGGATGACAGTGGGATGACAGTTCGCGCAATTTATGTGCACAAGTACCTGTGAGGCTGTTATATCGATGCGCTTTTTCGGCGCGCTTTTCGGTAGCGTCTGGGGATAAACCCGAGCAACCCGTGCCGCCGGTCGATCCTGACTCGCTCGTTCGCTCGGATCAACGGTCGGGTTCTGGGCTATTGCGGGGCACTGGCCTGCTCTTTGACCGCTCAATCAAGACTTGCCGACAGGCACTTCAGCGCTTTTTTACAAACAGCCTTCCCTTCTGCAGTTCAATCCGTTAGTATCCGCGGCGTTAGTACCAAGCTGAAAGTCAATTCTGGTCGAACAAATCCCCCGGTCAGCCTTCCCTAAGAGAAGCCTCCACCGACAAAACGGGATCGACCACCTCGATGGTTTCCAGGTAAATCTTGCGCCAACGCAGCCTTTGAATCGAAAGCAAAGGGTGTTGCCAAGCTCACTTACTCTGACCGAACCAGCCTGCAAATTGATCAGGATCTTCACCCCGGGCCCAGAACCTTTGCCCTTGATGTGTTGCCTGCCCTCCTAAGTACCTACCTGCCAGCCCAAGCGCGCCAATTTATCAGCGCTTCAAACTGGCTGCTTTGTTCCAGTCGGGTTCTTCGTTCGACCAATGGTGGTCGTCGTCACTGGAACGTTTTAACTTTGCACGGTTCTTATCCGTGTCGCTTGTAGGAACACCAATTATGTCCACTCAAATCCACACTCAGGATGCCATTCGCACCCTAACCAACGCTTTTGCTCCAATGAACTGCCTGATTATGGCCGCTCGCAAAGGCTGCTTCAGCTTCACTCTGGTCAACGAACACGGCATCGCTCGTCACAGCGAACGCCTGTACCCTGATCAATACTCCAGCGCAGAACCGCTGCAGGCTGTGATCGAGCGTACTCGCCAGGCACTGGTTGCCTGAGACGCCAGAAAAGCTGAAAACCTAAAAAGCCCTGCTCAAAAGCGGGGCTTTTTATTGCCCGATATTTCTCATTTCGTGACCTGCGGCTAAGCACCAACCGATATAACGGTTATAACTCGAAGCCAGAAATATTTTAAAAACAGTCCTTTACAGCGAAATAATGACACTACACTTCAACTCAAGCGGCTTGATCCGCTTGCGGCGAGCCTGAATCGATCCACTGCTGCCAAGGCCCTTCAGGTATCGCCGACCACCTCATGTTTCGAGGGCTTTATGGGAATCGCTGCCAGCGAACTGTGTCGTTATGTGATCCGTCCGACGTTGATCTACCTCGGACGCCATAGCGCAACTGCCGAATCCCTGCTACTGGGCATCGCCGCCAGTCAGTCAGCCCTTGGTTCAGCCCTGCATGACCGCCGTGGACACGGCCTGTACCGAATCACCGAACCCCGCCACCAGGCCCTTTGGGATCACTATCTGGCCCTGGACCCTGATCGGGCAAGCCTGGTCCGCGGCCTTGCCAGCCAGCATGCTTTTCTCAGCGGGCCGCATCTGGAATTGACCGTCAACCTGCGTTACGCCACTGCCATCGCCTGGCTGCTGGTAGAAGAACAGAACACTCCCCTCCCCGCCTCCGATGACTTGTTGGGAATGGCCCGAATCTGGCGCCAGACTTTCCAGCCCCAAGGTCGCCTGCGAGATTTCACCTACGCGTGGCAGACCTGTGTTTCATCGTTGAATCAGGTCGCCTGCTGATCCACCCATTTCCGAAAATCGCACAACAGGCAGCGATTTTGGTCGGATTGTCCTACAAAACCGCTCTAACTCAAGCGTTACAGGCTATAGCGCCCAGACGAAAATCTTGGTAATTTCCGCCCCGGTGATCACCAGGAATTCTAATAATGAAAAAAGTAATGCTCAAAACCACCATTAGCCTCGCCGTTGCCATGGCATCCACCCAACTCTTCGCAAGTGGCTTCGCACTCAACGAACAAAGCATCAGCGGGATGGGGACAGGTTTTGCCGGGCGATCTTCATCTGCCGACGACGCATCTACAGTTTTTGGTAACCCTGCCGGCATGTCTCGCCTCAAGCGCGAACAAGTGACCGGTGGTGTTGCATTTATCGACGCGCACGCTGATATCAGTGATGCGAGTTCCAGTCCGAATAGTGGCACCAACAAAGGTGACATGGTCCCTTTCATGGGCGTGCCCATGGGCTACTACGTAAAGCCAATCGATGACCAGTGGGCATTCGGTTTCGGCGTCTACGCTCCATTCGGCCTGGTGACCGACTACGAGAACGGCTTCGCCGGCAAATACTTCGGCAGCAAGAGCGAAGTCAAAATCGTGACTCTTCAGCCAACCGTCAGCTACGCCTTCAACGACAAGGTATCGATCGGTTTTGGTCCGACCATCAACCACATTGCCGGCACCCTGGAATCGAACCTGTCGATCACTCAGGCCGCACCGGACGGCAAGGTCAAGATCAAGGGTGACGACACCGCGCTGGGCTACAACATCGGCGTGCTGGTTCAAGCCACCGACAGCACGCGCGTCGGCCTGACCTACCACTCGAAAGTGAAGTACAAGCTCGAAGGCGACACCAAGGTCAATTACAACCTCCTCCGTGCCGTTGGTCAGAACCCGAACCAGAAGTACGATGCGTCTCTGGATATCACCACGCCTGAGTCGGTCGACTTCTCGGTCACTCATCAACTGGATGACCAGTGGACGCTATACGCAGGTAGCACCTGGACTCGCTGGAGCCGCCTGAAAGAAATCACCGTCGAAAACAAAGGCGTTCCGGCCCTCCTCAATGGCCAGTTCGGCACCATCACCGAAGAGCAGAACTGGCACGACACCTGGGCGCACGCCATCGGCGCTTCGTACCAGTTGAACAAACAATGGGTTCTGCGTACCGGCCTGTCCGTTGACCAGGCACCGACCAATAACGAAAACCGATCCCCGCGCATTCCGACTGGCGATCGCAAGATTTTCAGCCTGGGCGCCGGCTGGAGCCCGACCGACGACCTGACCATCGACGTAGCGTACTCGTACCTGCGCGAAGAGTCGGTCAAGGTCAACAACAGCAACGGCCGTCAGAACTACAGCGCAGAGTATGAAAACTATGCGAACGGTTTCGGTGTTGGCGCAACATACCGTTTCTGATGATTCACGGCGACTCCCTCGCCGCCTGAATTGAAAAAGCCCCGCGCTCTTGTACAGAGGCGGGGCTTTTTAGTGCGCGTCGATCAGGGGTTCGATGCGAGGGCTTTCTCCACCGCCTCGATGAACTCAGGATTATCCGGCTTGGTCAGGCTGGAGAAATTGGCGATCACCTTGCCTTGGCGATCGACCACGTACTTGTAGAAATTCCACTTCGGCGAACTGCTTTGTTCCGCGAGAACCTTGAACAAATGCGTTGCGTCATCGCCGCGGACTTTCTGCGGCTCGGTCATGGTGAAAGTCACGCCGTAGTTCACGTAACAAACCTTGGCAGTCTCTGCGCCATCCTTGGACTCCTGCTTGAAGTCATTGGACGGCACACCAACCACTTCAAGCCCTTGATCCTTGTAACGCTGATACAGCGCCTCAAGGCCTTTGAATTGCGGAGCGAAGCCACAGAAGCTCGCGGTATTGACCACCACCAGCGGCTTACCGGCGAAGCGCTGGCACAGATCGATGGATTCCTTGGCGCGCAGCTTGGGCAAAGAGCCTTGTAACAATTCCGGGCATTCTGCCGCCTGGGCCAGCCCGGTAAAAGCCATCAACAATGCGGGAACTGCAAGCCAACGCATCAGCATGTCGGTGCATCCTTGAACAATCGTCAGAAAACGAAATTACTCGCCTTCGCCGCTCGCTAGCAAGCACCCATGCCCAGCTGCATCAATGCCAGGCCACCCTGTTGCCAGCCCCACCATGCCAGGGCCAGTAACAATATGCCGACGCCGATAGCAGCCATCTGCGGCCAGAGACTGTTCATGCGGCACTCATCCGGGTTTGCAGACGCGCCACCGGCTGCTCGCGCACCGGCCAGTTCAGAGCTGCGGCCACCAGACTCAAGAGAATCGCCACCTGCCAGATCAAGTCATAACTCCCGGTTCGGTCATACACCACCCCACCCAACCAGCCGCCGAGGAACGAGCCGAGCTGATGGAAGAGGAAAACGATCCCACCGAGCATGGACAAATTTCGTACACCGAACAAGGTCGCCACCGTGCCATTGGTCAAGGGCACCGTCGACAACCAGAGAAACCCCATGGCCATGCCGAACAGATAAGCCGTGACCTGAGTGACCGGCGCCCAGAGGAACAGCACAATCACCACCGCCCGCAACAGATACAAACCGGTGAGCAAGCGCGGCTTGGACATCCGCCCGCCAAGCCAGCCCGCGGTATAGGTACCGAAGATATTGAACAGCCCGATCAGAGCCAGCACCGTGGTGCCAACGGAGGCCGGCAAGTGCTGGTCCACCAGATAAGCCGGCAAGTGCACACCGATGAACACCACCTGAAAACCGCAGACAAAAAAACCGAACGCCAACAGCCAGAATCCTGAATGGGAACAGGCTTCGCGTAACGCTTCAGAGAGGGTTTGCTCGTGCCCGAGCACCGGCAGCGGTTTGTCTTTGAGCATGCTCACCAGCGGCACGATCAGCGCCACCACCAGACCCAACACCAGCAATGCCGCAGACCAGCCAAGCCAGCCGATCAACCCGAGCGTGCCGGGCAACATGGCGAATTGACCGAAAGAACCGGCGGCGCTGGCGATACCCATGCCCATGCTGCGTTTTTCCGGTGGCACGGCACGGCCGACCACGCCGAGGATCACCGAAAACGAGGTGCCTGACAGGCCGATACCGATCAACAGCCCCGCGCTCAAGGACAAGGTCACCGCCGAATCGGACAGCCCCATGAACACCAGACCCAAGGCGTACAGAACACCACCGATCAACACCACCTTCGCAGCGCCAAAGCGGTCGGCCAGTGCGCCGGTGAATGGCTGGGCCAGGCCCCAGATCAGGTTCTGCAAAGCAATGGCGAAGGCAAACACTTCGCGACCCCAGCCGAACTCGGCACTCATGGGCGCCAAAAACAGCCCGAAGCCGTGTCGCACACCCAATGACAACGCCAGAATCAGCGCACTCCCCAACAGCACCCAACCGCATGTACGCCACATTGATGTCATTCTTGTTCTCCGGTAGCGGGTATATACCCGCTTAAGATCGAACAAACTGGCCTCAAGCCAGTTCATCCAGCAACTTCAGCAAAATTTCACGCTTCTCGGCACCTAGGCGATCGATCAACCGCTGCTGCGCCGCTTCCCAGGCTGGCAACGCCGCCGCCAGGCGTTCGCGGCCTGTCTCGGTGAGCAGGACGATGCGATTGCGCATGTCCTCGCCTTCAACCAGCGTCACCAGACCTTCGCCCTCCAGCACCCGCAGATTACGCCCGAGAGTGCTGCGATCCAGGCCCATGGCTTCGGCCAGGGACGAGATGCTTGGCTGATCCAGACGCTGCAGATTGCACAGCAGAGAATACTGGGCAACGTTAATCCCGAAGCCGTCGAGGGCGCCGTCGTAATGCCTGCTGACGCCACGAGCGGCGCGACGCAGGTTAGTGCACAAACATTGAGAAGGAAGCATAGTGCGTGTATATACCCGCGGTTAAATGAAAGCAAATCTTTCGACACATATTACCGTAGGAGCGAGGCTTGCCCGCGAAGGCGGCGGCACAGTCAACATTGATATCGACTGGCACTCCGCCTTCGCGGGCAAGCCTCGCTCCTACAGGGGTTCAGAGCAATGCAAGCCCCACCAGCATCGCCACCTCCAGCAATTCCAGCAACGCCCCCGCCGTATCGCCCGTCGTCCCGCCCAATCGTCGCACCATCACTTGCCGCAACCAGACAAACACCGCTGCCGCCAGTGCAAGCGCCCATACGGCGCTGAGGCCAGCCATCAGCACACAGGCCACCGCACTGATCACCAACACCTGTTTGCCGGCCAAACGCGGCAGATGGTCGGCCAGCGCCTGCCCCAGCCCACCGGGACGCACGTAAGGTGTGGAGAGGAATAAGCCCAGTAACGCGCTGCGGCCAAGCAGTGGAACGATGATCAGGGCCACGCTGTGCTGTTGCTCGATCAACGCCAGCAACGCGGCAAACTTGAGCAGCAATACCAAGACCAGCGTCACCACGGCGATCGGCCCGCTGCGCGGGTCTTTCATGATGGTCAAGGTGCGTTCACGGTCGCCGTAACCCCCGAGCCACGCATCGGCGCTATCGGCCAGGCCATCCAGGTGCAACGCGCCGCTGAGCACGACCCAAACACTCAGCAGCAATACGGCGTGAAGCAATAATGGCGCGCCCAGCAATAGCCAGTTCAGCCCCCACAGAATGGCGCCGAACAGCAAACCGACCAGCGGATAAAACAGCAGCGACCGGCCCAGTTCCTCGGGCGTCGGCATACCCGGCAAACGAATTGGCAGGCTGCTCAAAAATTGCAGGGCGATCCAGAACGGCAACATGGTCAGATCGCTTCCCTTAACAAGACGCCGGGTTCGACCGACAACGAAAACAACGCGCCGTGGCCGACTTCAACGTTGAGCAACTGCTCACGCGGCAATCCGCGCGCTTGGGCCAGCAACAAACGCATGACGCCGCCATGGCTGATCAGCAAGATCCGCTCACCCTCATAGGCCGCGCGCAGCCGTTCGATGGCCGCCAACACTCGCGCAGAAAAGTCCGCCACCGGCTCACCGTCTGGCGGCGTGAACGAATAAGGATCCGCCCAGAACAAGCCCAACGCCTCGGCGCTGGTTTCCATCAGTGCCGCGGCGCTCTGCCCTTCCCAGGCGCCGAAGTGCAATTCTTGCAGGTCCTTATCCAGTTGCACCGGCAACCCCAGTTGCGCCCCAAGCTCTTCAGCAAAAAGCGCGCAACGCTGCAACGGCGAACTGACCAATCGATCCCAGGGCCCCTGCTCGATCACCGCGGCGCGCATTTGCTCCCAGCCCTTGCCGGTCAGCGCATCGTCGAGGCTGCCGCGTAAACCGCCGCCGAGTTCGGTTTCGCCATGGCGCAACAGGTCCAGGCGCAAGGTCATGCCGGGCGATCCGCCACTGCGGCTTCGGCGAACGTCGCCATCTGCCCGTGCAGGTCACACGCCAGACGCAACAATGGCACGGCCAATGCCGCACCACTGCCCTCGCCCAGTCGCAGGCCAAGGTCCAGCAACGGTTCGGCGTTCAGGGTTTCGAGCACATGGCGATGGCCTGGCTCGGCGCCGCGATGACCGAACAGTAACCACTCACGGCAGGCCGGATTCAAACGCACCGCCACCAACGCAGCGACACTGCAAATAAACCCGTCGACCAACACCGCGATACCTTCCTGAGCACAGGCCAGGTACGCGCCGACCAGCGCAGCGATTTCGAAACCGCCGAGGTTGAACAAAGTTTGCAGCGCATTGCTACGCTGAGCGCCATGCAACGCCAAGGCACGTTCAATGACCTGGGCTTTATGGCTGACACCCGCTGCGTTCAATCCGGTACCCGGGCCAGCCAGATGCACCACCGGGCAATCGAGCAACGCACAGGCCAACGCGCTGGCCGCGGTGGTGTTGCCGATGCCCATTTCGCCACCGATGAACAACTGCGCGCCGGCTGCGATGGCGCGCTGCACACTGTCGCGGCCGGCCTGCAAGGCGAGTTCACCCTGAGCCTGAGTCATCGCCGGTCCCTGGACGAAATTCGCCGTGCCCGGGCCAATGTTGAGGTGACGCACACCCGGCAGATTCAACGACGGCGTGACGGTGCCGAGATCCACCACTTCCAAGGAAGCCCCCAACTGCCGCGCCAACACGCTGATCGCCGCGCCGCCGCTGACAAAGTTGAGCAGCATCTGCCCGGTGACTTCCTGCGGAAACGCCGACACCCCTTCGGCAACCACACCATGGTCACCGGCAAAAATCGCAATCCACAGCTGATCGAGTGTCGGCTTGACCTGCCCCTGCAACCCGGCCAGTTGCACCGCCACCGATTCGAGCCGGCCGAGTGAGCCGGCAGGTTTGGTCAGTTGCTGTTGACGTACCAGCGCCTGTTCGACCGCTTGCGCGTCGATTGGCTTACACGGGTTCAGCCACCAGGCGTGAGTCATAACGCAGTTCCTTTCAAAGTCAGGGGCAGGCCGGCAACGGTCAGGACGACTCGCTGACAGCGCTCGGCCAAGGCTTGATGCAGCCAACCGGCTTCATCGACATAGCGGCGAGTCAATTCGCCCAACGGCACGACACCCATGCCGGTCTCGTTGCTGACAAAAATGATTTCACCCGGCAATGACGCCAGGCAGTCCAGCAGGGCTTCGCGTTCGGCCGACAAGCGCTCGGCATCGTCGAGCATCAGCAGATTGGTCAGCCACAGCGTCAGGCAATCCACCAGCAAGCAACGATCGGCACTGGCGTTTTCGCGCAGCACACGGGCGAGCTCCAGCGGTTCTTCGATCAATGCCCATTCGGCCGGACGACGGGCGCGGTGATGGGCCACCCGTTCGTTCATTTCACCGTCTTGAGATTGGCTGGTGGCGATGTAGGTGGCTATATAAGTGACTTGGAGCTGACTGTCTGTCGCCAGTTTTTCAGCCAGACGGCTTTTGCCGGAGCGGGCGCCGCCGAGGATCAGTTGCAACATGGTCATTCCTTAAAATGTGCGGTGTCGGGGCAGGCCTCTTCGCGGGCAAGCCTCGCTCCTACAGGGGTTGGGGCGTTCACGAATTCTGCAAACACCTCCATACCGTAGGAGCGAGGCTTGCCCGCGAAGAGGCCCTCAGCACCACCTCAAATCCCACAGAGTTCACGCAACAGCGAAGTATCCAGATGCTTCTCCACCAGATCCGCCAACCGTTCGATATCGCGCTCACGCAAAGCGTGGTAATCGACCTCCTGCACATCCTGCAACCCGGCCCAGCGCAACAGCGCACTGCACGCCGCCGGTGACTCGAACAGCCCATGCAGATACGTACCGAAAAGCTGCCCATCGACACTTTGCGCGCCATCGCAGCGACCATCGTCGAGCTGCACCGCAGCATTTTCCAGTGCTGGGCCGGTGGTCACGCCGGCATGAATTTCATAGCCACTAACCTGCGCATCTTCCAGCGCCAGGCGCCCACGCACATTGCGCAACTGCTTCTCTTCTTCGAGCTGCGTTTCGAACGCCAGCAGGCCCAAGCCAGCACTGGAACCCGGCGCGCCTTCAAGGCCCAGCGGGTCGTGCACGTGCTCGCCGAGCATTTGCAGACCGCCGCAGATCCCCAGCACTTTTCCGCCGTAGCGCAAGTGCCGCGAGATCGCCGTGTCCCAACCGTTGGCTCGCAAGTATGCGAGGTCACTGCGCACGCTTTTCGAGCCAGGAAGAATGATCAGGTCGGCCGGCGGAATCGCCTGACCGAGGCCGATGAATTGCAGGTCCACTTGCGGATGCAGGCGCAACGGATCGAAATCGGTGTGGTTGCTGATGCGCGGCAGTACCGGCACCACCACGTTGAGTACCTGATCGGCCTTGTCGGTCTGCCGCTGATCGAGACCATCCTCGGCCTCAAGATGCAGGTCCATCACATAAGGCAAAACGCCAATCACCGGTTTGCCAGTGCGCGCCTCCAGCCAATCGAGGCCTGGTTGCAGCAAGGCGATGTCGCCGCGAAACCGGTTGATGATGAAGCCTTTGACCCTTGCCTGTTCGCTGGGGGACAGCAGCTCCAGCGTACCGACCAAATGCGCGAAAACTCCACCGCGATTGATGTCGGCGATCAGCACCACCGGGCAGTCCACCGCCTCGGCAAAACCCATGTTGGCGATGTCGCCGGCCCGCAGGTTGATCTCTGCCGGCGAACCCGCCCCTTCGACCATCACCACCGGATACGCCGCACTCAACCGCTCATGGGAGGCCAGTACCGCTTGCATGGCGATGGCTTTGTAGTCGTGATAGGCGACCGCGTTCATCGTCGTGACTGCACGGCCATGAATGATCACTTGAGCACCGGTATCACTATTGGGTTTGAGCAGCACCGGGTTCATGTCGGTGTGCGGTTCAAGGTTGGCGGCCTGGGCCTGCACCGCTTGAGCGCGACCAATCTCGCCACCGTCAGCGGTCACCGCGCTGTTGAGAGCCATGTTCTGCGGCTTGAACGGCACGACGCTGACACCCTGGCGCGTAACCCAGCGGCATAGCGCCGTCA
The DNA here is from genome assembly GCF_019218905.1 of Pseudomonas sp. PDM24. Lineage (NCBI taxonomy): Bacteria > Pseudomonadati > Pseudomonadota > Gammaproteobacteria > Pseudomonadales > Pseudomonadaceae > Pseudomonas > Pseudomonas sp. PDM24. The sequence continues at coordinate 247,421 of NZ_JAHUWR010000001.1, read as the reverse complement.
CCAGTGTGCTTTTACCGGCGTCCGATGTAGTGCCCTGCACCATCAAAGTCGCGCCCTGCACCATCAACGTAGTCATTGCGCTTCCTTAACGTAGGCTTCAAGCGCTTGCTCAAGACGCAGCCAATCCGCTTCATCGGCGGGCAAGCCAAACCGCAGGCTGCTGTTGTGGGTGAACAACCGCAGCAGAATGCCGCGCCGGGCCATGAATTCGTGCAGTGCTTCGGCGCACTCGATGATCAGCCATTGGAACAATGCGCAGCCGCCCTGAGGTTTGAAACCGTGCTGTTCAAGCAGCAACGCCAAACGCTCGCCGGCCTCGTCGGTACGAATGCGCTGTCGGGTGTGCCCGTCCGTATCCGTCAGGCACGCCTGACCCAACACTCGGGTCGGCCCACTGACCGCCCAGGGTCCGACCTGTTCGGCCAGCAGCTTGAGCAACTTGCGCTCGGCCAGCACAAACCCCAGTCGCACACCGGCCAGGCCGAAGAACTTGCCGAAGGAGCGCAGCACGATCAAGCCGATCTGATTGGCGAACGGCGCCAGACTCAAATGCGGGGTGTTGTCCATGAACGCCTCGTCCACCACCAGCCAGCCTCCGCGCTGGGCCAGCCGCGCATGCCAATCCAGCAGGCGAGCCGGAGTCAGGCTCAACCCCGTGGGATTGTTCGGGTTGACCACCACCAGCACGTCGAGGCTGTCGAGAAAGAAATCGACTTCCGACTCCAGCACTTCACGCACGATGTACCCGTTGCGACGCCAGGCTTGGGCGTGTTCGGCGTAACACGGCGACAGCACGCCGACCTTGCCGGCCCGGCGCAACCGCGGCAGCAACTGGATCGCCATTTGCGAGCCGGCCACCGGCAACACCTGAGCCGCACCGTAATAGTCGCAGGCAGCCTGCTCCAGACCGTCATCGTTTTCCGGCAACCGCGCCCAGGCCCGCAGCGGGATGTCCGGAACCGGGAATGGCCAAGGCGCCAGGCCACTGGACAGGTCGAGCCAATCGGCTTCGGCAATGCCGTATTCAAGCGCCGCCTTGCGCAAGCGGCCACCGTGTTCAAGCATAGAATTCAGCCCCCACGCAGAGAATCAGCAGCCATAACCATACCCCGCGCTGGACCAATTGCCAGCCACGGTTGATGGAATCGGCATCCGCCGGCACGCCTTCGCCCAACTGCGGACGCTGATGCAGTTCACCGTGATAAATCGCCGCCCCACCCAACTCGACACCCAGCGCGCCAGCACCGGCCGCCATCACCGGCCCGGCATTCGGGCTGTCCCAGGTCGGGCCCTGGGTACGCCAGCACTTCAATGCCAGTCGGGTTTTACCCAGCAGCGCGTAGGTCAATGCCACCAGACGTGCAGGAATGTAGTTCAGAACATCATCGATCTTCGCCGCAGCCCAACCGAAACGTTCGAAGCGTTCGTTGCGATAACCCCACATCGCGTCGAGGGTATTGCTCAGGCGATAAAGCACCACGCCGGGCGCGCCCGCCACGGCAAACCAGAACAGCGCGGCGAATACCGCATCGCTGCCGTTCTCCAGCACCGATTCGGTGGCGGCGCGGGCGACTTCGGTTTCATCCAGTTCGCTGGTCTGACGGCTGACCAGATAACCAACACGTTTGCGCGCCTCGATCAGATCATCGCTGCGCAGGGCCTTGGCCACCGGCTCGACGTGCTCGCCGAGACTGCGCATGCCGAGGGCACAATAGAGCAAGAGAATCTCGACAATCCAGCCAACGTAAGGCGCCCAGGAAAGTGCGGTGGCCAACAAGGTCAGCGGCACGACCGCCATCACCCAGGCCGTAACGCCGTGACTGCGCCAGCCGCGGCCACCGGAGTTGAAACGTTGCTCGATGCGATCGGCAAAACGACCGAACGCCACCAGCGGATGCCAGCGTTTGGGCTCACCCAGCAGCGCATCCAGCGCGACCGCGGCGACACTCAACAACGCCACACTCATTGACTCACTCCCCAATAATTTTCATACAGCAATTCGCTGAGTGGACGCGCCTGCGCCCAGCCTTCAAGTACCAGCATCGGCGCCGGGTAGAATTCCTTGACCGGCCCCAGGCAAAGAACAGCCAAAGGCTTGGCCCCGACCGGTAAACCCAGCAAATCCGCCAGCGCTTGTGGCTCGAACAATGACACCCAGCCCATGCCAAGGCCTTCGGCGCGGGATGCGAGCCAAAGGTTCTGGATGGCGCAGGACAGCGATGCCATGTCCATTTCCGGCAATGTACGACGGCCGAAGATATGCCGCTCACGATCGTCCATCAGCGCGGCGACCAGCACCTCGGCGCAGTCGTTGATGCCTTCGACCTTGAGCTTCATGAATTCGTCGGAGCGTTCGCCGAGGGCTTCGGCGGTGCGGATGCGTTCTTCTTCCACCAGCTGTTGAATCTTGCCGCGCAGTGCCCGGTCGCTGATGCGGATGAAACGCCAGGGCTGCATCAGGCCGACACTCGGCGCTTGGTGCGCGGCTTCGAGCAGACGCCTCAGTAACTCGGGTTCGACCGTGCCGCCGCTGAAGTGCCGCATGTCGCGGCGCTCGGCGATGGCTCGGTAAACGGCTGTGCGTTCGGCTTCGGAAAATGTGTTGTCGGTCATGGCCTCTTCGCGAGCAAGCCCGCTCCCACATTTGAATTGCATTCCCCTGTGGGAGCGGGCTTGCTCGCGAAGGCGTCCTCAAGGTCAGGCACAAACAGCGCTGCAATCGCCGATGGATTGGACGGAAAATAAAAATGTACATAAGAGGCCGTCATCCGCCCCTCACGATAAACCGCCTCCGCCCCTCGTCCGCCATTGGGGCTCAAACCTCGAGCAATCGGCTCAAGCCCGGTGCTGGTCAGCGAGTGGTGATAGGTGTGCCCACGCAGCAAACCTTCCGGCAATTCGACCTCCTGCAAGGCCAGCGCGGCAAGACGCTTCTGCATCACCGCATCACCGGCCAGCAAGCCAACCAGTTCAGCGCGAGTGCCCTCGACATCGGTCAAGGAATCCAGCAGATACAGCATGCCGCCACACTCGGCCAGCAACGGTTTGCCCGCCGCGTGGTGAGCGCGGATCGCGGTCAGCATCGGCGTGTTTTGCGACAACGCTACATGGTGCAATTCAGGGTAACCGCCCGGCAGATAGAGGCTGTCTGCCTCAGGTAATTCGCTGTCGCGGATCGGCGAAAAGAAAGTCAATTCGGCGCCCATGGCCCGCAGCAGATCCAGGCTCGCGCCGTAGGTAAACGCGAAAGCTTCGTCCCGGGCCACGGCAATCCGAACACCGGCCAGCAACGGTTCGGCTGCGATCATTTCAGGCGCGGCGAATTCCACGGCTGGCGGCAGCGCCACGTCGCAACTGCTGGCTAATGAGTCGGCGGCCGCATCGAGACGCAGGTCGAGATCATTCAGTTCGCTGGCCTGAACCAGGCCGAGATGCCGACTCGGCAATTCGATCCCGGTCTCCCGGGACAGCGCGCCATACCAGCGCAAGCCTTCAGTCAGGCTGCCTTCGAGCAACTGCGCATGGCGCACGGTGCCGACCCGATTGGCCAGCACACCGGCAAACGGCAAGTCCGGCTGATAACGCGCAAGGCCCAGGGCCAGCGCGCCAAAGGTCTGTGCCATGGCGGTGCCGTCGATCACGCCGAGCACCGGCACACCGAAGTGCCGCGCCAGATCGGCGCTGGACGGCGTACCGTCGAATAGCCCCATGACGCCTTCGATGAGGATCAGATCGGCTTCGCCAGCGGCCTCCCACAATAGACGCCGACTTTCTTGCTCGCCGACCATCCACATGTCGAGTTGATAAACCGGTGCACCGCTGGCGCGCTCGAGAATCATCGGGTCGAGAAAGTCCGGGCCGCATTTGAACACACGAACCTTGCGCCCCTGATTGCGATGCAAACGGGCGAGCGCGGCGGTGACGGTGGTCTTGCCCTGACCGGAGGCCGGTGCGGCGATCAGTACCGCCGGGCATTGACGATGGCTATTCATAAAGTGCAGTTCACAACTCGACGCCTTTTTGCGCTTTGATTCCGGCCTGGAAGGCGTGCTTGATCATGCCCATTTCAGTGACAGTGTCGGCCAGCTCGATCATCTCAGGCTTGACGCCGCGACCGGTGACCACCACGTGCTGCATCGGCGGTCGCGCCTGCAAGTCGCTGAGCACCTGATCGAGATCGAGGTAGCCGTGCTTGAGGGCGATGTTCAACTCATCGAGCACCACCAGACCGATGGCCGGATCACGCAGCAATTCGCGGGACACTGCCCAGGCGGCTTCGGCGGCGGCGATGTCGCGCTGACGGTCCTGGGTTTCCCAGGTAAAGCCCTCGCCCATTACATGAAAACGCACCTGTTCCGGGAAGCGCCGAAAAAATAGCTCCTCGCCAGTGCTGGTGCGCCCCTTGATGAACTGCACCACGCCGCACTGCATGCCGTGGCCCATGGACCGCGCAAGCATGCCGAACGCCGAACTGCTTTTGCCTTTGCCGTTACCGGAAAGCACCAGCAGCAAACCGCATTCATTCGGCGAGTTGGCGATGCGTTCGTCGATCACCGCTTTTTTTCGCAGCATGCGCGCCAGATGGCGTTCGTCACGATCGGGAGTATCAGTCATGGGGGAGCTCTCCGTTGAGGCTGGATAACGGCGGGCAGGCACAAGAATAGACGGCAAGAAGCCTGGCATCGCCCACCGTGATGCCGTTGGATGAATCAGGCCGGTCTCCGGGCTCATGAGCGGCTTGCGCCTGACTGCGCGCCTTCCCATGTCGACAGTCGACACAGTGGCTAGGGCCTGATGACAGGCCCTCGCGCAGCTTTTACTCATTTACCGTTGCGGGGGCAGCGCCGGGATCGTGATCATTCTTCGCTGGAAGAAATTCATTCACCGGCTTCCCTGTTTCACTCTGTCGACCAAGGTCACAGAGCACCTGAAACAAGCCGCGAAGGTTAGAGGGTTGGGGGTGGAGCGTCAATTAAAGCCGGGGCGCCGCTGAGCGAATAACTGCCGTCGATCAATTAACTGACGCCAATCTTGTGCCACACTGTCAGCAGTGATATCAAAGAGCCACAACCTGACAACACAATAACAAGGGTGAGCCACATGCAAGGCATGATCATCAGCAATCCGAAGCTGGAATTCCTGCGCCCGGTGCTGGAACGCTGGTTTGACTGTATCGACCGCTACAACGCCGTGCGCGGCGATAACGATACACCTTACTGGTACGACGAAAACGCCAACCTCGGTCTGCTCTGCGCCGCGGCCTGGATGGCAGAAATGGTCACGCTGGCACAGACGTCGACCCGCAAACAGATCGAAGAAGGCGAACGCAACGCCCGCGCCGATCTGTTTATCGCCAGCAGCGAAGAGCGCGCGTATCTCCAGGCCACCCAGCGCTGGCCACGGGTCAATAGCCTGAACCTGACGCAGGCACTGGCGGACATCACCAGTGACGCGAAGCGAATCAGCTACGCCAGCGATCTGAAACTCGGCTGTCTGTTTGTCGCACCACAAAAAGCCCAACACAGCGCCACCCCGGAAGAACTCCAGGACATGGTCGACGACCTGCAAAAGGAACACACCTGCGCCGTGGCCTGGTATTTCCCTTACGCCTACCGCAAGTTGCGCAATGAAGCCGGCAACTACCATCCAGGCATCGCTGTTCTGCTCAAGGAAGCCCGCGGCTGACCGGTTGAACCATCGACCGTCTACGCTTCTCTATGATTACGTCAATGCATTCATAGGGAAGATCAGTAATGCGCAAACCCCAGCTCGTTTTCATCATCGCGCTCGCCGGAGGGCTCGCCGCCTGTGGTGAAACCTCCAGCCTGCAAGTCTCGGATGGCACAGGCCCCTCGCCCAAGCTGCCAGAACCGAATAAAACCCTGATCCCGACGGTGAACATCGCCCCGGCGATCGGCTGGCCTGAAGGCAAGAAACCTGTCGCCGCCACCGGGACTCAAGTGGCGGCGTTTGCCGAAGGCCTCGATCATCCGCGCTGGCTCTATGTGTTGCCCAACGGCGATGTGCTGGTGGCCGAAACCAACGCACCGCCTAAACCCGATGATGGCCAAGGCATTCGCGGCTGGGTCATGGGCAAAGTCATGGGCCGTGCCGGTGCCGGCGTCCCCAGCCCGAACCGCATCACCCTGCTGCGGGACAAGGACCACGATGGCGCTGCCGAAACCCGCACAGTATTCCTGGAAAACCTCAACTCGCCCTTCGGCATGACCCTGGTCGGCAATGACCTGTACGTCGCCGACACTGATCGCCTGCTGCGTTTCCACTATGAAAACGGTGAGACGGCGATCAAGTCGCAGCCCATCAAGGTGGTCGACCTGCCGGGCGGCACGCTGAATCATCACTGGACCAAAAACGTCATCGCCAGCAAGGATGGCAGCAAGCTGTACGTCACCGTGGGCTCGAATAGCAACGTCGGCGAAAACGGCATGGATCAGGAGGAAGGTCGCGCGGCAATCTGGGAAGTGGATCGCGCCACCGGCAATCATCGAATCTTCGCCTCGGGGATTCGCAATCCAAACGGCCTGGCCTGGGAACCGCAGAGCGGCGCACTGTGGACAGCCGTCAACGAGCGTGACGAAATCGGCAGCGACCTGGTGCCGGACTACATCACATCCGTGAAGGATGGCGGGTTCTATGGCTGGCCCTACAGCTATTACGGCCAGCACGTCGACATTCGCGTCGAGCCGCAAAACCCCGATCTGGTGGCCAAGGCGATTGCACCGGACTACGCGGTGGGGCCGCATACCGCGTCACTGGGCCTGACGTTCGCCGAAGGCAGCAAGTTGCCCGCGCCGTTCACCCAAGGCGCCTTCATCGGCCAACACGGCTCGTGGAACCGCAAACCTCACAGCGGCTATAAAGTGATTTTCGTGCCGTTCACCGCCGGCAAACCGACCGGGCAGCCGGTGGATGTGCTCACCGGCTTCCTCACTGACGACGAAAAAGCCATGGGCCGGCCGGTGGGTGTTGTGATCGATCAGCAAGGCGGCTTGCTGGTGGCGGATGATGTGGGGAACAAGGTGTGGCGCGTGTCCGCGGCCAAGTAATCAGCTCTGACCGTAGGAGCGAGGCTTGCCCGCGAAGGCGGCAGTACAGTCAACATTGATATCGACTGACACACCGCTTTCGCGGGCAAGCCTCGCTCCTACAGCTTATTGCACAGCGCCAACCTATCGCCCAGCGCGAGTCATCCCTCAAGCGAGCGCTAATGACAACTACGGATTATGTGCCAAATGCTCAGGTTGCAAGACGCGCTTGGCGCTCAGGTAGGCTTTCTGCCAGTAAGCCTTGGACAGGCTGTCCAGCTTGACCGTGCCGCCCGTGGCTGGCGCGTGGACGAAGCGGCCTTCGCCGACGTAGATACCGGCATGGCTGACCTGGGAGCCGCCATTGGTGGCGAAGAAAATCAGGTCGCCAGTTTGCAGGCCTTCCTTGCCGACACTGGGGGCTTGCATGCCGATCATTTCGCGGGTGGAGCGCGGTAAGGAAATGCCGGCGACATCGCGATAAACGTAACCGATCAGACCACTGCAATCGAATCCGGAATCCGGCGTGTTGCCGCCCCAGCGATAAGGTGTTCCCACCAGGCCCAGCGCGCGAAACAGCACGTCTTCTGCCGCAGGGGAAAAGGCTTGGGAAGGACCGAAAACAATGGGAGCGCGAACCACCGGCGCAGGTGGCGGTGTGCGGCTGGCGCAGGCGCTGAGCAGCGCTGCGAAGAATATGAATGTGAGGCGGGCCGACATCGTCATAAACAGAACATCCTGATCTGGCTGCGGCTTTTTCCACCGAAAAGGCAGAAAAGAAAACCGCCTGCGCAGAACGCAGGCGGTTTGCCATCAATAATAGATCAGGATTCTAGCGGCTACGCGGCAAACTTCAAGTAAGACTTTAAGTTCGCCCTATAAACTGTCCGCTTACTTGCGAGCCGTGACGATAGCCGGGGCCGCAGTCGGCGCCATCGCGAGTGCGCGCTTGGCTTCGATGAAGGTTTTGCTCCAGTAGCTGTCGCCCAGACTATCAATCCGGACACCACCGCTTTTGCGGCTGCTGGAGTGGATGAACTGGTTGTCACCCAGGTAGATCCCGGCGTGACTGACACGACCGCGACGACCATTGGTGGCGAAGAACAGCAAGTCACCCGGTTTGAGGGCGCTGCGGGCAACCAGAGGAGCGTCAACGTTGATCATTTCGCGGGTGGAGCGCGGCAGGTTCATGCCGGCTTCTTCACGAAACAGATAACCGATGAAGCCGCTGCAGTCGAAGCCGGCCTCGGAGGTGCCGCCGAAACGGTAACGGGTACCGATCAGGGACATGCCACGTTCGAGGATGCTGTCGGCGAGAACCGGAAGCTGGTACGACTTGCCGCCGGCGAAGTCTGCCAGTTCTTTATCGGTGACTAGCTCTTCCTGGAAAAGAACGGAAGAAGACTGCGCGGTAACTGAATTTGAAACCTGCTGTTTTGGCGCTTGCTGGGACACTGGAGAGTGGGCAGCGCAACCGAACAACAGGGTGACGAGTGCGAGAGGCACGAGGGGTGCGAAGCGATTTAGCATGGGCACGACCGTGGCTGATAGTTTCTAAAGAAGCCGCGACTATGCCCGCTATCGACCTCATTTGCAAATTCAATCGATCTGTATGTGACTTTTCGGTTTCTCGTTTACATCTAAGCGCTTAAGCCCATTTTGAACCTTTGCGCAGCCTGCCCTCTTGCAGGAAAGCGGGTTTGTTGACGCCTGGAATATGCCGAAACCCGTGTAAAACCTGAGTTTGATCAGGTTTTTTTACCAACCAAGGGTTTCTTTCAGGAACGGGATTGTCAGCTTGCGCTGGGCTTGAAGGGAGGCCTGATCGAGGCGTTCAAGCAGCTCGAAAAGCGCGCTCATGCTGCGGGTACCGCGGGTCAAGATAAAATGCCCGACTTCATCGGTCAGGTGCAGGCCGCGACGGGATGCGCGCAACTGCAAGGCACGCAATTTGTCTTCGTCAGAGAGTGGGCGCATCTGGAAGATGAGTGCCAGTGTCAGCCGCGACTTGAGGTCTGCCAGCTTCACCGGCAGTTCACGCGGGGACGTCGAGGCGGCGATCAGCAGACGCCGGCCGCTGTCACGCAGACGATTGAACAGATGGAACAGCGCCTCTTCCCAATCCGCCTTGCCGGCGACTGCCTGCAGATCGTCCAGGCAGACCAGTTCGTATTGTTCGAGGTTATCGAGGATTTCAATGCCGCGGTCCAGCAACTCGGCCAACGGCAGGTACACCGCCGGTTCCCCCAGTTGTTCGAAGCGCAGACACGCCGCCTGCAACAAATGCGTGCGCCCTACCCCGTCCTTGCCCCAGAGGTAAATCAGGCTTTCCGTCCAGCCAGCGTCGGCTTCGCAGAGCCGCTCGACATAGCCGAGTGCAGCGGCATTGGCGCCTGGGTAGTAATTGATAAAGGTAGCGTCATCACGCAGACGCACACCTAGGGGCAGCTGAATCGGTTTCATGCTGACTGAACAGTTCCAAAGGAACCGTTAGTGGCCTCTGTGTAAAGTTTGCGAAGTTTATACCCGTGAGGCTGACCGCACAATGCGACAGACCACAAGCAAAATCAAAGGTTTGCGATAACACACTGGTTTTATGACCGTTTCTTTGGCGGCGCATGTGACAGCCACACGAGGGAGACGGGCAAACCTGGCACGCAACCAGACTGCCCGCTACGAGCGATCAAAAAACCTTACACCTCGGATTCGTCGACACCGCCGTAGATATCCGAGTCCTTATACAAATCATGCATATGGCGCACCAGGACCATGATCACCGCCGCCACTGGCAACGCCAGCAACACACCGGTAAAACCAAACAGCTCGCCGCCAGCCAGGATGGCGAAGATCACTGCCACCGGATGCAGGCCGATCCGGTCTCCCACCAGCAACGGCGTCAGGACCATGCCTTCCAGCGCCTGGCCGACCATGAACACCGCGACAATACCGATCATGGGATACAAATCGCCACCGAACTGGAACAGACCGGCAATCAATGCCGCACCAATTCCGATGACGAACCCCATGTACGGCACGATCGCCGCCAACCCGGCAATCAGACCAATCAACAGCCCCAGCTCCAGCCCGACGATCATCAAGCCTGCGGCGTAGATCACACCCAGCGCCAGCATCACCAGCAACTGCCCGCGCACGAAGGCCCCGAGCACTTCATGGCATTCTCCCGCCAAGGTCATGACGCGCTCTTCACGATCACGGGGCAGCAGGCTGCGGATTTTGGCCATCATCAGATCCCAGTCGCGCAACAGATAAAAACTCACCACCGGAATCAGCACCAGATTGGCCAGCAAGCCAATCAGTGCAAGACCTGAAGCCGTCGCTTGACTCAGCACCACGCCGACCACATCGGTGGTCTGGCCCATGTGCTCGCTGAACGCCGCCTTGAGCTTGTCGAATTTCCAGAAGCCGTCCGACAACCCCATCTTCGATTGCGCCCACGGCACGGCGGTGTGCTGCAACCAGTCGAGCATTTGCGGCGCCAGTTCATACAAGCGAAACAGTTGCTTGGCGAGCAGCGGCACCAACACCAACAGCAACGCGGTGACGAGCAATGTGAACAAGGCAAACACCGCCACCACACCCCAGGTCCGTGAAAGGCCGTACTTTTCCAGACGATCCACCAGCGGGTCGAACAGATAAGCCAGCAACAGCGCCACCAAAAAAGGCGTCAGGATCGGGTGCAACAGGTAAACAAACGCGCAAAGCAGGACCACCCCACCGAGCCAGAACCAACGCCGTGTATCGGCCATGTACCACTCCTGCTTCTATATAAAGAAAAACTACCAGCGAAAACGTAACAGTGGTGTCGGTGCCGGGGCTGGCGCTACGGCCGGTGTCGAGCCAGCAACCACAGGCTGAACAGGCACCGTTGGAGCCGGCGCCTCACCGGCCGGAATTTCCTGCAACCTGCCCAAAGACAACTGCGCCCGCAGCTGATCGGGGCTGCCGTTGACCCGATAAAGCACGCGGTCGCCGTCGACACTTTGCAGGCGTGCGCCAAAAGGCTCCAGCAAACGCCCGAGCGTTGCATAACGCTCCAGGCTCATCCCTTGCACTTCCAGCAATTGCTCGCTCGAAGCGCCCGGTTTGGCGGCAAAACGCGGCGCCAGGCGCTGACTGACCGCCAGCATCACCGCATCGGCCAGCGCGGCGGTATCGGCGCCCTGCACGCTACCGGCTTCTTTCTGATCGCCCAACCATAAACGCCACTTGGCTTGCCATTGGCCACCCTCTTCACGGGCATGCACCGCCAGCAAGGCATCGGCATTGTAACGGTCGGATGCTCCTTGCAGCGGCGCAGGGTCTGCACTTTCCAGATTCGGCGCAGTGGCGACAATCTGCTCGTTCAGGTCCGCCAGCGGCAAACGCAGCGGCAGACCACGATGTTGCGCCGCTCGAAGCAGTGGTGTGGCGCTGGCCTGGCCATCGCCGACCAGGCTCGAACCTTCAGTGGAATCGTTCAACCACCAGCCGAGGATCGACGGCCGATTGGCACCCCACACAGCCAACCCGGCACGCCGCAAGGCCTGTTCAGTGGTGGCCGGGTCGAAATCGACTTTCAGCACTTGCGGTGGCCCGGCGTCATATCCGAACTGACTGATGATCTGCTGAGGGTCTTTGCGCACGGTCGCCAGACCCGGGCTCTGCGCCGCCTTTGGGTCGCCAGTCAGGCGCAACACCAACGTATCCAGCGCCCGCTGAGTCGCCTGATCGCGCTCCTCCGGTGTCTGGCTGCTGACGGGCTCGCGCACTTGATAGAGGCCTTTGACGGTTTCGGCATGACCGGTCAGGCTGGCCATGGTTAAACAGCCCACGAACAAGAATTTAAGAAAACGCATAAAAAGATTCCTGACGACAAGAGCGGCTGGAACAGACCGCGTGAAGATGATTGAACCAAGGGTCTGTTGACCACACGTTCAAGCAAAACATTCACCCGATCCCGGTAAGTTTTCGCACTGTCATAACGATAGACGGTTAATGTCGATACCTTATACAGCCATCCGGGACGCCACCAACACGGGCAATATCGGTTTTTTTAACGCGATATGCCCCTGCCCGTCGGCACGAGGATGGCCGCTGCCCCTCAAGCCTGATAAAATCGCGCGCCTTCGCAGACCGGCAACAGCCGGGCCCCCTGAAATTCGCGGATGGCACTCGCCTTCGTCTGTTTCGGCGGTCCCACTGGACTCGGTCGTTACCCCTGAATCCCCCCTAAAGGCCTGGATCATGAGCAAGCAACCCTCCCTGAGCTACAAGGACGCCGGTGTAGACATCGACGCCGGTGAAGCATTGGTCGAACGCATCAAGAGCGTCGCCAAGCGCACTGCGCGCCCGGAAGTCATGGGCGGCCTGGGCGGTTTCGGCGCCCTCTGCGAAATCCCGGCCGGTTACAAACAACCGGTACTGGTCTCGGGCACTGACGGCGTCGGCACCAAGCTGCGCCTGGCGCTGAACCTGAACAAGCACGACAGCATCGGCATCGACCTGGTTGCCATGTGCGTGAACGACCTGGTGGTCTGCGGTGCCGAGCCGCTGTTCTTCCTCGACTACTACGCCACCGGCAAACTGAACGTCGAAACCGCGACCCAGGTCGTGACCGGCATCGGCGCTGGCTGTGAACTGTCCGGCTGCTCCCTGGTCGGCGGCGAAACCGCTGAAATGCCGGGCATGTACGAAGGCGAAGACTATGACCTGGCCGGCTTCTGCGTCGGCGTCGTGGAAAAGTCTGAAATCATCGACGGTTCCAAAGTCGCTGCAGGCGATGCCCTGCTCGCCCTGCCGTCTTCCGGCCCGCACTCCAACGGCTACTCGCTGATCCGCAAGATCATCGAAGTGTCCGGTGCAGACATCGAAAATATCCAGCTCGACGGCAAACCGCTGACCGACCTGCTGATGGCCCCGACCCGCATCTACGTGAAGCCGCTGCTCAAGCTGATCAAGGAAACCGGCGCCGTCAAAGCCATGGCCCACATCACCGGTGGTGGCCTGCTGGACAACATCCCGCGCGTTCTGCCAAAAGGCGCACAAGCGGTGGTTGACGTTGCAAGCTGGACTCGCCCTGCCGTGTTCGACTGGCTGCAAGAGAAAGGCAATGTCGACGAAAACGAAATGCATCGCGTGTTGAACTGCGGCGTCGGCATGGTTATCTGCGTTGCTCAAGAGCACGTTGAAACTGCGCTGAACGTATTGCGTGAAGCCGGCGAGCAACCTTGGGTCATCGGTCAGATCGCCACCGCAGCCGAAGGCGCGGCCCAGGTTGAACTGAAGAACCTCAAGGCTCATTGATGTCCCAGACCTGTGATGTGGTGGTGCTGTTGTCCGGCACCGGCAGTAACTTGCAGGCCTTGATCGACAGCACGCGGACCGGCGACAGCCCGGCCCGCATCGCTGCGGTGATCTCCAACCGCGCCGACGCCTACGGCCTGCAACGCGCCAGGGACGCGGGTATCGACACCCGCACCCTGGATCACAAGGCTTTCGAAGGTCGCGAGGCCTTCGATGCCGCGCTGATCGAACTGATCGACGCCTTCAACCCCAAACTCGTGGTACTGGCCGGCTTCATGCGCATTCTCAGCGCTGACTTCGTGCGCCACTATCAGGGTCGCCTGCTCAATATCCATCCCTCGCTGCTACCCAAATACAAAGGGTTACACACCCATCAGCGCGCGCTGGAGGCCGGCGACACTGAACACGGCTGTTCCGTGCACTTCGTCACCGAGGAACTCGATGGCGGACCACTGGTCGTACAGGCAGTAATACCGGTAGAGTTGCACGATTCGCCGCAGAGTCTGGCGCAGCGAGTCCATACCCAGGAACACCTGATCTACCCGATGGCCGTACGCTGGTTTGCCGAAGGTCGTTTATCACTCGGTGAACAAGGTGCTTTACTGGACGGACAGTTGCTCGCGGCCAGCGGCCACTTGATTCGAACCTAGGAGATTTTATGCGTCGCGCCCTGCTCTTCGCTTGCGCTCTGCTCGCCCTGCCGTTTGCGCAGGCCGCAGACCTTCAACCTTTCTCCGCCAGCTACACCGCCGACTGGAAGCAGCTGCCCATGAGCGGCACTGCCGAACGCAGCCTGACCAAGGGAGCCAACGGCGTCTGGAAACTCAGCTTCAAGGCGTCGATGATGATCGCCAGCCTGACTGAAGAAAGTACCCTGACCCTGGACAAGGACACCCTGCTGCCACAGTCCTACCACTTCGAACGTGGCGGTCTGGGTAAAGCCAAGAAGGCTGATCTGGACTTCGACTGGACCAACAAAATGGTCACCGGCACCGATCGTGGTGACGCCGTCAAGCTTCCACTCAACCGCGGCATGGTCGACAAGTCCACCTATCAACTGGCGCTGCAGCATGACGTCGCCGCTGGCAAGAAAAGCATGAGCTATCAGGTCGTCGATGACGGCGAAGTCGATACCTATGACTTCCGCGTGCTGGGTTCGGAGAAAGTCGACACCAAGGCTGGCCAGATCGATGCGATCAAGGTCGAGCGCGTGCGCGACCCGACTCAAAGCAAGCGCATCACCGTGCTGTGGTTTGCCAAGGACTGGGATTACCTGCTGGTCCGTTTGCAACAGGTCGAAACCGACGGCAAGGAGTACAACATTATGCTCCTCGACGGTACGGTCAACGGCAAGACGGTCAAAGGCAGCTGATCCGCACCAACATGAAAGCCCCGCAAACGCGGGGCTTTTTTTCGTCTGGCATTTGGCTGGGCGAGAGCAATCAGCGCACGGTAAAGCGTTGCTGGGCCAGCAGACGGTCGCCCTGGAACACCATGAAACGCCATTCACCGGGAACGACTTCATGGCTTTCGGTGAACTCGTACGCCATCACGTCCTGCGGAGCACCGGGTACCAATTTTTGAGTCACTTCCAGTTTGTCGTGCCGCACGCCATCCGGAGTGCGGATGCCCGGCGTGAAATAGAGCAAAGTCAGTGGTTGGTCTTCGGCGACTTTGCCGGACAACTGGTAGCGCATACCGAACTTGGTGCCGAGTTTGGCGGGGACGATTTCGGTTTGCTGGATCTGTTCATTGCTGCGGCGCAAAACTCGCTCGCCCGATTGCAGTTCGGCTTTCGGGCCAGCGAACACGCCGTATTCCACTGGGCCTTCGACGCGGACTTCGGCACTGGCCAGACCACTGACGAACATCATTGTGGCCAGGGCGGTTAAACGGGTGAGGTGCATGGTGCGCTCCTTGATTGAGATGAGCGCGAGGGTATGACGCCGGGGTGACAGGACGATGACAAGTTCAGTGAAACCCTGTAGGAGCGAGGCTTGCCCGCGAAGAACGATGACGCGTATTGCCTGAAAAACCGCGGTGCATTCTTCGCGGGCAAGCCTCGCTCCTACAGGTTCTGCGTCTTAGTCGAATCGACCGACAAGAAAGTGGAACGCGAATTTGAAGGGATGCTCTATAACTTCAGGGTCTTTTTTGATCGAATGACTTTTCCCACTGTCTGCGAGGTTTCTTATGACTGTTACCGTCAATACCGTCTCCGCCGAAGGTTTTCGTCACAGCGTCCAGATCGATGACCACGAACTCTTTGCCGATGTATCGAAAACCTCTGGTGGCGAAGGCACCGCGCCTGAACCACACGACTACTTCGACGCAGCCCTCGGCGCCTGTAAGGCCCTGACGCTGAAAATGTATGCCAAGAAAAAGGACATCCCGCTGACGGGCGTCGAGGTTGAGGTCACGCGTGATAACAGTGAAGAGCAGAAAGGCAAATACGCCCTGCACGTCGAACTCACGCTCAAGGGTGTGCTCACCGACGCCCAGCGTGAGGAGCTGCACCGCGTGGCCGACCGCTGCCCGGTACACAAGCTGATGACCACTTCCGACATCAGCATCGAAACCCATCTGTCCGAAGGTGCGTTCAGCCAATAGCGGCAAGGGCTGCGCAAGCGGGTTATGCTCCCTGCGTCACCCGCTCAGCCTGGAATGCACCATGCACACGCCACTCGTGATCCGCCCTCGCGCCGAAGATGTCGAAGGCCAGCCGATTCTTCGCCCGTTGCCGTCAGCCAAATGCCGCAACGTCGGGCCTTTCGTGTTTTTCGACCACATGCTCGAAACCCGTTATCCGGCGGGCAAAGGCATGAACATCCGTCAGCATCCACACATCGGCCTGTCCACCCTCACCTACCTGTTCGAAGGGCAAATCCAGCACAAGGACAGCCTTGGCTCCGACCAGGTGGTAAATGCCGGTGATGTCAGCTGGATGACCGCCGGCAGCGCAATTGCCCACGTCGAACGCACACCCGAACCATTGAAAGACAGCGGCTTTACGATGCACGGCTTACAGATCTGGCTGGCTTCGCCCAAGGATCGTGAACACGGTCCGGGACATTACAGTCACCACCCGGCTGCCACGCTGCCCGTCAGCGATAACCTTGGCGTGAAGATACGGATGATTGCCGGGTCAGGCTTTTGCCTCGAATCGCCGGTCCCGGTGCTTTCTCCTACGCTGTACGCCGAATTGAACCTGCAAACGGCGACCACATTGCTGATTCCCACCGAGCATGAAGAACGAGCGCTGTATGTGCTGAGCGGTGAAGCGCAACTGGATGGCGAGCTGCTGGAACCCCACTCACTGGTGGTATTGCCGGCCGGGGAAGAGATGACACTGTTCGCCGAGAGCGACTGTCATGCCGTGCTGTTTGGCGGCGCGCCGCTGGATGGACCGCGACGGATCAACTGGAATTTCGTGGCCAGTGATCCGGCGTTGATCGATGAAGCACGTCGGCGCTGGGCGGCCGGGGACTGGCCGACAGTGCCAGGGGAAAGTGAGCGGATCGAATTGCCGAAACACCGAAGCCCGCCAACGCCCCTGTAATTGATCGGCTGATCGTTCCCATGCTCTGCGTGGTTGCAGCCCGTGACGCTCCGCGCCACTGGACGCGGAGCGTCCCTAGAGGCATTCTCACGCAGAGCGTGGGAACGATCAAAAAACCCGCCGAAGCGGGTTTTTTTACAACGGGGTTAAACCGACAGTTCAACCAGCAGCTTGTTCAGACGGCGCACATAAGCGGCCGGGTCTTTCAAGCTGTCGCCGGCCGCCAGGGCCGCCTGATCGAACAGAATGTGCGACAGGTCGCCGAAGCGCTCGTCGCTCTGCTCGTTGTCGAGTTTCTCGATCAGCGGGTGAGCCGGGTTGAATTCGAAGATCGGCTTCGAATCCGGAACCTTCTGACCGCTGGCTTCCAGGATCTGACGCATTTGCAGGCCCAGGTCCTGCTCGCCGATGGCCAGAATCGCCGGGGAATCGGTCAGACGATGGGACACCCGCACTTCAGCAACGGAGTCGCCTAGTGCAGTCTTCAGACGCTCAACCAGGCCTTCTTTGGACTTGGCGACTTCTTCCGCAGCTTTCTTGTCTTCTTCCGAATCCAGATTGCCGAGGTCCAGGTCACCGCGTGCTACGTCGACAAAGCTCTTGCCGTCGAAGTCGTTGAGGTAGCTCATCAGCCACTCGTCGATGCGGTCGGTCAGCAGCAGCACTTCGATGCCTTTCTTGCGGAAGACTTCCAGGTGCGGGCTGTTTTTGACTTGCGCGTAGGTTTCGCCAGTCAGGTAGTAGATCTTGTCCTGACCTTCCTTGGTGCGGGCCAGGTAGTCGGCCAGACCTACAACTTGCTCGCCGTCGTCGCCCTGAGTGGACGCGAAACGCAGCAGGCCAGCAATTTTCTCTTTGTTGGCGAAGTCTTCTGCCGGGCCTTCTTTCATGACCTGACCGAAGTTCTTCCAGAAGCCTTTGTATTGCTCAGGCTCGTTCTTCGCCAGTTTTTCCAGCATGTCCAGAACGCGCTTGGTCAGCGCCGACTTCATGGAATCGATGATCGGGTCTTTCTGCAGGATTTCCCGCGACACGTTCAACGACAGGTCGTTGGAGTCGACCACGCCTTTGATGAAGCGCAGGTACAGCGGCAGGAACGACTCAGCCTGATCCATGACGAACACACGCTGCACGTACAGCTTCAGGCCTTTCGGCGCTTCACGCTGGTACAGATCGAACGGAGCACGGGTCGGTACATAAAGCAGCGAGGTGTACTCGAGCTTGCCTTCGACCTTGTTGTGGCTCCAGCTCAGCGGGTTTTCAAAATCGTGAGCAACGTGCTTGTAGAACTCCTGGTATTCCTCGTCCTTTACTTCAGTGCGAGGGCGAGTCCACAGGGCGCTGGCGCGGTTGACGGTTTCCCATTCAACGGCAGGCTTGTCTTCACCTTCAACGGCTGCCACTTCTTTGGGCAACTCGATCGGCAAGGCGATGTGGTCGGAATACTTCTTGATGATGTTGCGCAGACGCCAGCCATCGGCGAATTCGTCTTCACCGGATTTCAGGTGCAGGACAATGCGCGTACCACGGTCAGCCTTCTCGACGGTGGCGATTTCGAATTCGCCTTCGCCTTTGGACGACCAGTGCACGCCTTCGCTGGCAGCGAGGCCGGCACGGCGACTGAATACGTCAACTTTATCGGCAACGATGAAGGCCGAGTAAAAACCGACACCGAATTGACCGATCAGGTGCGAGTCTTTTTTCTGATCGCCAGACAGGTGTTTCATGAAATCGGCAGTGCCGGACTTGGCGATGGTGCCCAGATGGGTCACCGCGTCTTCACGGCTCATGCCGATACCGTTGTCTTCGAGGGTGACGGTTTTAGCGTCTTTGTCGAAGCTCACACGGATTTTCAGTTCAGCGCCGCCTTCCAGCAAGTCAGGCTTGGCGAGGGCTTCAAAGCGTAATTTATCGACAGCGTCAGAGGCGTTCGAGATCAATTCGCGAAGGAAAATTTCCTTGTTGGAATACAGCGAATGGATCATGAGGTGCAGCAGTTGCTTCACCTCGGTCTGGAAGCCCAGGGTTTCCTTTTGAGTTTCCACACTCATGGTCATCAAACTCCAATCAGATGGCATAAGCCGCGACCTTGAGGTCGACGGCGGGTTGTCCTCAGAGTTGGGGGCTGAGATCAGGATTTCAAGGGCTCTTCGATTTTGAAGTGAGCGCGGGCCGTGGCAATGGGCTCGGCCTCAGTGCTTTGCCAAGCGGTAATCGCCACGTTTGCCACCCGCCGCCCCTGTCGGCACACCTGGCATCTGGCCCAGGTATCGCGAAACTGCCCCGCGCGCAGGTAGTCGAGGGAAAAGTCGATAATCTTCGGCACGCCGGGTGAGCCGGTGAAGATCAGCAGGTGCAGTGCCGCCGAGAGTTCCATGAACCCGGCAATCACCCCGCCATGAATCGCCGGCAATAAAGGATTACCAATGTTGTCCTTGTTGGCCGGCAGGCGAAACAGCAGCTCATCCCCGACACGCGAACATTCGACGCCGATCAGTTTGGCGTAAGGAATCAGGTGCAGCAGCGAGGCGTAGTCCCCTTGGGCATGGGCCTGTTGAAATTGTTCCTTGAACGTGTCGGTCATTTCGCCCCTCCAGCAATGACGCCGCCAAAACCTTTAGTGCCTTTAATGCCCTTGCCCATGCGCATGAAGGTACCCACCGCATGGGCGATGGGCTGCTCGGGGTCGTCCTGATAGGCAAAACCGCGCGCGAAGATGACGTCGGTGGTCACTCGGTAGCATTGGGCGAAGCCGTACACGTCCTTGTGCGGCTCGGCGGCATGCATGTAGTCGATGCGCAAGTCGAGCGTCGGACAGACTTCGAATTCGGGCAGCACGCAAAGGGTAGCCATGCCGCAGGCGGTGTCCATCAGCGAGGTCAACGCTCCACCATGAATCACCCCGGTTTGCGGATTGCCGACGATCTGCGGGCTGTACGGCAGAATCACCGTCAATCCTTCGCTGCTGGCGCTGTGAACGCGCATGCCGAGTACCTGACAATGCCGCAAGGCCGACAGGAATCGCGTCGCACGCTCAAAAACGGGGTTTTCGGCCATTGGATTAAACTCTTCTTAGTGTCTGGGCAAAGTAGCAGGCAAGAAGGAAAAAGTTCCGCTGCAAAACAAACTTATATATCTGTGCGAATTGAGGAACTTAACCCTATTCGCCGCGCTCGAAAGGCCAGTAGATATTTTCCATCAGGAGAAACACCCCATGCGTAAGACTTTAGCTATTGCCTTGATGTTGACCGCTTCCCTCGGTCTCGCTGCCTGCGATAAAAAATCCGAGGACAAAGCTCAAGATGCTAACCAACATGCCGAGCAAGCTCAGGAAAAAATGAGCGAAGCTCAGGATAAAGTGAACGAGGCAGCAAAAGAAAACGCCGAAGCTGCCAAAGCTCAGGCCGAATCGAACGCAGCAGCGACAAAAGAAGCCGCGCCAGAAGCACCTAAAAACTAAAAGCGTTTTTAGTGATAAAAGAAAACCCGCCAAGTGCGGGTTTTCTTTTATCTGCGGCTTTTGTTTGCAATGCAGTATTAGATCAAAATCGTCCTAAAAGTCGGACTAATCATCAGCAACAACGAACACACTAAGCCGACGAACCACACCAGGCTGCGCTGCCAGGCCAAGTCCGCCCAATAGCACAACAGATATATGATGCGCGCGATCACAAAGACGATCGCCAGCGCATCGATCAGCCATCCCGCCGTCTGCGTGGTGTGCGCGATCAACACCCCCACCGCAAAGATCATGAACGCCTCGAAACTGTTCTGATGGGCCGCCAATGCACGGGCACCGAAGCCTGTAAGTTGCGCCTGCTGTTGGCGCGGCAGGTGATTGTTGTAACCACCCTGCTCGTTCATGGCTTTGGCTACCGGGATCTTTGCCACGAAAATCAACAATGCACTGATAAACACACACCAGAACGGAATACTCATCAAGCAGCCTCCTTGTTAACTTCAGGCAATGGCGCCTCTGTGGGGGTATAGACCATCACATCGAGAACGTCGGAGTGAAATTCGCGGCGATACAACACCAGCACGACGCCGGCACTCATCAACATAAACAACCAGGGACTAACGAACCACGCCAGCATGGTCATGCCGAAGTAATAGGAACGCAGACCGAAGTTGAACTGGTTAGCCGCCATGGAAATGACACGTGCCGCTCGGGAAGCAAAGGCTTTACGCTCTTGCTCGGACACATGGCGCTCGCCGATCATCGGTGCCGAGCCCACGAGAATGGCCGCAAAGTTGTACTGACGCATGCACCAGCTGAACGTAAAGAACGCATAGACAAACACCAGCGCCAGGCACAACAACTTGATCTCCGACATGCCCTGGGAAGCCTGTTGCACCATCGGGATATCCGCCAGCAACGACACGGCTCTGTCGGACGCACCCAATACCGTGAGAATACCGGCCAGGATAATCAGCGTGCTGGAAGCGAAGAACGAGGCATTGCGCTCCAGGTTACCGATCACGCTGGCATCGGCAATGCGGTTGTCGCGCAACAGCATGCGGCGCATCCAGTCTTCGCGATACAGGTGCAACACGCTGGCCAGGCACGCGGTGTCGCGGCCTTTCCATGTCGCGTAACGGGTGTAGCCACCCCAGCAGATGACAAACCAGAGCGCGGCGAGGATGTGGATGATGTTGGTGTGGATGAACGACATGCAATTCCCTGTGAGACGTTGGCATTGGTGAACCTTGTAGGAGCGAGGCTTGCCCGCGAAGACGACATAACATTCGACAAAATTATCGCCTGACACAACGCCTTCGCAGGCAAGCCTCGCTCCTACAGGTAGTGCTTCGACGTTAGCGCAAGGAAAAAGACACTGCATCACACGCATAAAAAATGCCCCGTATCGATTGATACGGGGCATTTCCATTTTTTGCCAGGAAGCAGCTCGAGGCCCGCTTGTGATGGGCTATGAAGCAGCTTAAGCCAGGGCTTCGGCGCGCTTGCCCAGCAGACGATCGCAGACCACCGCGACCACCAGGGTCATGACCGCCGGCACCAGCCACGCCAGACCCTGCTCGCTCAGTGGCAGGTGAGTCAGCTGGGTCGGCATCCAATCGGCCAGACCGGCGCCCTTGAGGGCATCGATCAGACCGAAGATGAACGACACCAGCATCACCGGACCGACGATGCGGCCCTGCTCATGCCAGAAGTCCTTGCAGAAGCTCAGCGCTACCAGGGCGATGCACGGCGGGTAGATGGCGGTCAGCACCGGGATCGAGAACGCGATCAGCTTGGTGAGGCCCAGATTGGACACCAACAGGGAGAACGCAGCCAGGATGATCACCAGCGTCTTGTAAGACAGTGGCAGTACACGGCTGAAGTATTCGGCACAAGCACACGTCAGACCGACCGCTGTCACCAGGCAGGCCAGGGAGATCAGCACTGCAAGGAAACCGCTGCCGAGCGAACCGAATGTGTGCTGAACATACGCGTGCAATACCGCCGCGCCATTGGCAGCACCAGCCGCCACTTCATGACTGCCCGAACCGAGACGGAACAGACTGACGTAAACCAGCGCCAGGCCCACGCCGGCAATCAGACCGGCAATGATCGCGTAACGGGTGATCAGCGCTGGTGATTCCACGCCACGGGAGCGGATCGCATTGACAATGACAATGCCGAATACCAGCGCACCCAGGGTATCCATGGTCAGGTAACCATTGATAAAGCCTTGGGAGAACGGTGCTGCGACATATTCAGGAGTGGCCACGCCGATATCACCGGCCGGCAACGCAAACGCGGCGATGCCGAGAACGGCCAGGGCGATGATCTTCAGCGGTGCAAGGAAACGTCCTACGGTGTCGAGCAGGCGGCCCGGGTAGAGCGAGATGAAGAACACCAGCAGGAAGTACACCGAGCTATAGAGAAACAACGCCAGCGGGCTCTCGCCAGTCAGCGGCGCCAGGCCCACTTCGAACGACACGGTCGCGGTACGTGGCGTTGCGAACAACGGGCCTACAGCGAGGTAGCACGCAGCTGCCAGCAGGCCACCGGCGACTTTACCGATCGGGCTGCTCAAGGCATCCATTGCACCACCGACCTTGGCCAGGGCGACAACGGTGATCACCGGCAAACCAACCGCGGTGATCAGAAAACCCAGCGCCGCCATCCAGACATTAGGCCCGGACTGCAAACCGACGATAGGCGGGAAGATGATGTTGCCAGCCCCGACGAACAGGGCAAATGTCATAAAACCCAGTGCCAGGATGTCCTGGCCTTTCAACACTTTCATTAAGGAAATACCACACTACTGAATCGGAATTTAGAGAGGGATTTCCCTTATGGGTGAGGGAAATGCTGTCGGCCCGTATAGGACTAACCCGTTTAGCGCGTTGCTGCCTTGTGGGCTGCGGACGCAAAAATGGCTGCTAGCCTAACGAATTTGCACGACAAACGCACTGTTACAGGGCGAACTATCCGATACGCGACATTTCAATGTCGCGTTTTTGCATGTAAATGGTGGGCTGCTGCAAGTAAGCCTTCGCGGGCAAGCCTCGCTCCTACAGGTATTGAGTCGTTCGCCGAATTAGAGAACGACATAAATCCGTAGGAGCGAGGCTTGCCCGCGAAGAGCCCCTCCCCGCAAACCCACCCCCCGGAAACGACAAAGGCCACCCGAAGGTGGCCTTTGTTTGGCGAAGCGTCAGTTAAGCGCGAGGCTTACTTGATCGCCCAACCGGTCAGCTCGGACAAAGCCTTGCCGATGTCTGCCAGCGAACGCACGGTTTTAACGCCTGCGTCTTCCAGGGCAGCAAACTTCTCGTCTGCAGTGCCTTTGCCGCCAGAGATGATTGCGCCAGCATGGCCCATGCGCTTGCCCGGAGGAGCAGTCACACCAGCGATGTAGGAAACAACCGGCTTGGTCACGTGTGCCTTGATGTAGGCAGCCGCTTCTTCTTCAGCCGAACCGCCGATCTCGCCGATCATCACGATCGCTTCGGTCTTCGGGTCTTCCTGGAACAGCTTCAGGATGTCGATGAAATTCGAACCCGGGATCGGGTCACCACCGATGCCGACGCAAGTCGACTGACCGAAACCGGCGTCAGTAGTCTGCTTCACAGCTTCGTAGGTCAGGGTGCCGGAACGGGAAACGATACCGACCTTGCCTGGCAAGTGAATGTGACCAGGCATGATGCCGATCTTGCATTCGCCTGGAGTGATCACGCCTGGGCAGTTAGGACCGATCAGGACTACGCCCAGCTCGTCGCACTTGACCTTGGCATCCAGCATGTCCAGGGTAGGAATGCCTTCAGTGATGCAAACGATCAGCTTGATGCCGCCGAAGGCTGCTTCCAGGATGGAGTCCTTGCAGAAAGGAGCTGGAACGTAGATCACGCTGGCGGTGGCGCCAGTGGCGGCTACAGCATCTTTCACGGTGTTGAACACTGGCAGACCCAGGTGTTCGGTGCCGCCTTTGCCTGGAGTTACACCACCAACCATCTTGGTGCCGTACTCGATGGCTTGCTGGGTGTGGAAACTACCTTGCGAACCGGTAATACCCTGGCAGATAACTTTGGTGTCTTTATTGATCAGGACGCTCATTATTTGCCCTCCGCAGCTTTGACAACTTGTTGAGCAGCGTCGGTCAGGCTGGTAGCAGCGATGATGTTCAAACCGCTTTCTGCCAGTACTTTAGCGCCCAGCTCAGCGTTGTTGCCTTCAAGGCGAACAACAACCGGGATTTTCACGCCGACTTCTTTCACAGCGCCGATGATGCCTTCGGCAATCATGTCGCAACGAACGATGCCGCCGAAGATGTTGACCAATACTGCAGCGACGTTAGTGTCGGACAGGATGATCTTGAACGCTTCGGTTACGCGTTCTTTGGTAGCACCGCCGCCCACGTCGAGGAAGTTGGCTGGTTTGCCGCCATGCAGGTTGACGATGTCCATGGTACCCATGGCCAGGCCAGCACCGTTGACCATGCAACCGATGTTGCCTTCCAGTGCTACGTAGTTCAGTTCGAACTTGGCAGCGTGCGCTTCGCGCGGATCGTCTTGCGACGGATCGTGGAAAGTCTTCAGCTTAGGCTGACGGTACATGGCGTTGGCGTCGATATTGATCTTGGCGTCGAGGCAATGCAGATCGCCGTCAGCCTTGATCACCAGCGGGTTCACTTCCAGCAGAGCCAGGTCGTGATCCTTGAACAGCTTGGCCAGACCTACGAAGATCTTGGCGAACTGAGCAACTTGCTTGCCTTCCAGACCCAGCTGGAATGCCAGCTCGCGACCCTGGAATGGCTGAGCGCCAACCAGTGGATCGATAGTGGCTTTCAGAATTTTTTCTGGAGTGTCGTGAGCGATTTTCTCGATGTCCACGCCACCTTCGGTGGAAGCCATGAACACGATGCGACGGCTCGAACGGTCAACGACAGCGCCCAGGTACAGCTCTTTAGCGATATCAGTGCACGACTCAACCAGGATCTTGGTGACTGGCTGGCCATTGGCATCAGTCTGGTAAGTCACCAGACGCTTGCCCAACCACTGTTGAGCGAATGCTTTGGCGTCTTCTTTGCTGCGAACCAGCTTTACGCCGCCCGCTTTACCGCGACCACCAGCGTGGACCTGGGCTTTGACAACCCACTCGGTGCCGCCGATTTTGTCGCAAGCTTCTGCTGCTGCTTCCGGGGTGTCTACTGCGTAGCCGGTGGAAACTGGCAGGCCGTATTCAGCGAACAGCTGCTTACCCTGATACTCGTGAAGATTCATGCTTATTACCGTCTTCGTTAGGTACTGCGCATTCGGTGCTGCACCGTTCTGGTGCCGCACCACCTGTGACTGCTGCTTGCGTAGCTTTCCAGTTACCCGGTGCAGCTACGCAAGACTGCGTCCAGCGGACATTCCGCGGTGAGTCTTGCACGCAAGGCTCACGACGGGCCGTACCGCCGTGGTTTCTTATTGTCTTAACGCTTCTTGCGGTTGGCGATGTGGATGGCACCGCCATTCACAGCCAAAGCTGCTTCGTGCAAGGCTTCAGACAGGGTCGGATGGGAGAAAACCATCATGCCCAGGTCTTCAGCGCTGGTGCCGAATTCCATACCGATCGCGCCCTGCTGAACCAGTTCTGCAGCGCTCGGGCCAATCACGTGGACGCCCAATACGCGGTCAGTCTTGGCATCGGCAATGACTTTCACGAAACCGCCGGTGTCGTTGGCTGCCATGGCACGGCCACTGGCTGCGAACGGGAAGGTGCCAACGTTAACTTCAACGCCTTCAGCCTTCAAGGCCTGCTCGGTTTTGCCGACCCACGCGATTTCCGGGTGAGTATAAATAACTGACGGGATCAAGTCATAGTTCATCTGGGCTTTGTGGCCCTTGATGCGCTCGACAACCATGATGCCCTCTTCCGAGGCCTTGTGTGCCAGCATCATGCCGCGAACCACGTCACCGATGGCGTAAACGCCCGGTACAGTGGTGGCGCAGTGATCGTCAACGTGCACGAAACCGCGCTCGTCCAGGGTCACACCGCAATCAGCAGCCAGCAAATCAGTGGTCACCGGACGGCGACCAACGGCTACGATCAGCTTGTCGAAAGTGATGTTCTGTTCGCCGTTGGCATCGGTGTAGTTCACAACGACTTCGTCGCCGTTCACTTTGGAACCGGTAACGCGAGCGCCCAGCTTGATGTCCAGACCTTGTTTGGTCAGGGTTTTCAGCGCTTCCTTGGAAACGGCAGCGTCAGCGGCCATCAGGAAGGTGTCCAGCGCTTCTAGAACGGTAACTTCTGCACCCAGACGGGACCAGACCGAACCCAGTTCCAGACCGATCACGCCAGCGCCAATCACGCCCAGACGTTTTGGAACCGATTGGAATTCCAGCGCGCCAGTCGAATCAACAATCACATTCTGGTCGACAGGAGCCGGTGGAATGTCGATCGGACGCGAACCTGGAGCCAGAATCACGTTCTCGGCTTCAATGATTTCTACCGAACCGTCAGGCTTGGTGACTTCGACTTTCTTGCCGGCCAGCAGTTTGCCGTGGCCCTGGATCGAGGTCACACCGTTTGCCTTGAACAGGGTGGCAACACCCGAGGTCAGGCCTTTGACGATGTTGGCTTTACGGCCGACCATTGCTGGCACGTCCATGGTCACGCCAGCGTGGTTGATACCGTGGATCGCGAAGCCGTCTTGGGCTTCGTGGAACTTCCAGGAGCTGTCCAGCAGCGCCTTGGATGGAATGCAGCCGACGTTCAGGCAAGTACCGCCGAGGGCCAGTTTGCCTTCCTTGTCGGTGTATTTCTCGATGCAGGCAGTGGAGAGGCCCAATTGCGCTGCTTTAATGGCAGCCACGTAGCCGCCAGGGCCCGCGCCAATCACTACCACGTCGAATTTCTGAGTCATGTGTCATTCCTTCTCGAATCAAACCGGACGGCCCCTTTTGGGGACCGTCGTGGGACGAAGCTGGTCATTACAGAAGGGCCGTCCATCGCTGAACGGCCCGCGCAACGAAATCAGATATCCAGCAGCAAACGAGCCGGGTCTTCCAGCAGGTTCTTGATGGTAACCAGGAAGGTCACAGCTTCTTTGCCGTCGATCAAACGGTGATCGTAGGACAGAGCCAGGTACATCATCGGACGGATAACGACTTGGCCGTTGATCGCCATAGGACGCTGCAGAATGTTGTGCATGCCCAGGATGGCCGCTTGTGGCGGGTTGACGATCGGAGTCGACATCATCGAACCGAAGGTACCACCGTTGGTGATGGTGAACGTACCACCGGTCATTTCGTCCATCGACAGCTTGCCGTCACGAGCCTTCTTGCCGAAGGTGGCGATGCCGCCTTCGATTTCAGCCAGGCTCATCAGTTCGGCGTTACGCAGAACCGGTACAACCAGGCCGCGGTCGCTGGAAACAGCAACACCGACGTCGGCGTAGCCGTGGTAAACGATGTCAGCACCGTCGATCGACGCGTTGACAGCCGGGAAGCGTTTCAGCGCTTCGGTGGCAGCCTTGACGAAGAACGACATGAAGCCCAGGCGCACGCCGTTGTGGGACTTCTCGAACAGATCCTTGTACTTCGAACGCAGGGCCATGACTTCGGTCATGTCGACTTCGTTGAAAGTGGTCAGCATTGCCATGTTCGATTGAGCTTCAACCAGACGCTTGGCAACGGTGGCCCGCACGCGGGTCATCGGTACGCGCTTCTCGATGCGATCGCCGGCAGCGAACACTGGAGCAGCAGCGGCAGGCGCAGCAGCCTTGGCAGGCGCGGCAGCCGGAGCGGCTTTCTTGGCAGCTACAGCGGCAACAACGTCTTCCTTGGTCACACGACCGCCTTTGCCAGTACCGGCAACGGAAGCGATGTTGATGCCGTTTTCTTCAGCCAGCTTGCGAGCAGCCGGTGCAGCAACAGGATCGTCTTCGCCCGCTTCGGCAGGAGCAGCGGCAGCGGCAGGTGCAGCAGCGGCAGGAGCAGCGGCGGCAGCACTGCCCTCACCGATGGAGCCCAGAACTTCGTCGGACAGAACGGTGTCGCCTTCGTTCTTGACGATAGCGCCCAGCACGCCATCAGCGGTGGCCAACACTTCCAGTACGACTTTGTCAGTTTCGATGTCGACGATCAGTTCGTCACGCTTGACGGCGTCGCCCGGTTTTTTGTGCCAGGTGGCAACGGTGCCATCGGCAACCGATTCCGGGAAAGTGGGGGCTTTGATTTCGATAGCCATTATCTGTGGGTCCTTAAATTCGGTTTCAGGTGCGCGAAGGCGTTAAACAGTAAAGGCGTCTTGCAGCAGTTGTTCCTGCTGCTCAGCGTGCATCGATGCATAACCACAAGCAGGTGCAGCAGAAGCCTCACGGCCCGCGTACTCGAGTACGAGAGACTTGTTGAGCGTACTGATGCTACGACGCAAGTGGTGTTGGCTGCAGTACCAGGCACCCTGGTTCATCGGCTCTTCCTGACACCAAACGGCATGCTTGGCGTTGGTGTAAGGAGCCAGGACTTCTTTCAGGTCGTCCTCAGGGAATGGGTACAGCTGCTCGATACGCACGATGGCGATGTCATCACGACCTTCGGCACGGCGTTTTTCCAGCAGGTCGTAGTAGACCTTGCCGCTACACAGAACAACGCGCTCGACCTTTTTCGGGTCCAGGGCATCGATTTCCGGGATAACGGTCTGGAACGAACCTTCGGCCAGATCTTCCAGGGTCGAGATGGCCAGTTTGTGACGCAGCAGCGACTTCGGAGTCAGGACGATCAACGGCTTGCGCAGCGGGCGAATCACCTGACGACGCAGCAAGTGGTAGATCTGAGCCGGGGTGGTCGGGACGGCAACCTGAACGTTGTGCTCGGCGCACAGTTGCAGGTAACGCTCCAGGCGGGCCGAAGAGTGCTCCGGACCCTGACCTTCATACCCGTGCGGCAGCAGCATGGTCAGACCGCAGAGACGGCCCCACTTGTGCTCGCCACTGGTGATGAACTGGTCGATAACCACTTGGGCACCGTTGGCGAAGTCGCCGAACTGTGCTTCCCAGATCACCAACGCCTCAGGCGTGGTGGTCGAGTAACCGTATTCGAACGCCAGCACGGCTTCTTCGGACAGGAACGAATCGTACAGGTCGAAACGTGGCTGGCCCTTGTACAGGTTTTGCAGCGGGACGTAGGTACCCGCGTCTTTCTGGTTGTGCAAGACAGCGTGACGGTGCGAGAACGTACCGCGACCGATGTCCTGACCCGTCATGCGAATCGGGTGACCTTCGAACGCCAGGGTCGCGTACGCCATGGTTTCGGCGTAACCCCAGTTGATCGGCAGGCCGCCGGCTTGCATTTTCTGACGGTCTTCGTAGATTTTCGAGACCTGGCGCTGAACCACGAAGCCTTCCGGAATTTCCAGCAGCTTGGCGGACAGTTCCTGCAAGGTTTTCAGATCGAAGCGAGTGTCGTGACGCGCGGTCCAGGCGTGGCCCAGATACGGACGCCAATCCACGAACAACTCTTTGTTCGGCTCTTTGACCAGGCTTTTTACCACGTGCAGGCCGTTGTCCAGCGCATTGCGGTATTCGTCGACTTTCGCCTGAACACGCTCTGCGTCCAGCACACCGCTCTGGGTCAGACGATCGGCATACAGCTCACGGGTGGTGCGCTGTTTGGTGATCTGCTGATACATGATTGGCTGGGTGCCGCTAGGCTCGTCGGCCTCGTTGTGGCCGCGACGACGGTAGCAGACCATGTCGATTACCACGTCACGCTTGAACTGCATGCGGTAGTCGATGGCCAGCTGGGTCACGAACAACACGGCTTCCGGATCATCACCATTCACATGGAGAATCGGCGCCTGGATCATCTTCGCAACGTCGGTCGCGTACTCGGTGGAGCGCGAGTCCAGCGGGTTGCTGATGGTGAAACCGACCTGGTTGTTGATCACGATGTGCACGGTGCCGCCGGTCTTGAAACCGCGGGTCTGCGACATCTGGAAGGTTTCCATGACCACACCTTGACCGGCGAATGCCGCGTCACCGTGGATGGAGATCGGCAGAACCTTCTCGCCGGTAGGGTCGTTACGACGATCCTGACGGGCGCGAACCGAACCCTCGACCACCGGGGAAACGATTTCCAGGTGTGAAGGGTTGAAGGCCATGGCCAGGTGAACTTCACCACCGGTGGTCATCACGTTGGACGAGAAGCCCTGGTGATACTTGACGTCACCGGAACCCAGCTCGACCTTCTTCTTGCCTTCGAACTCGTCGAACAGCTCGCGCGGGTTCTTGCCGAAGGTGTTGACCAGTACGTTGAGACGGCCACGGTGGGCCATGCCGATCACGATTTCCTTGGTGCCGTAGGAGCCGGAACGCTGGATCAGCTCGTCGAGCATCGGAATCAGGCTCTCGCCGCCTTCCAGACCGAAACGCTTGGTACCCGGGTATTTGGTCCCGAGGTATTTTTCCAGGCCTTCGCCAGCGGTGACGCGCTCAAGCAGGTGGCTCTTGATGTCGACGGAGTACGTGGGACGGCCGCGCACGCTTTCCAGACGCTGCTGGAACCACTGACGCTGCTCGGAATCGGTGATATGCGTAAATTCAGCGCCGATGGTGCGGCAATATGTCTGCTGCAACGCTTCGTGAATTTCGCGTAGGCTCGCCTCCTCTTTGCCGATGAACAGGTCGCCGGCACGGAAGGTCGTATCAAGATCGGCATTGGTCAAGCCGTAATGATTGATTGACAGGTCTGCAGGTGCAGGACGCTGCCACAGCCCCAGCGGGTCAAGCTGGGCTGCCTGGTGGCCACGCATACGGTAGGCCTGGATCAATCGCAGCACTTCAACTTGCTTCTTCTCGTGCTCACTGCTCACGCTACCGGCGGAAACCGGTTGGGCGCGGCGCTGGTTCTTTGCCAGCAAGACGAAATGATCGCGAATTGTGGAGTGCGAAACATCGGTGACAGGGTTGCCATCAGCAGGCAACTTCTGGAAGTAGGTGCGCCACTCTTCTGGCACAGCGTTAGGGTCGTGCAGGTAGAGCTCGTAGAGCTCTTCCACATAGGCAGCGTTACTACCGGATAGGTAGGCGCTGTTCCACATGCGCTGCATCACGCTTTCTTGCATGCTTGGTCACCCTCGGTTAGGGGAACACCACCGGCGTCGACACCGAGCAAACTTGCAGAAGTCCGAATGCAGCGACTAAAACAAGCCACTTAGGATCACGCTGATAGTCCGGGTACCAGCCCGGATGCCCCTGCTTGTCTCATTTCTTCAAAATAAGAGCGGCAGCCTTTTAAGCTGCTGCTCAGGTTAAAACTACGGCGCCGGTTGAAGCCTGCGCCGTAGCATCTACGGGTACAGCGGTCCTACGGGTACAGCAGCTGAATCACACGCCGCTTTGCAGCAACATGTTACGGATGTGACCGATGGCCTTAGTCGGGTTCAGGCCTTTCGGACAAACGTTGACGCAGTTCATGATGCCCCGGCAGCGGAATACGCTGAACGGGTCATCCAGCGAAGCCAGACGCTCGGATGTCTTGTTGTCGCGGCTGTCTGCCAGGAAGCGATAGGCTTGCAGCAGAGCAGCCGGACCCAGGAACTTGTCCGGGTTCCACCAGAAGGACGGGCACGAAGTCGAGCAGCAAGCGCACAGGATGCACTCGTACAGACCGTCGAGCTTTTCACGCTCTTCAGGGGACTGCAGACGCTCGATGGCCGGAGCCGGCGTGTCGTTCTGCAGGTATGGCTTAACCTTTTCATATTGCTTGTAGAAGATGCTCATATCGACGACCAGGTCACGGATAACCGGCAAACCTGGCAGCGGACGAACGATCAGCTTGTTACGTTTAACGACGGCAGACAGCGGCGTGATGCATGCCAGACCGTTTTTGCCGTTGATGTTCATGCCGTCGGAACCGCAAACACCTTCACGGCAAGAGCGACGATAGGAGAAACCTTCGTCCTGCTCTTTGATCAGGGCCAGCACGTCCAGCACCATCAGGTCTTTACCACCGGTATCAACCTGGAATTCCTGCATGAACGGCGCAGCGTCCTGATCAGGGTTGTAACGATAAACACTGACTTGCAACATGGCGGCCACCCTTAATAAGTCCGAATCTTAGGTTCAAAAGTCGGAACAGTCTTCGGCGAGAAGTTCACAGCACGCTTGGTAACGCGCTTGTCACCCGGGAAGTACAGGGTGTGGCACAGCCAGTTTTCATCGTCACGGTCTTCGAAGTCTTCACGGGCGTGAGCACCGCGGGACTCTTTGCGCACTTCTGCAGCGATGGCAGTGGCTTCGGCCACTTCCAGCAGGTTCTGCAGTTCCAGCGCTTCGATACGCGCCGTGTTGAACGCCTGGCTCTTGTCGTTGATCTTGACGTTGGCGATGCGCACGCGCAGATCAGCCAGCTGAGCAATACCCTTCTGCATGTATTCGCCGGTACGGAACACACCGAAGTAGTTCTGCATGCAGCTTTGCAGTTCGCGACGCAGGGTTGCCACGTCTTCACCTTCGGTACGCTCGTTCAGAGCGGACAGACGTGCCAGGGCAGCGTTGATGTCGGCGTCGGTGGCGTCATCGTATTCGATACCGTCGCTCAGCGCTTTTTCCAGGTGCAGGCCGGCAGCGCGGCCGAATACCACCAGGTCAAGCAGCGAGTTGCCGCCCAGACGGTTGGCGCCGTGAACCGATACGCACGCCACTTCACCCACTGCGAACAGGCCAGGGATGATTTCGTCGACGCCTTCGTCGTTCTGGGTGATTGCCTGACCGTGAATGTTGGTCGGAACGCCGCCCATCATATAGTGGCAGGTCGGAACGACCGGAACCGGAGCAACAACAGGGTCAACGTGTGCGAAAGTCTTGGACAGTTCGCAGATGCCTGGCAGACGGCTGTGCAGCACTTCCTCGCCCAAGTGGTCGAGTTTGAGCATTACGTGGTCGCCATTCGGACCGCAACCGTTGCCGGCGATGATCTCTTTAACCATCGAACGGGCAACAACGTCACGACCGGCAAGGTCTTTGGCGTTCGGAGCATAACGCTCCATGAAACGCTCGCCGTGCTTGTTGATCAGGTAACCACCTTCACCACGGCAACCTTCGGTAACCAGTACACCGGCGCCGGCGATGCCGGTCGGGTGGAACTGCCACATTTCGATGTCTTGTACCGGTACGCCGGCACGCAGCGCCATACCAACGCCGTCACCGGTATTGATCAGGGCGTTGGTGGTCGAAGCGTAGATACGACCTGCACCGCCGGTGGCCAGTACGGTAGCCTTGGCGCGGATGTAGGTGGTTTCGCCGGTTTCGATGCAGATGGCAATCACGCCGACGAATGCGCCGTCCTGGTTCTTCACCAGATCAACAGCGTAGTACTCGTTAAGGAACGTGGTGCCGGCTTTCAGGTTGCCCTGATAAAGGGTGTGCAGCAGCGCGTGACCGGTACGGTCGGACGCGGCACAGGTACGGGCGGCCTGGCCACCTTTACCGTAATCCTTCGACTGACCGCCGAATGGACGCTGGTAGATGCGGCCCTGTTCGGTACGGGAGAACGGCAGACCCATGTGGTCCAGTTCGAAAACTGCAGCCGGGCCTTCCTGACACATGTATTCGATAGCGTCCTGGTCACCGATGTAATCGGAACCCTTGACGGTATCGTACATGTGCCAGCGCCAATCATCGTTCGGATCAGCGGACGCGATGGCGCAGGTGATGCCACCCTGGGCCGATACGGTGTGCGAACGGGTCGGGAAAACCTTGGTGATCACGGCAGTCTTGTGACCGCCTTGTGCCAGTTGCAGCGCTGCGCGCATGCCGGCACCGCCGCCACCAATAATGATGGCGTCGAAAGAAATCGTTGGAATGTTAGCCATGGATCAGATACCCCAGAGAATCTGCACACCCCAGACGAAGTAAGCGAACATCGCAACGCCGCATACTGCCTGGAAAAGGAAACGTACTGCAGTCGCGGACTTGCCCAGCGCCATCGGCGTCAGGTAGTCAGTCGCGATAGTCCACATGCCGACCCAGGCGTGAGCGCCCAGGGCTACAAGGGCCAGCAGACTGAAGATACGCATCCAGTTGCTTGCGAACAGTTCGTGCCATTGGGTGTAGCCAATGCCAGGATTCGCAACGAGGTATCCGATCAGGAAGATGAAATAAGCCGCGAGAACGACCGCAGACACACGCTGTGCCATCCAGTCATAGAGGCCCGAACGCGACAGGTTCGTAACGCTGGTTACCATATCCAAACTCCCGCCAGAACGATCAACACCGCAGATACGGCGATAATGATTTGCGAGCCCAGTTTGCCGCCTTCCAGCGTCTCACCGATGCCCATATCCATAATCAAATGGCGCACACCGGCTACCAGGTGATACAGAAGAGCGGACAGGAGGCCCCATGCTACGAACTTGGCCAGCGGGCTGGTCAAGCATGCCTTCACCTCGGCAAAACCTTCCTCGGAACCCAGAGACTTGCCCAATGCATAAAGCATGAAGCCAAGGCCCAGGAAGAGGATGATGCCGGAAACACGGTGAAGAAACGACGTAACGCCGGTGATGGGGAGTTTGATGGTCCTTAGGTCTAGGTTTACAGGTCGTTGGCTTTTCACGGCTTTTTTTCACACTGAAGAGCCCCTAACAATCAGGGCAAAGTTGTTGGGGAGTGCACTGGTCAGGTAACCACCACCCAGGGATGCGACCCCCAATAAAGCAGGCCCAAAAGCCCCTGGCGGTCGGTGGCCGAGTATAGACAGTTAGGCTACTAATGACAACGCGTTCACCTTCCCCTAATAGCTGATTGCACAAGTGACATAAAAGGCGTAAATGGCAGTCAATTTCGAGGAAAAAGTCCGGTTAAAGCCTTCTGGAGCAAGACTTTAGGCAAATTGACATTCGAATTTATCTCACTATAGTGGTGCGGGCCCTGCGTGGGGGGTCTGTCTGATGATTTCAAGCATAAATAGGAGGCCACATGGCTGACAAAAAAGCGCAGTTGATCATCGAGGGCGCAGCCCCCGTCGAGCTGCCCATTTTAACCGGCACCGTTGGTCCCGATGTTATCGACGTTCGGGGCCTGACGGCCACGGGCCGTTTCACCTTTGACCCTGGTTTCATGTCGACTGCCTCCTGCGAGTCGAAGATCACCTATATCGACGGCGACAACGGCATTTTGCTGCACCGCGGCTACCCGATCGAACAGCTGGCTGAAAAGTCGGACTACCTGGAAACCTGCTATCTGCTGCTCAATGGCGAATTGCCGACCGCAGAACAAAAGGCCCAGTTCGTCGGCACCGTGAAGAACCACACCATGGTTCACGAGCAATTGAAGACCTTCTTCAACGGCTTCCGTCGCGACGCCCACCCGATGGCCGTCATGTGCGGCGTAGTGGGCGCCCTCTCGGCCTTCTACCACGACTCCCTCGACATCAATAACCCGCAGCATCGCGAAATCTCCGCGATCCGCCTGGTTGCCAAGATGCCGACCCTGGCCGCAATGGTTTACAAGTACTCCATGGGCCAACCCATGATGTACCCGCGCAACGACCTGTCGTACGCGGAAAACTTCCTGCACATGATGTTCAACACCCCGTGCGAGATCAAACCGATCAGCCCGGTACTCGCCAAGGCCATGGACCGGATCTTCATCCTCCATGCCGACCACGAGCAGAACGCATCGACTTCTACCGTACGTCTGGCCGGCTCGTCGGGTGCCAACCCGTTCGCCTGTATCGCCGCCGGTATCGCTGCACTGTGGGGCCCTGCCCACGGCGGTGCGAACGAAGCCGTTCTGACCATGCTTGACGAGATTGGCGATGTTTCGAACATCGACAAGTACATCGCCAAGGCCAAGGACAAGAACGATCCGTTCAAACTGATGGGCTTCGGTCACCGGGTTTACAAAAACCGCGACCCTCGTGCCACCGTCATGAAGCAGACCTGCGACGAAGTACTGAAAGAACTGGGCATCACCAACGATCCGCAACTCGAACTGGCTATGCGCCTGGAAGAGATCGCCCTGACCGATCCGTACTTCATCGAACGCTCGCTGTACCCGAACGTCGACTTCTACTCGGGGATCATCCTCAAGGCGATCGGCATTCCAACCAGCATGTTCACCGTGATCTTCGCTCTGGCGCGGACTGTCGGCTGGATTTCCCACTGGAAAGAAATGCTCTCCAGCCCGTACAAGATTGGCCGTCCGCGTCAGCTGTACACTGGCTATGAGTCGCGTGATATCACCCGGCTTGAAGACCGCAAATAAGACCTGTCTTGCGATAACGTCTTAAGTTGCACCGGAAACGGCCTCTATAAATAGAGGCCGTTTTTGTTTGTGCCTGACGTTGAGTTACGCGGCAGCCTGAGGGCCGACCGGGCTCTGTGGTTGTGTACATATCCGTTTCTTCGGTTGCGCCGGCTGGCGGTTCCGCTCTTACAGCGGGTCACTTTGGAAAAGCGCCAAAGTAACCAAAGCGCTCTTGCCCCTTTCGTTCGGTGCCTCGCCCAGGCTCGGCATGCCCTCGCTCCGGTCCTGCCCCGTGGGCCCGCCGCGATCGGCCATCCATGGCCGGGCGCGGCTAACCCGGCATCCATGCCGGGTTGCCCACTGCGCAGAACCTCCACTCGGCCTCTCGAGGGGGCGGTGCATCAAGATCAAAAGCTGCAGGCGAGCTAACGCTCGGCCTATAGAGTGGTGAAAAAAAGAGCGGATGGCTCTGATTTTGGATGTGCTCTGATTTTTTGTGGGAGCGGGCTTGCTCGGGAAGCTGTTGATCTTGCTGTTGCTTTGGCTTTTGATCTTGATCTTGATCTCGCCCCTTTCCCAGAGGCCGAACGCAGGCGTTGCGTAGGGGGCACCGCGGCAAGGATGCCGCGGTAGCCGCCCCCCGGAGCAATGCCTTCGTTATGGCATGCCGAGCCTAAGCGAGGCACCGAATGGAGGGGCAAGAGCGCTTTGGTTACTTTCGCGCTTTTCCAAAGTGACTCGCTGTAAAAGCGAAACCGCCAGCGGCCGTGACCGCAGAAACGGATATGTACACAATCAAATAGCCTGGTCGACTATCAGGCAGCCTTCGCGGGCAAGCCTCGCTCCTACAAGGGCGGGCGATAACCGCCAGCCGACGCTACCGCAGAAACGGATATATACACGATCAAAGAGCAGGCCACCTCCGCGGAAAAATCATACAGAGTCCGATAACCGCCCAATAAAAAATGCCCCGATCTCTCGACCGGGGCATTCGTTTTAACGCAGCTTATATATAGAAGCCTCAGTGCGAAACCGCCCCGCTCGCCCCCAACCCGGTCTGCGAACGAACAAACTGCGGGAAGAACAGCGCGCGTTCGTTCACACCTTCGGCGGACTTGTCAGTGACCGAGAAGAACCAGATCCCGACAAACGCAATGGCCATGGAGAACAGCGCCGGGTATTCATACGGGAAGATCGCCTTCTCGTGACCCAAGATCTGCACCCAGATGGTTGGCCCCAACACCATCAAGCCAACTGCACTGACCAGACCCAGCCAGCCGCCGATCATCGCACCGCGAGTCGTCAGCTTCTTCCAGTACATGGAAAGCAGCAGTACCGGGAAGTTACAGCTCGCCGCGATGGAGAACGCCAGGCCCACCATGAACGCGATGTTCTGCTTCTCGAACAGAATACCCAAGCCGATCGCCAGCACCGCCAGAGCGATGGTGGTGATTTTCGAGACACGGATCTCGTCCTTCTCGTTGGCCTTGCCCTTCTTGATCACACTGGCGTACAGATCATGGGACACCGCCGAAGCACCGGCCAGGGTCAGACCAGCCACCACCGCCAGGATGGTTGCGAACGCCACCGCCGAGATGAAGCCCAGGAAGATACTGCCACCCACCGCGTTGGCCAAATGCACCGCCGCCATGTTGTTGCCGCCCATCAGCGCGCCAGCCGCATCTTTGAAGGCCGGATTGGTGCTGACCAGCAGAATCGCGCCGAAGCCGATGATGAAGGTCAGGATGTAGAAGTAGCCAATGAAGCCGGTTGCATACAGCACGCTTTTACGCGCTTCTTTAGCGTCACTCACGGTGAAGAAGCGCATCAGGATGTGCGGCAGGCCAGCGGTACCGAACATCAGTGCCAGGCCGAGGGAGAACGCCGAGACCGGATCCTTCACCAGACCGCCCGGGCTCATGATCGCTTCACCTTTAGGGTGAACCTTGATCGCCTCGGAGAACAGCGCGTTGAAGTCGAAGTTGACGTATTTCATCACCATCAGTGCCATGAACGAGGCACCGGACAGCAACAGCACCGCCTTGATGATCTGCACCCAAGTGGTCGCCAGCATGCCGCCGAACAGCACGTACAGGCACATCAGGATACCGACCAGGATCACCGCAACGTGATAGTCGAGACCGAACAGCAGCTGAATCAGCTTGCCAGCACCCACCATTTGCGCAATCAGGTAGAAAGCCACCACCACCAGCGAACCGCAAGCCGACAGCGAGCGGATCTGGGTCTGCCCAAGGCGGTAGGACGCCACGTCGGCAAAGGTGTACTTGCCCAGGTTGCGCAGGCGCTCGGCGATCAGGAACAGAATGATCGGCCAGCCCACCAGGAAGCCGATCGAGTAGATCAGGCCATCGTAGCCAGAGGTAAACACCAGGGCGGAAATACCCAGGAAGGATGCCGCGGACATGTAGTCACCGGCAATCGCCAAGCCGTTCTGGAAACCGGTGATCTTGCCGCCCGCCGCATAGTAGTCGGCGGCCGAGTTGTTTTTCTTGGAAGCCCAGTAAGTGATACACAGGGTTGCACCCACGAATGCCACGAACATCAGGATCGCGGAAATGTTGAGTGGTTGTTTCTGTACCGCACCCGTCAGGGCTTCAGCCGCCCAGACGCCAGGTGCAAAGGCTGCGATGCTCAATAGAGCCATTAGACGCCGGATCATTGCTGAGCCTCCTTGAGAATCGCATTGTTCAAGTCGTCGAATTCGCCATTGGCGCGTCGCACGTAAATGCCCGTCAGGATAAAGGCCGAAACGATCAGCCCGACACCGATCGGAATGCCCCAAGTAATTGAGGACTCGGGGCTGATTTTTGCGCCCAGGATATGCGGTCCGTAAGCAATCAAAAGAATGAATCCGGAGTACAGCCCAAGCATGATCGCTGAAAGAATCCAGGCGAATCGTTCTCTCTTGCTGACCAGCTCCTTGAAGCGCGGGCTGTTCTGAATCGAGAGGTAAATGCTGTCGTTCATTGTTTTTATCCTCGCAGCACAGATTTAGTTGGAACGGTATCCACTCTATGCGGCTGCCGGACAGGTTCCAGACGACCTTAGTATTAGAACGACATGACAGAGTCGCCATTTCTCATGCATGCGTTAAACACATAAAAAAGCAAAAGGCCCCTTGGCATAAATGCCAAGGGGCCTCGAGAGCTGCTGACTAGACGCGTCAGGTCAAATCACTTGGTCCAGTCGGCAACGCGATCCGGGTGTTTAGCCACCCAATCCTTCGCTGCTGCTTCAGGCTTGGCGCCGTCCTGAATCGCCAACATGACTTCGCCGATTTCGTCTTTCGATGCCCATTGGAAGTTCTTCAGGAACTTCGCAACTTCCGGCGCCTTGGTTGCCAGCTCTTTGCTACCGATGCTGTTCACGGTTTCAGCCGCGCCATAAACGCCTTTCGGGTCGTCCAGGAAGCGCAGTTTCCACTTGGCGAACATCCAGTGCGGCACCCAACCGGTGACGGCAATGGATTCGTTTTTCTTCTCGGCACGGGTCAGCTCGGCAATCATGCCGGCGCCGGAACTGGCCTTGAGGGTATAGCCGTCCAGGCCATAGTCCTTGATCGCCTGCTCGGACTTGAGCATCACGCCTGAACCGGCATCGATACCGACGATACGATTTTTGAAGCTGTCGTCGGTTTTCAGATCGGCAATAGACTTGGCCTTGACGTACTCCGGCACGATCAGGCCGATTTTTGCATCCTTGAAGTTCGGGCCGTAATCGACGACCTGATCCTTGTTCTTGGTCCAGTATTCACCGTGAGTCACGGGCAGCCACGCCGACAGCATGGCGTCGAGCTTGCCAGTGGCCACACCCTGCCACATGATCCCGGTGGCAACCGCTTGCAGCTTCACGTCATAACCGAGTTTCTGTCTGATCACTTCCGCGGCCACGTTGGTCGTGGCGACGCTGTCCGACCAGCCGTCTACATAACCGATCGTCACTGCCTTGCCTTCAGCACTGGCCATCGTAGAACTGATCGCCAGCACCAAAGCGGCACCTGCGCCCAAGAGTCGTCGCATCTTCATCGTTACTTCCCCGAAAGTGCTGCGCTCGACGGATGCCGAGCCGCTCAACGTATTGTTATGGTGCACAGCGCCCCCATCACGCCTCACCGCAAACTCGTTCAAACATCAGCGGAGTACTGACGATTGGATGATCAACCTGACGCCCACTGCGACCTGCTCTGCCAGCGACCTCAAGGCATCGAGAAACGACATCAGAAGGCCATTAATTGCAACCGTCGCAAATCCATCCGCCACCCCGCCTGAACTTTGCATGTCAAAATTATGCGGGCCACCAAGCGCGGGACAAATGCAGGTAACATGCGCGGCTTTGTTCCCAGACGGCCTGACCATGCCCGCGACATCCCGCTTTCCTCTTCTTGCTTATTTATTTGCCTGCCTGCTGGGGCTTTTTGCCCTTGGTGGCTTCTGGTATGGACTCGGCAAACCGGTGATCCTGCCGGACGTGGCCAGCGCAACACACAAGCTGCAATGCGCCTCCTACACCCCGTTCGACAAAGACCAGTCGCCGTTCGATGTGCCGTTCAAACTGCGCCCCGAGCGCATGGACGCCGACCTCGCACTGCTGGCAACCCGTTTCGAATGCATCCGTACTTATTCCATGACCGGCCTGGAGGCCCTGCCCGACCTCGCACGCAAGCACGGCTTGAAGCTGATGATCGGCGCCTGGGTCAACAGCAACCCGGTGGACACCGCCAAGGAGGTCGACCTGCTGATCGCCTCGGCCAATGCCAACGCCGATGTAGTGACCTCGGTGATCGTAGGTAATGAAACCCTGCTGCGCAAGGAAGTCACCGGCGCACAGTTGGCAACGCTGATTAACAAGGTCAAAAGTCAGGTCAAACAACCGGTGACCTACGCCGACGTCTGGGAGTTCTGGCTCAAGCATCCCGAAATCGCTCCGGCGGTGGACTTCCTGACCATTCATTTGCTGCCGTACTGGGAAGACGATCCATCAAACATCGACGCTGCATTGCAGCATGTGGCCGAAGTGCGTCAGGTGTTCGGCAACAAATTTGCGCCCAAAGACGTGATGATTGGCGAAACCGGCTGGCCGAGCGAAGGCCGTCAGCGCGAAACCGCGTTGCCGAGCCGAGTCAACGAAGCCAGGTTCATTCGTAGCTTTGTGATCATGGCCGAACAGCAAGGCTGGCATTACAACCTGATCGAGGCATTCGACCAGCCCTGGAAACGCGCCAGCGAAGGTGCGGTCGGGGGTTACTGGGGATTGTTCGACGCCGATCGTCAGGATAAGGGCGTGCTGGCCGGGCCGGTCTCGAACGTGCCGTACTGGTCGCAATGGCTGGCGCTGGGTGGCTTGATCTTCATCGGCACACTGATCCTCGGCGGTCGCGTTCGCAGCACCCGCGCGGCGTTGGTGCTGCCACTGCTCGGCGCGTTGGCGGCCTGTTCGATGGGTGCCTGGGGCGATCTGGCTCGGGTCACCACACGGTTTGCCAGTGAATGGCTGTGGGTCGCTTTGCTGACGGGGTTGAATCTGTTGGTGCTGGCCCATGCCGCGCTGGCCTTGAGCGCTCGTACCGGCTGGCGTGAACGCGCCTTCAATGCACTGGAGCGTCGCGCTGGCTGGTGGCTGGCAGCGGCAGGTTTTGCCGCGGCGGTGATGATGCTGGAGCTGGTGTTCGATCCGCGTTATCGCAGCTTCCCGAGTGTTGCGTTCATCCTGCCGGCGCTGGTGTACCTGTGCCGTCCGGTCAGTGTGCCGCGCCGGGAAATTGCCCTGCTGACCTTCATCATCGGCGCCGGCATTGCGCCGCAACTGTATCAAGAAGGTTTGCAGAACCAGCAGGCCTGGGGTTGGGCGCTGGTGAGTGTGTTGATGGTGGCGGCGTTGTGGCGCAGCTTGCGGGTTCGCAAGGGCTGATCTTCAGCGTGCTTGCGGGCCTCTTCGCGGGCAAGCCTCGCTCCTACAGATTTATTTCGACCGTGATAATTGCGAACGACTCTAAACTGTAGGAGCGAGGCTTGCCCGCGAAGGCTGCCCATCAGGCGCTACGAGAAGCCCGAACCAGACGCAATGCAGCAATCACCACCGCAAACACCGCCAACGTGGTGTTGTACAACGCCAGCGCCGGAAACCCGAACACCAGCGCCAGCACCGCCAGCCACCACCCCGCTCGCCCTGGTAGAACAAAACCAATCACGGCGGCAGCCAATGCTACCCAGCCCAGAACCTTGAAATGAATCATCAAACCGAGATTCGAACGAATCTGGCATTCCCAACGACTGGCCTCATCCACGCAGATGCCGACCCATTGCGCATCCTCCATAAAGCCATAACGCGCGCCATAACTGGCGGCCAGCCATAACGGCAGAAGAACGAGCAACAGGATCACAGGCAGACGGCGGGACATGCAACACTCCAATAAACGAAATCGGCGGCCAGCTTAATCCCCCGCCCGCGGTAAGCAAGTGACATCAACAGATAACTGTTCATCAAATAGCTGCAAAGTGTATCGTCCAGCTACCGTTGCTCCGAAATCAGGCCTGATTGGTGCCCGTCATGGCACTTTGGCGCAAATCCTGTGGTCATAGCCTGCGAACTTCATCCGGCACCTTCCTCTAAGGGATCTAGTCATGCTCCGTTCCTTGCGCTGCGCCGCCCTGTTTGGCGGCTTGATTTTAAGTGCGTCCGCACTGGCGGCCGACATTGATGCCGCCAGTTACGGCTACCCCCTGACCAACCCGTTCGAGGCGACTATCGCCACGACACCGCCGGAGTTACGCCCGGAGTTGCCGCTGGACGACGATATCAATCAGGAGGATCGCAGCGTCACATTGCGCCCGGAGCGTGAATTCAGCCTGCCGGACAACTTCTGGCCGGTGAAGAAACTCACCTACCGCATCGCCACGCAAGATCAAGCGGCACCGTTGATCTTCCTGATCTCCGGCACGGGTGCACGCTATGACAGCACCCTCAACGAGTACCTGAAAAAGCTCTACTACAAGGCCGGCTATCACGTGGTGCAGCTGTCGTCGCCGACCAGCTTCGACTTCATGACCGCCGCCTCGCGCTTCGCCACCCCCGGCGTGACCAAGGAAGATGCCGAAGACATGTACCGGGTAATGCAGGCCGTTCGGGCGCAGAACCCGAAGCTGCCGGTCACCGATTATTTCCTGACCGGTTACAGCCTTGGCGCACTGGATGCGGCATTTGTCGCGCACCTGGATGAAACCCGTCGCAGCTTCAATTTCAAGAAAGTCTTGCTGCTCAACCCACCGGTCAACCTTTACACCTCGGTCACCAACCTGGACAAGCTGGTACAGACAGAGGTAAAGGGCATCAACAACAGCACCACCTTCTATGAACTGGTACTGGACAAACTGACCCGCTACTTCCAGCAGAAGGGCTACATCGACCTCAACGACGCCCTGCTCTACGACTTCCAGCAGTCCAAGCAGCACTTGAGCAACGAACAGATGGCCATGCTGATTGGCACTTCGTTCCGTTTCTCTGCAGCGGA
Source organism: Pseudomonas sp. PDM24 (assembly GCF_019218905.1). Lineage (NCBI taxonomy): Bacteria > Pseudomonadati > Pseudomonadota > Gammaproteobacteria > Pseudomonadales > Pseudomonadaceae > Pseudomonas > Pseudomonas sp. PDM24. Next base: position 203,297 of record NZ_JAHUWR010000001.1, on the reverse strand, counting down.
CATCGCCTTCACCTCGGACCTGATCAACCGCCGCGGCCTGATCACGCCACCGAAATACCCGATCACCGAAGGCACCACCCTCACGCCGTTCCTCAAACGCGCGCTGCAATGCGACTTCGACTGCTACCTGACCGAACAGGTCATTCCGATGTGGCGCGCCCGCACCGATGGCGGCAGCCTGCTGCAACTGATCGATCAGGTCAGCCTGTATGCACTCAAGGATTACCTGCACGACAGCCCGAAAATCGCCGTCATGCACAACGCCGACGACGTGATCCTCGGCCCTGGCGACCTGGGGTTTCTGCGCCGGACCTTTGGCGACCGTTTGACTGTTTATCCATTGGGCGGCCATTGCGGCAACCTCAACTATCGCGTCAACAGCGACGCCATGCTGGAGTTTTTCCGTGGCTAAATACCCCCTGCTGATCGCAGCGTTACTCTGTGCAGGCGTCGCCAACGCCGACAACAGCAAAGCCAACGCACCTGTGGTGGTCGATAGTGACGGCTTCAAGGAACCGCTGAGCAAACTCAAATTCAACCCGGGGCTGGATCAGCGCGAGTTCGAACGTTCGACGCTCAACGCGCTGAACGTCTACGACCCGCTGGAAGAATGGAACCGCCGCGTCTACCACTTCAACTACCGTTTCGACCAATGGGTGTTCCTGCCCGTGGTCAACGGCTATCGCTACATCACCCCAAGTTTCCTGCGCACCGGCGTCAGCAACTTCTTCAACAACGTCGGCGATGTGCCAAACCTGGTGAACAGTTTGCTGCAATTCAAAGGTCAGCGTTCGATGGAAACCACCGCGCGCCTGCTGCTCAACACCACCATCGGTGTCGCCGGCCTGTGGGACCCGGCCACCGCCATGGGGCTGCCGCGCCAGAGCGAAGACTTCGGTCAGACACTGGGCTTCTACGGCGTACCGGGCGGTGCCTATTTCGTGCTGCCGATCCTCGGCCCGTCGAACCTGCGCGACACCGCGGGCCTGGTAGTGGATTACACCGGCGAATCGGCGATCAACTTCTTGAACGTGGCCGAAGTCAGCTCCAACCATCCGGAAGTCTGGGCACTTCGCGTCATCGACAAGCGCTATCAGAACAGCTTCCGCTATGGTCAGCTGAATACGCCGTTCGAGTATGAAAAAGTGCGTTACGTGTACACCGAGTCGCGCAAGCTGCAGGTCGCCGAGTAATTGCATCGGCAACACCACAAAACAAATGTGGGAGCGGGCTTGCTCGCGAAGGCGGTATAACAGTCAACATTGATGCTGAATGTTATTACCTCTTCGCGAGCAAGCCCGCTCCCACACTTGATCGTATTGCCAGGCTTCAACCTTTGACTGCTTTCCAGGTCTTGCTCACCGCCATCACTCCCACCAACACCGCCGCACCCGCCACAATCCCGGCCACCGCATTCAGCAACGTCGGCACGATAAACCCGGCCCCACCAGCACTCGCGCTGACACTCTCGATCCAGTGATGAACCACCGGCACACCATGGGTCAGAATCCCGCCGCCGACCAAGAACATCGCCGCGGTGCCGATCACCGACAGGCTTTTCATCATGTACGGCGCTGCACGCAGAATCCCGCCGCCGATGCTTTTGGCCATTTGCCCAGGCTTCTGGGTCAGCCACAGACCGAGGTCGTCGAGCTTGACGATGCCAGCCACCAGGCCGTAGACGCCGATGGTCATGACGATGGCGATGCCCGAGAGCACGATCACTTGCTGGGTCAGCGAAGCGGCAGCCACGGTGCCCAGGGTGATGGCGATGATTTCCGCCGAGAGAATGAAGTCGGTACGGATCGCCCCTTTGATCTTGTCCTTCTCGAACGCCACCAGGTCGACCGCCGGGTTGGCCACGGCCTCGACCAGCTCTGCGTGTTCGGCCTGATCTTCAGCTTTGCTGTGGAGGAATTTGTGGGCGAGTTTCTCGAAGCCTTCAAAGCACAGGTAAGCGCCACCGACCATCAATAACGGCGTGACCAGCCACGGAATGAACGCACTGATGGCCAAGGCCGACGGCACCAGGATCAGTTTGTTGAGGAACGAACCCTTGGCCACGGCCCACACCACCGGGATTTCCCGCTCGGCACGCACGCCGGAAACCTGCTGGGCATTGAGCGCCAGATCGTCACCAAGCACGCCGGCGGTCTTCTTCGCGGCCATTTTGGTCATCAACGCCACATCGTCCAGTACGGTGGCGATGTCGTCGATCAGCACCAGCAAACTGCTTCCTGCCATGAATCAGGTTTCCTTCTTGAATGAATGGCGCGCAGCATAGCGCGACCCGAGGCTACACGGGGCATTCTTGAGCGCCGCGCGAGGCCGGTGCTACCATGCGCAACCGCCAGAACAGGCAAGGAACTCCTTGGTTTATGAGCACCATCCGCGAGCGCAACAAAGAACTGATCCTGCGTGCCGCCAGTGAAGAATTTGCCGACAAGGGCTTCGCTGCGACCAAAACCAGTGACATCGCGGCCAAGGCCGGGCTGCCCAAGCCTAACGTCTACTACTACTTCAAATCCAAGGAAAATCTCTACCGCGAGGTCCTGGAAAGCATCATCGAGCCAATCCTGCAGGCCTCGACGCCGTTCAACGCCGACGGCGTGCCCAGCGAAGTGCTGAGCGGCTACATTCGCTCGAAAATCCGCATCTCCCGTGACCTGCCCTTCGCCTCCAAAGTGTTCGCCAGCGAAATCATGCACGGCGCCCCGCACCTGAGCCCCGACCTGGTCGAGCAGCTCAACGGCCAGGCGAGGCACAACATCGACTGCATCCAGACCTGGATCGACCGCGGCCAGATCGCCCCGATCGACCCCAACCACCTGATGTTCAGCATCTGGGCCGCGACCCAGACCTATGCCGACTTCGACTGGCAGATCTCTGCGGTTACCGGTAAAGCCAAGCTGGATGAGGCCGACTATGAAGCGGCGGCGCAGACGATTATCCGGTTGGTGCTTAAGGGGTGTGAGCTGGACTGATAGACTGAGCGAACCCCAATCGCGAGCAAGCCCGCTCCCACAGGTTCGGTGGTGTACACAAAATATGTGAACACCCTCAATCCTTGTGGGAGCGGGCTTGCCCGCGATGAAGGCGACTCTATCTAAATTCTTAAAGCCAGATGGCATCCCACAACGGATAGTCGCCAAGCCGCTCTACAAGACCTGCCCGCAATGGATTGGCCACTACATACCGTGCCATCTTCACCAAGTCTTCTTCTCGCCTCAATGCCCGGTCGTGATAGCCCTGCTGCCAAAGTGGTCCGTTCCTGTTACTGGAAATATTCACCTCCCGCGTAATCAGTGACTTGGTTTGACGCATCAGGTTACTGAGCGAACATTTCTCCAACTCGACAAGCCAATGGAAGTGATCAGGCATAACCACCCATGCCAGTGAATTCACTAACCCCGTGTTCTGTGCTTGGCGAAATTGATGAACAACCAACCTGCCCAATGCGAAATCCGCAAATACCGGCTCGCGATCAAGTGTATTGGTAGTCAGTAAGTAGATTCGATTAGGTTCGGCATAGCGCCCCTTTCTTAGGCGATGTGAAGCAGGAAGATCAGGCAATCCGTTGCCCCTTCATGATGGATTCATCAGAAGACTAGACCTCAGCGGCCCATAGACCGCGACAGTCCGTTATCCAGATGTGTCCATGAGGCCGCCATCGCGGGCAAGCCCGCTCCCACAAGGATCGAAAGTGTTCACAGATTTTGTGTTCACCTACAAGGATCGAGGGTGTTCACAGATTTTGTGTTCACCTACAAGGATCGATGGTGTTCACAGGTTTTGTGTTCACCAGCAGGAACCTGTGGGAGCGGGCTTGCCCGCGATGACATTCGATCAGCCGCTGAAGATCAACCAACCACCCCCGCATCCGCCCTCAACCCCTGCGCCTCGATCGCTCTGATCGCACATTGCTCATCAACATCAGACAAATCACCGCTGATACCCACCGCCCCCAACACACTCCCTTCCTGATCCCGAATCAACACGCCGCCCGGTACCGGGACGACGCTGCCCTGCCCCAGGCTATTCAGCGCGGCGAAGAAGGCCGGGCGTTGTTGGGCGTCCTGGGCCAGCAGGCGTGAGCCTTTGCCCAGGGCGATCGCACCCCAGGCTTTGCCGATGGCGATCTGCGGGCGTAGCAGGCTGGCGCCGTCTTCGCGCTGCAGCGTTATCAAGTGCCCGCCGGCGTCCAGCACGGCAACGGTCAAGGGCGCGGCAGAGATTGCACGGCCTGCGGAGATGGCCTGGTTGGCCAGGTTGACTGCGACGTTCAAGGTTAAAGCGCTCATGGTGCCGTCCTCATTTTGTTATTGGGAAAGCCGTTGGATTGCTTTTTGTTGCGCAATCCGATGCAACAAATAGAACACAATGAATTATTTTTTTGTATACAATAATTCTCGAAAAGCTCCACATGCGACGAAAAGCCACAGTCCTTCGGGCTTCCGACGAATGAAACAGCTGCTTGAGAAAATGGATTGACCTGCGCCGTCCGCCATGAATACACTCTGCGCAAAGCCACTTGTATACAATTACAAAACGTAAGAGGCACAAAACCATGAGCAAAATGAGAGCAATCGAAGCCGCCGTTCTGGTGATGCGCCGTGAAGGGGTTGATACCGCTTTTGGCATCCCGGGCGCCGCGATCAACCCGCTGTACTCCGCCTTGCAGAAGGTCGGTGGCATCGATCACGTCCTCGCTCGCCACGTTGAAGGCGCCTCGCACATGGCCGAGGGCTACACCCGCACCAAGGCCGGCAACATCGGCGTGTGCATCGGCACCTCCGGCCCGGCCGGTACCGACATGGTCACCGGGCTCTACAGCGCCTCGGCCGACTCGATCCCGATCCTGTGCATCACCGGCCAGGCACCGCGGGCCCGGATGCACAAGGAAGACTTCCAGGCCGTCGATATCACCAGCATAGTCAAGCCGGTCACCAAGTGGTCGACCACCGTCATGGAGCCTGGCCAGGTGCCTTACGCGTTCCAGAAAGCCTTCTATGAAATGCGCTCCGGCCGCCCTGGCCCAGTGCTGATCGACCTGCCGTTCGACGTGCAGATGGCTGAAATCGAATTCGACATCGACGCTTATGAGTCGCTGCCGCTGGCCAAGCCGACCGCTAATCGCGTACAGATCGAGAAGGCCCTGGCCATGCTCGATCAGGCTGAACGTCCATTGCTGGTGGCCGGTGGTGGCATCATCAATGCCGACGCCAGCGAGTTGCTGGTGGAGTTCGCTGAGCTGACCGGCATTCCAGTGATCCCGACCCTGATGGGCTGGGGCACCATCCCGGACGATCACCCGCTGATGGTTGGCATGGTCGGCCTGCAAACCTCACACCGTTACGGCAACGCCACAATGCTGAAGTCCGACGTGGTGCTGGGCGTCGGTAACCGTTGGGCTAACCGTCACACCGGTTCGGTCGACGTTTATACCGAAGGCCGCAAGTTCATTCATGTCGACATCGAACCGACCCAGATCGGCCGCGTGTTCACCCCGGACCTGGGCATCGTGTCCGACGCCGCTGCCGCGTTGACCGTGTTCATCGAAGTCGCTCGCGAATGGCAAGCCGCCGGCAAGCTGAAAAACCGCAGCGCCTGGCTACAAGACTGCCAGCAACGCAAAGCCAGCCTGCAGCGCAAAACTCACTTCGACAACGTGCCGGTCAAGCCGCAGCGGGTTTACGAAGAAATGAACCAGGTGTTCGGCAAGGACACCTGCTACGTCAGCACCATCGGTCTGTCGCAGATTGCCGGCGCGCAGTTCCTGCACGTCTACAAACCGCGTCACTGGATCAACTGCGGCCAGGCCGGCCCGTTGGGCTGGACCATTCCGGCCGCACTCGGCGTGGTCAAGGCTGATCCGACCCGCAAGGTGGTGGCGCTGTCTGGGGATTATGACTTCCAGTTCATGATTGAAGAACTGGCAGTAGGCGCGCAGTTCAAGCTGCCGTACATCCACGTTGTCGTGAACAACTCGTACCTGGGTTTGATCCGTCAGGCCCAGCGCGGTTTCGACATGGACTACTGCGTGCAGTTGTCTTTCGACAACCTCAACGCTCCGGAACTCAACGGTTACGGTGTCGACCACGTCGCTGTCGCCGAAGGCCTGGGTTGCAAGGCGTTGCGGGTGTTCGAACCGGCTCAGATCCAGCCCGCCCTGCGCAAGGCTCAGGAACTGATCGAGGAGTTCAAAGTGCCGGTGATCGTCGAAATCATTCTGGAGCGCGTGACCAACATTTCCATGGGCACCGAGATCAACGCCGTCAACGAATTCGAAGACCTGGCGCTGGTCGGCAACGATGCGCCAACGGCGATTTCGCTGCTCGATTAACTGCTGATCGTTCCCACTGTGGGATCCGGGAACGATGACCATACCTATACGGGAGACCACCATGCCGCGTTTCGCAGCCAACCTGTCCATGCTGTTCACCGAGCAGGATTTTCTTGCCCGTTTCGACGCTGCCGCCAAGGCCGGCTTCAGTGGTGTCGAATACCTGTTTCCCTACGATTTCAGCTCCGCCGAAATCAAGGCCAGGCTCGATGCCAATGGCTTGACCCAGGTGCTGTTCAACCTACCGGCCGGGGACTGGGCCAAGGGCGAGCGCGGTATCGCGTGCCTGCCGGATCGGGTCGAAGAATTCCGCGCCGGTGTCGATCTGGCCATCGCTTACGCCAAAGTGCTGGGCAACACCCAGATCAACTGTCTGGCCGGTATTCGTCCACAAGGCGTCGACGATGCCACCGTGGAAAAGACCTTTGTCGCCAACCTCAAGTACGCGGCCGACAAGCTGCAAGCGGTGGGCATCAAACTGGTGATGGAAGCGATCAACACCCGTGACATCCCAGGCTTCTACCTGAACAACACGGCGCAAGCCCTATCGATTCGCGAACAAGTCGGCAGCGCCAACCTGTTCCTGCAATACGACATCTATCACATGCAAGTCATGGAGGGCGACCTGGCCCGCACCATGGCCGCGCACCTGGACGAGATCAACCACATCCAGTTGGCCGACAACCCAGGGCGCAACGAACCGGGCACCGGTGAAATCAATTACCGCTTCCTGTTCGAACACCTGGACCGCATCGGTTATCAGGGTTGGGTTGGCTGCGAATACAAGCCGCTGACCACCACTGAGGCAGGCTTGGGCTGGTTGAAAACCCATAACGCGATTTGATCTGACACCGCGTCATCGTTCTTCGCGGGCAAGCCTCGCTCCTACGGGGGGCCAGAATTGTCTGTAGGAGCGAGGCTTGCCCGCGAAGGCGTCCTCGCTGCCATCCCACGAATTTTGCGAACAGAGCAATAAAAACAAGAGGATTTTCTCATGGCTAAAATCGGATTTATCGGCACCGGCATCATGGGCCACCCAATGGCGTTGAACCTGCAGAAAGCCGGTCACAGCCTGTTCCTGTCGGCACACCACGACCCAGCCCCTGCCGACCTGATCGCCGCCGGCGCCGTCGCCCTGGCGAACCCGAAAGAAGTGGCCCAGGAAGCCGAATTCATCATCGTCATGGTCCCGGATACTCCGCAGGTCGATGACGTGCTGTTCCGCGCCGATGGCGTTGCGGCAGGCGTGAGCAAGGGCAAAGTCGTGATCGACATGAGCTCGATCTCGCCGACTGCCACTAAAGCCTTCGCAGCCAAAATCAACGAGAAAGGCGCGCAGTACCTCGACGCCCCGGTTTCCGGCGGCGAAGTCGGCGCCAAGGCTGCGACCCTGAGCATCATGGTCGGCGGCGATGCCGATGCCTTCGAACGCGCCCTGCCGCTGTTCCAGGCCATGGGCAAAAACATCACCCTGGTCGGTGGCAACGGCGACGGTCAAACCGCGAAAGTGGCGAACCAGATCATCGTCGCGCTGAACATCCAGGCCGTGGCCGAAGCCCTGCTGTTCGCCTCGAAAAACGGTGCCGATCCAGCCAAGGTGCGTGAAGCGCTGATGGGCGGTTTTGCCTCGTCGAAGATCCTTGAAGTCCATGGCGAGCGCATGATCAAAGGCACTTTCGATCCAGGCTTCCGCATCAGCCTGCACCAGAAGGACCTGAACCTGGCCCTGGCCGGCGCTCGCGAACTGGGCATCAACCTGCCGAACACCGCCAATACCCAGCAAGTGTTCAGCACCTGCGCGGCCATTGGCGGCAGCAACTGGGACCACTCGGCGCTGATCAAAGGCCTGGAACACATGGCGAATTTCTCGATTCGCGATAAATAACACCATCACCCGCCCCTGTAGGAGCGAGGCTTGCCCGCGAAGGGATCGCCTCGGTGCAGCAGAAACACCGAGGTGGCCGGTTCGCGGGCAAGCCTCGCTCCTACAGGGGCAAGCAGCTTTCTCCAATAACAAGAATTCCGGGAGCCCGCCATGTCGGTCGATCCGCAACAACTGCTGCGCGAGCTGTTTGCCACAGCCATCGACGCAGCCCATCCGCAGCACGTCCTCGAAGCTCATTTACCCAAAGATCGTAGCGGTCGGGTGATCGTCATCGGCGCCGGTAAAGCCGCAGCGGCCATGGCTCAGGTGGTCGAGCGCTGCTGGCAGGGTGAAGTGTCCGGCCTGGTGGTGACCCGTTACGGTCACGGCGCCCCGTGCGAAAAAATCGAAGTGGTCGAAGCCGCGCACCCGGTGCCGGATGCGGCTGGTTTGGCTGTTGCGAAACGGGTGCTGGAACTGGTCAGCGACCTGAGCGAAGACGACCGCGTGATCTTCCTGCTGTCTGGCGGTGGATCGGCATTGTTGGCACTACCCGCCGCCGGCATCACCCTCGCCGACAAACAGTCGATCAACAAAGCCCTGCTCAGATCCGGCGCGACCATCGGCGAGATGAATTGCGTGCGCAAGCACCTCTCGGCGATCAAGGGCGGTCGTCTGGGCAAAGCCTGCTGGCCGGCCACGGTTTATACCTATGCGATTTCCGATGTACCGGGCGATCTCGCCACGGTCATCGCGTCCGGCCCCACCGTGGCCGACCCGAGCACCTCGGCCGAAGCGCTGGCGATCCTCAAGCGTTATGGCATCGAAGTCCCGGCCTCGGTGCGTAACTGGCTGCAAAGCGCGGAATCGGAAACAGTCAAACCCGGCGATCCGAGCCTGGCCCGCAGTCATTTCCAGTTGATCGCCCGCCCACAGCAATCGCTCGAAGCGGCGGCGGTGAAAGCCCGTCAGGCCGGTTTCAGTCCGTTGATTCTCGGCGACCTGGAAGGTGAATCCCGGGACGTGGCGAAAGTCCACGCCGGCATTGCGCGGCAGATCGTCCAGCACGGCCAGCCGCTGGCAGCTCCGTGCGTGATTCTGTCCGGCGGCGAAACCACCGTCACCGTGCGCGGCAATGGCCGTGGCGGGCGCAACGCCGAATTCCTGCTAAGCCTGATCGACAGCCTCAAAGGCCTGCCCGGCGTCTACGCCTTGGCGGGTGACACCGACGGCATCGACGGCTCCGAAGACAACGCCGGCGCCATCATGACCCCAGACAGTTACGCCCGCGCTGCCGCCCTCGGCCTCGCTGCCTGCGATGAACTGGACAACAACAATGGCTACGGCTATTTCGCGGCGCTGGATGCGCTGATCGTCACCGAGCCGACCCGCACCAACGTCAACGACTTCCGCGCCATCCTGATTCTCGAGAGCACTAAACATGACGCCTGATAAGAAGGTCAAAATCCTCGCCACCCTTGGCCCGGCCACCAACGGGATCGACGACATCCGTGAGCTGGTGCAGGCCGGGGTCAATATCTTTCGCCTGAACTTCAGCCACGGCGATCACGCCGACCACGCCCAGCGCTATCAATGGATTCGTGAGGTCGAGCGTCAGCTGAATTACCCGCTGGGGATACTGATGGACCTGCAAGGCCCGAAACTGCGGGTCGGCAAATTCGCCCGTGGCAAAGTGCAGTTGTATCGCGGTCAGGCCTTGCGTCTGGACCTGGACCCGACGCCGGGCGATGAGCGCCGGGTCAACTTGCCTCACCCGGAAATCATCGCCGCGCTTACGCCTGGCATGGACCTGCTGCTGGACGACGGCAAGCTGCGCCTGCGGGTGGTGACCAAATACGCCGACGCCATCGACACCACAGTGCTCAATGGCGGCGAGCTGTCGGATCGCAAAGGCGTCAACGTGCCGCAAGCGGTGCTCGACCTGAGCCCGTTGACCACCAAGGATCGTCGCGACTTGAGCTTTGGTCTGGAGCTGGGGGTGGATTGGGTCGCGCTGTCGTTCGTGCAACGCCCGGAAGACATCCGCGAAGCCCGCGCATTGATCGGCGACAAGGCCTTCTTGATGGCCAAGATCGAGAAACCCTCGGCCGTGACTCAACTGCGTGAAATCGCCGAATTGAGCGATGCGATCATGGTCGCTCGCGGTGATCTGGGCGTGGAAGTGCCGGCCGAAAGCGTGCCGCAAATCCAGAAAAACATCATCAGCACTTGCCGCCAACTCGGCAAACCGGTGGTGGTGGCGACGCAGATGCTGGAGTCGATGCGTTTCTCTCCCGCCCCGACCCGCGCCGAAGTCACTGACGTCGCCAATGCGGTGGCCGAAGGCGCGGACGCGGTGATGCTGTCGGCGGAAACCGCGTCCGGTGAATATCCGCTTGAAGCTGTGCAGATGATGAGCAAGATCATCCGTCAGGTGGAAAACGGCCCGGACTATCAGGCCCAACTGGACGTGAGCCGGCCGAAAGCCGAGGCCACGGTGTCCGACGCGATCAGCTGCGCGATCCGCCGCATCAGCAACGTGCTGCCGGTGGCGGTGTTGGTGAACTACAGCGAGTCCGGCACCTCAAGCCTGCGGGCTGCGCGGGAACGGCCAACGGTGCCGATCCTCAACCTGACGCCGAATTTGCAAACCGCGCGGCGTTTGACGGTAGCGTGGGGCGTGCACTCGGTGGTCAATGATCGGCTGCGCCAGGTGGATGAAGTGTGCTCGACGGCGTTGGAGATTGCCCAGGCACAGGGGATGGCTCAACGCGGCGATACGTTGTTGATCACGGCGGGAGTGCCGTTTGGGCAGCCGGGGTCAACCAATTCGTTGCGCATTGAGACGTTGATTTAGCGCCTGTACCGGCCTCTTCGCGAGCAAGCCCGCTCCCACATTTAATCTGAGTTCGACACAAGACTAATGTGGGAGCGGGCTTGCTCGCGAAGCAGGCGACTCGGCTCCTCTGACACACAGACCTAAAATGCCTGCCAACCACTTCAACACCCAATGCCCCGACTGGGCCACTGCCCTGCTCAATGGCTTCAGTCAAATCTTTCTCCAGCGCCATCCGCTGTGCGGTCTGCTGTGTCTGTTGGCGATTCTGTTCAGCGCTCCGGCCCTGCTCGGCGGTGCGTTGCTGGGAGGGGTCGCCGGGTTGCTCACCGCGCAACGTCGCGGTTACACAAAGGCTGATCGTCAGGCCGGCCTGTTCAGTTACAACGGTATTCTGCTCGGTCTGCTGCTGAGCCTTTATTTCCCGTGGTCAGCGTTATTGCCGCCGCTAATCATTGCCGCTGGCGGCCTGAGTGCGATGCTCACCCAGCAATGGCTCAAGCATTCGCGCGATCATGATTGCCTTCCCGCCTACACCGCGCCCTTCGTCGGGATGAGCTGGTTGCTACTGTCGTTTGCCGCCCCCCAGCAGCCCGCGCCGCTGATCGAAATGACCACACTCAACTTGCTTGCCGCGTCATTGAAAGGGCTCGGTCAGGTGCTGTTTCTCGGTCATCCGCTGGCCGGTGCTCTGATTGCCATGGGTTTGCTGATCGCTGACCATCGTGCCTTCCTGTGGGCGCTGCTCGGCTCCGCTGCCGGCCTCGGTTTCGCCCTTCTGCATCACGAAACATCAACCGCGCTGCTGGGTTTGAGCGGCTACAACGCCGTGCTTGCCGCCCTCGCCTTCAGCCAAAATCGTCGCCAGCCTTGGCTGCCATTGTTGGGAATCCTGCTGGTGGTGTTGCTCACGCCGGGGTTCGTCGCACTGGGGCTGGCAACGCTGACGGCACCCTTCATCCTCGCCTGCTGGCTGATTCGCGCAGGCATTCGGGTGCTGCGTCAGGCCGCCATGGACAGCGCGCCTTGCGCTACCGGGGAGAATCGACCTAGGCTTCGCTGATTCTTGGTTCAGGCGTTTTCCATGGACAGCAATAAAAACTGGCGTGAAGACCTTTACGTCATCATTTTCCAATCCGATACTCCGGCCGGTCGCCGCTTCGACAGCATTCTGTTGTTGATCATCCTGGCGAGCCTGGTGATCGTGATTCTGGACAGTATCGACAGCGTTCATCAGAACTACGCCGACATACTGGCGTACATCGAATGGGGCTTCACCATCGTTTTCGCCATCGAATACGGTCTGCGCCTGTACTGCTCGCCCAAGCCGCTGCGCTACGCGTTCAGCTTCTATGGGCTGGTGGACTTGCTGGCGATCGTGCCCGGCATTCTTGCGTTGTATTACAGCGATGCGCAGTACCTGCTGATTATCCGGATCATTCGGATGCTGCGGATTTTCCGCGTGCTCAAGCTCAGCCCGTATCTGAAGCAAGCCAACTACTTGATGACGGCGCTGCGCGGCAGCAAGCAGAAGATCGTGGTGTTTCTGCTCAGCGTCAGCACCCTGGTGACGGTGTTCGGCACTCTGATGTACGTGATCGAAGGCCCGGAACACGGCTTCACCAGCATCCCCAAAGGCATCTATTGGGCCATCGTCACACTGACTACCGTGGGATTTGGCGATATCGTGCCCAGGACGCCATTGGGTCAGGTGGTTTCGTCGCTGGTGATGATCACCGGTTACTCGATCATCGCCGTGCCCACAGGGATCTTTACCGCGGAACTGGCCAACGCGATGCGCGGCGAACAATTGCAACACGATTGCCCGACCTGCGAGAAAAACAGTCACGAACACGGCGCAGCATTTTGCTCCCGTTGCGGCAACGCGCTGTTCAAGAAACTGGAATAAGCAAAGTGCTTTTTAATCTTTAAAGGACTATGCGAGCCCGGCTATAGTCGCTGGCAAATTGCCAACACTTTCCATAGAACATGTTTGATAAAACAAGGAATGCGCAGTGAAAAAACTCTTTGGCGCCTCACTTCTGGCCGCTGGCCTGGTCTTGGGCAGCGTGGCTCAGGCTGCACCGACCCTGCTTAACGTTTCCTACGACGTGATGCGAGATTTCTACAAGGACTACAACGCTGCCTTCCAGAAACACTGGCAAGCCGAGCACAACGAAAACATCACGCTGCAAATGTCCTTCGGCGGTTCCAGCAAGCAGGCGCGCTCAGTGATCGATGGCCTGCCGGCTGATGTCATCACCATGAACATGGCCACCGACATCAACGCCCTGGCGGACAACGGCAAACTGGTCCCGGACAACTGGGTTACGCGCCTGCCGAACAACAGCGCGCCATTCACCTCGGCCACCGTGTTTATCGTGCGCAAAGGCAACCCGAAAGCATTGAAAGACTGGCCCGACCTGCTCAAGGACGGTGTGCAAGTGATCGTCCCCAACCCGAAAACCTCGGGCAACGGCCGCTATACCTACCTCTCGGCGTGGGGTTATGTGCTGAAAAACGGCGGCGACGAGAACAAGGCCAAAGCCTTCGTCGGCAAACTGTTCAAGCAAGCGCCAGTGCTGGATACCGGTGGCCGTGCAGCGACTACCACATTCATGACCAACCAGATCGGCGACGTGCTGGTGACCTTTGAAAACGAAGCGGAAATGATTGCGCGTGAGTTTGGCCGCGACCAGTTCGAAGTGATCTACCCAAGCGTTTCCGCCGAAGCAGAGCCGCCAGTGTCTGTGGTCGACAAAGTGGTCGAGAAAAAAGGCACTCGCGCTGCTGCCGAGGAATATTTGAAGTACCTGTGGTCGCCGGAAGGTCAAGAAATTGCGGCGGCCAACTACCTGCGTCCGCGTGATCCGGCGGTATTGGCCAAGTACACCGATCGCTTCCCGAAGGTTGATTTCCTTTCGGTGGAGAAGACCTTTGGTGACTGGCGCACGGTGCAGAAGACCCACTTCAATGATGGCGGGGTTTTCGATCAGATTTACAGCGGTCAGTAATTCCTGAGGCCAATGAAAAGGCGACCTTCATAGGTCGCCTTTTTTGTGGGAGCCAGGAGACCCAATGAACGGCCTCTCTCAATCATTCTTCAGAGGCATGATTACTATCACCCTATTTCCCCTTCCGCCGCTCCAGCCAGCCGATTAGCCTCTGCGCATTCCTTCTTTTTCAACGAGCCACGTTATGAACCCAGCGACTCAGGTGCCCCACGGTGCCACCACAATGACCCGAGGCATGGTGCTGCTCTTCGCCTTCTGCTGCGGCGCCATCGTAGCCAACATCTACTACGCCCAGCCGATCATCGGCCTGATCGCGCCGGACATCGGCCTGACCGACACCATGGCCAGCCTGATCGTTTCGCTGACACAGATTGGTTATGCGTTGGGTCTGTTCTTCCTGGTGCCCTTGGGTGATCTGCTGGAAAACCGCCGCTTGATGATCATCACCACCGTGGTGGCGATTGCCAGTCTGTTGGGCGCGGCATTCACCGATCAGCCGAACGTGTTTCTGCTGATCTCGTTGCTGGTGGGGTTCAGCTCAGTGTCGGTACAGATCCTGATTCCACTGGCCGCCCATCTGGCGCCGGAAGAATCGCGCGGCCGCGTGGTCGGCGGCATCATGGGTGGTTTGCTGCTGGGGATTCTGCTGGCTCGACCGGTATCCAGCGTAATAGCCGATCACTTCGGCTGGCGTGCGATGTTCATCATCGCTGCGGTATTGATGGCGGCCATCAGCATTGTGCTGGCCCTGACCATTCCCAAGCGCCAGCCAGATCACAGCGCTTCTTATGGCCAGTTGTTGGGTTCGCTCTGGACGCTGTTGCGTCAGCAGCCGGTATTGCGTCAGCGCGCGTTTTACCAAGCCTGCATGTTCGCCACCTTCAGCCTGTTCTGGACTGCGGTGCCGCTGGAACTGTCGCGTAATCATGGGCTGTCGCAAACCCAGATCGCGATCTTCGCCCTGGTTGGCGCCATTGGCGCGATTGCCGCACCCATCGCCGGTCGACTGGCCGATGCCGGTCATACCCGCATCGCCTCGCTGCTGGCCCTGCTGTTCGCCAGCCTGAGCTTCCTGCCCGCCTTCATCCACCCGGTCTACAGCGTTATCGGCCTCGCGGTGACGGGGGTGGTGCTGGATTTCTGCGTGCAAATGAACATGGTCCTCGGCCAACGCGCGGTCTACACCCTCGACGCTAAAAGCCGCGGCCGTCTGAATGCGCTGTACATGACCAGCATCTTCATCGGCGGCGCGTTTGGTTCTTCGGTGGCCAGCGCGGTGTATGAGCATGGCGGCTGGTTGTGGATCGTGATTGTGGGTAGTGCGTTTCCATTGTTGGCGTTGTTGCGGTTTTTGAGTGTTTCGCAAAGGCGTTCGTTGGCAACGGCTTAGGACGCTAAAAGCTTCGCGGGCAAGCCTCGCTCCTACAGGGTTAGTGTAAGACCTGTAGGAGCGAGGCTTGCCCGCGAAGGCGATTCGGTTGATACCCCTCAATGCCGAACCAGTTTCTCCATCGCCGCATCCGCGAGAAAGGAGGAGCGGCTTTTGACATTGTGCTCTCGCACATAGCGGTCAATGCGCTGGATCACGTAGCCAGGCAGCGTCACGTTGACCTTCTCGGTCTTGCCCAGATAGGGCGAGATGTCGAGTTCCAGCATTCCCCAACCCATGTCGGCAAGTCGTACGCGATCCTGTAGGAGCTGGCGAAGCCTGCGATCTTTTCAGCCCCCAAAAAGCAAAACGGCGATCCTCAGATCGCCGTTTCCATTCACTGCCCGAATTTTCTGCCTAACCCACCCGGCACGCCATGGATGTCCGTCTCTTCCCATGGCCCGTTGGGGCTGATCGAGCGACTCCAGCCGTTGTTCCAGCGGTAGTAGGTGCGCTGGCGGTAGAAGGTGTTGGTCTGATCATCGAGAACGTAAACGCCGAGTTTCGCATCCCAATGACTGTTGCCCCCCGGTGGCGGGGCGAAGCTGGCGGAAGTGCGTGGAATCGGCTTGGACGGTTTGACCGGGATGCTCGGTTTGCTCGGTGTCGTCGTTGGAGGCGGTTTGGTGCTTGGCCCCGAAGGCGGGATTGGCGGCAGCCGTGTGGGCTCGGGCTGCTGGACCGCACAGGCGCTTAACCCCAAAACCATACTGAGGAGAGTGATACGAGCGATGGCGGTCATGGTGGTGCTTCCTGTTATTTATCCGGGCTGTCGATGATCAGTTTTTGTTGCGCGGTGGTGCTGGTGGCCAAGGGTTGGCTGCGACCGATCCATTCGCCGGCAGTCGGTTGGCCAGCGCGGGAGATGCGCGCAACCAGTTGGACTTCAGGGAAGTTCGACAGTTTCAACTGCGGCATCATGGCGTCGGCATCACCCAGTTCGACGGTTGCCGGCAAGTCGGCGACGGTCAGACGCTTGGCGGCCAGCGGTGCGGGCGGGCCGGAGATGGCGCGGGCAAAGATAAACACGCTGTCACCCGGTTGGACTTTGGCTTTGAGCTCTGGCGCCAGATCGACATGCACTTTGAGCAGTGCCGCAGCTTTAACCGCAGGCGCTTGGGCAACCTTGCCACCGCTGGCTTCAAGCTTCTCGGCGGCCCGTGTAATCCCGCCCTGCAGCGCGACGCGGGATTTATCATCCGGCGGCAGTTGCGCCAGCAGGCGGTTCCAGTAGTCGATGGCGTCCTGATAACGCTCGCCTTCAAAGGCCGCGATGCCCAGCAGACCGAGGCTGGTGACTTCTTTCGGATCAGCTTTCAGCGCTTCGTCGGTCAGGGCCTGGACCTTGTCCGACCACTTCTTGCCGTCGGCGAAATATTGCGCCTGGGCCCACTGCCCGAGCAGTTCCGGCTGCCGCCCGGCCAGAGTCACTGTGCGCTCGAAGATCTTCGCCGCATCGCCCGGACGGTCCTGAGCCATGTAGGTGCGGCCAAGGAAGTACAGGCCCTCGGCCGAGTCCGGTTGGGCGGCGACCGCACGCTCCAGACGACGGGTCATTTCTTCCATCGACTGCGGCGCCTGGGCGAATTCGCGGGTCAGCTCGACTTTGTCGCTGGCGCCGAAATGCAGGTACAGCCCAAGGCCCAACACCGGCACCAGAATCGCCGCCAGCAATGGCAACGGCTTGCCCAGACGCGATACGCGCGGCGCCTCGACGCCTTCGGTGTCGGCGAGCAGTTCACGGGCAGCTTCGGCGCGGCCGGTGTCCATTTGTTCGGCGTTGAGCACGCCCTCTTCCTGCTGACTCTGCAACTCAGCCACGCGCTCCTGATAAAGCGCGACGTTCAGCGCCGTACGGTCCTCCTCAAGCTGGGCCCGACGACCACGCAGAACGGGGATCAACAGAAAACTCAGGGCAACCAGGAGCAGCAGGCCTGCAGCGAGCCAGAAATCAATCATTCTTGGTTTTATCCAACAGGTGGTCGAGGCGCTCGCGCTCCTCGGCGGAAAGCGTGTCCGGGCTGTCAGTGCGTTGTACGCGACGACGACGGACGATCACGGCGATGATCACAAAACCGCCCAGCAGCAGGCCGGCGGGGCCGAACCAGAGCAGTGCGGTTTTGGCGTTGAGGGCAGGTTTGTAGCGGACGAAATCACCGTAGCGGTCGACCATGAAATCGATGATCTGCTGGTTGTCCTTGCCCTCGCCGAGCATGCGAAAAATCTCTTTGCGCAGGTCGGCGGCGATTGGTGCGTTGGAGTCGGCGATGTCCTGATTCTGGCACTTGGGGCAACGCAGCTCTTTGGTCAGCTCGCGAAAACGCTCACGATCGCCTTCTTTGGCGAACTCGTAGGTGTCGATGGCCGCGTGGGCCACACCGGCCATGCTCAAGCCCAGAACAGCGGCGGCAATCCAGCGCTTCATGGCTTGGCCTCGTCGACCAGCGCCTGATACTTGGCCGCCAGTTTTTCGCGCCAGACTTGTTCGTCGATCACGCCGACGAATTTGTCGCGGATGATGCCCTTGGCGTCGATGAAGAAAGTTTCCGGTGCGCCGTATACGCCGAGGTTCAGGCCCAGGGTGCCGGCATCGTCACGGATGTCCAGTTGATACGGGTTATGGAACTCGGCCAGCCACTTCAAGGCATCGGTGTTGACGTCCTTGTAGTTGACGCCGTAGATCACCACCCCTTGCTGAGCTAATTTGTTCAGCACCGGGTGCTCGACCCGGCAGGAAATGCACCAGGTGCCCCAGACGTTGACCAGTGCCGGTTTACCCAGAAGATCCGCTTTGGTCAGGGTTTTGTCACCCTGCACCGAGGGCAGCGAAAACTCAGGGAACGGTTTGTTGATCATCGCCGAAGGCAGCTCGGCCGGGTTCAGGTACAGACCCCGATACAGAAAAACAGCAACCACCAGAAAAATCGCCAGTGGCAACAGCATCAACCAACGTCTCATGCGGTGGCTCCCGTCATGCCGAGTGCTTCACGCACGCGGCTTTTCACCTTGACCCGATAACGGCGATCCAGCGCCGCCAGCAACCCGCCGAGACCTGTGAGCAACCCGCCGAACCAGATCCAGCGCACGAACGGTTTGACATGCACACGAACCGCCCAGGCGCCCTCGCCCAACGGCTCGCCCAGCGCGACGTAAAGGTCACGGGTGAAACCGGCGTCGATCCCGGCTTCGGTCATCACCGAGTTCTGCACGGTGTAGAGGCGTTTTTCCGGGTGCAGCACACTGATTTCCTTGCCATCGCGGATCACCCGCACGGTGCCCTTGTCGGAGGTGAAGTTCGGCCCTTCGAAGTGCTTGGCGCCTTCGAACACAAACTGATAACCGGCCAGGCTCATGGATTCACCCGGCGCCAGGCGCAGATCGCGCTCGGCACTGTTCTGGCTCGACAACACAACACCCAGCGCGCATACGGCAATGCCCAAATGCGCGATCTGCATGCCCCAATAGCTGCGGGTAAGGGTCGGCAGACCTTTGATCAAACCCTTGTGACGCGTCTTGTCGAAGATATCCCGCACACCGGCCAGCAACACCCAGGCAGCCAGCATGAACGTCGCCAGCACCGCCCAGTTGAAATCGCCGTAAGCGACACCCGCCACCACGGCCAGTGCAGCGCTGCCGAGCAACACCGGGGTCAACATGCTCATCAGCCATTTGACCGGCGTGTCTTTCCAGCGCACCAGCATGCCGACCGCCATCACCACCATCAGTATCGCCATCAATGGAATGAACAGCGCGTTGAAATACGGCGGGCCGACCGACAGTTTGGCGCCGGTCATCGCGTCGAGAATCAGCGGATACAAGGTGCCGAGCAGGATCATCGACGCGGCCACCACCAGCACCAGGTTATTGCCCAGCAGCAGGGTTTCCCGGGACCAGAGGTTGAAGCCGACGTGGCTCTTGACCACCGGAGCGCGCAGGGCGAACAGCGTCAGCGAACCACCGACCACGAACAGCAGGAAGATCAGGATGAACACACCGCGCTCAGGATCGGAGGCAAAGGCATGAACTGACGTCAGAACGCCGGAGCGTACGAGGAAGGTCCCGAGCAAACTCAACGAGAACGCGGCGATGGCCAGCAACACGGTCCAGCTCTTGAACACGCCACGTTTTTCCGTGACCGCCAACGAGTGAATCAACGCCGTGCCCACCAGCCAAGGCATGAAGGAAGCGTTTTCCACCGGGTCCCAGAACCACCAGCCGCCCCAGCCAAGTTCGTAATAGGCCCACCAGGAGCCCAACGTAATACCGATACCGAGGAAGGCCCAGGCCACGATGGTCCACGGACGGGACCAGCGCGCCCACGCCGCATCGAGACGACCACCCAGCAGCGCGGCAATGGCGAAGGCGAAAGCCACGGAGAAACCGACGTAACCCATGTACAGCATCGGCGGATGAACGATCAGGCCGATGTCTTGCAGCAAGGGATTGAGGTCGCGCCCATCCGTCGGCATCTGCGGCAGGATTCGGGCGAAAGGGTTAGATGTCAGGATCAGGAACAGCAAAAAGCCGGTGCTGATCATGCCCATTACTGCCAGCACCCGGGCCAGCATCACTTGCGGCAATTGCCGGGAGAACACCGACACCGCGAAGGTCCAGCCGCCGAGGATCAATGCCCACAGCAGCAACGAACCTTCGTGAGCGCCCCAGACGGCGCTGAATTTGTAGTACCACGGCAAGGCGCTGTTGGAGTTGCTGGCCACATAAGCGACGGAGAAGTCGTCCGCCATGAAGGCATACGTCAGGCACCCGAAAGCGAACAGCAAAAACGCGAACTGCCCCCATGCGGCGGGCTGAGCCAGGCTCATCCATAGACGGTCGCCACGCCAGGCACCGAGCAACGGCACCACGGCTTGAACCAGCGCGAAACACAGCGCCAGGATCATGGCCAGGTGGCCGAGTTCGGGGATAAAGATGCCGGAAGTCATCGATCAACCCTCCTTCGCGGGTGTTGGGGCGGATTGACCACTGTCTTTCAGCGCCTTGGTCACTTCCGGCGGCATGTACTTCTCGTCGTGCTTGGCCAGCACTTCGTCGGCCACCACCACGCCGTCAGCGTTGAGCTTGCCGAGGGCGACGATGCCCTGCCCTTCGCGGAACAGGTCCGGCAGGATGCCGCGGTAGCTGATGGTCACGGATTTGTTGAAGTCGGTGACGATGAATTTCACGTCCAGGGAATCGCCGGAACGTTGTAGCGAACCTTTCTCCACCATACCGCCCGCGCGGATACGCGTGTCTTGCGGGGCTTCGCCGTTGGCGATCTGGGTCGGGGTGTAAAACAGATTGATGTTCTGCTGAAGGGCGCTCAGGGCCAGGCCGACGGCAGCGCCGACACCGACCAGGATCGCGAGAATGATCATAAGACGCTTTTTACGCAGCGGATTCACTTGCCGTTCTCCCGGCGCAGACGACGCGCCTCTTGTTGCAGATACCGCTTGCGGGCCAGGATCGGCGCCGCCACGTTGAGGGCCAGCACCGCCAGGCTTATGCCATAGGCTGACCAGACATACAGGCCGTGATGGCCCATGGCGAGAAAGTCGCCGAATGAAGCGAAACTCATCGAGCGGCCTCCAGACTGTTCTGCACTTCGGTTTTCACCCAGCTCGCCCGGGCTTCGCGCTTGAGCACTTCAAGGCGCATGCGCAGCAACAGCACCGCGCCGAAGAAACAGTAGAAACCCAGCGCCGACAGCAGCAGCGGCAGCCACATCTCGGCGGGCATCGCCGGTTTTTCGGTGAGGGTAAAGGTTGCGCCCTGGTGCAGGGTGTTCCACCACTCCACCGAGTATTTAATGATCGGGATGTTGATCACGCCGACGATTGCCAGCACCGCGCAGGCCTTGGCCGCACTGTCACGATTGCTGATGGCGTTGCCCAGCGCAATAAGACCGAAGTACAGAAACAGCAGAATAAGCATGGACGTAAGTCGCGCATCCCAGACCCACCACGAACCCCAGGTCGGTTTGCCCCAGATCGCACCGGTGACCAGCGCCACGGCAGTCATCCACGCACCGATCGGCGCGGCGCATTGAAGGGCGACGTCGGCCAGTTTCATCTTCCAGACCAGCCCGACGATGCCGCACACGGCCAGCATCACGTAGATGGACTGCGCCAGCATGGCGGCGGGAACGTGGATGTAAATGATGCGAAAGCTGTTGCCTTGCTGATAGTCCGGCGGCGCGAAGGCCAGCCCCCAAACCACGCCGATGCTGATCAGCAGCAACGCCGCGACGCTCAGCCATGGCAGCAGTTTGCCACTGATGCCGTAAAACCATTTGGGCGAGCCGAGCTTATGAAACCAGGTCCAGTTCATTGCTGTTTCCATCACGGGTGCTCTTCGCTTTGAAGAGCCAAGGGTCTTTACTGATCAAAATTTGACCAGACCTCATTATTCGCCGACGCTGATCTTCAGGCCAGCAGCTATTGCAAAAGGTGCCAGGGTTATCGCCAGGGCGGTCAGGCTACCAAGCCACAAGAGATAACCGGTCGCCGGCATACCCTGCAATGCCGCCTGCAAGGCGCCACTGCCGAGAATCAACACCGGGATGTACAGCGGCAGAATCAGCAGCGCCAATAACAGGCCACCGCGCTTCAATCCTACCGTCAACGCCGCGCCCACCGCACCGAGCAGGCTCAGCACCGGTGTACCGAGCAATAAAGAAAGCAGCAACACCGGCAGACAGGCGGCAGGCAAACCAAGCATCAACGCCAGCAAGGGTGCGAGCAAAACCAGCGCCAAGCCGGAAAACGCCCAGTGTGCCAGCACCTTGGCCAAAACCAGAATAGGCAGGGGGTGCGGCGAAAGGACCCACTGCTCAAGCGATCCGTCTTCGAAATCACTGCGAAAGAGCCCGTCCAGCGAGAGCAAGACCGATAAAAGCGCCGCCACCCAGACCAGCCCCGGGGACAAGGTTTGCAACAATTGAGGCCCGGCGCCGACCGCCAACGGGAACAAAGAGACCACGATGGCGAAGAACACCAGCGGATTCGCCAGTTCGGCAGGACGGCGGAACAGCAAACGTGCCTCGCGGGCGACCAACAGGCCGAAAACACTCATACGGCCCAGTTCCCCAAATCAATGTCACGATAGCCGGCAGGCACCCGGGTGAGCGTGTGGTGAGTGGTGAGGACCACCATGCCACCCCGTTCACAGTGCGCCGCCAGGTGTTCTTCGAGTTGCGCCACGCCTTGTTTGTCGAGCGCGGTAAACGGCTCATCGAGGATCCAAAGCGGCGGGCTGTCCAGATACAACCGTGCCAACGCGACGCGACGTTGCTGACCGGCAGACAGGGTATGGCAAGGAACATCCTCGAAACCGCGCAGCCCCACCGCCGTCAGCGCCTGCCAGATCGCCTCATGGGAGGCCGGTTGATGCAAGGCGCAGAGCCAACTGAGGTTTTCCTCAGGGGTCAGCAGGTCTTTGATGCCGGCGGCATGGCCGATCCACAACAGGTTGCGCGCCAATTCGCTGCGCTGTTCGTTCAGTGGCAAGCCGTTGAGCAGCACCTGCCCGGCAGTCGGATGCATCAAGCCGCAAAGCAGACGTAAAAGGCTGGTCTTGCCGCTGCCGTTGGGGCCGCTGATCTGTACCATTTCGCCACTGGCCAGTCTCAATTCGAGATTTTCGAAGAGCAGCCGAAGGTCTCGCTCACAGGCAAGGGCAACGGTTTGCAGGACAGGACTGGTCAAGAGATCACGGGCCTTTTGCGGTTCAAGTCGGCGGCAGAGCGGCCGCTAAAGAGATGCAGCATAGATGCATTGGCGGCTTGTTCTAGAGAGCCAGGTCAAACAAATGCAATGTTTTCGCCACTCCCCGAAGACGGGCGGCATTATACATGCCATGCCCTACTCTAAAGAGTGCATTTTCCTCAGGTTGTGACCGCGTATGACAGGCGAAATGAACATCCTCCCGTTGCCGCCGACCACGCCCGCGACTTCGCGGCCGCTGGTGGTGAGTGGTGATCTACTCAAGCTGCTGACACCGATGGAGGGCCTGATCTCCGTTGGGCAAACCGCCAAGGCTGAAGTGCTGTCGCTCAAGCAGACGGATCAGACTTTTCAGCTGTTGCTCAAGGTCACCCTCGACAGCGGCCGCCAGACCACGGTCCAGGCCACCAGCACTCAGCCGTTGCCCCAAGGCACCAGCCTGGCGATTACCCAGCCATCGGCGGGCAACCTGGCGGTCACGGTGCAACAGGCCATCGCCTCCAGCGTCGCGACGCTCACCCGCATCGACACGGCGCAACTGCCGGTCGGCACCTTGCTGCAAGGCAAAGTACTGACCTCTCAGGTCATGCCGCAGGTGCCAGGTCAGCCGACGGTGTTTCGCTCGATGGTGAGCCTGCTCAATACCGCGCTGAGTGGCAGCACGCTGAGCATCGACAGCCCGACGCCACTGCGCATCGGTACCTTGCTGAGCGCCTTGGTGCAGGACACCCAGACCCTGACATTCGTCCCGTTGAGCAGCCGTCAGGAACAGTTGGCG
Organism: Pseudomonas sp. PDM24; assembly: GCF_019218905.1. NCBI lineage: Bacteria > Pseudomonadati > Pseudomonadota > Gammaproteobacteria > Pseudomonadales > Pseudomonadaceae > Pseudomonas > Pseudomonas sp. PDM24. The sequence goes on along the minus strand of NZ_JAHUWR010000001.1, from coordinate 179,312 downwards.
GTGACGCAGCAATTGGTCAGCCAGCAAAGTCGCCAGGGCTCTCTGGATGGCTTGCTCAAAGTCCTGCAAAACCTGCCGCCATCGGATCAGACCTCCAGCGCCCTGCGCGCCGCCGTAGACAAATTGCTCGCCGGCCTGCCGGACGTTCAGCAATTGAGTACACCAAAAGGCCTGGCCCAGGCGTTGGCCAACAGCGGTCTGTTCCTTGAAGCGAAACTGCTGACCGGGCAAAACCCGACGCTGACGCCAGACATGAAGGGCGACCTGCTCAAGCTGATCGCGCAACTGACGCCGGGCCTGCCGGCCAATACCAATCTCAACGCGATCATCGCCGCCAATACACTGGCGCAAGCGCTGCCCAGCTTCGTGCGAAGCGCCCTCGGCATGTTGGGGCAAGTCAGCGCCAAACCGTTGCCGACCAGTTTCCCGCTCCCCGAGCGCCTGCTGCAAAGTCAGGACGGTGAAGGCGATCTGGAACATTTGCTGCGCCTGGCAGCAGCGGCTGTCTCGCGCCTGCAAAGCCATCAACTGTCGAGCCTGGAACAGACCGGCCTCACCGACGACGGTCGGCTGCTCAGCACCTGGCAACTGGAAATCCCCATGCGCAACCTGCAGGACATCGTGCCATTGCAGGTCAAATTCCAGCGCGAAGAAGCACCTGAGAAAGAACAACCGCACGAACGCCGCGACGAACACGAACCCAAGCAACAATTGTGGCGAGTCGATCTGGCGTTCGACATGGAACCGCTGGGGCCGCTACAGATTCAGGCCCAACTGATCAAAGGCAGCCTCTCCAGTCAGCTATGGGCCGAACGGCCGTACACCGCCAGCCTGATCGAAAGCAATCTGGCCGGGTTGCGCGAACGCCTGCTGGCGTCAGGCCTGAACGTCGGCGATCTGGATTGCCACCTTGGCACACCGCCCCAAGGCCCTCAAACCCGTCTCGAACAACGCTGGGTCGACGAAACCGCATGAACGAATCCGCCACACCGCGCCAGGCCATCGCCCTCAAATACGACGGCAGCCACTCCCCTACCCTCACGGCCAAAGGTGACGAGGAACTGGCCGAAGCCATTCTGCAGATTGCCCGGGATTATGAGGTGCCGATCTATGAAAACGCCGAGCTGGTGAAACTGCTGGCGCGGATGGAATTGGGGGAGAGTATTCCGCAGGAGTTGTATCGCACGATTGCGGAGATTATTGCGTTTGCGTGGAATTTGAAGGGCAAGTTTCCCGAGGGGCATGATCCGGAGGTGGGGATGATGGAGAAAGACATTACCGGCCGCGGGGATGATTACTGAGGTTTCGAGGACGCCTTCGCGGGCAAGCCCGCTCCCACAGGGATAGGTGGTGAACACAAAATGTGTGAACGTAGCCAATCCAATGTGGGAGCGGGCTTGCCCGCGATAGCGATCTAAACCACACCGCAAAAATCAGTTCTTATGCAACTTACTCATCAACTCAGCCTCAGCCTGGGTCAACCCGCAGGACTGTGTCAGCTCACTGACGCTCGCGCCCATCCCCACCAGCCGTGCCGCCTGGGCGAATGAAAGGCTCGACGGATCACGCTGCTCCAGCTGCGCCAGTTTGTCCGGCAACGGCCCGACGACGGCGCGCAGTTCGTGCAGGTCTTCACCCATGCGCACGTTGCCGTTCTGGTAGTCGTCGACGCGTTTGGCCAGGTCCTTGATGCGCTGATCGCGCAGCGCATCGCCCTCGGCCTGTTGCGCGGCGATCTGCCGCTGAGCGCGGATGTACGCCAGGAACATCGCCAGCGTGCCTGCCCATAAAAGGAACAGGACAATGACAGCCACCTCAAGAATCAATCAGATACTCTCCAGTTCCGACCATTCTTCTTCGCTCATCATCTTGTCCAGCTCGACCAGGATCAGCAGTTCGTTGTTCTTGTTGCACACGCCTTGAATGAACTTGGCGGACTCTTCGTTACCGACGTTCGGCGCGGTCTCGATTTCCGACTGACGCAGGTAAACCACTTCAGCCACGCTGTCGACCATGATCCCGACCACTTGCTTGTCGGCTTCGATGATGACGATACGGGTGTTGTCGCTGATCTCGGCATTCATCAGGCCGAAGCGCTGACGGGTGTCGATCACGGTGACCACGTTACCGCGCAGGTTGATGATGCCCAGCACGTAGCTCGGAGCACCCGGGACCGGGGCGATTTCGGTGTAGCGCAGGACTTCCTGAACGCGCATCACGTTGATGCCGTAGGTTTCGTTGTCCAGTTTGAAGGTTACCCATTGCAGGATCGGATCTTCAGAACCTTTTGCATTCGTCGCTTGACTACTCATACCCTGACCCCTCGAAAAACCGCTTCTGGCGGTGTGTGTTCTGTAGGCAGCATTCAACAATGCTGTCGCATACTTGTTATGTCGGCAGCTATGTCGGTTTGTGAAGTGGCTTGCTGCCGCTCATGTGCTTTGCCCCGCCGCTGGCGATCAACTCGGCCAGGGCAGAAACGTCCAGCAGCGCACACATGTGCTCAATCACCGTGCCGGCGAGCCATGGCCGCTGACCTCGGTGACTTCTCCATTTGATTTCGTTTGGGTCCAGGCGCAATGAGCGGCTGACCTGATGCACCGCCAGCCCCCACTCGTAGCCCTGAACCGAAATAACGTATTGCAGGCCCTGGCGGAAATCATCGCGGTAGCGGTCCGGCATGACCCAACGCGCGGTATCCAGCACTTTCAGGTTGCCGGCCTGGCTCGGCAGGATCCCAAGGAACCATTCCGGCTGGCCGAACAACGGCGTCAGCTCGTGACCGGCCAAGGAATAAATCGAGCCCAGGCACACCAGTGGCACCGCCAGGGTCAACCCGGCGACGTCGAACAACAGGCACTCGAACGGCTCGGCAGCCCATGCCGGACGACCGTCGGTTTCCACCGGTGGCGGCGTGTTGCTGGGTGGCAGATGAACTTCAACCAACGGCGGCACCAACGCTTGCAGCAGGGGTGCAATCGTCGACACGGGCGCCAGAATCGGTGCCGGCGCTTCGATCACGGCCACCGGTGCTTTCACCACTGGCGCAACGATGGGTGCAGCAGCCACGGCCGGTTTCTGCGCATCACGGGCCTGTTCTTCAAGCACGGCAGCCTGGAACTCATCCAGCGCGACCTCAACCTCGATAACCTCGACAACCTCGGGCAGCGCCTCCACTTCTGGCGGCAACTCTTCGGTCGCGTCCTGCAGCAATGCGTCCAGATAGGACTGGAGGGCCAGTTGCGGACGCGAGGTGACTTTCACCGGCCGATTCATGCGCGCACCTTTGTAGGAGCGAGGCTTGCCCGCGAAGAACGATAATGCGATTTAACTGTGGTAACTGCGGCGACTGCTTCGCGGGCAAGCCTCGCTCCTACGGGGATTGAGTTCATCTCACGCCACCTGCGGAACACGTTGCGCCGCCAGCAGATGCTTGAGCAGTGCACGGTAAGCGAGAACGCCACGGCTCTTGCCGTCGAATTGCGAAGGCGTCAGCCCTGCCCGGCTCGCGTCACGCAAGCGGGTGTCGATCGGAATGTAGCCTTGCCAGATTTCTTCCGGGTACTTGTCGCGCAGCACGCGAAGGGTGCCAAGGGACGCCTGGGTGCGGCGGTCGAACAGGGTCGGCACGATGCTGAACGGCAGCGCCTGTTTGCGCGAACGGTTGATCATCGCCAGGGTGTTGACCATGCGTTCCAGGCCTTTGACCGCCAAGTGTTCGGTCTGTACCGGAATCACCAACTGCTGGCTGGCCGCCAAGGCATTGACCATCAGCACACCGAGCAACGGCGGGCTGTCGATCACCGCGTAATCGAAGTCCTGCCACAACTGCGCCAGGCTCTTGGCGATCACCAGGCCCAAACCACTCTGGCCCGGCGACTGGCGCTCAAGGGTTGCCAGCGCGGTGCTCGATGGCAACAGGGAAATGCGTTCGTCACTGGTGGGCATCAGCAACTGACCGGGCAAGCCTTGCGGCACACTGCCCTTATGCAGAAACAAGTCGTAGCTGCTGTGTTCCAGGCTGTCGGGGTCGTAACCGAAGTAGCTGGTCATGGAGCCGTGGGGGTCGAGATCGACCACAACCACGCGCTTGCCCGCCTCAGCCAGCAAACCGGCTAAAGCGATGGAGGAAGTGGTTTTACCGACACCACCCTTTTGATTGGCGACTGCCCAGACTCTCATTCGGATTGTTCCTCCCGGTCGAAAAGGTTGACCGAGAAATAGCTCAACGTATTAATGCGGGTGACGGAGAATTGACGGCGCTCTCTCGTCCCGGCGACTTGACCGGAGCCGGTGCAGTTTGTGTGCCAGCCCGCTTCAACGCGGCATCCGGTTGTGCATGAGCCGTTCCGGTACCCGTGAGGCTGCGGCGTACATCGAGATTTCGTGAAACCACCAACACCACCCGACGGTTGCGCGCCCGGCCTTCGGCGGTGGCGTTATTGGCCACTGGCTGGAACTCGCCATAACCCACCGACGCCAGACGACCGGGGTTCACACCCTGCATCGCCAGCATGCGCACGATGCTTGCCGAACGGGCCGAGGACAGCTCCCAGTTGGTCGGATATTGCGCGGTGCGAATCGGCTGATCGTCGGTAAAGCCTTCGACGTGGATCGGGTTGTCGAACGGCCTCAGGATCGCCGCGACCTTATCGATAATGTTGAAGGCGATGTCGCTGGGCATTGCATCGCCGCTGCCGAACAACAGGCTGGAATTGAGCTCGATCTCGACCCACAACTCATTGCCGCGCACGGTCATCTGGTTGGAACTGATCAAGTCGCCAAACGCCGCGCTGATGTCATCGGCAATGCTTTTGAGCGGATCGTTGGCAGCCTGGGCGATGCCAGCGTCAATCTGTTCGCTGTCCTTGACCAGCGGCTTGGCCGGGGTCACGGTCTTCGGTCGCTCGTCACCAATCGGGATCGGCTTGAGGGCGCGATCAGAGTCGGTAAACACCCCGATCAACGCCTCGGAAATGACCTTGTACTTACCTTCGTTGATCGAAGAAATCGAGTACATCACCACGAAGAAAGCAAACAGCAATGTAATGAAGTCGGCGTAGGAAACGAGCCAGCGTTCATGGTTTACGTGTTCTTCAGGCTGCCGACGACGTGCCATGCTCCATGTCTCCCATCAATCCATGAAGCCCTGAAGCTTCAACTCAATAGAGCGAGGGTTTTCACCTTCGGCGATCGACAGAATCCCTTCCAGCAACATCTCGCGATAACGCGACTGCCGCAACGCGATGGACTTGAGCTTGGCGGCAACCGGCAGCAATATCAGGTTGGCACTGGCCACGCCATAGATGGTGGCGACGAAGGCGACGGCAATGCCGCTGCCCAACTGCGATGGATCGGCCAGGTTGCCCATGACGTGGATCAGGCCCATCACCGCACCGATGATGCCGATGGTCGGCGCGTAGCCGCCCATGCTTTCAAAGACTTTGGCGGCTTCGATGTCGCGGCTTTCCTGGGTGTAGAAATCCACTTCCAGAATGCTGCGAATCGCTTCCGGCTCGGCGCCGTCCACCAGCAGTTGCAGGCCTTTGCGCGAGTAGCTGTCGGGTTCGGCGTCGGCCACCCCTTCCAGACCGAGCAAACCTTCCTTGCGGGCAGTCAGGCTCCAGTTCACGACGCGATCGATGCCGCCAGCCAGGTCCACACGCGGTGGAAACAGAATCCAGGCGAGAATCTGCATGGCGCGCTTGAAGGCGCTCATCGGCGATTGCAGCAGCGCTGCACCAACGGTCCCACCGAGTACGATCAACGCTGCCGGGCCGTTGGCCAACGCGCCGAGGTGACCGCCTTCAAGGTAGTTGCCGCCGATGATGGCGACAAACGCCATGATGATCCCGATAAGGCTGAGTACATCCATCAGAGACACGCCTCGACCAGGTGACGGCCGATATCGTCCAGGCTGTACACCGCGTCCGCGAGCTCGGCTTTGACGATCGCCATGGGCATGCCGTAGATCACGCAGCTGGCTTCATCCTGAGCCCAGATCGCACTGCCGCCCTGCTTGAGCAGACGCGCGCCTTCGCGACCGTCGGCGCCCATGCCGGTGAGTACCACCGCCAGAACTTTGTCGCCGTAGGATTTGGCCGCGGAACCGAAGGTGATGTCCACGCACGGCTTGTAGTTCAGACGTTCATCGCCCGGCAGGATTTTCACCGCGCCGCGGCCGTCGATCATCATCTGCTTGCCACCCGGCGCCAGCAGCGCCAGGCCCGGACGCAGGATGTCGCCATCCTCGGCTTCCTTGACGCTGATGCGGCACAGCTTGTCCAGACGCTCGGCGAAGGCTTTGGTGAAGGCTGCCGGCATGTGCTGGATCAACACGATCGGTGCCGGGAAGTTGGCCGGCAACTGCGTCAGTACCCGTTGCAGGGCAACCGGGCCACCGGTGGAGGTGCCGATGGCGACCAGTTTGTAGGCTTTGCGTTTCGGCGCTGGCGACGCCGGCGTCGCTGCATGGCTGCGAGCCGGAATCGGTGCCGGGGCCGGACGCGCAGGCGCACTGCTGCTGCCGTAGCTGCTGACGCTCGAAGGCGCAGGTGTCGGGGCGGGTGCGGCCACTGGAGCCGGGGCACTGTAGGCGCTGACACGACGGTTACTGCGCGAGATGCTGAGAATTTTCTCGCACAGCAGTTGCTTGACCTTCTCCGGGTTACGCGAGATGTCTTCGAAATTCTTCGGCAGGAAATCCACCGCGCCAGCGTCCAGCGCATCGAGGGTGACCCGCGCGCCTTCGTGAGTCAGCGAGGAGAACATCAACACCGGGGTCGGGCAGCGCTGCATGATGTGCCGCACTGCCGTGATGCCATCCATCATCGGCATCTCGTAGTCCATGGTGATCACGTCTGGCTTGAGCGCCAGCGCCTGATCGATCGCCTCTTTGCCGTTGGTCGCCGTACCGACGACCTGGATATTGGAATCCGCTGAAAGAATTTCCGAGACGCGGCGGCGGAAAAACCCCGAATCGTCCACCACCAGGACTTTGACTGCCATAAACACTCCGTTAGACGGGGCGAGGCTCAGTCGCCCCGCTCCCGCAGAATCAAATACGCCGTGCGGCGTAACGCTTGAGCATGCTCGGAACATCGAGAATCAGTGCAATGCGGCCGTCACCAGTGATGGTGGCGCCGGACATGCCCGGGGTTCCCTGGAGCATTTTGCCCAATGGCTTGATGACCACTTCTTCCTGGCCCACCAGTTGATCGACGACGAAGCCGATCCGCTGAGTGCCCACCGAAAGGATCACCACATGGCCTTCGCGCTGCTCTTCGTGAGCGGCGGAGCTGACCAGCCAGCGCTTGAGGTAGAACAGCGGCAGCGCCTTGTCCCGCACGATCACCACTTCCTGGCCGTCCACCACGTTGGTGCGCGACAGGTCGAGGTGGAAGATCTCGTTGACGTTCACCAGCGGGAACGCGAACGCCTGGTTGCCGAGCATGACCATCAGCGTCGGCATGATCGCCAGGGTCAACGGGACCTTGATGACGATCTTCGAGCCCTTGCCCTTGGTCGAGTAGATATTGATGGTGCCGTTGAGCTGGGCGATCTTGGTTTTCACCACGTCCATGCCCACGCCGCGCCCGGAGACGTCGGAAATCTCGGTCTTGGTCGAGAACCCCGGAGCGAAGATCAGGTTGAAGCAATCGGTCTCGCTGAGACGGTCCGCCGCATCCTTGTCCATCAGGCCTTTCTTCACGGCGATACCGCGCAGAACATCGGCGTCCATGCCTTTGCCATCATCGGAGATGGACAGCAGGATGTGGTCGCCTTCCTGTTCCGCGGACAGAATCACCTTGCCGCTGCGAGGCTTGCCCATCGCTTCGCGCTCAGCCGGCTCTTCAATACCGTGGTCGACCGAGTTGCGCACCAAGTGGACCAGCGGGTCGGCCAGGGCCTCGACGAGGTTCTTGTCGAGGTCGGTTTCTTCGCCGACCAGCTCCAGGTTGATCTCTTTCTTGAGCTGGCGAGCCAGGTCGCGAACCAGACGCGGGAAGCGCCCGAAGACTTTCTTGATCGGCTGCATCCGGGTCTTCATGACCGCGGTTTGCAGGTCGGCCGTGACCACGTCGAGGTTCGACACGGCCTTGGACATGGCTTCGTCGCCGCTGTTGAGGCCCAGGCGGACCAGGCGGTTACGCACCAGTACCAGCTCGCCGACCATGTTCATGATCTCGTCGAGACGCGCGGTATCGACCCGCACGGTGGTCTCGGCTTCGCTGGCCGGTTTTTCCGGTGGCGGTGCGGCCGGGGCACGAGCAGGTGCCGGTGCAGCAGCGGCGGCCGGTTTCGGCGCTTCGGCTTTTGGCTCGGGCGCTTTGGCCACAGGTTTCGCAACCGGTGCTGGCGCCTTGGCGACAGGAGCAGAAACCACTGCGCCAGTGCCAACCTCGGTGAACTTGCCTTTGCCATGCAATTCGTCGAGCAGTGATTCGAACTCGTGATCGGAGATCAGATCGTCGCCGGCCGCTTTAGCGGTTGGCGCAGCCGGGGCCGGAGCCGAAGCAATCGCCGACTCCAATGCATCGACCGCAAAGTTGCCTTTGCCGTGCAACTGGTCGAGCAGTGCTTCGAACTCGTCGTCGGTGATGTCGGAGCTGTCGCCTGGCGCTTTCGGGGCCGCCGGTGCGGCGGGCGCCGCGACCACTGCATCGGGGGCGAACTGGCCTTTACCATGCAATTGATCGAGCAACGACTCGAACTCGGCATCGGTGATTTCGTCGCTGGCCGAGGCATCGCTGGTCGGCACTGGCGCAGCCGCTGGAGCCTCGGCTTGAGCCTTGACGGCATTCAGCGAGTCCAGCAGTTGTTCGAATTCGTTATCCGTGATGTCGCCCGATTCTTCAGCGGCAGGTTCTTCCACCACCTCGGCGACCGGTGCCGACTCATCGGCGGTTTGCGGCTCGGCCAAACGGGCCAACGCTGCAAGCAACTCAGGCGTGGCAGCCGTGATCGGGCTGCGTTCGCGGACTTCGCTGAACATGCCGTTCACCGCGTCCAGTGCCTCGAGAACCACGTCCATCAGTTCCGAGTCGACGCGTCGTTCACCCTTGCGCAGGATGTCGAACACGTTCTCGGCGATGTGACAGCACTCCACCAACTCGTTGAGCTGGAGGAAGCCGGCGCCCCCTTTTACAGTGTGAAAACCGCGAAAAATTGCATTGAGCAAATCCGCATCATCCGGTCGGCTTTCAAGCTCGACCAGTTGTTCGGACAGTTGCTCTAGAATCTCGCCGGCCTCAACCAGGAAATCCTGAAGGATCTCTTCATCGGCGCCGAAGCTCATTAAGGGGGGTGCTCCTGAGGTCTAAAAACCTAAAAAACCTAAAATGCTAAAACTCTAGAATCCTAGGCTGGATAACAAATCGTCCACATCGTCCTGACCGGACACAACGTCTTCTCTTTTATCGGCATGAATCTGCGGACCTTCACCCTGAGAGAGATGTTTTTGCGGATCTTTTTCAGCCAGCATCGCTTCACGGTCATGTTCGATACCCGCAAAGCGGTCGACCTGACTGGCCATGAGCACGAGCTTGAGCAGGTTGCTTTCAACTTCGGTGACCAACTGGGTCACGCGCTTGATCACCTGACCGGTGAGGTCCTGGTAATCCTGGGCCAGCAGAATGTCGTTGAGGTTGCTCGACACGATGCGGTTGTCTTCACTGCTGCGGGTCAGGAAACCGTCGACCCGCCGAGCCAGTTCGCGGAACTCTTCGGCCCCGACTTCGCGACGCATGAACCGTCCCCAATCCGTGCTCAGCGCCTGAGCTTCGTCGCTCAGGCTGTTGATCAGCGGTGTGGCGTTTTCCACCAGGTCCATGGTGCGGTTGGCCGCGGCCTCGGTCAGCTTGACCACATACCCCAGGCGCTCGGTGGCATCCGTGATCTGAGACACTTCCTCGGCTTGCGGCATGTGCGGGTCAATCTGGAAATTGACGATCGCGCTATGCAGCTCGCGAGTGAGCTTGCCCACTTCCTGATACAGGCCGCGGTCACGGGTCTGGTTGAGCTCATGGATCAGTTGCACAGCGTCGCCGAACCTGCCTTTTTCAAGGCTTTCGACCAGTTCGACCGCGTGTTTTTTCAGGGTCGACTCAAAATCGCCCTGTGAAGATTCGTTATGCTCCATAGCTCCCCCGTGACGGACTGGCTTTGCACATCAACCGATGCGTTCGAAGATCTTTTCAATCTTGTCTTTCAACGCTTGAGCCGTGAATGGCTTGACCACATAGCCGTTCACGCCCGCCTGAGCGGCTTCGATGATTTGCTCGCGCTTGGCTTCGGCCGTGACCATCAACACCGGCAGGTGTTTGAGTTTTTCATCGGCACGCACGTGGCGCAGCAGATCAATACCGGTCATGCCGGGCATGTTCCAGTCCGTTACCAGAAAGTCGATGCTCCCGCTGTTGAGGACCGGAATCGCGGTAATACCGTCATCCGCCTCGACCGTGTTGGTGAACCCAAGGTCACGCAACAGGTTTTTTATGATCCGCCGCATCGTTGAGAAGTCATCAACGATGAGGATTTTCATATTCTTGTCCAATTCGACCTCCAAGCAGTCTTAAAACGCGCGCAGCACCTGAACGCGCCGTTCAATCAATTCGGCGTAACACTCAACAGTTGTATGGATTACAACGGGCCGTGGCCGATGCAGCAAAATGCCGTACCCACCTCGTTCGCAGTGTCCCCACACTGCCTGTCAGCGCGCTCGCCACTCCCCCAAACGCCCCCGCAAACGGGCCGCGCACTGGCTGTGTAACTGGCTGACCCGCGATTCGCTGACCCCCAGGACCTCACCGATTTCCTTGAGATTCAACTCTTCGTCGTAGTACAGCGCCAACACCAGTCGCTCACGCTCCGGCAAATTGGCAATCGCGTCCGCCAGCGCCGCCTGGAAGCGTTCATCTTCCAGATCGCGCGACGGCTCGAGATGAGCACTGGCGCCATCCTCGTGCAGCCCTTCGTGTTCGCCGTCCTGCAACAGATCGTCGAAACTGAATAACCGGCTACCGAGGGTGTCGTTCAAAATCCCGTAATAATCGTCGAGACTCAATTGGAGTTCGGCCGCAACTTCGTGATCTTTAGCGTCACGGCCGGTTTTAGCTTCAATCGAGCGAATTGCGTCGCTGACCATGCGGGTATTGCGGTGAACCGAACGTGGCGCCCAGTCCCCCTTGCGCACTTCATCGAGCATCGCGCCGCGGATTCGAATGCCCGCGTACGTCTCGAAGCTCGCGCCTTTGCTGGCGTCGTATTTGGTTGATACTTCAAGCAGGCCGATCATCCCGGCCTGGATCAGGTCTTCGACCTGGACACTGGCCGGCAGACGCGCCAGCAAGTGGTAGGCAATGCGTTTGACCAGTGGCGCGTAACGCTCGATCAGCTCGTACTGCGCGTCACGTGCCGACTTCTTGTAGAGGTTGTAGCCACTGGCTGTCATAGGACGGGTCCTGCGGTCTGTTGCACGAGGCGCTCGACGAAAAACTCCAGGTGCCCACGCGGGTTGGCCGGCAGTGGCCAGGTATCGACCTTCTGCGCAATGGCCTTGAACGCCAGGGCGCACTTGGAACGCGGGAAGGCTTCGTAGACAGCACGCTGCTTCTGCACGGCCTTGCGCACGCTTTCGTCGTAAGGCACGGCACCAACGTACTGTAAGGCGACGTCGAGGAAACGATCCGTGACCTTGGTCAACTTGGCGAACAGATTGCGGCCTTCCTGCGGGCTCTGCGCCATGTTGGCCAGGACGCGGAAGCGGTTCATGCCGTAGTCGCGATTCAGCAATTTGATCAGCGCGTAGGCGTCGGTAATCGAGGTCGGCTCATCGCACACCACCAGCAAGACTTCTTGCGCTGCGCGAACGAAACTGACTACCGAGTCACCAATACCCGCAGCGGTGTCGATCACCAATACGTCGAGGTTGTCGCCGATGTCGCTGAAAGCCTGGATCAGGCCGGCATGCTGGGCCGGGCTCAAATGAACCATGCTCTGGGTGCCGGACGCCGCCGGGACGATGCGGATGCCGCCGGGTCCTTGCAACAGCACGTCGCGCAGCTCACAGCGGCCTTCGATCACGTCGGCCAGCGTGCGTTTGGGTGTCAGTCCCAGCAGGACGTCGACGTTCGCCAGTCCCAGATCGGCATCCAGCAGCATGACGCGCCGGCCGAGCTCAGCTAGAGCCAGGGACAAGTTCACTGACACGTTAGTCTTCCCGACGCCACCTTTGCCGCCGGTCACCGCGATCACCTGTACGGGATGCATGCTGCCCATGTTATTTCTTTACCTTGTCTTACTTAGACGGAGGCCACATTACTGGCTGCGCGTTCACCAACTGAACAATGCATGGCAGACCATCGATGTAGGTACAAAAACTGTTCATTAGTACCTCAGCCAACCTGCTTGGTCGGGCTGTGGTAAATATCAGCGAACATGTCAGCCATGGCTTCTTCGCTGGGTTCTTCCTGCATTTGCACGCTAACGGCGCGACTCACCAACTGATGACGACGCGGCAGATGCAAATCATCCGGAATCCGCGGGCCATCGGTCAGGTAAGCCACCGGCAGTTCATGACTGATAGCCAGGCTCAACACCTCGCCCAAGCTTGCCGTTTCATCCAGTTTAGTCAGGATGCAGCCGGCAAGGCCGCAACGTTTGTAACTGTGATAAGCGGCGGTTAGAACCTGTTTCTGGCTAGTGGTTGCCAAGACCAGATAATTTTTTGATTTGATGCCCCGTCCGGCCAGGCTTTCGAGCTGCATGCGCAGTGCTGGATCGCTGGCTTGCAGGCCGGCGGTATCGATCAGCACTACGCGTTTGCGCAGCAAAGGCTCCAGCGCCTGCACCAGCGATTGGCCCGGGTCGACGTGGGTGACCGACACGTTGAGGATGCGGCCCAGGGTCTTGAGCTGTTCCTGAGCGCCGATGCGATAGCTGTCCATGCTCACCAGCGCGATGTTTTGCGCGCCGTACTTGAGCACATAACGCGCTGCGAGCTTGGCCAGCGTGGTGGTCTTGCCCATGCCTGCCGGGCCAACCATGGCAATCACACCACCCTCTTCCAACGGCTCGATTTCCGGAGTGGCGATCATCCGCGCCAGGTGCGCGAGCAACATGCGCCAGGCCTGACGGGGTTCATCAATATCGGTAATCAGTGCCAGCAGATCGCGCGACAACGGGCCGGACAGACCGATGCGTTGCAGGCGACGCCAGAGGTTGGCCTGGGCCGGACGGCTGCCTTGCAGCTGATTCCAGGCCAGCGAGCCGAGTTGCACTTCCATCAGTTCACGCAAGCTGTTGAGCTCGAAACGCATCGAATCGAAGGCTCGCGGGTCAACTCCACCGGAGGCTGGCGCGGGGGCTGGTGCAGCACGACGAGGTTCAGCGTAAGTCGGTTCGATCAGTGGCTCGGCGGCGGTCAGCGGCAGGCCGGCGAACAATTGGCGATTGGTGCTGTTGTCGCTCTCGCCGTCGCTACGCAGGCTCAATTCGGCCTGGGCGGTCACGATCCGCGACTGAGTCTTGCGCAGCTCGTCCTCGAGCTCCATGTTCGGAACACGCGGGGCCAGCGCCGACAATTTGTAATCCAGGGCAGCCGTCAGCTCGACACCGCCGGCAATCCGGCGATTGCCAATGATGGCGGCATCAGCGCCCAGCTCATCACGAACCAGTTTCATGGCCTGACGCATATCGGCGGCGAAAAAACGCTTAACTTGCATAAACCACTACCTCAGCCGTTGGGCCCTACTGTCGCAACGATGGTCACTTGCTTGTTGTCAGGGATTTCCTGGTAAGCCAACACATGCAAACCCGGGACTGCCAGTCGGCCGAATCGCGAGAGCATCGCGCGAACCGGACCGGCCACCAGCAGAATCACCGGTTGACCTTGCATTTCCTGACGCTGCGCCGCTTCGATCAACGAACGTTGCAGTTTCTCTGCCATGCTTGGCTCCAGCAGAACGCCCTCTTCCGAGCCTTGTCCTGCCTTCTGAAGACTATTGAGCAATATTTGTTCCAACCTTGGCTCCAAGGTGATCACAGGCAGCTCCGACTCAGTGCCTACAATGCTTTGGACGATTGCACGGGATACGCCGACGCGCACTGCGGCCACCAAAGCGGCAGTATCTTGACTCTTGGCGGCGTTGTTCGCGATGGCTTCGGCGATGCTGCGAATGTCCCGTACCGGCACCTGTTCGGCCAGCAATGCTTGCAAGACCTTGAGCAGCTGCGACAGTGAAACCACCCCCGGCACCAACTCCTCAGCCAGTTTCGGTGAGCTCTTGGCCAGCAATTGCATGAGTTGCTGGACTTCTTCGTGGCCGATCAACTCGCTGGAGTGCTTGTACAAAATCTGGTTCAAGTGGGTTGCCACGACTGTACTGGCATCGACCACGGTGTAGCCGAGGGATTGCGCCTGGGCACGCTGGCTGATTTCGATCCAGACCGCCTCCAGACCAAAAGCCGGATCTTTGGCGGTAATGCCGTTGAGCGTGCCGTAGACCTGCCCCGGGTTGATCGCCAGTTCGCGATCCGGGTAAATCTCGGCCTCGGCCAGGATCACGCCCATCAGTGTCAGGCGGTAGGCGCTTGGCGCCAGATCGAGGTTGTCACGGATATGCACAGTCGGCATCAGAAAGCCCAGGTCCTGGGACAGCTTTTTACGCACCCCCTTGATCCGTGCCAGCAACTGACCACCCTGGTTGCGATCCACCAGCGGGATCAGGCGGTAGCCGACTTCCAGGCCGATCATGTCGATAGGGGTCACGTCATCCCAGCCAAGCTCCTTGGTTTCCTGGGCGCGGGCCGGCGATGGCAACAGTTCCTGCTGACGCTTGACCTCCTGCAGGGCCTGAACCTTGACCGTGTTCTGCTTCTTCCAGAACAGGTAAGCGCCGCCGGCCGCCAAGGCTGCCATGCTGAGAAAGGAGAAGTGCGGCATGCCTGGCACCAGGCCCATCACCGCCATCAGGCCAGCGGCCACGGCCAAGGCTTTCGGCGAGGCGAACATCTGACGATTGATCTGCTTGCCCATGTCCTCCGAGCCGGAAGCCCGGGTCACCATGATCGCAGCGGCAGTCGACAACAGCAGTGATGGCAATTGCGCCACCAAACCGTCACCGATGGTCAACAAGGCATACACCCGACCGGCATCGCCAAAGGTCATGCCGTGCTGGAAGATACCGACTGCCATGCCGCCGATCAGGTTGATGAACAGAATCAGCAGGCCGGCGATGGCGTCACCGCGCACGAACTTGCTGGCACCGTCCATGGAACCGTAGAACTCGGCTTCCTGGGCCACTTCCATCCGGCGCAGTTTCGCCTGGTTCTGATCGATCAGGCCGGCGTTCAAGTCGGCGTCGATGGCCATTTGTTTGCCCGGCATTGCGTCGAGGGTGAAACGCGCGCTCACCTCGGAAATCCGTCCGGCACCCTTGGTCACTACGACGAAGTTGATGATCATCAGAATCGCGAAGACCACGATACCAACCACGTAGTTGCCGCCGATCACCACTTCACCGAAGGCCTGGATCACCTTACCGGCGGCCGCATGGCCATCCTGACCGTGGAGCATTACCACCCGTGTCGAGGCCACGTTCAACGCCAGTCGCAACAACGTCGCCACCAGCAGAATGGTCGGGAACACCGCAAAATCCAGCGGCCGCAAGGCGTACACGCAGACCAGCAACACGACGATGGACAAGGCAATGTTGAAGGTGAAAAACACGTCCAGCAGGAACGGCGGCACCGGCAACATCATCATGGCCAGCATGACCAGCAGCAACAGCGGCACGCCCAGATTGCCCCGACTGAGGTCGGCAACGTTTGTGCGTGCAGTGTTGATTAACTGAGAGCGATCCACCGGTTTTCCCCGTTCCTTTAAAGCAAATCTTTGACGCCTGAAGCAGGCGCAGGGCGGCTACTGCAAGAAGCCTTCCAACTTTTGCCGAGCGGGGAGATAGAGGGCCGTTTTGGGGATTTGTATCGTCTGTACCGACGCCTTCGCGGGCAAGCCTCGCTCCTACAGATTTGAGTCAGTAGCGACTTATGCGAACGACACCGGACTGTAGGAGCGAGGCTTGCCCGCGAAGAGGCCGGCACTACCAACGCACAATCAGGAATCGCGGCGCAGATCCGGCGGAATCGGCAAATCATCCTGGAGCGGATCCGGACGTTTACCCTTGCCGGCGCGGTACTGGCGAATCTGGTAGACGTAGGCCAGTACCTGGGCGACCGCCAGATACAGCCCGCCGGGGATTTCCTGCTCCAGCTCGGTGGAGTAGTAGATCGAACGCGCCAGCGCCGGCGATTGGAGCAGCAGCACATTGTTGGCCACGGCGATTTCGCGGATTTTCAAGGCAAGGAAATCGCTACCTTTGGCCAACAGCACCGGCGCATTGCCTTTGTCCGGGTCGTACTTGAGGGCTACGGCATAGTGAGTCGGGTTGGTGATGACCACGTCGGCCTCGGGAATGGCCGCCATCATCCGCCGCTGCGACATCTCGCGTTGCAACTGGCGAATGCGCTGCTTGACCTCTGGTTTACCTTCCTGATCCTTGTGCTCGTCGCGCACTTCCTGCTTGGTCATCTGCAGCTTCTTGTGGCTTTCCCAGAGCTGCACCGGCACGTCGACCACGGCGATGATGATCAGCCCGCAAGCCATCCACAAGGTACTCCAGCCGACCACCTGCAAGCTGTGAATGATCGCCATGTCCAATGGCTCGTGGGCGATGCGCAACAGATCATCGATGTCCGACGACAGGACCGCCAACGCCACGAACAAGACGATGAAAAACTTCGCCAGAGCCTTGAGCAGCTCAACCAAAGCCTTGGCCGAGAACATCCGTTTCAGGCCCGCGCCGGGGTTCATGCGACTGAACTTGGGCGCCATGGAGCCGGCCGCGAACAGCCAGCCACCGAGAGAGATCGGGCCGATCAACGCAGCCAACAGCAAAGTGATCATCACCGGCTGAATCGCCAACAGGGCAATCTGTCCCGAGTGCAGCAAGAAGGTACCCATGTTGCGCTGATCCAGAATCACTTCCCGCGACAGCGTGAAGTTCATCCGCATCAGCTCCATCATGTCCTGCGCCAATGCACCACCGAAAATCAGCAGCGCACCGGCGCCGGCGAGCATGACCGCCAAGGTATTGAGCTCCTTGGAGCGCGCAATTTCGCCCTTCTCACGGGAGTCCTTTTTACGTTTCTCCGTGGGGTCTTCTGTTTTGTCCTGACCGCTTTCGCTCTCAGCCATGACTCAGCGCGCCCGTGCCAGTTCGCGTAACAACTGCAAAGCCTCGGCGGCCAGCGGTTGATACTGATTGAGAATGTCCGCCAGGCCGACCCAGACAATGAACAGCCCCAGCACCAGCGTCAGCGGGAAGCCGATCGAGAAGATATTCAGCTGCGGCGCCGCACGGGTCATCACGCCAAACGCAATGTTGACCACCAGCAACGCCGTGATAGCCGGCAACACCAATAACAGCGCCGCACCGAGTACCCAGCCGAGTTTGCCGGCCAATTCCCAGAAATGATGGACCATCAAGCCGCCGCCGACCGGCAGCGTGGTGAAGCTTTCGGTGAGCACTTCGAACACCACCAGATGGCCGTTCATTGACAGGAACAGCAGGGTCACCAGCATGGTGAAAAACTGCCCGATCACCGCCACCGACACACCGTTCGTAGGGTCGACCATCGAGGCGAAACCCATGCCCATCTGGATCGCGACAATTTGCCCGGCAACCACGAAAGCCTGGAAGAACAGTTGCAAGGAGAATCCCAGTACCGCACCGATGATGATCTGTTCGGCAATCAGCAGCAGCGCACTCAAGTCCAGCGCATTGACGGCGGGCATGGGCGGCAGCCCCGGCGCAATAACCACGGTGATCGCCAGCGCGAAGTACAAACGCACGCGCGTGGGCACCAGCGTCGTGCCGAAAATCGGCATGACCATCAGCAACGAACCGATGCGAAACAACGGCAACATGAACGTTGCCACCCAGGTGCTGATCTGGGTATCGGTCAACTGCAGCAGCGACATGGTTTAACCGATGACCTGAGGAATACTGCCGTACAGCTGCAGGATGTATTCCATGAAAGTCTGCACCAGCCACGGACCGGCAACGATCAGCGTCACCAGCATCACCAGCAGGCGCGGCAGGAAGCTCAGGGTCTGTTCGTTGATCTGGGTGGCGGCCTGGAACATCGCCACCAACAAACCCACCAGCAAGCTGGGAATCACCAGCACGGCGACCATCATGGTGGTCAGCCACAGCGCTTCACGAAAGATATCTACGGCCACTTCCGGCGTCATGGTGAAACGCCGCCAAAGCTGCTGGCCAAGGTACCGATGATCAACGCCCAGCCATCCACCAGCACAAACAACATGATTTTGAACGGCAGGGAAATGATCAGTGGCGAGAGCATCATCATACCCATCGCCATCAACACGCTAGCCACCACAAGATCGATGATCAGGAACGGGATGAAGATCATGAAGCCGATCTGGAACGCGGTTTTCAGCTCAGAGGTCACGAACGCCGGCACCAGAATCGTCAGTGGCGCCTGATCAGGCGAAGCAATGTCAGTGCGCTTGGACAAGCGCATGAACAGTTCCAGATCGCTGCTGCGAGTCTGGGCCAGCATGAAGTCCTTGATCGGCACCTGGGCCTTGGTCACGGCATCCTGAGCGGTGAGTTTCTCCGCCAGATACGGCTGCAAGGCATCCTGATTCACCCGATCGAACACCGGCGCCATGATGAACATGGTGAGGAACAACGCCATGCCGGTGAGGATCTGGTTCGACGGTGTCTGCTGCAAGCCCAGGGCCTGCCGCAGGATCGAGAACACGATGATGATCCGGGTGAAACTGGTCATCAGCATGACGAACGCCGGGATGAAACTCAGCGCAGTCATGATCAGCAGAATTTGCAGGCTGACCGAGTATTCCTGAGCGCCTTCGGCGTTAGTGCCCAAGGTGATTGCCGGGATCGACAACGGATCGGCGGCGAACGCCAGCGGCGCGGCCAGCATCAGGGCCAGCGTCAAGACGATGCGTAACGCACCCATTACTTCTTATCCTTGTGGTCCTTGCCCAACAACTCCAACAGGCGCTGGGCAAACTCTGGGGTCGCTTTTTCAGTCCCGCTCGGCACTTGCACCGGTTCCTTGAGCACATGCAACGCGGTGATGTTGCCGGGACTCAGGCCGAGCAGAATCTGTTCGTTGCCGACCTGCACCAGCATCAAACGGTCCCGGGGACCCAGCGCGCGCGAACCGATCAGCTCGATCACCTGCCCCTTGCCGGCCGGCCCGGCCTGCTGGACCCGGCGCAGCAGCCAGGCGAGGAAGAAGATCAACCCCAGCACCAGCACCAAGCCGAATACCAATTGCGTCAATTGCCCCGCCACACCGCTGCTGACGGCCGGCGTGGCAACCGCTGTCGCAGCTGTCGTTACCGGCTCGGCCGCCAACGCGCTGAACGGCAAGGCCAGCGCTAACCCCAGCACAAAACCCAGAACCTTTTTCACTCAGCGCAGCTTCTTGATGCGTTCGCTTGGGCTGATCACGTCGGTCAGGCGGATGCCGAACTTTTCGTTGACCACCACCACTTCACCGTGGGCGATGAGCGTGCCGTTGACCAGCACGTCCAGCGGCTCGCCGGCCAGACGGTCAAGCTCGATCACCGAACCCTGGTTGAGTTGCAGCAGGTTACGGATGTTGATATCGGTGCTGCCGACTTCCATGGAAATCGACACCGGAATATCGAGGATCACGTCCAGGTTCGGACCGTCCAGCGTCACCGGATCGTTGTTCCTCGGCACGCTGCCAAACTCTTCCATCGGCAGACGGTTGGACGGCGAACCGGCGGCGTCGGCGGCCAGCAAGGCATCGATATCGTCCTGCCCGGCGTCACCGGTCTCTTCCAGGGCCGCAGCCCACTCATCAGCCAGTGCCTGGTCGTCCTGGGCGTTCATATCGTCGTTCATCATTTGTCCTCGGCGGGCACCTGCTCAATCAAGAGCAGTCAATTAAAGGGGGGGGGGTGGAGCGCCGGTCAGCGGCGCTCGATCGGCTCGATCACTTGCAACGCGAGGTTGCCCTTGTGCGAGCCCATCTTGACCTTGAAGGCCGGTACGCCGTTGGCGCGCATGATCATTTCTTCCGGCATCTCGACCGGAATAATGTCCCCGGGCTGCATGTGCAGGATGTCGCGAAGGCGCAGCTGACGGCGGGCCACGGTGGCACCGATAGGCACATCAACGTCCAGCACGTCCTGGCGCAAGGCGTTGATCCAGCGCTCATCCTGATCGTCGAGGTCCGACTGGAAGCCGGCGTCGAGCATCTCGCGCACCGGCTCGATCATCGAGTACGGCATGGTCACGTGCAGGTCGCCGCCACCACCATCGAGTTCAATGTGGAACGTCGACACTACGACCGCTTCGCTCGGGCCGACGATGTTGGCCATGGCCGGGTTCACTTCCGAGTTGATGTACTCGAAGTTCACTTCCATGATCGCCTGCCAGGCTTCCTTCAAATCGACGAAGGCCTGTTCCAGCACCATGCGCACCACACGCAGTTCGGTGGGGGTGAATTCACGCCCTTCGATCTTCGCGTGACGGCCATCGCCGCCGAAGAAGTTGTCCACCAGCTTGAACACCAGTTTGGCGTCGAGGATGAACAGTGCGGTGCCGCGCAGCGGTTTGATCTTGACCAGGTTGAGGCTGGTCGGCACGTACAGCGAGTGCACGTATTCGCCGAACTTCATCACCTGCACGCCACCGACGGCAACGTCCGCCGAGCGGCGCAGCATGTTGAACATGCTGATGCGGGTGTAGCGGGCGAAACGCTCGTTGATCATTTCCAGGGTCGGCATGCGTCCACGGACGATGCGATCCTGGCTGGTCAGGTCGTAGCTTTTGACGCTGCCGGGTTCGGCAGCGTTATCGGTCTGTACCAGACCATCGTCGACGCCATGCAACAGCGCATCGATCTCATCCTGGGACAGCAGGTCCTGCACGGCCATGTCGTGTTCCTACTGCAGTACGAAATTAGTGAAAAGCAACTGTTCGATCACCACTTTGCCAAGCTCTTTCTGCGCCACTTCCTGGACGCTGGCCGTGGCCTTCTGACGCAACATTTCCTGGCCGACCGGAGTCGCCAGCGTGGCGAAATCCTGACCGGAAAACAGCATCACCAGGTTATTGCGAATCACCGGCATGTGGACTTTGAGCGCTTCCAGATCGGCCTGATTGCGGCCCTGCAGGGTGATGCTCACCTGCATGTAGCGCTGGCGACCGTTCTGGTTGTAGTTGGCCACGAAAGCCGGCGCCATGGGCTCGAATATCGCTGGCTGCTTGCCGATCACCGCCGTTTCAGCCGCAGGGGCAGGCTTGCTCTGGGCGCTGTGCATGAAGAACCAGGTCGCCCCCACGGACAAGCCGATCGCCAGCAACAGGGCCACGACGATCACAATGATCAGCTTGATTTTGCCTTTGGTTGCGGGGTCTTTCACTGGTGCTGCGTCGCTCTTAGCCATGCCAATAATCCGTCACTATTCGGGTTTTCACAGTCGCACGGCAAGGCAAGAGCAAGTGTTATGCCAGAAGTGTCGGGAGGGAGTAGAGGCGCAGGCTTAGATCGAAGGAACCGTAGGAGCGAGGCTTGCCCGCGAAGAACGATAACGCGGTTTATCGGTTAAACCGCGTTATCGTTCTTCGCGGGCAAGCCTCGCTCCTACAGGGGTATTGCGTTTGATCAGGCGTAGTAGTCGACGGCGCTGGAGCCAATCACGCTGGTTGTGTTGGCGGCTACTTCAGCGACAGTCGCAGGAAGCTCTTCATCGACAGAATCGAGTCGACCGCCATTGGCGTTGGCACGCCCACCCTGCCCCTGTTGAGCCTGCTCCTGACCCTGCCCCTGCCAGCCACGGGACTGATCGGAAACGTTGACGTCGACCTGGCCCATGCCCTGTTGCGCGAACATGTCACGCAGGCGATGCATTTGCCCGTCGAGCGCTTCACGAACGCTTGGATGGGCACTCATGAAGGTCACCTGGGTCTGCTGATCCGGAACCATGTTCACCCGAATATCCAGGCGCCCCAGCTCGGCCGGCTGCAACTGAATGTCGGCCGCCTTGAGATTGGCGCTGGACAGGTACATGACCCGGTTGACCACCTCTTCGGTCCAACCGCTCTGATGCATGGCGATTGGCTGGTTTACCGGTAATGCATTGGCAGTCTTCGGCGTTGCCGCCTGGGTCAATGCCGCCAGACGGTTGGCGAAATCATCGACACGGGTATCGCTGCTGGCGGACTTGAGATCCTTGAGGCCGTCATCGATCAGGCCACTGAAAGCCTTCTCGCCGCCCTGGCTGGTGCTGTCCTGATCGGCTTGCACATCGAGCATGCCCGCCATGCCCGTGGCAAAGTTCTGTGCCGAAGTTGGCTCGCCGTCGACTTGAGCCGAGGTCGGTGCCGCTTTTGGCTGGGCCTGGCTGGCGGGCGAAACGTGCCCGCCCTGCTCCATGGCCATGCGCACGGCTGGCAGCGCATCGAGAGGATCGGCTTCGGGATCGAAATCCGGATCGATGGTTGCAACAGTCTGTGCCGCAGCCGCAGTAACGACGGCAGCGACAGGTGCCTCAACTTGTGATTGCGCAGTGGCCACAACTGTTGGCGTTTCCAGCACAGGAGCTGGCAACACCGGCTGCACCACCAACGCAGGATCGAGGGCCGGATCGACAGGCGCGGTATCGGCCACCGGCGTCGACGCCTCGGCCGTATCCGACGCGTCATCGCTGGCCGTCTTGTCGTCAGCCTGCGCCGGTTTATCGGCGGGCAAGGATTTGCCGCTATCGGCAACCGTCGGTACCGGGGCGGCAGACTCGTCGTTGCTCACGTCCTTTTTGCCGACGCTGTCCGAGACTTTGTCGCGCGCGGGTTTAGCCGAGCCGTCCGCCATGGCGGAGGGTTTATTCTGCGCCTGATTGGCATAGACCTGAGCGAAGCTGGAGGCCTTGTCCCCGGGCTCGGCCGTCAGCGCCGGTGCATTGGCGGACGCGGCTTGAGCCTTGGCCGTCGTGGCGGCCTGAAGAAGGATGTTTGGGGTAACGGGCATAAAACGGTCTCCGCTGCACTGGGATCGTAGGTACAGTTGAGCAAGTTAACTGCAAGGGTCGAGCCAGCTTTGTTCGCTGGCTGCTAAAAACGCCGGACGGATGCTGGTTCAGCCTGGGAACGCTGGCGTTCCGCTTCGTAGAGCGGTCGGACAATAGCGAATTCGCCGTCAATGTCATCAATGAGCCGCTCAATGCCGACGAGACTCTTTTCTTTGGCACGCTGCTCCAGCTCACCGCACAGCTTGGCCAGATAACTGGCGCCCATGTTGCTGCTGCTACCTTTGAAACTATGGGCAGCATTCATAAGCTGCGCGGCGTCCTCGGCCTTTCGCAGGACGCGTAAACGCTCTTCGGAATCGGCGAGAAAGGTATCGAGCAATTCTGGATACCCGTCCTCCATCACTTCCTGCAACGCGCTCAGCACGTCGCGGTCCAGATGTGTGTCGTCCACTTGTTCACTCCTTGATCAAGAATGCCTGGCATTATGCCAGAGCCTCCCAGAAAAACTCCACGCGAGCACTTCTTCCATTATCGGACCAGGTCGCATGATCGCTCAACTGGCGGATCAAATTGACCCCACGTCCTGACAGACGGACGTCATCGACGGGACGCGCCATGACCCGCGCCACATCGAAGCCTTTGCCACTGTCTTCGACCCGCACCACCAGGCAACCGCCCTCGCCTTTTGGCGTCACCTGCAAATGCACCCGCACATAGCCATCGCGCAACTCGTCCAGGCGTGCATTGCGCTGCTGATAATAACGCGCAAAACCTGCCGCATCGCGTTTCAAACTCGAATCCAGGCCCAACACGCCATGCTCCAGAGCATTGGAATAAAGCTCTGCCAGCACACTGTAGAGTGCGCCACTCTGAGCCCGCAGACCATGCACCTCAAGCAGCAACTGCAACAAGTACGGCAGCGGATTGAAGCGCTTGAGGGTGGCGGCGCGGAACTCGAAACTCACCGACCAGTCCAGCGGGCACGACTGGCCGCTGTCGGAATACACCGGTGCCGGAGGGCTCAGTTGCGCGGCCTCCAGCAGGCGGACCTCGACCATGCTCACGTCATCACGAGCCTCGCCACGAAAATCCCGCAGTGCCTGCTCGATCTCTTCAAACAGTGCATCGGGCTGACGATTGGTTGCAAACACTTGCTCCAGCCGCTCTACGCCAAACAACTGCTCATTGGCATCACAGGTATCGATCACCCCATCGGACAACAGGAACACCCGATCGCCGACGGCCATCGGGAACACCTCGGTGCGATCATCGAAGGTTTGCGAGCTCAGTACGCCCAGCGGCAAGTGCCGTGCCGTCAGCGCCGTGCGTTCGCCACTGGCGATACTGTGCAGGTAACCGTCCGGCATTCCGCCGTTCCAGACCTCCACCGACCCTCGCTGAAAGCTCAGGCACAGCAGCGCCGCACAGCAGAACATGTCCACCGGCAGAATACGTTTGAGCTTGGCGTTCATCTCGCGCAGGGTTTCGGACAAACCGTAACCCTTGGCCGTCATGCCATAGAAGACTTCGGCCAACGGCATGGCACCGACAGCGGCCGGCAAACCATGGCCGGTAAAATCACCGAGCAGCACATGCATGTCGCCAGCCGGAGTGAACGCGGCCAGCAACAGATCGCCATTGAACAGCGCATAGGGCGATTGCAGGTAACGGATGTTCGGTGCATTCAGGCAACCGGAGTGGGCGACCTTGTCGAACACGGCTTTGGCTACCCGTTGTTCATTGAGCAGGTAATCGTGGTGCCTGGCAATCAGGTCGCGCTGCTCCAGCACCGTGGCTTGCAAACGTCGCAAGCGGTCCATCGCCTTGACCTTGGCCGCGAGGATCACCTGGTTGTAAGGCTTTGCCAGAAAATCGTCGCCCCCGGCCTCCAGACAACGAGCCAGGGCTTCGCTTTCGGTCAGCGACGTCAAAAAGATGATCGGCACCAGGGTTTCGCCGGCCAGCGCCTTGATCTGCTGCGCCGCCTCGAAACCGTCCATCACCGGCATCATGGCGTCCATCAGTACCAGATGCGGTCGTTGCGAGCGAAATACTTCGACCGCTTCGGCGCCGTTGGCGGCCGTCAGCACTTCATGGCCCTGGCGCCGGACGATAGTCGACAGCAGCATGCGATCGGCCGCGCTGTCTTCGGCGATCAGAATCGTCAGCGGTTCGAGCGACTGCATGACGGTCAACTGATGTCGAACAGTTTGTCGAAATTGGAGATGGCGAGGATTTTCTTCACATCGGAACTGCTGTTGACGACGCGAATATCGGAGGTGTCGCCACCGGCGTGATCACGCAGCAAGAGCAGCATGCCCAGCGCAGAGCTGTCGAGATAAGTGGCTTTTTTGAGGTCCACCACAATGGAATCGGGTTTACTGCTGAGTTTTTCGTAGCACTCGCGAAACTCCTGATGCCGACCGAAATCGAATCGTCCCTCGATCGAAATCGTCAGCTTTTTTCCATCTTGAGATACTTCTGTAACGACTGACATTTCACGGCTTCCTTGTCATTGGCGAACGAACGTACGTGTACAAGGTTTAGCACCTGATGGGGGCTGGAGCAAGGCTGAAGAGTTGTTCGGTTTGTGAAATCGACTTCGCGGGCAAGCCTCGCTCCTACGAAAAATGGTCGAACACACCGTTGCGCTCGACACTGCCTCTGTAGGAGCGAGGCTTGCCCGCGAAGAACGATAACGCGGTCTTCAATACGGATCGTGACGCGGCAAGCGCTGGGACAGCTCATCGAGCAGCTTCTGCTCGCGCTTGTCTTCCAGTTGCCGCGCTTCATCCCTGTAGCGCTGAACCAGTTTGCGCAAGCCTTCGACCCGGGCAAACGCCTGCTGCCAGGCTTCCCGGGATTTGTTCAGGTTATTTTGGTGCCAGTTCAGGCTCTGACGCTGCTGGTCGATGGCCGTGCCCAATTGCGCGAGAAAACCCTGATAACCCAGCAACCATTGGCCCGACACGCCGCTACTGCCGCGTACGATCCATTGTTCCTGGTATTCGAGGCGGAAGTTTTCCAGGTCGGCGAGTTTGCTTTCCGCCAGGCGAACCTGGCCCTGAAAGTGCCCCAGGCGCAGGACCGCGGTCTTTTCGGCCTTTTCAGCCATTTCCACCACAGGCGCCAGACGTGCTGCGCGGCTCGAGGCCATGACGGGTTAACCGCCCGGCGCTGGCGCAAAGATCGAAGCGAGATGGTTCTCGCTGGCGCCCATGCTGATGTTGTCGTTCAAGCCCTGGCGCAGGTACATGCTCATGGCCGGTTGCAGACTGATCGCAGTATCGGTTTCCCGATCACCGCCAGACACATAGGCGCCGACACTGATCAAGTCGCGGCTCTGCTGATAGCGCGACCAGTATTGCTTGAACGTCTGCGCGTGGTTCATGTGCTTGATGCCCACCACCGACGGCATGACCCGGCTGATGGAGGCTTCGATATCGATGGCCGGGTAATGCCCTTCCTCGGCCAGACGCCGGGACAGCACGATGTGTCCGTCGAGCACACCCCGCGCCGAGTCGGCGATCGGGTCTTGCTGATCGTCGCCTTCGGACAATACCGTGTAGAACGCAGTGATCGAACCGCCGCCCTTTTCAGCGTTACCGGCACGCTCCACCAGTTTCGGCAACTTGGCGAACACTGACGGCGGATAGCCCTTGGTCGCTGGAGGTTCGCCGATGGCCAGGGCGATTTCCCGCTGGGCCTGGGCGAAACGGGTCAGGGAATCCATGAGCAACAGGACGTTCTTGCCCTTGTCGCGAAAATACTCGGCGATTCGCGTGCAGTACATGGCCGCGCGCAGACGCATCAGTGGTGCGTCGTCCGCTGGTGACGCCACCACCACCGAACGCTTGAGGCCTTCTTCACCGAGGATGTGCTCGATGAACTCTTTGACTTCACGACCCCGCTCACCGATCAGCCCGACGACGATGATGTCGGCCTCGGTAAAGCGGGTCATCATGCCCAGCAGCACACTCTTGCCCACGCCAGTACCGGCGAACAGCCCGAGCCGCTGACCGCGACCCACCGTCAACAAACCGTTGATGCAGCGAATGCCCACGTCCAGTGGCTCGCTGATCGGTTCGCGCTTGAGCGGGTTGATAGTCGGGCCGTCCATCGGCACCCAATCTTCTGCCTTCATGCCACCCTTGCCATCCAGCGCACGCCCGGCGCCATCGAGCACCCGCCCGAGCATGCTCATGCCCATGGGCAAGCGACCGGTATCAGCCAGGGGAACCACACGGGCACCGGGGGCGATGCCGGCGACGCTGCCAACTGGCATCAGAAAGACTTTGCTGCCAGAGAAACCCATGACCTCGGCTTCAACCTGCACCGGGTGATAACTGTCATCGTTGATGACCATGCAGCGGCTGCCCATGGCGGCGCGCAAGCCTTCGGCCTCGAGGGTCAGGCCGACCATGCGCAGCAGGCGACCTTCGAGGATCGGCGCACTGGCAAGCTCCGTGGCCTCGGCGTAGCTGCCGAGGCGCTTGGCAAAGCTGGTGCGATCAAGGCGCATCGGGATCGTCCAGTGTCGGCTCGACCGGTGTAACCGCGGGTTTTTCGTCGATTGGCAGTTCCAGGCTCAGGTCCGGCGCGGCCGGGTGCAGCGCCTGATCGTGCAATTGATCGAACAGCTTGGCCATGACCTGGGTAACACGGGTTTCGATGGTGGCGTCGATGCGGCTGTGTTCGGTCTCGACCCGGCAGCCGCCCGGCAACAAGCACTCGTCCTCGACAATGCGCCAGGTTTCTTCATGGCGCTCGCGCAGGGCTTTGACCTGTTCGAAATCCTGCGGATTGATGTACAGCCGCACATTGCCCACACCCAGCGGCAAAAGCTTGAGCGCTTCGCGCATGACGTGTTCGATCTGCGTCGAGTCGATGGCCAGTTCGCGCTGAATCACTTGCCTGGTGATGTGCTGCACGAGGTCAACCAGCGACTTTTCGATCTGCGTGTCCTGCTCGGCAATCGGCTCGAACAGGTTGGCCATCAGTTGTTCCAGGCCCGCGATCTTGGCCGTCAGGGCCACTTCGGCTTCCTGACGGACCTTGAGCGTGGTGCTGTGGAAACCTTCTTTTTCGCCAACGGCGAAGCCTTCGTTGTAGGCCTCCTGGCGAATGCTCTCGAGCTCTTCGAGGGTCAGTGGCTGGACTTCTTCCAGCGGCACTTCTTCCATTTCCGGCGGTTCGGGTTCCGGTTCCGGCTCGGGTTCTGGCACAAACGGGTCGAAGCTGGGCAACGACCAGATGTCGAAACCACCGACGTCCTTGGCACGGATCAGGTCGGTATTGGACTCATCATGTTTGGACGACATAGTGACCTTAGATCATCTCTTCGCCGCCCTTCCCGCCGAGAACGATTTCTCCGGCTTCGGCCATACGGCGGGCAATGGTGAGGATTTCTTTCTGTGCGGTTTCCACGTCGCTGACGCGCACCGGGCCTTTGGCCTCGAGGTCGTCGCGCAACAGTTCGGCCGCCCGTTTGGACATGTTCTTGAAGATCTTTTCCTTGACGCCTTCGTCCGAACCCTTGAGGGCCAACACCAGGACGTCCGAGGACACTTCGCGCAACAGCGCCTGAATGCCACGGTCGTCGACATCGGACAGGTTGTTGAACACGAACATGAGGTCTTCGATCTGACCGGACAGGTCTTCGTCGACTTCGCGGATCGAGTCCATCAGCTGACCTTCGATCGAGCTGTCGAGGAAGTTCATGATGTCGGCCGCACGCTTGATGCCACCCAGGGTGGTGCGCGAGGCATTCGAGTTGCCGGAGAACTGCTTCTCGAGAATCTGGTTGAGTTCTTTCAGGGCTGCCGGTTGCACGGTGTTCAACGAAGACACCCGCAGGATGATGTCCAACCGGACCTTGTGGTCGAAGTTGCCCAGCACTTCACCGGCCTGATCCGGGTCGAGGTAGGCGACCACGATGGCCTGGATCTGCGGGTGCTCGTAACGGATCACGTCGGCGACGGCGCGCGGCTCCATCCACTTCAGGCTGTCGAGGCCACTGGTGTTGCCGCCCAGCAGGATCCGGTCGATCAGGCCGTTGGCCTTGTCTTCGCCCAGTGCCTGAGTGAGCATTTTGCGCACGTAGTCATCGGAGCCGACACCCAGGCTGGTCTGGTCGCCGACGATGTCGACGAACTCGCTCATCACCTGTTCGACCTGCTCACGGTGCACGTTGCCCATCTGGGCCATCGCCACGCCCACACGCTGGACCTCTTTGGGCCCCATGTGGCGCAGCACTTGCGCAGCATCGGTGGAACCGAGGGACAGCAGCAGAATCGCGGCTTTGTCGACCTTGGTCAGTTTGGCGGCAACGACTCGGTTATCACTCATCTGCGTTAATCCACTCTTTCACGACCTGGGCCACGCGACCCGGATCTTCTGCCACCAGACTCTTGATTGCGTTCAACTGTGCGTCATAGCCTTCGCTCGGGCTCGGCAGCAGGATGCTGGTCGGGCCACCAAGGCTGACGCGGTCGCTGGACAGTTCGCCGTCCAGGCCGCCCATGCCTCCGAGCTCCACGTCGCTGCCCAGGCCTGCGAGTTGCTTGTCTTTGCCGCCACCGGTGATGTTGTTGAGCACCGGACGCAGCACACCGAACACCAGCACCAGGATGAACAACACACCCAGCACTTGCTTGACGATGTCCCAGAACCACGGCTGGGAATAGAATGGAATCTCGGCAATCACTTCACCGCGCTCGGCGGAGAACGGCATGTTGATCACACTGACGCTGTCGCCACGGCTGGCGTCGAAACCGACCGCGTCCTGTACCAGACGCGTGAAGCGCGCCAATTCATCGGCGCTCCACGGCGCGCGAGTCGTTTCGCCGTTGACCGCGTTGACCTTGAGCTGATCATCCACCACCACCGACACCGACAGGCGATTCAAACGGCCCTGCTGCTGTTTGGTGTGACTGATGGAACGGTCGAGTTCGAAGTTCTTGGTGGATTGTTGACGCTTGTCCGCCGGGTACGGCGCCAGCATCGGCTGGCCGGTGGCCGGGTCCATGATTTGCTGACCGTTGGCATCGAGCAATGGCTGGCCTGGTTGCACCATCCCGGCCGACGCGGTGGCGCCACCGGTGGTTTGCGGCGCCGAGGCTGGCGATGGAGGCTGGTTGCTCAGGGCACCCGGCACACCTTGCGGGCCATTGCTGGCGGTGCGCTGTTCGTTGACCGATTGCTCACTGCGCAACGCCGGCTGATCCGGGTTGAATTGCTCGGAAGTCGACTCGACGGCGCTGAAATCCACATCAGCCGACACTTCGGCTTTATAGCGATCATTACCCAACACCGGTTGCAGGATGTTGTGTACACGCTGGGTCAGCATGCTTTCCATGCGACGGCTGTAATCGAATTGCTTGCCGGCCATGGTCAGTTCGGAGTTTTCCGCCTGATCCGACAGCAGGTTGCCCTTCTGATCGACCACTGTGATCTGCGACTTGCTCAGTTCAGGAACGCTGGTAGCAACCAGATTGATGATAGCGACGACCTGGCCCGGCTCCAGCGAGCGACCGGAATAGAGTTCAACCAGAACCGAAGCGCTGGGCTTACGCTCGTCACGCACGAACACCGAACTTTTCGGAATCGCCAGGTGCACGCGGGCACCCTTGACGTTGTTCAGGCTGGAAATGGTCCGGGCCAGTTCGCCTTCGAGGCCGCGACGATAACGGGTCGCTTCCATGAACTGGCTAGTGCCCAGCCCCTGCTCCTTGTCGAGGATCTCAAAACCGATGTTGCCGTCGCTGGGAGTGACACCAGCGCCCGCGAGCTTGAGCCGCGCACGGGACAGGTCATCGGCCTTGACCAGCAAGGCACCGGAGTTCGGTTCAACGGTATAGGGGATGTCGGCTGCGGCCAGGGTTTCCATGACCTGCTTGGCGTCCATACCGGCAAGGCTGCCGTACAGAGGCCGGTAGTCTGGCTGCTGGGACCACAACACCACGGCAAAACCAATCGCCACGCTCGCGGCCAGGCCGACCAACAGGCCCACCTGACGCAGCATGGTCATCTCGGAGAGGTTTTCCAGGAAGGACAACCCGAACAGCGGCTGTTTGCCGTCTATTGGAGTGGCCTTGGCCGGAACATTATCGGCGATTGCTTCTGCCATGACTCAATCTCGTCCTTAAACCGGCATCTGCATGATGTCTTGGTATGCCTGAACCAGCTTGTTACGCACTTGGGTCAACGCTTGAAAAGACACGCTGGCCTTCTGCGAGGAAATCATCACGTCCGTCAGATCGACGCCGCTTTTACCGATCTCGAAAGCACTGGCCAACTGATTTGACGCCTGCTGGGTGTCGTTCACTTTATTGACGGCCTGACCGAGCATGTCGGAAAAGCTGCTGCCACCCAATTCAGGGACTGCGGCAGTCGATTTCGGCGCAGACATGGCATCCATTTGCATGGAGCGCATATCCAGCATCAACCGATTGAATTCAATACCTTGGCTCATGGTTTCTCTCTTTGACGAAGCTACGTCTTTGGCTACCCGCAATTTTTTGACACTCACTCGGCGGGTAGTGAGGTGTTAGCAACAAGGGTGCCAGCTCGGTGATCGCTTTAAACAAAAGCCTTCCGGATCTTGCTCAACCTTGAACCACCGCAAAACAAATGTGGGAGCGGGCTTGCTCGCGAATACGGTTTCCCATTCAACAGAGATGCTGGCTGGTTTACAGCTTTCGCGAGCAAGTCGAATCGTCGCACCGCCGCTCCCACATTTGGATCGGTGTTGCTGCGTCAACTTTCAGGTGGCGAACAAGTAGCCTTCCACATCCATACCGGCGTCACGCATTTGCGCCAGCTTGTAGCGCAAGGTGCGCGGGCTGATGCCCAGTCGCTCGGCGGCTTCTTTGCGACGGCCACGCTCGGAACGCAAAGTGTCGATGATCATCTGAAATTCACGGCGCCGCAGGTCATCGCCGAGGGCGCCCGCCGATTCAGCTTCGACGTCCACCGTACGTGTGGGGGGCGACGCCAATGGCGGCAACGGCGCACACGCCACAGGCCCGGTCAGGCAAAAATCCTGCGGCTGGATCAAACCGCCCTGCTGCAGAATCATGGCTCGCTGGATCGCGTTATCCAGCTCACGGACGTTGCCCGGCCACGGATAAGCGATCAGGCAAACTTGCGCCTCGGGCGAGAGCTTCGCCGCGGCATGCTTCATTTTATTGACGTACTTGGCCAACAGTCGCTCGGCCAGCGGCAGGATATCGGCGGTGCGCTCGCGCAGCGGACGCCAGGCCAGCGGGAACACCGAAAGGCGATAGTAAAGATCTTCGCGAAAACGCCCCGCCGTCACTTCGGCGGCAAGGTCACGGTTGGTGGTAGCCACCACTCGAATATCCAGCACGATCGGCTTGCGTGCGCCGACTCGCTCGACTTCACGCTCTTGCAATACACGCAGTAATTTGGCTTGAAGGCCGAGGGGCATTTCGGAGATTTCATCGAGCAGAATCGTGCCGCCATCGGCCTGCTCAAACTTGCCGGCCTGCGCCGCAATGGCGCCCGTGAACGAGCCCTTTTCGTGACCGAACAAGGTGGCTTCGAGCATGTTGTCCGGGATCGCTGCGCAGTTGATCGCAATGAATGGCTGACTGGCGCGATGAGAATGCTGATGGATGTAACGCGCCAGCACTTCCTTGCCGGTCCCGGACTCACCGGAGATCAACACCGTGGAGTCACTGCGTGCCACCCGCGCAGCCAGTTCCAGCAATTGCGCACTGGCGGGCTCGAATGCCACAGGCCCTTCGCCCTCGGTCGCGCCCAGATTGCCCAGTGCGTGCCGCGCCACCAGGTCGAGCAAGGCTTTGGGCTCGAATGGCTTGACCAGATAATCCGCCGCGCCCTGACGCATGGCGTCGACTGCGCGTTCGACCGCACCGTGAGCGGTCATCAGTAATACAGGCAGTTGCGGCTGACGAGCCCGCAGCAATCCAAGCAATTGATGACCATCCATGCCCGGCATATTGACGTCGCTGAGCACCAGGTTAAATACCTCGGTGCCGACCGCAACCAGCGCCTCTTCCGCCGAACCGACCGCCGTGTAATCGTGCCCGGCAAGCAGCAGCGTATCGGCCAATGCTTCCCGTAGCGCGCGGTCATCCTCGACCAGTAAAACCTTGATGGCCATGTCCTTCACTTCGCTCCCTGAGCGCTGGGTTGTTCACCAGAAAAAAGCGGCAAGATCACCTGCGCGCAGGTGCCGCGACCCGGCCGCGAGCGCAACTGCAATTCTCCCTGATGGGCACGGGCGACTGCCTTGACCACGGTCAGGCCCAGGCCGGTGCCGGTGGTTTTAGTGGTGAAAAACGGTTCACCCAAACGCGCCAGTACCTTCGTGTCGATACCGCTGCCGCTGTCGCTGATGCACAAGCGCAGGTTGTTGTCGCGGGTATACAGGTGAACCTTCAAACGAACATCGCCGGCGCTGGCCTGGATGGCATTCTCGATCAGGTTGAGGATCGCCCCGACCAAGGTGTCGCGATTACACAACAACTCACCGGCATGACTGTCGCACTGCCAGCGAATCGGCAAGTCCTGAACGTGAGTCAGCGCTGCCGCTTGCAGCGACTGCATCAGCATCCTGGGGGTCACGCGATCGGTCAGCGGCAGCTCGCCGCGGGCGAACACCAGCATGTCGCGAACCTGGTGTTCGAGTTCATGCAGACGCTCTTTCAGGCGCCCGGCAAAACGTTGCTGGGTCTCGACCGGCAACTGCTGCTCAGTCAAATGACTGGCGTAGAGCAACGCAGCGGACAATGGCGTGCGAATCTGATGAGCCAACGAGGCGACCATACGCCCCAGAGACGACAGGCGTTCATGGCGAGCCAGTTGATCTTGCAGATGACGGGTTTCAGTCAGGTCGTTGAGCAGCACCAACTGACCGGGCTCGGCGTCCAGCGAACGCGTGGCGATCGATAGACGTCGACCGTCCTTAAGGGATATTTCGTGACCGTCGTCCTCGCGCGGTGCAAAGCATCGAGCAATCACATGACGCCACAGCTCGCCTTCGAGGGGCAGCCCGAGCAGTTCACTCGCGGCGGGATTTGCTTCGCGCACGATGCCTTGGGCGTCGATGACGATGACACCGCCGGGCAACAGATCGAGGAGATTTTGCAGACGGTTGGCCAGGCGTTCTTTTTCCGCCAGCTCCTGCATGCGCTGAGCACTGACCACCGCCAGCTCGCCCTTGAGCTCGGTGACCCGGGCTTCGAGCATGCTGTAGGAATCGGTCAATTGGCTCGACATCTGGCTGAACAGCGCAAATGCCTGCTCAAGGCCAAGCCGGCTTGCCTGCTCTACGGACGACGGTTGCCCCGAAGCATCAAGGGCAGGAGACATCTGGGCGGCTTGGGGCATCGGGCTCTCTCGCGTGGTTGACCGTCAGTTAAACGGAACGTTGCGAGGGATGTAGCAATACCCGTGCCTAAAAAAAACCACCTATAAATGAAGGAGTTGAAAAACAGGCGTCAATCATCCGCCTGTTCATCACCGTCACGACGACTCATGCCGTACTTGCGCATCTTCTCCACCAGCGTGGTACGACGAATCCGCAGCCGTTCTGCCGCCCGCGCCACGATGCCATTGGCATCATCCAGCGCTTGCTGGATCAGCCCTTGTTCCAGACCACCGAGGTAATCCTTCAAGTCCAGGCCTTCCGGTGGCAGCAAGGCATTGGCGGTGAAGTCCGGGGTATGACCGTTAATGGCCACCCGCTCTTCAAGATCGCTGCGCAGGCTGTCGACCAGTTGCTCGTCTTCGTCATCGACGTAGCGGAATTTCTTCGGCAACTCGACCACGCCGATCACCCCGTACGGGTGCATGATCGCCATGCGCTCCACCAGGTTGGCAAGCTCGCGAACGTTGCCCGGCCAGCCATGACGGCACAGCGACATGATCGCCGCCGAATTGAAACGGATCGAACCGCGCTTCTCGTGCTCCATGCGCGAGATCAACTCATTCATCAGCAGCGGAATGTCTTCGACGCGTTCGCGCAATGGTGCCATCTCGATCGGGAACACGTTCAAGCGATAGTAGAGGTCTTCGCGGAAAGTGCCGATCTCGATCATGCTTTCGAGATTCTTGTGGGTCGCGGCAATGATCCGCACATCGACGCTTTGGGTCTTGTTGCTGCCCACGCGCTCGAAGGTGCGTTCCTGCAAGACGCGCAGCAGCTTGACCTGCATCGGCAACGGCATGTCGCCGATTTCGTCGAGGAACAGTGTACCGCCGTTGGCCAGCTCGAAACGCCCGGCACGACTGGTGATCGCTCCGGTGAAAGCACCCTTCTCATGGCCGAACAATTCGCTTTCGAGCAACTCGGCCGGAATAGCACCGCAGTTGACCGGCACGAACGGCGCATCACGACGCTTGGAGTGGTAGTGCAGGTTGCGCGCGACCACTTCCTTGCCGGTCCCGGACTCGCCGAGGATCAGCACGCTGGCGTCGGTGTCAGCAACTTGCTGCATCATCTGACGAACGTGTTGAATCGCCCGGCTGGTGCCGACGAGGCTACGGAAAAGATTGGGTTCACGGTGACGACCGCGCTCACGCGCCTGGTCATACATCTCGCGATAGACCTGTGCACGGTGCAACGAGTCGAGCAATTTGCTGTAGCTGGGTGGCATTTCGAGCGTCGAAAGCACTCGACGACGCTGGTCTTCCGGCAAGTCAATGGAAGAATTATCGCCCATTAACAAAACTGGAAGGAACTCATCCCAGGTTGAGAGTGTCTTTAACAGGCCCAAAAGTGCACCAGGAGCATTTACCGTCCCGATGAGGACACAGATTACTTCACGACTTGATGACAAAGAGCCGACAGCCTGCTGCCAGTCATGGCTGCCACAGGGTAAATTTTCTTCGCCGAGAAAATTTAAAATCACCGCCAAATCGCGGCGGCGGACGCTATCGTCATCAATCAGCAGAATTTTGGTTTCACGCCACATGCAATAGCAACTTCCCTAGTCAACTCAATGCCCAAAATGAGGGGCAAGCTAGACGCTTGCAGACACGTTATGCCTGTAGACGCCTGAAATCTGGAACCAGCCACTAGTTAAGTCAAAAAACCGTGCACAGTCAAATTTATGGCGCACTATGTTTGGATTAACTGAGGGTTAACTACCCAAACAGATGGTAAACCTTTGCCGCGCTCTGCGCTTGGTGGATCTGCGACATCTCGTCGACTATCGCCTGGCGCTCCCCCGTCGCCGCCTCCAGAAGCTGTTTATACACCCCCAGCAACTCCTCAAGGTTATCGCGCAACGCGGCCTCGTCCACCGAAGCTTCACTCAAGACGTCTTCCATGCAGGAACGGCAAGCCAGGTCCAATTCACCAATGGCTTCCCAGTTGCGCTCGGCCAATGCACCGACGAGGGCATCCCGGGTTTGTTCGATTCGCTGCAAGACAAGACTCATGGTGATCTCCTTAAAACTGCGGACCCGGCGCGGCAATGGCATCCCAACCGTCTTTGACCGTGCGAAGCAGGTCGGCGACTTCGTCGAGAATTTTTGGATCGGTCTTGAGATTGGCTTCAGCCAGACGTTTCATCATGTAGGTGTAAAGGTTATCCAGCTCAGTCACCGAGTCGGCCTGATTTTCCAGATCCAGACCTTCACGCAGACCACCGATGATGCCGATGGCCTTACCGATCAGAACACCTTTATTCGGAATATCCTTACGCTCCATCGCGCCTTTGGCCTGGGCGATACGATCCAGGCCGCCTTCCATCAGCATCTGCACCAGACGATGCGGGCTGGCTTCGGAAGTTTGCGCCTGAGCGCCAATCTTCTGGTATTGGCGAAGGGCTAACATTGGATTCATGTTGTACCTCATCAGAAATCTGTGGTTCGTATAACCAGTGTATCGACGACGCGTCAAAAAACTTTAGATTCAAAAACAAAAAGCCCGGAGCGTGAAAACGCTGCCGGGCTTTTGGCACTGTGAGTGTTAGGAGTTCTTCTGCTGCGCGGTCATCGCTTCGAACATCGACGTGATGTTGCTGGCTGTCGCTTTCAGCTTGCCGACCAGGGTGTCCATGTCGTTGTACTTTTTGGTCAGTACCGCGGTCAGGGTCTCGATTCGGCGATCCAGGGCTGCCTGGTCATTGCTCAGCTTTTTCTTGGTTGAATCGAGGCTCTTGGCGCGCGCATCCAGGATCGAGTCGACTGCTTTGCCATTGACGGTTTTACCTTCGGTGTAAGGCTTGATCGCATTGTTCATACGTTCAATCAGACCGTTGGTACCGGTGAACAGTGTCTGAACCTCACCGCCCAGCTTCTTGTCGTTCATTGCAGTGTTGAACTTGGTGCTGTCGAAATCCAGCGCGCCGGTCTTCTGGTTAGTGGTGATACCCAACTGGGAAAGCACGGTCAGCTTGTCGCCGGCACCGGTCTGGGACAACGGGCCCCGCAAGGAATCCAGAATTGAACGTGGCAGCGGATCACCGGTCAGCGCCGCGGAAACGGTCAGCTTGCCATCGTCATCCAGGGACGGCTTGGTCAACGAAGTCACAGCGTTGGCGACGGCGTTGTACGCATCGACGAACTTCTGGATCGACGCCTTCAGACCATCATTGTTGGACGCCACGGTGACGGTCGACTTGCCCGTGGTGAGCAAACTCAGGCTCAACCCGGAGATCGTCTTGTCGATGGTGTTGGACTTGCTGGTCATCGCCAGGCCGTCGACGCTAAACACCGCGTCCTGGGCCGGAGCACCAATAGCCCCCGAAGAAGTGGCAGTCGGCGGGGTGGCCATCGGGGCGGTCCCATCGATTTCCAGACCGGCAATACCGCTGGCGGAAATGTCGGAACCCGCGCCAGTCGTCGTGGAACCCAGCACCAGGCGCGAGCCGAAGCTGTCGGTCACAATGTTGGCGCTCAAGCCACTGGACTGGTATTGGCTGTTGATCGAATCACGCACCGATTGCAGCGTGGCGCCTGCGCCCACAGTTACCGGATAGCTTTTGCCATTTTGCGTGATGGTCAGCGTGCCAGCAGGGATCGCACTGGTTGTACCACCGGCAAACGCAGCAGAGGCGACTTTCGAGGAGGTGGCCAGGCTGGTGATGTCGACCACGTAGTTACCGGCGACAGCCGCGTTACTGGACGTAGCGGTCAGCACTTTTACATCGGACGACGTCGCGGCAAAACCCGTGAACTGAGGGGTTGTCGTACTACCCAGATCGGTAAGCGCTTTCTGGAACGTAGCCAACAGCGACTTCAAGGTACCAATCCCGGAAATACTCGCCGAGTTAGTGGCGGTTCCACGATCGATCTGACCTTGCTTGGCCGCTTTATCGGCGTTCACCAAGGCTTTAACGATAGCACCGGTATCAAGGCCGGAACCTAAACCTGTGCCCGGTAGAATTGGACTTGCCATGTGAAACTCCCTTCAGTGTGTCGCCGGCCTTTTGACCACTACAACGCCCAAAAGAACATAGCAACAAAATTCGTGCCAGTTGTCAGACTTTAGCGCTGAACAACAGGCTGCTTGCATCATTCAAACTATTGGCCAGTTTCAGGACTTCTTCGTTGGGGATCTGTCGGATCACCTCACCGGATTCGCTGGCAATGACTTTGACGACCACTTTGCCCGAAGGCTCGTCGATCGAGAATTCCAGGTTGCGCTTGACCGACTGAACGAATTTTTCAATTTCCTGAACAGCCATCTTCAGTTTGTCCTGCTCGGTCTGTTCGCCCTTACCTTCTTCCTTGACGACAGCTACTGGAGCAACTACCGCTCGAGGCTTCTCCGCCGGCTTGTCGGCAACAGTCGTCGCCTGCTTGGCCGCAGGATAAGACAAGTTCAGCTTGACGCTCATATCCATGTCCATCACCTCTTAAAGTAAAAAGCGAGAGAGCGCGACAAGCGCACTCCCCCGCCAAAACGCATCAGCTATTACTGAAGCAGTTTCAGTACAGCGGATGGCAGTTGGTTGGCCTGAGCCAGAACTGCGGTCGAAGCTTGTTGCAGAGTTTGTTGCTTGGTCAGCTGTGCAGTTTCAGCAGCGAAGTCGGTATCTTGTACGCGACCCAGTGCAGCACTGGCGTTTTCGTTGATGTTCTGCAGGTTGGAGATGGTGCTGGACAGACGGTTTTGCGCAGCACCGAGGTCAGCACGGCTGGAGTTGATCTTGGCCAGAGCGGCGTCGATTTTGGTCAGCGCGTTGTTCATCGAAGCTTCGGCGGTTGCCGAGTTGTTACCAGTGATCTGAACGGTAGCCGAGTCAACCGACAGGGTAGCTGCGTCGAAGCCGCTGTCCAGGGTCAGAGTGATCTGGTTGGTAGCGCCGGTGTTGGAACCAACCTGGAAGGTCATGGTGCCAGCGGTGCCGTCGATCAGGTTCTTGCCGTTCAGGTTGGTCGACTTGGCGATACGAGTCAGCTCGTCCGACATCGAAGCGAATTCTTTGTTCAGAGCAGCACGGTCAGCAGTACCGTTCGAGTCGTTTCGCGATTGAACAGCCAGTTCACGCATACGCTGCAGAATGTTAGTCGATTCTTGCATCGCGCCTTCAGCGGTCTGAGCGATCGAGATACCGTCGTTGGCGTTTTTGATAGCCATGGTCTGACCGCGGATCTGCGAAGTCATACGGGTAGCGATTTGCAGGCCGGCGGCGTCGTCTTTAGCGCTGTTGATTTTCAGGCCGGAAGACAGGCGAGTCATCGACGTCGACAGAGCGTCGGAAGCGCGGTTCAGGTTTTTCTGAACGTTCAACGATGTGACGTTGGTGTTTACTGTTAAAGCCATGACGAATTCCTCGTTGGTTGGGTACTGCGGCTTCCGGCCCTGGCAACCGCCGGGTATGGCCTAGAGAACCTTCGTAATAGTTATCGTCGGGATTGGAACTTGCTTTAGGGGATTTTGAAAAATATTTGCCATCACGTTGCCACCCTCCGCAAATCAAGGGCTTGGCTGTGTTCAAGCAGCGAAAAAATGACGTCAGGGAAATGCCGGTGACAGACTGGCGAGGACTCGCCTGCACCGGCAGAAGGGAAATTGTTTAAATGGACAGACTGTCGCGCAGCAACTGGACCAGTTCGTATTCCAGATAGTCCGCCAGCGCCAGCCAATTTTGCGCCTCCTGGCATTCGAGCATCTGGCCGAGCAACAGCACCCACTGCTGCTGAACCACCTGCGGCGTCAGATCAAAGGACGGTTGCACCGCAACGATCAGCTCGATCATCGCCAGCCCGGCTTCTACATCACGTCCCAAACGGAACAATGTTGCACATTGCTCAGAGTCGACGACAAAGGATTCAAGCCCGCTCATGACACCCACTCCGGATGAAAAGCCGTACCGGCAATCATCGCGCCTGCCCGGCTGCTGTTATAGAAGCGCACCTGAGGATGCCCTGCGATAAAGCGCTCCAGCTCACACAGGTAACTGCGAAAATTGAGCTGGGTCTTGATGCGTTGACCGTTACCATCGAGCACCCAATGCTTGGCGGCGCCCAGTTGCGGTCCCAGATCGCCATCGTTCCAGCCCGCATGGGTCTTGTCATTGGGAAAGGCAAAGTCGGCACCGAACAAGGTGATCTGTGCTGCGCCCATCTTCACCGCAAGGTCTACCGCGGGATGAATCACGCTACCGCCGACATACAGTTCGCCTTTGGGCTGTTGCCGACGCATCTGCTGGTAAATCGGGCTGGCGGAGTAACTGGCATAGCGCGGTCCCTGCCAGGCTTCAAGCACCAGGGGATCGACCATGGGCATATACGCCAGGATGATATCGGTCGTGCCTTCATAGGGTAGATGCCGAGCCGAGATGCGCTGGTCGATGCTGACCACCACATCAGGTCGGATCCCGTGATCGATCAGTGGTCGGTAAGCCGTATCGACACAGATGAACAACGGCCGTTCGGCCTGATTACGAATCGCGAGCAAGGTCTCGAAATGCTGCTCAAGGCTCGGGCCCGTGGCAATGACGAACACCTCCTGCCCTTTGCGCCAGCCGAATAACTCGGCCACATCTCGATCGCCCTGCACCAGTTCCAGACTCGCCTGCAAGCGTTCGACGATGTCCGGAGCCTGAGGGTCGAACTCGCGATTATTGAACGCCAGGTGGGTTTCGCTGATCAGGCGATCGCGGATCTTGGCATTGAAGTCATCGGCCAGCACCAGCTCGGACGGCAAGGCAAAGAACGGCAGCTGAATTTCTGCCAGATCGCCGGCATATAACAATTCAACTCGCGGATCGCTGAGCCACTGCTGTTGATCGAGCAGTTGCAGCACCAGCGCAAACACCGCGCCGTTGAGGATGTGTACGTATAAACGCTCGAGCCCGTCGCGCTGCAGAAGCTCTATCTGCAGATCGCCAAGCCCGGTGCCGTAGACATGCACCACCGGACTGTCAATGGGCAGGCTGTCGGCCTGAAGCCTGGCCTCGCGATTGCGGTCATGGCGACTGGTCAACTGAATGCCGTTGATGCTCAGGGTCGAGCCCAGGCCTTCCACCAGATCGGCCTGCAACGGGCCCGGATCTTCAGTCAGCAAACGCTCAGCCACGGCCGGCCAGCGACGCTGGATGACCTCGACGTTGCGCTCAAAGAACTCGCTCATGGAGCCTCGCTTTTCATTCGGGCAAAAAAATAGCGTTCAAGGTTACACCTTGAACGCTTTTTTTGTGCCTGGCTTTTAGAAGCTCAAGGACGATAGATGATCGCCGACCCCCAGGACAAACCAACACCGAAACCGCTGAGCGCCACACGCTTCCAC
The DNA here is from genome assembly GCF_019218905.1 of Pseudomonas sp. PDM24. NCBI lineage: Bacteria > Pseudomonadati > Pseudomonadota > Gammaproteobacteria > Pseudomonadales > Pseudomonadaceae > Pseudomonas > Pseudomonas sp. PDM24. Next base: position 137,454 of record NZ_JAHUWR010000001.1, on the reverse strand, counting down.
TTGGAATCGAGCACGTGTTTTTCCAGCAGCAACGGAATGCTCGACGACACGGTATTACCGGTTTCGACCATGTCCTTGATGAACTTCTCAGGCTCGCCCTCGAAGCGTCGCGCCACCGCGTCGACAATCGCCGCGCTGCCCTGATGAATGCAGAAGGCATCGATATCGTCAGCCGTCAGGCCCGAGTCGCCGAGCAGCTCATGCAAATGCGCGGGCACTTTGAGCAGCGCGAAGTTGAAGACCTGACGGCCGTTCATGAAGAACACCCCGTCGGAAACCTTCAGGTGCGGCGCGCCGGAACCGTCAGTGCCGAACTTGGCCTTGCCCAGCTGCCATGGAGCGTCTTCGCCCATCCAGGTGGCGGTGGCGGCATCGCCGAACAGCATGGTGGTGTTGCGGTCTTCCGGGTCGACGATCTTCGAGTACGGATCGGCGGTCACCAGCAGGCCATTCTTCAGGCCCGCGGCTTCCATGAAGCCCTTGATGGCGTAGATGCCGTAGACGTAACCCGAGCAGCCCAGGGAAATATCGAACGCTGCCACGGTCGTCGGCAGGCCCAGTTTGTCCTGAACAATGGCAGCAGTGTGCGGCAGACCTTCTTCGTCACCGTTCTGGGTGACGACGATCAGCACGTCGATGGCTTCACGCTTCAAATCGGGATTGTTGGCGAACAGCGCGTTGACTGCTTCGACACACAGGTCCGAAGTTTCTTGCCCCGCATCTTTGCGCGGCAGGAAGGCCGAACCGATTTTACCCAGGATGAATTCTTCATCCTTTTCGAATTTTGCACCTTGTGCGTAATTGTCCACGCCGGCTACAGGAACGTAGCTCGCAATGCTCTTTATGCCAATCATTACGGCTTCCCAATAATAAACAGCCCAATACCACCGCTCGCAAGGAATCGAGGGGCGCCGACAAACAACGAATAAACGTCGCCCTCAAGGGGGTGACAGCGGGAAGAATAAAAGGCCATCACTGGGCTAAAAACAGTCCAGGCGCCATCTCCCCTTTTTATACAATACAGTGAAGATGCGCGTTATGACTCGCAGGTCACGCTATTTTGCCGAATCAGCCGCACAAGCGGTTATTCAACCAACGACCAATCCAGCGGTGTTCCGCGCTTGATGGGCTGGCGCGCACGGCGGCCCAGCAGGGTTTCAGCGTGTTTGGGGGCCAGCCCCAGGCCAGGCCGGATGGCTCGCAGGTTGGCAACGGTGAAAGGCTCACCGGCGGCCATGTCCTGAGTGACGTATAGCGAACGTCGGTATACCAGAGATTTGCGCTCGGCCTCGGTCACGCCGTAATGCACCTGGCCCATGGCCTGCCAGGCGCGTTCGGTTTCGATCACCAGGCTGGCGAGTTCAGCCGGTTCCAGCGAGAAACTGGCGTCCACGCCACCGGCGGCACGGTCGAGGGTGAAGTGTTTTTCCACCACCGTCGCCCCCAGCGCTACCGCGGCGACGGACACTCCAACGCCCATCGAATGATCGGACAAACCGACTTCACAGCCAAACAGCTCCCGCAGATGAGGGATGGTGCGCACATTGCTGTTGGCGGGCGTCGCCGGGTACGTGCTGGTGCACTTGAGCAACACCAGGTCCTTGCAACCGGCCTCACGGGCGGCGCGCACGGTTTCGTCGAGTTCGGCGATGCTGGCCATGCCAGTGGAGATGATCAGCGGCTTGCCGGTGGCAGCGACCCGCCGGATCAACGGCAAATCGGTGTTCTCGAAACTGGCGATCTTGTAGGCCGGCACGTCCAGGCTTTCGAGGAAGTCCACTGCGGTGTCATCGAACGGTGTGGAGAACGCCAGCATGCCCAGCTCTTTGGCACGGGCGAAAATCGGCGCGTGCCATTCCCACGGCGTGTGGGCCTTCTCGTACAGCGCGTACAGCGAAGAACCGGCCCACAGGCTGTTGGGGTCCTTGATGAAGAACTCGCCTTCAGACAGATCCAGGGTCATGGTCTCGGCGGTATAGGTTTGCAGCTTCAAGGCGTGCGCACCGGCCTTGGCCGCGGCTTCGACGATGTGCAGCGCCACGTCCAGCGACTGGTTATGGTTGCCGCTCATCTCGGCAATGATGAACGGCGGCGCATCGGCACCAATCAAGCGGTTGCCGATCTTGAAACTGGTCATGGGTGATCCTTTAAGACGCGTGTGAACGCACAAGCACTCTGAGTGAAACCTGCCTCGCGGAAAACTTTCAGCGACGCTGAATTGGCCGGCAGCACCTGAGCGGTGATGGCTTCCAGTCGCGGCCAATGAGCGGTGACGAAGGCTTCGCCCCGCGCCAGCAGCGCCCTGCCCCAGCCCAGGCCAAATCGGCCTTCGAACAGATAAATCGAGACTTCGGCGCGAGCATCGTCGAGGTCATAACGCAGCACACCGACCGGGCCATCATCCGCTTCGGCGATCAACAGCAACCGCCGCGGATTGCTCAGGCTCGCGGCTAGCCAGGCCTGATGCCGTTGCCAGTCAATGACGTGCGTGTCCAGCGACCAGCGCCGAACCGCTTCGGCATTGCGCCCATCGAACAACAATTGCGCATCATCCTGAGTGGCCTGACGAACCTGCAACACCGCCCCCGCCAGCGCTGCCGCCACCCGCTGCGCCCCACGGCCATCGACCAACTGCCGCGAGCGTTCGGCCAGACTCTGACGAATCCCCTGATTGCCCACGACAAAACCGATGGTCTGATGCAACTGCTCGACGCTGACCCGGTCGCGATTGCCCAGAAACACATGAGCACCCGAGGTCGCCATCACCTCGCCGTTGGCCTGCTGATTATTCGAAACCGCAATGCAGATCGTCGGCAGTCCCATGGCCGCCCGCTCCCAGCTGGTACCGCCACCGGCACCGATGAACAGGTCGGCCTCGGTCATCAGCTGGTAGAAATCGCTGACAAAATGGTGCAGGCGCCAGTTCGGACGATAGTCCACCAGACTCTGCATCTGCTCCCAGGCCGGGTTGTCGGCACCTGCCACGAAATCGACTTCCAGCTCATGGAAGTCCGCCAATGCCAGCATCGCGTGATGGGTCTGCATGGCCGCGTCGAAGCCGCCGAAGTTCACCAGCACGCGCCTGGCTCGAGGTTTGATCTCGATCGCCGGGCAACAGAACTCATCGCGCAGCAAGGCAAACCGTGGGCCGAGTAAAGTCTGGCAATCGGGCGTCAGCAGTGAGGCATAAGCCTCTGGCGTGCCCGACAGATTTTGATTGAGCAGCAGATCGACGCTGTATTGCCGAGTGGCCAAATCGTCTACCGCCGCAATTCGTGGAGCCCAGCGGCGGGCGGCAGTCTGCCAATGGTGATCGAGACCGTAGTGGTCGGCGATGATCCAGTCGAAAGCCGGATGACTTTCCAATACTTGCCCCAGCGCTGCAATGTCTGCCTGCCAGGGCAGCATCGACTCGATGGCCTGCTGTGGGTCTTCATCGCGATAGCGCTCCGGCAGCGCGAAGGTCTCGAAACCCTCGGCCCGCAGACTGTCCAGTCGATGCCCGGGCAACAGACGACAGGCGAAAGCAACGTGCGTGCCCTGCTTGCGCAATACCCTGGCCAGGGTCAGGCAGCGGGCAACGTGGCCACTGCCAATGGTCGGCGACGCATCGGCGCGGATCAGTACTCTCATTGCAGCTCACCTCCCGCCTTCAAGGCGATGTAGAGGTATTCGGCGCGTTTCCAGTCTTCGAGGGTGTCGATGTCCTGCACCAGATGCCGCGGCAGAATCACCGGCAGGCTCGCCGGCGAGAACAGCACATCGCCACGCAACCAGGCCTCGCTACGCCCCCAATAGAACTGGCCGGCATCCTGAAAAGCTTCGGGCAAGTCCTGGGAACGGGTCTCGCGAAACTCCGGGTAGAGCGAGGTCAAGGCGCCCTGCTCGTCGAGGGTCAAGGCCCGTTGTACCGGGAAGCCAAAACCGGCGACTGAAAACGCGAAAGACTTGTCCGGATGCTGCACCAGCAACTCATACCCCTGACGCAGATAACGCGCCTGCAACAGGGGCGCCGTCGCGTAGACGCAGCACGCATAGTCGAACGGCGGCAATTGCTGCAAGGCATGTACGATCACCGCTGCAGTCCCGGTGAAATCATCGGCCAACGTTGCGGGCCGCATGAACGGCACTTGAGCCCCATTGGCCCGTGCGACCTCGGCGATTTCTTCATCGTCGGTGCTGACGATCACCTGGTCGAACAGGTTCGACTCCAGCGCCGTGCGAATCGAACGGACGATCATCGGCACGCCATCGAACGGCTTGAGGTTCTTGCGCGGAATTCGCTTGCTGCCACCACGGGCCGGGATGATCGCAACACAACTCAAGAGTCTCTACTCCTCAAAGATCAGTCGTCGCAATTGCTCGACCACATAGTCCTGTTGTTCATCGCTCAGCAGAGGAAACAGCGGCAGGCTGATGGCCTCGGCGTAATAACGTTCGGCCTGGGGGAAATCACCCTCGGCAAAACCCAGGTCGCGATAGTACGGCTGCAAGTGCAGCGGAATATAGTGCAGATTCACCCCCACCCCGGCTGCTCGCAAACCTTCGAACACCTGTCGATGACTGAGGTTGATCCGCTCCGTCTGCAAGCGCACCACGTACAGATGCCACGCCGATTCGGCCTCGGGCTGCGCGCTGGGCAAGGTCAGCGGCAAGTACGCCAGCAACCGCTCATAACGCGCCGCCAGTTCACGCCGACGTTCGATGAAACCATCGAGCTTGTTCAGCTGTGACAGACCAAGGGCCGCTTGCAGGTCGGTGATGCGGTAATTAAAGCCCAGTTCCACTTGCTGGTAGTACCAGGGGCCGTGGCTGGGTTCGGTCATCTGCGCAGGGTCGCGGGTCATGCCGTGGCTGCGCAGGCGCTGCAAGCGCTCGGCCAGTTCCGGGCGGTTGGTCAGCACCATGCCGCCTTCGGCGCTGGTGATGATCTTCACCGGGTGGAAACTGAACACCGTCATCGCCGCGAAATCGCCGCACCCTACCGGACGCCCGGCATAAGACGCCCCAACCGCGTGGGAAGCATCCTCGATCACGGTGAAACCATAGCGCTCGGCCAATTCAGCGATCATGCGCATATCGCAGCTCTGCCCGGAGAACGCCACCGCCACCAGCACTTTCGGCAGCGTGCCGTCGCGCTCGGCGATCTCAAGCTTCGCCGCCAAGGCATAGGCGTCGAGGTTCCAGGTCAGCGGGTCGATGTCGACAAAATCAACCTCGGCGCCGCAGTAGCGACCGCAATTGGCCGAGGCCAAAAAGGTGTTCGGCGTAGTCCATAACCGATCGTCCGGCCCGAGGCCGGCGGCGAGACAGGCAATGTGCAACGCCGCCGTGGCATTGCACACCGCCACAGCGAAATCGGCCTGGCAACGCTCGGCCATGGCCTGTTCGAAACGCTCGATGGTCGGCCCCTGCGTCAGCCAGTCGGACTGCAACACGGCAACCACCGCGTCAATATCTTCCTGATCCAGGCTTTGCCGACCGTAGGGAATCATGCCGACAACTCCGCGTGCAGATCAGCGATCTGGCCGACCGACAGGAAGTGCGGGTTGGTGTCGGAGCGGTACTCGAAATCTTCGCTCACCGGCCGGCCCTGCTCGCCCAGTTTGTCGACGGCAAAATCCACGTCGACGCTGGTGAAGCGAATCGACGGCTGAATGGTGTAGTGATCATCGAACTCCAGGGTCATGCGCGCGTCGTCCAGCGGCACCATCAGTTCATGGAGCTTTTCCCCCGGACGGATGCCGACGTTTTTGTGCGGCAAATGTCCAGCCATGCCCTGCGCCAGATCGACGATGCGAATCGACGGGATCTTCGGCACAAACACTTCACCGCCGTGCATGCGGGCGAAGCTGTCGAGCACAAACTTCACACCGTGATCGAGGGTGATCCAGAAACGCGTCATGCGCTCGTCGGTGATCGGCAGTGATTTGGCGCCCTCGGCAATCAGTTTGCTGAAGAACGGCACCACCGAACCCCGCGAGCCAGCCACGTTGCCGTAGCGCACCACGGCAAAACGAGTCTGCTGTTCGCCGGCGATGTTGTTGGCGGCCACGAACAGTTTGTCCGACAGCAGCTTGGTCGCGCCGTACAGGTTGATCGGGCTGGCGGCCTTGTCGGTAGACAGCGCGACGACCTTTTTCACGCCGTTGTCGATGGCAGCGGCGATGATGTTTTCCGCACCGTTGACGTTGGTACGAATGCATTCAGTGGGGTTGTATTCCGCCGCCGGCACTTGCTTCAGGGCCGCGGCATGCACCACGTAATCGATACCGCGCATGGCCTGACGCAAACGCTCGGCATCGCGCACATCGCCGATAAAGTAACGCATGCACGGCGCGTTGAACGTCTGCTGCATCTCGTACTGCTTGAGCTCATCGCGGGAGAACACCACCACCCGCTTGGGCTGGTATTGCTCCAGCAAGCGGCGAATGAAGTTGCGCCCGAACGAGCCGGTGCCGCCAGAGATGAAAATCGATTTACCGTTGAACATGCCTTGAGTCCTTTTACCTGTCAGCCAGGCTTATGCGAGCAACTGCGCCCAGTTCACGCTGGTCGGTTCGCCGAGAGTAAAGCCCTTGCCGGTCAAGGCCAGGTTCTGGTTGTAGGCCGAGTCGTGTTCGAATCGGGCCTGCCACTTGTCGCGCAGAGCGGCGCGTGCTTGAGGCGCATCGGGCAGCAGGCCCGGGTGCAGTAATTGTGCTTGTGGCGTCCAGACTGTCAGGTAACCGGCATCGGCGACTTTCAGGCACAGGTCGATATCGCCAAAAGCTTCGTCGAAATGTTCCTCGTCCAGACCGCCCACCGCTTCGAACACGTCTTTGCGAACCATCAGACAGGCACCGGATATTGCCGAATAGTTCTGCTCGACCTGATGGCCGTTCATGTAGCCCTTGGCGTCCTTACGTTCATCGACAAAGACCGAGCCGATCTCGCCATTCAAACCCAGGACCAGACCGGCCTGGGTGGTGACACCACGAATGTCCATCAGTTTGGCGCCAACGATGCCGACTTCCGGACGCTGGGCCTGGTTGAGCATGGCGTCGAGCCAATTGACATTGACCACTTCGGATTCCGCCGACAGCAGCACCAGGTAGTTCCCCTTGGCCTCGGCACAGGCAAAGTTGTTCAGCGCCGAGGCACTCAGGCGCTGATCGCTGCGCACTACGCGAAGTCGATCGCCCTTGCCTTCAAGGCTGCTCAGCCAGGTCGCCAGTTCTTCGGATTGGCTGTGATTGTCGGCAATCAGCACTTCGTGACGTTGATAACGGGTGCGCTGCAGCACGCTGACCAGCGCTCGTTGCAGCGACTCAAGGTTGTCCTGGCTCTGGAGGATAATCGATACCAGCGGCCGCTCAGCGTGTTGATAGTCGATCTGGTAAGTCAGCGGCAGCGTCGAGCTGACCTGAGCGCGATACCCACGCGCAGTCAGAGAACGGGTCAGCACCTGACGCTCCTGAACGCTGACTTCCTCTACCGGGGCATTGCAAATCAGCAGCGGCTCGGCCAGATGCGCCAGGCCCGCCAGCCCGCCATCCTCGATCAGACGCAGCAACAGATCGAATTCCAGCGCCTGACTGTACTCGGCCGAGAAACCGCGTGCCTGAGCCAACACATCACGCTGGATCAACCAGTGGCGCGCCATCAGCGACGGCACGCTTTGCAGCAGGTCGAGATTGACCCCGGGGCGGAACACATCCGCCAGAGCACCGTTGGCCTGACGCTGAAGCTCGTCCATCGCCACTGCACGGACACCCTCGGCACCGGCCAGCTCCAGGCTGGCGCGCAGCAAACCGCTGGCAGTGAACTGATCACCGGCCTCGGCCAGCAACAGCCAATCGGCGGTGGACTGAGCGACGATCTGGTTGATGCGCTCCACATAATTGGTCGCGGTGACTTTGACAAAGTGCACGGTGTCGCGCACGGATGTCGTCGCCGGTAAATCACCGGTAGTGAACACCACCACGTTGAACGCTTTGCAGTGACCACCGACCAAGCTGTCGAAGGTCGCCTGCAACTTGACCATGTCGGCATCCAGATCCAGCAACAGAATGCCGAACTGAGGACCGCCATTATGCTTGGCCAACTGTGCAGCGATTGCCTTGAGCTGCGCGGCATCCGGGTTGCGCGCTTCGAGCCAGCTCAGCAAGCGGCCGGACGGCATGTTCTCGAACAGTCGGCGGTCTTGCTGACCCGGTAAAGCGTTCAGTCGCTCAGCCCAGGCTTGCAGCTTGAGGCCTTCTTCCGGCTCGTCACTGTCTTTCAATGACTCCGCCAGGCGCTTGACCACCGTGCGGTTGAACACGTTCAGGCTCAAGGCCTCCCACAACCGGCTACGCACGGTGCGGTCGGTGTCGTTGGGGTGAACGCGCATCAACTCATGCTGCTTGAGCAGGATGCCTTCCAGCTCCTGAAGTTGCAGGCGACCGGCAGGCATGGCGTGCAGCAGGAATTCGAACTCGGTCAGCAGATCGAACACCGGTTTGTTGTAGAACGGTATTTCGACGAACTGCTCCGGGCCGAATGAACGAATCGGCTCTTCCCCCGCCTCGCGCCAGGCCGAGCGAATAATCATGGTGCCTTTGAGCGAGCGGCCTTCGACCAGGCAATCAGCCATGGCGGCAAAACTGTCCAGGGCAATTTGTTTGACCCGGACCGGATCCTTGTTGTCACTGAGTGGCGTCGGGATCGAGGCCAGGAATTGGGCAAACTGCTCGCGTTCGGCAACGCTTTTGGCGTCTTTGAAAGTCAGCACCGTCAACACGTTGGTGTTGTGGTCCGAAGCGCCATAGTTCATTTCCCGCACGGCGAACGGAATCGGCAGGATCCGCGCCTTCGCGCAGGCCAACAAATAGAAAGTGTGGCCGATTTCCTGCCATTCGAAACTGGTGCCCGCTGGCAGAAGGCTGTACCACTGTTGCAGCAAGTCGGTACGGGTGACCGCATAGAACGGCGGCAGGAAATTATCCATGAACCGCACCACACGGTCTTCGGCCTGCTCCGAGTTGTAATCTTCATGAACCTTGCGGTCGCGACGGAAGTAGTTCACTTCCGTGGCACGGGTCAGGTACATGATCCCGTAGCCATGGCACAAGCCGTAGTCGGGATTGGCTTCGAGAAACTCCACCGACTCGGTCAGTGCGCGGTGCAGCAGGAAGTCGTCATCGGCGGCAAACACCATGTAGGGCGTGGTGACCTGATTGACACCGTAGGTGAGTTTTTCCTGCAGTCCCTTGTAGGTGTATTGCGGCAAGTGGCGATAGTCGACCGACGGGAAGTCCCGGGCCATGTTCTCGTCACCCTCAGCGGACGAATCCAGAACCAGAACCGTGCAGGGATAGCTGCTGTAGTACTGCAAGGTACGCCGCAGGAACGCGTTCCGGTTGTGGGAAATCACCACCACCGTAAACCGCTCGTTCAGCGGTGCAACGTTGTTTTGAGCACTGTTTTGAACCTGCATCTTTCTATCCCCACAACCGGCCAATCGCCAAGAACCTGAAACCACTTTTGATTAACGAACGCGACGCAGATAGCCGTCCGGCGCTACGGTGATCAGCAGCTTGTTTTGCAGTTGCTGGTCAATTTCGAAGTCCTTGTTCTCTTCAAGGTACTTCCATACCGCAGTCTTCGGGTTGTCGCCCGGGCCCCATGGACGATCCGGAAAGAAGTCGGCCGGCATGTCTTCAACCACGGTGTCCATCACCACGCAGTAGCTGTCCACCGAAACCAATGGCGCATACAGACGCAGCTCTTCGAGCACGTGATCGTGGGTGTGGTTGGAATCCAGCACCAGGATGACTTTCTTGCCTTCGGCGGCAGCGCGCACTTTGGCGGCGATGGCCGGGTCGATGCTCGAACCTTCGATCATCGAAATGCGCTTGCTCATCGGGTGGCTTTCGATGGCTTCGCGGTTGTGCGCACGGATGTCCAGGTCGATGCCCAGCACTTCGCCGTGGCCTTGCAGCTCCAGCAACGAGGCGTAGTAGATGATCGAACCGCCGTGGGCAATTCCGCACTCGATGACCAGATCCGGTTTGACCTGCCAGATGATCTCTTGCATCGCCATCATGTCTTGCGGCAGCTGGATGATCGGACGGCCCATCCACGAGAAGTGGTAGCTGTATTTGTGCTTGGCCGATTCGTTGAAGAAGTCACGGGCCAGGCCGGTGAGTTTCTGGTCATCACCTTGCTGGGCGATCTGTTCCCGGCATTCGGCTTCGAAGGCTTTGTTGATGCTGTTGTCGGTCATTTCAAAATTCTCATTGGTCACTGGAACGAAGCGCTGTCGACGGCGTGATAGACGTAGCGTCCACCAGTCATCCGCTTGATTTCTTCGAGGTAGTTGGAGTTCATCACAAACAGGTTGGCGCCTTCGGGCAAGGCATCCATGGCCTCTTGGGGCGAGGACACCCGCGCGCCGCTCAGGGGCAGATATCGGCCCTGTTTGGCCGGATTGATATCCACCACGCGATCCACCGCCACACCCGCTCGTTGCAGGAACAGCGAATAAATCACGCCTTTGGACGACGCGCCCCAGATCGCCGAACCTCGCTCAGGCGCGGCCTGAATGATCTGCACGGCGCGGTCGAGGCTGGCGGTGAAACCTTCCGGCAGCGTCAGGCGCGGCACCGGTTGTTCCGGGGTCAGGCGCAACGTGGACAGGTCGGCGACGAGGTACAGATACTGGCCACCGAACAGGTGACCGGCCTCATGCACCGTGCCGAACATCCGGCGCAGGTCATCGAGGCGGAAATAATTGACGTGCTCGTAGAACAGGTCGAACCAGGCATGGTGCTCGAGAATCCAGTCGAAGCACGGCACTTCGATGTAGATCTGCCCCCCGCCCTGATTGGCCTCGGCGATGACCGCCAGAAAGCTCAACGGATCCTGAATATGCTCCAGCACATGCCGCAGCACGATGGCGTCCGCCGACAGACCCAGGCCGCGAGTGAATGGCGCCTTGATCACATCGGCGTTGTCGCCTTCGTAGGCCGGATCGATGCCGGTGATCGAGTAACCCAGGCCTTTGAGCAGCTCTAAAAAATACCCCTTGCCGCAGCCGACTTCGATCAGCTCTTGCCCCTTGAAGTGGCGAGCAATGATCCCTTCGACATCGTTCAGATGTTTCTGGAACTGGCCGGAATGCGCCTGCTCGTTCTGATAGTCAGCGTCGTAGCTGAGTTTGTCGGCGTCGAAGGCCTGATTGAAGATCAGCCCGCTCGTCTCATCCTGCACCAACACCATGTCGGCGCAGGCCGAAGCTTTCGCTGATTGCGCATCGGCAAAGGTACGGTTCTGCAACACCGGCAGGTCGGCGACCCGATACAACTCATGCCTCATGCTCTGCTCCCAGTAGCTGTTGCAAACGGTCCGCCACGCCCCAGAACGCCATCGGTTCATGGGTAGGGTAAGGGTAATGGCCCAGGTTCAAATCGATTGACACGCCGCGCTCATGCAGACGTTGTTCGACCAGCGCTCTGACCGATATCGGTTGGCCGCTGGAACAATTGATCACGCCATCAAATTCGCGCTGTTGCAGGATCGCGGCGAGGTAACCGGCGGCCGTCTCGATCGCCAGGTAATCGCGCAATTGCTCGCCGGCCGACATGTTGAAGCTGGCGTCGCCGGCCTCGATTGCCCGGTCCAGCGCAGCCAATAAACTGTTAGGGTTCTGCCCTTCCCCGTGCAGGTAAAACAGCCGCGCCCATTGCAGGGTGAACGGTTGAACCTGCTGCAGATTTTCGAGGAACAGCCGTAGCGTGTTTTTCGCCAACCCGTAAGGGTTACTCGGCCGCGCCTCGGTCTGCTCGCTGAGCGGTCCGCTCTGCAGGCCGTATTCGAAACAGGTGCCGGTGACCAACACTTGCGGCACACCCGCCTCGACCGCGCCCTTGATGAACCGGTAATCGGCCATCAAGTTATGCTCGAAATGGAACAGCGCCTGATAGTTCGGCAACCCCGGCCATGCCAGATGCGCCAGGGCGTCGATGCCATCGGTCAGCGCTGGAATGTTCAGCTCGTCGGCGTGAATATCCGCCGCGATAAACTCCACAGCATTGATCCACGGCAAACTCGCAGCGGCCTCGGCGTTACGCGCCACGGCCCGGACTTGACAGCCACGGGTGAGCAAGGCTTCGACCAAGTGTCGGCCGACGAACCCTGTGGCACCGGTCACGAGCACTTTCACAGCACGATCAACTCAGGCACAGCGATCACGAAACGGCCATCCCACTGCCGTACCTGCGCCAGTTGCTGACTGACTTCGTGAAGCAAATTCCACGGCAGCACCAGCACGTAATCCGGTTTCTCCAGATCGATCTGCGCCGGCGAAACGATCGGAATGCGACTGCCCGGCAGGTACTTGCCCTGTTTGTGCGGGTTGGCGTCGGCCACCCAGGCCAGCAGGTCCGGTTTGACCCCGGCGTAGTTGAGCAAGGTGTTGCCCTTGGCCGCCGCGCCATAACCGACCACGCGCTTGCCGTCGGCCTTGGCCTGCAGCAGGAAACGCAGCAGTTCGTGCTTGATACATTCAGCCGCTGGCGCCAGGGTCGCGTAGTACTCGGGCGTCTTCACCCCGGCGTCCAGTTCAGCCTGCAACTGATGCTGCACAGTTGGTTGGACGGCGCGGCGTTCACCGTCCTTGCGCTGCACGAACACCCGCAACGACCCGCCATGAGTCGTCAACTGGCTGACATCGAACACCTCCAGCCCATTGCGCTCGCACAGCGTCTGCACGGCGGTCAGGGACAGATAGGAATAATGCTCGTGATACAGCGTGTCGAACTGCTGCCCCGCCATCAGCGTCAACAGCTGTGGAAACTCGAACGTCGCCACACCGGTGGGCTTGAGCAAGGTGGCGAAACCACCGAGGAAATCATTGATGTCCGGCACATGGGCGAGCACGTTGTTGGCAGCCATCAGGTCAGCGGCCCAGCCTTCGCTGTTCAACTGCGCAGCGGTGTCGCGACCGAAAAACAGTTCGCGAATCTGCAGGCCTTTTTCCCGTGCCGCCAGCGCGGTGCTGCGGGTTGGCTCAACGCCCAGACAAGGGATGCCGCGCCCCGCCACGTACTGCAACAGGTAACCATCATTGGCGGCGATTTCCACCACGCGGCTGTCGGCGGTCAGGCCGAAGCGTTCGACCATCTCGGCGACATAGCGCTCGGCGTGGGCCAGCCAGGTGCTGGAGAACGAACTGAAATACGCATATTCGGCATCAAACAGACTGTCGGCGCGGGTGTAATCCTCGGTCTGCACCAGCCAGCACTGCTGACACACCGCGACCTTCAGCGGCACCCATTGCTCGGCTTGTTCCAGGCAATCCGCATGCACGTAGGCATTGGACGGCGGCGAGGTGCCGAGATCGATCAGCGGCAGGCTCAGCGGTGCAGCGCAACCACGGCAATTCATAGACGCACTCCAGCGAAGTGTTCATCGAGCAAGGGATGGCTGGAATCCCTGGCCGACAGATTATTGACAGGCAACGGCCAGGCGATGGCCAGCCGTGGATCGTTCACGCTCAAGCCACCCTCATGCGCAGGCGCGTAATCGTTGCTGTGCAGGTAGAGCAATTCGGCGTCGTCGGTGAGGGTCTGGAAACCATGGGCGAACCCGGCCGGGATCAGCAGGCTGCGGCCGTCGCCGGCCTGCAGGTGTTCGGCGTGCCAGTGCAGAAAAGTTTCGGAGTCAGGGCGCAAGTCCACCGCCACATCCCAGACCTCGCCACGCAGGCAGGTAATCAACTTGGCTTCCGGCGCATTGGAATTTTGATAATGCAGGCCGCGCACACTGCCCCGCTCGCGAGTGCAGGAATGATTGATCTGGCGGATATGAAACGTCTGGCCGAAGGCGCTCAGGCTGCCTTCGCAAAACAGCCGAGCGAAGTGCCCGCGATCATCTTCGAAGCGTTTGTGCTGGACACTGAACAGACCGGCCAGCGGCAAGGCTTTCAACAGGAACTCGCTCACAGCGCGCCTCGGTACAGGTTCAACTGGTTCAAGGTGACTTCACGCATGTCATCGCCGTTCTGCCATGCCAGGTGCCAATCGAGGGTCTGGGTCAGGCACTGCTGCAACGACCATTGCGGTTGCCAGCCAAGCAGCTGACGGGCGCGGCTGCTGTCCAGGCGCAGCAGACCGGCCTCATGCAAATCAGTGGGTTCGATGCGCAAGCCGCGCGCTTGCGGCCAGCGGCTGGCGAGCAACTCGACCACTTCACCGACGCTGCACATGTCCGCTTCGCTCGGGCCAAAATTCCACGCACCGGCAAACGCCGGGCCCTGCTCGTAGAGGCCGGCGGCCAGTTGCAGGTAACCAGCCAATGGTTCCAATGCGTGCTGCCATGGGCGCACGGCTTGCGGGTAGCGCAGGGTCACCGGCTCATCCGCCGACCAGGCTTTGAGCACATCGGGAATCAGGCGCTCAGGCGCAAAGTCGCCACCGCCCAACACATTGCCGGCACGCGCGGTGGCCAACGCCAAGCCATGCTCGGCGTACTTGTCGGCCGGGAAAAACGATGCGGCGTAAGACTGCGCCAACAATTCACAGCAAGCCTTGCTGCTGCTGTAAGGGTCATGACCGCCGAGGGCTTCGTCCTCGCGATATGGCCACAGCCATTCCTTGTTCGCATAAACCTTGTCGGTGGTCACCAGCACGCAGGCGCGCACACCACCGACCTGGCGGATCGCTTCAAGCAGATTGAGCGTGCCCATGACGTTGCTGGAATAGGTGCCGAGCGGATCGCGATAGCCTTCGCGCACCAGCGGTTGAGCCGCCAGGTGCAGAACGATTTGCGGCTGGGTTTCGGCGATCAATTCCAGTAAGGCACCGAGATCACGCAGGTCACCGCGCTGATCATTGATGCCCTCGTGCACGCGGGCCAGTTCGAACAGGCTCGGCTCGGTGGACGGATCGAGCGAAAACCCGCTGACCTCGGCACCGAGGCTTTGCAGCCACAATGTCAGCCAGCTGCCTTTGAAACCGGTGTGGCCGGTCAGCAGAACACGTTTGCCGCGCCAGAATTGCGGACTCAGTCCCATTGCTTCCATGGGGCCTCCCCGCTCTGCCACAGCGCTTCGAGGTGGTTCTTGTCGCGCAGGGTGTCCATCGGATGCCAGAAACCTTCGTGCTCGAAGGCCTTCAACTGTTCATCCTGGGCCAGTCGCGCCAAGGGCTCGGCTTCCCAAGTGGTTTCGTCACCGCCGATGTATGACAGCACTTTGGGCGAAAGCACAAAGAAACCGCCATTGATCCAGCCACCGTCGCCACGGGGCTTTTCGGTGAAACCAAGCACCTGATCGCCGTGACGCTCCAGGGCACCGTAACGGCCCGGCGGTTGTACGGCGGTGACGGTCGCCAGGTGACCGTGGGCGCTGTGGTAGTCCACCAGTTGACGGATATTGATATCGGAGACGCCGTCGCCGTAGGTGAAGCAGAACGCCTCTTCGTCCTTGAGGTAACGGCCGGCGCGCAACAAGCGGCCGCCGGTCATGGTTTCCTCACCGGTGTCGATGAGCGTGACGCTCCACGGTTCGCTGTAGTTCTGGTGTACGTCCATGCGGTTATTGCGCATGTCGAAGGTGACGTCGGAGGTGTGCAGGAAGTAATTGGCGAAGAAGTCCTTGATCGCATAGCCCTTGTAGCCAAGGCAAATCACGAAATCATGAATCCCATGGGCAGAGTACTGTTTCATGATGTGCCAAAGAATTGGCTTGCCACCGATCTCGATCATCGGCTTGGGCTTGAGGTGCGACTCTTCGCTGATGCGCGTACCGAGACCACCCGCCAGAATTACTGCCTTCATCGCTGTCCTCTTGCTCTTCGCGCGGCGCGGCAGCCCCCCGCAAGGGTCGGCGAGCCGTCATGCACATCATTTACCCGCAGCCATTGGGCCGGTCATCCCCTCGGGGGTGAAGGTTTTATGGCGATATACGGGCGACTTGCAGGAAGTGAGCCAATTGCGCAGGACAAAAAAATCGCAGCCTTCGCCAGTCAACACATTCCTGTGAAGCTGTCGAAGGCTGCGATTTTTGATCCTTGGAAGGTAATAGCAGAATCAGTCCGGCAACCAGCCCCATAACCAGTGATTGAGGTTGTCGCCACGCAACATGAAATCGCGATGCACCGCTTCACGCAATTCATCGCCCATACGATAGCTGGCATCCGGGTCAGCCAGGTGCATGCGGATCGCCTGCAGCCATTCGTCCGTGCTGTTGCTATAGACCTTGGTACACGGCAAGTGGCCGCGGTAGGCCTCGGTGTCGGTGCAGATCACCGGGTACCCGCAGGCGCCGTATTCCAGCAGGCGCAGGTTGCTTTTGCAGTCGTTGAAGATATGAAATTCCAGCGGTGCCAGCGCCAGGTCAAGGTTCAGACTGGCCAGTTTGAATGGGTAGCTCTGCAAACCGATGGTGGAGTGAAACTCGTGAACATACGGACGCAAGGCGTCAGGGCACATGCCGAAGAACACCCACTCGACTTCGTCCGCCAGTTCGCGCACAACCTCGGCAATGATCTCCAGGTCACCGGTGTGGCTGGTGCCGCCCCCCCAGCCGACTCGCGGCTTGCTGGAGGTGCGACGGTGACTGGTCAGTGTCGCCCAAGGGTCCGGCGATAGCATGTTCGGCACCACGCGGATCTCGCTGTGCATACTCGACAAGGCATCGGCCAGTGGCTGAGTGGTGACCACTACGCGATCGCACAGGCCAATGCCTTCGCGCAACAGCTGCTCGGTATTGACCGGTTTGTTGCGGGCGTGGGTGTTTTTCTTCGGCGCACTGACGATGTAGTCGTCGAGTTCGAAAATTCGTAGCGCACTGGAATACTTTTTCATCCGCAGAATGTCACCCGCGGCACCTTCGCTGTAACGCCCTTGCAGAATGATCGTGTCGGGTGACAGACGCTCGATCTCCACAGTCGACGGCGACTCATAGGCCACCCGCGCGATCACCCGACCGGCTGCTTCGAGTTCGGCCAGCGGCGCGGTTACCCGGTAATGGCCAACGGCGGTGCTGTTAACCGGCAGACCGAGAATCAACGGCAGGGCACGGGTACAAAACGGGTTCCAGTTATTGCGCAGTGACGGCTCCAGACTGAAGCTGGAAATCCCAAGGCTCAGCGCCGGGCTGTAGGCCGGATCCTTGGCGATCTTCGGCAGCCATTTGCGATAAAAGTCCTCCTGTTCACGCTCGCGCAGCGCCAGTGTCGAAGGCTGTGCCGGCGACACATCTTGCGGCACCCACACCACGCTGGCGTAAGGCGTCCAGACCACCAGGTAGCCATCCTTGGTCGCCCGCAAACACAAGTCGACGTCGCTGAGGCCTTGGGTGAAAGTCACCTCATCGAACTGCTCGAGTTCATCGAACACTTGCTTGCGCACCATCAGGCAGTGATTGCTCACCGCACTCCAGTTCTGGGTCACGTGTAAACGCTGCATGTAGCCGCGAGAACCGGCCGCTTCGCCATAAAATGGCGAACCGACGGGTCCGGCAAGACCAAGAATCAACCCGGCACTGACGATCGAGCCCTCGGGGCTGAGGATGCGGGCACCGACCACACCCACTTCGGGGCGCTGGGCGTGATTGAGCAATTCATCCAGCCAGTCGCTGTCGCAGATTACCGTCTGCGCACTGAGCAGCAGCAAGTACTCGCCATGCGCCAGGCTCGCGGCAAAGTTACGGATCGCCGCGTCGTTGGCGTCACCGGCGTAACGCAAGACTCTCAGCATTGCGGCGCCCAGTTGCGCCATCGCTTCCAGCCAGTCGAGCATCGCCCGGTCGCCCGTGCCGCTGTCGACGATCAGGATTTCGTATCGGCTATAGGCCGTGCGCTCGATCAGGCCTTCGATGCATCGCTGCAACGCGTACAGCGAATCGCCGGTCTGGATGATGATCGACACCAGCGGTCGCACCCCATGGAGGTAGTCGATGCGGTTGATCAGCGGCAACGCTTCCTGCCGGATCGCGTGCGCCACGCCAATACGATCCAGGTGCGCACTGACCATGCCGGCGTTGCTCTCGATCACTTCGGGCAATGACAGCCAGGCGGCGAAAGATTGAGTCGACTCTACCTGGATTTCGGCGATGTGCTCGATGGTTTGCGGCCCGGCCTCTTCCACCAGACGCCATAACAAATCATGCGGTGCCAGCTCACCGTGAGCCGGATCGAAACCGCCCAGCGCCATGAAGCGCTGCCGCTCGAAGGCCAGGGTTCGACCGACGTAGGGATAGGCGCGCATCAAGTCGAGGTTGAAATCGGGTTTGAACACCGGATCGATCGACTCGCCATCGACCAGCGCGCCTTCGTCACTGTAAGCACAGAGAATGCCCGCCGAACCGGCAATGCGTTCGGCCAGGATCAGCAGAGCCGACTCGCGCAAGGTGTCGCCAGCGTGCAGCAGATAAAACCAGTGAGCGCCTTCCAGTTGCGGTACCACGGCGTTGAGCTGTTGCGCCCAATCCGCCTGGAACGGCAACTGCACCACGCGATCGTCAGTCGCACACAAGGCATCGGACAACACCAGCACTGCCTGAGGCGCGTACAGTTGCTGGCTAATACTCTGCAACGTCGTCTTGAGCCCCGCACCGTCAGCTGTGCTGTCGATCACGATCGGCACGATCTGCGGACGGTACGCCCAACTGTCGAGACGTTGCGGCATGAGCCGTTGCTCGACATCGGAGAACCTGCGGATCGCCAGCCATTCGCGATAGAAATCGGCGTAGCTTTCGCTCTCCCCGCCCACCCGGCCATTCACCACCGTGTTGCGATTGCCCAGAATGCGCACCACACACAACTCTTCCCAGGCGTGGGGCTGGTCGGTGATTTTAGTCAGCTCGATGTAGCGCACCCAACCCGATGCCGGTGCCGATTCACCGCTGCGCGCCGCGAGCATCTGCGAAAGCCAGTTCCACTCCACGGCTGCGGCCTTGACCATTTCAGGGGTTTTGCTCAGGCGCTCCGGATACAGACGTTCAGTGCTCAACACAGTGCTCAGCGACACCAGATTGCCGCGACGCATCAAGCACACGAACAAGGCGAAATCGAGCATGGCGACGAAACCGGCACCTTCCTGAATCAGCGCCGGCAACAGCTCCAGTACATCGGTGCGGCGCATCAGGGTCGAACTGAAGTTACCGAGGAAATTCTTTGGCGTGCCTTCAAAGATCGCCAGCATGTCATCGCCCTTGAGCAAGGCGTCGTTCGGTGAGAACCGGCAGTTGTCGACCCGTGGCGGCAAGATGAAATTGCCGGCGTCGCTGAGCATCCGCAGGGCAAACACCACATTCACGTCCGCGTGGTCGATCAACACCTGCGCCTGCAAGGCAATGCTCGGTGAAAACAGACGGTCGTCGTCACACAGCACTTTGATGAACTCGCCCCGGGCTTGCTCGACGCAACGCAATACGTTCTTCTGCAAACCCAGACGCTGCGGATTGCGCAAGTAACGAATCGGGTGAGCCGGCTCGACGAAGGTCTCGACAATGTCGCGGATTTCGTCGCTGGACGAATCGTCGCAGATGACGATCTCGACGTGCTCGTAGGTCTGGGCGAGCGCACTTTCCAATGCCTGACTGAAGAAGCGCGGATTGAAGGCTGGGATGACGATGCTGACGAGGGGGCGTTGATTCACGGCGGAAACTCTCGAGCGGCGGGCCTCTACCCTTTCAGGCAGAGGCCCCGGAACCGCTTAAAAAAAGACGGTTGGCTGCTCGGCAGGCGCAGGCTCAGACCTTGTTGAACAGGCCCAACTGAGCAATCTTGCTGAAGGCCAGTTGCGAGGCTTGCAACATGGTTTGTTGCAGGGTCAGACGGGTCATCACTTCAGCCGGATCGGAATCGCGGATCGATGATTGGGTCTGGGCATTGGCCAGTTTCAAGCTCTGGTTGGTATCGCTCTGGGTATCCAGGGCAGCACCGCGACCACCGACCGAGCTCAAGGCACTGGACAGCTGATCGGTACCGCTGGCCAGGTTGGCAATACCGGAAGCCAATGACGCTTGCAGCTTCTGAGTAGCGATCGGATCACCGTTGGTTGGCGTATTCAGCGCGGTTTTCAACTGGCTCACGGTGTCCAGGATGTTCTGGGTTTCGTGAGTGTTGACCGCGATGCTGAACTGATCGTTGGCAGCCGGCGTACCACTCAACGTGAAACTCACACCCGATGCAGTGGCGACGCTACCGGCCATGGTTCCGCTAGACACAGGCTTGCTGCTGGCCGTCAAAGGCGCCGCATACAGGTCGAAGGCGGTGGCGCTGGTGAACTTGAGGATCGCAGAACCGGTAGGGAAACTGGCGTGGTAATCCGCCGGGTTGGTGATGCTGCTGGTGGTGACCTGCGCCGCCGAAGGGTTGCCCGGGCTGCCGGTTGCGCTGAAGGTGTCCGGCTTGGCCGCCAGGGTAAACGTGTGGCCAGGCAGCACGGTCGCCGCCGTGTCGCCGGCGCTCAGGTTGATGTTCAGGGTCAGCTCGACGCCACGGAAAGTGACGGCCTGGCCGGTCTTGCTGGCAGGATCGAACGCGCCACCCTGACTGGCTTCGGCAGTCACGTCATTGCCGCCCGAGTCAGTGATTTTCAGCTGGGTGCCGCTGACGAAATCCACGGTATACGGCTCGCCGCTGCGGAATTTGGCGTTGTAGGTGACGTTCGACGACACTTGGCCGTTGGACAGGGTCACGCGGCCGTCGTCCACGACCGGCGCGGTCCGGGTGACCTCGCTACGGCTGGTGTTGATCGCTTGCTGGAATGCATCCCAACCGGTGCTGTTGGTGGCCATCGACATGGTGTCGCCGATCGCCAGGTCAAGCGTTACCTGGTCACCGTTGTAGCTGTAGGTGCCATCGTTGTTACGTGTGAACGGCACGGTATCGCCCTTGGAACCGGCGAAGATGTATTTACCGTTCTCGTCTTTGCTGTTCATCAGGCTGAGCAGCTGCTCTTCGATCTGCCCCAGCTCCGATGCGTTGGCCTGGCGGTCGGCATCGGTATAACCGGCGTTGCCTGCGCCTACGGCCAATTCCTTGGCGCGTTGCAGCACGTTATTGATGCTGGTCATCACTGCTTCCGTGGTGCCCAGGGTTGCCTTGATGGTGGTGGTATTGGCTTCGTACTGATCAAGCATCGAAGCCTGCTGACCCAGTTGCAGCAAACGCGAAGCGCCGACCGGATCATCCGCCGCGGTATTCACACGAACCAGGCTGCTGGCCTCTTCGCTGCTCTTGACCACGTTGGCGAAGTTCTTCTGATAGTTGGCGGCAGAGGACTCGTAAAACTGGGCGGTAGAAATGCGCATGGGCTACGACTCCTTAAAGACTGTTGATCAGTGTGCTGAAGATTTCCTGCGCAGCCTTGATGATCTGCGAAGACGCGGTGTAGTACTGCTGGTACTTGACCAGGTTGCCGGTTTCCTCATCGAGGTCGACCCCGGACAACGAGTCGCGAGCGCCCTTGGCGTTGGCCAGAATCGCTTCGGTGGCAGCGCTGTCGAGCTTGCCTTGGGCGGCTTTGGCGCCTACGCCCTCAACCAGTTTGCCGTAGGCGTCGGTCAGGGAAATGCCTTTGCTCGCCGAACCGGTATCCACGGTCTGCTTGGTCTGCAAGCCAGCCAGTGTGGTGCCGTTACGGTTGTCCAGCGTACCCGGTTGGCTGAGCGAGACGTTGATCGCAGAGCCTTGACCTGGCGAACCGGCCACGGTCATGTCAAACGACACAGTGCGCTGCACAACTGGCGGCCCCGGGTCATTGATCGCGGCGCCGCTGGCGTCGACCAGAGGAATGGTCAGGCTCAGCGTATTGTTCTGGCCCGGCACAATGGTGCCGCTGCTGAGCGGGTTACCTTGGGCATCGAGCATTTGATAAGTCTGGGTCGTACCACCGGCCGTGCCGAACACAATCTTGACCGGAGTCGACGTCTTCAGGCCGTTCTGGATCGTGGTGGTGGTCGCCGTGTCGTAGATATCGAACTTCGTGGTCAGGGTCGGTTGACCACTGGCCGGAATCGTCAATGTGCCGCTGCCACCCGGCGCGATGGCGGCGCCCAAGGGTGCCGCGATGGCCAGACGCTTGGAGTCGGTCATCTCGGTCTTGATGGTGGTCGCCGCGTTGCGGGTCGGGGTGATCTTGAAGGTGTCGCCGGCGGCTGCGGTGCCACCGGTGAGCTTCATCGAGAAACCATCGATCACTGGCGGCGGCGTGGTCAGCGTGCTGAATGCGCCCATGGCGGTGCCTTCAGGCAGGCGCTGCACGGTGTAGTTCGTGGCGCTGGTGAAGGTGACCTTGTAATCGTTGATGGTCAGCTTGCCGCTGTCCTCGATGCTCACCTCGAAGTTGCCTGAGCCGGCGCTGTTGCCGACCGTGGCGACGCTGCGCTGAGCCATTTGCGCGGCACTGTTGATGCTGTTGAACAGGTTCGAACCGAAGTCACCGTTCTTGTCGATGCCCTGGGCCTGGATGGTATTCATCTGATCGGCGACGACCAGCGCCACACGCCCCAGCTCGTTCATGGCCGGGTCCAGCACGGTGCTGCGATAGCGCAGCAAGCCGCCCATTTCTCCACCGGTCATCACCGAAGTGATGTCGATGGTGCTCGAACCACGATTGAGCTGAATGGCCGAGCGCGAAGGGTCGTCTTTGCTCGGCACCACTTCCAGTTTGCTGGCGGTGCTGCCCATGACCAGCGGCTGACCGCTGCCCAGGTAAATGTCGAGGTTACCGTCACGCTCCATCACCTGCGCACCGGTGAAAGTGGACAGTTGGCGTACGGTCTCGTTGCGCGCATCGAGCAAGTCGTTGGGCTGGCCGCCGGCTTTGGAAACTTCGGAAATCTTCTGGTTCAGCTGGGCCACGGTGGCGGCCAGTTTATTGACCTGATCGGCCATGTCCGCCAGGTTGCCGTTGACGTTGGCGTTCTGCTGCGTCAACTGGCTGGAGATCGAGTTGAACCGGTTGCTCAGGGCCTGCGCATCGCTGAGCAGCAGTTGGCGGGAAGCATCGTCGCCCGGCTTGGCGTTGACGTTCTGTACCGAGGCGAAGAACTTGGTCAAGGCGCCATTGAGGCCGGTGCCGCTGTCCGAGAGCAACTTATCGAGCGGGCTGATCTGCCCGGCGTAGGCAGCCGAGTCGCTGTTAAGCGAAGTGGTGGTCTGCAGTTGCGCATCCAGGTAGCTGTTGTACACCCGACGCACATCGGCCAGGGTCGTACCGGTGCCGATGTAGACATTGCCGAACTGATTCGAAGCCTTGGTGCCCTGCACGGTTTGCTGGCGTGAGTACCCGGCGGTGTCGGCGTTGGCAATGTTATTGCCGGTAGTCATCAGCGCGGATTGGCCAGCGGCCAGACCCGACATCCCGATATTGAGCAAACTCATGGTTCAGACCTTATGCCTTGTGCCTATAAAGGCGTAGTGGAAGCGCCCGCCGCAGCGTAGTTTTGGTAACTCGTCATCTGCTTGGCTATCTGCGAAATCTTGCTTGCGTAATCCGGGTCGGTTGCATACCCGGCTTTTTGCAACTCGCGTACAAACTGTTCTGGGTTATCGGCCGACTTCAGCACATCTTGATAGCGATTATTGCTTTGCAGCAGCGTCACAAGGTCATGGAAGCTGTCTTTGTAAGAGGCGTAGGAACGGAACTCGGCCGTCTCCTTGACCATCTCGCCATTTCTGAATTCGCTGGTGATCGCCCGCGCCGAATCGCCCTTCCAGTTACTGCTGGCCTTGATGCCGAACAGGTTGTGGCTGCTGCTGCCATCCTGGGCGCGCATGACCGATTTGCCCCAACCGGTTTCCAGGGCAGCCTGAGCCACCAGGTAACGTGGATCGACACCGATACGGTCGGCAGCTTCTTTGGCCATCGGCAGCATGGTGTTGACGAATTCGTCGGCGGAACTGAAGGCTTTCTTCGCCGGCGCCAGGGGTATTTGGGCCATGGCACGCCCATAAATCTGCATGCGTCCGCTGGCCGCTGTATCCGTTTGCGCAGCCAGCCAATCGCCGTTGTACAGGGAACCGGAACTGGTCGCGGTACTCTGCGGCACCTGGATTTTGTTCTGTGCTGCGGTGGCGGTCGTCGCCGTGGTCGATGCCGACGGCACCAGCCCGGCGAGCAAACGATCAGCCAGTTTCGGTGGCAATGCCAGACGCCGCTGATTGATCAGCGCCATGTCATTGCGATGAGCACCCTCGCCCGCGCTTGCCGGCGTCTTCACCGAGCGCGAAGCCCACAACGGGCGCTCACCATTGAGACGCGACAGTGGTCCGTTGGTGGCGACCGTACCGGCGGCAATCGGTGTTTCCACGGCAGCTTGCGCGGCGGCTTGCTTGGCGGCAGACGCTGCCGCGGCCTCACCCGGCGCCATCGGTTTGTTCTTCGACATCTGGCGCATCAGCACGTCCGCCAGGCCAATACCGCCGCCTTCGCGGGACAGGGAAACGGCCAACTGCTGGTCGTACATTTCCTGGTATTGCTTGGCTGCCGGCGTGTTGAGCGGGTTGTCCTGGCCCAGCGCTTCGGTGGCCGAACGCATGGACTTGAGCATTTCACCCAGAAACAGCGATTCGAATTCCTGCGCCACTTTGCGCATGTTCGCATCGCTGTTCTTGTCGCCGACCTTGAGCTGATTCAGGCGATTCAGGTCCGAGTAGGAACCCGAATCGCTGCTGCTGACCAGACCGCTTTTGCGCATATCCATGGTCGCCGTCCTCAGATCACAATCAGATCGGCTTGCAACGCGCCGGCCTGCTTCAGCGCTTCGAGGATCGCCATCAAGTCACCCGGTGCCGCGCCGACCTGGTTCACCGCACGGACGATTTCGTCGAGGGTGGTGCCCGGGCCGAATTTGAACATCGGCTTGGCTTCTTGCTGAGCATTGACCCGCGAGCGCGGTACGACCGCCGTCTGCCCGTTGGACAGAGGGCCGGGCTGACTGACAATCGGGTCTTCGGTGATGGTCACGGTCAGGCTGCCGTGGGTCACGGCGGCCGGGGAAACCTTGACGTTCTGGCCAATTACGATGGTGCCGGTGCGCGAGTTGATGATGACTTTCGCCACCGCCTGGCCCGGGTCGACTTCGAGGTTTTCGAGGATCGACAAATAGTCGACCCGCTGGCTCGGATCGAGTGGCGCAGTCACGCGGATCGAACCACCGTCGATGGCCTGGGCGACGCCAGGGCCAAGCATGTTGTTGATCTTGTCGACGATGCGCTTGGCGGTAGTGAAGTCCGAACGGTTGAGGTTCAGGGTCAGGCTGTTGCCCTGATTGAAACCGCTTGGCACGGCACGCTCGACCGACGCACCGCCAGGGATGCGACCGGCCGACGGAACGTTGACGGTGATCTTCGAACCGTCACGTCCTTCGGCATCGAAACCACCAACCACCAGGTTGCCCTGAGCGACGGCGTAGACGTTGCCGTCGATACC
Source organism: Pseudomonas sp. PDM24 (assembly GCF_019218905.1). Classification (NCBI taxonomy): domain Bacteria; kingdom Pseudomonadati; phylum Pseudomonadota; class Gammaproteobacteria; order Pseudomonadales; family Pseudomonadaceae; genus Pseudomonas; species Pseudomonas sp. PDM24. The sequence goes on along the minus strand of NZ_JAHUWR010000001.1, from coordinate 112,044 downwards.
TTTGAGCGGCGTCAGCAACAACGTGCCGCCACGCAGGCTCTTGGAGTTACCGATGGACGCAACGGTGATATCTATCTGTTGACCCGGCTTGGCGAACGCCGGCAGATCAGCACTGATCGACACCGCCGCGACGTTCTTCAATTGCACGTTGCCCGAACCTGCCGGCACCTTGATGCCGAACTGCGAAAGCATGTTGTTGAAGGTCTGCAGGGTGAACGGGGTCTGGGTCGTCTGATCGCCGGTGCCGTTAAGCCCGACCACCAGGCCGTAGCCGATCAATTGGTTGGAACGCACACCGGAAATACTGGCGATGTCCTTCAGCCGCTCGGCTTGAGCGTCGAAGGCTACGGACATCAGGAGCGCAGCCACCATCAGGTGTTTGAAGTTCAACATGCTCACCAGAGAAGCCACCTAGAAAGGGAACAGCGGGCTGAGGAAGAAACGGTCGAACCAGCCTGGCTGACTCGCATCGGCAAACGCACCGGTGCCCGAATAGGTGATGCGCGCATCGGCGACGCGGGTCGACGACACGGTGTTGTCGGTGGCGATGTCATCGGCGCGAACGAGGCCGGCAATCCGCACCAGCTCATCACCGGTGTTGAGGGTCAGCCACTTCTCGCCGCGCACGGCGATGATGCCGTTGGGCAACACGTCGGCGACGGTCACGGTGATCGAACCGGTCAGGCTGTTGCTTTGGCCGGACTTGCTGTCGCCCTTGGTGGCGCGGTCACCTTCATAACCGACGTCCAGACTCAGGCTGCCGCTGCCCACTGGATCACTGGTGCTCAGGCCGCCCCCGAAAAACGAGCTCAGACCGATGTCGGTCTTGCTGTTCTTGTCGATCTGCGAGTTGGCGTTCTTGCTCGCCTGGGTGCGCTCGTTCAGGGTGATGGTGATGATGTCACCGACCCGGAACGCCTTGCGGTCGCTGTACAGGTTCTGTTCGAAACCGGCCTGGTAGATCGAGCCGTTATTGGCGGCAGCCGGCAGCGGCGTGCGCGGCAACACCGGGGCGTAGTAAGGGTCATTGGGCTTGGGCGGCGGGGCGACGCAGCCCGCGAGCAAAACGGCCCCACTCAGTGCCAGAACAGATACAAAGCGATTCATGACCCTACCTCACGGTATTGCAGGCGACCTCATGGCCGCCTCATAGACTTGATTACAGATTCTGCGTTACGAACGAGAGCATCTGGTCGGCGGTGGAGATCACCTTGGAGTTCATCTCGTAGGCGCGCTGAGTGGTGATCATGTTGACCATCTCTTCGACGGTGCTGACGTTGGACGTTTCCAGGGTGTTCTGCAGCGTGGTGCCGAAACCGGCAAGGCCCGGGGTGCCGACTTGCGGCGCGCCACTGGCAGCGGTTTCCAGGAACAGGTTGTTACCCACCGCTTGCAGACCGGCCGGGTTGATGAAGTCGGCGGTTTGCAGGTTGCCGATCACCTGGGAGGCCGGGTTGCCGGCAACGGTGATGGACACGGTGCCGTCTCGGCCGACGGTGAAGGTCTGGGCGTCGTTCGGAATGACAATGGCCGGCTCCAGGGCGAAACCGCTGGCGTTGACGATCTGGCCGTTGGAATCCAGGTGGAACGTACCGTCACGGGTGTAGGACGTGGTGCCGTCCGGCTGCAGGATCTGGAAGAAACCGCGACCGTCGATGGCCATGTCCAACGGTTGCTCGGTGGTTTGCAGGCTGCCGGCGGTGAAGTTTTTCTGGGTGCCGACGATGCGCACACCGGTACCCACTTGCAGACCCGACGGCAATTCGCTGTCCTGGGTCGACTGGGCGCCTGGCTGGCGTTTGATCTGATACAGCAAGTCCTGGAACTCGGCGCGGTCACGTTTGAAACCCGTGGTCGATACGTTCGCCAGGTTGTTGGAAATGGTGGTGAGGTTGGTGTCCTGGGCGGACAGACCTGTTTTGGCAACCCATAGAGCCGGAAGCATTCGATTCTCCTCGTGCGCCTGTTTTACGGCGCGACGTTCTGATAATTAGCTGATCTGCAAGACCCGAGCCATGGCCTGGTCATCGTCTTTGGCGGTGTTCATCATCTTGATGTGCAGCTCGAACTGCTTGGCCAGCGCCAGCACCGAAGTCATTTCTTCCACGGCATTGACGTTGCTCGACTCAAGGAACCCGGACACCAGTTTGACGTTGGCATCGGCCTGCGCCGGCTTGCCGTCCTTGGTGTGGATCGAACCGTCCAGGCCTTTGGTCATGTTCTTGAAGTCCGGGTTGACCAGTTTGATGCGGTCGACTTCGGCCATCACGCGAGGGCCTTCACCCATCGCACGGATGCTGATGGTGCCGTCTTCGCCGACTTCGATTTGCTGCTCGGGCGGCACGGCAATCGGCCCGCCATTGCCTACCACCGGCATACCGTTGCCGGCACGCAGCACGCCCAGGGCGTCAACGTTCAAGCTGCCGGTGCGCACGTAGCTTTCACCGCCATCGGGGTTCTGCACGGCGATCCAGCCGTTGCCCTGCACCGCGACATCGAGGTCGCGACCGGTTTCTACCAGCGAGCCAGGAGAGAAGTCGGTGGCCGGACGTTCGCTCATGGCAAACGCACGCGCCGGAAAGCTGTCACCAAACACCGGCATCGAACGAGCCTGTTCCAGGTCCTTCTGAAAACCGTTGGTAGAGATGTTCGCCAGGTTGTTGGCATGAGCCTTCTGCGCCAGTGCATTCTGGCTGGCGCCGGTCATTGCCACATAAAGGTACTTGTCCACACTCTTTCCTCTGCATGCCGGACGTTTGCCGCCCACCGCTGTACTGCTGAGCCATAAGCAATTTGCAGACCAACTTTTTTCTGGCGGCGCAGGGCCCGGCAAACAAAGGACTTGAGGGATTCAGAGGGGATTGGGGGAATGTATCGAAGACGAAAAACCGGCGGTGTTATGCCGGTAGGTGGCAACGGTTGACCTTGAGGTTGACTGGACTACCGCCTTCGCGAGCAAGCCCGCTCCCACATTTAATTTGTGTTCGACTCGATCAAATGTGGGAGCGGGCTTGCTCGCGAAGGGTCCATCACAGGCAAAAATAGCTATCGGCTAAGACTCAGTCTTGCCGACCTCATACTCACGCAACTTATTGGCAATGGTGGTATGCGACACCCCCAACCGCTTGCCCAGTTGCCGACTGCTCGGATGCTCGGAATACAAACGCTCCAGCACCGCTTTCTCAAAGCGCCCGACAATCTCGTCCAAACCACCCTCAAGGGAAAAATCGCCAAGCGGCTGACGCACGCCGTAGTCCGGCAGGCGAATATGCTCGGCTTTGACGGTGCCGCCGTCGCACAGGGAAACGGCCTGGAACAGTACGTTTTCCAACTGCCGCACGTTACCCGGCCAATGATAATGACTGAGCCGTTCCATGGCCGCTGGCGCCAGTTTCGGCAAAGGGCAACCGATCTGCCGACTGGCCTGATCGAGGAAGTGCTCCACCAGCGGCGCCAGTCCGTCGAGGCATTCGCGTAGCGGCGGGATGTGCAGCGAGAGCACGTTCAAACGGTGGTACAAATCCTGGCGAAACTCACCGCGAGCGCACAGCTCGGACAAATCCACTTGCGTTGCGCAGATCACCCGCACATCCAGATAGACCTCTTCATCGCTGCCGACACGACGGAAGCAACCATCCTGCAGAAAGCGCAGCAATTTCACCTGCAAGCGCGGGCTCATTTCGCCGACGCCGTCGAGAAACAACGTACCGCCCGCCGTCAGCTCCAACAGCCCGAGCTTGCCTTCGGCCCGTGCGCCTTCGAAGGCGCCGGGACCGTAGCCGAACAATTCGGTCTCGGCCATGGACTCCGGCAGACCGGCACAGTTGAGCGCCATCAACGGTGACTGCCCACGCGGGCTCGCCAAGTGACAGGCCCGCGCCAACAACTCTTTGCCGGTGCCGGTTTCGCCTTCTATCAATAGCGGCGCATCCAGTGGCGCCATGCGCCGTGCTTCGCGAACCACCGCCGCCATCACTTTCGAGCTTTGGAAAATGCTGTCGAAGCCGCGCAATTCCTGCTTGCGCACGTTATAGATGCGCTCGCCCACCCGGTCCGCCCGGTGCAACGTCAACACCGCACCGGCCATGGCCTCGCTTTCGTCATGCTCCGATTGCAGCGGCGCGATGTCGGCGAGAAACACGTCGCCCTTGACCTTGACCCGCAAGCCGTTGATCCGTGACTTGTTGGCGCGCACCAGTTCCGGCAAATCGAAATCCTCGGCGTACCGCGACAGCGGTATCCCCGGCACCTCGTCTACCCGCACCCCGAGCAACTGCGCCGCCGCACGATTGGCCGCGACGATGGAGCCGCCCATGTCGATCGACAGCACCGGAAACTCCAAGGCACCAAGCAAGGCATTGAGTTCCATATGCCGACGCTCGCTGGGCATCAGCCCTACGCGTTTGACGCCGAATACCCCGCCAATCGCCTCAAACTTCGGACGCAACGCCTGAAACTGAATGTTGATCAGGTTCGGGCAGTGCAGGTAGATCGCATTGCCGTGCTCACCGCCCACTTCGCCGCGAGCGACGTTGATCCCGTACTCGACCAGCAGGTTGAGAATGTCGCGCAGAATACCGATGCGGTTCTGGCAGTGAACTTTGATACGCATATAAAGGCCCACAAAACGGTGAGTGAGGTTGATGCCGAGCACACAACCTGTGGGAGCGGGCTTGCTCGCGAAAGCGTCGGACCATCCAGCATTGATGTATCAGACAGACCGCCTTCGCGAGCAAGCCCGCTCCCACAGGGTACTTGGCAGACCGACGTATTTTTCTGCCGAGGCACTCAAATAGTCGTCAAGATTATGTGACACCCGTGCGCCATTTCAAACCCGCAAATATCAATACTTGCGCCATAGCGACCAATCCGTAACGAATACTTTACGAAAAGCCGAGATTTTTCCAACTCTCACTGCGGATCACCTGCTACAACACCGCACGCCTTGGGGTATTTCTAGGTCTATAGCTGTACACACAACAAGAACGTATCCCCTAGCAGGAGAGCAGCATGAAGCAGACGCAATACGTGGCTCGTGAGCCCGATGCGCAAGGTTTTATCGACTACCCCGCCGAAGAACACGCGGTGTGGAACACGCTGATCACTCGCCAACTGAAAGTGGTCGAGGGCCGTGCGTGCCAGGAATACCTGGACGGTATCGAAAAACTCGGTCTGCCCCACGACCGCATTCCGCAACTCGGTGAAATCAACAAGGTCCTCGGTGAAACCACCGGTTGGCAGGTTGCCCGAGTCCCCGCACTGATTCCCTTCCAGACCTTTTTCGAATTGCTGGCGAACAAGCAGTTCCCGGTGGCGACGTTTATTCGTACCCGCGAAGAGCTGGATTACCTGCAAGAACCGGACATTTTCCACGAGATCTTTGGCCACTGTCCGCTGCTGACCAATCCCTGGTTCGCCGAATTCACCCACACCTACGGCAAACTTGGCCTACAGGCTTCCAAGGAAGAACGCGTGTATCTGGCGCGCCTGTACTGGATGACCATCGAGTTCGGCCTGGTCGACACGCCACAAGGCCTGCGCATCTATGGCGGCGGCATTCTGTCCTCGCCCAAAGAAACCGTTTACTGCTTGTCGAACGAGCCTGAGCATCAGGCCTTCGACCCGCTGGAATGCATGCGCACGCCGTACCGCATCGACATTCTGCAACCGCTGTACTTTGTCCTGCCGAACCTCAAGCGCCTGTTCGATCTGGCCCACGAAGACATCATGGGCATGGTCAAGCAAGGTATGCAGCTGGGGCTGCGTGCGCCGAAATTTCCGCCAAAAGCCGCGTGACCCGCGTCTTTTGGCATCAAGTGAGTCTGTTACGGATCGCCGCTTTGCTTTAGCGTGGTCCCACTGACGACCGTTTTTCAAAACACTCGATTTCAGGAACACATCATGTCCACATTAAACCAAGCCCATTGCGAAGCCTGCCGCGCCGACGCCCCTCAGGTCAGCGACGAAGAATTGCCGATCCTGATCAAGCAGATCCCTGACTGGAACATCGAAGTTCGCGACAGCGTGATGCAGCTGGAAAAAGTTTTCCTGTTCAAGAACTTCAAACACGCGCTGGCGTTCACCAACGCCGTCGGTGAAATTTCCGAGGCCGAAGGTCACCACCCAGGCCTGCTGACCGAGTGGGGCAAAGTCACCGTGACTTGGTGGAGCCACTCCATCAAAGGCCTGCACCGCAACGACTTCATCATGGCCGCGCGCACTGACGAAGTGGCGAAGAACGCCGAGGGCCGCAAATAATGCATTTCGACGCCATCGGCCGAGTTCCCGGCGACCCGATTCTCGGCCTGATGGAGGCCTATGCGCTGGACCCTAATCCGCGCAAATTCGACCTTGGCGTGGGTGTCTACAAAGACGCCCAGGGCCAGACGCCAATCCCCGAAGCAGTGAAGCTCGCCGAGCAACACCTGGTGGATCGTCAATCCACCAAAACCTACATCGGCGGCCACGGCAATGTAGCGTTCGGCAAAGTCATCAACGAGTTGGTGCTTGGTGCGGATTCGGCGTTGATCGCCGAACAACGGGCCGGCGTCACTCAGACGCCGGGCGGTACTGGCGCGTTGCGTTTGAGCGCCGACTTCATCGCCCAATGCCTGCCGGGCCGTGGCGTGTGGTTGAGCAACCCGACCTGGCCGATCCACGAAACCATTTTCGCGGCGGCCGGGGTCAAGGTCAGTCATTACCCATACGTGGGCAGCGATAACCGTCTCGATGTGGAAGCAATGCTGGCGGTGCTCAATCAAGCACCCAAGGGCGATGTGGTGCTGCTGCATGCCTGCTGCCACAACCCGACCGGTTTCGATTTGTCCCATGACGATTGGCGTCGGGTGCTGGACGTGGTGCGCAGTCGCGATTTGCTACCTCTGATCGACTTCGCTTATCAGGGTTTCGGTGACGGCCTGGAGCAGGATGCCTGGTCGACGCGGCTGTTCGCCGCCGAGTTGCCGGAAGTGCTGATCACCAGTTCCTGTTCGAAAAACTTCGGCCTGTACCGCGACCGCACCGGCGCATTGATTGTCTGCGCGAAAACCGCCGACAAGCTGGTGGATATCCGCAGCCAACTGGCCAACATCGCCCGCAACCTGTGGTCGACGCCGCCGGATCATGGCGCCGCCGTGGTCGCGACCATCCTCGGTGATCCAGAGCTGAAAAGCCGCTGGGCCGACGAAGTGGAAGCCATGCGTTTGCGTATCGCCCAGTTGCGCAGCGGTCTGGTCGAAGCACTTGAACCCCATGGCTTGCGTGAGCGATTTGCGCACATCGGTGTGCAACGCGGGATGTTTTCCTACACCGGTTTGTCGCCGGAGCAGGTTAAACAGCTACGCGAGCATCACAGTGTGTACATGGTGAGCTCGGGCCGGGCTAACGTGGCGGGGATTGATGCGACGCGTCTGGATCTGCTGGCCGAAGCTATCGCTGACGTCTGCAAATAAATATCAGACACTACACATCCCCTGTGGGAGCGGGCTTGCTCGCGAAAGCGGCGTATCAGGCAACGATGATGTTGACTGACACTCCGTCTTCGCGAGCAAGCCCGCTCCCACATTTGAATGTGTGTCGCCCCCTCTTGCTGACCTGTCTAGACAATCCCATCCGTCGCAACAAATGGATATAAAAGTCTATTTGTCATTTCTCCTGCTGTATCCTGCGCAGGCTTTTTAAAAGCGCGGATCTACCAGATCTATCAACAGACTTAGCGAGGAGCGCGACATGCACGAGATCCCTAATCTCCCCTTCCCAAGCCTGCACGAAACTGAGCAGACAACCACGCAACAAGCCGGTGCCCAACAGCCCGAGATGAAAGAAGCACCTGAACGCCGCCAGGCCGACAGCGAAGACTGATACACCTGCAATGCCAGACCGTGTGGAAAGCGCTAACATGCGCTTTCCACACCGCCTGAACCGCGAGCCCGCACCATGAGCGATGATTTCACTGAAGCCCAGGCCAGCGTCCTGATCGGCACCGCCGAGAAGATGATCGAGATCTGGAACCGCCTTTCCCCCGAGAAACAAGCCGCCCTGCTGGCCCGCTTCGGCAGCGAAGAAAACGCCCTGGCCGCTCTGGTCACGACGCAACTGGTTGCCCCCGCCAAAACCTGACTCACCCCGTCTGGCAAATAGTTTTACTTTTTCACGCCCCGCGACCGTCCACGCCGCTATCATAAGCAGCCTATCTATCCTGCTGCCCCGTGGACCTTTACCCATGTCAGAAACCCAGCGCCCCATGGCGGTCACGCTGCAAGTCGTTTCCATCGTCCTGTTCACGTTCATCGGTTACCTGAATATCGGCATTCCTCTGGCCGTATTGCCGGGCTACGTCCACAGCGACCTCGGTTTTGGCGCCGTGATCGCCGGGCTGGTGATCAGCGTGCAATACCTGGCCACCCTGCTCAGCCGCCCTTACGCCGGACGCATCATCGATAACAAGGGCAGCAAACTGGCGGTGATGTACGGCCTCGCTGGCTGTGGTTTGAGCGGTGTGTTCATGTTGATTTCGGCCTGGACGCAAAGCCTGCCGACGTTAAGCCTGATCTGCCTGTTGATCGGCCGACTGGTGCTCGGCAGCGCAGAAAGCCTGGTGGGTTCCGGGTCGATCGGCTGGGGCATCGGCCGGGTCGGCGCAGCGAACACCGCCAAGGTCATCTCCTGGAACGGCATCGCCAGTTACGGCGCGCTGGCGGTCGGCGCGCCGCTGGGGGTGCTGCTGGTGAGTCAGTTGGGTTTGTGGAGCATGGGCGTGAGCATCGTGCTGTTGGCCGTTCTGGGTCTGGCGCTGGCCTGGCCAAAAACCGCTGCACCAATCGTTGTCGGCGAACGCCTGCCATTCATGCACGTGCTGGGGCGGGTGTTTCCTCACGGTTGCGGTCTGGCCTTGGGTTCCATCGGCTTTGGCACCATCGCTACATTCATCACCCTGTATTACGCCACTCAGCACTGGTCCAACGCGGTGCTGTGCCTGAGCCTGTTCGGCGCCAGTTTTATCGGTGCGCGATTGTTGTTCGGTAATCTGATCAACCGCCTCGGCGGCTTTCGCGTGGCGATTGCCTGCTTGTCGGTGGAAACCCTCGGACTGTTGCTGCTGTGGCTGGCACCCGATGCCCATTGGGCACTGGCCGGGGCGGCGCTGAGTGGTTTCGGTTTTTCACTGGTGTTCCCGGCCTTGGGCGTGGAAGCGGTCAACCTGGTGCCCGCCTCCAGCCGTGGCGCGGCAGTCGGGGCGTATTCGTTGTTCATCGATTTGTCGCTGGGGATCACCGGACCGCTGGCGGGTGCGATTGCGGCTGGATTCGGGTTCGCCTCAATCTTCCTGTTTGCCGCGTTGGCCGCTTTGAGCGGATTGATACTAAGCGTTTACTTGTACCGGCAGGCGCCAAAGTATCGTGAAGAAAGAGAAGCGCGTTAAAAGTCGACCTTTCCGCGCCCAGCCTTGATGCTGCCGCGCTTGGTCTTGGATTCGAGCCGACGCTTTTTCGAACCGAGGGTCGGTTTGGTCGGACGGCGCTTCTTCTCGACCTTGGTGGCACTGAGGATCAACTCGGTCAGGCGCTCCAGCGCATCAGCGCGGTTCTGTTCCTGCGTGCGGTATTGCTGGGCCTTGATGATCAACACGCCGTCGCTGGTGATGCGACTGTCGCGCAGCGCCAGCAGCCGCTCCTTGTAGAACTCGGGCAAGGACGAGGCCGGAATGTCGAAGCGCAGGTGCACGGCGCTCGAGACCTTGTTGACGTTCTGCCCACCGGCGCCTTGCGCACGAATGGCCGTCAATTCGATCTCGGCATCCGGCAGATGCACATTGTTGGAAATCACCAGCATGGAAAAAGGTCCGGTATCAGGACCGCTAGAATACCTTGTAGGAGCGAGGCTTGCCCGCGAAGAACGATAACGCGGTTTGCCTGATGAACTGCGGCGTCTTCTTCGCGGGCAAGTCTCGCTCCTACAGGTTGGATGCGAACCCAGATTTTTCATCGTCCACAAAAAACCCGGCACATGGCCGGGTTTGTTGTTTCTGCGCTTTGCACTTACTTGGCAGCGGAACCTGCGGCCTGCAACGCCTGCTGGGCGCTGCGCTTGTTCTTGATGCCGTAGCAGATCCACATGAACGCGACCCACACTGGAATCGCATACACCGAGATCTGGATGCCCGGGATCAACAGCATCACGCCAAGGATGAACACCACGAACGCCAGGCAAACATAGTTGCCGTACGGGTACCACAGGGCCTTGAACAACGGCGTCTGTTTGGTCTTGTCCATGTGCTGACGGAACTTGAAGTGCGAGAAGCTGATCATCGCCCAGTTGATCACCAGGGTGGCCACCACCAACGACATCAACAGTTCCAGCGCATGTTGCGGAACCAGGTAGTTCAGCAGCACCGCGACCAGGGTCACGGCAGCCGACGCCAGAATCGAACGCACCGGCACGCCACGCTTATCGATCTTCGACAAGGCCTTCGGCGCATCGCCCTGCTCGGCCATGCCCAGCAGCATACGGCTGTTGCAGTAGGTGCCGCTGTTGTACACCGACAGCGCCGCGGTCAGGACCACGAAGTTGAGGATGTGCGCGGCGGTGTTGCTGCCGAGCATCGAGAACACTTGCACGAACGGGCTACCGCTGTAGGCATCGCCGGACGCGTTCAGCGTCGTCAGCAGGCTGTCCCAAGGCGTCAGCGACAGCAGGACCACCAGCGCACCGATGTAGAAAATCAAAATCCGGTAGATCACCTGGTTGATCGCTTTCGGGATCACGGTTTTCGGTTTGTCAGCTTCAGCTGCGGTGAAACCGAGCATTTCCAGGCCGCCGAAGGAGAACATGATGATCGCCATGGCCATCACCAGACCGCTAACGCCGTTCGGGAAGAATCCGCCGTGTTCCCACAGGTTGGTTACGGAGGCTTGTGGGCCGCCGTCGCCGCTGACCAGCAGGTAACTGCCGAGCGCAATCATGCCGACGATGGCCACGACCTTGATGATCGCAAACCAGAACTCGGCCTCACCAAAGACTTTGACGTTCGCCAGGTTGATCAGGTTGATCAACACGAAGAAACCGGCTGCCGAGACCCAGGTCGGGATATCCGGCGCCCAGTAGTGGATGTATTTGCCGACCGCGGTCAGCTCGGACATACCCACCAGAATGTACAGAATCCAGCAGTTCCAGCCCGACAGGAAGCCGGCAAAACCGCCCCAGTATTTGTGGGCGAAGTGGCTGAAGGAACCGGCGACTGGCTCTTCGACGATCATTTCGCCGAGTTGGCGCATGATCATGAAAGCGATGAAGCCGCAGATGGCGTAGCCGAGAATCATCGACGGGCCAGCGGATTTGAGCACGCCGGCCGAGCCAAGGAACAACCCGGTACCGATCGCGCCACCGAGGGCGATCAGTTGAATATGGCGATTTTTCAGGCCGCGTTTCAGCTCGCCTGAATGCGAGTTTTGTCCACTCATGAAAAGGGTCTCACGCAAGGTTTGATGATGTTCAGTAGACGTTGCTGCTCGGTTGCGATTTCAAGCAGCGCCGATCAAACCCCAGCGCAGGCACCAGGAGTTCAGCGTTTTTACGACAGTCATGCGTCACCTGTTTGTTTTTATCTGTGACGAAATCGAACCCGACACGCTCGTGACGCGGCGGAGTGAACAAGGCGGATAGCCTTGAGGTTTGCGCTGTTGCGCAGAGGGTCACAGTTAAAACGCGGCGCATTGTACACCTGTAACCCCCTGCTGCCAGACACCGCTGGATCAGCGCGTCGGTTGCCGGGATTGCCTGTGTCCGCCTCGAGGGTCTCGGGCGACTGCAAAAATTGAGTCAGACCTTTGCAGGTCATCGATAAGGGCAGCGGAAAAATCGCCCTTGGGGGAGAGATGGAGATGAGTCACGGCGTACATTGCGCCTCCTTCTTGTTATGCACCTGCACGACAGGCATAGGGCGCATCTCACCCTTCATACGCTGCCGAAACAAGCGTGCCAGAGCCCTTGAAGGCTACAAACTCGCCGGCTGACGGCAGGTTTTCCTTACAGACCTTTCCCTCGCGGCATTCCACGGGGTTTGAGAGCGCTTTTCGTAAGGTTTTATTGACAAGGCGTAACGTAAATTTTCCAAATCAGATCCATAAGCCCATTGACTGTAAATTGACGATAGGAAGCTTCCTAAGTAAATACTCGACTTAGTTTTCTGTTTTTTATTAAGAAAATTGGCTTTCGAAAAACGGAATAAATAGTTCAAATGAAAATTGTTTAATTATTTTTTTGCATTCCAAAACCCTGTGAACTAGGTTTTCAGCGACTTGCCGAACTGCATCGTCCGGCACGTTGACGCGCTCTTCAACGAGTGAAAAGCACGCCGCTGTTCTTACCTAAAAGTCATCTAGGAGATTCACCATGCAAGCACTGGACAAAGACTTGGACACTGAACTGCAACTGGACGATTGGTTTGAAGCACCGACCCACGAAGCTGCCGTCGAAATGATGCAAGCCGACGCGGTTGTTCCGTTCGGCACGGCGATGTGGCCTCTGTAAGACATCCCGGCAGGCACGATCCGGCCGGTCGTGCCTGCCACTTTCTCGGTTTGTCAGGGAGGACTACATGGATAAGCAACGCGCCATCTCGCATTTCCTTTACTACCTCGAACATCACCCTGCTGTTGCCGGTATCAACCCGGCGAAGGTCTTGCTCGGCCATACCGCTGATTACCAGGCGCACACCTGCGCCATCGCCGAACAGGCCGGTAACAGCCCACGGTTCAGCTTCAGCACGATGCGTCTGGACCTCGAACCCACCGAATTGCTGACCCAGGCGATTACCGACAGCGATCTGTACATTTTCTTCTACGACTCTTCCACCCTGCCCAACCCGCGTCCCGACGGCCCGGAATTTGTCCGTGCGCTGCAGGGCGTGATAGCGCAGAACTGGAAGAAGTCATTGCTGTTCAAGGATTACGGCGATTACTTCTACGACACCTTCAGTGTCACCCCGCAGCGAATTGCCGGGTTGAATAGCCACTTGATCCAGCGCATGTCCCACGCCACCACCCTGAGCTTCAAAGATGATCACGGGTCGTGGTTCGAAACACCCTTGAGCAGTATCAAGAAGTGGACCGACATCAACGGTATCGGCAACTTCGACCTGGCGCCCGGCGAGATCGCTACTCATAGCGAGGCCATTAATGGGCGGGTGAAGTTTATGGGGACTTTCCTCAGTACGATTCCGTTTGCCCGCAAGTACGGCGTATTGGCGTCACCGCTGGAGTTGTGGATCGAGAACTCTACTATCAGCAAAATCGCCACCGATGTGCCGGGGCTGGAACATGACTTCAACAAGTACCTGGACGCCAATCCGTCCAATCGGCGAATCGAGGAACTGGGGATCGGCACCAACGAAGGCGTGAAAGATTTGTATGCGCGCAATGCCGGGTTCGAGGAGCGCCATTGCGGTTTGCACCTGGGTCTGGGTGGAGGTGCCAAGGGTAGCCATCATTTGGATCTGATCTTCTCCAGTGGCGTGTTGGCCCTGGATGATGACCCACTGTTTGATCGGCGGTTTGTGTTTTAAGCGAGATTAAGGGTGTTCGGACCGACGCCTTCGCGGGCAAGCCTCGCTCCTACAGGTACAGCAGTGTCCTTGTAGGAGCGAGGCTTGCCCGCGAAGAGGCCCTCACAAACACCACAAAACTAAAGACAGCCCCAAAAAAAACGCCATCCCGAGGGATGGCGTTTTTCATGCAGCGCTCACCGATTACTCAGGCTTGCGACGACCGAAGCCCGGGCGCTGGCCGGAACCGGCTGGTGCACCGCGGCGTTTGCCCGATGGCGCGTCACGGTCGACCAGGACGATGCCTGGGCGTTTCTTCGGCGCCGGCTTGGCCGGGCGCTTGGTGTCGGCCGGGCGGTCTGCCACGGGCGTACCACGACCGGCAGGCGCACCGCGATCGCTGCGACCACCGGACGGCGCGCCACGGCCTTCGCCACGCTCAGTGCGACCGTTGGCCGGACGTGGCGTGCGTGGACTGCGCTCGCCGTCCTGACGTGGTGCTGGCTTGCGGGCCGGGCGTTCGCCTTCGATCTGTGGCTCGCGGGATTCGCGCGGGCTGGCGGCGGTCGAACCCGCAGCTGGACGCAGGGTACGCACGCGTTCGGTCTTGCCCACCGGACGGGACGATTTGCGCTGCATACGCTCAAGCTTGTCTTTGCTCTTGGCGTTCATTTGCGGCATCGCCACCGGGGTCAGGCCGACTTCAGCACTGAGAATGTCGACTTCGTACTGGCTCATTTCGCGCCAGCGGCCCATCGGCAGGTCGGAGTTGAGGAACACCGGACCGAAACGCACGCGCTTCAGGCGGCTGACCACCAGGCCCTGGGATTCCCACAGACGACGGACTTCGCGGTTACGACCTTCCATCACCACGCAGTGGTACCAGTGGTTGAAACCTTCGCCACCCGGAGCCTGTTTGATGTCGGTGAACTTGGCCGGGCCGTCTTCGAGCACCACGCCTGCCTTCAGGCGTTCAATCATCTCGTCGTCGACTTCGCCACGTACACGTACCGCGTATTCACGGTCCATTTCGTAGGAGGGGTGCATCAGGCGGTTGGCCAATTCCCCGTCGGTGGTGAACATCAGCAAACCGGTGGTGTTGATGTCCAGACGACCGATGTTGATCCAGCGACCTTCTTTCGGGCGCGGCATCTTGTCGAACACGGTCGGACGACCTTCAGGGTCGTTACGGGTGCAGATTTCGCCGTCGGGTTTGTTGTACATGATCACGCGACGTACCGACTCGGCGGCTTCTTCGCGCTTGATCACCCGGCCATCGATGGTGATGGCGTCATGCAGGTCGACGCGCTGGCCGAGGGTGGCGTCTTTGCCATTGACCTTGATGCGGCCGTGGCTGATCCAGGCTTCTACGTCACGGCGCGAGCCGACGCCGATACGGGCGAGGACTTTCTGCAGCTTTTCGCCTGCTGGGCCGATTTCCTGGTCGTCTTTCTGGTCGTTGATACTCATCTGGGCACCTCCCGGTGTGGACTGTTCAGGCTTGTGCCTGAAGATGTGAAAGCTGGTCGTTTGACGAAGAGATCGCCAAAGGGTCGCGAATCATACGCTCATGGAGACGTTCGCGCATCAGAGACTAGCTGATGAATGAAGAGTTACCCGGATTTCCGCCGACTGGTGGCCGCCGAGTTTGAATTCGATACAGATCCAATGTGGGAGCGGGCTTGCTCGCGAAGGCGTTGTGTCAGGCAGCATCGATATTGAATGTGCCGCCCCCTTCGCGAGCAAGCCCGCTCCCACATTGGGTTCGTGTCAGTCTTCGAGTAGGCGGCGTTCGTTTTCGATCGCTTCGGCGAGGGCCTTGGCTTCGGCTTCTTCGTCGGTCAATTCGGGCTCGGGTTTCGGCTGTTCGAGCGCGGCGACGGCGGCCAGGAGCTTTTCGCGAGCTTCGGCGACACCAAGAATGTCGTCTTCCTGCTCTGGTTCGACTTCGGCGTCAGCCTCGACCTGAGGTTCAACTTCGGTTACAGGCTCGGGTTGAACCGACTCCCCTTCCGTCTCGGTCATCGCCCCATCGCGCAACAAATCGTCGAAGTCGGTCTTGAGCCCCTCTTCCATGGTGTCCAGTTCCAGCAACAGGGTGTGGAAACTGGTTTCTTCCTTGGGTTCTTCCGGCTCGGCGCTGGCATCAGCCAATTCCTGCAGGCTGGCAGGCACGGGCGCGTCGTCAAAATCGAGCACAGGATCGGGTTCAAGTTCGCGCAGTTCGGCGAGTGGCGGCAGGTCGTCGAGATTCTTCAGGTTGAAGTGATCGAGAAACGCCTTGGTGGTGGCGAACATCGCCGGTTTGCCGGGTACGTCGCGGTAACCGACGATGCGGATCCACTCACGCTCCAGCAGGGTTTTCACGATATGGCTGTTGACGGCCACGCCGCGCACGTCTTCGATCTCGCCCCGGGTGATCGGCTGGCGATAGGCGATCAGGGCCATGGTTTCGAGCATGGCACGGGAATAGCGTTGCGGCCGCTCTTCCCACAAACGTCCGACCCACGGCGCGAACTTTTCGCGGATCTGCAGGCGATACCCGGAGGCGACTTCCTTCAACTCGAAAGCACGGCCATCGCAGGATTTGGCCAGAATCGTCAGCGCTTTCTTGAACACAGGGGGCTCGGGCCGCTCGCCTTCTTCGAAGAGTTCGAACAGGCGTTCAAGCGATTGCGGTTTTCCCGAGGCCAACAGAAAGGCTTCAAGCAGTGGCGCCAGCTCGCGGGGTTCAGTCAGGTTCATGATTCAACTCGTTATTCGGCTCGGGCCCGGACATGGATCGCCGCGAACGGCTCATTCTGCACCAGCTCGACCAAGGATTCCTTGACCAGTTCGAGAATCGCCATAAAGGTCACCACCACCCCCAGGCGCCCTTCTTCAGCGGTGAACAGCTCGACAAAAGGCACAAAACCGCCGCCCTTGAGCCGTTCCAGTACATCGCTCATGCGCTCGCGGGTGGACAGCGCTTCACGGCTGACCTGGTGGCTTTCGAACATGTCGCCACGGCGCAAGACCTCGGCCATGGACATCAGCAACTCTCCCAGACTCACATCCGGCAACAGCTTGCGCGCCCGGGCTTCAGGGGCGTCGAGCTTGGGCACCACCACGTCGCGGCCGACGCGGCTCAGGCCATCAATACCTTCGGCTGCAGCCTTGAAGCGCTCGTATTCCTGCAAGCGGCGAATCAGCTCGGCGCGAGGATCGTCCTCTTCGTCTTCGATCGTCTCGGCACGGGGTAACAGCATCCGCGACTTGATCTCGGCGAGCATCGCGGCCATCACCAGGTACTCGGCGGCCAGCTCCAGGCGCACCGACTGCATCAACTCGACATAGCCCATGTACTGCCGGGTGATTTCCGCCACCGGGATGTCGAGGATGTTGATGTTCTGTTTGCGGATCAGGTACAGCAGCAAGTCGAGCGGGCCTTCGAAGGCCTCAAGAAAGACTTCGAGCGCATCCGGCGGGATGTACAGGTCCAGTGGCATTTCCATGACCGCCTGGCCATAGACCATGGCGAAAGGCAGTTCTTGCTGGGCGCCGGCCTGGCTGTCGACGGGTTCTACTGCAGACATCTAGGCCTCGGCCATGAAAGGCGCAGGGTCGCCGCAACCGACACGGATGATTTCCGGTTCGCCGTCGGCGAGGCTGATCACGGTGGACGCCTTGATCCCGCCAAAACCGCCGTCGATGATCAGGTCGACCTGATGCTCAAGCAACTGGCGCATTTCGTAAGGATCGCTCAACGGGTCGGTGTCGCCTGGCATGATCAGGGTCACGCTCATCAGCGGCTCGCCGAGTTCTTCCAGCAATGCCAGGGCAATCGGATGGCTTGGCACACGCAGGCCGATGGTGCGTTTTTTCGGGTGCAACAACAGCCGCGGGACTTCGCGGGTGGCGTTGAGAATGAAGGTGTAAGGGCCAGGCAAGTGAGCCTTGAGCACACGGAAGGTGCCGGTGTCGATCTTGGCAAACAGCCCCAACTGCGACAGGTCGCTGCAAATCAGCGCGAAGTTGTGCTTCTCATCCAACTGACGCAGCCGACGCACACGCTCCACGGCGTTTTTGTCGCCGATCTGGCAACCAATGGCGTAGGAAGAGTCTGTGGGATAAATCACCACCCCGCCGTTGCGGATGATCTCGACAGCCTGTTTGATCAGGCGCGGTTGCGGGTTTTCCGGATGAATCTGGAAAAATTGACTCACATTCTCTACCTGTTCAGACGACGGCAATAATTGGGTCATGTTTGAATCGACACCACAGTGGTGGCAGATCCTCCGGAACCGGGCGATATTCACCGATCTCGGACCAGCCTCCAGGGCCATGAAAATCACTGCCGGCGCTGACCAGCAGACCAAACTCGCGGGCTAGAATCGCCAAACTGCCCACCTGCTCGGCGGGTTGATGGCCATTGACCACTTCTATCGCGTGGCCCCCTGCTTGAATATAGTCGGCAATCAGGCGACGACGCTTGCTGCGAGTGAAATCGTAGTGCCAGGGATGCGCCAGGCTGACCCAGGCACCCGCGGCGCGCAGGGTTGCGACGGTGTCTTCCAGGGTCGGCCAGTGTTGTTTGACGTCCCCCAGTTTGCCGGCGCCCAGCCATTTGCGGAACGCTTCGGCGCGATCCTTGACGAAACCTTCACGCACCATCCAGTCGGCGAAGTGCGGACGGGCCGGCGCGTTGCCGCTGTCGCCCAGTTCCTGTTGAATGGCCCGAGCGCCGTCGAGCGCCCCCGGCATGCCTTTCAACGCCAACTTGCGGCTTATTTCTTCGGACCGTAGCCAGCGGCCATCGTGCAATGTTGCGATGGCCTCGAGCAACGGCGGCGCATTGACGTCGAAACCGTAGCCCAAAACATGAATGGTCGCCCCGCCCCAGGTGCAGGACAATTCGACGCCATTGACCAGTTGCATCCCCAGCGCCGTTGCGGCGCTACGGGCCTCATCGAGGCCCTCAAGGGTGTCGTGATCGGTCAAGGCCAGGACTCGCACGCCTTTCTCGAACGCACGCGCAACCAGTACCGCAGGCGCGAGGGCGCCGTCGGAAGCCGTGCTATGGCAGTGCAAATCAACATTCACAGGACTGTGTAACCTCAAATCAGCTGACGCTATCGCGCGTCAATATGTTTGTTATTATGCCGCCACATCCTGCTTCTGGCTGCCACTGTGAAACAATTCATCGACTTCATCCCGCTTCTGCTGTTTTTCATCGTCTTCAAAATCGATCCACGGGTCGTCGATATCGGCGGTTATCAACTGTCTGTCGGTGGTATTTACAGCGCCACCGCCGTGCTGATCATCAGCTCCCTGGTGGTCTACGGCACGCTGTTCATCAAGCAGCGCAAGCTGGAGAAGAGCCAGTGGCTGACCCTCATCGCCTGCCTGGTCTTCGGTAGCCTGACCCTGGCGTTCCACAGCGAGACCTTCCTGAAATGGAAAGCCCCGGTGGTCAACTGGCTGTTCGCCCTCGGGTTCATCGGCAGCCACTTCATCGGTGACCAACTGCTGATCAAACGCATCATGGGCCACGCACTGACCCTGCCGGAGCCGGTCTGGACCCGTCTGAACATCGCCTGGATCGGTTTTTTCCTGTTTTGCGGCGCCGCCAACCTGTTTGTTGCGTTCACCTTCCAGAGCTACTGGGTCGACTTCAAAGTCTTCGGCAGCCTGGGCATGACGTTGCTGTTCCTGGTCGCCCAGGGCATTTACCTGTCCCGCCACCTGCACGACGCTGATACCACCACGCCAAAAACCGAGGACTGACATGCTTTACGCAATCATTGCCACAGACGTCGCCAACTCCCTGCAAGCCCGCCTGGCCGCACGGCCTGCGCACCTTGAGCGCCTGCAAGTGCTTAAAGGCGAAGGTCGCATCGTACTGGCCGGCCCGCACCCGGCCGTCGACAGCAATGATCCGGGCGCGGCGGGTTTCACCGGCAGCCTGATCGTCGCTGAATTCGATTCGCTGAGCGCCGCACAGGCCTGGGCCGATGCCGACCCGTACATTGCCGCAGGCGTCTACGCCAACGTTTTGGTCAAGCCGTTCAAGCAAGTCCTGCCGTAAAGTCCTTCAGCGCGATGAACCTTGTCGGTTCATCGCGCGTTCAATCGCTCATTATTCTCGTTTACCGGCCGACAACCTGCCCAATACTCGTATTGGAATCAGGAGTTGCGATGCGCAAAGGTCCGTTGTGTCTGATGTTGGTGACGTTGTCGATCATGGCGCCCGCCCATGGTG
Source organism: Pseudomonas sp. PDM24 (assembly GCF_019218905.1). NCBI lineage: Bacteria > Pseudomonadati > Pseudomonadota > Gammaproteobacteria > Pseudomonadales > Pseudomonadaceae > Pseudomonas > Pseudomonas sp. PDM24. The sequence continues at coordinate 92,263 of NZ_JAHUWR010000001.1, read as the reverse complement.
AAGAAAGCGCCAATGGCGGTAGTTCGACGCCGCTGTCCTTGAGCGCCGGCAGCCAGATCACCGAGTTGCAGCAGCGCTTGAAGGCAAGCGAACAGCAACGAGAAGAACTGAACAAACAACTGCAAAATACCGATAGCGAACGCGAAAGCGCTCAGTTGAGCCGGTTGCGCCAGGAGAATCAGCGCCTCAAGCTGCAACTCAAGGAGGCTCAGGCCAGCAGCCCGCTGCCACGCCTGCTGACAGATCAGCAGCAATGGTTCGTGATTGGGGGCGCAGTAGCGCTATTGGCCCTTCTCTGCGGTATCTTCGCCAGTGGTGCAACCAGAAAACGTCGGCAATGGCTAAATTGAGTGAGTGATGAGCGAGCTGTTACTAATTGATGATGACCAGGAGCTGTGTGAGCTCCTGAGCAGTTGGCTGAGCCAGGAAGGCTTTCAGGTCCGTGCCTGCCACGATGGCCAGAGCGCGCGTCGTGCGTTGGCTGAAACGTCCCCGGCGGCCGTGGTGCTGGACGTGATGCTGCCGGATGGCAGTGGCCTGGAACTGCTCAAGCAACTGCGCAGCGACCATCCGGATTTGCCGGTGCTGATGCTTTCGGCCCGTGGCGAACCGCTGGACCGCATCCTCGGCCTGGAACTCGGTGCCGATGATTACCTGGCCAAACCGTGCGACCCGCGGGAACTGACAGCCCGCCTGCGCGCAGTGTTGCGCCGCAGTCATCCGACGGCAGTTTCCAGCCAGCTCGAATTGGGTGACTTGTGCTTCAGCCCGGTGCGTGGCGTGGTCAGCATCGATGAACAGGAGTTCACCCTCACCGTCTCCGAAAGCCGCCTGCTCGAAGCCCTGCTCAAGCAGCCCGGCGAACCGCTGGATAAACAGGAGCTGGCGCAAATCGCCCTCGGTCGCAAACTGACCCTGTACGACCGCAGCCTGGACATGCACGTGAGCAACCTGCGCAAAAAAATCGGCCCACACCCCGACGGTCGCCCACGCATCGTGGCCCTGCGCAGTCGTGGTTACTACTACAGCCTCTGAATCTGACGCGCCTTTGTAGCAGCTGTCGAGCCCCAGCGAGGCTGCGTTCGGCTCTGTAACGCAGCCTCGCTGGGGCTCGACAGCTGCTACGAACGCCATGTTTCGTCAGAGAGAAATCGGCGAAGTGTTGGAATTGTCAGGAAGGTAGAAAATCGTCTTTACCCAAGCTTTACGCTCCGCTGACCGCCGCTGACCTTGATCTGCGTAATCTGCACACATCCGGAACGTACCGGGAACGAGACAAGGAGATACACCATGCGCAAGACTCTTATCGCTCTGATGTTTGCTGCCGCCCTGCCGACCGTTGCCATGGCCATGCCTGAAGGCGCAGGTCCCATGGGTGACCACATGGACGGCTCACGCCACGGCGGTCAGATGCATGGCATGCACGGTAAAGGCCCTTACAGCCAACTGGACCTGAGCCGCGAACAGCGCGAGCAAATCCGCAAGATCATGGGCGAGCAGATGCATGAGCGTCAGCAACTGGTCGACAAGTACCTGGAAAAACTCTCGCCAGCCGATCAGAAAGCCCTGAAAGACGAGATGGCGGCCAAGCACAAGAAAGCCGAAGCCGACGTTCGCGCACTGCTGAAACCGGATCAACAGAAGCAATTCGACGAGATCCAGAAGAAAAAGGCTGAGCGTCGCGCTGAATGGGCCGAGTTCAAGGCCTGGAAAGCGCAGCAAGCGCAAAAAGCGCAATAATGCGCTAACCCCGGACCCGACGGCTAACCCGTTGGGTCTGTTGCCACTCAGTCTAATGTGGGAGCGGGCTTGCTCGCGAAGGCGGTGTGTCAGGTAAAGCATTTGCTGACTGACACACCGCCTTCGCGAGCAAGCCCGCTCCCACAAGGATTTGTGCTTGTTTGAGGATTTTCTGTGCGCTCATTGTTCTGGCGTATTCTGGCCAGCTTCTGGCTGGCCATCGCTCTGGTTGCAGGGCTTTCCATTCTGCTCGGGCACATGCTCAACCAGGACGCGTGGATTCTCAGTCGCCACCCTGGCCTCAACACCTTGGCCGAACAGTGGACGCAAACCTACGAAAGCCAGGGAGAAGAAGCCGCCCAGGACATTCTGGAACAGCGCAAGCGTCAGTATCACATCAACGTTCAAGTGCTCAACGAGGCAGGTGACCCGGTGGTACGCGGTACCTTTCCACGGCGGGCGGCGGCCTTCGAAGCACGACAGAACAACGATGATCGACGCCTGCCATGGCGGCGTCTGACCGATGAATACACCAGCGCCAAGACAGGCGACACCTATCTGCTGATCTATCGCGTCCCGCACCCGGAACTGGACGCCTGGCACCGCGAAAGCCTGCTCTGGCCGTTGAGTGCACTGGGCATCGCACTGGTGGTGTTGACTCTGTTCAGCTTGCTGGTGACCTTTTCCATCACGCGACCACTGAGCCGTTTACGAAGCGCCGTGCATGACCTGGGGCAGACAACGTATCAACAAAACAGCCTGGCGAAACTGGCCAACCGCCGCGATGAATTCGGTGTGCTGGCCAACGACTTCAATCGCATGGGCGCACGCCTGCAAAGCCTGATCGGCAGCCAGCGGCAATTACTGCGGGACGTGTCTCACGAGTTGCGTTCACCTCTGGCCCGACTGCGCATTGCGTTGGCGCTGGCCGAGCGGGCCAACCCTGAGGAGCGGGAAAAACTCTGGCCACGCCTGACCCGTGAATGCGATCGACTGGAAGCGTTGATCAGCGAAATCCTGGTACTGGCGCGCGTCGATGCCGACAACGCCAGTGCTGAAGAGGTCGATCTCAATGCGCTGCTCACTACCCTGCAAAAAGATGCGCAGTTGGGTTCGCCCGAGCAGAACGTGCACCTTGAGGTCGAGCCACAACTGAACCTCAAAGGCTGGCCGACCATGATCGAGCGTGCCGTGGACAACCTGCTACGCAATGCCCAGCGCTTTAACCCGGTCGGGCAACCGATCGAAATGCAGGCGTCTCGCCAGGGCGACAGGATTGTCGTCAGCGTGCGCGATCACGGTCCCGGCGTAGAAACCGAGCATTTGAATCAACTGGCTGAACCCTTCTATCGGGCACCGGGGCAGACAGCGGCCGGGCATGGCCTCGGGCTGGCCATTGCGCGTCGTGCGGCGGAGCGCCATGGCGGCAGTCTGGTGCTGGCCAATCATCCGGAGGGCGGATTTGTTGCCAGCCTTGAATTGCCGTTGGTGCCGGGGGCTGTGGTGCAGCCTTAAAAGCTTCGCGGGCAAGCCTCGCTCCTACAGGATTGTGTGGGCTACATGATCGCCAGATTACCTGTAGGAGCGAGGCTTGCCCGCGAAGCATTTGATCTTCAGGCCTTACCGGGCCAGGCACTGACAAACTCGGCCAGATCGACCTTCTCCGCCACCCGCGGTTCTTTCTGCGGCGTGCCCAGGTAAAGAAACGCAATCACCTCTTCCCCTTCCGCCAATCCCAAACCTTTGGCCACATGCGCCGAATAAGCCAGCTCACCGGTGCGCCACACCGCGCCAATGCCTTGCGCATAAGCGGCCAGCAAAATCCCGTGAGCTGCACAACCGGCCGCCAACAGTTGCTCGGACTTGGGATACTTGGCGTGGTCCTGCAATCGGGCAATCACCACAACCACCAGCGGCGCACGCAGCGGGCCGTTGCGCGCCTTGTCCAGCAAGGCTTCGGACACATCACTGTCTTGCAGCTTCGCCGCCTCGGCCAGCAACTCGCCCATCTGCTCGCGCGCCGCGCCTTCGACTGTCAGGAAGCGCCACGGCTGCAAGTGGCCATGGTCTGGTGCGCGCATCGCGGCGGCAAACAGCACTTCGCGCTGCTCGGCAGTGGGTGCCGGATCAAGCAGTCGTGGGACGGAAACACGGTTGAGCAAAGCGTCGAGAGCCTGCATCGGCCACCTCCTGTAGAAAATGTTTGGCTATTCTAGCGTCAACTGTCGCGACGGCGTCGGTTTACATGCCCTGCCCCGCAGGTAGAATGGCGCCCTTCTTACTATCAGCCCGAGCGGATTTCATGGCGTTGCCGACCTTACGGATCATTGGTTTCATCATCGGCATCTTCCTGATCACGCTGGCCATCGCCATGGTTATACCCATGGCCACCCTGGTGATCTTCGAACGCACCAGCGACCTGCCGTCGTTCCTTTGGGCCAGCATGATTACCTTTGTCGCCGGCCTGGCCCTGGTGATACCCGGGCGCCCCGAGCACATCCATCTGCGTCCGCGAGACATGTACCTGCTGACCGTCAGTAGCTGGCTGGTGGTGTGCATCTTCGCCGCCCTGCCGTTCCTGCTGACCCAGCACATCAGCTACACCGACTCATTCTTCGAAAGCATGTCCGGCATTACCGCCACTGGAGCGACGGTGCTCAACGGCCTGGACAACATGTCCCCCGGCATCCTGATGTGGCGTTCATTGCTGCACTGGATTGGTGGCATCGGTTTTATCGGCATGGCGGTAGCGATTCTGCCACTGCTGCGCATCGGTGGCATGCGGCTGTTTCAGACCGAGTCGTCGGACCGTTCCGAAAAAGTCATGCCCCGTTCGCACATGGTGGCGCGTTTGATCGTTGCGGCCTACGTCGGCATCACCATTTTCGGCAGCCTGGCGTTCTGGTGGGCCGGGATGAGTCCGTTCGATGCGATCAACCACGCGATGTCGGCGATTTCCACCGGTGGTTTCTCGACCTCCGACCAGTCTTTGGCCAAGTGGCCGGAGCCTGCTGTGCATTGGGTCGCGATCGTCATCATGATTCTCGGTGCCCTGCCGTTCACCCTGTATGTCGCCACGTTACGCGGTAACCGTCGGGCACTGATCAAGGATGAACAGGTTCAAGGGCTGCTCGGTATGTTGCTGGTGACCTGGCTGGTGCTCGGCACCTGGTACTGGTGGACTACCCAGCTGCATTGGCTGGAAGCCTTGCGGCATGTGGCGCTGAACGTGACGTCGGTGGTGACCACCACCGGTTTTGCACTGGGGGATTACAGCCTCTGGGGCAACTTCTCACTGATGCTGTTCTTTTATCTGGGGTTTGTTGGCGGCTGCTCGGGTTCGACCGCTGGCGGGATCAAGATTTTTCGCTTCCAGGTTGCCTACATTCTGCTCAAGGCCAACCTTAACCAGTTGATTCACCCGCGCGCGGTGATCAAGCAGAAATACAACGGCCACCGTCTCGACGAAGAGATCGTGCGCTCGATCCTGACCTTTTCGTTCTTCTTCGCCATCACCATTTGCGTCATCGCACTGCTGCTGTCGCTACTGGGCGTGGACTGGATGACCGCGCTGACCGGCGCGGCCGCCACGGTGTCTGGCGTAGGCCCGGGGCTTGGCGAAACGATTGGCCCGGCGGGTAACTTCGCCAGCCTGCCGGATGCCGCGAAGTGGATTCTCTCGTTCGGTATGCTACTGGGCCGGCTGGAGATCATTACGGTGTTTGTCCTGTGTATCCCGGCGTTCTGGCGTCACTAATCCGCATGGGCGCTTCCATCAGCCGCGTCCGGTATTCGCCGGGCGTGGAATCGAACCAGCGTCGGAAGGCGCGGAAGAAGTTGCTCGGATCGGCAAACCCCAGCAGGTAGGCAATTTCCAGCAGGGTCATGTTCGGTTGCGCCAGGTATTGCTCGGCCAGTTCACGTCGGGTGTCATCCAGCAAGGTCTGAAAACTCGTGCCCTCTTCCTGCAAGCGCCGCTGCAAGGTGCGTTGCGACAAGTGCAGCGTCTGGGCCACCGTATCACGCTTGGGTTCACCCTGGGGCAGCAGACGGCATAACACCTGCCGTGCCTTGTGGGTCACGCGGCTCTCGGAAAACCGCGCCAGATACTCGCCGGCAAACCGGTCGTGCAGCCGCGCCATGGCCTCGTTGGCGGTGGGTAGCGGTGCCTCCATGTCGGCGCGCTCGAAGATCAAGGCGTCATAAGGCGCGTTGAACATCAACGGGGCATGAAAGGCTTGTTTATAAGGTTCAAGATCAACAGGGTTAGCGCCTTGCAGCAAGACCTTGCGCGGCTGCAGCGTACGGCCGGTCAGCCAGCCGCAAAGTGCCAGGGCGCAGGCCATTGATGCTTCGGCACTCTGTCGGGTCGGCGGCAGGTGATCGCCATGGACCGTCAGAATCAGCGCATACCCCTCATCCAGCAATCGGAAACTCAAGTCGGCACTTTCGGCGATGATTCGCTGATAACGCACCAGACGTTGAAAGCCTTCAGCCAGGGTCTGGCTGGACATCAACGCATAACCGGCGACATGAAAGGACGCCGGTCGCACCACCTTGCCCATGTTCAGGCCGATCGCCGGGTTGCCGGACAGCTCGACCGCGCGCTGCCAGAGCCGCGTCATGGAATCTTGCGGGAAGCGCGCATCCGGGTCATCCAGTGCCGCATAGTCGAGCCCTAGCTGCTTGAACAGAACCCGGCAATCCAGGCCGTCCATTTCCAGTGCTTTGACAATCCCCATCGCCCAGCTTGCAGAAGTCGTTCGTTCGCTCATGGCGTTTACTACGTAATGGCCGCATGCCACGACCCAATACCCAAGGATACTAAAGTGGCGCCTATTGTCACTGGCTGATACCAATGATCACTCTAGACTTAAATAAGCTATCCGCAGAGCAACTTGTCGCGTGCACAGCCACCACAGAGATCGCAGTCGTGGAAAACATCAAGCGCTTCAATAGCTTCGCTGAGTTTTACCCGTATTACCTCAGCGAACATCGCAACAGCACCTGTCGACGATTGCACTTTGTCGGCACCTCTCTGGTTATTTTCATTTTGGCGCTGACCATCGGCAACGGCGCCTGGTGGATGTTGCTGGCCCTGCCGCTGGCCGGTTACAGCTTCGCTTGGGTCGGGCATTTCTACTTCGAGAAGAATCGCCCTGCCACCTTCCAGCATCCTCTTTACAGCCTGCTCGGCGATTTCGTCATGTACCGCGACATGATTCTGGGTCGCGTGCCGTTCTAGGGGGGCGTTCTCAATTAGTTTCCCCTCCGCGCCGGAACTAATTGAGAACGCCCCCTAGGCTCCATGGGCCACAAAAGCGTCTTGTGTAGCCAATGCAGCGTTGGATCCAAGTCCTACACTCAAAACATCCCTTTCGATCAGAACAAGAGGATAGCCGATGAATGCCCATGCCCGTTTTACCCATATGCAGGACGGCACACAGGAAGACTGGGCGATCATCGCCGCAGATTTCAGCGCCTATGCCCGGCAATTGCCCAAACGGATCGTGGCGCACCTGAAGTTACTGGAGGGGGATTTCGGCGGTTTCCCGGTGGATCGTCTGACCCACTCCCTGCAAACCGCCACCCGCGCCTGGCGCGATGGTCGCGACGAAGAATACGTGGTCTGCGCCCTGCTCCATGACATCGGCGACACGCTGGGCTCCTACAATCACCCGGACATCGCCGCGGCGATCCTCAAGCCGTTCATCAGCGCCGAGAACCTGTGGATGGTGGAGAAGCATGGGATTTTCCAGGGTTATTACTTTTTTCATCACCTGGGCATGGATCGGCATTTGCGCGAGCAATTCAGCGGTCATCCGCAGTATCAGGCGACCATCGAGTTTTGCGCCCGGTACGATGCGGCGGCGTTTGATCCAGCGTACGACACGCTGCCGCTGAGCTTCTTCGAGCCGATGGTGGAACGGCTGTTTGCGCAGCCGAAGAATTCGATTTACAAGGCGGCGATGGAAGAGCACGCGCCAGCCTGATTAATCTGGGTGTCCGGGCGGGCCCCTTCGCGGGCAAGCCTCGCTCCTACAGATAGGCGACGGTCACAGTATCGTGCCGTAGGAGCGAGGCTTGCCCGCGAAGGCGTCGGATCGGTCACGCCGGCTCTGCGACCTTCACCGCCTTCAATTCCGCCTCCCTTGCCTGGGCATCGGCCAACCGATACAGCTCGATCGAGCCATCCCAATGCTCGATCAGTGCCGTGCACGACTCCACCCAATCCCCACAATTGAGGTAATCCACCTCGCCGACCTTGCGAATCTCGGCATGGTGAATGTGCCCGCACACCACCCCGTGCAACTCGCGTTTGACGCATTCGTGGGCGATGGCTTCTTCAAAATCACTGATGAAGCTGACGGCTGTCTTGACCTTGTGCTTGAGGTACGCCGACAACGACCAGTAGCCGTAGCCATAACGGGCACGCCAATGGTTGAGCCAGCGGTTGAGCGTCAGGGTGAATTCGTAGGCCGAGTCGCCGAGAAACGCCAGCCAGCGATGGTAACGGGTGATCACGTCGAACTGGTCGCCGTGAATCACCAGCAGATGACGGCCATCGGCGGTCACATGCACGGCTTCGTCCACTAACTGGATGTTGCCCAAAATCAGCTTCGAATAACGGCGCAGGAATTCGTCATGGTTGCCGGTGACGTAGATCACTTCTGTGCCGCGCTTGCTCATGGTCAGCAGGCGACGAATCACATTGGTATGCGCTTGCGGCCAATACATGCCGCTGCGCAGTTTCCAGCCGTCGATGATGTCGCCGACCAGGTAGATCTTGTCGGTGTGGTAGCCCTTGAGAAATTGCGACAGGTGTTCGGCCTGGCAGTCCCGGGTGCCCAAATGCACATCGGAAATCCACAAGGTCCGCACACGTTGCTTACGGCTGGGTTTGGCGAGCTCGGCGCTGGTCATGGGCAACCCTCAGGACAAGTTTTGGCAAGCTTGCGCCGGTCGGGTGAATTGCCCATGACAGTGGCAAGTCAGTCTTGTGACAGCGCGAGTCGGGCCGCACCCGGTGTAGACTGGCGACCTGCACAGGAGACCTGCGATGAGACCGATCCTCACGCTACGCCAGTACACCCACGACCTGATCGTCCACAGCCACGACCACGCGCAACTGGTGTTCGGGCTGTCGGGCGCGCTGGACTTCGAGGTCGAAGGGCGTGGTAGTCAGGTGGTGCAGCAGAGTTTCGTGGTGGTGCCGTCGGGCGCGCATCATGCCTGCGACAGCGCCCATGGCAGTCGTTGCCTGGTGCTGGATGTGCCGAGCGACCAGTGGGTTTCGCAGTCCCTTGGCGATCACGCCGAAGCCAGTCGCCGCTTGCTCGACAATGCCGGGCGCCTGTCGCTGGACGCCGGGCAAAGCCAACTGGTGAGTTGGCTGGCAGGCAGTCAGATCAGTGATCCGCTGATCGCCCAGCAAGGCGCGGTGCTGTTGCTGGCCAGCCTGAACAACGCCAAACCCGACAGTGTGGGCGGTCGGCGCCTGCCCTATGCAGCGCTGAATGCGCACATCGATCAATACGCGGCCTATCCACTGCAAGTCGCCGATCTGGCGCGCATTGCCGGGCTGTCCAGTGCCCGGTTGCATGCGCGGTTCGTGGCGGAATGCGGGCAAACGCCGATGGACTACATTCGCAGTCGTCGGCTGCACATTGCCGTTGGCTTGTTGCGCAATTCGGCGCTGCCCATTGGCGAGATCGCCTGTCGGGTCGGCTACAGCTCGCAGAGTGCTTTCGCCGCGGCAGTGTTGCGTGAGTTCGGCGCCTCACCCGGTAAATTGCGCCGCGAGGCTGGCGACAAATGACGCGAGTCTGGCGACAGACATAACCAAGCGCTGCGCGATTAAATGTAGCAGCTGGCGAAGCCTGCGTTCGAGCGCGAAGCGGTCGCAATCGGAACAATGTGGTTTGCCTGGCACTGCGCATGCGCTGGTTTTACGACCGCTTCGCGCTCGAACGCAGGCTTCGCCAGCTGCTACAGAAGACCGCGGTATCTGAGAGGATGTCGTCGGCTTCGCTCACTACTTTCATCAAGGATTGCAATGACTCCCCGTACCGCCCTCGGCGCTCTGCATATCGGTGCACTGATGTTCGGCCTGACCGGCGTATTCGGCAAACTCGCCGCCGCTTCGCCGGCCATCATCGTGTTCGGCCGTGCCGCGTTTGCTGTCCTCGCCCTGGCGTTTTTCGCACGGTTCGCAAGCGGTACCCGTTGGCAGAAACTCGACGCCGTGGACCTGCGTCGCCTGCTGCTCAGTGGCTTGCTGCTGACCGGGCACTGGGTGAGTTTCTTTATCGCGGTGAAGGTCGCCGGGGTGGCAATCGCGACACTGGGGTTTGCCAGTTTCCCGGCGTTTACCGTGATCCTCGAAGGGCTGATCTTCCGCGAGCGCATCCGCGCCAACGAAATCCTGCTGGTGGTGCTGGTCAGTGTTGGATTGGTGCTGGTCACGCCGGATTTCGATCTGGCCAGCGGCGCCACCACTGGCCTGTTGTGGGCGGTGGCTTCCGGCTTGTTGTTCGCCCTGCTGTCCCTGACCAACCGTGCCAGCTCCGGACGAATTCCGCCGGTGCAGGCTGCGCTGTGTCAGAACGTAGTGGTAGCGATCTGCCTGCTGCCGGTGGCGGTACCGCAGTTGAGCGAAGTGCGCGCCATCGACTGGCTGTGGATCGGCCTGCTCGGGGTGTTCTGCACCGGCGTCGCCCACAGCCTGTTCGTCGCCAGCCTGGCGGTGATCAAAGCCCGTACCGCGTCAGTGGTGTTTGCTCTGGAGCCGGTTTACGGCATCACCCTGGCCTGGCTGTTGTTCGATGAAAACCCGACGCTGCGCATGCTGATCGGCGGCGTGCTGATCATCGTGGCCATCGTGGTTTCGAGCCGGTTGTCCGGCAGTTCAAGCAAGAGCGCCGTGGCGGTAGAAGCCGCGTCTCACTGAGGGCGGTCGTTGTGACCCAGGTCGCGGTCCGGATCGATCTGATCACGGACCCGCTGCTTGAGCACCTTGGCCTCGGGAAAACCACCGTCGGCCTTGCGCTCCCAGAGCTGCACATCGTCACAGAAAATGTGAAAAACTCCGCCAGTGCCGGGCACCAGAGACACTTTGCCCAGGTCATCGCCGAAGGTACTGAGCAGTTCCTGGGCCAGCCAGGCAGCGCGCAACAGCCATTGGCATTGCGTGCAATAGGTGATGACGATTTCCGGTTTACGTGCGGTCATGATTGGCAAAACTCCTGGGCCTGGGGGCGTCGCCATAATAGCCGCCTTGCCCCTGATGCTGTAGGAGCGAGGCTTGCCCGCGAAGAACGATGACGCGGTTTATCAGAACAACCGCATTATCGTTCTTCGCGGGCAAGCCTCGCTCCTACCTGGGTAAGGGTGTTATCGGATACCGGCCAACAGCGTCCGGGCCGTTTCCTTGAGCGGTTCGTCACCTTCCTTGAGTAACTCGTTAAGCAGCTCGATGGCGCTGTCCAGATCGCCGTCGTCGATGCAGGTCTGGGCCTGTTCGAGTTTACCCGCGTTGCTCGGCCCGGCCGGTTCAAGATCCATCAACTCAGCACTCAGCGGCTCAAGCTCCAGCGGCTGGCCGGGGTCGCTGAACTCGTTGAGAAAGGTCTCGTCCAGAGATTGAGCGTCTGGTTCGGCGATCCATTCAAGCTCGGGCTCGTCCAGCGTCGGCTCCTCGGGCATTTCGAAAACATCGGGCAACACGTGCAGGTTCGAGGTGAACCCGGGCTCGTCTGCCTGCGCTGGCTCATTCGACGGTTTGGCGCTGGATGATGAGTTTTCGAAGGGGCTGATCAGGTCCCAGTTCGAATCCATCGACAGGTCATCGAGGTTCAACTGGAATTCATCGCTCGGTGCCGCTTCAGGGATTGCAGGGGTGGGAGGAACCACTGCCACGGCGGCGATCACCGGTGCGGCGCTGATCAGTTTCGGATGGCGGGCGCGGATGTCCTGAAGTTGCTGTGCATCGAACCCGGCGTCTCGCAGGCTGCTTTCCTGTGCATCATAAGCTTGCACGTCGCCCTGTTTACCAAGGACCTCCAACAGCTGCACGGCCAGATCGGTGCGCTGGGGTTCCCTGGCCAACGCGTCTCGCAACAAACCGGCCGCCTCGGACAAACGGCCATACGCCAGATAGATACCCACCCCTTCCAGCACGTCGCCTACGGGAGTCTCTTCGGCCGATCCGGCTAGCGGTTGCGGCCGGGACGTCGGCCTGATCGGTTCTTCCGTGCGGAGGGGCACCGGTTCATGACGCAACGGCTGCACAGGTAACGGCTCGGCCTGGACCTGAGCCTGAGCCTGCTGTCGTTGGCGGCGAATGTAGACGGCGAGCGATAGCAACGCCACCAGTGCCAGCAACCCGATGATCAGCAGCCACGGAGTCGGTTCAGATTCCTCCCCTACAACGGGCGCAGGTGCCGTCACCTGGGGCACGACCGGCTCTACCGGTGCCTGTTTGACTTCCGCCAATTGGGTTTGCAGCTCGATCACCTGCTTTCTCTGCCCGGCGATCTGCTCGTCCTGAGCCTGAAGCTTGGCATTGAGTTCATCGATGGTCTTTTGCAACTGTTGGTTCTGCAGCACGCTGGCGGCCAGCTGTTCGGCAATAGCATCATTCCCGGGCACGGCAGCTGGTTTATCGATATCAGGCTTGGGCGTCGCCGCCTTCGCAGCAGGTGGCGGTGCAACAGCCGGTTCGACGGACGGGAACGCGGAAGACTGAGGGCGCGGCGCGGGGTCGTCGTTGACGGGAACAATGCCCGGTGACCCCGGAGGATCGATCAGCACTGTGTACTCACGCAGCAAACGCCCGTTGGGCTGATTGAGCTGCACCAGAAAGTTCAGGAAAGGTTCCTTGACCGGTTTGCTGGAGGTTACCCGGATCAGGCTGCGGTTGCCCCGCAGGATCGGTGTGAACTTCAGGTCGTTGAGGAAGAACACCCGCTCAACACCGGCACGGCTGAACTCGTCCGCCGTCGCCAGGCTGACCGATAGCTCGCCCTCCGCCAGGCCGCCAGCGTCCACCAAAGCAATGTCGGCATTGAACGGCTGATTCAACGCCGAATGCTGGGTGATCTCACCCAACCCGAGCGCAGGGGCCAATGCCGAGTAAGTGACAGCACCACCGACCAGCAGCAGCCTGGTGCAACACCGCAATACAACGTGCCAACTCTCGAGCATGAGCATCCCTTAGATAACCTGAACCAACCTGTACGTATTCGCACATCCGGTACGAACACGATATTACCTAGTAGTTCTTTATAGTCTGCCCAACGGAGTATCTCAAAAGTCCGGCGCGTGGTTATGCCTCAAGATTTTTCCAGGTTACCCAGGATGTGCCCGTGGACGCGCATGCAGACTTTCAAATCCGCCTCATCAACGCCTTCGAACAGTTCGTGGCGCAATTGAGTGGCAATGGTTTCAATTTGTTCGATCAAGGGCCGGGCCGGGGCACAGAGGACGATTTTTTTTGCCCGACGGTCTTCCAGCACGGATTGGCGTTGCACCAGGCCCTGACTTTCCAGGCTGTCGAGCAGTCGGGCCAGAGTGGGCCCTTCGACGCCAACGCTTTGCGCCAGTTCGCGTTGGGTGGGGGCAGTCTCGAAACGTGCCAAATGCAGCAGCACCAGCCAGCGCGCCTGGGACAGACCCAGGCCAGCCAATCGGCGGTCCAGTTCGGCACGCCAGCCCCGAGACATCTGGGCCAGTTGCATGCCAAAGCGGTGTTGATCGGTTAACGGCATAAAACACTCATGGTCAGACTGAAAATAGAGAAAAGCTAATTATTAGTCAGCTAAGCATGACCTTTGGCTATAGGCAAGGCTTGCTCCTGTACTGAATCGTTACATCTATGCCGCAGGTCATTCAGACTTCGAATTCCGACTGCAGGGCGGCACGAACGCAATACAAAACGCCTTCCGGAACTCTTCCCGCAAACAGCGCGGCAATCTCTGATACCGATGGCAACTCGCCCTCGCCGTCGAGGAAAGCGTCCTGAACTTCGCCCATCAACTCTTCAGGCAGGTCCAGCGCCTGTTCCAGTGATAGCTGCTGCTTGCCGATGGCCTCGGCAAGCATTGTGTAAACGTTCTTTTCCGAGCATTGCAGCTGACCGGCGATCTGCAGCGGAGTCATGCCGGCCCGGGCCAGCGTGATCAACTCGTGACGCACATCGGCCACCACTTTCGGCGCCTCGACCTGGCCGCCGAGCACTTCGAGGAAGGCCTCGCCGTAACGTTCCAGTTTGCGCGCGCCGACACCGCTGACCGTGGCCATTTGCGCCAGCGAAGTTGGCTGGCTGCGGAGCATTTCCAGCAGCGTCGAGTCGGGGAAGATGACGTACGGCGGCACGCCATGCTCTTCCGCCAGTTTGCGACGCAGGGCACGCAAGGCTTCCCACTGTTCGCGTTCTTCACCGCGAACCAGTTGGCTGGCCTGGCTCTTGCTGCTTTTGGCGGTGGTTTGCGGCTTGAGGTCGCGGCGCAGTTCCAGGGTCACTTCGCCCTTGAGCAATGGCCGGCAGGTATCGCTCAGGCGCAGGCCGCCGTAGCCTTCGAGGTCGATGTCCGCCAGACCACGGGCAACAAGTTGTCGGAACAAGGAGCGCCATTCGCTCTCCCCCATCGCTTTGCCTACGCCGTATACCGACAAATGCTGATGACCGAAGCTGCGGACCTTTTCGTTGTCCTTGCCCAGCAACACGTCAACCAGATGACCGACGCCATAACGCTGGCCGGTGCGGTAGATCGCCGACAGCGCCTGACGGGCCGGCTCGGTGGCGTCCCAGGTCTGCACGCCGTCGACGCAGTTGTCGCAGTGGCCGCAGGGCTCGGGCATGTCTTCGTCGAAGTACGCGAGCAGGGTCTGGCGGCGGCAGCGGGTTTCTTCGCAGAGCGAGAGCATGGCGTCGAGCTTGTGCTGCTCCAGACGCTTGTGGCGCTCGTCGCCTTCGGAGTTTTGCAGCATCTGCTTGAGCATCACCACATCTTGCAGGCCGTACGCCATCCAGGCATCCGCTGGCAGGCCGTCACGACCACCGCGACCGGTCTCCTGGTAATAGGCCTCAAGGGACTTCGGCAAATCGAGGTGCGCGACAAAACGTACGTTAGGCTTGTCGATGCCCATGCCGAACGCCACGGTGGCGACCATGATCAGCCCTTCCTCGTTAAGGAAGCGCTTCTGGTGATGGGCCCGCGTGTCGTTGGGCAGTCCGGCATGGTATGGCAGTGCCGGGAAACCTTGCTCGCTGAGGAACACCGCTACTTCATCAACCTTCTTGCGCGACAGGCAGTAAACAATGCCGGCGTCGCTGCGCCGCTCGGCGAGGAACGCCAGCAACTGCTTGCGCGGCTGTTCCTTGGGCACGATGCGATAGAAAATATTGGGGCGGTCGAAACTCGAGAGGAAACGCTCGGCATCCTGCAAATGCAGGCGATCGACGATTTCTTCCCGGGTGCGCTTGTCGGCCGTCGCGGTCAGGGCGATGCGCGGGACGCTGGGGAACAATTCCGCCAATTGGCCCAGTTGCAGGTATTCCCGACGGAAATCGTGACCCCATTGGGACACGCAGTGCGCTTCGTCGATGGCGAACAGCGCGATTTCAAGGCTTTGCAGGAAGGCCAGCATACGTGGCTGAACCAGACGCTCGGGCGCCAGGTAGAGCATTTTCACCTCACCGCGCTTGATCCGCGCCGCCAGATCACGCTGCTGCTCAGCGCTCAGCGTGGAGTTCAATGCCGCCGCGGCGACACCCAGCTCTTCGAGGGTCGCGACCTGATCGTCCATCAGCGCGATCAGCGGCGATACCACCACCGCCAGGCCTTCGCGCAGCAGCGCCGGCACCTGGAAGCACAAGGACTTGCCGCCCCCGGTAGGCATCAGCACCAGGGCATCGCCGCCACTGGCCACGCGCTCAATGATTGCACCCTGACGGCCACGGAAACTGTCGTAGCCGAAGATGTCCTTGAGGACGCGTTGAGCCTGTTCGAGCATAAAAACTCCAAAAATCACCGAAACATCCCTGCAAGGCTGGTTCAGAATCATGAAAGCTGCACCGACAAATCGTAAGTGCGCATTGCATGACGCTGCATATCTCAGCCGTGACGCCAGCAGGGCATCACAAAACGCGCGAGTATACCCGAGCCCTCCCCTGCAAAGGGCGCCGCTGATAAGACACATGAAAGCCAATGCAATACAGACCTTGTGGGAGCGGGCTTGCTCGCGAAAGCAGTGTGTCAGTCGACATTAATGCCGCCTGACACACCGCTTTCGCGAGCAAGCCCGCTCCCACAGGGTTTTCTATTGCCCCCAACCACAGATTCCATCACAAGGGTTCAAATATGCCGCGCGGCTGGCCCAAGCGCTCAAGAAGGCCTAGAATTCCCGCATCGTATATTCCCCAAGGTAGCCCTTTAATGTCCTTCGCTGAGCAACTAACCCGCCTGCAAGTCTTCCTCGACGCCGACGAGCTGCATGACGAGGCGCTGGACTACGTGGCCGCCCACGGCTACCTCACCGCGCTGTCGATCTGTTCCGAGAGCGTTCCCGACCGTGAATGGATCGACGCGCTCTTCGCCGAAGAGCCGCACTACGCCGACGACACCGAGCGTGAGGCGATCGAATCCACCCTGCTGCTGCTCAAGGCGCACATCGCCCGCCAACTGGCGTCCGACGAAGAGTTCGAGCTGCCATGCGAGCTCGATCTGGGCGACGACCCGGACGATTCCGACCTGCGCGGCTGGTGCATCGGTTTCATGGAAGGCGTGTTCCTGCGCGAAGCGGCCTGGTTCGAAACCGCCGAAGACGAAGTCAGCGAAATGCTGCTGCCGATCATGGTCGGTTCGGGTCTGTTCGACGAACAGCCTGAATTCTCCGACATCGCGGCCGACGCCAACCTGATGGACGACATGATCGTGCAGATCCCGGAAGCCCTGACCGCGCTGTACCTGTTGTGCAACGCGCCAGACGAAAAACCGGCGATTCTCAAGCCACGTCACCACTAAGGTTTTGCCTATGGACAACCCCATAGGCAACCGCCCCCTGATGTTGCGCTACGTGCTGCTGGCCATCGGCTGGCTGAGCGTAGCGCTGGGGGTGATCGGGATTTTCCTGCCGGTGCTGCCCACCACACCGTTCCTGTTGCTGGCGGCCGCCTGTTTCGCCCGCAGCTCGCCGCGTTTCTATCAGTGGCTGGTGGAACATCCACGGCTTGGGCCGTGGGTCCGCGACTACCTGAGCGGCAATGGCATTCCCCTCAAGGGCAAGGTCTACGCCATCGGTTTGATGTGGGCGAGCATCCTGCTTTCCTGCTACCTGGTGCCCCTGCCTTGGGCGCGCGGGTTCATGCTGACCAGTGCAGTGCTGGTGACGGTTTATATCCTCAAGCAGAAAACCCTGCATAAACCCTGATCTCATCTGGGCACGGGGGCTTCTGTGGCGAGGGGGCTTGCTCCCGCTGGGTTGCGAAGCGACCCCAAACCCTGCGACCCAATTTTTCCTGACACATCGCATGAGCTAGTTTTACGACTGCTGCGCAGCCGAGCGAGAGCAAGCTCCCTCGCCACAGTAAGCAAACTGCTGACGTCCTTTCGTCCGACGACCTGCCCTACCCCGCCCAAATCAACGCCTAGACTTCAGACATCTGCACTCGAGCAGCCAGACATGTCCCGCAGTCCGCGTAGCCCAGGATGGTCAACGCTCCGACTTCGGTTCGGCGGATGGCTGCTGCTGATGAGTTTTCTGCTGGTCGGGTTGGGCAGTATCCGGGCCGACCGGGATTTTGCGCAGATTCTGCAAACGGCTGAAAAACGCTACGGCCCCCTTGGCCCGGCTCGGGGGCGGATCGAGGCTTGGAGTCAGTTGCTGCAAAGCGAACTGAACCAGCCTGAGCGCGAACAACTGAACGCGGTTAATCGCTTCTTCAATCAACAACTGAATTTTCAGGATGACATGCGCATTTGGCATCAGACTGATTACTGGGCCACGCCGGTGGAATCCTTGATCAAAGCCGCTGGTGACTGTGAAGACTACGCCCTGGCGAAATATTTCAGCCTGCGTCACCTCGGAATTCCCAGCGAGAAACTGCGCATCACCTACGTCAAGGCCCTGATCCAGAATCAGGCGCACATGGTGTTGACCTTCTACAGCAGCCCCACAGCCGATCCGCTGGTGCTGGATAACCTGATCGGCGAGATCCGCCCCGCGTCTCAACGCAACGACCTGCTGCCGGTGTATGCCTTCAACGCCGAAGGCCTGTACTTGCCGGGAGCCCATGGCGGCAAACGTAGCAGCGACTCGAAAAAACTGTCGCGCTGGCAAGACGTGCTGCAAAAGATGCAAATCGAAGGGTTCGCCGTGGGCGAAGGCTAGCCGCTACAGCAAGGAGCGTTTTATGTCACTGCGCAAACAGTTGTTCCTGGCCATTTGCCTGTTCTTGCTGGTGGCTTTCAGCGGCAGTTTTTTTGTCAGCCTGGAGAGCTCCCGTGAGCAGGTGCTTAGCCAGTTACGCTCCCATGCCCAGGACGCCGCCACGGCGCTGGGCCTGTCATTGACGGCACAGATCGACGACCCGGCGATGATCGAATTGATGGTCAGCTCGATTTTCGACAGTGGTTATTTCAGCAGCATCCGGGTCATCGACATCGAAAATGAACAGGTGCTGGTGGAACGCAGCGCCCCCGCACAAATAGAAGGCGTTCCGCAGTGGTTTGTGAGCGTGGTCAATCTGCGCCCGCAAGGTGGTGACGCACTGATCACCCGTGGCTGGCAGCAGGCGGCGCGAGTCGAAGTGTTGAGCAATCCGCAATTCGCCTTGGCCAAACTCTGGGACAGCACCCTCGGCAGCCTGATCTGGCTACTGATTTGCGGACTGCTCAGCGCCGTGTTCGGTGGCTGGTTGTTGCGCCGGCAACTGCGCCCGCTCGACAACATGGTCAAACAGGCAGAAGCCATCAGCAAACGCGAATTCCGCAGTTTGCCGAAACTGCCGCGCACGCCGGAACTCAAGCGGGTAATGCTGGCCATGAATCAGATGGTCGAAAAGCTCAAGGCGCTGTTCGCCGAGGAGGCCGCGCGAAGTGAAAATCTGCGAGCCGAATCTTATCAGGACGCCCTGACAGGCCTGGCGAACCGGCGCTTGCTGGATGAACAATTGGCCGACCAATTACTGGTTTCCGAGCAAAGCCGCGACGGTCATTTGCTGATGCTGCGGATCAATGACCTGATCGGCCTCAACCAACGCTTGGGAGGCCAGCGCACCGATGCCCTGATCGGTGCCGTCGGCGAATTGCTCAAGCGCCTGACGCAACCGCCGGAGCGTCGAACCTGGCTCGCGGCACGCAATCGCGGCGGCGAATTCAGCTTGTTGACCCCTGGCCTGGACAGCAAGGATGCTGCACGCGTGGCCAGCGAAATCAGCGCCACCCTGGAAAACCTGCGTCTTACCGGCGCCAGCGACTGTATGCCGGTGGCGCACCTGGGGGTGGTCGCCTTTCACCCCGGCGAACCAACGAGTGAGGTGCTGCTACGCCTCGATCAGGCGCTGACTCAGGCCCGGCAACATCCCGAGCGCCCCTGGGTATACCAGGCCCACGCCGATACCGCGCCGAACCATTCCCAACACGACTGGCGCAGCTGGATCGACGAGGCACTGACCGAGGGCAAGATGCAGTTGTATTTCCAACCGGTGGTGCAGTGCGCCGACACCAGCCAGGTGCTGCACCACAAAGTCCTCGCTCGCCTGCTCGATCCGCAGGGCGAGGCGATTGCCGCCGGGCATTTCCTGCCGTGGATCGAACGCCTTGGCTGGTCGGCGCGATTCGATCTGGCGATGCTCGAAACAACCCTCGAATACCTGGCCGCCAACCGTTGGCCCCTTGCGCTGAGTCTGTCCGGCAGTACCCTGCGCGATCAGGCGCAGCTGCAACATATCCTCGACCTGCTCGAATCACTGCCAGAACTCGCGCCGCTGCTGATCCTGGAAATCGACGAACGCCAACTGCCGCCCCCCGAAGAACTGCAACGCCTGAGCCACAGCCTGCTCAACACCGGTTACCGCATCGGGTTGCAGCATTTCGGCGGCAGCTTCAGCCAGATCGGCAACCTGACGCAACTGGGGCTGGCTTACCTGAAAATCGACGGAGCCTACATACGGGGTATCGATGAACAGACTGACAAGCGCCTGTTCATCGAGGCGATTTTCCGGGCGACCAACAGCATTGATTTGCCGTTGATTGCCGAGATGGTGGAAACGCAGGGCGAATTGGAGGTCATTCGGGAGCTGGGTTTGTTTGGGGTGATGGGAAGATTGATTGGACCGCCGGAGCCTATGTGAGGCAGCCGCGAGCAGGCTCGCACAGGTCAGGGCCGGCGATCCTCAACCCGAACCTGACTCTTGCTCCAATCGGTCAGCAGACTGTAAGCCACGGCCAGCAATGTCGGGCCGATGAACAAGCCGATAAATCCAAACGCGATCAACCCGCCAAACACCCCGAGCAGCACAATCACCAATGGCAAATTCCCGCCCCGGCTGATCAGGTACGGCTTAAGTACGTTGTCGACCCCGCTGATAATGAACGTCCCCCAACAGCCAAGGAACACCGCCATCCCGTACTCCCCTTTCCAGGCCAACCACGCCGTGGCTGGAATCCACACCAACGGCGGCCCCATCGGAATCAGGCTGAGCAGGAAGGTCACGATCCCCAGCACCAACGCCCCGGGTACACCGGCAATCAGGAAGCCGATCAACGCCAGAACAGCCTGAGCCGCTGCGGTGCCGATCACCCCATTGACCACTCGCTGCACGGTACCCGCCACCAGTTCGATGTAATAGCTGGCACGGTCACCGATCAGCCGCTCCAGCAGCCCATGAACAAACACCGCCAACCGTGGCCCGTCGCGGTAGAAAAAGAACACGAACACAATACTCAGCGTCAGCTCGAGAATCCCGCCGCCAATCTGCGCACTGCGCGCCAGCAACCAGTTACCGACCTGCCCCAGATAAGGCTTGATCGCCAGCATCATCGCCGCGCCTTGCTGATCGATGCTGTTCCAGATACCCACCAACCGCTCGCCGACCAAGGGAATACCGCCCAGCCAGGTCGGCGCCTCAGGCAGGCCATCGACCTGTATATCCTTGATGAGCGCCGTGGCATCGCGCACATGATCCGCCAGATTGAATCCCAGCCACACCAGCGGCACCGCCACCAGCACCATCCAGCCGAGTGTCAGTAGCAGCGCCGCCAGGGATTCACGGCCATTGAGCCAACGGGTCAACAAACGCATCAGCGGCCAACTGGCAAACGCCAGCACCGCGCCCCAGAACAGCGCCGACCAGAACGGCGCCATCACCCAAAAGCTCGCGCCAAACAGCACCAGAAGCAGAATTTGCACCAACAGCCGATCGTTATTGGGCATGTATGATCCTGAAAAAAGTCAGACGAAAAAGTCAGTCAGCAAAGAGTAGGCGAACGCGCAGAACGCGCTCGCCCAATGAAGCTTATCGCAACAGCTCGAAGTGCAGACCAGAGCCTTCGACGTTGCCGGTTTCCATCCGTGCCGCCCGTACGCCCTGGCCGATCAGCGCCTGACGCCAGGTTTCGGCATTGGGCCCCGAAACATTAACGCGCAGTGTGGTGTCCAGGTTCAGGCCTCGGGAAATCAGACGCAGCCAGGTTTCGTCCGGGTCGCCGCCGAGTTTGGGGAAATCGAGTTTTCCAGTGCTTTTTAGCTGTCGCAGCAAGGTCGCGGAAGTGGGCACCAAATCGCCCAATGGTGCAGCAGCGTCGAACTGCTCGACGTGCAGATAGGCTTTGCGATTGCCGCGAGTGATGCTGTAAAGCGCCACCAATGTGTTGTCTTGAGGGGCTGCCAGACGCAGCAGTAGATAAGCCTGCTGATTATCGGCGCCATACAGCTTGGCGTTGCCGAAGACTTCATTGGCCCACAGACTGCTTTCGCCACAATCCCGGGCCTGGCACCAGAACAGCAACTCGGCGCCCTGTTTCTGCAAGGCTTCGCGAGCGGTGGTGAAGGCATCGGTCGAGGAATGCTCCGGTGGCAACTCGTAAGTCACCGAGGTGGTTTGACCCCGGGCGGTGACTTGGCCGTCAAAGCGCAGCTGGCCACTGATCTTGCGGATCGAACCCAGCGGGTAGATCCGCTCAAGCTCGACAGCCGGGCGATAGTCGACGATCTGCGCATCGGCCATACGCGGCACGATCGGCAAGTCCTGACTGCCAGGGATATCAGCGGCAAATAGCAGAGGACTGAAACAACACAGCGCCAGAAGACTGAGAGAACGCATGGATAGACTCATCGAATCAGCATGGCCTGGGCGCCCTTGATGACACTGTCGTCATCGATGCGCTCGGGCACCAGTAGACCGCGTTGTACCGCAGGGCGTGCGCCCATGGTCGCCATCCAGCGCTGCAAGGCTGACAAGCCATCCACCGCGACACCGGACCATTCATGGCCACGTACCCACGGAAAAGTCGCGATGTCGGCAATGCTGTATTCGCCCGCCAGGAACTCTACGGCTTGCAGACGCGTGTCCAGCACCTCATACAAGCGCCGGGTTTCATGTTGATAGCGGTCGATGGCGCCCTGGAGCTTTTCCGGAAAATAACGGAAAAACACATTGGCCTGGCCCTGCATCGGGCCGATTCCGCCCATCTGGAACATCAGCCACTGCAGTACCACCGAGCGCCCTTTCGGGTCCTGGGGCAGCAGTTTGCCGGTCATCTCGGCGAGGTAAATCAGGATCTCACCGGACTCGAACACGGCGAAATCGCCATTGGCGCGGTCGACAATCGCCGGAATCCGCCCATTGGGATTGATCTTGAGAAAGTCCGGGGACTTCTGTTCCTTTTTGTCGAAACTCAAGGCATGCACCGTGTAGGGCAGGCCGAGTTCCTCGAGCACGATAGAGACCTTGTGGCCATTCGGGGTCGCAGCGGTGTACAGATCTATCATGGTTGTCTCCCATTTCAACCCGCCCAGCCTCGACAGTTGCCCGACGCAAGTCAAGGAATGGCGAAGAACCGATTGAAACAGTCTGCGACAAGGTCTGCACCGGATTCGTCATTCAGGTGCAAATGATGGCCGCCAGGCAACTGTTCCCGGCTAAAGGGTAGACGCTCCAGCAACTCTGGATGTTTGGCGAGCATGCCGTCAGCTGCAACCACCAGGTGTGCGGGACAACCGACGCGCTGGACGAAGGCCATCGCCTGTTCCGTGGTCAGACGTAGCGGCGATGGCAGGGTCAGGCGGTTATCGGTGCGCCAGGTATAACCGCCGGGCACCGGCATCAAGCCGCGCTGGGCCAGCAGTTCGGCGGCTTCGCGACTGACCGCCACCAAGCCTTTCATTCGTGCTTCGATGGCGCGGTCGAGGGTGTTGTAGACCGGCTTGCGTTTTTCCCGCAGATCCAGCTGCGCTTGCAGGGCCATGCCCATGCGCTCGGCGGCGTTTTCGCCTTTGTCTGTAGGAGGAATGACGCCGTCGATCAAGGCCAGATGCGTGACCCGCTCCGGCAACGACCCGGCCAGCACCAGCGAGACGATCGCCCCCAGGGAATGTCCCAGCAGCGCAAAACGTTTCCACCCCAACTGCTCGGCTACTTGCAGCACATCGTGGACGTAGTCCCACAGCGCGTAACCGGCGCCGTTCGGTCGATGCCCCGAGTGACCATGCCCGGCCATGTCCAGCGCGATGATGCGCAAGCCTTTGAGCTTGGGCGCCAGCCGGGCAAAGCTGTTGGCGTTGTCCAGCCAGCCGTGCAAGGCGATCACCGGCAAGCCGTCCTCGGGACCGAACAGGTGCGCCGCCAACTCGATATGCGGCAGGCTCAGGCGAACTTCTTCGACGACGCTGTTCATG
Source organism: Pseudomonas sp. PDM24 (assembly GCF_019218905.1). Lineage (NCBI taxonomy): Bacteria > Pseudomonadati > Pseudomonadota > Gammaproteobacteria > Pseudomonadales > Pseudomonadaceae > Pseudomonas > Pseudomonas sp. PDM24. Next base: position 68,623 of record NZ_JAHUWR010000001.1, on the reverse strand, counting down.
CGCAATCCTGTTGGCGGCGACCGTCCCAGCGACTGAACAGATTCTTCAGCAGCGTGGCCGTGTCTTGTGGACGTTCGAGGGGAAACATATGGCCGCCGGGCATGGTCAAGGATTCGCCCAGGGGCATGCGCCCGACGGAACGGGCGTGATGTCGCATCACCACGCGGCTCTTGTGCCCGCGAACCACCGCCAGTGGCACCTTCAACTGACGTGCACGGCCGGGGCTGGTGTGGGGCACACCGCGGTAGATGCTGATTTCCGTGGCCGGGTCAAAACGCAGGCGCAGCTTGCCGCCGACAGTGTGCAAACCATGTTGAAGATAGGCGTCGAAGCATTCCGGATCAAAGCCACGAAACAGGGTTTTACCGGCGAAATACAATCGGGCTGCGTCCAGATCGGCAAACTCTTCCCGTCGGCCCAACGTACGGCCGGCCGGGGTCAGGCGATCGATGAAGCCGAAGCGCTTGGCGGCACGGATCACCCATTGATCGGCGCGGGTCAGCACCGGCGAATCGAGCATCACCACGCCGCGATACAGCTCAGGGCAACGCAACGCGGCGTGCAAATGCAGAACGCCGCCAAAGGAATGGCCGACGCCCCAGACCGGTTCCGGTTGCTGCTTGAGGTGATGAATCAGCTCATCCACCAGGTTGTTCCAGTTGTCGTCCGCCGGAAAACGAGGGTCATGAGCGTGCTGCTCCAGATGCGTCACCTGATACTCGGGCGCCAGCGCCGCGAACAACTTGCCGTAGGTCCCCGAAGGAAAGCCATTGGCGTGGGCGAAAAATATCTGTTGCGACATACCTGCAAATCCATGAGCGAGAACGGAGGTTGATTGTCCGTAAGACCGTGTCCTACAGCAATGACCGTAACTGACAGGAATGATGACAGGCCGGTCATGGCTATGGCGCAAGGATGACTCTGATCCTTGGTAGCAGCTGGCGAAGCCTGCGTTCGGCTGCGAAGCAGTCGCAAAACCATTCACCGCAGTGTTTCAGGGACATCAAGGGGCAGGATTGACGACTGCTGCGCAGCCGAACGCAGGCTTCGCCAGCTGCTACACCGAGCGTGCCGAAACTCAACGCGCCGGTGGATTTTCACCCAGCGGCACCACCGCCATGGTCAGCCGCGACACGCAACTGGCCTTCCCTTCATCACTGCTCAAACGGATATCCCAGACATGAGTGGTGCGACCAATGTGAATCGCCTTGGCCACCGCCGTCACTCGCCCACTGCGCAGGCCGCGCAAATGGTTGGCGTTGATTTCCAGGCCCACGCAATAAAACTTGCTGGCGTCGATGCACAGGTAACTGGCCATCGAGCCGACGGTTTCGGCCAACACCACCGAGGCGCCGCCGTGCAGCAAACCAAAGGGCTGATGCGTGCGATGGTCGATGACCATACTGGCAGTCAGGGACTCGTCATCGAAGGCTTCAAAGCGAATATCCAGCACTTCGCTGATGGTATTTTTTCCGATTGCGTTCAACTGCTCGACGTTGGGAATGGTGCGCCACAGACTCATCGTTACGTTCCTTTGCTGGAGTTGTTCGTGGCTCAATCCTGCCACAGCACCGCCTCGCTACGCTCGCTCCATTCTTCAAAGCGCGCACCGTAAGCCGCTTCGATCATGTTGCGCTTGATCTTCAGGGTCGGTGTCAGGAAGCCGTTTTCCACCGCCCAACTGTCCTTGACCACCACCAATCGACGCAAGCGCTCATGCCTGTCGAGGACGCCGTTGACTTCCTCCAGCAGTTTTTCCAGGCTTGAATGCAAGCCCGCCCGGGCCGATCCCTTCGCGTCCTGCTGACCGACCGCCGACAACACGCACAACCCCAGCGGTGCGCTCAGCCCATCGCCAACCACACACACCTGTTCGATCCGCGCATGCACCGCCAGGCGATTTTCAATCGGTGCGGGGGCGACGTATTTGCCTTTGCTGGTTTTGAAAATTTCCTTCAGGCGCCCGGTCAGGCGCAGGTTGCCTTCGGCGTCTTCCTCGCCCTTGTCGCCGGTGCGCAGGAAACCGTCCTCGGTGATGGTTTCGGCGGTTTTCTCAGGTTCCTTGAAATAGCCGAGCATGGTCGCGCCGCTGCGCACCAGTACTTCACCAGACGGCTCGATGCGCACCTCGACTTCCGGGCATGGCTTGCCGATCCAGCCGGGTTTGTTCTGACCCGGCTGGCCGATGTGGGAATAACCGCAGCTTTCGGTCATGCCGTACACCTCAAGCACATCCAGCCCCAGTTTTCGGTACCAGAGCAGCAAGGTCTGTGGCACTGGCGCCGCGCCGGACAAGGCGATGCGCAAGGCGTCCAGCCCCAGCCCGGCAAGGACTTTGTGCCCTACCCGTTTGCCAATGAAGGGCAAGCCGAGCAGGAAGTCGAGGCGTTTAGCCGGGATCTTGCTGTAGACCCCCATCTGGAATTTGGTCCAGATTCGCGGCACGCCGAACAGCGCGGTCGGCCGGCCACGTTTTAGATCAGTGAGAAAGGTATCGAGGCTCTCAGCAAAAAATACCGTTTGCCCGGTATAAATCGACGCCAACTCGACAAACATCCGTTCGGCGACATGGCACAGCGGCAGGTAGGACAGCAGGCGATCCGACTCATTCAGGCCGAACAACTGAGTGCCACGAGTGGTGGCAAAGCCCAAGTTGCCGAAATTGTGCATCACGCCTTTAGGTTGGCCCGTGGTGCCAGAGGTGTAAATGATGGTCGCCAGCTGATCGGCGGCGGGTTTTGGGTCGTCCTGAATCGGCGAGCTGCGCTGCAGATCGGCCCAGCTGAAATCGAAGGGGCCGGCCGGGCACAGCGGCAGGCTGATGGTTGGCAGATCGGACCTGACCCCGGCGGACATGCCCGGCCAGTCATCCAGCTTGCCAATGAATGCCAGCGCAGCTTCCGAATGCTCGAGCACCTGAGCCACGGAATCGGCGGTCAGATTGGGATACAGCGGCACCGAGACATGCCCGGCCATCCAGATCGCCAGGTCGGCGATGATCCAGTGGGCGCAGTTTTTCGAGATCAGCGCGATGTGGCTGCCTTGCGGCAGTTCACGAGCCCGCAGCCAGTGGGCGGCACAACGCGCCTGATGGCCGACGTCGGCCCAGGTCAGCGTCTCGACCTGACCGCCCCCCGTCGGCTGCACCAGAAAGCGTTGGCGGGGATGACGGGCTTCACGCTCGTAGAAGGCGTCCAATGGCAAACGGGAAGCAGCAGACATGCGACTTGCTCCTTTATTTTTTGTCTGGAGCAAGCGTAGTCAACCAAGCAAGTGCTTGGTTGACTATTTCACACAAAAACCAAGAACAAAAACGGAACGCCACCGCCCCTGTAGGAGCGAGGCTTGCCCGCGAAGGGGCCTTCGAAAACGCTAAAAGCTTCGCGGGCAAGCCTCGCTCCTACAAATGCAGAAGCAAAGGCTATACCTAGAACAGAAGCAAATTACGGGTGCTTGATGCCGTTGAGCTTCATCGACCCGATCAGCAGTTCATTGTTCTCAAGCTCGGCCAGGCCGGCGGTGCTGACTTTTTCCGGTGGATGGCCGGCGCCGTGCTGCAGATAGCTCAGCAGGTTGCCCACCAGCGGATTGTGACTGACCAGCAGCACATCACTCACCGATACAAGCTGCTCCGCCACCTTGTCCGGATCGGTATCCGGGGTCAGCCAGTCGACGGTGCGGATCTCCGGCGCGAAATTGAGCGCCGCACGCACAATTTCTGCCGTCTCCTGCGCTCGCTGATAAGGACTGGCATAAATGGCGGTGAGTGGCTTGCCCATCAAACAGGCGGCAGCACGCAACACCTCTTCACGGCCATGGGCGGTCAATTTCCGCTCGGAGTCGGGACGAGTACCGTGAGGCTCGGCTTCACCATGACGCAATACCCAGAGTTTCATAGCTTCGGTTCCTCATCTCGGGCCGGGTGCGGTGCTGGCGCCACAACGTGCGGGGCTTCACCTTCCGGTGTACGCGGCGTCGGCCAGTCGGCGAACGGCCAGGGCTTCTGGTCGCTGTGAAAGCTGCCGAAACGACCGATCTGCGCCAGAAACTGGCTCAGACTGTCGCCGAAATTCATCAAGCTGGCGCTCGGTGCGCCATAAATCAAACGATAGATCAGCTGCACAAACACCACCGCACCGAGGATCAATTGCGCCACTTGCCAGACCAGCACATAGACAATCATCCACAGCACCCGCAACAGGATGGATTCGTACTTGGCTTCTACCTTCGGATCATTCATGTTTCGCTCCCTGCCCTGTAGATGGGGTATTTAGTTGAAACCGCTGGTGGAGATAAAATCGACGTCGGTTTTAGGCTCGGCACGCATCAGTAGACCGATGACCTGCTCCAGCGTGCGCCCTTCGAAGAGGATGGCATGCAATCCGGCGACCAGCGGCATATACACGCCGGCTTCCTGCGCCTTGGCCTTGAGTACCTTCAGGGTGTTCACGCCTTCGGCGACTTCGCCAAGACGCGTCACCGCATCCTCAAGGCTCAACCCCTGACCGAGGGCAAACCCGACCTGATAATTCCGGCTTTTGGGCGACGAGCACGTCACGATCAAGTCGCCCACGCCCGCCAGCCCAAGGAACGTCATCGGGTTGGCACCCTGATTCACCGCGAAGCGGGTCATTTCCGCCAATGCCCGGGTGATCAGCATGCTCTTGGTGTTTTCACCCATGCCCAACGCCACCGCCATGCCGGCGATGATCGCGTAAACGTTTTTCAACGCCCCGCCCAACTCCACGCCATAGCGGTCGGCGCTGGCGTACACACGAAAGGTCTTGCCGTGCAGCGCTTCCTGGACCCGTTGGCAAAGCGCTTCGTCTTCGCTGGCGACCACCGTGGCGGTCAGCGCGTGTTCGGCGATTTCACGGGCCAGATTCGGGCCCGACAGCACGCCGATGCGCGCTTGCGGGGCGATTTCTTCAAGGATCTCGCTCATCAGCTTGAACGTATGGGCTTCGATGCCTTTGGTCAGGCTCACCAGCAGTTTGCCGCTCAAACGTTCGGCGTGAGGGACCAGCACCGAGCGCAGCGCGCTGGACGGCAGCGCGACGAAGCACAGGTCGCAGGCCTCCAGGGTGGCTTGCAGGTCTGTGACCGCTTCCACTGCCGGAAGAATCTTGATGCCTTTGAGGTAACGCGGGTTCTCACGATTGACCCGAATGGCCTCGGCCTGTTCCGGGTCGCGCATCCACAGCCGGACCTGATGCCCATTCTCGGCCAGCAGATTAGCCACGGCGGTACCAAAACTTCCGCCTCCCAGGACCGCAATTGGGCGCTGTTCAGTCATATGCAATCCGTTAATCCATACCAGTGGCGATGCCGGCATTATACGGAGCAGCCCGGTCGCGGCCAGCCCCAGCATCAATTACCGACACTTGTAGGAAGAAGACCAAGAAAACCGAGGAAAATGCCCATAACGTGACTGGAAAAGTCTTTGCGCTCGGTTAACATGCGCGCCAACTAACCGCTATCAAGGCCGTGCCGTGTCTTTTGGCTTTCCCCGTGCTCGCTCGCCGCTGGTATTGGCGCTGATCTTCAGCTCGCCATTGCTGGCCGACGATCTGTTCCTCGACAATGATCCGCTGCCGCAAGTGCTGACCGCGACGCGCCTGAAGCAATCGCCAGCGGCCGTGCCGGGAAGCATGACGGTGATCGACAGTGAACTGATCAATGCCAGCGGCGCGCGGGATATCAGCGAGCTGCTGCGGCTGGTGCCGGGGATGATGGTCGGCAATATCAGCGGCAATCAGGCGGCGGTGAACTATCACGGCACCAATGCCAGCGAAGCGCGGCGCATGCAGGTGTTGATCGACGGCCGCTCGGTGTACCGCGCCGGCCTGGCCACGGTGGACTGGAGTGATATTCCGGTGGCCATGGAAGACATCGAGCGCATCGAGGTTTTCCGTGGCCCGAACACCGTCAGCTACGGCGCCAACGCGCTGATGGCGGTGGTCAATATCATCACCCGCAAACCGGCCGACAGCCACGGCACGCGGCTGAAAGTCACCCGTGGCCAGCGCGGTATCAATGATTTCTACGCCAGCCAGGGCATGGGTTGGGACAGCGGCGACTTGCGTCTGTCGTTGTCCGGCCAACAAGATGACGGCTTCGACTCGGATCGCACCGGCGCCGATTACCGCGACAGCCGTCGCTTGAACCGCTTCAGCCTCGCCGTCAGCCAGACGCTCAATGACAACCAGAGCATCGACTGGCAACTGAATGCCAAGGACGGGACCAACCAGCGACCCTATACCTACCGTCCGGTGTTCTCAGGGATTACCGCCGCCGGGAACAATTCCGACGTCATCGCCAAGGATTATGCCGGCTCGCTGCGCTGGAACCTGGACATCAATCCCGATCACAGCCTTTATATTCAAGGCTCGGCGCAACACTGGGATCGCCAGCAAACCTGGCGTGCCTGCGATGCCGAGGTCTCATTCAGCCCGGAACTGACCCAACTTTGGCAGCTCAATCCCAATTACACCGAACGTCTGGCGCGCAACATGAACCGCTACGCCGGTTCGGGCGCGCCGGCGGGTACGGCGGCTGAACAAGCGCTGGCCAATCAGGTTCTGACGCAATGGCGAAACGGCGCCAGTAAAACGCTGTGCGGCGACATTGACCAGAGTGCCCGGGAATCCCGCTACGACCTCGAACTGCAAGACACGCTCAGCCTGTCCGACAGTCTGCGGCTGGTCAGCGGCATGAACTATCGTTACGACCGGGCCAACTCCGAGACCTACTTCAATGGCACGCTCGACGACACCACTTGGCGGGCGTTCGGCCAACTCGAGTGGCGCGCCACCGAACACTGGTTGTTGCAGGGCGGCGCGATGTACGAAGACACGCACTTGACCGGCAACTCGCTGACCCCACGGGTGGCGGTCAATTACCTGATCAACCCGCGCCACGGCTTGCGCGCGGTGTATTCGGAAGCCATCCGTTCGCCGGACATGTTCGAGAACAACGTCAACTGGAGCTACCAGGTCACCAACCTGAAGCCCAGTGCCTACGGCCAGTCCAGCGCCCGCTATTTCGTCAAGACCCGTGGCCCGGGTGACCTCGAACAGGAACGCATGCGCTCCCGGGAATTGGGCTATAACGGCTACTTCGCAGAGTGGGGGCTGGCGGTCGATGTGAAGCTGTTCTACGACGAAATCACCGGCATGATCAGTGAACCGCTGCGCAACAACCAGTACATCGCCAGTAACTCGAACAGCTCGCGCTTCTCCGGGACTGAAACCCAGCTGGATTGGCGCGTCAGCAGCGCCGATCGTCTGCGCCTGACCTATGCCTACGTCGATGCCGAGGCCAGCAACCCGCTGGATGCACAACAGACTGCGCGCAACAGCGGCTCCGCCGGTTGGCTTCGCAACTGGGGCCTGGGCTGGAACAGCGCGCTCTTCTACTATGGTGCCGACGCCCTCAATGGCTATCGCTTCGAACGGGTCGACACCCGCATCGCCAAACGCATCGGTTTGGGCAAAGCCAATCTGGAGCTGGCCGGGGTCCTCCAGCAACGCCTCGACAATCAGCCCACCACCTTCGTCGACAACAACTACGACGATCGCCGAGTGCTCTACTTCAGCGCGGAGCTGGAGTTCTAAGATGCAACATCGCCCGCCACCGAAGACGCCAACCCTTGGCCGCCTGCTGGCGGGGTTGTGCCTGGTGTTTATCGGGCTGCTGTGCCATCTGCCGGCACGGGCCGCCGACATTCTGCTGACTGGCGCCGAGGACAATCCCGGCGTGCAGTCTTTCGTTCAAGCCCTCAGCGAGTTGCGCCCCTCCGACAATGTGCGCTTCCAGCCTGTCGCCAGCCTGCCGGCGCCAGGCCAATTGCCCGTCGACACCCGCCTGGTGCTGCTCGACTTGCCCAGCCTCGACTGGCGCCTGCAAGACGCCCAAGGCCCGGCGACGCTGGTGTTGCGCATCAGTCGTTTGCAAGCCCATCAACGCTTGGGCAATGACCTGCCATCGCACCTGAGCCTGCTCTGGAGCGATCCACCGCTGGAGCGACAGTTGCGCCTGACCCGACTGCTCCTGCCTGAGGCCCGCCGGGTCGGTGTGCTTTTCGACAGCCACAGCGAATTCCTTTTGAAAGAACTGCGTCAGGCTGCCCTGCCCCTGGGCCTTGAAGTGGTCACCGAGCGTTGGGATAACACCCATGACAGCCGCCCCTTACAGGCCCTGCTGAAAAACAGTGACGTGCTGTTGGGCCTGGACGACCCTGATCTGTACAACCCGAAAACCGTGAAAAACTTGCTGCTCAGCAGCTATGCCCGGCAACTGGCGTTGATCGGTCCCAACGCAGCCTTTGTCAGGGCCGGTAGCCTGGCCAGTACTTACAGCGACCAGAACGATTGGCTGAAGATTCTCGACGAACTGCTCGACCGCCCCTCGAGCACCTGGCCACGCGCATTTTATCCGCAACACTTCAAGGTCTTAAGCAACCCGCAAGTGGCTCGTTCACTGAGTATTGAACCGATGAATGAAGCCTCTGTCGCAACACAGCTGGCCGAAGGAGAACGCCGCCCATGACCTTCCGTCGCGGTTGGGACATCAATACCCGCACCCAGATCATCAGCCTCGGCCCGGCCCTGTTGCTGACCTTGCTGCTGATCAGTTTTTTTACCTTCGTGCGAATCCAGGACCTGCGCCAGGAACTCAATCACACCGGTCAGCTGATCGCCAATCAACTGGCGCCGGCCACCGAATACGGGGTGATTTCAGGCAACAACGAGGTGCTCGAAAGTTTGCTCAAGGCCACCCTGGCCACGCCCAACGTACGCTTTCTGGAAGTACAGGACAGCGCCAACCGGATTCTGGTGTATGTCGAGCAACCGTCGGAAGCGCACAACCGCTCGCATCAAGTCGAAGTGTTCCAGGCGCCGGTGCGCCTGCAACGCATCGCGCTCAACAATGACTTTTTCCAAAACAGTCGTACCGTTGCCAGTGCACCGGGCGAGGATTATCTGGGCCGGGTGATCGTCGGCCTGTCCAATGACGCGTTCAACCAGCGCCAGCAGGAAATCCTCTTCAAGGCCGGGATCCTGGCCTTGTTCGCTCTGCTGTTTACATTTCTGCTGGCCCGGCGCCTGGCCAGCAGCCTGTCTCAACCGATCCACGACATCGGCAATGCGGTCAAGGCGATCCAGGAAGGCGACTACAAAACGCCCCTGCCGATTGTCGACGACACCGAACTGGGCGCCCTGTCGCAACACATCAACAACCTTGCCCAGGGCCTTGAGCAAGCCAGTCGCGAACAGCATCAGGCGATGGCGCAATTGATCCAGACCCGCGAAGAAGCGGAAAAGGCCAACAACGCCAAATCCGATTTCCTGGCGATGATGAGTCACGAGTTGCGCACGCCGATGAATGGCGTGCTGGGCATGCTGCAACTGCTGGAAACCACCGAGATGACCGAGGAGCAGATCGAGTACGCGGCGCTGGCCTCGGAATCCACCGAACACCTGCTCAAAGTGATCAACGACATTCTCGATTTCTCGCGCATCGAACGCTCGGAACTGGAGCTGGAACATATTCCGTTCAACCTCGCAGACCTGATCAGCAGCTGCGCCCAGTCGTTCCAGCACAGCGCGGTGCAACGCGGCCTGGACATGCAACTGCGCATCCCCGAGGACATGCGCGCCCTTCAGGTTCAGGGCGATCCAACGCGAATCCGGCAGATTCTGGTCAATCTGGTCGGCAACGCGCTGAAGTTCACCGAACGGGGCCGTGTCACGATCGAACCGCAGTGGCAGTCCCTGGATCATGAACTGCTGTGGTTCACCTGCACCGTACGCGACAGCGGAATCGGCATTCCGCCCGCTAGCCTGGAGTTGATGTTCAACGCGTTCCAGCAGGCCGACAGTTCTATTTCAAGACGTTACGGCGGAACCGGGCTGGGGTTGCCGATTGCCCGCACCCTGGCTGAGCGGATGGGTGGCACCTTGCGCGCGCAGAGCGAAGAAGGCATTGGCTCGGCGTTCACCCTGGAAATCCCTTTGGCGCTGTATAAGCAGCCACTACCGGTGCTAACCCCGCGAGGGCATACCGGCGATGACCACGGCGAAGGTCGCAATGTGCTGCTGGTGGAGGACAACCCGGTCAACCGCACCGTTGTCGAAGCAATGTTGCGCAGTCTGGGCTTTACTGTCAGCGTCGTCACCGACGGTGCGCAAGCAGTACGCAGTGCCGAGAATCTGACTTTCGAAGCGATTCTGATGGACTGCCGATTGCCGGTCATCGACGGCTACGAGGCCACCCGACAGATTCGTCGATTGCCCGGCTGTGCTGACGTGCCGATCATCGCCCTGACGGCCAATGCCTTGCAGGGCGACCGCGAAGCCTGTTTATCGGCGGGAATGAACGATTACCTGGCCAAGCCCTTCAAACGCACTGATCTGCAGCAAATTCTGCAGCGGTGGGTGCAGTAGAACAGGCCATTCGGCTATCTGCGACTGGCGTGAATGACGAAAGTGCGGCAGTCTTAGGCACCCGAACGAGCCCGAAAAGGGGCTTGAATAATAATTTCAGTGCACAAGTGTACATTCATGTCCTTGGTGCTGTGACTTTCACCACAACGCAATAGTCTATGAGTAGGCTGCTGACTCGAGGCATGAACGCTTCGATCGGCCGGGAAGATTCGCCCCACCCTGCCGCATGGACTATTGAGGAGCTCGCATGACCAAACAAAACGCCTTTACTCGGGAAGACCTGCTGCGCTGCAGTCGTGGTGAGCTGTTCGGCCCAGGTAACGCGCAATTGCCCGCCCCGAACATGCTGATGGTCGATCGCATCACCCATATCAGCGAAGAGGGTGGCAAGTACGGCAAAGGTGAATTGGTCGCCGAGCTGGATATCACTCCGGACCTGTGGTTTTTCGCCTGCCACTTCGAAGGTGATCCGGTGATGCCGGGCTGCCTGGGCCTCGACGCCATGTGGCAACTGGTCGGCTTCTTCCTCGGCTGGCAAGGCCTGCCGGGCCGCGGTCGCGCCCTGGGTTCCGGCGAAGTGAAATTCTTTGGCCAGGTACTGCCGACCGCCAAGAAAGTCACCTATAACATCCATATCAAACGTGTCCTGAAGGGCAAGCTGAACATGGCTATCGCCGATGGTTCGGTGACCGTTGACGGCCGCGAAATCTATACCGCCGAAGGCCTTCGGGTCGGCGTTTTCACCTCCACTGACAACTTCTAAGGGTTATTCGCATGCGCCGCGTCGTTATCACTGGTCTGGGCATCGTTTCGTGCCTGGGCAATGACAAAGAGACCGTCTCCGCTAACCTGCGTGCAAGCCGCCCTGGCATCCGGTTCAACCCGGAATATGCTGAAATGGGTCTGCGTAGCCAGGTTTCCGGCTCCATTGACCTTCCCCTCGAAGAGCTGATCGATCGCAAGATCTATCGCTTCGTCGGCCATGCGGCGGCTTACGCCTACCTGGCCATGAAAGATGCCATCGCAGACTCCGGCCTGACCGAAGAGCAGGTTTCCAACGTGCGTACCGGCCTGATCGCCGGTTCCGGTGGCGCGTCGACCTTGAACCAGATGGAAGCGCTGGACATCCTGCGCGAAAAAGGCGTCAAACGCGTAGGCCCGTACCGCGTCACGCGGACCATGGGCAGCACCGTTTCGGCTTGCCTGGCGACGCCGTTCAAGATCAAGGGTGTGAATTACTCGATCTCCTCCGCGTGCGCCACCAGTGCTCACTGCATCGGTAACGCTGTGGAGCAGATTCAGTTGGGCAAGCAGGACATCGTGTTCGCCGGCGGCGGTGAAGAAGAACACTGGAGCCAATCGTTCCTGTTCGACGCCATGGGCGCCCTGTCCAGCCAGTACAACGAGACCCCGGAAAAAGCTTCCCGCGCCTACGACGCCAAGCGTGACGGTTTCGTCATCGCCGGCGGTGGCGGCATGGTCGTGGTCGAAGAGCTGGAACACGCTCTGGCCCGCGGCGCGAAGATCTACGCGGAAATCGTTGGCTACGGCGCGACCTCCGACGGCTACGACATGGTCGCCCCAAGCGGCGAAGGCGCCATCCGCTGCATGCAGATGGCCATGGCCACCGTCGACACTCCGATCGACTACCTGAACACCCACGGCACCTCGACTCCGGTCGGCGACGTCATGGAAATGAAAGGTGTGCGTGAAGTGTTCGGTGACAAGGCTCCAGCCATCAGCTCCACCAAGAGCCTGTCGGGTCACTCCCTGGGCGCCGCCGGCGTTCACGAAGCGATCTACTGCCTGCTGATGATGGAAGGCAACTTCATGGCGGGTTCCGCCAACATCGACGAACTGGACCCGGAAGTGGCAGACATGCCAATCCTGACCAAGACTCGCGAAGACGCCACCATCAACACCGTAATGAGCAACAGCTTCGGCTTCGGTGGCACCAATGCCACGCTGGTACTGAAGCGCTGGCAGGCGTAAAAGCTGCCGCAGGCTGCGATCTTTTGATCTTTAGCGCCCGTTAAGACGCTGAAAAGATCGCAGGCTTCGCCAGCTCCTACAGGTTTCGCATAAACCTGATAGAGCCCCACACAAAAACGCCCCGACTGGTTCGGGGCGTTTTTTTGCCTCTGTTTTCCTGTAGGAGCCAGGCTTGCCGGCGAAGGCGTACTCAAGGACGCTTTCGCCGGCAAGCCTGGCTCCTACAAGTGGTAATCGGGTTCAAATCCGTGGTTTTCTGCCTTCTGAACATGAAACATTTGTCATGAAACTCAATGGCCTGCGACTGAATGTCGCGTATTTCGCGGGCTGCAGGACTTTTGCCGATTCTGCAAGAATGGGTTGCCGAACTCTGCCGTTTACTTAGCCAGCTAACAAAACATATAACGGAGGCCTGCACACGCCTTGCTGCAGATAACAGAGATTGGAGCTAGCAGATGACTGTAAAAGTAACTGAACGCGACGATTCACATATGTCCCATGAAGGCATCGCCGCCGGTATCCGCATCTGGGATGTACATCAACAAGACCTGTTGGTCGGGATGTTTCACTCCGAAACCGAAGCCCACAAATACAAGGCCGAACTTGAAACACTGGAGCAGCAGCGCGAAGCGCGTTCTGCATAATGACCGCATTGAAAACGACAAACCCCGCCATGAGCGGGGTTTGTCGTTGTTGCAGTCTCTAACGGCTTACCACATCAGATCGTCAGGAATCTGATAGGCCGCGTACGGATCGTCTTCGGCGCTGACTTCTTCTGTCTTCACATTCAGCTGCACGATGCGCTGTGGATCTCGCTCCTGAATCTTCAGGGCCGCTTCACGAGGGATCACTTCGTAACCGCCGGCATGATGCACGATCGCCAGCGAACCGCTGCTGAGCTTATTGCGCATCAGCGTGTTGACGGAGATGCGCTTGACCTTCTTGTCGTCGACGAAGTTGTAGTAGTCCTCGGTGGTCAGCTTGGGCAGACGCGAGACTTCGATCAATTGCTTGACCTGGGCGGCGCGGGCCTTCGCCTCTGCTTTCTCCTGCTGCTGACGGTTCAGTTCCTGGTCGCGCTTGACCTTCTCGGCCATGGCTTCCTGAGCGGCACGCTGCTGGGAGTCATCGAGTTCAATCTGACCTTTGTGGGCCAGACGTTGCTGCTTCTGCTTCTCTTTGCCGACCTGTTTGGCCTGCTTTTGGTTGACCAGCCCTGCTTTGAGCAACTGGTCGCGAAGGGAAAGGCTCATGGTGCTTATTTCTCACTTAGGCAACTGCTCAACCGCAGCTGGGCAAATTCTTTTCCTGACGTTTGGCTTCGCCCCACAAGGCGTCCAACTCTTCGAGGGTGCAATCTTCTATGGGACGGTGGGTGTCGCGCAATGCCTGTTCGATAAATCGGAAGCGTCTTTCAAACTTTGAGTTCGCGCTGCGCAGTGCGGTTTCCGGATCGACCTTGAGGTGTCGCGCCAGATTGACCACGGAAAACAGCAGGTCGCCGACTTCATCGGCAATCGCCGTCGAGTCATTGTCGGCCATGGCTTCGAGCACTTCATCGAGCTCTTCGCGCACCTTGTCGAGCACCGGCAAGGCGTCCGGCCAGTCGAAACCGACCTGCCCTGCGCGCTTCTGCAGTTTTGCCGAACGGGACAGCGCCGGCAACGCGGCAGGCACATCGTCGAGCAAGGACAACTGCTGCGGCGCCGAAGACTTCTCGGCGCGCTCTTCAGCCTTGATCTCTTCCCAGCGCTGCTTGACCTGCTCTTCATTCAGACGCGGGATGTCCAGCGGCGCATACAGATCACCGGTGGGGAACACGTGAGGATGACGGCGGATCAGTTTGCGCGTGATGCTATCGACCACGCCATCGAACTCGAAACGCCCTTCTTCCCGGGCCAGCTGGCTGTAATAAACCACCTGGAACAACAAATCGCCCAACTCACCCTGCAAATGATCGAAGTCCCCGCGCTCAATCGCATCGGCGACTTCGTAGGCTTCTTCCAGGGTGTGCGGGACGATGGTCGCGTAGGTTTGCTTGATGTCCCACGGGCAGCCGTATTGCGGGTCGCGCAGACGGTTCATCAGGTGCAGCAGGTCTTCAAGTGAATACATCTTCTAATCTCTACACACTTCACTTGTAGGAGCGAGGCTTGCCCGCGAAGGCGGCATACCTGACACACCGCCTTCGCGGGCAAGCCTCGCTCCTACAGGTGTCACCATCAATTTCCGTGCAGGTCTCTCACGGTGTACGGTTACGGCGGGTTTCGATGATGTTCGGCAACTGGGAAATCCGCCCCAGCAACCGCCCCAGCGCATCCAGCCCCGGAATTTCGATGGTCAGGGACATCAACGCCGTGTTGTCCTCTTTGTTCGAACGGGTGTTGACCGCCAGCACATTGATCCGCTCGTTGAGCAGCACCTGCGACACGTCACGCAGCAAACCGGAACGGTCGTAGGCGCGAATGATGATGTCCACCGGATAGGTGAGCACCGGCACCGGGCCCCAGCTGACCTGGATGATCCGCTCCGGCTCGCGCCCGGCCAGTTGCAGCACCGAGGCGCAGTCCTGACGGTGAATGCTCACGCCACGGCCCTGAGTGATGTAACCGACGATCGCATCCCCCGGCAGCGGCTGGCAGCAGCCGGCCATCTGGGTCATCAGGTTGCCTACGCCCTGGATCTGAATGTCGCCACGCTTGCCCGGTTTGTAGCCGGTGGCTTTGCGCGGGATCAGTTCCAGCTGTTCGTTGCCGCGTTCCGGCTCGACCAGTTGCTGCGCCAGATTCACCAATTGCGCCAGGCGCAAATCGCCTGCGCCCAATGCAGCGAACATGTCCTCGGCGGTCTTCATGTTGGCCTTCTCGGCCAGCTTGTCGAAGTCCACCTGCGGCAGACCGAGGCGATTGAGTTCGCGCTCGAGCAAGGTTTTACCGGCCGCGACGTTCTGATCGCGGGCCTGCAATTTGAACCAGTGAACGATCTTCGCCCGCGCCCGCGAGGTGGTGATGTAACCCAGGTTCGGGTTCAGCCAGTCGCGGCTCGGCGTGCCGTGCTTGCTGGTGATGATCTCGACCTGTTCACCGGTTTGCAGGCTGTAGTTGAGCGGTACGATCCGCCCGTTGATCTTGGCGCCGCGGCAGTTGTGACCGATTTCGGTGTGTACGCGGTAGGCGAAGTCCAGCGGTGTCGCGCCCTTCGGCAAGTCGATGGCGTGACCGTCCGGGGTGAAGATATAGACCCGGTCCGGTTCGATATCGACCCGCAGTTGTTCGGCAAGGCCACCAATATCACCCAGCTCTTCGTGCCACTCGAGCACCTGACGCAGCCAGGAGATTTTCTCTTCATAGTGGTTCGAGCCGGACTTGACGTCGGTGCCCTTGTACTTCCAGTGCGCGCACACGCCCAGCTCGGCTTCTTCGTGCATGGCATGGGTGCGGATCTGCACTTCCAGCACTTTGCCTTCAGGGCCGATCACCGCGGTGTGCAGCGAGCGGTAGCCGTTCTCTTTCGGGTTGGCGATGTAGTCGTCGAACTCTTTCGGGATATGCCGCCACAGGGTGTGGACGATGCCGAGCGCGGTGTAGCAGTCGCGCATTTCCGGCACCAGCACGCGAACCGCGCGCACGTCGTAGATCTGGCTGAACTCCAGACCCTTGCGCTGCATTTTGCGCCAGATCGAATAGATGTGTTTGGCCCGACCGCTGATGTCCGCATCGACGCCGGTGGCCTGCAACTCTTCTTTGAGTTGGGTCATCACGTCGGCGATAAAGCGCTCGCGATCCAGCCGTCGCTCGTGGAGCAACTTGGCGATCTGCTTGTACTGGTCAGGCTCAAGATAGCGGAAGGACAAGTCCTCCAGCTCCCACTTGATGTGACCGATACCGAGGCGGTGGGCGAGCGGCGCGTAAATGTCGAACACTTCACGGGCTACGCGGTTGCGCTTCTCGTCGTCGGCGGTTTTCACCGCGCGGATCGCGCAGGTGCGTTCAGCCAGTTTGATCAGCGCGACGCGCACGTCGTCGACCATGGCCACGAGCATTTTGCGCAGGTTTTCGACCTGGCCTTGAGTGCCCAGCACCATGGATTGACGGGGGCTCAGGCTGGCGCTGATCGCCGCCATGCGCAACACGCCGTCGATGAGTTTGGCGACCACCGGACCGAAGCGTTGGCTGACCGCCGGCAACTGGATCTGGCCTTCGCGCACGCCGCGGTAAAGCACGGCTGCGACCAACGAATCCTGGTCGAGTTTGAGGTCGGCGAGAATCTCGGCGATCTCAAGGCCCGTGCGGAAACTCGAGGTCCCTTCGGACCACAGATTCTTCGCCGCATTGGCTTGTTGTTCGGCCTCGCGAGCGAACTCGCAGGCTTCCTTCAAGGCTTCGCGATCCAGTGCCAGATCGACACTGACCGCATGATCGAGCCAAGCCTCGAGGTTGATACTGCCGTCAGTATTGATCGGCTGGTGTGCTCTCACCTGTACCATCTTGCTTTACCTTCCCTACGACGCAGATTCAATGCGTCAAATCGCTGACCTTCGCTGCCCGTGTGCACTCGCGGGGCTAAGACGAATGCGCTTTGCACGAGCGGGTCAGTCGGACCAGACGAGCCGTCCTAGCTCGCTTCAAATAACGCCATGGCCTCGACATGTGCCGTCTGAGGAAACATATCGAGAATCCCGGCACGTTTTAACCGGTAGCCCTGCTTGATCAATTCGACTGTGTCGCGCGCCAGCGTTGCAGGGTTACACGACACATACACCAATCGTTTGGCGCCCAAAGACGCCAGCTTGCGCACCACCTCAAAAGCACCGTCGCGAGGTGGGTCCAAGAGTACCGCACAAAAGCCTTCATCGGCCCATTCGGCATCGGCCAAAGGCTGGGATAAATCGGCCTGAAAAAACTTCGCGTTATGCAGATTATTGCTGACAGCATTCGCGGCGGCACGCTCGACCATCGCCTGCACCCCCTCCACCGCCACCACTTCGCGAACGGTTTTGGCCAGCGGTAAAGCAAAGTTGCCCAACCCACAAAACAGGTCCAGAACCCGCTCATCAGATTTCGGTGCCAACCACGCCAACGCCTGGGCCACCATCGCTTCGTTGACCCCGGCGTTGACCTGAATGAAATCTCCCGGCCGATACGCCAGGTTCAAGTCCCACTGCTCAAGGCGATAGCCCAGCGACTGATCGGCCTCGACCGGTTGCGGCTCGCCGTCGCCATGCAGCCACAACTGGGCTTCATGGAACGCGCAGAAGTCCTTGAGGATGGTCATGTCGGATTCGGACAACGGCGCCATGTGCCGCAGCAATACCGCCAATGACGAACCGCTGAACAACTCCACATGCCCCAACGCCTGAGGTTTGCTCAAGCGCCGCAGCATCTCCGGCAAGCGGGTCATGATCGATTGCAAGGGCTGTACCAGCACCGGGCATTCGTTGATGGCGACGATGTCCTGACTGCCGGCAGCACGGAAGCCGACTTCGAGTTTTTTCGCTTTCATGTCCCAACGCACCGCCACTCGGGCGCGACGACGGTAGCCGAATTCCGGACCGCTCAACGGCGCTGCCCACTCTTCAGGTTCGACACCGGCAACCCGCGACAATTGCTCGGCGAGCATGCGCTGTTTCAGGGCGAGCTGTTCGTTGTGGGGCAAATGCTGCACGCTGCAACCGCCGCAGCGAGCGACATGAGCGCACGGTGCCGGGCGGCGCAATTCACTGGCCTGGAACACGCGTTCGGTGCGCGCCTCGACCACTTTGCCGTGGGCACCCAAGACCCGCGCCTCGACGTCTTCACCGGCCAATGCGCCGATGACGAACCACGTGCGACCTTCGAAAAACGCGATACCGCGACCGTCATTGGCCAGGCGCTCAATCGTCAAGCGCTGCTTTTTGCCGGTCGGGACTTGCGGGGCCTTGCTGCCGCCTGTGGGCTGGAAGCGCAGGCCTCTCTCTTGCCTGGCCATCAGTTGGGCGCGTCGAAAATGCCGGTCGACAAGTAACGGTCGCCACGGTCGCAGATGATCGCGACGATCACCGCGTTTTCAACTTCTTTGGACAGGCGCAGCATCGCCGCCACGGCACCGCCCGAAGACACACCGCAAAAGATGCCTTCTTCGCGTGCCAGACGACGGGTCACGTCTTCGGCTTCGCTTTGCGCCATGTCGACGATCCGGTCCACGCGCTCGGCCTGGTAGATCTTCGGCAGGTATTCCTGCGGCCAGCGACGGATGCCCGGAATCGCCGAACCTTCCATCGGTTGCAGCCCGATGATCTGCACGTTGTCGTTCTGCTCTTTCAAGTAGCGCGAAACGCCCATGATGGTGCCGGTGGTGCCCATCGAGCTGACGAAATGAGTGATGGTACCTTCGGTCTGACGCCAGATTTCCGGACCGGTGGTGGTGTAGTGCGCCTCGGGGTTGTCACCGTTGGCGAACTGATCCAGCACCTTGCCGCGGCCTTCGGCTTCCATTCGCTGGGCGAGGTCGCGAGCGCCTTCCATGCCTTCTTCCTGGCTGACCAGAATAAGCTCGGCGCCATAAGCCGTCATGGCGGCTTTACGCTCGGCGCTGGAGTTGTCCGGCATGATCAGGATCATCTTGTAACCCTTGATCGCCGCAGCCATGGCCAAGGCAATCCCGGTGTTGCCCGAGGTCGCTTCGATCAGCGTATCGCCGGCGTGGATCTGCCCGCGCAATTCGGCACGGGTGATCATCGACAGCGCCGGACGGTCCTTGACCGAACCCGCCGGGTTATTCCCTTCGAGCTTGAGCAAAAGGGTATTGCTGGTGGCGCCAGGCAGGCGCTGCAAACGGACCAGCGGAGTGTTGCCGACGCAATCGGCGATGGTTGGGTACTGCAAGGTCATGGCGTATTCGCAATCCAGACTGCGGGGGCGCCTATCATACCGGCAAACGTGCGCAGGCCATATCACGCAAAGTAAGGGGCTTATGGCGAATGGGAATAAGAGGAAGATTACCCGCTCTTCTCCTGCTCAAAATCCAGCGCATAAAACTCATGCAATTTAGCCTGCAACAACTGCTTGTCCGGCAGGCGAGTCTGGTATTCGGCAATTAACGCTGGCGACAGGCTACGGTTAAGGGCGTACTCGACCACCTCGTCATCCTTGCTGGCACAAAGCAACACACCAATGGCAGGATTTTCGTGGGGTTTGCGCTCATTGCGATCCAGCGCTTCCAGATAGAAATCCAGCTTGCCCAAATACTCCGGCTCAAACCGACCGACCTTGAGCTCAATGGCTACCAGACAGTTGAGCCCACGGTGGAAGAACAGCAGATCCAGGGCGAAATCACGCCCGCCGACTTGCAGCGGGTATTGGGAGCCGACAAAGCAGAAGTCACGACCCAGTTCGATCAGAAATTCCTTGAGACGCGCCAGCAGCCCCTTATGCAGATCGGTTTCGGCATGGCCGCCGGGCAGGTCGAGAAACTCGACCATGTAGGCATCGCGGAAAATCTCAAGCGCCGCAGGGTGAGTATGTCTTAGCACTGCGGAGGTTTTTGCCGGTTGGGTCACGCTACGCTCGAACAGTGCAGTTTTGAACTGACGCTCCAACTCGCGCTTCGACCACTTCTCCTGAACCGCCATTCGTAGATAAAACTCCCGCTCTTCCGGGAGTTTGCCCTGACTGAAGATGACCAGATTATGGGTCCAGGGTATTTGTCTCACCAGTGGTGAGACTTTCTCGTCCCCCCGGTAAGTCTCGTAGAACTGACGCATGCGGAACAGATTGGGGCGAGTAAAACCGCGCAACCCAGGTTGAGACGTGGCCAGATGCTCAGCCAGTTGGCTGACCACAGAATCGCCCCACTCAGCCTTTTCCAGCTTGCGACTGATATAGGCACCCACCTGCCAATACAGCTCAATCAGCTGAGTATTCACCGCCTGCATGGCTTGCTGTTTGGCACTTTGAATCAACGCAAGCACTTCATTGAAACGGTTGTCGGGGACGCTGGATGCATTCATGCCGAACTCCTTGAGGACGAGGAAAAACGCGAGTCTATTCCGTCGAATCAGGCATAAGGTGTCGGCAATCCCCTTTAGGAAAGGTCGTACAAATAAACGGGAACGCTCCGGCATGATCAGTGCGGTGGTGGCTGGGAGGGCCTCTTCGCGAGCAAGCCCGCTCCCACATTTGATCGGGGTTGATCACATATTGTTTGCCTGGCACATTTCCAATGTGGGAGCGGGCTTGCTCGCGAAAGCGGTCTGACAAACACCACCATCATCAGCTACTAAACGCATATTCAGCCGCAACCCTGCCCCAGCATTCTCCGCCCACAAACGCCCGCCCTGGCGCTGCACCGCATTCCTCGCAATGCTCAACCCCAACCCGAACCCACCATCCCCCGGTCGCGATCCATCAAGCCGGATGAACGGCGAGAAGATCCGTTCAAGATCCTCGTCCGCCACTCCACCGCCCTCGTCCTCCAGCCACAGGTGCCAGAAGTCGCCATCGCGCCGACCAGCGAGCGTCACGACACCGCCCGCAGGTGAATGACGAATGGCGTTGCGCAGTATGTTTTCCAGCGCTTGGGCCAGGGTATTGAGATGGCCGCGCACCCAGCAGGATGCATCCACGGCACAGTGCAACTGACCCGCCGGCCAGCCACTTTCATAGCAGGCGTTTTCCGTGAGCATTTCCCACAAGGCCTGGACCTGGATCGCTTCATCGGGTAACGGCGCGCGCTCGGTGTCGAGCCAGGCGAGTTGCAGGGCGTCCTCGACCAGACGTTGCATGCCGTCGACTTCCCGGCCAATGCGTTCGCGCAATTGCCCCTTGTCTTGCTCGCTATCGCTGGCCACCCGCAGCCGGCTCAGTGGCGTACGCAATTCGTGGGAAAGGTCGCGCAGCAATTGTTGTTGCAGAGCCACCGTGCTTTGCAGGCGCTCGGCCATATGATCGAAGGCCCGGCCCAGTTCACCCAATTCATCCTTGCGGTTGGTGGTGCGACTCGATAAACGCACAGTCAGTTGGTCGGCGCGCCAGGCGTTGGCCTGCTCGCGCAGGCTGTTCAGCGGGACGACCAGCAATCGATACAGCCCCACGCACAGCAGCAGCGTGAACAGCCCGGGAATCACCCCATTGGTGATCACCCGCCAAAACACCCGGTAGCGTCCTGGCACAAAACGCTGAGGCAACTCGATCACCAGGCTGCCGGCAGACGGGTCATTGGGAAACGGGATCTTCAGCCACGGCCGGCCCTGGTGGCGCCGACTCACCGGCCAATCCAGACCGCGCAAAAAGGTCAGGCGCTGGATTTCCTGATGGGTCAGCGGGTAGTTGCTCAGGGATTGCAAGTCGCCACCGATGACACCGACCCAAGTCGACTCGCGCTCGCCGACACGCTGCAACCAGGCATCAATGCCTGCACTCTGCTGTTCGTTCCACGCCCGCTCCGCCTCGGCGGCGTAGCGCGTCAGGCTGCCCCGGGCCTCGTCGGACAGGAACAGGTTTTTCTTTTCCATGTAGCGGCCCCAGGACCAACTCAACCAGATCATCAGCAGACAGAACGCTACCAACAGGCAAGCCAGTTTCCAGAACAGTGAATGCTTGCCCGGCACGTCAGACCATTTCATCGGCCGCACTCAATACATACCCCTTGCCCCAGACAGTACGCACTTCACGCTCGGTGTAACCGATGGCCTTGAGCTTGCGGCGAATCTGGCTGATGTGCATGTCGAGGCTGCGGTCATGGGGCGCATAACCGCGCTGCAGTACCTGCTGATAAAGGAACGCCTTGCTCAGTACTTCATCACCGTTGCGATTCAATGTATCCAGCAACCGATATTCGCTGCGAGTCAGGCCGGCCGCGTGTTCGCCCAAAAAGACCTCGCACCGTTCATCGTCGAAATGCAGGTTGTCCATCGCAGGGGCAATCGATGCCGACGCTGGCCGCCGATCGAGCGCCACCCGCCGCAGGATCGCCTCGATGCGTACCCGCAGCTCGGCCATGCTGAACGGTTTGGGCAGGTAATCGTCGGCGCCGAGGCGAAAGCCACTGATGCGATCCGCCTCCGCCCCCAGCGCCGACATCAGCACCACTGGTGTTGAGTGGCTCTGGCGCAGTTGGGTCAGCACCGCCAGGCCATCCAGCCCCGGCAGCAGAATATCCATCAACACCACATCGAAGGCTTGCTCGCGCGCAATGGCCAACCCTTCCTGGCCGTTCTGACACCAGGTCACCTGAAATCCACAGCGCCCCAGATGCTCATGGACATAAGCACCGAGCACCAGATCGTCTTCGATGGAGAGGACGCGGGGGGGAACGACAGAGATGGGAGTCATGAGTATCTGCAAATAATTCTCAGTTGCCGATTATTCAAGATCGCCTCGCCAGGGGCAACCCATGGTTTGCTCCCCAAGACCAAAGCGCGGAACTGGCCGACGAATGACGACATCAATTTTACGAGGATTGCCTGCATGCAAATCGCTACACTGCGCAAGTGGCGCGTGCCGGACGCATGTGCAGGTCAATAAACAGCTGGATGCGGGAGAGATGCGTGCTCAAGAAACTGGGAATTAAAGGCCGCGTGCTGTTGCTGACCCTGTTACCGACCACCCTGATGGCGCTGGTTCTGGGCGGCTATTTCACCTGGATGCAGCAATCGGACCTGCAATCGCAACTCATGCAGCGCGGCGAAATGATTGCCGAACAGCTGGCACCGCTGGTGGCCCCGGCCATGGGTCGCAAAGACAACGACCTGCTGGAACGCATCGCCACCCAGTTCCTGGAACAAACCGACGTGCGCGCGGTGACTTTCCTCGCCCCCGACCGCACTCAGCTGGCCCATGCCGGCCCGACCATGCTCAATTCGGCGCCTTTGGGCAACGGTTCACAGCTGCTGCGCCGCAGTGGCAATGACGCCACGCGTTACCTGCTGCCAGTGTTCGGCAAGCACCGCAACCTGGCCGGCGACCTGATCCCCGATGAAGCCGACCGTCTGCTGGGCTGGGTCGAACTCGAACTGTCGCACAGTGGCATGTTGCTGCGCGGTTACCGCAGTCTGTTCGCCAGCCTGCTGCTGATCGGCGGTGGCCTGGTCGGTGCGGCGCTGTTGGCGTTGCGCATGGGGCGGACCATCAACCGGCCATTGAGCCAGATCAAACAAGCCGTGGCACAGCTCAAGGACGGTCACCTGGAAACCCGCCTGCCGCCCCTCGGCAGCCAGGAGCTGGATGAACTGGCGTCCGGCATCAACCGAATGGCCGGAACCCTGCAGAACGCGCAGGAAGAATTGCAAAACAGCGTCGACCAAGCCACCGAAGACGTGCGTCAGAACCTGGAAACCATCGAAATCCAGAACATCGAGCTGGACCTTGCGCGCAAGGAAGCCCTGGAGGCGAGCCGGATCAAGTCCGAGTTCCTGGCCAACATGAGCCATGAAATCCGCACGCCGCTCAACGGCATTCTCGGCTTCACCCATTTGCTGCAAAAAAGTGAATTGACCCCGCGCCAGCTCGATTACCTGGGCACCATCGAAAAATCCGCGGACAGCCTGCTGGGGATCATCAACGAGATTCTCGACTTCTCGAAAATCGAGGCCGGAAAACTGGTGCTCGACCATATTCCGTTCAACCTGCGCGACCTGCTGCAAGACACCTTGACCATCCTCGCCCCCGCCGCCCATGCCAAAGAGCTTGAGCTGGTGAGCCTGGTTTATCGCGATACACCGCTGTCGCTGGTGGGCGATCCGCTGCGACTCAAGCAGATTCTCACCAACCTTGTGAGCAACGCGATCAAGTTCACCCGCGAAGGCACCATCGTCGCCCGAGCCATGCTCGAAGAAGAGTATGAAGACAGCGTGCAATTGCGCATCAGCATTCAGGACACCGGCATTGGCCTGTCGAACCAGGACGTGCGCGCCTTGTTCCAGGCCTTCAGCCAGGCCGATAACTCGCTGTCCCGGCAACCTGGCGGCACCGGCCTGGGGCTGGTGATTTCCAAACGGCTGATCGAACAGATGGGTGGTGAGATCGGCGTCGACAGCACACCAGGCGAAGGCTCGGAATTCTGGATCAGCCTGAGCCTGCCCAAAACCCGCGACGACGCCGAGGACCTGCCCGGCCCACCCTTGCTCGGACAGCGGGTGGCGGTTCTGGAAAACCATGAGCTGGCCCGTCAGGCCTTGCAGCATCAACTGGAAGACTGCGGCCTGGCAGTCACGCCGTTCAACACCCTCGAAAGTCTGGCCAATGGCGTGACCGGTGCCCATCAGACCGATCAGGCCATCGGCCTGGCAGTGCTCGGCATCACCAGCAACGACATGCCGCCGGAGCGCCTCAACCAGCATATCTGGGACCTCGAACACTTGGGCTGCAGAGTGTTGGTGTTGTGCCCGACCACCGAACTGACGCTGTTCCACCTCTCGGTGCCCAACCCCCACAGCCAGCTGCAGTCCAAACCGGCCTGCACGCGCAAACTGCGTCGGGCCCTGTCCGATATGGTCAACCCTCGCCAGCAGCGCAGCGACCCCGGCGAGCCGCTTTCGAGTCGCGCACCGAAGGTCCTTTGCGTCGATGACAACCCGGCCAATCTGCTGCTGGTGCAAACCCTGCTCGAAGACATGGGCGCCAAGGTGCTCGCGGTGGAAAGCGGTTACGCCGCGGTCAAGGCCGTACAGAACGAGACCTTTGACCTGGTGCTGATGGACGTCCAGATGCCCGGCATGGATGGCCGCCAAAGCACCGAAGCCATTCGTCAGTGGGAAAGTGAACGGCATTGCACACCACTGCCGATCGTCGCCCTCACCGCCCACGCGATGGCCAACGAAAAACGCGCATTGCTGCAAAGCGGCATGGATGACTACCTGACCAAACCCATCAGCGAACGGCAACTGGCGCAGGTGGTGTTGAAATGGACCGGTCTGGCGTTGCGCAATCTGGGGCCGGAGCGCTCCAGCGAAAGCAACAACGATAATGACTTGCAGGTGCTTGATCACGACGAAGGCCTACGCTTGGCGGCGGGCAAGGCCGATCTGGCGGCGGACATGCTGGCAATGCTGCTGGCCTCCCTGGAGGCCGACCGCGAGGCCATCCGCGTCGCTCGTGAAGCCAATGACCAGAACGCGCTGATTGAGCGAGTCCATCGCCTGCATGGGGCGACCCGTTACTGCGGCGTCCCGCAATTGCGCGCCGCCTGCCAGCGCAGTGAAACCCTGCTCAAGCAACAGGACCCGAAAGCCCCCGGCGCGCTGGAAGAACTCGAACGAGCCATCAATCGCCTGGCGGCCCATGCGCGTATCAATGCCTGATGCAGCGCAATAACACGGAGTGCCTGGAAGGCTAAGCTCAAATACATTCTGTGTAGCAGCTGCCGAAGGCTGCGTCCGGCGGCGAAGCCGTCGTTAAATCAGGCACCGCAATCGTTCAGGTAAACCGCGGATGCAGGTTTTACGACGGCTTCGCCGCCGAACGCAGGCTTCGCCAGCTGCTACAGGATTTGAGACTTCCAGGAGGACAGCATGCGCACGCTTCTTTTCAGCAGCCAGACCTACGACCGCGACAGTTTTCTGAGCGCAGACCTGCCCGCCGGCATCGAGCTGTATTTCCAGCCAGCGCGACTGAGCCTCGACACGGCGGCGCTAGCCGAGCATCACGAAGTGGTTTGTGCCTTCATCAATGATGACCTCAGTGCTCCGGTTCTCGAACGCCTGGCCGCGGGTGGCACACACCTGATCGCCCTGCGCTCGGCCGGTTACAACCATGTCGATCTGGCGGTAGCGAAGCGCCTGGGGTTGGCGATTGTGCGGGTTCCGGCCTACTCGCCTCACGCGGTGGCCGAACACGCGGTGGCGCTGATTCTGGCGCTCAACCGCCGACTGAACCGTGCCTACAACCGTACCCGCGAGGGCGATTTCAGCTTGCACGGGCTGACCGGTTTCGATCTCGTGGGCAAAACCGTCGGCGTAGTCGGCACCGGGCAGATCGGCGCGACCTTCGCGAAAATCATGAACGGCTTCGGCTGCCAGTTGCTGGCCTGTGATCCTTACCCGAACCCGCAGGTCGAAGCGCTCGGCGCGCGCTACCTCAGCTTGCCGCAACTGCTGGCCGAGTCGCAGATCATCAGCCTGCATTGCCCGCTCAATGAACAGAGCAAACACTTGATCAACAGCGAATCACTGGCGCACATGCAGCCCGGTGCAATGCTGATCAATACCGGGCGTGGCGGTCTGGTCGACACCCCGGCGCTGATCGACGCGTTGAAGGACGGCCAACTGGGCTATCTGGGGCTGGATGTTTATGAAGAGGAGGCGCAGCTGTTCTTCGAGGATCGCTCCGACTTGCCGCTGCAGGACGATGTGCTGGCGCGCCTGCTGACCTTTCCAAATGTAATCATCACCGCGCACCAAGCCTTCCTCACGCGCGAAGCCCTGGGCGCGATTGCCGCAACCACCCTGCAGAACATCGCGGCCTGGGCGGCCGGTTCGCCACAGAATCAGGTCGAGAGCTGATCGGCTCAGGCCTTGGACAAAAGGATCATCAGGGCCAGCCAGCCGAAGCCCAGCAAGCGCTGCCCCAACGAATGCCCGCGACGCAGCAGGAACCAGACAAAAAACGGCGGCAGTAAGAAAATCATCAGTTTCAGCCAGAGTTCCACCGGACGCGGCCCGCCGGGTGCCGGCGCCGGGATCTCGGCCTCGACTTCGGCTTTACGTTTGCGCCCGAAAGCGGCCGGGGTCACCCTGGGTACGTTCTCATTGGTCGGTAAGCGCCCGAAAGAAAGAGGCGCCTGCGTTGCCGTCGATGTAGCCGCTTCTGCCACCGCAGGTGCACCGCAATGAATACAAGCAGGCGCCGTGGAGCTGATGCGTTGCTTGCACTCAAAACATTCGATCAACGCCATTTCCATTCCTTAGAGATGCAAAAGCGGCATTGTGCCATGACTCGGTAGGTCATTTGAACCAGATCGAAGGTTACATGCCCGCGCCATGCTGCGTTCATGCCCGTGCTAGCATATCGCGCATATTTGGAGGACCCATGGTCGAACACGATTTTCGCTATAGCCTGATGAACCCGCAACACACCCTCACCGAATGCCGCGCCCTTGTGCCGGGGCGTTATCAAGTCACCGGCAACGGCGGCTCGATTCGTAATAACGACGTGTTGGTAGTGACCCTTAAAGGCAGCAAGGACTTGTCCATGCGCCTGACTGTCGAAACGGTTCGCCACTTGATCAACCCGCCGGGCCAATGGGTCGCGGTGGCCAGTGGTCCGGTGTTCGGCGAACTGGCGATTCACACCTGGAAGGTCAACTGCGACAGCTGCGCCAAAGAACTGAGCTTTGAGTTCGCGGTCGACGCCAAGCTGGGCAACAAGGCGGAAAAACCGGCGGCCACTGCACGGATTGCCGAGCTGGGCTGGGCCACCGTCGGTGACAAGCACCTGTGCAAGAAGTGCCAGGAGCCTGCGTGATGAAGCGCCTTGCTCTGACCGCCATGGCTGGCGCCAGCCTGTTGGGCTGCGCCGCCGAGCCGGTGCAATTGCAACACAACCGCAGCTACATTCTGGAATGGATCGGCGAGCGTCCGCTGATGGACTACAGCCATCTGACCATCACCCTCGATGAAGATGGTCGGGCCTATGGCAATGGCGGCTGCAACCACTGGTTCGCGCCGTATACCCTGCAAGGCGACAAGCTGAGCTTCGGCAAGATCGGCAGCACCCGCAAAATGTGTGCGCCAGCGTTGATGGAGCAGGAAAAACGCTTCCTGCAGGCGCTGGAAAACGTCCAGCGCTGGGACGTTTCACCGATCGACCAGATGCGCTTCTGGCCGGCGCAAGGCAAACCGTTGCGTTGGTGGCTTGAAGAGGGTTGATCCTCTCGCTCCGATCGTTCCCACGCGGGGCGTGGGAACGATCAGTGAATTGCTTTTCGTAGGAGCCAGGCTTGCCGGCGAAGGCGCTCCAAAGTACGCCTTCGCCGGCAAGCCTGGCTCCTACAGATCAATTTTTAGCCTGCAACGCCTCAAGCCTCGCCATCACCCCCGCCGCCGTCTGCTCGCCCATCAACTGTTCCCGCACCTTGCCCTTGTCATCGATGATGTAAGTCACCGGCAACGCTTCACTGCGCGGTAATTCGAAAAGGTCGGCCGGGTCCTGGGCCAGCACGGTGAAGGCGATCCCCAGTTTCTCGCTGGCACTTTTCAGCTCTTCGCCCTGCACATTGTCGAAGTTGACCCCGAACACTCCGATCTTCTTGCCCTTGAGCTGCTCGGCCAGCACGTTCAACTCGGGAATCTCGGTACGGCACGGGCCACACCATTCGGCCCAGTAATTGAGCACCAGCCATTGTTTATCCAGACGTTCGGCGGCGACTTTGTGGCCGTTTTGGTCGGTACCATAGTCATTGCCGCAGCCCCCCAACAATAACGCCCCCATGATCGCCAATGCCGCTGCCAGTCGCCTTGTCATGTCTCGATCCTTGTCAAAAATGGAATGCACCTGCGACCCATCGCCTCCCAAGGTTCTGGATTACGCGCCGCCCAGTTAGAATAGCCGCCACCTTACGCAAGATGCGACCCGCACATGACCGATCTGACGCTTTATCACAACCCGCGCTGCTCGAAATCCCGCGGTGCGCTCGAACTGCTTGAAGCCCGTGGCCTGGCCCCGACCGTGGTCCGTTACCTGGAAACCCCGCTGGACGCCGCGCAAATCCAGAGCCTGCTGAGCAAGCTTGGTATCAGCGCCCGGCAATTGCTGCGCACCGGCGAGGACGAGTATAAAACCCTCAACCTGGCCGACAGCACCCTCGGCGAGGCGCAATTGATCGCTGCTATCGCCGCGCACCCGAAACTCATGGAGCGGCCGATTCTCGAAGTCGGCGACAAAGCCATCATCGGCCGCCCGCCGGAGAATGTACTGGAGTTGCTGCCGTGAGTGCCCCGTACATTCTGGTGCTGTATTACAGCCGCAGTGGCTCGACCAATGAAATGGCCCGGCAGATTGCCCGTGGTGTCGAGCAGTCCGGTATGGAAGCGCGCCTGCGCACCGTGCCGGCGATTTCCACCGAATGCGAAGCTGTGTCGCCGGACATTCCCGACGAAGGCGCGCTGTACGCCAGCCTCGACGATTTGAAGAACTGCGCCGGCCTGGCCCTCGGCAGCCCGACCCGCTTCGGCAACATGGCCGCACCGTTGAAGTACTTTCTCGATGGCACCAGCAATCTGTGGCTGACCGGCGCCCTGGTGGGCAAACCGGCCGGGGTCTTCACCTCCACCGCGAGCCTGCACGGCGGCCAGGAAACCACGCTGCTGTCGATGATGTTGCCATTGCTGCACCACGGCATGCTGATCACCGGCCTGCCTTACAGCGAGTCGGCGCTGCTGGAAACCCGCGGTGGCGGCACGCCTTACGGCGCCAGCCATCACGCCGGGGCCGATGGCAAAAGCGGTTTGAATGAACACGAAGTTGCGCTGTGCCGCGCCTTGGGCCTGCGGTTGGCGAAGACTGCGCAAAAGTTGGTGAGTTGAAATGGCCAAAAAGCCGAAGATTCTGCCTTCCATCGAATGGCTCGAACCGCGAGTACGGGCGATGCGCGTCATCAGCCTGCTGTGCTTTTTCGGCCTGGTGGGACTGCTCTGCGCCTACTACCTGATATTCGCCGACCTGCATGGCGCGCGGCCGTGGGTGATTCTGCTGATCGAACTGGTGCCACTGCTGTTGCTGGCGCCGGGGATGATCGTTGGCAGCGCCCGCGGGCATTCGTGGATGTGTTTTGTGGTGAACCTGTATTTCATGAAGGGCGCATTGGCCGCGTATGACCCGAACCGCCAGCTGTTCGGTTTACTGGAGATGGGCGCGAGCCTGGCGGTGTTCTGCTCGGCAATGTTGTATGTGCGGTGGCGGTTTCAGTTGAACCGCAAGTTGGCGGGTGAAGGCGAGACCAGCGTCGCCTGAACTGACGCCTTCGCGGGCAAGCCTCGCTCCTACAAGGGCACCACCATTCCCCGTAGGAGCGAGGCTTGCCCGCGAAGGCCGCGACTCGGTCTCAATGATTCACTGTGTAAGCCAGCATCATCGAAATCTGGCTCATCGGCCGCCCTCCGCTCTCTTCGTGCCACTGGTTGAACGCATTTTGCACCGTGGCCATGTCCCGCAGGCTGGTTGGCACCTTGTCGACGATCTTCTGCGCACTCAGCGCTGCCACCACGTCGTAGCTCGGCACGAACGTGTCCTTACCGACCATGCGCAAGAATCGCGGTGCCGATAACCCGCCCAACTGATGCCCGTGTTTTTTCAGGTAGGTCCACAAGCCGACAATATCGGTCACCGGCCATTCGGCGATCAACGCGCCAAAACTGCCCTTCTCATGGGCCACGTCCAGAATGAACTGTGCATTGCGCGGCACGCTCTTGAGCTTGCCCAGATGGCGGATGATCCGCGCGTCCTGCATCAGGCGCTCCAGGTGTTCGGCGCTCATCAGCACGACTTTTTCCGGGTCGAACTTGAAGAACACTTCTTCGAACGCCGGCCACTTGGCGTCCACCAGGCTGTGCTTGAGCCCGGCGCGGAATACCCGCAACGCCATGGTCGAGAGGTAGCGGTCGTCACTGATCTTGCGCAATTGCACCGGGGTCTTGGGAACGGGCAGATGGGCTTCCAGTTCAGCCGCCGAACCGAAGCGGTTCAGACAGTATTCGTGCAGCCACTTGTAATCGCGCATGCCCTCTCCTACGGATTGAAACAGAAAACCTGTGGGAGCGGGCTTGCTCGCGAATGCGTAGTGTCAGTCAACAATAATGTCGGCTGACACTACGCATTCGCGAGCAAGCCCGCTCCCACACAATTTGTTCAGAGGTTTACTACGTTGACGAACCGCGAAGCCGCGGTTTCATCGATGCGCAGGTTGGTGAAGTCGAACAGGTTGCGGTCCGCCAGTTGCGACGGGATCACGTTCTGCAAGCTGCGGAAAATGCTTTCGGTACGGCCCGGGGTCTTGCGTTCCCACTCCTGCAGCATCTCTTTAACCACCTGGCGTTGCAGGTTTTCCTGGGAGCCGCAGAGGTTGCACGGGATGATCGGGAATTGCTTGAAGTCCGAGTAGGCCTGAATGTCTTTTTCGTTGCAGTAGGCCAGCGGCCGGATCACCACGTTGCGCCCGTCATCGGCGCGCAGCTTCGGCGGCATGGCCTTGAGCGAGCCGTTGAAGAACATGTTGAGGAAGAACGTCTCGACGATGTCGTCGCGGTGGTGACCGAGGGCCATTTTGGTCGCGCCGATTTCATCGGCAAAGGTGTAGAGCGTGCCGCGACGCAGGCGCGAGCACAGCGAGCAGGTGGTCTTTCCCTCAGGAATAAGCTCCTTGACCACCGAATAAGTGTCTTTCTCGACGATGTGGTACTCGATGCCCAGATCCTTGAGGTAAGCCGGCAGCACGTGCTCGGGAAAGCCTGGCTGCTTCTGGTCCATGTTCACGGCCACGATCTCGAACTTGATCGGGGCGACCTTCTGCAAATGCATCAGCACGTCGAGCATGGTGTAGCTGTCTTTGCCACCGGACAGGCAGACCATGACCTTGTCGCCGTCTTCAATCATGTTGAAATCGGCGACAGCCTCACCCGCCTGGCGGCGAAGGCGCTTTTGCAGTTTGTTCTGGTTGACCGTAAGAGTGCCCATGACGCGAAATCCGTGAGGTGTGACGAAAGGCCGGCATTTTACGCAAAAACCCTTTCGGGGCGAAGCCTGCACTTAGAAGCCTGCACTTATATGACTTGAGCATACCCCTGTGGCGAGGGAGCTTGCTCCCGCTCGGCTGCGCAGCAGTCGCAAAACCTGCCGACACGGTTTGCCTGACACAACATCAGGGCCGCTTCGCGCCCCAGCGGGAGCAAGCTCCCTCGCCACAGGTTTCATTCGGCACAGACCTGGCGGCGATTAACAATAGTGTTTACAGCGCGATTTGCTCTAAGCCTCTCGCACTATTGCCAGTAACTCCTTTCTATACTGCGGCATAAGGTCGCACACGTATTCAGACCTGTACTTACCTGGCCACTTTGGCCCGTAAGCGCTCCGCTGGGGGGCGATGGCAACAACAAGAGGAGTGACTGGCATGATCCATCACGTAGTGGGGCTCTTCACCCACCCTGACCAGGAATGGAAAGAAATCCGTGGCGACCAGGAGGAAAGCATCAGCCACATGTACCTCACGCATACCCTGATTCTGGCGGCGATCCCTGCCGTGTCGGCGTTTATCGGCACCACGCAGGTCGGCTGGGTCATTGGTAATCGGGCGCCGGTGATGCTGACCACGGAAAGCGCGCTGTGGATGACCATCATGTCGTACCTGGCGATGCTCGGCGGTGTCGCGGTGATGGGCGCGTTCATCCACTGGATGGCCCGCACCTATGACGCCAACCCGAGCCTGGCACGCTGTGTCGCGTTTGCCACGTACACCGCGACGCCACTGTTCATCGGCGGTCTGGCGGCGCTTTACCCGCACATGTGGCTGGGAATGATCGTCGGCACCGCCGCCATCTGCTACACGGTGTACCTGCTGTATGTAGGCTTGCCAACGTTCATGAACATTCCGTCGGACGAGGGATTTCTGTTTTCCAGTTCGGTGCTCGCCGTAGGACTGGTGGTGCTGGTAGCCATCATGGCGTTCACCGTGATTGTCTGGGGCCTGGGCGTGGGCCCCGTCTATACCAACTGACAACCGACCGCCCACATAACAATCAATATCTGCCAATACAAGGCCGCCGCAAGGCGGCCTTCTAATGCTCAGCATAAAGAGCTCCGGGATAGAGGGCTCGACGACAGGAAGCGGCGACGACCATTCGGCGCCTCGACGATTCGCAAGCCCCGAAGGTTGCGGCATACTCGACGCCTCTGGAGATCCATCAAGCATGCCCGAGCAACTCAATATCCGCGTCGAAGACTGTTTCCAACAAGCTGAATCCTTTTTCAAACGACCTTTCAAACGCCCCATGGTGAGCCTCAAGCTGCGCGGGCAAAAAGCCGGTGTCGCGCATTTGCACGAGAACCTGCTGCGTTTCAATCCGCAGCTGTACCGGGAAAACACCGAAGACTTCCTCAAGCAGACGGTGGCGCATGAAGTCGCGCACCTGATCGCCCATCAACTGTTCGGCGACCGCATCCAGCCTCATGGCGAAGAGTGGCAACTGATCATGCGCGGTGTGTACGAACTGCCGCCCAATCGCTGCCACACCTACGACGTCAAACGCCGTAGCGTGACCCGCTACATCTACAAATGCCCGTGCCCCGACAGCGACTTCCCGTTTTCGGCGCAGCGACATGGTTTGGTGAGACAGGGGCGGCGGTATTTGTGCAGGCGCTGCCGCAGCACCTTGGAGTTTAGTGGCGAGATGCGGGTCGAGTAGCAGGATTTTTGGTGTTTGGGCCGGCCTCTTCGCGAGCAAGCCCGCTCCCACACTGGGCCTGCGTCGCGCCGAAGATCAAATGTGGGAGCGGGCTTGCTCGTGAAGGCGTCCTTACAATCACTACACAACCACCCTGGCACGCCGCAATTCCTCGATCCGCTCAACACTGAACCCCAACTCCCCCAACACCTGATCGGTATGCGCTCCCAGCGTCGCGCCAATATGCCGAGGCTCAGGCAAGCCGTCCGAAAACTTCAACGGGCAAGCCATCTGCGCCTGAGTCGAACCATCGCCCCTTGGCACCTCCGTCACCAATTCCCGCGCTTTCAACTGCGGATGCCGCACCGCTTCGCCCAGGCTTAATACCGGCTCGACGCACGCATCGACCCCGGCGAACAGCTCACACAACTGGGCAAAGTCGTATTTTTCGAATTCAATTTTCAACGCCTCCTTGAGCGCCTGTTGCCGGGCCGGCTCGGGTGACAGCCCTTGGGCCGCCAGTTCCGGCCGGCCCAGCGCCGTGCAGAGTTGCTGCATGAACACCGGCTCCAGACTGCCCACCGACAACCAGCGTCCATCGCGTGAACGGTAGTAGTCGTAGAAGCTACCCCCATTGAGCATCTGCTCTTCCCTGCCCGGCTCCACGCCACAGGCCAGGTACCCGGCACCGGCCATGGCATTCAGGCTGAAGGCGCAGTCGGTCATGCTCACATCCAGATGCTGCCCCTGCCCGGTCTGCTGTCGCGCGATCACCGCCGCCAGCAGGCCGATCACCCCATGCAGCGAGCCGCCCGCGACATCCGCCACCTGCATGCCCAACGGCACCGGGCCGCTGTCGGCGCGACCGGTGTAGCTCGAAAGCCCCGCCAGCGCCAGGTAGTTGATGTCGTGGCCGGCGCGATCTTTGTAGGGGCCAGTCTGGCCATACCCGGTGATCGACACATAAATCAGCTTCGGGTTGATCGCTTTCAGGGCTTCATACCCCAAACCGAGCCGGTCCATCACGCCGGGACGAAACTGCTCCAGCACGATGTCGTGGTCCTGCAGCAATTGCTTGATCACCTCCAGCGCCTCGGGCTGCTTGAGGTCCAGCGCCAGGCTGCGCTTGTTGCGATTGAGGTAGGCGTGGCTGGCCGAGACGCCTTGATCATGCGGCGGCAGCACCCGCAGCAGGTCCATGCGGGTCGGCGATTCGATGCGCAGCACCTCGGCGCCCATGTCTGCCAGCAGCAACGAGGCGAACGGCCCCGGCAGCAGTGTCGAGAAATCCAGAACCTTGAGTGATGCCAGTGGACCGAGCATAAGTGTTCTCCAGTGCAATCCCCCAAGCCTAGGCAGCCGAGGACATTGCAGCAATCACCTTATGTGTCAGCGGCGGTGACCGTTGTGCTCAAATCGCAGGTAAGAAAAAACCCGCCGAAGCGGGTTTTTCATGCAGCCAAAGTACTTACTTGACGCTGGCTGGGGTTGGGCCTTCAGCCACACCCAGGTCGTCTACTTCACGCTCGTCGGAGATACCGCGACCGCCGGAAGCCAGCTCGACTTGCAGCTTGTCTTCGTCCAGCTCTTTCACCCACTTGGCGACCACGAGGGTGGCCACGGCGTTACCCACAAGGTTGGTCAGCGCACGGGCTTCGGACATGAAGCGGTCAATACCGAGGATCAGCGCCAGGCCGGCCACCGGCAGAGTACCCACGGCCGACAGAGTGGCTGCCAGCACGATGAAGCCACTACCAGTCACACCCGCCGCACCTTTGGAGGACAACAGCAGCACCAGCAGCAAGGTGATCTGGTGAGTCAGGTCCATTGGGGTGTCAGTCGCCTGAGCGATGAACACAGCCGCCATGGTCAGGTAGATCGACGTACCGTCGAGGTTGAACGAGTAGCCAGTCGGGATCACCAGACCCACAACCGATTTCTGCGCACCCAGGCGTTCCATCTTGATCAGCATGCGTGGCAGCGCGGATTCCGAAGAGGAAGTGCCCAGCACGATCAGCAGTTCTTCACGGATGTAGCGAATCAGTTTCAGCACACTGAAGCCGTGCGCGCGGCAGATGGCGCCCAACACCACGACAACGAATACGATGCAGGTGATGTAGAAGCAGATCATCAACTGACCCAGCTGCACCAACGAACCGACACCGTAGGCACCGATGGTGAAAGCCATCGCACCGAACGCGCCGACTGGAGCGAGCTTCATGATCATGTTGATGATGTTGAACATCACGTGAGCAAAGCGATCGATGAAGTCCAGCACCGGTTTGCCGTAGGCACCCAGGCGATGCAGGGCGAAACCGAAGATCACCGAGAACATCAGCACTTGCAGGATGTCGCCGTTGGCGAAGGCGCCGACGATGGTGTTCGGGATCACGTTGAGGACGAAAGCAATGATGCTCTGGTCTTTACCGGCCGAGATGAAGCCAGCGATTTTGCTGGTGTCCAGGGTCGTCACGTCGATGTGCATGCCGGCGCCCGGTTGCACGACGTTGACCACGACCAGACCGATCAGCAAGGCAATGGTGGAGACGATTTCGAAGTACAGCAGCGCATAGCCGCCGGTCTTGCCGACCGATTTCATGTTCTGCATGCCGGCGATACCACTGACGACGGTACAGAAGATGATTGGCGCGATGACCATTTTGATCAGTTTGATGAACCCGTCACCCAGCGGCTTGAGGGCTACACCGGTCTGCGGGTAGAAGTGACCGAGCAGGATGCCGATAGCGATGGCAACGATCACCTGGAAGTACAGGGATTTATACAGTGGCTGACGAGTCGTCATTGCAAAGTTCCTCAAGAGTGCCTCAGTAACAACATCCATCTGTTGCCCCTGACACCTCAATTGCGAACCCTCCTGCACTGGAGGGATTTGTTTTGTCGAGCTGCACGCCGGCAGACCTCTGCGGCTTGTATCGCAAGCGCCGTGCCACCTTCGAAAAAAACCCCGCCAGCCTTGTGACATCAAGGGTTACAGGTTTTTTGGGTCACTAACCCGTCACAACGATGTGGCGGATTTCCGCCCATCAGCCAAACCTCGTCCTGCAATTTGGCGGATATCCGCCTTGTTCATTCTCGACAGGCACCGCTACCATCCATTGCTCAGTGGACGGACCTGCCCCTTATGCGCGAACGCACCATCGCCAGCCATTTCGCCCGCGCCGCCCTCGGTGGCGCGCGTCGGCGTGGCTACGACTATTGGAGTCTGTTGCAGCAACTGGGGATCAGCCCCGAGCTGCTCGAGGAGCCGCGCGCCCGAATCGCGCCCGAGCAGTTCGCTCGATTGATCCAGGGGCTGTGGCTGGCCCTGGACGACGAATACCTGGGCTTCGGGCAAGCGCCGAGCAAACCCGGCAGCTTCGCGATGATGTGCCATGCGGTGATCCACTGCC
The DNA here is from genome assembly GCF_019218905.1 of Pseudomonas sp. PDM24. NCBI lineage: Bacteria > Pseudomonadati > Pseudomonadota > Gammaproteobacteria > Pseudomonadales > Pseudomonadaceae > Pseudomonas > Pseudomonas sp. PDM24. The sequence goes on along the minus strand of NZ_JAHUWR010000001.1, from coordinate 31,427 downwards.
GCACGCTGGAGAAAGCACTCAATCGCGGTTTATTGTTTTACAGCCTGTTCCCCGGCGCGCCGCGTCTGACGCTGAGCCACGAAGGCGACAGGGTTCGCCTGAGCCTGGACGATTCGTCGCTGTGGGATCCGGACCACTTTCTCAGCGAAAGCCTGTTGGTGATCTGGCATCGGTTCGGCAGTTGGCTGATCGGCCAGCGCATTCGTCTGGAGCAGGCCACGTTCAGTTACCCGAGGCCCGAACACGGGGCCGAATACGACTTGCTGTTTTCCTGCCCGCTGAGCTTTTCCACCGTAAAGAGCACGACGGCGCAAAGCAGTCTGCTGTTTCACAGTCGCTACCTGAACATGCCGCTGTTGCAGGACGAACGAACCCTCAAGCACTTTCTCGAGCGCTCCCCCGCCGACCTGCTATCGCGCCCCGACGAAGGCGACAGCCTGAGCAGCCAGTTGCGGCGCTTGCTCAGCCGCGACAGCGCGCGCTGGCCAGACCTGGAAGCCGTGGCCGCGCACCTGCACATCAGCCCGCAAACCTTGCGGCGGCATTTGCGCGAAGAAGGCACGAGTTTTCAGGAATTGAAGGACCAGTTGCGGCGGGACATTGCGATTTATCACCTGGGGCGTGCGGATCTGTCGTTGCAACAGATTGCCGAGCAGTTGGGGTTTTCCGAGCCGTCGGCGTTTCACCGGGCGTTCAAGAAGTGGACCGGCCTTACGCCTGGGGCTTATCGAGCTCAGGAGAATTGAGTTCTAGCGCTGTTTTTTGGGTGTATTCACTGGCCTCTTCGCGAGCAAGCCCGCTCCCACAGGGGATCTGCTGCGAACACATCATTTGTGAACGCCAGCAATCCAATGTGGGAGCGGGCTTGCTCGCGAAGAGGCCCGAAAAAACACCACAGAACTTTGCAGACAGCCATGCTGTTGTGGCGAGGGAGCTTGCTCCCGCTGGGCTGCGAAGCGGCCCCAAATCCGGCAGTCACGGTTTTTCAGATGCACCGCACGCTCAGGTTTTGCGACTGCTGCGCAGCCGAGCGGGAGCAAGCTCCCTCGCCACAGGTTCTTCGCTAGCCTCGCGGATCGAAGTTATCCAGCACCCGGTTCACGGCCAGCTCCCCGAGCATGACCACGGATTGAATCCCCAACATCATGTTGCGATGTGGCATGTCCATCAACCCGGCGAACTCACTGAGCATCATGCTCGCTGACGCCAGGGATTCGCAGGCGTTGACCAGCAGGGTTTCGTTATCGACTTCGGCACCCACATGGTAAATGGTGCTGGGTTTGCGCTTGGTGTCTTTGGGAATGTCCGGTTTGAGGTAGTAATCGAGGGCGCGATCGGCGGCTTCGTTGAGTTTTTTCGAATCGAGGGATTCGTAGGGGGATGTCGGATCGGTTTCAGGTGGGTTGGGTGTAGGTTTGAACATGGCGAAACTCCGTGGTTGATTGAGCCGCCACGACCTATCGCTAAACAAGTAAAGGTGGCGGCTGTACGCAGGTTAGCGATCCGGGTCACAGAAACCCCGGGTAGACCTCGAAGGTCTCCCACGCACAGCCACCATTACGCGAATTGCAGGCACTAAAAACTGCAATCAGAACTTGGGCGCTTTTGCGTCTGTGTATGGGGTCGGATCGCTAAACCCGATCGCTGATTCGTCAGCGACCCGCAAACGATAGAACCCACGCCCCAGGCGCACAAGCCGGCGGATTCTGGCGTAGTCGTAGGCAGCGGCGCAAGGATGTGTAGCCTGAGTGAGTATCTGGAAGTGTCGTTTAAACAGTGCTTGTTTATCAGTCTGACACCGAGTCTTGTGGTGGCTGTACCGGCCTCTTCGCGAGCAAGCCCGCTCCCACAGTTGATTTGTGTCGGACACAAATAATGTGTTCACAGACGATCCAATGTGGGAGCGGGCTTGCTCGCGAAGGGGCCCGAGAGAACACCCTCCAACTTCCAGTCACACCACCGGAAAATGAATCCGGAACGCCGCCCCGCCCATTGGCGAATCCCCCAGCGTCAGCTTGGCGCTGTAGCTTTCGATGATGTCCTTGACCACCGCCAACCCGATCCCCTGCCCCGGATGCTGACGATCCAGCCGTTCGCCCCGCTGCAGAATCCGCGCACGCTGGTCCGGTGGCACGCCGGGGCCGTCGTCTTCGATACAGAGCTCAATGCCACTGAGGGTTTCGCGCACGCTGATGCGCACTTCGCCGAGGCACAGGCGATAGGCGTTTTCCAGCAGGTTGCCCATCATTTCCAGCAAGGCGCCCTGCTCGATCGGCACGTAACACTGCTCCGGCAGATCGAAAGCGACCCGCACCTGTTTGTCGCGGTAGACCTTGTCCAGCGTATCGCACAGGCTTTGCAACACCGGGCGCAGACGCACCTGGTGACGCACCAGACCGCTTTTGCGCAGGCTGGCGCGTTGCAACTGATAGCCGATCTGCTGGCTCATGCGTTCGATCTGGGTTTGCAGCACCCAGGCCTGCTCGCGCTCTTGCGGCTTTTGCGCCATGTCTTCGCTGACCCCTTGCAATACCGTCAGCGGGGTTTTCAGGCTGTGGGCCAGGTCGTCGAGGGAATCGCGATAACGGCTGCGCTGCTCGCGTTCGCTGTGCAATAAACGGTTGAGCGAGCCGGTCAGGCGCAGCAATTCACGCGGGTGTTGTTCGCTGAGGCTTTCCCGGGTGCCGCTTTCGATCTGGTCCAGCTCCTGGCTCAGCCGGCGCAACGCCTGCAAGCCCCAGGTCAGGCCGGTCCACAGCAAGGCGAGCAACACCAGCAAGGCTGCGCCAAAGCCCAGATAGAGGTTTTCCCGCAGGCCTTCGAGGGTGATTTCGTATTCACGCACCGGTTGCAACGCGACAATGCTGAACGCCGCGCTCTGGCCGCCCAGCAGTTTGACCTCGACGTCATAGACGAAGAACTCTTCACCATTGGCTTCGAGAATCCTTGCGAACTCATTACCGCGTCCGTCGTAACGCGGTTTGTAGTTGATCTTCTCTTCCTGGGTAGCTTTAGAGCGCCAGACCAGATGACCTTCGCGGTCAAAGATGTAACCGAGCAAACGGCTGTCAGTGAGGTTGAAGCGCTCGTCGGGCAACTGCGCCGGCATCTGCAAGCGGTTGTTATCCACCCGGGCAGCAGAGATCAGCGTGGTGACGTCCGACGCCAGGCGCTGCTCGATGGAGTCCTGCAACGCCAGGCTGAACGCGCCCTGCATCGCCGGCAGCAACGCCAGCATGAACAACACCGCCAGGAGGGTGGCGGCGAGCATCAACCGGACGCGAAGGGAACGAATCAAGTGCAGCGCTCATTGAACAGGTAACCAAGGCCACGCACGGTATCGATCGGCTTGAAGCCGGCCGGGCCTTCGAGTTTGCGGCGCAAGCGACCGACCAGCACTTCGATCACATTCGGATCGCGCTCGCCGTCATCCGGATAGAGCTGCTCCATCAAGCGGTCCTTGGCCACCACTTGCTGGTGATGGCGCATCAGGTACTCGAGGATCCGGTACTCGTAGGCGGTCAGCGCCAGCGGTTGTTCGTCGAGGGAGGCCTGTTTGCGATTGAGGTCCAGCAGCAAGGGGCCAGCGACGATGGTCGACTGGGTGAAACCGCTGGAGCGGCGCAGCAAGGCATTGAGCCGGGCGTCCAGCTCTTCGAACTGGAAGGGCTTGACCACGTAATCGTCGGCACCGGCGGCGAGGCCTTCGACTTTGTCCTGCCAGTTGCCGCGCGCGGTGAGGATCAGGATCGGAAAGGTTTTGCCCCGGGAGCGCAATTGACGAATCAGATCGAGCCCGCCCATGCCCGGCAGACCGAGGTCGATCACCGCCAGGTCATGGTTGAACTGCTCGGCCTGGTACAACGCTTCCTCGGCGTTGGCCACGGACTCGACCACGTGGCCGCTATCCGTCAGGCGGGTTTGCAGGTGATGGCGCAATAGCGCTTCATCTTCGACGACCAGCAATTTCATAACGCTCTCCTGGGCAAATCAACATCTCCAAAGACATAACGCCGCGGAACATGTGGGAGCAGGCTTGCTCGCGAAGGCGGTGTGTCAGGCGACATCAATGTTGACTGTGCCACCGTCTTCGCGAGCAAGCCCGCTCCCACAGGGATTTCGCTTAACCACTGGCTTCGGCGCCTACCCTCATAAAACGCTTTTTAGAAAGCGTAATTGGCGGACAGGTAGGTCTGGGCGCTGCTGGTCAAGTCCAGCGAACCCTGTTTGCTGCCGCCGCGCTCGCTCATCTCGGTGCTGGCGTTGCTGCGCAGGTAACGGTAACCCAGCTCGACCGAGGTGTTTTGCGAAACTTGCTGCAATACACCGACCTGGCCGCCAATGGCGTAACCGATGTCGCTGTCGCGGCTGAAGCCTGGCGAATCCTGGGTCAGCTTGGTCAAACCGGCGGTGGCACCGCCGAACAGTTTGGTGCTGCCACCCACCGGGTAGAACAGATCGTAACTGCCCAGCAGATTTTCCTGACGCAGTTTAATGCCATTGTGCGAGCCCGACACGTTGTCGTAAGTGGCGTAGTAGCGACCCTTGCTGTCTTGCTGGCCCAGACGCACGCCCCAGGTGTTGTCCTTGCCGATCACACCGTCGGCGTTCGGGTGGTTGAGGTTGTCGTTCAGGGCGCTGGATTTTTTAACCTTGTCGCTGGTCTGGCCAAAGGTCAGGCCGGCGAAATTGGTGGTGTCGGCGTGGGCCGCAATACTGGCGCCCATCATGGTGAAAGCCAGAAACAGTTTTTTAAAAGTAGTCATTGGGGAGTTTCCTCATGCGCTATGTGCTTTTTGGGTACGGGGCAAGGTTACTGACCCCTCCCTGTACTGCCCCTGAACGCACTCTGAACCTGAGCTGAATCAAATCGACTACGCTGTTCTCACGATTCTTAATATGGAGATTTGATCATGCGTGTGTTCCTCGCCCTCGTGTTACTGGCTCTGAGCGGGGTCAGCCAGGCCGCCATCCAGACCCAGGAAATTCCCTACCAGAGTGTCGACGGCACCAAGCTGATCGGCTATTACGCCTACGACGACGCCATCAAAGGCCCGCGCCCGGGCGTGGTGGTGGTGCATGAGTGGTGGGGCCTCAACGACTACGCCAAGCGCCGCGCCCGTGATCTGGCCGGTCTGGGCTACAGCGCGCTGGCGATCGACATGTTTGGCGACGGCAAGAACACCGAACACGCCAAGGACGCCATGGCCTTCATGCAAGCGGCATTGAAAGACAGTGCAGCAGCCAGTGCGCGGTTTCAGGCCGGGCTCGACTTGCTGAAGAAACAACCACAGACCGATCCGAATAAACTGGCGGCCATCGGCTATTGCTTCGGCGGCAAGGTGGTGCTGGATGCGGCGCGTCAAGGCGTGCCGCTGGCGGGCGTGGTGAGTTTCCACGGCGCGCTGGTGACCAATACCCCAGCGACGCCTGACAGCGTGAAGGCGAAAATCCTGGTGGAGCATGGCGCTCTGGACAGCATGGTCACGGCGGAAAACGTGGCAGCGTTCAAGACGGAAATGGACAAGGCCGGTGCCGACTACAAGTTTGTCACCCTCGAAGGCGCCAAGCATGGGTTCAGCAATCCCGAGGCGGATCGTCTGAGCCATGGCGACCACGGCGGGCCGGACATTGGTTACAGCAAGACCGCGGATGAGAAGTCCTGGGCGGACATGCAGGCGTTTTTCAAGAAGATATTTGGTTAAGACTCTGGATCGAGTAACGGCCTTCGCGGGCAAGCCTCGCTCCTACAGGATTGCATCGTCCTTGTAGGAGCGAGGCTTGCCCGCGAAGAACGATAACTCGGTCGAACTGCTACTACCCTCACGCGTGGCAACCCGGCAAAATGCCCGTCATGAATCCCGTCCCCGCCCTACCCATCTGCTGCACCCCACCCGACGCCCATTGGCCGCTGCCGTTTGTGCTGCCCGATACGGTCCTGTTGGGTACCCACTTCGATACCAAACAACTGGCCAGTGATGATTTCCAGCGCAGCGCCATCGAGCCGCCGGCGAGCATCCAGCGTTCGGTGGCCAAGCGGCAGGCCGAGTTTCTCGCCGGACGAGTCTGCGCCCGGGCGGCGTTGCAACAACTGGAAGGGCTGAGTTTCATCCCGGCCATCGGCGAAGACCGCGCACCGGTATGGCCGGCGCACATCACCGGCTCGATCACCCACAGCACTGGCCGGGCCGCAGCAATAGTCGCGAACAAAGCCCATTGGCGTGGCTTGGGAATGGATTTGGAAAGCCTGCTCGACGCAGAGCGCGCCGAACGCCTGGCCGGGGAAATCCTAACGGGGCCTGAGTTGCAGCGCATGGCTGCCGGGGCTGCCAATCAATTGGCAATGCTGGTGACGTTGACGTTTTCGGTGAAGGAGAGCCTGTTCAAGGCGCTCTACCCGATTGTCCAGAAGCGCTTCTATTTCGAACACGCCGAGGTGCTGGAGTGGAGCGCGGGCGGTGAAGTGCGGTTGCGGTTGCTGACTGACCTGTCCGGTGAATGGCGTAGCGGCACTGAGCTGGATGCGCAATTTGCAGTGATGGATGGGCAGTTGTTGAGTCTGGTCAGCATCAAGGCCTGAGGATTTGTAGCGCCTGTCAGGGCCTCTTCGCGGGCAAGCCTCGCTCCTACGGGAGTTGTGTGAATCCTGTAGGAGCGAGGCTTGCCCGCGAAGGCGATTGTCCAGACAACAAAAATCTCACCGCCGCTCCTGATTCCTCGGCCAGCTCAAACTGAAACAGGCCCCGCCCAGGCTTTTGCTCTTGCCGATCAATGCTCGCCCGTCATGCCAATGGATGATTCGCCGCACAATCGATAACCCCAACCCATGCCCGCCCGAAGCGCGAGTGCGGCTGTCATCGAGGCGCAGGAACGGCGTGAAGATTTTCTCCCAGGCCGTTTCCGGCACGCCCGGCCCATCATCCTCGACATCGACCCGACAGCGCTGCTGTCCGACCTGATAACTGACGGTCACCCGTGAATGGGCGTGGCGCATGGCGTTGCTCACCAGGTTCTGCAACGCCCGGTGCAGGTAGCGTGGCTCGGCCTCGACCCAGGCGTCGTCGCAATCGGCGGCCGACAGGCACAAACCGCGCTGCACCGTGATCTCGGCGCGCAACGGCGCCAGTTCTTCGATCACCTGATTGACCAACGCATCCAGATCGATCCGCTGAAAATTCAGCGCCGGCGAACCCTGCTCCAGCCGCGCATAGGTGAGCATCTCGTCGACCAGCCGATCAAGGTCCTCGATGTCGTGATCCATACCCTCGCGGTATTTTTCCAGCGCCTCAGGCGTGGTGGCCGAGCCGATCATCTCCAGGCCAAAACGCAAGCGCGCCACCGGCGTGCGCAGTTCATGGGACACGGCACGCACCAGCTCTCGCTGAATCGCCAACAATTGCTGCAAGTGCTCGGCCATGCCGTTGAACGCCGAGGCCAGGCGCCCCACCGAGTCCGCGCCGCGTGCCGGTACGCGGGTTTCCAGGCTGCCCTTGGCGATGCGCGTGGCAGCGGCTTCCAGCCCGCGCAAACGGCGCTCCAGTTGACGCACCAACAGATAGACAATCAAACCGATCAGGCTCAGGCCAAGGGCCGCAATCAGCACCAACCACTCAGGCGGGTACGGATTCATTTGATACAGCGGGCCGATTTCCAGTACCCACGGCGTACCGACCATGCCGGCAAACACCCGGATCGAATCGCCGCCCTTGCCCAGCGCCATCACCGTGTCGCCTTCGGATACGCGGCGGCTCTGGTCTTCGTCCATGTCGGCCTGATCGATCGTGACCAGCCGCAGATCAAAGCCGAAACCCTTCTCTTCCTTTAACTGCGCCAGACGCTTGGGCTGCTCGGCCACCGGGTAGCGCACCAGTTCATCGGCCAACAGGTAAATGGTCGCTCGCGCCAGTTGCTCGCTGATCTGCTGGACTTCCCCGGTGAGCACCAGTTGTTCCTTGTCGCTGACCAAGCGGTAAACCTTTGCCGCGTGCGGGCCGGTCTGCTCCACCAATGCCTGACCGCGCAGCACGCGGGTGCGCTGGGTCAGGTCGAGATCGGTCTGGGGGAATGTCTTCAGCGCCAACGGAATCCCGAGCAAGCGCTCCCACACCAGCAAGGCCCGGTGGCGTTCAGTTTCGTTCATCGGTTGCAGGTTATCGGCCATCAACGAGAACGTGCCGTGGGCCAGACGCTCGCGGTATTGCTCGCTGCGCACCTGGTTAAGCAGGTGCAAGGCCAGCACACCGAGCACCGCCACCAGAATCAGCGCCGCACACATGCCGCCATAAATGCGCAGGAAGATCGAGTTCACAGCGACAAGTCTGCGCAGGCTTCGGGAACGAACAGGTAGCCTTTGCTGCGGATGGTTTTGATCAGCCGCGGATGCTCCGGGTCATCGCCGATCTTCGGGCGGATGCGTGAGATGCGCACGTCGATGGAACGGTCCTGGCCGTCATAACCGATACCGCGCAGCGCCGTGAAAATTTCTTCGCGAGACAGAATACGCCCAGCGTTGGCCACCAGCAGCCAGAGCAAATCGAACTCGGCGCTGGTCAACTCGATGCCTTTGTCATGCAGCCAGGCCTCGCGCAACGCGTTGTCCACCACCAACGGGCCGAACTGCAGACGCCGCTGTTTTTCCGGGGCCGCTTCAGGCGCTTCGCTACGCCGCAACAAGGCCTGGATGCGCGCCAGCAGCAGGCGTGGGCGAACCGGTTTGCAGACGTAGTCATCAGCGCCGAGGTCGAGGCCGAGGATCTGATCGGTGTCATCGGTGCGTGCGGTGAGCATCAGGATCGGGCCGTCATACTTGTCGCGAACCTTGCGGCAAATGCTCAGGCCATCTTCACCCGGAAGCATCAGGTCGAGGATTACCAGGTCCGGTTTCTCCTTGATGATGCGTGCCGCAGCAAGGGCGCCGTTGCCCTCGATCGAGACGCGCAGGCCATTGGCTTCGAGGTAGTCGCGGGTCAGGTCGGCCAGACGCTGGTCGTCCTCGACAATCAATACCTGCCAGACTTCTTGCTCCACGGTGACCTCTGCTTGCCAACATCACTTTAAGAAAGGATCCACCCGTCTTTTTGTAATGATTGGGGAGGATAAGAATGCATCTGCATTGGCCGATTGTATAAACGGCGCACGTCTGGAACACAAGCGGGTAAATGCGTTCGGACACAGCGGTTTTTTGTGATAGGGTTCGCGCCCTTAAAAATCCGAACGACTGTTTTCAATCGCTGAAAATCAGTGAAAAACGGTCCGCTCCAGCTAGGTCGCGGCCTACACGCTCGTTCCACCTTTCACACACAATTTACGCACAGGTTTATCCACAGGTAGTACGTTGCAACACCCTCAAAAACGCATTATCTTGTACCTCGGCGCCAAAAAAACCCTACATGTAGGGTTTTGGCTTAAAAGCCTAACCACATTTCAGACCAGAAACTCAAGTGCTTTATTGCCTGTTTATGGTTGAACCAAGCACGTTTTTACAAGCCCAAACCGCATGCGCGGATGGCACCGTTTTTTCAGGCCAGAACAGCCAGAACGGTACGGGTGTTGCAGTCAAAACTGGCACCCCAGAAAGGAATCCGGTTTCGAGCCCTGGCTCGCGGCCAAAGACTTCGGCAAGGAAGCGGCATCATTAGCCTTTTTCCTACTGTCCCGAAGTTGTTATACCCGACGCCACGTCGGTTGTAGTGCTTCAGGACAGAACGGTGGGCACCGTGATGGTGCCCAAACAAACATAGAGAATGTGGAGACAACCCCCCATGCAAACCGACACAACTCGCGAGAACCCGCAGGGTACCTTGCCGCAGGCCGCCGATTCGAATTCGGATCTGTCCGCCACCGCGCCTGGCCAGCTGCGCGTGATCAAGCGAAACGGGACTGTCGTTCCTTACACCGATGACAAAATCACCGTCGCCATCACCAAAGCGTTTCTTGCAGTTGAAGGCGGCACCGCTGCCGCTTCGTCGCGCATCCACGACACCGTTGCCCGCCTGACCGAACAAGTCACCGCCACCTTCAAGCGTCGCATGCCATCGGGCGGCACCATCCACATCGAAGAAATCCAGGACCAGGTCGAACTGGCCCTGATGCGTGCCGGCGAGCAGAAAGTGGCGCGCGACTACGTGATCTACCGCGACGCCCGTTCCAAGGAACGCGCTGTACGCGCCCCTGCCGAGGACGCGGTACAGGCTCACCCGTCGATCCGCATCACCCGCGCCGATGGCAGCCTTGCACCTCTGGACATGGGTCGCCTGAACACCATCGTCACTGAAGCGTGCGAAGGCCTGGAAGAAGTCGACGGCGACCTGATCCAGCGCGAGACCCTGAAGAACCTGTACGACGGCGTGGCCCTGACCGACGTCAACACCGCTCTGGTGATGACTGCCCGTACGCTGGTCGAGCGTGAGCCGAACTACTCGTTCGTGACCGCCCGCCTGCTGATGGACACCCTGCGTGCCGAAGGCCTGAACTTCCTGGGCGTCGCCGAGAGCGCGACTCACCACGAAATGGTCGATCTGTACGCCAAGGCACTGCCGGCGTATATCGCCAAAGGTATCGAATTCGAATTGCTGAACCCGGTTCTGGCGTCCTTCGACCTGGAAAAACTCGGCAAGGCAATCAACCACGAGCGCGATCAGCAGTTCACGTACCTGGGCCTGCAAACCCTGTACGACCGTTACTTCATCCACAAGGATGGCGTGCGTTTCGAACTGCCGCAGATTTTCTTCATGCGCGTGGCCATGGGCCTGGCAATCGAAGAGAAGAACAAAGAAGACCGTGCGATCGAGTTCTACAACCTGTTGTCGTCCTTCGACTACATGTCGTCGACCCCGACCCTGTTCAACGCCGGTACCCTGCGTCCACAGCTGTCGAGCTGCTACCTGACCACCGTGCCGGATGACCTGTCGGGCATCTACCACGCGATCCACGACAACGCCATGCTGTCGAAATTCGCTGGCGGCCTGGGCAACGACTGGACGCCGGTTCGTGCGCTGGGCTCGTACATCAAGGGCACCAACGGCAAATCCCAGGGCGTTGTACCGTTCCTGAAAGTGGTGAACGACACCGCCGTCGCCGTTAACCAGGGTGGCAAGCGCAAAGGCGCTGTGTGTGCCTACCTGGAAACCTGGCACATGGACATCGAAGAGTTCATCGAACTGCGCAAGAACACCGGTGATGACCGTCGTCGTACCCACGACATGAACACCGCCAACTGGATCCCTGACCTGTTCATGAAGCGCGTCTTCGATGACGGCAAGTGGACCCTGTTCTCGCCGTCCGAAGTGCCGGACCTGCACGATCTGACCGGCAAGGCCTTCGAAGAGCGCTACGAGTACTACGAAGCCCTGTCCGAGTACCCAGGCAAGATCAAGCTGTTCAAGACCATCCAGGCCAAAGACCTGTGGCGCAAAATGCTGTCCATGCTGTTTGAAACCGGCCACCCATGGCTGACCTTCAAAGACCCGTGCAACCTGCGCAGCCCGCAGCAGCACGTGGGCGTGGTTCACAGCTCGAACCTGTGCACCGAGATCACCTTGAACACCAACAAGGACGAGATCGCCGTTTGCAACCTGGGTTCGATCAACCTGCCGAACCACATCACCAACGGCAAGCTGGACACCGCCAAGCTGGAACGCACCGTGAACACCGCTGTTCGCATGCTCGATAACGTTATCGACATCAACTACTACTCGGTGCCACAAGCGAAGAACTCCAACTTCAAGCACCGTCCGGTCGGTCTGGGCATCATGGGCTTCCAGGACGCTTTGTACCTGCAGCACATCCCTTACGGTTCCGACGCTGCCGTCGAGTTCGCCGACAAGTCGATGGAAGCGGTCAGCTACTACGCGATCCAGGCGTCCTGCGACCTGGCCGACGAGCGCGGCGCTTACGAGACGTTCCAGGGTTCGCTGTGGTCCAAAGGCATCCTGCCGCTGGATTCGCAACAGATCCTGATCGAGCAACGTGGCCAGAAGTACATCGACGTTGACCTGAACGAATCCCTGGACTGGGCACCGGTTCGCGCCCGTGTGCAGAAAGGTATTCGTAACTCCAACATCATGGCCATCGCACCGACCGCGACCATCGCCAACATCACTGGCGTGTCGCAGTCGATCGAACCGACTTACCAGAACCTCTACGTGAAATCGAACCTGTCGGGCGAATTCACCGTGATCAACCCGTACCTGGTTCGCGACCTGAAGGCTCGCGGTCTGTGGGACTCGGTCATGATCAACGACCTGAAGTACTACGACGGTTCGGTTCAACAGATCGAGCGCATCCCGCAAGAACTCAAAGAGCTCTACGCGACTGCGTTCGAAGTGGACACCAAGTGGATCGTTGACGCGGCAAGCCGTCGTCAGAAGTGGATCGACCAGGCTCAATCGCTGAACCTGTACATCGCTGGCGCTTCGGGCAAGAAGCTGGACGTGACCTACCGCATGGCCTGGTACCGTGGTCTGAAAACCACCTACTACCTCCGTGCCCTGGCCGCGACCAGCACCGAGAAGTCGACCATCAACACCGGTAAGCTGAACGCTGTTTCCAGCGGCGGCAACCACGGTGACGACTCGGTCCTGGCAGCCCCTGCCGGCCCTGCTCCAGTGCCGAAGGCGTGCGCCATCGACGAGCCGGATTGCGAAGCTTGCCAATAAGCTGAGCCGGTGAGCGCTGAAAGGCGCTGACCTCGATAACCCCCGATCAGTCCTCTGGATTGGTCGGGGGTTTTCTTTTGCCTTGAGGAATGTGGTGGCCGATCTGACGCCTTCGCGGGCAAGCCTCGCTCCTACAGGATATACGCTGATCATATGGGCGACATATATCCTGTAGGAGCGAGGCTTGCCCGCGAAGAGGCCAGCACAAACAACCAAAACCTCAACTCCCGACAAAAATCCAGGCCATAAAAAAACCCCTCTTGCGAGGGGTTCTTTATGCAGCACTATCAAGCATCAGGTCATCTGAATGATGGTCTGCATGATGGTGCTCTGGGTGGAGATGGTCTTGGCGTTTGCCTGGTAGTTGCTCTGGGCCTTGATCAGCTCGACCAATTCGTTGGTCAGGTTGACGTTGGACTCTTCCAGGGAGTTGGACACGACCGAACCCAGCGTGCCGGTTGTCGGCGCATCGACACCCGCCACGCCCGAGGCGAAGGTTTCTTTCCAGCGGGTACCACCGATCGGTTGCAAGCCTTGCTCGTTAGCGAAGCTGGCGACTGCAACCTGGCCGATGGCCTTGGTTTGCTGGTTGCTGAAGTTGGCGGTCATGACGCCGGTGGCGTCGATCGTCAGGCTGGAGATCTGGCCGGTGGCGTAACCATCCTGGAACTGGGCGGTACGAGCGGTTGGCGAGTTGTAAGAAGTGGTCAGCGCCATGTTGAACGCGATACCGCCAGTGGCAGCGACGGAACCGTTCGGACCCCAGGTCACAGGAGTCGTCGCGGCGTTGGTAATGGTACCTGGCACCCAACCGGTCATGGTCAGCGTGTTGCCGGTCTTGGTCCAGCCAGCACCCGCCGTCAGCGTATTGATGCTGCCATCGGAGTTGAAAGTGATGTCGGCGGTAATCGCCACTGGTGGCGTGGTAGCAGGGTTGGCCGGAGAACGACCATCCATGTAGGTATGGACACGCCAGGCGTTGGTACCCGTTTTCACGTAGTACTGATCCATGGTGTGCTCGTTACCCTGGCTATCGTAGACCTTGGTGGAAATGGTCTTGTTATAGCTGTTGGTATCGGTCGGGCTGAACGTGGCCACGGTCGGTAATGTTTCCGCCGAATTCAGGTTCATCGTCTGATCGACCTTGGTGGTCGGGTTTGGCTTGAGGCTCGACGTATCAATCTTCAAATCCGTCAACACACCGTTGATGATCTTGCCGTTGGCATCAACGCCATAACCCTGCAAACGGTTGCCGTTGTTATCGACCACATAGTTTTCAGCATCAGTCTTGAACGCACCGGCACGGGTGTAGCTCAGGGAGCCGTTGTCGCTGAGGATGAAGAAGCCGTTGCCCTGGATGCCCATGTCCAGCACGTTGCCGGTATTGTTCACGTCGCCCTGGCCAAACTGCTGGGAAACGTTGGCCAGGCGCACGCCGTTGCCGACGGTCTTGCTGCCGGTACCCAGGCGAGTGGCCGAGTACACGTCTTCGAATTCTGCACGGGAGGATTTGAAACCGGTGGTCGCGACGTTGGCGATGTTGTTGCCGGTCACGTCCAGTTGTTTGTTGGCTGCATAGAGACCGCTAAGGCCGATATTGAAAGACATATTCCACTCCTTGTGCCGTGTTAGTCGGCTCTATATACCAATGGTTTGTACTTTGGACAGGGCAACGCTGCCCATGCCTGCCAGGTTCAGCATCAACTCACCGCCGGTCTGGCTGATGGTCACGCTGTTAACGGTCGCTGGCAGATAAGTAATCAGCGATGTCGCCTTGCTGTCGATGGTGGCCGTTGCGCCGAAGGTGTAAGTACCCGCCGGTGCCACCGCGCCCGCATCGTCCTTGCCGTCCCAGATAAAACTGGCGTTACCGGCACTTTGACTGCCCAACTCGAGCGTACGGATGGTCTTGCCTTCCGAGTTGGTGATCTTGACGGTGGCCGCGGAAACCGAGGTAGGCACCACGACGGTTCCGTTGAGGCTCTTGGAGGTGTCGACCAGGGTTTTGTCGGTCTGCGCAATGACGGAGCGGCCCACCAGCGAAGAAGCCTGCAAGGCTTGCGAGGAGCTGTAGCTGCTGGCAAGGCCACTGACCGTATCGTTCAGCGTGGTGATACCTTCCAGGCTACTGAACTGCGCCAGTTGTGCCACGAACTCGCTGTTGTCCTGAGGATCGAGCGGGTTCTGGTTTTTCAGCTGAGTCACCAACAGTTGCAGGAACGCGTCCTTGCCCAGCGCCTGGCCGCCGGTAGCGGCCGAGGTCAGGCTGTCTTTGTTGGTCGGGGTCTGGACCGAGGAGTTGGCCAGAACATCGCTGATAACGCTCATATGAATCGCCCCTTATCACTGACCTAGGGTCAGGACCTTCTGCATCATGGTTTTGGCGGTGTTCATCATTTCGGCGTTGGTCTGGAACGAACGGCTCGCGGAAATCATGTCGGCCATTTCTTCGACGACATTGACGTTCGGGTAATAGACGTAGCCCTTGCCATCAGCAGCCGGATGGTTCGGCTCGTAGCGCGCTTCAAGGTTGCTCTGGTCTTCGACCACGCCCAGCACTTGCACGCCTTGACCGGCAGCGTCCTGGTTCTGGAACAGCGAATCGCTGCCGCCGCTCTGGCCGCCCTGGAACATGGTGGCGAATACCGGGTGGCGGGCACGGTAGGTCTGGTCGATGCTCGACGAGACGGTCTCGGCGTTGGCGATGTTCGAGGCGACGGTGTTCAAGCGAGTGGTCTGGGCACTCATGCCGCTACCGGCAATGTTGAAAACACTGGATAGAGACATGGATTACTCTCCGCGCAGGGCTGACACCAGCCCTTTGAATTTACTGTTGAGCAGGGTGAAGCTGGCCTGGAAGTTGACCGCGTTTTCCGCGTAATTCGACTGTTCCAGCTGGGCGTCCACGGTGTTCTGGTCGATCGACGGTTGCATCGGCGTGCGATACATCAGCGACTCGTCGCCATTGCCCATGCCTTCAGCTTCGATGTGACGGCTGTTGGTCATGTTCAAGGCGAACTTGCCGTTTTTGGTTTTCTCGTTCTGCTCGGCGAGCACTTTCGAGAAGTCCAGATCCCGAGCCTTGTAGTTCGGGGTGTCGGCGTTGGCGATGTTGTTGGCCAGGACTTCGGCACGCTGAGCGCGGAAGCCCAGGGCTTGTTCATGGATACCGAGCGCTTTATCGAAGCTGATGCTCATGTCGGGAAACCTTCGGGTGACCTGATTTTTCGTAACATGGACATAGCAAGCGGCGTGCCAATTCAAAAAAGCCCGTAAACCGGGGCTTTGCGCGCGGTGGCAAGCCGGCAATGCCAGAAAAGCGGCAACCGATTTCCGCCGCCTGCCGCTTTTCTGCCGCTTATCAGGAACTACACCGACCACTGTAGGAGCGAGGCTTGCCCGCGAAGGCGATGTGTCAGTCAGCGATTTTGTGTCTGATACACCGCCTTCGCGGGCAAGCCTCGCTCCTACAGGTAGTGCGGCGAGAATGAGAAATCAGGCACAAAAAAACGGGAGCCCCTGAGGACTCCCGTTTTTTTATGCCGTCAACGAATCACTTCGCCTGGTAAATGATCCCCGGACTGCACTGGACCATCTGGTAATGGTCCGGCAAACCGTTCAGCGCCTCGGACGCGCCAAGAAACAGATAACCGCCCGGCTTCAGCGTGCTGTGGATGCGCAACAGGATGTCTTTCTTCACCTCGGCGGAGAAGTAGATCAGCACGTTGCGGCAGAACACGATGTCGAACTTGCCCAGGCTCGCATAGCTGTCCAGCAGGTTGAACGAGCGAAATTCCACCCGACTCTTGATCGGCGCCTTGATCGCCCAACGTCCCGGCCCTTTCGGGTCGAAGTAACGCTGAAGGCGCTCGGGCGACAGACCGCGGCCGATGGCCAGGCTGTCGTACTCGCCGGTCTTGCAGTTGGTCAGCATGGTGCCGGACAGGTCAGTGGCAACGATCTGCACGCCCATCTTCAACTGCCCCATGTTGACCCGTTCGAACTCATCGATGGACATCGACAGCGAATACGGTTCCTGACCCGACGAACACGCTGCCGACCAGATCCGCAGGCGCTGGCCGGGGCTTGCCTTGATCGCTGCAGGCAAGACCTTGTTCTTCAAGACTTCAAACGGATAGGTGTCACGAAACCACAAGGTTTCGTTGGTGGTCATGGCATCCACCACCATCTCGCGCAAACCACTGCGCGGCTGGGTCTGGATGCGCTGAACCAGCTCACCCAATGATTTGATGCCCTGCTGCTCCATCAGTTTGTTGAGACGGCTCGAGACCAGGTATTGCTTGTTTTCACCGAGCAAAATGCCACAGGCTTTTTCCAGGAATACCCGGAACTGTTCGAAATCCAAATTACCCGTAGACAAAGATGCCGCCTCTTAAATCGTTTTGACCGCCAGGGGCAGAAGGCCCCTAGCTGTTATCTGCTGCTTTGATCCGGTCGACTACCCGGGATGCCAGGTCATCAGGACGGAATTTGGCCAGGAAGTCATCGGCCCCGACCTTCTTGACCATCGCCTGATTGAACACACCCGACAACGAAGTATGCAGGATGATATGCAGCTTTTGCATGCGTGGGTCGTTGCGGATCTCAGCCGTCAGGGTGTACCCGTCCATCTCCGGCATCTCGATGTCGGAGATCATCATCAGGAACTCTTCTTCCGGCTTCTTGCCCTCATCGACCAGCTTGCGCAGGTAATCCAGCGCTTGCCGGCCGTCATTCAACGCCACCACTTCGACGCCGACGGTTTGCAGGCAACGGGTCACCTGCTTGCGCGCCACCGATGAGTCATCGACCGTCAGCACGCGCAAGGACAACGCCTTGTGCTGAGTCTCGACATCCACCACGCCCACCGAAATCGCTTCCGGTGTCGGTGACACTTCCGCCAGCACCTTCTCGACGTCGATGATTTCGACCAACTGATTGTCGACCCGAGTCACCGCCGTCAGGTAGTGATCGCGCCCGGTGCCCTTGGGTGGCGGATGAATCTCCTCCCAGTTCATGTTGACGATGCGCTCTACCGATCGAACCAGGAAACCCTGAGTCTTGGTGTTGTACTCCGTGATGATCACGAAGGGATTGCTTTGATCTTTCAGCGCTCCGGAGCCGGTCGCCATCGCCAGATCCAGAATCGGAATGGTCGCCCCCCGAATATTCGCCACACCGCACACGACAGGACTGGACTTGGGCATCAGGGTCAGTTTGGGGCATTGCAGCACCTCACGAACCTTGAACACGTTGATCCCATACAGCTGCTGGCCGTCGAGACGGAACAACAACAGCTCAAGGCGATTCTGCCCCACCAGTTGCGTGCGCTGGTTCACCGAATCCATTACACCAGCCATGCCCAGACTCCTACACCAACGCTAAGTGTGTTGCGACGCACATTCTTCACTAAACGGCACGGCGCTTGCTTTTTAACTCTTATGAACACAGAACCGACATTTTTCCGACACCTGACATCAGCCTGCCGCAGATTACTCTGTGCGATGTCGGCCGTTTGCCTGTTCAACGCTGGCAGCCCTGCCCTTGCTGACGCGGTTACCTTGCCTGACATGCTTATCGGCGTCACTCAGGGCTTTCTTGAATTCACCGTAGAAGACTATCTGGCCACCAGTCAAACGCAAGGACGCTACGAAATCGAGGTCAACCAGCTCGATCCGCGCCTGCGCATGCCTATGTGCGACAAGGAATTGACAGCCACCCTCGAGAGCCCCGCGAGGCCTCTGGGCCGGGTTACGGTCAAGGTTCGCTGCGACGGTGCCTCCCCCTGGACAGTCTTCGTACCCGCTCAAGTACGGCTGTTTCGCGACATCGTGACCACCACTCGTCCGCTCAAGCGCACAGGGATTATCGAACCTCAGGACGTGACCCTTCGCGAACGCGATATCAGCCTGATAAATCAGGGTTTTCTGACTTCCGTCGATCAAGCGATCGGACAAAAACTGACCCGACCAATGGTCGCCGATCAGGTGATTACCCTGGTGCACCTCGAACAGGCGGAAGTCATTCGCAAGGGCGATCAAGTAGTGATTACCGCCCGCAGTGGTACGCTCAGTGTGCGTATGCCGGGTGAAGCGCTGTCCAATGGCGGCATGAGCGAACAGATTCGCGTGAAAAACCTCAACTCCCAGCGGGTCATCAAGGCGCAAGTCACCGCGCCCGGCCAGGTGGAAGTTTCCATGTAAGCGGCCATGTAGTTTGTGAAGAGATGGCGCGCCACTGGGCTGTTGCCTAAACTGTGCCGCATGCAGGACACACGCTGGCGCATGCACGCTCATTGATAAATGGGCCTAAAGTTTTCACAAGAAGAGCCGAAAACATGGCAAGCGTCCAAATACCCAGAGGTTTTTTGTCATGGTCATCGATTTCAGTCGTTTAAACAGCTCCTCGTCACTTACGGGCAGTACACGTACCAGCGCCGCGAAGGAAACCGCCGAAGCCGGCCAATCCGCACCGCTGAATACCCCGGCCGAACAGGCCAGTACCACCAAAAGCGGGGAGTCGGTACACCTCAGCAATGAGGCTCAACAGTTGCAGAAGGTCACTGACAAGCTGCGCGATCAGCCTGCCGTCGACAACGCCCGCGTGGCCGAGTTGAAAGCAGCGATTGCCGATGGCAGCTATAAAGTCGACAGCAACCGTGTAGCCAGCAAACTGCTCAACTTCGAAGCCCAGCGCTAGGCCACGGCCGCGCCAGGCTTTTGGACGCTTAAAACCCAAGGCCAGCCATGCACGACACTAATTTACTGCAACTGATCATCGACGACTTTGCCCCGGCGCAACACTTGCTGGAGCTGCTGCAAACCGAGTCCCTCGCGCTGCACGGTCGCGACATGCCACTGCTCGAAGAGATTCTGGCGCAGAAACAGGCATTGATCATTTTGCTTGAGCAGCATGGCCGCAAGCGCAGTGAAATCCTCGCCAGCCTCAACCTGCCGACCAATCGCCAGGGCCTGGAGCAACTTGCCAGCCATTCGAGCATTGGCGATCAGTTGCTGGCACAGAGCGATGTGCTGACCGACCTCCTGGCCCAGTGCCAGGCCGCCAACGTTAACAATGGCCAGTCGATTCTGGTGCAGCAGGCCGCCACGGCCAACCAGCTGAAAATCCTCACCGGCGGCGAGCCGCCAGCGCTCTATGATGCCCGCGGTTCAACCTCCAAGCTCGCAAAGCCACGCCCGCTCAGTCAGGCTTGAGCCTTTCAATGAGCACGCTCTATCAAGACGCGAAACATGCTGGCAGAATGCTAGCCAGTAGTCATATTTGTCTGGAGATTGATGCCCCGTGTTCAATGCCTTAAACGCGGAAGATGCTCCGCAGCCACCCAAGGTGCTCACTACGCCCCTGGAAATCTCCGGCAATCTGCGTCAGCTGCAAGACAGCCATGACCCGCTGATCATCACGTTCCATGAGCGCAGCCAGCGCTTCCAGAGTTATCTGGTGGACATCGACCGTGACAGCAACATGATCGCGCTGGACGAAATGATCCCGCGCGATGGCGAACGTTTTCTGCTGGCCGGCGAACCGTTCAAGGTCGAAGGCTTCCACGACGGCGTGCGCATCGCCTGGGAAAGCAATGGCCCGCTGACCATCGACGACTCCGGCGATGGCCGCTGCTACCGTGGCGCGCTGCCCGATGAGGTGGTTTATCACCAGCGCCGCAATGCTTTCCGCGCCGCGTTGAAGCTGGCGCAACTGGTCAACGTCGATCTGGGTGGCGACAAACTCAAATCGGCCATCAGCGGCAAACTGCTGGACATCTCCGCCACCGGCTGCAAATTGCGCTTCGAGGGCGACATCACCGCTAGCCTGCAACTGGGCCAGGTCTATGACCGCTTCGTCGCTGCCCTGCCCTTCGGCAGCATGACGGCACCGGTCGAACTGCGTTACCTGCATTTCGAAGAAAAGATCAACACCACCTTCGCTGGCGTGCGTTTTCACAACATGAGCGGCCTGGTGCAGCGCCAGGTCGAGCGGTTCGTCTATCAGCTTCAGCGCGAAGCGCGGCGTTTCGATAAAGACGACTTCTGATACGCCACGCCCATAAAAAACGGGCAGTCCCTTGCGGTGACTGCCCGTTTTTTTATGCCTTGGTCAAGGCCGCGCTTCGGTAAAACTTTGCTCGCGACCTGCGTCAGGGTCTTCGGGTTCCGAATCTGTTTCAGCTTCGGTTTCCGGCTCGGCATCCGGATTGAAATCAGCCTCCGGGTTGACCGGGTTCTGCATCTGATCCTGCACTACCTGTTCATCGACTCGCGGGTCCAGGCAAGCGACCAATGGCGAGCTCGACATGCTGTCCGGCATGGCCACGTGATGCAGCGGAGCATCGTCCACCTGATGCAGGTTGGTGACCGCTTTGGGGCGAATTCGCCACACCAGCACCAGCGCAAAGAAGCTGAAGAAGGCATAGAGCATCTGACTGCCGAACAGCTTCATCAACACCCCGGCTACCAACGGTCCGATACTCGCGCCGACACCATAAGTCACCAGCAGCATCGCCGTCAGCGACACCCGGCGATCACCCTCGACGTGGTCGTTGGAGAACGCCACCGCCAACGGGTACAGGCAGAACTGCACCAACGAGCAGAGGAACCCGGCAATGAACAGCACCTCCAGCGGCACCTGCTGCATGATTGCCAGCGGCAACGCGGCCAACGCCAGGCTGAACGCGAAACAGCGGATCAACAGCGCCCGGTCATAGCGGTCCGACAGCCAACCCAACGGCCACTGCACCACCAGGCCTGCAAAAATGCAGCTACCCATGAACAGACCGACCTGTTCGGTGGACAGCCCTTGCTGCGAGGCATACAGCGGCGCCAGACCGTAGAACGAACCGACGATCAAACCCGACCCCAACACCGTGCTCAACGACTGCGGCACACGCTTGATGAAGAAGCGTGGTTCCATCGGCGCCGGGTGCAAAGGCGCCGGGTGAATCCGCCGCGTCAGGGCCACCGGTACCAGGCACAGGGCGAAACACAGTGCGACCAGCATCAGCAGTTCCAGGCCCAGGCCCGGGTGCATGACCAGAATCAGCTGACCCAGCACCAGCCCCAGGTACGAAGCGATCATGTAGCCGCTGAACACCACGCCACGCTTATTGGCTTCTGCCTGCTCATTGAGCCAGCTTTCGATCACCATGTACTGGCACATCATGCCCAGGCCGACGATCACCCGCAGGAACAGCCACGCGGGCAACCAGTCCACCAGGCCATGGCCCAGCACTGCCGCGCCGACGATCCCGGCGCAGGCTGAATAAGCTCGAATATGCCCGACCCGGGCAATCAGCCGATGGCCGATCTTGCCGCCCAGCACCAGGCCGAAATAGTTGGCCGCCATCAACGCACCGACCCACAGGCTATCGACTTTATCGGCCGCCAGGCGCAGGGCAAGGTAAGTACTCAACAGGCCCGAGCCGATCAACATCATCAGCGAGGCGAAATAAAGCCCCCGAAAAGATTTCAAGATTTGGCGCATCGGCGTTCCGAGCGGCTCCTTGCAGTGAGTATCGGGCTATCGACAAACGATAGCCCGACGGCGACGGGTCGTCAGGCCTGGGCTGCTAGAACACGCCGTTCCCAGGGAGTAATTTCATCAAAGAAGCTGGTCAACTCCATGGTCTTCGAAGCGATGTAGCCTTCGATGAACTCCTTGCCGAACAGTTCCTTCGCCAATTGGCTACGTTTCAGACGTTCGAGAGCGGCATGCAAGGTACACGGCAACGAAAGATTATCCGGCACAACGAACTCACCCTGGATCGGCTCGCTCGGCTCCAGTTTGTTCTCGATGCCATACAACCCTGACGCCAGGCTCGCGGCGATCGCCAGATACGGATTGGCATCGGCCCCCGGCAAGCGATTTTCGACCCGACGAGCGACCGGTGAACTGGCCGGAATGCGCAGTCCGGCCGCGCGATTGTCGTGGGACCAGCAGGCATTGTTCGGCGATGCGAAAGGATGGCACAGGCGCTGATAGGAGTTCACGTTCGGCGCAAACAGCGCAGTGAAATCCGCCATGCCGGCCTGCTGGCCACCGATGAAATGACGGAAGGTCGCGGTCGGCTCGCCGGCCTTGTCGCTGAACACGTTACGCCCGGTGCCGATCTCGACGATGCTCTGATGAATATGCATCGAACTGCCCGGTGTGTGCGCCAACGGCTTGGCCATGCAGACCACGGTCAGGCCATGCTTGAGCGCCACTTCTTTGAGCAGATGCTTGAACAGTAAAGTCTGGTCGGCCAACAGTAGCGGATCGCCGTGCAGCAGGTTGATCTCGAACTGGCTGACACCCATCTCGTGCATGAAGGTATCGCGCGGCAAGCCCAACGCCGCCATGCATTCGTAGACTTCATTGAAGAACGGCCGCAAGCCGTTATTGGAACTGACGCTGAACGCCGAATGACCGTCCTCGCGACGACCGTCCAGGCCCAGTGGTGGCTGGAAGGGTTGCGTCGGGTCAGGGTTGGGCGCGAAGACGAAGAACTCCAGCTCGGTCGCCACCACCGGCGCCAGACCGAGGGCGGCATATCGAGCGATCACGGCCTTGAGTTGGCCGCGGGTCGACAATGGCGAGCTCTCGCCAGTCAGTTCGTCCGCATCACAAATGGCCAGCGCCCGAGGCTGCGGGCTCCAGGGCAAACGGTGGATCTGCGCGGGATCAGGCACCAGCGCCAGGTCGCCATCATCACTGCCGTAAAAGCGCGCCGGCGGATAACCGCCCATGATGCATTGCAGCAGCACTCCCCGCGCCATCTGCAAACGCCGCCCTTCAAGAAATCCTTCGGCGGTCATCACCTTGCCGCGTGGTACGCCGTTCAGGTCCGGCGTGACACATTCAATCTCATCAATGCCCGTCAATCGCTGCGCGAGTGAACGATGGCCATCGGTTGTCATGACGCAATCCTTGTTGTTGTACGAGCCGCGAACGGCGACCCGTACAAAATAGGCTTCGGCTGTTCGGAATATCAAGCAGCGTCAAACAAAAAGGTGGAGGAACCGCCGAAGGCTGCGATCTTTTGACTTTGCTTTTTAAAGGCAACATCAAAAGATCGCAGCCTTCGGGGATTGTGTCTGTCAGGGGAGATACAGGCTGAACACGCCACCGCCCAACGGGCCGCCATTGCTGATTTCGGTGCGTCCGCCCACGCCGTTGCGCTGATGCAAGGCGGCAATCCGTCCGGCAAAGTACAGGCCCAGGCCGGTGCTGCCACTGCTGTGGTTGATGCCCTGCACGTAATCGGCCTGACGCTCGATCATCTCGGGCGGATAACCCTCACCATCGTCGTTGATGGTCAGCACCAGTTGCCCGGCCTCATCGCTGACGCTGATCAACAAGGCATGGCGGGCGTAACGAATGGCATTGTTGATGCAGTTGGCGAGTACCGAGGCAATCAGTTCCCGGTCGAAGAAACCCAGCGGGCTCAACGGGTCCACTTCATAGCTCGCGATAATGCCGCGGCTGGCGAACACTTCCTGGTGAGCCGCCAGTTGCGCCTCGATGAAATCATCCAGCTCATGGTAGGCCGGCTGCAACGGCATCTGGTTGACACCGAGTTTGTACAGCCCCAGCAATTGCACCAGCATGCCATTGAGGTGGGCGAACTCGAAGTCGATCACGCCCTGCTCCGGGGTGTGTTGCTCGGGATCGGGCAAGCGCGCCAGCCATTGACTGTGCGCCTGCATCAGCATGGCCAGGGAGTTCTTCATGTCATGCACGGTGGAAGCAATCACCGTGGAAAAGTCGAGTGACGGTTCGCTGTCGATCATTCGCCGAACGCCTTGATTTTCAGTTTCTGGTAGCGCGGATAACGCGCGTCGGTATCGGGCATCAGGCCGACGGTTTTCAGGCAGGCCCGGCATTCTTCCAGTTCGGCCGACGGCACGCTGGTGTCAGTGCCGTGCAGCAACGACTGCGCCATGTTCAGGGCAATACTGATGTTCTTCGGCTGCAACGCCAGGGCTTTGCGGAATACATCCCGGGCTTCCACCAGGTTGCCGGTCTTGTACACCCGCACGCCCTGACGGTTAAGGTCGGCGGCTGCGTTACCGGAGTTGAGGATGGTCGGGTCGTCAGTCAGTTTGGCGATGCCTTTCATCACGGTCGGATCGTCGCCGTAGATTTCCGCACAGTTTTTCAGCATCGAAGCGCCGGCACTTGCCTGCCCCAGCATTTGCAGCTGTTTGGCCACCAGCAGCGCCGCTTCGGCGCTCATGAACTGCTCCATGCCATCGAGACGCATCATCGCCTGCTCGGTGAGCTTCTCGGCGGTTTCGGCATCGTTGAGCAACAGACTGGTGGCTTTCATCAGGCGCGCACGAATCTGCAGGCCGGGGTCGGAAGGGTTCTCCTTCGCCACCGCACTCAGCGTGGTGTTGATTTCGAGGCGGGTCCGGGTGTCCAGGCCTTTCTCACTGCCCTTGCTGATCAAGGCATGGGCCAGGCCGAGGTTACTTTCCGCATCCTTGAAACGTGACTGCGCCCCTTGGGCCACCGCCTGGCGATAGGCTTTGGAAGCGGTATCGAAATCCTCGTTGGCCATTGCCAGCTTGCCCAGTAACGCTTGCCGGCGCACCGCCAGCGGCGACAGGCGAATAGCCTCTTCCAGGACTCTCTGCGCCCCCTTGGTGTCGCCTTCGGCGACCAGCACATCGGCCATGCCGTCGTAGAGGGCCGGCATCATCGGGAAGACTTTCAGGGCTTTTTCATAAATGCCTTTGGCCTGGCTGACCTGGCCGCGCTTGAACAGCAACTGGCCCAACCCGGCAAATGCCCATGGCAAAGGCCGATCAGCAATGATGCTGTCATAGAGACGCTCCAGCGCTTCGTTCTGGTTCAAATCGCGCAACGCATCGGCGCGGTAACGCAGGCACAGTGGTGAATACCGAATGTCCTGTTTGCACAGGGCAATGCAGGCATTGAGCACTTCAACCGGTTTACCCCGGTCAAGGGCTTGCAGGATCGGTTTGAGCAACGTTTTGCGCTGCTCCAGCCGTTCCAGGCGCTGGGCCAGGCCGGAACGGTTGAACGGCTTGGTCAGGTAAGCATCAGGCTCGTGCTCCAGTGCGCTGAGCACCATGGCCTGGCTGGTTTCGGCAGTGACCATGACAAACACGCTTTCATGGCTGATCAGCTTCTCGATCATCAGGTCTTCGAGTACTTGCTGACCGTTCTTCTTGCCGTCGCCCAGGTGGAAGTCCTGCAGGATGAAATCGTAAGACTTCTGCGAGCACATGCGCAGCGCCTGTTCACCGGTATCGGCGGTGTCCACGTCCTTGACGCCCAGCTCCCGCAGCATGGACCTGACGGAACTGCGGAAATCCGAGAAATCATCGACGATCAGGAAGCTTTTTTGGTGATACGACAGCATCGAAGATTTCCAGGCAATTTAAGAAGAGCAACTTAAAGGCAGCTAACGGGCGAGCTCGGCTTCGCGGCCTTTTCGGCGCGCAGATGATAGCGGGAGGCCATAGGCTATCAAGCGATTTCGCATAAACCCGTGATGATGCTTACCGGTCGGCGGTGACGAAAACCACAACGACCGACCGGGTTATCGGCCAGTAGTCGCGTTCCCTTGAAGCGGCGGGTGTGCAATCGCGTATTTCGTTGTCACGACAGACTTTCCACGTAAGCCGTCGGGTGGTTCGAGCATGAAAAAAACCGACATAGGAATGCCCTGGCGGGGCTTTTTTAACCGCTGACGTTGCAACTTGAGGGTGTCCCAGCACTGGAAATACGCAGCCAGACCTTGCCGCATAAGGGTTTCAGCTCATTTGAGGTGCACCCGTGTTGAGTGTCTACGCCCCCTTCGCCAAAAACAAATCGACATAATATTGACACCAAAACCTCCACTTGTCGGAATATTGGCACATCGTACTGTTACCTTCGGTTAACACCTTTACAAAGCCTGAGCCCACAACTAAACACACATCAAACTGATATCAGGAAAGGCCGTACTCCTGAGTCAGGGCTATCCCAAGACACGGCCTCATTCAGCCATTACTTCAGGAGTCCCTTCCACATGGGAGCTCTCAGATTACTGCGCGCCGTGCGCAATGCAGCCTCAGGCTCGGGCCGACGTTCGCCCAACCTGAACTGCGATCCGCTCCTCGAATGCGGCGAGCTTTTCCACCCCCGCAACACCCGCGCGCCTCTGCCGGCAGCGCTTGTCCCGTCAGCTGGCCGACGATGTCCGGCGGCCGCCTCGCACCACTCTTGAACGACCTGAGCGGTGCAAGAACGGGACTTCGCCCTGTTAGCAGTCCCTAGCGATTCCAAAAATAAAAAAATGGCATTTTCGGGAGAAAGACATGGCTACCACCACAACGACCAGCGGCGGCACCGTTACTTCGCTTTCCAACACTCCGCAGGCGCAGGACGACATTTTCACTGCCGGAGTTATTGGCACGAGCACCGCGGCCATCACCGAAGACCTGCTGGGCGTCGTGTACCTGGACGTCATGTCCAATGACCTCGGTGGCAACGCGAAGACACTCTGGTCACTCGATGACGCGACCAGTCTTTCCACTGCCACCAAGGTTTATGCGCCGGCCGACCTGCTGGTCCAGGACACCGGCAGAATTGAGGCGACAAGTACTGACACCAGTTTCAACGGGGCAAAGATCTGGATTACCGCCGATGGCAAGGTCGGCTACGACGCCGCTACGTTGTCGACTACGTTCAAGGCACAACTCCAGGCGCTGGCAGCTGGAGGGTCCCTGACGGACAGTTTTACCTATGCGATTCGTCTGGGTAACGGCACGCTCAGCTGGGCTACCGCGCAGGTACAGTTCGCTGGCATGAATGACAGTGTGACGATGAGCCTCGGCGCCCAGGCCAGCACGGTAACCGAAGATGCGAGCACGACTCCGAGCACCACTGACTCGCTGAGCGCGACAGGCACTATTGCTTTTAGCGATGTAGACCTGAGCGACACGCATACCGCCTCTTTCGAGGCTGCGGGAGGCAATACAACCGCGCTGGGCACCTTCGTCCTTGCCCCCGTGACCGAAGCGGCCAACACTGCCGACGGCTCCGTTAACTGGACTTACACCCTGAATAATGCGGCAGCCCAATCCCTGGCCCAGGGGCAAACAGTTACTGAAACCTATGTGGTCACCATCAATGATGGGCATGGCTCGTCGACCACGCAGAATGTGATGATCACCATCACCGGCACCAACGATCAGGTGCAGATCACCAGCGGCGTGCAAGCCGGCGATGCCGGGGAAGACAGCGGCGACTACTCAGCCAGCGGCAACATCACCTTCACCGACGTCGACCTGATCGACACCCACAGCGTCACCGTCACGCCGGGCGCATCCGGCTATCTTGGCAGTTTCACCACTAATCCACTGAGCGACAGCACCGGCACGGGCAGCGGTTCGCTGGGCTGGAACTTCGCGGTGAACAACACCGCCCTGCAGTTCCTCGGCGAAGGCCAGAGCGTCACGCAAACCTATAACGTGGCGATTGGCGACGGCGCGGTGCAGACCGTGACCATTACTCTCACCGGTACTAACGATCGGCCGACGCTGACGATCGCCGACAGCAGCGGCGCAATGAACGAAGGTAATGGCACCGCCACGCTGAGCGACAGCGGTGCACTGAGTTTTGCCGATGTGGACAACATCGACGTGGTGACTGTGTCGCACACCTCCAACGGCAACATCGCCTGGAGCGGCGGCACGCTCAATGCGGGCGTGGCTTCGGCACTGGTGGCCGGCTTCTCGGTCGATCAGAACAGCTGGGACTACAGCAGCAACCAGAACCTCGACTTCCTCGGTGCGGGTGAAACCATCACCTTCTCGTACACGGTGGTTGCCACCGACAACAGTGGCGCGGCTAATGCTGCTTCGGCGACGCAGACTGTGACCATCACCCTCACTGGCACCAATGACGCACCCGTGCTCAGTTTCGCGACAGGCAACGATATCGGCGCCGTGCAGGAAGACACCACACTCAACGTCAGCGGCCAGTTCAGTTCGGCCGACATCGATCACGCTGCCACCGCCACCTGGAGCATTGCCGGTAGCAATACCGGCAGCTACGGTTCGATCGCCGTCGACAGCACCGGCCAGTGGACGTACACCCTGGCCAATGGCACCGATGGCGTTGCCAGTGCCGTGCAATCGTTGAAGGCTGGCGAAAGTCACAATGAAGTGTTCAGCGTGCAGGTCAGCGATGGCCTCGGCGGTGTCGATACTCATCTGGTGACCGTCACCGTCAGCGGCACTAACGATGCGCCCGTGCTCAGCTTCGCGACGGGTAACGATGCCGGCGCGGTAAAGGAAGACACCACGCTCAGCGTCAGTGGCCAGTTCAGCTCGGCCGACATCGATCACGACGCCACGACCAGTTGGACCATCAATGGCTCGGCTACGGGAACCTACGGCTCGATCGCCGTCGACAGCACCGGCCAGTGGACGTACACCCTGGCCAATGGCACCGATGGCGTCGCCAGTGCCGTGCAATCGTTGAAGGCTGGCGAAAGTCACAATGAAGTGTTCAGCGTGCAGGTCAGCGATGGCCTCGGCGGTGTCGATACTCAGCTGGTGACCGTCACCGTCAGCGGCACTAACGATGCGCCCGTGCTCAGCTTCGCGACCGGCAATGATATCGGCGCGGTAAAGGAAGACACCACCCTCAGCGTCAGCGGCCAGTTCAGCTCGGCCGACATCGATCACGACGCCACGACCAGTTGGACCATCAATGGCTCGGCTACGGGAACCTACGGTTCGATCGCCGTCGACAGCACCGGCCAGTGGACGTACACCCTGGCCAATGGCACCGATGGCATCGCCAGTGCCGTGCAATCGTTGAAGGCTGGCGAGAGTCACAATGAAGTGTTCACCGTGCAGGTCAGCGATGGGCTCGGCGGCATCGATACTCAGCTGGTGACCGTTACCGTCAGCGGCACTAACGATGCGCCCGTACTCAGTTTCGCGACGGGTAACGATGCCGGCGCGGTAAAGGAAGACACCACGCTCAGCGTCAGCGGCCAGTTCAGTTCGGCCGACATCGATCACGACGCCACGACCAGTTTGAGCATTGTCGGTAGCAATACCGGCAGCTACGGCTCGATCGCCGTGGACAGCACCGGCCAGTGGACGTACACCCTGGCCAATGGCAGCGACGGTGTCGCCAGTGCCGTGCAATCGTTGAAGGCTGGCGAGAGTCACGACGAAGTGTTCAACGTGCAGGTCAGCGATGGCCTCGGCGGCGTCGACACCCAGCTGGTGACCGTCACCGTCAGCGGCACTAACGATGCGCCCGTGCTCAGCTTCGTGACCGGCAATGATGCCGGCACCGTGCAGGAAGACACCACCCTCAGCGTGAGTGGCCAGTTCAGCTCGGCCGACATCGATCACGACGCCACGACCAGTTGGACCATCAATGGCTCGGCTACGGGAACCTACGGCTCGATCGCCGTCGACAGCACCGGCCAGTGGACGTACACCCTGGCCAATGGCAGCGACGGTGTCGCCAGTGCCGTGCAATCGTTGAAGGCTGGCGAGAGTCACGACGAAGTGTTCAACGTGCAGGTCAGCGATGGCCTCGGCGGCGTCGACACCCAGCTGGTGACCGTCACCGTCAGCGGCACTAACGATGCGCCCGTGCTCAGCTTCGTGACCGGCAATGATGCCGGCACCGTGCAGGAAGACACCACCCTCAGCGTGAGTGGCCAGTTCAGCTCGGCCGACATCGATCACGACGCCACGACCAGTTGGACCGTCAATGGCTCGGCTACGGGAACCTACGGCTCGATCGCCGTCGACAGCACCGGCCAGTGGACGTACACCCTGGCCAATGGCACCGATGGCGTCGCCAGTGCCGTGCAATCGTTGAAGGCTGGCGAAAGTCACAATGAAGTGTTCAGCGTGCAGGTCAGCGATGGCCTCGGCGGCATCGATACTCAGCTGGTGACCGTTACCGTCAGCGGCACTAACGATGCGCCCGTGCTCAGCTTCGCGACCGGCAATGATGCCGGCGCGGTAAAGGAAGACAGCACCCTCAGCGTCAGCGGCCAGTTCAGCTCGGCCGACATCGATCACGACGCCACGACCAGTTGGACCATCAATGGCTCGGCTACGGGAACCTACGGTTCGATCGCCGTGGACAGCACCGGCCAGTGGACGTACACCCTGGCCAATGGCAGCGACGGTGTCGCCAGTGCCGTGCAATCGTTGAAGGCTGGCGAGAGTCACAATGAAGTGTTCAGCGTGCAGGTCAGCGATGGCCTCGGCGGCATCGATACTCAGCTGGTGACCGTTACCGTCAGCGGCACTAACGATGCGCCCGTGCTCAGCTTCGTGACCGGCAATGATGCCGGCACCGTGCAGGAAGACACCACCCTCAGCGTGAGTGGCCAGTTCAGCTCGGCCGACATCGATCACGCTGCTACGGCCACTTGGAGCATCGCGGGTACGAATACCGGCACCTATGGTTCGATCGCGGTGGATAGCACTGGCAAATGGACTTACACCCTAGCCAATGGCACCGATGGCATTGCCAGCGCGGTGCAATCGCTGGGGGCTGGCGAAAGTCACGATGAAGTGTTCACCGTGCAGGTCAGCGATGGCCTTGACGGCGTGGACACTCAGCTGGTGACCGTTACTGTCACCGGTACTAACGATGCCGCCGTGTTGTCCGCCGACATCGCCAATCTGACCGAAACCAATGCCCCACTGACCACCAACGGCACCTTGACCATCAGCGACATCGACAGCGCCGCAACCTTCGTCGCCCAACCCAACA